>NZ_JAYRLK010000021.1:0-4467 GCF_041905325.1 Thermomonas sp. | reverse complement strand
CGCGCGGTGAGCATGGGTGCCGATCTCCGCGGAGTGTTACCCATGCAAGCGATGAAACATGTACTGGCGCGATTGAATGGTGCGCGCAAACGCTATGGCGCGGTCGAGGCCCTGCAAGGCATCGATCTGGAATTGCGCGCCGGCGAATTGCTGGCCTTGCTGGGGCCGAACGGGGCGGGCAAGACCACCGCGATCGGCTTGCTCCTGGGCTTGATCCGTGCCGATGCCGGCGGGGTGGAATTGTTCGGCCGCGACCCGCAGGACATCACCGCGCGTCGCCACATCGGCGTGATGCTGCAGGACGCACAACTGCCGCCGACCTTGAAGGTGGGTGAATTGATCCGGCTGACGGCCAGCTACTACCCCAATCCACGCAGCGTGTCCGAGAGCGCCGAGCTGGCGGGTGTGTCGGATTTGTTGGGCCGCCATTACGGCAAGCTCTCCGGCGGCCAGCAGCGCCGGGTGCAGTTCGCATTGGCGTTGTGCGGGCGGCCCAGCCTGCTGTTCCTCGATGAGCCCACCGTGGGCATGGACATCGAGGCGCGGCAAAAACTGTGGGTCGCGATCCGCCATCTGGTGGCCGAAGGCAATGGCGTGGTGCTGACCACGCATTACCTGGAAGAAGCCGAAGCCTTGGCCGACCGTGTCTGCGTGATGGCGCGCGGCAGGGTGATCAGCGAAGGCAGCGTGGAGGCCTTGCGTGCGCGCATCGGCATGAAACGGGTGTGGTGCGCCACCGCATTGCCGCTGGCCGAGGTGGCGCGCTGGCCGGAAGTGGCCGAGGCGCGTCGCGATGGTGAACGCCTGTGCCTGTGCACCGAACATTCCGAACTTCTGGTACGGCGCCTGCTGGCGCAGGACGCCACGCTGGCGCAACTGGAAGTGCGTGCCGCGGGCTTGGCCGAAGCCTTCACCGAGCTGACCCGTGATGACAACCTCGACCTGCAGGAAGCCGCCTGATGAACGCCATGACCGCCACCATGCCGCGCCGCCGTGTCTTCGGCGCCTACCTGCAGGAAGCGCGCAGTGAAATCCTGCGTTACCTGCGCAACCCCGGCTTCCTGCTGCCGATCATCCTGTTCCCGAACGTGTTCTTCGTGATGTTCGGTCTCGTGCTCAATCACGGCAATAGCGAGGCCGCCCGCTACATGCTGGCCAGCTACAGCACCTTCGGCGTGATGGCACCGGGCCTGTTCGGTTTCGGCGTGTCGCTGGCGCTGGAGCGCGACAGCGGCTTGCTGACCTTGAAGCGTGCATTGCCGATGCCGCCGGGTGCCTATTTGGCCGGCAAGATGCTGATGGCGGTGATCGTGGCGCTGGTGGTCGGTGCATTGCTGTTGATGCTTGCGCTGAGCGTGGGGCATGCGCCGCTGACCGGCACGCAGATCGCGCGGCTGTTGTGGGTGGATGCACTCGGCGTGTTGCCGTTCTGCGCGCTGGGCCTGCTGGTCGGCACCCTCCTCAAGGGCCAGGGTGCGCCCGGGCTGCTCAACATGATCTACCTGCCGATGGCCTTCCTGTCCGGGCTGTGGTTCCCGCTGAAGATGATGCCGGCGGTGCTGCAACAGCTGGCACCGATCTGGCCGAGCTATCACTTGAACGCGCTGGCCTTGTCGGCGGTTGGCTTCGACACGGGTGCAGGCCTGCCGCATGTGCTGATCCTGCTCGGCTTCACCGTCGGCTTCCTGTGGATCGCCGCGCGCCGCCTGCGGCGCTACGGTTGATGGCTTGGCTTAGGATGCGCGGATGATGATCCCCGTTTGGCTACGTCGCCATTTCACGCCCGCACCGGATTCGTCGGTCGCTGCCGCGATCCGGCGCGGAAAATCGCCGTGGACCGATGGTGTGCATCTGTTGTGGTCGCTGTGGGTGTTCCTGACGCCGCTGATGGGCGATGGTCACTACACCCGGTTATGGGCGGGCTTGACCGCGGTGTCCTACCCCACCTTCCTGTGGCTGTACGCAAAGACCTTGCTGGCGTCGCGGCGAACCGCATGGAGCTACGCCATCGGCATGGCGGCGTTGAGCCTGCTGCTGTTGCGCTGGTACCCCTCGGGTCTGAGCTACTTCGTGTTCGGCTGCGTGATGCTGCGCATCACGGCGCATCGGCTGGTGCTGGGGAAATACATCCTGCAATTGCTGGCGATGAACCTGGTCTACGTGGGCGTGGCGACGTGGCTGGGCTATCCGCGCGAGCTGTGGCTGTGGGTGCCGGCCATGACCCTGGTGATCGGAATCATCGTCAATGTCGAGCACGTCAGTCAGGAGAAAGATGCCGCACTGGCGCTGTCGCAAGAGGAAGTCCGCAAGCTTGCCGCTACCGCCGAGCGCGAACGCATCGGCCGTGACCTGCACGATTTGCTGGGGCACACGCTGTCACTGATCACCCTGAAGCTGGAGCTGTCGCGCAAATTGTTCGAACGCGACCCGGCCGCATCGAAGCGTGAGTTGGCCGAAGCCGAGACCGTGGCGCGCGAAGCGCTGGCGCAGGTACGCAGCGCCGTCACCGGGATCCGCGCAACCGACCTTGCCGCGGAGCTGGCATCGGCAAAGCTGATGCTGGAATCGGCCGGGGTGCAATTGGACTACGGCCCGACACCGGCGGGCTTGCCGCCGGACGTGGAGCGCGGGCTGGCGCTGGTGCTGCGCGAAGCGGTCACCAATATCTGTCGCCATGCCGAGGCCGCGCAGGCGCAGGTGGAATTCACCCGCGAAGACAAAGCCGTGCAATTGCGCATCAGCGACAACGGCTGCGGCGGCGTCACGGTGGATGGCAATGGCTTGTCCGGCATGCGTGACCGCATCCGTGCCTTGGACGGCAGCCTGAGCGTGGATTCCCCCCGCGGTGGCGGAACCCGGCTGTTGGTGCGGGTGCCGCTGGCATGGCGTGAAGCCCTCCTGCCATTGCGCGCGGTCGATGCGGCGGAGCCTGCCGCGACGCCACGGATACAGGCATGATCCGCATCCTGCTGGCCGAAGACCAGACCCTGCTGCGGGGTGCCCTGGCCGCGCTGTTGGCGCTGGAGTCGGACCTGGAGATCGTGGGCAGCGCCGCCGATGGCGAAGCGGCCTGGCGCGAACTGCAGCGGCTCAAGCCCGATGTGCTGTTGACCGACATCGAGATGCCCGGCCTGACCGGGCTGGAATTGGCCCAGCGCATCGCCCGACACGAACTGCCGATCAAGGTGGTGATCATCACCACCTTCGCCCGCGCAGGCTTCCTGCGTCGCGCGCTGGATGCCGGCGTGCGCGGCTATCTGCTGAAGGATGCGCCGGCGGAACAACTGGCTGAGGCCATTCGCCAGGTTCACCGAGGCGGGCGCGCGATTGATCCCGCGCTGGCGTTGGAAGCCTGGGGCGAGGCCGACCCGCTGACCGATCGCGAACGCCAGGCCCTGCGTCTGGCCGGCGAAGGCCTGTCCGCGGGTGAGATCGCGCAGAAGCTCAATCTTTCCCACGGTACCGTGCGCAATTACCTGTCCGAGGCCATCGGCAAACTGGGTGTGGGAAATCGCATCGAAGCCTATCGACTGGCGCGGCAGAAGGGGTGGCTGTAGCCGCGAATCCGCGGCTCAGGCCACCTTCTTCAAGATCGCCCCGGTCTCCAGCCAATCCGCCAATTCGGTGAGCGTCGTTACCCGCAGATCGGCAGCAGGCTGCGCCTCCGGCCAGACGTGCAGACCGCGGTCGATCCAGCAGGTGCGCAGGCCGGCATGGGCTGCGCCGGCGATGTCCACGCGTGGATCGTCGCCCACATGCAGGACTTGCTCGGGCGGGGTGCCCAGGCGTTGGCAGGCCTCCAGGAAAATCCCGGCATCCGGCTTCGGCGCGCCGTATTCGCGTGCGGTCAATTCGAATTGGAAATGCTGGCTGATGCCGATGGCGGCGAGGTCGGCATTGCCATTGGTCAGTGCCGCCACCGGCACCTGCGCGGCGATGCGGCGCAAGCCGTCGAGTGCATCGGCGAAGAAATCGACCTGATTGCGTTCGCGAAAGAAGATGCCATACGCGGCGCTGGCCAATTCCGGATCGTCGCCACTCTCGCGCAGGGCACGTTCGATGGTCAGCCGCCGCAGCAGGCCGAGGTCATGCGACAGCTCCGGCAGTTCCGCCATCACCCGTTCACGCAGCGCGCGCATTTCCGCGATCGGGAAGCGTTCGGCGGTGCGCGGGCTATGTGTCTGGAACCACGCCTGCAGGGCGGTCTCGATGCGCTCACCGATCGGCGCGAACGGCCACAGGGTGTCATCGAGATCGAGGGTGATGGCGCGGATGGGGGCGATCACGAGGTGGTCACGAACGGGGGAGCCTTGCGGCGAGGTGGGTGCGGCCAGATCGCGGCCGGCTCCGGGGTGGACGCGTCAACGGCGTCCGCTGGCGGTGACGGGGCTGCATCGGCCGAAGGTGCGGTGCCGCCCATGCCGTGGGATTCGAGCAATTGCGCGAGCGAGCGCAGCAGGTTCAGCA
>NZ_JAYRLK010000020.1:0-5139 GCF_041905325.1 Thermomonas sp. | reverse complement strand
AGGCGTTCATCGACAAGCTGCTCGCCGACACCCGGCCGACCATCGAGCCCAAGGTAAAGGTGCTGGAGCAATCGATCGCCCGGCGCCTGGGCATCACGGCACCCGCCAGCAAGCCCTGAGCCGCCGACGCAGCGATGCGTGTACAAGCCCTCGCACCGGCGGCGCAGGCCCGATGGGTTGCGCTGGCCAACGATGCACTGGCGCAGGTCTCGCTGCGGCCCGCAGAAGTCACCGCTTGGTGGCGGCTGGTCAGCGCCACCGCCGCACTTCCCTCCGGCCCACGTGACGAGGCCGTCGCACGCCTGCAGCAGCTTCCGGTCAGCGCTGCATTGCCAGCCTGGCTGCGCCTGTCGGCGCTGTGGTGCCTGACGGGCGACCTGCAGCATTTGATGCAGATGACTGCACTGGCACCGCAATTGCCCGGCACCGATCGCTGGATGGCGTTAAGCATCGTCTTGTGGGGGGCGGCCCTGTCGCGCTGCGAGAACCGCCATGCGTTCCGGCAGGTACTCGTGGACGGACAGATCAGCCAGTTGATGGACCAGTTGGGCCGGGGACTGGCGCGGCCTGCTGCAACCGGTGCGCCGCCGGCCGCGGTGCACCGTGTGGCCCTCTACACACCCCATCTGGCATCGGGCGCCCATGCCGGCACCGCCATGACGTTCAACCTGCAGGCACTGCTGGCCCGCCAGGGCATCGAGACCCAGGTGTTCGCCGGTCAGGAGTTGAGCATTCCGGACATGCGCACCTACTTCGCCGGTGGCGACCATTCAACCGTCGGGCCCGCGCAGTCGTCAAGCTGGCCGGTGCGAAGCGCGGGTGACCTGAAAGTCAGCCTGGCCGATGCCGACTTCTCGCTCGATGCACGATGGCGCGACATGCTGGCATTGATCGGTGCCTACGCACCGGATCTTGTGCTTTATGTCGGCTTTGCCTCGCCCGTGGTGTGGCCCCTGCACGCCCGGTGGCCGGTGGTGGGCATGAGCCTTCACACCCTGCCACCGGTAGCGCCGGTCGATGTGTGGCTGAATGCCGATCCGGAACCGGATCCTTCGCTCGCCTGGCCGGGAATCGTTGCCCCCGAACCGGTGCACTTCCCGCACCGGTTCTGGCCCGCCGAACCGGCGCCAGGGTGCTCCCGCGAAACGCTGGGCATTGGGCACGATGCCGTGTTGTGCGTTTCCTCCGGCTCGCGCCTCAGCGACGAAATGACCGACTCCTGGACCCTTGGCGTGACCGCGGTTCTGGACCGTCACCCCAAGGTGCACTGGCTGCTCATTGGTGTGCCAGAGCACCGTGCGGCGCGTCTGGCAACGCTTCATGCACGGGCACGCTGCATGCCCTTTCAGGACAACTTTGCCGGGTGGCTGCAGCTGGCCGACCTCTATCTGAACCCACCGCGGCTGGGCGGCGGCGCCAGTGTGGCCACCGCCATGAGCCTTGGCGTTCCGGTACTGAGCCTGGCGGGCAGTGATGGGGGTGACAAGGTCGGCGACCACGCAGTCGTCACCATCGCCCAATACATGAACCGCTTCGTCGAGTGGATTGACCACCCCGACCGGCGGCACGCCGCCGGCCAGGCCATGAAGGCGCGCTTCGACGAAGTTCTGGACCTGTCGACCGGCCGCGCTGCCAGCCGGCTGCTGCAGGCATGCCAGCGGGCCGTGAGGCTATACCAGATCAGGCAAACTGCGGCCGAGTCCACCCGCCCGTTGCCATGATCGCGATGCACCCTGCACCCCACCGGCCCGTTGTCATTTTTGGAACGCTGCGCTCTGCCAGCCTGGCCCGGTATTGCCTCACCCATGACTCGCCGCTGCAGGTGGCGGCCTTCACCGTCGATGCTGCGTTCATGGCGGGAAACACCCACGAAGGCCTTCCGCTGGTGGCGTTCGAGACGCTGGAGCAGCACTACCCGCCGGACAGCTTCCAGTTGCTCATCCCCATGGGCTACCAGCAAATCAACGGAGTTCGGCGCGCCCGTTACGAGGACGGCAAACGGCGGGGCTACAGCTTCGCACGGTACATCTCCAGTCGCGCCAGCACCTGGCCCGATCTGGTCGTGGGCGACAACGTGCTGATCTACGAACACGCCATCGTCCAGCCGTTCTGCCGTATTGGCAACAACTGCATCATCCGCAGCGGCGCGCACATCTCGCACCACTGCACGGTCGACGACCACGCGTTCGTGGCGGCCGAAGTCGCCATGGGCGGCGAGGGCCATGTCGGCGAACAGGCGTTTGTGGGCGTGGGCGCGGTGCTGCGTGACAACCTCACCATCGCACCGCGAACCTTCATTGGGGCCGGCACCGTTGTGGTCAGGAACACCGAAGCGGATGGTGCCTACGTCGGGAACCCCGCCCGCAAGCTCGCCAGAACGTCGCTGGAAGTGAGCAGCTGATGCGGACCGGAACGCCGTTTCTTGTCAACCTGGCCTGTACCGGCGTCATCCCGACGCGCGCCATGAGCGCGCAGGTTCCGCTGACCCATTCGGAAATCGTGGCCGACGTGGGGCGTGCGCTGGAAGCCGGGGTGCAGATGGTGCACCTGCATGCCCGGGATGCAGCGGGCGTGCAGACGGCGGACCCCGAGCCGTATGGCCGGATGATCGAAGATATCCGGGCGCTGCCCGGCGGGCGCGAACTGGTGGTCTGCGTCACCACCAGTGGCCGCCTCGATTCGGGTTTTGATTCGCGCGCGCGCGTGCTGGATCTGGACGGCAAGGCCCGCCCCGACATGGCCAGCCTCACACTCGGGTCGCTCAACTTCATGCAGTCGGCCAGCATCAACCAGCCGGACACCATTCGCCGGCTGGCAAAGCGCATGCAGGCGCGTGGCATCCGGCCCGAACTGGAAGTGTTTGACCTTGGCATGGCCAATTTCGCGCGGGTACTGCTGGCCGAAAGCCTGGTCACGGCGCCGCTGTACGTGAACGTCCTGCTCGGCAACGTGGCCGGCGCACAGGCCGACCCGCTCCAGCTGGCCGCCATTCTGGCGGCGCTGCCCCCGGGCTGCGTGGTGTGCGTTGCCGGCCTTGGCCGCTTCCAGTTGCCAGCCAACGGGCTGGGCCTGCTGTTGGCCGATGGCGTACGCACCGGCCTGGAAGACAACCTCTGGCTGGACGCACAGCGAACACGCCCCGCGAGCAACGCTGCCCTGATCGAGCGCGTGGTCTCGGCGGCGGCGCTGTTCGAGCGGTCATTGATGCCCAGGTCGCAGGCCCGGCAATTGCTGGGCCTGAAGGCATGAGACAGGATTTCATCACCTTCGGCGCCCCAGACCATGGCGATGCCGAAATTGAGGCCGCGCTCGACACCCTGCGCAGCGGCTGGCTCGGAACCGGCCCGCGCGTGGCCGAATTTGAAGCGACACTTGCTGCCTACAAGGGCGTGGATGCCGCCCAGGCCGTGGCCCTGAACTCCTGTACCGCTGCCCTTCAGCTCAGCCTGCTGGCGGCAGGCGTGGGCCCGGGCGACGAAGTGGTCATGCCTGCGCTGACGTTCTGCGCAGCCGCCAACGCGGTGCTCCACACCGGCGCCACACCGGTGCTAGCAGATGTGGACCCAATGACCATGAACCTGACGGCAACCGGGCTGCAGGACGCCCTGACGCCACGCACCAGGGCCGTGGTCCCCGTGCACTTTGCGGGCCGCCCGTGCGACATGGACGCACTGCTGCGTGTGGCCCGTGCCCACCACCTGCGAGTAATTGAGGATTGCGCCCATGCCGTGGAGTCGCTTTACCGGGGTCAGCCTGCCGGCACCCTGGGCGACTTTGGCTGCTTCAGTTTCTACGCCACCAAAAATCTGGCCACCGGCGAAGGGGGCATGGTCATAGCGAAAGACGCCCGGCATGCGGAACGCATGCGCTGCATGGCGCTGCACGGGATGAGCCGCGACGCGTGGAAGCGCTACGCCGCGGACGGCTTCCAGCACTACGACGTGGTGGAATGCGGCTTCAAGCTCAACATGATGGATCTGCAAGCAGCCATCGGCCTGCAGCAGCTGCGGCGCCTGGAAGCCGCGTGGCAGGTGCGCGAGCACCAGTGGCTGCGCTACCAGCAGGCCTTTGCCGACCTGCCCGCGACCCGCCCGGCCCCGGCGGAGCCCGATACCCGGCATGGCTTGCACCTGTACACCCTGCTGGTGGATGAGGCGCGGTGCGGCATCGACCGTGACGAGTTCCTGCGCCGCATGCAGCGCTCAGGTGTCGGGGTTGGCGTTCATTACCGCGCCTTGCCGGAGTACACCTACTACCGCGAACGCCTGGGCTGGCGGCCCGAGGCCACCCCGGTGGCCACCGCTATCGGACGCACCACCGTGAGCCTGCCGATCGGGCCACGGCTGTCCGATGCTGATGTGGAACGCGTCATTGACGCGGTGCGGGCGGCGCTGGCAACACCCTGACCCCGGCAGCCATGACCACACCCATGGCAACCAGTGCAGACGCCGCCAGCGTGTTGGGGCCCAGCGGCTCGTGCAATAACCACGCGGCACCCAGTGACGTCAGCGGTGGCACCAATGCCGCCGACAGCGCGGCGCGCGCAGCGCCCAGCCGGGTGACTGCCGCCAGGTAAGCCACGAGACCCAGCAGACCTGCCGCCACACCCTGTCCTGCCGCCTGCAGGGCCACGTCGGTCCACGGGGCCTGTAACAGCCGTGGTGCGCCCAGCACCACCACCAGCGGCACCAGCAACAGGCTGGACCATGCACTGACGACCGCCGCACCCTGCCAGGGTGACAAGCCGCTGCCGCGAAACGCGAGCGTGTATGCCGCCCACAGCGCACCGGCAAGGACCAGCAATGCGTCGCCACGCCAGCTGGCGCCGGCCGAAGCGGTGCTGGACACCCCCAGAACCAGCAAACCCGTCGCCACCAGTGCGAGGCCCAACCATTGCCCGCGCGCCAGCGCCGTGCCTGCGGTCATCCGCGACCCGGCTGCGGTGAACAGAGGAACGCTTCCCGCCATGAAGACGCCAATGTGCGCGGCAGGCGCCCATTGCGCGCCGGCCATCACCAGCAGGCCGAACGGCAGGCCACCGCCCAGCACCATCCATACCAGTCGTGACGTCGGCAGGCCTGCCGGACGCAGGCCGATCCGCCACAGCAGCGGCAGCAACACGAGCGCTGGAACGCCATA
>NZ_JAYRLK010000019.1:0-5328 GCF_041905325.1 Thermomonas sp. | reverse complement strand
GGCCACCATACCCGTTTACAAAGCGAACAGGAAAGTCAATGAAATCAACGGTCTACCCAGACCACCCCCGCGCCAGTGCTAGCTTTGCGTACCGTCACTTATTGCACTGAAAACGAGGAGACCCCACGCAGGCGATGCCCGCCTGGGTGTCGACCTTGACGATGAGCGGGAAGTCGGCGCTGCGGCCATCGGGGCGGTGCACGCGCAGTACCGCGCGGGCGTCTGGCGTGATGTCCGGGCCGAGGCCCAGGATGTCGAAAGTCTCCGCGCCGGTCAGCGCCAGGTCGTGCCGCGTCAGGCCATCGGCGAACACCAGCGGCAGCACGCCCATCGCCACCAGGTTGCTGCGGTGGATGCGCTCGAAGCTTTCGGCCACCACCGCCTGCACGCCCAGCAGCGCGGTGGCCTTGGCGGCCCAATCGCGGCTGGAGCCCGAGCCGTATTCCTTGCCGGCGATGACCAGCAGCGGCACCTCGCGCGCCGCATAGGCCAGGGCGGCGTCGTGCACGGGCAGCACGTCCCCCGCGGGCTGCACGCGCGCGTAGCCGCCCTTGCGCCCCACATCGGCCAGCAGCTCGTTGTCCAGGCCCGGGTTGCTGAACCCCCCGCGCACCATCACCTCATGGTTGCCGCGGCGGGCATTGAACTGGTTGAAGTCCGACCGCGCCACGCCGTGTTCACGCAGGTACTGGCCGGCCAGGCCCTGTTCGGCGATGCTTCCGGCGGGTGAGATGTGGTCGGTGGTGACGCGGTCGCCCAGCACCAGCAGCGCGCGGGCACCGTGGATGTCGCCGCGCACCGGCGTGGCCATGCGCATGCCGTCCAGGTAGGGCGGGCGGCGCAGGTAGGTGGACTGCGCCGACCAGGCAAACAGCGCGTCGTCGCCACCGGACGGCACCGTGTCCCAGAGCGCGAAGCCCAGCTGGTTGTCGGCCTCGGCGCGCGCAAAGAGCGCGGGCCCCAGCACCGGCTGCAGCGCGGCGGCGATCTGCTCGCGGCTGGGCCACACGTCGGCCAGGTACACCGGTTTGCCGCCGTGGCCGGTGCCCAGCGGCTCGGTCTCCAGGTTGCGGCACACCGTGCCGGCCAGCGCATAGGCCACCACCAGCGCGGGCGCGGCCAGGTAGGCCATCTTCACGTCCGGGTGGATGCGGCCCTCGAAGTTGCGGTTGCCCGACAGCACGGCCGCGCCCAGCAGGCCGCGGCCACGCACGGCCTCGGTGACCGCCGGCGCCAGCTCACCCGAATTGCCGATGCAGGTCATGCAGCCGAAGCCGGTGACCTGGAAACCCAGCGCGTCCAGGTCGTCCTGCAGGCCGGACGCGGCCAGGTAGCCGGCGGTGGGCCGGGAGCCCGGCGAAAGCGAGGTCCGGACCCACCAGGGCACCGCCAGGCCCGCGCGCCGCGCGTTTCGGGCCAGCAGCCCGGCGCCCGCCATCAGTTGCGGGTTGGCCGTGGTGGTGCAGGAAGTGATGGCGGCGATCAGGATCGCGCCGTCGCCCGGCTGGCCGGGCCCGGCGGCGGCGGCCTCGCCGGGTGCGCCTTCGCGCAGGCGCGTGATGGCCTGCTCCACGCTCTGCGGCACGCCGCGCAGCGTCACCCGTTCGGCCGGGTTGCGCGGGCCGGCCAGCGTGGTTTCGATGGCGGTCAGGTCCACCGCCACCGTGCTCGTGAACAGAGGTTCCTCCGCCGGGTCGAACCACAGGCCCTGCGCCTGCGTGTAGGCCTGGACGATGGCCAGCTGTTCTGCACTGCGGCCGGTGAGCCGCAGGTAGTCCAGGGTGGCGTCGTCGGTGGGAAAGAAGCCGGTGGTCGCGCCGTATTCGGGCGCCATGTTGGCCAGGGTGGCCCGGTCGGGCACGCTGAGCCCGGCCATGCCCGGGCCGAAGAATTCGACGATGTGGTCGATGACGCCGTGGTCGCGCAGCACCCGCACCAGCGTGTACGCCAGGTCGGCCGCGGTGACGCCGGCGCGCAGTTGCCCGCTCAGGCGCACGCCCACCACGCCCGGCAGGCGCATGGGCAGCGGCTTGCCCAGGGCGGCCATCTGCATGTCCAGCCCGCCCACACCCCAGGCCAGCACCGACAGGCCGCTGACCATCGGCGTGTGGCTGTCCGAAGCCACCAGCGTGTCGGGCAACAGCCAGGGGTGCGGCCCGCTGCGGTCGACCTGCACCACGCTGGCCAGCCGTTCCAGGTTCACCTGGTGCGCGATCCCGAAGCCCGGGGGCGTGACGGTCACGTTTTTCAGGTTGCGGCCAGCCCAGCGGATCAGGGCGTAGCGCTCGCGGTTGCGCTCCACGTCGGTTCGCATGTTGAACAGCAGCGCGTCGGCGCTGCCGGCCCGGTCCACGGTGATCGAATGGTCGATCACCACGTCCACCGGCACCACCGGGTTGATGGCGGCGGGGTCCAGGCCCTGCGCGGCCGCCGCGTCACGCAGGGCGGCGAAGTCGACAAAGGCCGGCACGCAGGTGGAGTCGTGGGTGAGCACCCGTGCCGGCCAGAACTGGACTGCCTGCGGGGACGAACCGCCACGGGCGACCCAGTCCAGGTAGGCGGGCAGCTCCGCCGGTGCGCGGCGCAGGGTGATCTCGGCCAGGATCTTCAGCACTTTTGGCAACCGGCGCAGTGGGGGGTGCCGGTCGGCCAGCAGGGCGAGGCTGGCATGGCGGTACGCGCTGCCGCCGACGTGCAGGGTGTCTTCGAACGGGGAGGTGAATGGCATGGGAATGAGAGTGTCCCTGCCGGCCCCACACGCCGGGCATCTCGTTTCACGACGCCGGCCTGCTGGTTAGCCCCCTATCGTCAGGCGGCACTTGCACGTAATATATCGGGGTCGCACCCGGGCGCGTGAGTCCGGCCGCCGACCGCGTGATGCCTGAAGTACTTTTCCAATCGAACCAGCGCGAGCGCCATCCGGGCGCCGGGTTTGCGGCCACGCCACCTCCACCCCATGACCATGACTGAAAAAACGATTGTCTATTCCTCCCTCGGCCGTGACATGCACGTCTTCGAGGTCGATACCGGCAGTGGCGCCCTGACCCCGATCCAGACGTTTGCCCTGCCGGCCGATATCCAGGACGCGTGGGCCAACCAGGCGCGCACGCTGCTGTACGTGGCGACCAGTGACGCCGGCCCCATGAGCCTGGTCAAGCGCCAGGCGCATTTCATCCAGGCGCTGAAGATCCTGCCGAGCGGCGAGCTGGCGCCGCACGGCGAGCCCATGCCGCTGGGCAACCGCCCCCTGAGCATCACGCTGGATGGCGCCGAGCGCCACGCCCTGCTGGCCTACAGCACGCCATCCAACGTGACCGTGCATGCGATCAGGCCCGACGGCAGCGTGGGGGACGAGGTCGCTCAGCAGCCGATCCAGTTCGGCTCGACGGTGCACCAGGTTCGCGTCACGCCCGCCGGCAACATCGTCGTGACCCCCGAATGCGGGCACCACCCCACCGGCGAGGCCGCCGGCGCCATCGGCATCTATTCCTATGCCGCTGGGCGCATGGCGCCCCTGGCGCGCATCGAGGCGGACCCGGCGCGGGCCGCGCCCTGGCTGGGCAAGAAAATCGGCGCGCATGGCTTTGCAGCCCGCCACGTCGACTTTCACCCCACACGGCCCTGGATGTACCTGTGCGTGGAACGCCAGGGCGAGCTGCACCTGTACGACTGCGACGACAAGGGCATTGCCCCCCGGCCGCGCGCCATCAAAAGCACGCTGGAGGGTGTGACCCCCGGCCCGTCGATCCAGATGGCGGCGTCGATCCATGTGCACCCGAACGGGCGCTTCATCTACATCACCAACCGTGCCCGCGACACCGAGCCCGTCGGCGACCGGCAGGTGTTCATGGGCGGCGTGAACGACGTGGCGGTGTTCGAGATCGACCCCGACACGGGGGTGCCCAGCCTGATCCAGCACATCGACACCCAGGGCAATTTCCCGCGCACCTTCGGCATCGACGCCCGGGGCAAGGTCCTGGTGGTGGGCAACCAGGACCACATGCTGGTCCGCGCGGACGGCGGGATCAGGAAGGTCCTGCCCGGCCTGGCGGTGTTCGCCATCGGCGGCGACGGCAAGCTCACGCTGCTGAACAGGATGGACCATCCCGACAACGGCCAGGTCTGCTTCTGGACCAGCGTTGTCACCCTGGGGGCGTAGCGCGCGAATGGCCATCCACCCCGGTCCACGGACGAAACGGCTGATCGCGCTGGCGGTCGCGCTCGTGGCGATCGCACTGGTCGCGCGATTCTTCTACAACCGCTCCACGCACGTCTACATGGATGACGCGCGCGTGGACGGCAACGTGATCACCATTTCCAGCCTGACGGCGGGCCAGGTGAGCGAGCTGCCCGTCACGCAGGGCGACGCCGTGCGGGCGGGGCAACTGCTGGTCCGCATCGACGCGCGCGACGACATCCTGCGCCGCGACATGCTGCTGGCGCGCCTGGGCACCATCGCCACCCAGTCCGAGGTGCTCAAGGCGCAGTCGGGCCAGGTGGCGCAGGAGTCCGAGGGCAAGTACCAAAGCGAGGCCAGCCGCCTGGTCGCGGCCGAGGCCGAGGTCGCCTCGGTGGAGGCCCAGCAGAAGCAGGCCCGCGCCGAATTCGAACGCGCGCGCGAACTCACGCAGCAGAAATGGCTGTCGCCCCAGGCGCTGGAGCGCTCGGCCACGGACCTGCGGTCCGCCGAGGAAAAATACCGCAAGGCCGTGGCCGAGCTCGCCGCGGTGCGCGGGCAGCTCGCCGCGGCGCAAGGCAGCCGCCGCCAGGTGCAGGTGGTGGGCCGCCAGGGCGTCGTGCTCGAGCGCCAGGCCGACGAGATCCGCGCGGAGATCCGCCGGCTGGACAACGACATCCGCGACCGGACCATCCTCAGCCCGGGCGATGGCGTGGTGGTGATGACCTTCGTGCGCGCCGGTGAACACGTCTCCGCGGGCCAGCGCATCCTCATGTACCACAACCCCGCCGAAGTCTGGGTGGAGGCCAACGTGAAGGAAACCGAGGTCGCGCGCCTGAAGCTGGGCATGCCCGCGCAGGTGCGTGTCGATGCGTTCCCCGGCGAGGTGTTCAAGGGCGAGATCGAGCGCATCGGCGACGCCGCCACCAGCAAGTTCGCGCTGCTGCCCAACCCCAATCCGAGCGGCAATTTCACCCGCGTCACGCAGCGCCTGCCGCTGCGCATCCGCCTGTCGGACAAGGCCGCGCGCCTGAAGCCGGGCATGCTGGTGGAAGTGGATGTCGACACCCGACACCCTTGAGCTGCTGGGCCAGCGCTACGGCACGGCCTACCGCTGGCTGGCCGCGGTCACGGTGCTGCTGGGCATGCTG
>NZ_JAYRLK010000014.1:0-47027 GCF_041905325.1 Thermomonas sp. | reverse complement strand
GGCAGGTGGCTGCGGCTCTGGTTGGTCCGACTGGGCAAGCAAGGCGGCTAATGCTACAGAGAGAAACATCGGCATCCGGCTACTAGCTAGTGAGCGCTAACACTTTAGTAGACCCCAAAAGCGGGGTACGAACAGGATAGTGCGTCCTGCAAGGGGGATGCGTCAAGCAGAAATCCTACCTTGGATCAATGTGTTATCCGATTCCGGTTGGCCGGGCTTCGTGCCAGCATCCGGATATGGCCGGATGTGCGAGGGTGTATGGAATACGGGGATGAAAACAGGGGTGTAGTGTCGGGCGCTGAGGGGCGAAAGAATCCACGCTTGATGGACGTTGTTCGCGGCAAGATCCGCGCGAAACACTACAGTATCCGCACGGAGCAGGCGTACACGGGTTGGATTCGGCGGTTCATTTTGGCCAACGGGCGTCGGCATCCGCGGGAATTGGGTGGGGTGGAGGTGGAAGACTTCCTCAGCCGGTTGGCGGTGGAGGGCGGGGTGGCGGCCAGTACCCAGAATCAGGCGTTGTCGGCGTTGCTTTTCCTTTATCGCGATGTCTTGCGGGTCAACCTGCCGTGGATGGCGTCGGTGCTGCGGGCCAAGCGGCCGCGCCGGATGCCGACGGTGTTGTCGGTGGAGGAGGTGCAGCGGCTGTTGTCGATGATGGACGGACGTCCACGGGTGTTGGCCAGTTTGCTGTACGGCACGGGCATGCGGCTGATGGAATGCCTGCGGTTGCGGGTCAAGGATGTGGATTTTGCCCGTGGTGAAATCACCATTCGCAATGGCAAGGGCGCGCGTGACCGCCGCACGGTGTTGCCGCGGTCGCTGGAGGCGGTGATGCGGCAGGAAATCGAACGGGCGCGCATCCTCCACCAGCAAGACTTGGCGGATGGATTCGGTGAAACCCGCCTTCCGCATGCGCTGTCGCGCAAATATCCCGGTGCGGGCAAGGATTTTGGCTGGCAGTTCGTGTTTCCGGCGGAACAGCGCTCGCAGGATCCGCGCAGCGGGCGGGTGTTTCGCCATCACATCGACGATGCCGTGTTGGCGCGGGCGTTGAAACGGGCGCGGACGCAGGCGGGGATCGATAAATTGCTCAGTGCGCACACCCTCCGCCATTCCTTTGCCACGCACCTGCTGGAGGCGGGTTATGACATCCGCACCATCCAGGAATTGTTGGGGCACAAGGATGTGGCCACCACGCAGATCTACACGCATGTGCTCAATCGTGGCGGGCG
This sequence comes from Thermomonas sp., assembly GCF_041905325.1. Taxonomy (GTDB): domain Bacteria; phylum Pseudomonadota; class Gammaproteobacteria; order Xanthomonadales; family Xanthomonadaceae; genus Thermomonas. The sequence goes on along the minus strand of NZ_JAYRLK010000014.1, from coordinate 45,789 downwards.
GGGGGTACGCAGCCCGCTGGATGGGTAGGGTCAGGGGGATTGGCGGGTGATGCGGAGGGTGGCGGATGGGGCGATGCCGCGCTCCAGCGATTGCAGCGTGACGGTGAGGTGGCCGATGGCGTGGCTGGCCGATTGTTCCTGCCGGGGCGTGGTGTGCAGCGAGAACGTTTCGGGGGGAGCCTGCCGGGGCGTCCAGCGCAGCTGGATTTCTGCATCGCCGGCCCAGATGCATTGCACGTTGGCGGGGCAGCGCGAGTCGTTGACGAGTTGGGTGTAGGCCAGTTCACTGCCGTCCGGCAGGCGGGCGTGTGCGCCGAGTGCCAGCGTGAGGGTGTCGTCGATGGGCGTATCGGGCGGGGCGGGTGTCTGGGCTGCCGGTGCGGGAACCATCGTGCCCTGGGTGGCACCGGCACAGCCTGCGAGGGCGAGAAACCCGGATAGGACGAGCATGCGCAGCATGGCCTGGCTCCAATGGATGACGTCGGAAGTTTATGCCTCTTCCTCGGAGTGAAGGCCATTCGTGCGCAGGGCAAGACGACTGGCCAGGCGCGTGGGTTCGGGCAGGCGATGGTGGGTGACGAAGCGCATCACCAGTTCCGGTGCGGACGGCATCGCCACCTTGTGGCCGGGCGACACGACCAGCGGCGGGCTGCCGGGTTTGCTGCGCAGCAGCCAGCCGATCTGCTGCTTGCCGTCGCGCAGCGGGGTGAACGCGCCGCGCATGTCGTGCAGGGCCATGCGTGCTTCGCCGACGAGCACGGTTCCGGCAACCCCGATGCTGGGCAGGCCGGTGGCCACGCCGAAGTGCGCGGCGATGCCGAAGCGGCGCGGGTGGGCGATGCCGTGGCCATCGATGAGGGCAAGGTCTGGGGCGTGTTTCAGCAAGGCCAGCGCCGCCAGCAGTGCCGGCAGCTCGCGGAAGCTGAGCAGATCGGGGATATCGGGCATCCGCGTGGGCAGATGGGCAACTTGCTGGTCGATCACCGCGCAGGTGTCGGCATCCAGCAGGACGGCGGCGGCGCGGGTGGTGGCACCGCCATCTTCGATGCCGACGTCGAAGCCTGCCACGGTGCGCGGCGATTTCGGGAAGCCGTCGCGCAATTGCACGTGCGTGGCCAGTGTGGCTTGCAGCGCGTGCATCGGTGCAGCGTCGCCCTGCCATTCTGGAAATGGCGTGGTCATGCGGGGTGCAGTGCCGTCAGCAGCCCGCGCGCGGCGGCAAAGCGCGTCGCCGCATCCGGAAGTTCCAGGGTGATGCGCAGCTTGTCCGGGCCATCCATGCGGTAGTGCTTGGGCTGGCCCTGGATCAGGCGGATCACCGCCATCGGATCGACCGCGGGTTTTTCCACGAACTGCATGCGTCCGCCGCTGCCGCCCAGGTCGAGCTTGCGGATGCCGAGCCTTGTGGCATCCAGCTTCAGTTCCGCGGTGGCGAACAGGTGCTTGGTGGCGTCGTGCAACAGGCCGAAGCGGTCGATCATCTCCACCTGCAGCTCGCGTAGCGCGTCGGCGTCGCGGGCGGCACTGATGCGCTTGTACAGGGTCAGGCGCGCGTGTGGGTCGGGCAGGTAGTCGTCCGGGATCAGCGCCGGCACGTGCAGGTCGACGTCGGCGCCGAAGCGGTCGTCGCCGTCCACGTCCGGCAGCTTGCCTTGCTTGATCGATTTCACCGCGCGCTCCAGCAGCTCGGTGTAGAGGCTGAAGCCGACTTCGGCCATCTGTCCGGATTGGTCCTCGCCCAGCAGTTCGCCGGCGCCGCGGATTTCCAGGTCGTGGGTGGCCAGGGTGAAGCCGGCGCCCAGTTCGTCCATCGAGCTGATCGCGTCCAGCCGCTTCTTCGCATCCGCGGTGATGCTGCGCCCGTCCGGCACCAGCAGGTAGGCGTAGGCGCGATGGTGGCTGCGGCCCACGCGCCCGCGCAGCTGGTGCAGCTGGGCCAGGCCGAACTTGTCGGCGCGGTTGATCAGGATGGTATTGGCATTGGGGATGTCGATGCCGGATTCGATGATGGTGGAGCACAGCAGCACGTTGGTGCGCTGCTTGTGGAAGTCCAGCATCACCCGTTCCAGCTCGCGCTCGTGCATCTGCCCATGCGCAATCCCGATGCGCGCATCCGGCACCAGCGCCTGCAGCTCGTCGTGCATGCGGCCGATGCTCTCGACGTCGTTGTGCAGGAAATACACCTGGCCGCCGCGCGCCAGCTCGCGTTGGAAGGCCTCGCGGATCAGCGCCTCGTCCCAGGCGTGGACGAAAGTCTGCACGGCGAGGCGGTTGGCCGGCGGCGTCGCGATAATGGACAGGTCGCGCAGCCCGCTCATCGCCATGTTGAGTGTGCGCGGAATGGGCGTGGCGGTCAGGGTGAGCAGGTGCACGTTGGCGCGCAGCTTCTTCAGCGCCTCCTTCTGGCGCACGCCGAAGCGCTGTTCCTCGTCGACGATGACCAGGCCCAAGTCGCTGAACTTCACGTCCGGCTGCAGCAGGCGGTGGGTGCCGACGATCACGTCGAGCTTGCCTTCGGCCAGCTTCTGCAGTTCCGCTTCGATGTCCTTCTTGCTCTTGAAGCGCGACAGCACTTCCACCTTCAGCGGCCAGTCGGCGAAGCGGTCGCGGAAGTTGCGGTAATGCTGCTCGGCCAGCAGGGTGGTCGGCACCAGCACCGCCACCTGCTTGCCGCTGCTGGCGGCGGCGAAGGCGGCGCGCACCGCGACCTCGGTCTTGCCGAAGCCGACGTCGCCGCAGACCACGCGGTCCATCGGCTGCGAGGAGGCGAGGTCGCGCAGCACCGCTTCGATGGCGGCGTGCTGGTCGGGGGTTTCCTCGAACGGGAAGGTGGCGGCGAACGGCTCGTACATCGCCCGGTCGACGTCGATCGCCAGGCCCTGCCGCGCGTGGCGCTTGGCCTGGATCTCCAGCAGTTCGGCGGCAACGTCGCGGACCTTGTCGGCGGCCTTCTTCTTCGCCTTCGCCCACTGCTCGCCGCCGAGGTTGTGCAGCGGCGCGGTGTCGGGGTTGGCGCCGGAATAGCGGCTGATGCGGTCCAGCTGCGCCACCGGCACGTACAGGCGGTCGCCCTTGGCGTATTCGATGTCGAGGAATTCGCCGGGCATGCCGCCGACGTCCATCGCCACCAGCCCTCGGTAGCGGCCGACGCCGTGGTCCTCGTGGACGATCGGCGCCCCCAGGGTGAGTTCGCCGAGGTCGCGGATGATCGCTTCCGGCTCGCGCCCGGCGCGCTTGCGCCGGCGCGGCTGCGCGGCGCGCTCGGGAAACAGCTGGCGTTCGGTGAGCACGCACAGCGCCGGTGCGTCCAGCGCGAAACCATCGTCGAAGGGGGCGACGGCGATGGCGAATGCAACATCGTCATGCCCGCGAAGGCGGGCATCCATGGACTTTGTTCTTGCTTCGTCGTCAACGGCCAACGTCCTTGGATTCCCGCCTGCGCGGGAATGACGAGCAATAGCAAAAGCCGACCAGTCCGCCAGCACTTCGGGTTGCAACCCGGCCGCCTGCAGCACTTCCAGCAGCGCTTCGCGGCGGCCGGCGGAATCGGCGGCCACCAGCACGCGGCCGGGATAGTTGCGCAGGAAGTCGCGCAGTGCCTCGCCCGGCGCATGGTCCTTCGCCGCCAGTGGCAGTGCTGGCGCAGGCTGCACCGGCAGCGCGTGCGCGTCACCGTGGCGCGGATGCTGGATGCCGCAGACTTCGATGCGCTCGCCCTGGTTCAAGCGTTCGCGCAGCGCGTCCGGTGCCAGCCACAGTGCGGCCGGTGGCAGCAGGGGGCGCTCGAGGTCGTGACGCAGTTGTTCGTGGCGATGCCCGATCTGCGTCCAGGCGGCGTCGGCGGCGTCCAGCGCGCCTTCGCACAGCACCGGCAAGGCCTCCGGCAGATAGTCGAACAGGGTGGCGGTGCCGGCCTCGCCGGTGCGTCCTCCTTCGAAGAACAGCGGCAGGTAATACTCGATGCCGGCCGGGGCCAGGCCGGCCTTCAGGTCCTGCACCAGCGCGCTGCGGCGGGTGTCGATGTCGAAGCGCTCGCGCAGTGCGGCCAGCGCCCGCTGCACGTGGGCGTCGTCCATCGGCACTTCGCGGCCGGGCAGCAGTTCGATGGCGGCGATCTTTTCCAGCGAGCGCTGGCTGTCGGGATCGAAGATGCGGATCGAATCGATCTCGTCATCCAGCCATTCGATCCGGAAGGGGGTGTCCGCACCCATCGGGTAGACATCCAGCAACCCGCCGCGCACCGCGAAGTCGCCGGGGTCGAACACCTGCGGCACGTTGCGGTAGCCGGCGGCTTCCAGCCGGCGTTTTTCCGCGTCCAGGTCCAGCCGTTGGCCGCGTTTCAGGTCGAAGCGGTTGCCCAGCACGTGGGCACGCGGGGCCAGCCGTTGCATCAGGGTGGCGGCGGGCACCACCACCACGCCGCGTTGCAGCCCGGGCAGGCGGGTGAGGGTGGCCAACCGCTGGCTGACGATCTCCGGGTGCGGGCTGAAGCGGTCGTAGGGCAGCGTTTCCCAATCGGGGAAGCCCAGCACCGGCAGGGCGGCATCACTGGCCAACAGCAGCCGCAGGTCGGCTTCCAGTTGCTGCGCGGCATGGTTGTCGCGGGTCACGACCAGCAGCGGGCGGGCGTGCTGTCCGGCGGCAGCGGCCAGCGCGCAGGCCAGCGCGGTGGAAGACGGCGGCGCGCGCCACCAGGCACGGGCCTGGCCGGCGCGGGGCAGGGACACGGGAAACGACAGCGGGGACGCATGCATGCAATGGCCATCCATGCCGGACGCGTTGCGCCAGCGTGTGTCAGGTGGAGTTGTGCGCGGATTTTACGCCGGCGTGCCCGGGAACGCCGCGGACGGCAGCGGGGCCTTGGGCTTCGGCGGCGGCAGGTCCACCACCACCCGCACCAGCCCGGCCTCGCCGGACGTTTCGCGATGGAAGCCCAGCGACTGCGCCAGCGCCTGCATCGGCAGATTGCTCTCCAGCACGTCGCCGTACACGCGCTGCACCTTGCGGCCCTTGGCCCAGCGCACCAGCCTGCGCATCAGGTGGCGGCCCAGGCCCATGCCGTTGACGTAGTGGCTGACCAGGATGGCGAATTCCGCGTCCTTGCCGTTGGCGTCGATGCAGATGCGTGCCACCGCGCCCACCAGCGCCTCGCCCGGCGGCAGCGGTTCGGCCGCGACCAGCGCGAAATCGCGGCGCGGGTCCGGGCGGGTGAGCTGTTCGGCCTGCCGGGTGCTCAATTCCTTCATCGGGTGCAGGAACCGTTGGCGGATTTCATCCGGTTCCAGCAGGGTGAACGCGGCCTGCATCGGCCCGGCGTCTTCCGGCCGGATCGGGCGAATCAGCAGTTCACGCCCATTGCTCAGGCGGACATGTTCGTGCCACGGGGGCATGCGGTTGCGGGCGGCCATGTCGGCATCATCGCGTGGACGGCATTAAAAAAATGAACGGTGGGTGTCCGTTCGGCGTATTCAGGCGGTGGGAGTGTGGCGGCGGCCACGCAGGCGCGACAGGGCCGAAAGTCCTGCCACCAGGAGCGCGCCCGCCAGGATTCCGAACGTGCCGTTGCACAGGGCCTGCCACAGCCATTCCGGGCGGCCCAGCGGCAGTGCGGTGATGGCATGGTGCAGCGGCGGGATGCCGTGCACGAGGATGCCTCCGCCCACCAGGAACATCGCGGCGGTGCCGGCCACCGACAGGACGCGCATCAGCTTCGGTGCAAAGGCGAGGATGCCGCGGCCCAGCGCGGCGCGGATGCGGCCCGCGCCGTCGCGCGCCAGGTGCAGGCCGATGTCGTCCAGCTTGACGATGCCGCCCACCAGCCCGTACACGCCGATGGTCATCAGCAGCGCGATCGCCACCAGCACGCCGAACTGGGTGGGCAACGGCTGCGTGGCCACGGTCCCCAGCGAGATCACGATGATTTCCGCCGACAGCACGAAATCGGTGCGGATCGCGCCCTTGATCTTGTCCTGTTCGAAACTGGCCATGTCCACCTGCGGGTCGCGCACGGCGTCCACCAGGGCGTCATGATGCTGGAGGTCTTCGGCAGGCTTGTGCAGGAACTTGTGCGCCAGTTTTTCCGCACCCTCGAAGCACAGATAGCCGCCGCCCAGCATCAGCAGCGGCAGGATCAGCGGCACGCCGTGGCCGCGTGCCTGCAGCCACGTTTCCAGCGCGGCGATCGCCAGCGCCGCCGGCACCAGGATGGCCTTGTTGACCAGCGAGCCCTTGAAGACCGCCCAGACCACCGGCAGTTCGCGTTCGGCGCGGATGCCGCTGACCTGTTCGGCATTCAGGGCCAGATCATCGCCCAGTACCCCGGCGGTCTTGCCGCTGGCGACCTTGGTCATGGACGCGATGTCGTCCAGCAGCGAAGCGATGTCGTCGAACAGGGCGAAGAAGCTGGAAGGCATGGGGAATGGCGATGCGGAAACCGTGCGGATTCTCGCATGGATGGCGGTTCAGCCCGGCGCGCGCAGCCACTCCACCCGCGCGCCGGCGCCGGGCTCGCCCAGCGCGCGGCGCAGGGCGTCGAGGGCGGGGCGCATCGCGGCGTCGAACTGCCACGGTGCATTGAGCACCAGCATGCCGCTGCCGTTCATCCGCAGCGGTGAATCGTCCGGACGCACCAGCAGCTCCAGCAGCAGCGCCGACTTCGCCGGCAGCCTGGCGGCGGCGCGCCGGAACGGGTGCAGTGCGCGGCCCTGCTTGATCGGGTACCACAGCGCGAACATGCCCTGTGGCCAGCGAGCCAGGCCCTCCCGCAAGGCCGCCAGCGCGGTGTCGAATTCGGCCAGTTGCGCTTCATAGGGCGGGTCGATCAACACCAATCCACGGGCGAATTTGGTGGCACCGTGCTTCGGTGGCAGCAGCGCCTTGAGCGCGGCGTAGCCGTCGCGTTCGTGCACGGCGATGCGCGGGTCGCCGGCGCAGTGCCCGCGCAGCACGTGCGCCTCCTCGGGGTGCAGCTCGCAGGCGGCGATGCGGTCGGTGTCGCGCAGCGGCTGCGCCAACAGCCAGGGCGAGCCGGGGTAAGCGTGCGTGCCGTGGGTGTCACGGCAGGCACGCACGGCGGCCAGATAGCGCTGGATGGCCGGCTCGCGCGGGGCCTCCGCCTGCAGCCTGGCGATGCCGTCGGCCGCCTCGCCGGTGGCCTGCGCGGCCTCGCCGTCGAGCTTGTACAGGCCGCGGCCGGCGTGGGTGTCCAGCGCGAAGCAGGGCGACGGCTTGGCTGTCAGCGCCTCGCACAGGGCCAGCAACACGACGTGCTTGAGGACGTCGGCATGGTTGCCGGCATGGAAGGCGTGGCGATAGTTCATGCGCGCATTGTCGCACCCACTTCACGCTGGCCACGCAAACCCGGTGGCCGCCTCGGCTAGGATGCCGTGCATGCCCACCACCATCCTGCTGGCCGAAGACGACGCCGCCATCGCCGAGACCGTGCTGTACGCGCTGCGCGCCGAGGGGTTCGCTGCCGAGCACGTGCTGCTGGGCGGGCAAGTGCTGCCGCGGCTGGCGCGCGGTGGCATCGACCTGGTCATCCTCGATGTCGGCCTGCCCGACGTCAGCGGCTTCGAGGTCTGTCGCCGGTTGCGCGAACATCACACGTTGCCGGTGATCTTCCTGACCGCGCGCAGCGACGAGATCGACCGCGTGCTGGGCCTGGAGCTGGGCGCGGACGACTACATGGCCAAGCCGTTCTCCCCGCGCGAGCTGGTGGCGCGGGTGCGCGCGCGCCTGCGCCGGCACGACGGCGGCCAGTCGCAACGGCGCGGCCGTTTCGAGGTGGATGCCGATGCCCACCGCATCCGCTACGCCGGCCACGCGCTGGACCTGACCCGCTACGAGCACGCGCTGCTGGCCGAGCTGCTGCGCCGGCCCGGCGCCATCCTCAGCCGCGCGCAGCTGCTGGACCGGGTGTGGGCGGACGCGCTGGAGTCCGGCGAGCGCACCGTCGACACCCACGTGAAGACGCTGCGCGCCAAGCTGCGCCAGCTGGACCCCGCGCGCGACCCGATCCGCACCCACCGCGGGCTGGGCTATTCCGTGGACGTGGACTGACGCCCGGTGAAGATCGCCCTGCGCGTACTGCTGGGGTACTTCCTGATCGTGGCGCTGGCGGCGCTGCTGCTGGGCAACGTGTTCGTGCAGCAGGTCAAGCCCGGCGTGCGGCAGGCGATGGAGGACACCCTGGCCGACACCGCCAACGTGCTGGCGGAACTGGCCACCGACGACCTGCTGGCCGGCCGCATCGCGGACGGCCCCTTCGCCCGGCGGGTGCAGGCGATGGCCCGCCGCGACCTGGACGCGCGGATCTGGGGGCAGGCCAAGCGCCACGCCAGCTACCGCGTCACCGTCACTGACGCGCGCGGCATCGTGGTGTTCGATTCGGCCGGGCGCGACGTCGGACGCGACAACTCGCGCTGGAACGACGTCTATCGCACCCTGCGCGGCCAGTACGGCGCGCGCTCCACCCGCGACGACCCGGACGACGAGGCCAGCACGGTGATGTACGTCGCCGCGCCGATCTTCGCGGCGGACGGGACGATTGCCGGCGTGCTCACGGTGTCGAAACCGAACCGCAGCATCCAGCCCTTCATCGAGCGCAGCCAGCGCACCATCCTGCACTGGGGCTGGGTGCTGCTGGGTAGCGCGCTATTGGTGGGCGGGCTGGCCGCGTGGTGGCTGTCGCGCCAGCTGGCCGCGCTGCGCCGCTATGCCGATGCGGTGGCGCGCGGCGAGCGCGCGCAGCTGCCGGACGCCGCCGGCGAGTTCGCCGACCTCGGTCGCGCGCTGGAGAGCATGCGCCGGCAGCTGGAGGGCAAGCAGTACGTGGAGCAGTACGTGCACGCGCTCACCCACGAACTGAAAAGCCCGCTGGCGGCGATCCGCGGCGCCGCCGAACTGCTGGAAGGGCCGCTGCCCGACCCTGACCGCGCCCGCTTCGTCGCCAGCATCGGCGCGCAGAGCCGGCGCATGGCCGGCTTGGTGGACCGCATGCTGGCGCTGGCCGCGCTGGAACACCGCGAGGCGCTCGACGCGCCGGCGCCGGTGGACCTGGCCGCGCTGGCGCGCACGGTATTGGAGGACGCCGCAGCCCGTGCACAGGCGCGTGGGGTGACGCTGCACCTGCACGTGGCCCCTAGTCTGCCGCCACTGGCGGGCGATGCGTTGCTGCTGCGCCAGCTGCTGGCCAACCTGATCGACAACGCCATCGATTTTTCGCCCGCCGGCGGCGTGGTGGAGGTGCGTTTGCAGGTGCAGCCCGATGGCCTGCGCATCGAGGTGGGCGATCGCGGTCCCGGCATCCCCGACTTCGCGTTGGCGCGGGTGTTCGAGCGCTTCTACGCACTGCCGCGCCCGGATGGCGGTGCGCGCAGCAGCGGACTGGGCCTGAACTTCGCTGCCGAAATCGCCAAGCTGCACGGCGGCCGCGTGGCCTTGGGCAACCGCGAGGGCGGCGGCGCGGTGGCCAGCGTCGAGCTGCCGGCCGGGTAGGCGCGCTTCACGCCCGCTTCATCGTCGCGCCATCGTGGCCTCGACCCGGCGCGCCACGCTGTCGTCCATCTTCCGATGGAGCAAGGCGATGCGGTTGGCATTCAAGGCAGCGATGGTGGTGGTGCTCACGCTGGTGATCCTGATTCCGTTGCAGATGGTGCGCGGCACCATCCAGGAGCGCCAGCAATTCCGCGAAACGGCGGTGCGCGACATCGGTGCGAACTACGGTGGCCGCCAGTGGCTGGCCGGGCCGGTGCTGGTGGTGCCCTACGACGAGCGCAGCGAGACCACCGTCACCGCCGAGGACGGCACCCTGCGGCGCAGCGTGCGCCAGCGTTCGGGGCAGTGGACGTTCTTCCCGGCCACCCTGGCGATGTCCGGCGTGCTCAAGCCGGACGTGCGCCGCCGCGGCCTGCACGCGGTGCGCGTGTATGCATGGGATGGCGATGCCGAGGCCCGTTTCGACGTGGCCATTCCGGCGGATGCCGATGGCGTGCAGCGCCGCATCGGCCAGCCCTGGCTGAGCGTGGGCATTGCCGATGTCGGCGGCTTGCAGGGAACGCCGACGTTGTTCGCCAACGGTGCCGCGCTGACGGTGGAGCAGGGGCTGGGGCATGCCGATGGCCCCGGCGTGCACGCCCGCCTGCCGGCACCGGCGGCCGGGGCGCGCCTGCACCTGGATGTGCGCGCGGCTCTGGTGCTGCGCGGCACCGAGCGTTTCGCCATGCTGCCACTGGGGGATGCCAACGACCTGCGCCTGCGTTCCAGCTGGCCCAGCCCCAAGTTCGAGGGGCGGTCGCCGCAGCAGGACATCGACGCGCAGGGCTTCCGCGCCCGTTGGCAGCTGGCGGCGGTGGCCAGCAACGCCCAGCGCCGCTACCTGCAACAGCCCGACCTGGCGGTGTTGGCGCAGCCCGCCATCGCCGCCGGCGGCGACCCGCGCGAGGCGGCGGCGACCGACGCTGCGGTCAGCGTGGCGCTGATCGACCCGGTGAACCCCTACCTGCAGGCCGACCGCGCCAGCAAGTACGGGCTGCTGTTCGTGCTGCTGACCTTCATCGGCTTCTTCATGTTCGAACTGATCAAGCAGGTGCGCGTGCATCCCATCCAGTACCTGCTGGTGGGCATGGCCATCGCGATCTTCTTCCTGCTGCTGCTGAGTCTCTCCGAGCACGTCGCGTTCGGGCTGTCCTATCTGGCGGCAGCGGCGGCCTGCATCGGCCTGATCGGCTTCTATCTGGCCGCGGTGCTGCGCAGCCGGGCGCGCGGGGCGGGGTTCGCGGCGATGCTGGGAACCTTGTATGCGCTGCTCTACGGCCTGCTGCTGTCGGAGGACAACGCGCTGGTGCTGGGTTCGGCGCTGCTGTTCACGATCCTCGCCGCGATCATGGTGGGCACCCGCAAGCTCGACTGGTACCAGCTTTCGGCGCGGCCGCCGGCATGACCGATGGCCCACGCGGGGCGCAGGACGGGCTGGCTACACTCGCGGCTTTGCCGCAGGCGGGGAATGACGATGAAACGCATGATGTGGGCGGTTGCCCTGCTGGCGGCCGGCGTGGCCGGTGCGCACGGTGCATCGGCGCAGGAAGCGGTGGACCTGGACATGACTGCCAGGATCCGCCAGGAAGCCTTCCAGCGCTCGCAGGTGGTGGCCACGCTGGATCATCTCACCGACGTCATCGGCCCGCGCCTGACCCTGTCGCCGGCGATGCTGGAAGCCAATCGCTGGACGCGCGCGAAGTTCACCGAATGGGGCCTGGCCAACGTCCACGACGAGGCGGTGGACAACCTGGGGCGTGGCTGGCAGTTCACCGATGCCAGCGTGGACATGCTCAGCCCCCGTGCGATGCCGCTGCACGCGTTGCCGAAGGCGTGGACGCCGGGGACCTCCGGCCCGGTCGAGGGCGAGGCGATCTTCGTCAAGCTGGAGTCGAAGGACGACCTGGCCAAATGGAAGGGCCGGTTGCGCGGCAAGATCGTCTTCACCGACGAGCTGCGCACCTACAAGCCCAACGAGAAGTCCGACTTCCAGCGCTATGCCGCGGCCGACCTGGACGAGCTGCTGGCCTATCCGCTGCCGAAGGCGCGTGACGTGGATCCGGCGATGCTGGCGCGTTTCCGTGCCCGCATGGAGCTGGCGCCGCAGCTCAACCAGTTCCTGATCGATGAAGGGGTGGTGGCCACGGTGTCCATCAGCAGCTGGAACGACGGCATCGTGCGCGTCATGGGCGGCGGCTCGCGCAAGGCCGGCGAGTCGGTGGGCGTGCCGGCGCTGGTGATGATGGCCGAGCACTACAACACGGTGATGCGCGCGCTGGAGCGCAAGGAGCCGGTGAAGCTGCGCCTGAACGTGGATGCCAGGTTCCTCGGCGAGACCAACCAGCCCGGTTACAACACCATCGCCGAGATCCCGGGCAGCGGCCCGCAAAAGGACGAAGTGGTGATGCTGGGCGCGCACATGGACTCCTGGCATGCCGGCTCCGGTGCCAGCGACAACGGTGCCGGGGTGGCGGTGATGATGGAGGCGATGCGTATCCTCAAGGCGGTGGGCGCGCGCCCCAACCGCACCATCCGGGTGGCGCTGTGGACCGGCGAGGAGCAGGGGTTGCTGGGTTCGCAGGATTACGTCAGCCGCCACATCGGCCGCTTCGAAGAGCCCAAGGACCCGGAAGAAAAGGCGATGCCGGCGTTCTTCCGCCAGCACAAGGGCAAGCTGCTGCGCGGCCAGGACTGGGGCAAGGTCTCGGCCTACTTCAACCTCGACAACGGCAGCGGCAGGATCCGCGGCATCTACGCGCAGGAAAACCTCGCCGTCGCGCCGATCTTCGCGGAATGGCTGAAGCCGTGGCGTGACGTCGGTGCCACCATCGTCACCCAGCGCAACACCGGCAGCACCGACCACGTCAGCTTCGACGCGGTGGGCGTGCCCGGCTTCCAGTTCGTGCAGGACCAGTTGGATTACTTCAGCCACGTCCACCACACCGACCTGGACGTGCAGGACCATGCGGTGCCGGACGACCTGAAGCAGGCGTCGGCGATCGTCGCTTCCTTCGTCTACAACACCGCGCAGCGTCCGGCCCGGCTGCCGCGCAAGCAGGTGGTCGAAAACTGAAGCCACTTCCTGCATGCGTGGTGACGCGAACGCCGGCAGCGATGCCGGCGTTTCGCGTTCAGGCCGCCTCGATGCGCAGCTGGATGCCCAGCCCCAGCATGTCCTCGGGCTCGCCTTCCAGGTCGGCGCGGAGCAGTGGGCGGGCCTGCAGCCAGCGCTTGTCCAGCCGCAGCGCCAGCTTTTCGCCTTCGGCGCGCAGGCGCAGCCCCGGCATCGCCTCGTCCTTGCGCGAGCGGTGCAGCAGCACCGCCAGCCGCAGCAGCGCGGCCATGTGGCGGGCATTGGCCAGCAACCGGTCCGGGATCATGTCGAACGCCGATTTCGGCACGCTGCGGCGGTGCACGCGCACCAGCGCGGCGACGAACCGCTGCCCCTGCTGCGAGAAGCCGGCGATGTCGGAATGTTGCAGCACGTAGGCGCCGTGGTTGTGGTAGCCGCTGTGGGCGATGGCCAGCCCGATTTCGTGCAGGCGCGCCGCGCGCGCCAGCATGTCGCGATCGTCGTCGCCCAGTGCCCAGGGCGTGGCGACCTGGTCGAACAGCTCCAGCGCGCAGTCTTCCACCCGTTGCGCCTGCGCGATGTCCAGGCCGTAGCGCTGCATCAGCGCCGCCACCGACACGTCACGCGGGTCGTCGATGCCGCCACGGCCCAGCAGGTCGTGCAGCACGCCTTCGCGCAGCGCGGCCTTGCTCACTTGCAGGCGTTCCAGCCCCAGCACGGTGAAGGCCGCCTCCAGCACCAGCACGCCGCCGGCGATGATGGGCCGGCGGTCGTCGGACAGGCCGGGCAGGGCGATGGCGTCGATCCGGCTGGATTGCAGCACGCGCTCGCGCACCTCCTGCAAGGCCGGCAGCGTGATCGCGCCCTTGGTCAGCTTGAGCGCGGCGCAGATGTTGCCGATCGCCTTGTGGGTGCCGGAGGTGCCGATCGCCTCGTCCCAGCCGAGCGAGCGATAGGTGCTGGCGAACTGCTGGAACTCCGCGCTGACTTCGTGCAGCGCGGCATTCCAGCGCTTGCGGCCCAGCTTGCCGTTGGCGAAGAAGCGGCGGGTGCTGGCGATGCAGCCCACTTGCAGGCTCTCGCGCTCCAGCGGCGCGAACCCCTGGCCGATGATGCATTCGGTGGAGCCGCCGCCGATGTCGAGCACCAGCCGCCGCTGGTCGTCGCGCGGGGGTTGTTCATGGGCGACGCCCAGATAGACCAGGCGCGCTTCCTCGCGCCCGGAAATCACGTCGATGGCATGCCCCAGCGCGGCTTCGGCAGGGCGCAGGAAGCTCTCGGCATCGCGCAGCTGGCGCACGGTATTGGTGGCCACCGCGCGCACGTGCTGCGGCGGGATGTCGGCGATGCGCTGGCCGAACCGGGCCAGGCAAGCCAGTGCGCGTTCGCGCACCTCCGGCGACAGCCCGCCCAGCGCGTTCAGGCCTTCGGCCATGCGCACGGTCTCGCGCAGGCGATCGACCACCCGCAGCTGGCCCAGCACGCGCTGCGCCACCACGATGTGAAAGCTGTTGGATCCCAGGTCCAGCGCCGCCAGCAGGTCGCCGTCGCGCAGCGGTACCGCAGGTCGCAGCGGTGACGGGCTCATGCGGCGGTTTCGGGGTGACGGGGCATGCCGGCATTATCGCCCAGGCGGCCGCCGCGGCCGAAGCGGCGGCATCCGCCGTCATGCATAAAGCTTGTCCAGCAGCGCCAGCTGCGCCGAGAACGCCGCTTCGCCATCGGCCGGCGTGCAGCGCTGGTAATGGCCATCGGCATGCAGTTCCCAGGCGTTCTGGTTGTCGGCCAGGTAATTCATCAATCCCTCGCGATGGACACGATGGGCGATGGCGGGGTCGAGGATGGGGAACGCGGTTTCCACCCGCCGCAGCAGGTTGCGCTCCAGCCAGTCGGCCGACGAGCAGAACAGTTCCGGCGTGCCGTCGTTGGCAAACCACCAGATGCGGTGGTGTTCGAGGAAGCGGCCCACCACCGAGCGCACGCGGATGCGCTCGGAGACCCCGGGCAGGCCCGGGCGCAGCCCGCAGGCGCCGCGCACGACCAGGTCGATGTCCACCCCGGCCCGCGAGGCTTCGTACAGCGCACGCACCACCTGCGGCTCGTTCAGCGCGTTCATCTTGGCCACGATGCGCGCCGGCTTGCCGGCCTGGGCGTGCGCCGCCTCGCGGGCGATCCGGTCCAGCACGCCCTGGTGCAGGGTGAACGGTGACTGCAGCAGGCGCGCCAGCGTCAGCGGCGCGGCCAGCCCGGACAGTTGCTGGAAGATCAGGTGCACGTCGTTGCCGATCGCCGGGTCGGCGGTCATCAGGCTGAAGTCGGTGTAGGCGCGCGCGGTGCCGCTGTGGTAGTTGCCGGTGCCCAGGTGCACGTAGCGGCGCAGCAGCGGGCCCTCGCGGCGCACCACCAGCAGCATCTTGGCGTGGGTCTTGTAGCCCACCACCCCGTACACCACCTGCACGCCGGCATCCTGCAGGCGGTCGGCCAGGCGCAGGTTGGCTTCTTCGTCGAAGCGCGCGCGCAGCTCCACCACCACGGTCACGTCCTTGCCGTTGCGCGCGGCCTGGATCAGGTGTTCGACGATCGGCGACTCCGGCCCGGTGCGGTACAGGGTCTGCTTGATCGCCAGCACGTCCGGGTCCTCGGCGGCCTGGCGGATCAGTTCCAGCACCGGGGTGAAGGCGTCGAAGGGGTGGTGCAGCAGCACGTCACCCTGCCGGATCAGGTCGAACATCGCGTCCATGTCCTGCGGCACGCGCGGCTGGAACGGGCGGAACTTCAGGTCCGGGCGCTTGACCAGGTCGTACACCTGCACCACCCGGTTGAGGTTCACCGGGCCGTTGATCTTGTAGACGGCATTCCCCGGCAGGTCGAAGTTGGCCAGCAGCAAGTCCACCACGTCGCGCGGGCAGTGCTCGTCGATCTCCAGCCGTACCGCGCGCAGGTAGCCACGCCCCAGCAGTTCGTCGCGCAGCGCCAGCGCCAGGTTGTCGACATCGTCTTCGTCGACGATCAATTCCGAATTGCGGGTGACGCGGAACTGGTGCGCGCCCTTGACGTGCATGCCCGGGAACAGCTCGTCCACGAATGCCGACAACACCGAGCTGAGGAACACGAAGTCGTGGAAGGCGTCGCCATCGCCGTCGGCATCGGGCAGGCGGATGATGCGCGGCAGCGAGCGCGGCGCGCGCACGATGGCCAGGTGGCCCTCGCGGCCGAACGCATCGCGCCCTTCCAGCAGCACCACCACGTTCAGCGACTTGTTGAGGATCTTGGGGAACGGATGCGCCGGGTCCAGGCCCAACGGCGACAGCACCGGCATGATTTCGTTGACGAAATACTCGCGCAGCCAGGCGCGCTGCTCGGACGTCCATTGCTCGCGTTGCAGCAGGCGGATGCCCTCGTCGGCCAGGGCCGGCCGCAATTCCTCGTAGAAGCAGCGGTATTGCGCCGACACCAGCTCGGCGGCGCGGTCGTGGATGCGTCCCAGCAGGAGCGACGGGTCCATCCCGTCCACCCCGTGCGGAAGGTTCAGTTCCACCGCGTGGCGCACCGCGCCGGCGCGGATTTCGAAGAACTCGTCGAGGTTGGTGCAGGAAATGCACAGGTAGCGCAACCGTTCCAGCAGCGGCACCGAGGGGTCCTGCGCCTGCGCCAGCACGCGGAAATTGAAATCCAGTTGCGACAGCTCGCGATTGGCGTGCAGCGACGGGTCGCGGAGGGAGATCGGGTGCGGGTCTGCGCTCATGCCGGTGAGGCTACCAAAGATGGGCTGCGTGCAAGCACGCGGGAGGCGTCGAAGCGGCAGGAAAACGTGCTGCCGACGCCGACGCTGCTGGTGATGTGCAGTTGCGCGCCGTGCAGGCCCAGCACGTGCTTGACGATGGCCAACCCCAGCCCGGTGCCGCCGGTCTCGCGCGAGCGGCTGGTGGACACGCGGTAGAAGCGCTCGGCCAGCCGCGGCAGGTGCGCGGCGGGGATGCCGGGGCCGCTGTCGCGGACCTGCAAGGTGACGCCGCCATCGGCTTCGCGCAGGAAGCGCACCTCGATGTCGCCGCCATCGGGGGTGTAGCGCACCGCGTTGCTGAGCAGGTTGCCGAACGCGCTGTGCAGGTCGCGGGCGGCCCCCAGCAAGTCCACCCCGGCCGCGTCGATGACGTGGATGCGATGCCGTCCATGGCTCAGCGCCTCGGCATCGCGGCGCAGGCCGGCCAGCAGCGGTGCCATCGGCACGGGTTCATCCTGCGGCGCGGCGCTGGCTTCCAGCCGCGACAGGGTCAGCAGGTCTTCCACCAGTTGTGCCATGCGCTGCGATTGCCGCTGCATTTCCGCCAGCAACGGCGCCCATTCGGGCTTTTCCTCCGGCTCCAGCATTTCCAGGTAGCCGTGGATCACGGTCAGGGGCGTGCGCAGCTCGTGCGAGACGTTGGCCACGAAGTCGCGGCGCATGTCTTCCAGCCGCAGCAGCTTGCTGACATCGCGCGCCAGCAGCAGCCAGAGTTCGTCGGAATAGGGCAGCAGCCGCAGGTCCAGCCGCACCGCCGGATCCACCGGCGACGGGGCGTCGCGCATGGGTTCGGCGTTGCGCCCGCTGGCCAGCCACTGCGCCAGCGGCAATGGCTGCAGGGCGGCGGCCAGCGGGGCAAGGTGGTGGCGCGGGTAGTGCAGCCCCAGCAGCGGCGTTGCGGCCTGGTTGAACCACAGTACGCGCTGGCTGTTGCGTTCGATCACCACCACCGCATCGGGCAGGGCCGCCGCCATCGCGCGATAGGCGCGCAGCATGTCGAGCAGCCGGCGCTTGCGGGCGCGGCGCTCGCTCTGGCCACGGTAGAGCAGGGCATCCAGGACCGACCAGGCGTCGTGGCCACGGGGTTCCGACAGCCGCTGGCGCGCGGCCAGCCGGCGCAGCAGGCCGTGCAGGCGCACGTAGTGCCAGGCCACCACCGCCAACGCGGCCAGTGCCAGTGCCGGCCAGGGTTGGCCCAGCACGATCCCGGCCAGCAATGCTGCGCCCAGCACCAGCGCCAACCGGGACAGGGTGTGGAACCAGAGGTTGCGTGCGGCGCGTGGCATGTCCGGAGTCTAGTGCGATCGCCGCGGAACCGGGAGCCCGGTCAGAGCGCGGTGGAGAACCGGTAGCCGGCACCACGCACGGTCTGCACCATGGCATCCAGCGCGTGCGGCTCCAACTGCTTGCGCAGGCGGCGGATATGCACGTCCACGGTGCGCTCTTCCACGTACACGCTGCCGCCCCAGACATGGTCCAGCAGCTGGGTGCGCGTATAGACGCGATCGGGGTGGGTCATGAAGAAATGCAGCAGGCGGTATTCGGTGGGGCCCAGGGCGATGGGCTGGGCCGTGCCGTCCACCTCGGCGAAGACCCGGTGCGCGCTGCCGTCGATGCGCAGCGCACCCATCTGCACGCTGCCGTCGGCGTCGTCCTCGCGCGAGCGCCGCAACACGGCGCGGATGCGCGCCAACAGCTCGCGTGCGGAGAACGGCTTGACCACGTAGTCGTCGACGCCGGCCTCCAGCCCGCCGACGCGATCGTTTTCCTCGCCGCGCGCGGTCAGCATGATGATCGGGATGTCGCGGGTCAGCGCCTCGCGCCGCCAGCGCCGGGCCAGTTCCAGCCCGCTGCTGCCGGGCAGCATCCAGTCCAGCAGGATCAGGTCCGGCACCCGCTCGGCGATGCGTTCCTGCGCCTGTCGCCCGTCCGCCGCCAGCATCGGCACGAAATCGCCCTTGCGCAACGCAAAGGCCAGCATGTCGCGGATCGCGGGTTCGTCTTCGACGATCAGGATGTGCTTGTGCATGGTGTCCGTGAGCATGCGCCCGGGTTGGGCATGCGGCAAATTACACGGCGTTTCGATGACGGTTTCGTGACGGCTCAGCCGCCGTGCAGTGCCGGTGCCCACTGGCCGTTGACGTCATCGTCGCGCACCCCCTGCCGGCGCAATTCCAGCACCGTGGGGGTGATGGCGGCGATGCGCGCGTCGATGCGGGCGCGGGCGTAGTAATCGAGGTCGGTGCGCTTCTTCAGGTTGTTGAGCTGTACCAGCGCCTGTTCGGGGCGGCCGGACAAATAGGCCGCTTCCGCCCACGCCTCGCCGGCGCGCGCCGGGTCGCCGGCGATCTCGCAGGCACGGGCGTAGGCCTGCTGGAACGGCAGGTCGTTGCCGGCCGCGTTGCCCAGCAGCGGGCGCAGCACCGCCACCGCACGCTGGCCGGCGGCGGGGGTGTTGCGTTCACCCAGCAGGTTGGCGTAGGCCAATGCCAGGGCGCGATGGCCGGGCATGCGCGCCAGCAGGGTTTCGAAGCGGCGGTCGGCATCCGCGGTCTTGCCGATGTGTGCTTCGGCCTGGCCCATCGCCACCTGCACCCACAGGTTGGCGGGGTGCGATTGCGCCAGCGGCGTCAGTTCCTGCAGCGCCGCGGCGTCCTGCCCGGCCAATTGCAGGGCCACGGCCAGCCCGTAGCGCCGGGCATCGTCCAGCGGTTGCTTGGCCCGCATCTGCTGGTACTCGCGCACCGCCTGCGCCGGGGTGGCCGCGCTGAGCACGCGCAGGCGCTCGCGGGCCCAGGGGAAATCACCGTCGGTGCGCCGCGTCACGCGGCCGTGGGGGGCGCTGGCCAATTGCAGGCCGGGTGGCAGCAGGGGGTTGTTGGTCGATGCCAGCGCGGGCAGGCTGGCCATGCCGGCTTCCAGCTTGACGGCGCGTTCGCGTGCCTCGCTGATGCGGGCCAGCGTCAGCGGGTGGGTTTGCAGGTAGCCGGGCACGGCGGCACGCTCGTCGCCCTGGTTCATCCGCACCACGCCTTGCAGGGTCTGGAAGAAATCCGCCATCGCTTCGGGGTCGTAGCCGGCATTGGCCAGCAGGCGGATGCCGATGCGGTCGGCCTCGGCCTCGTTGTCGCGGGTGTAGTCGATCTGGCGTTGCTGCATCAGGCCGAAGCCGGTCATCAGCGCGGCCGAGGTGGCGTCGCCGCTGGAGGTGCCGCCGGCCTTCTGTGCCGCCACGATCGCCCCCAGCGTGGCCAGCAGGATCGGCAGGCTCTCGCGCTGCGCTTTTTCCGCACCGCGCAGCACATGCTGCTGGGTGACGTGGGAAATCTCGTGGGCCAGCACGCCGGCCACCTCGTCCTCGCGGTCCGCTGCCAGCACCAGCCCGGCATTGACGGCGACGTAGCCGCCCAGGGTGGCGAAGGCGTTGATCTGGCGCTCGCGCAGCAGGAAGAAGGTGAACGGCTGCTGCGGCTTGTTGCTGGCGGCGGCCAGGCGCTGGCCGGCGTCGTTCAGCCAGGCGTCCAGCAGCGGGTCATCCAGCACGTAGCCTTCGTGGCGCAGCTGGGCCAGCACCATCGCCCCGTATTCGGCCTGCTTGGCCGGGGACAGGACATTGGCGGCGGACGAACCGATGTCGGGCAGGCTGTGTTCCTGCGCCGCGGCGGCGGCGATGCAGGTGGCCAGGGCGAAGGCGAGCAGGGCAGCGGGCGGGCGAAGGTTCATCCGGGCAGGATGCAGCGTTGCGTGGGAAATGGGGTGAACGGGGCTTGAGCGGCTGGAATAATCCGCAGGCGCCCCCATTTGTGACCATACCCCCCTTTCCCGAGTTCCGGAGTCGCCGTGAGCACTACCTCGCTTCCCCAGGTCACGATCTACAGCACGGCGGTGTGCCCGTACTGCGTGATGGCCAAGAATTTCCTCAAGAGCAAGGGCCGCGAGTGGACGGAAGTCCGCGTCGATACCGACCCGGCGCAGCGCGAAAAGATGGTCGCCCTGACCAAGCGCACCAGCGTGCCGCAGATCTTCGTCGGCGACGTCCATGTCGGTGGTTACGACGACATGATGGCGCTGCATCGCGCTGGCAAGCTGGAGCCGCTGCTTGAAGGCACGCCGGCATGAGCGGCTCCGACGACCGGGTGCAGCAGTTCACCGAATTCCGCCAGCGCATGAACAAGCGCATCCTGGACGAGCCCAACCAGGTGGTGCGGCGCTTCTTCGCGCTGGACACGCAGACCTACCAGCCGGGTGCGCTGGACGTGAAGACCAAGGAGTTGTGCGGGCTGGTGGCGTCGATGGTGCTGCGCTGCGACGATTGCATCAGTTACCACGTCGCCCAGTGCAAGGACGCCGGCGTGACCCGCGCGGAGATGTTCGAGGCGTTCTCGGTGGGGCTGGTGGTGGGTGGCTCCATCGTCATCCCGCACCTGCGCCGCGCCACCGATTTCCTTGACCGGCTGGAGCAGGGGGATGCCGCCGCGCCGGTGGCCCACGACCACGGCTGACGATCGGCGGACATACGCCGGCGCACGCCATCTGCCATAATCGCCGGTTATACCCCCCCCTGTGCCGTCGCGCCCTGTGCGTGGCGGCGCCCTGTCTGGACACTCGAAAATGACAACGATCACGGTCATCCGCGGCGACGGCATCGGCCCGGAAATCATGGACGCCACCCTGCACGTGCTGGATGCGATGCAGTTGGGCCTTTCGTACGAGTACGCGGACGCCGGCATGGTCGCGCTGGAGAAGCATGGCGACCTGCTGCCGGCGGCGACCATGGATTCGATCCGCAAGAACAAGATCGCCCTGAAGTCACCGCTGACCACCCCGGTGGGCGGCGGGTTCTCCTCGATCAACGTCGAGCTGCGCAAGCGCTTCGACCTGTACGCCAATGTCCGCCCGGCCAAGTGCTTCCCGAACACCAAGTCGCGCTTTTCCAGCGGTGTTGATCTGATCACCGTGCGCGAGAATACCGAAGGCGCCTACATCGGCGAAGGCCAGGACGTCTCGGCCGACGGCGAGACCGCGGTGCTGACCCAGAAGGTCACCCGCAAGGGCTCCGAGCGCATCGTCCGCTACGCCTTCGAGCTGGCCCGCAAGACCGGCCGCAAGAAGGTCACCATCGTGCACAAGGCCAACATCCTGAAGTCCACCTCGGGCCTGTTCCTGAAGACCGCACGCGAAGTGGCGCAGCAGTACCCCGACATCGAGTGCAACGAGATGATCGTGGACAACACCTGCATGCAGCTGGTGATGAAGCCGGAACAGTTCGACATCATCTGCACCACCAACCTGTTCGGCGACATCATTTCCGACCTCTGCGCCGGCCTGGTCGGTGGCCTGGGGCTGGCCCCGGGTGCCAACATCGGTTTGGATGTGGCGATTTTCGAAGCCGTGCACGGCTCCGCCCCGGACATCGCCGGCAAGGGCATCGCCAACCCGTGCGCGCTGCTGCTGGGTGCGGCGCAGATGCTGGATCATCTGGCCAAGCCGGAGCAGGCCGCGCGCCTGCGCGACGCCATCATCGCAACGCTGGAAGCCAAGGACTCGCTGACCCCGGACCTGGGCGGCAGCGGCAACACGATGGGGTTTGCGAAGGCGATCGCGTCGCGGTTGTGATCTTGATTTTTCCCTCCCCTGAAGGGGAGGGCTACACCAAGAAAAAAGGCACCGAAAGGTGCCTTTTTTTTGCTCAATTGCGCGATTGCAATTTCGACAGCAGCCGCAGGATTTCCAGGTACAGCCACACCAGTGTCACCAGCAGGCCGAACGCTGCGTACCACTCCATGTGCTTCGGCGCGCCCTGTTCCACGCCCCGTTCGATGAAATCGAAGTCCAGCACCAGGTTCAGCGCGGCCACGATCACCACGCCCACGCTGAAGGCGATGCCCAGCGGGCTGGAGCCGTTGATGAAGCGCATGCCTTCGAAGTGGAACAGGTTCAGGCCCAATTGCGCCAGATACAGCAGGGCGATGCCGCCGGTGGCCGCCACCACGCCCAGCTTGAAGTTCTCGGTGGCCTTGACCAGCCCACTGCGGTAGGCCAGCAGCAGGGCCGCCAGGGTGCCGAAGGTCAGGATCACGGCTTGCGTGGCGATGCCGGGGTAGCGCTGGTTGAACATCGCCGATACCGCACCCAGGAACAGCCCTTCCAGCACCGCGTACACCGGTGCGGTGTACATCGCCCATTCCTTCTTGAAGATGGTGACCAGCGCCAGCACGAAGCCACCGATCGCGCCGCCCCAGACATAGGCCATGACCGTACCGGGGGTGCCGGCGGCCAATGCGGCCGCGAATTGCGACCAGCTGAACAGTGCGCCGGTCAGGGTCAGCACCAGCAGCAGCGCGGTCTTGTTGACGGTGCCGTTGAGGGTCATCGTCCCGGCATTGCCTTGCACCACGGTGCCGCTGCCAAGATCGAGGAAGGTGTTTTCGGAAAGGGCGGGGTTGCCGCTGCGCATGGCGTCGATCCTGTGAAGATCCGGCGGAATGCCGTTCCGGCAGGATAGCCGTTGCCGATGTGGTGCGAAAGGCGGGACTCGAACCCGCACGCCTTGCGGCACTGGAACCTAAATCCAGGGCGTCTGCCAATTCCGCCACTTTCGCATCTGCAAAAAAAAACGCCCGGCGAGTGCCGGGCGTTTCAGTTTGGTGGGCCGTCAAGGATTCGAACCTTGGACCAATTGATTAAGAGTCAACTGCTCTACCAGCTGAGCTAACGGCCCGCAGAAGCGGAATTGTAAAGCGTGATTCGAAGGCGTGCAAGCTTTTTTGCCGGCGAATCTTGGAACAAGGTGGGGTGGCTGAAGGGACTCGAACCCTCGACAACTGGAATCACAATCCAGGACTCTAACCAACTGAGCTACAGCCACCACAGGTTTGGAACTTCTGGAACATCGTTGAAGCGTGTTTCCGTTTGGCGCGCCCGGCAGGAATCGAACCTGCAACCACCGGCTTAGAAGGCCGGTGCTCTATCCGGTTGAGCTACGGGCGCCCGGTCCGGAAAGTGCGCAGGGTGCCGCCGGAATGGTCGGGGTAGAGGGATTCGAACCCCCGACATCCTGCTCCCAAAGCAGGCGCGCTACCAGACTGCGCTATACCCCGCCGATGGAACCGATTCATTCCAGCGGATGCCCGAACCGCTGCGATCCTTGTCTTCCGAGGCGCGCCTGCGCAACGAAAGGCCGCGCATTGTCGGCCCCCGTGCGCGCCATGTCAACGTGTTTGACGGGCGGACACATCGCGGCTGGCGTCGATGCCGGAAATCGGCGAAACTAGTGCGTTCGGCGTGGCGGTTGCTGCGCCTGCCACCTTCCCAGTTCCCGCAACCGGGTTCCCACGAACCCGCCCAGGAGTCATCGCATCATGCAAGTCTCGGTCGAATCCACCGGCAACCTCGAGCGCCGTGTCGTCTTCAGCCTGCCCGCCGGCGACGTCGATGCGCAGGTCGGCAGCCGCCTGCGCGAGATCGCGCAGAGCGTGCGCATCAAGGGCTTCCGTCCGGGCAAGGTGCCGACCAAGGTGGTCGAGCAGCGGTACGGCGGCCAGGTGCGCGCCGAAATCGTCGACGGCCTGCTGCGTCAGGGGCTGGACCAGGCCGTGCGCGAAAACGAACTGCGCGTGGCCGGCCTGCCGCAGGTGTCGCCGGGTGAGGATGCCGCCGAAGGCGAGTTGAAGTACGTGGCTGCGGTCGAGCTGGTGCCGGACTTCGGCGAGCTCGACATGAGCAAGCTGGAAGTGGTGCGGCACACCTCGGAAGTGACCGATGCCGACCTCGAACGCATGATCGAGAACCTCCGCCAGCAGCGTGGGAGCTGGAACAAGGTGATGCGTGCGGCGCAGGCCGGCGATCTGGTCAACCTTGAAATCGTCAGCACCGTCGATGGCGTGCGCACTCCTGCCGAGGGCATGGAGAAGAACGCCACCGTGCTGGGTTCGGCGGCGATCTATCCGGAAGTCGAGGCCGCCATCGTCGGCATGCAGGCGGGCGAGGAGAAGACCCTCGACATCACCCTGCCGGCCGACTGGCACGTGCCGCAATTCGCCGGCAAGACCGTCACATCCACCTTCAAGCTGGCCGACGTCTCCGAGCAGGTACTGCCGGAGGTCGATGCCGCCTTCATCCGCAGCTTCGGCGTCAAGAGCGGCGATGCCGAGCAATTCCGCGCCGACATCCGCAGCAATCTGGAGCGCGAGCTCAAGGGCGCGCTGATGAACCGCCTGCGTCGTGAAGTGGGCGAGCAGTTGGTGGCGGCCTACAAGGACATCGAACTGCCGCCGCGGCTGGTCGAGCAGGAGGCCCGCAACCTGCTGGCCAATGCCAGCGAGGATGCGCGCCGTCGCGGGCAGTCGCTTACCGCGACCCCGGAAGCCTTCCAGGACGCCGCCCGCAAGCGCGTGCTGGTGGCCCTGCTGGTGGGTGAGGTGGCGCGTCGCAACGAACTGCGGCTGGAGCCGGAACGCCTGAACGAAACCATGCGCCTGATCGCGTCCACCTACGAGCAGCCCGAGCAGGTCATTGCGTTGTACCGCAACGACCCCCAATTGTTCCAAGGGCTGCAGAACCGGGTGATGGAAGAGCAGGTGATCGACTGGATCGCCGAGCGCGCCCACCACACCGAGCAGGCCCTGAGCTTCCAGGACGCGATCAGCGCCTGAGCGCCGGCCCACCATCGAACATAGCGAGAACCCATGGACCCGATCAAGAACCTGAACCTGGTGCCGATGGTGGTCGAACAGACCAGCCGCGGCGAGCGCGCGTACGACATCTATTCGCGGTTGCTGAAGGAGCGGGTGATCTTCCTGGTCGGCGGCATCGACGACCACGTGGCGAACGTGGTCGTCGCGCAGATGCTGTTCCTCGAGGCGGAAAATCCCGAAAAGGACATCAGCCTGTACATCAACTCGCCGGGTGGCATCGTTACCGCGGGCATGGCGATCTACGACACCATGCAGTACATCAAGCCGGACGTGAGCACGATCTGCGTCGGCCAGGCCTGCTCGATGGGCGCGGTGCTGCTGGCGGCGGGTGCCGCCGGCAAGCGCTACGCGCTGCCGAATTCGCGGGTGATGATCCACCAGCCGCTGGGCGGTGCCCAGGGCCAGGCCACCGACATCGATATCCAGGCGCGCGAGATCCTGGCGATGCGCGAGCGCCTGAACGAGATCCTGGCCCGCCACACCGGCCAGGCCATCGACGTGATCGCCCGCGACACCGAGCGCGACAACTTCAAGGGCGCCGAGGCCGCCCGCGACTACGGGTTGGTCGATGAGGTGCTTGTCCGTCGCCCGGACGATTCCATCCAGGCGGCTTGAGTCCGGCCCGCGCCGGCCGATACCGGTCTTGCGCGGCCTGTCACACGGCACACGGGCCTCCCGGCATTGCCCGGCGGGGAGGCTATGGTATTCTCGGGCCAATGCCGCAGCAGTGCGGCGAGCGAGTGGCGAATGAGCGAAGATCGACCGGGACGCAACATCGGCGACAGCAGCAAGATCCTGTATTGCTCTTTCTGCGGGAAGAGCCAGCACGAGGTGCGCAAGCTGATCGCCGGCCCCAGCGTGTTCATTTGCGATGAATGCGTCGAACTGTGCAACGACATCATCCGCGAGGAGCTGGAGGAGAAGGCGCATTCCACGCGCAGCTCGCTGCCCAAGCCGCGCGAGATCCTGGAAGTGCTCGATCAATACGTGATCGGCCAGCAGCGGGCGAAGAAGACGCTCGCCGTGGCGGTGTACAACCACTACAAGCGCATCGAGAGCCGGCAGAAGTCGGACGAGGTGGAGCTGGCCAAGTCCAACATCCTGTTGGTGGGGCCCACCGGTTCGGGCAAGACGCTGCTGGCGGAAACGCTGGCGCGCATGCTCAACGTGCCTTTCACCATGGCCGATGCCACCACGTTGACCGAAGCCGGCTATGTCGGCGAGGACGTGGAGAACATCATCCAGAAGCTGCTGCAGAAATGCGACTACGACGTCGAAAAAGCGCAGCAGGGCATCGTCTACATCGACGAGATCGACAAGATCAGCCGCAAGTCGGAGAACCCGTCGATCACCCGTGATGTGTCCGGCGAGGGCGTGCAGCAGGCGTTGTTGAAGCTGATCGAAGGCACCATGGCCAGCGTGCCGCCGCAGGGCGGGCGCAAGCATCCGCAGCAGGAATTCCTGCAAGTCGACACCCGCAACATCCTGTTCATCGTTGGCGGCGCGTTCGCCGGCCTCGACAAGGTGATCCAGCAGCGCTCCACCGAAGCCGGCGGGATTGGTTTTGGTGCCAAGGTGAAGAGTGCCGAGCGCAAGGCCGACATCGGCCAGGTGCTGGCGCAGGTGGAGCCGGAAGACCTGATCAAGTACGGCCTGATCCCCGAGTTCGTCGGCCGCCTGCCGGTGGTGGCGACGCTGGAGGAGTTGGACGAACCCGCGTTGATCAAGATCCTGACCGAGCCGAAGAACGCCATCACCAAGCAGTTCAAGAAGCTGTTCGAGATGGAAGGCGTGGAGCTGGAAATCCGCCCCGACGCACTGTCGGCGATCGCCAGGAAGGCGCTCAAGCGCAAGACCGGCGCCCGCGGCCTGCGCACCATCGTCGAGTCGGTGCTGCTGGACACCATGTACGAACTGCCGTCGCTGGAGAACGTCAGCAAGGTGGTGGTGGATGAGTCGGTGATCGAGCACAAGTCCGAGCCGTACCTGATCTACCAGACCGTGCCGGCGCCGGCCAAGGCGGCATCCGCCGACTGAACATGGCCTGTCCATGGTCCCCGCAAGCCGCCTTCGGGCGGCTTTTGCGTTTGCAGTGGCAGTGGCGCGCGGTTTGGCGGGCAATGCGCAAGGACATGCTTGCAACCAGGGCCCGACACCCCCATAAACATCGTGAACCGGCGCTAGCGCCGCCCCTGACGGAGCCCCCCATGACCGCCCCGACCAAAACCAAAGACCAGGCCCTGCCGGTATTGCCGCTGCGCGACGTGGTGGTGTTCCCGCACATGGTGATCCCGCTGTTCGTGGGGCGCGAAAAGTCGATCCGGGCGCTGGACATCGCCGTGGAAGGCGACAAGCGCATCCTGCTGGTGGCGCAGAAGTCCCCCGAGACCGATGACCCCGGTGCCGGCGACCTGCATCCGGTGGGCACCATGGCGCAGGTGCTGCAATTGCTGAAGCTGCCCGACGGCACCATCAAGGTGCTGGTGGAGGGCGTTTCCCGCGCCCGTACCAGCGAGGTGCACGCCCGTGACGGTGCCCTGTTCGCCGACGCCGAGGACATTCCCTCGGTGGACAGCCGCGAGCCGCGCGAACTGCAGGCCATCGGTCGTTCGCTGCTGTCGTTGTTCGAGCATTACATCAAGACCAACCGCAAGTTGCCGCCGGAGCTGCTGCAGACCCTGGCCGGCATCGAGGAGCCGTCGCGGCTGGCCGACACCATCGCCGCCCATATCGGCGTGCGCCTGGTGGACAAGCAGAAGCTGCTGGAAACCTTCGATACCGCCGACCGGCTGGAACTGCTGGTGGGTCTGGTGGACAGCGAAATCGACGTGCAGCAGATGGAAAAGCGCATCCGCAGCCGGGTGAAATCGCAGATGGAGAAAAGCCAGCGCGAGTACTACCTGAACGAGCAGATGAAGGCGATCCAGAAGGAGCTGGGTGACCTCGACGAGGCGCCCAACGACCAGGAGGACATGGCCAAGAAGATCGCCAAGGCCGGCATGCCGAAGGTGGTGGAGGCCAAAGCCAAGGCGGAGCTGGCCAAGCTCAAGCAGATGTCGCCGATGTCGGCCGAGGCCGGCGTGGTGCGCAATTACCTGGATTGGCTGGTGGGCGTGCCATGGAAGGCGCGCAGCAAGGTGCGCAAGGATCTGCGCATGGCCCAGCAGACGCTGGATGCCGACCACTACGGCCTGGAGAAGGTCAAGGACCGCATTCTCGAATACCTCGCGGTGCAGTCGCGCGTGGCCAAGATGAAGGGCCCGATCCTGTGCCTGGTCGGCCCGCCCGGCGTGGGCAAGACCTCGCTGGGGCAGAGCATTGCCAAGGCGACCAACCGCAAGTTCGTGCGGATGGCGCTGGGTGGCGTGCGCGACGAGGCCGAGATCCGCGGCCACCGCCGTACCTACGTCGGCTCGATGCCGGGCCGGATCGTGCAGAACCTCAACAAGGTCGGCACCCGCAACCCGCTGTTCATGCTGGACGAGATCGACAAGATGTCGATGGACTTCCGCGGCGACCCGTCCTCGGCGCTGCTGGAGGTGCTCGACCCCGAGCAGAACCACACCTTCAACGACCATTACCTGGAGGTCGACCTCGACCTGTCCGAGGTGATGTTCATCGCCACCTCCAACTCGCTGAACATCCCCGGCCCGCTGCTGGACCGCATGGAGGTGATCCGCATCCCCGGCTACACCGAGGAGGAAAAGCTCAACATCGCCACGCGCTACCTGGTGCCCAAGCAGCTCAAGGCGAACGGCCTGCGTGCGGGCGAACTGGAGATTGCCGAATCCGCCATCGTCGACATCATCCGCTACTACACGCGCGAATCCGGCGTGCGCAATCTCGAGCGTGAAATCGCCAAGATCGCCCGCAAGGTGGTCAAGGAAATCGCCCTGAAGGGTCCGGTGCACCCGGTTGCCGCGAAGGGCAAGCCGGCGAAGGCGGGCAAGGGCAAGGCGGCACCGGCGAAGGCCTTGCAGGTCAACGCCAAAAACCTCGACAAGTACCTGGGCGTGCATCGCTTCGACTATGGTCGCGCCGAGGCCGAGAACGAAGTGGGACTGGTCACCGGGCTGGCGTGGACCGAAGTGGGCGGCGACCTGCTGCAGATCGAGTCCACCCTGGTGCCGGGCAAGGGTGCGTTGCTGCTGACCGGGCAGTTGGGCGACGTGATGAAGGAGTCGGCGTCGGCGGCGCTGTCGGTGGTGCGTGCGCGCACCGAGCAACTCGGCATCGAGTTGGACTTCCTGCAGAAGCACGACGTGCATGTGCACGTGCCGGATGGTGCCACTCCGAAGGATGGCCCCAGCGCCGGCATCGCCATGGCCACCGCGTTGGTGTCCATGCTCACCAAGATCCCGGTGCGCCATGACGTGGCGATGACCGGCGAGATCACCCTGCGTGGCAAGGTCAGCGCGATCGGCGGGCTGAAGGAGAAGTTGCTGGCGGCGTTGCGCGGCGGCATCAAGACCGTGCTCATTCCCGACGAGAACCGCAAGGACCTGGCGGACCTGCCGGCCACCGTCACCAAGCACCTGAAGATCGTGCCGGTGAAGTGGATCGACGAAGTGCTGGATCTGGCGCTGGAACGCCCGCTGGGCGCACGCAAGGTGGACGGGCGGCGGATGCCGGCTACCGGCAAGGCGACGGTGGCGAAGGTAAAATCGAAGGGTCGTTCGGCTTCGCGTACGGCTGTCAAGCACTGAAAGTCATGCGTCATTGCGCGGATTTGCTGCAATGACGCTGAAACCCGCACCAGTGCTTGCTTTCGTGTTGCGCACGGGAAACGGCACTGGTATAAGGTTGGCAACCGCGATGGCCTTCCGTGCAGCGCGGCAATCCCGGGTTCACGGCAGGGGAGCGCCGTCGGGCCCGGTCAATGAATTCTCCGCATCACTTCCTGCAACGGAGTCAACAAGCAAATGAACAAAGCCGATTTCATCGAAGCCGTGGCCGATGCCGCCGAACTCACCAAGGCCGACGCCGGCCGCGCGGTCGACGCGATGGTGGCCGCCATCACCAAGGCCCTGAAGAAGGGCGACACCGTGACCCTGGTGGGCTTCGGCACTTTCTCGGTGCGCAAGCGTGGTGCCCGTACCGGCCGCAACCCGCGCACCGGCGACACCATCAAGATCAAGGCCTCCAAGAACCCGGCGTTCAAGGCTGGCAAGGCGCTGAAGGACGCGGTCAACTGATCGTTGCCCGTCTGGCTTGATGCCCGAACAGCCCGGCCACGTGCCGGGCTTTTTCGTGCCGGGCTTTTCATGGCGGGGTGTTCCGTTGTGCGTGCCGGCCTGCGATAATGCGCGCCCTTGTGGGCACTTAGCTCAGCGGTAGAGCGGCTCCCTTACAAGGAGCGGGTCGGGGGTTCGATCCCCTCAGTGCCCACCAGATTCCGGAATGAAAAAAAAGTTGCACGATCGAAATATTCCGGTATAGTTACGGGCTCCCAGCGGAGTGGTAGTTCAGTCGGTTAGAATGCTGGCCTGTCACGCCGGAGGTCGCGGGTTCGAGTCCCGTCCACTCCGCCAGTTCCAAGCGAAAACCCTGCAGCGATGCAGGGTTTTTCGTTTTTCACGGCCATGCCCGCACCCTGCGTGCAGGTGGATGCAGGAACGGAGCTCGCTCGGGTTAAACTTGGCGGCTACGCCTCACTGCCGGTTTGCCCATGCTGCAGAAACTCCGCGACAAGACCACCGGCTGGATCGCCGGCACCATCCTCACGATCGTGACGGTTCCGTTTGCCTTCTTCGGCATGGAGTCGTACATGTCGCAGCGGGTCGACACCTACGTCGCCCGCATCGCCCAGCCGCCGTCGTGGTGGCAGTCGGCACCGCAGGTGTGGCCGGTGACCTACCTGTGGAAGATCGAGGACATCGACCAGCAGGAATACAAGGAACGGCTGGAGGGCGCGCGCATGCGCGTGCGTGACGCGCAGGGCGAGAACTTCGACCCGAAGGCATTCGAATCGGTGGAAAACAAGCGCCGGGTGCTGGATGCGCTGGTGGACGAACGCCTGATGCTGATGGCCGGCAAGCAGGCCGGCGTCGTCATCAGTGACGCGTTGGTGCGGGACACGATCATGAAGACCCCGGACTTCCAGGTCGACGGCAATTTCAATGCCGACCGTTACCAGATGCTGCTGGGCACCCTGCGCCCGCCGATGACGCCGCGTGATTACGAGGCGAAAATCCGCGAGCAATTGCTGGGCAACTTGATCCCGGGGCGGCTGGCACGCTCCACCTTCGTCACCAATGGCGAATTCGACCGCCTGATGCGCTTGCTGGGTGAGCATCGCGACGTGGCCTACGTGGCCTTGCCGGCTCCGGCAGCCGATACCGACGAGGTCACGCAGGCGCAGGTCGATGCCTGGTACAAGACGCACCAGGGCGAATACCGTTCGCCGGAAACCGTGCGCCTGGAATACGTGGAAGTGGACGGCAGCAAGTTGCCGGCACCGGCCACCGACGAGGCCGCGCTGCGCAAGCGTTATCAGGAACAGAGCGCGAAGTACGCGAGTGCCGGGAAGCGGGAGATTTCGCACATCCTGGTCGCGGTGCCGGCCGGTGCGAATGCGGCGGTGCAGAAGGCGGCCGAAGCCAAGGCGGCGAAGCTGGCCGAGATGGCGCGCGCGCCGGGCGCCGATTTCGCGGCGCTGGCACGCGCAAATTCCGATGACACCGGTTCCAAGGCCGCTGGTGGCGACCTGGGCTGGCTGGGCAAGGGCAGCATGCCCGGCGCATTCGATGAGGCGGCTTTCGCGATGCAGGCTGGCGAAGTGCGCGGCCCGGTCAAGAGCGACTTCGGTTGGCACATCATCAAGGTCAACCAGGTCCAGGCCGGCGTGCAGCGGCCGTTCGAAGAGGTACGCGCGGAGCTGGAGAAGGAGTTGCAGCAGGGTGGGCGCGAACAAGCGTTCAACGACTTGACCGGCAAGCTGGTGGATGCGGTCTACAAGAATCCGTCGTCGCTGGCGCCGGCGGCCAAGGCATTGGGCTTGCAGGTGCAGACCACGCCGGTCTTCAGTCGCGCCGGGGCTGCGGGCATTGCCAGCGAGCAGAAGGTGCTGCGGGCGGCGTTTTCCGACACCCTGATCCAGGATGGCACTGCCAGCGACCCGATCGAGTTGGGCCCGATGCGCACGGTGCTGATCCGGGTGATCGCGCATGAGCCGGAAAAGGCGCAACCGCTGGCGCAGGTGCGAGATGCGGTGGTGGCTTCGATCCGTGCCGACCGCCAGCGCAAGGCCGCCGAGGCTGCGGCCCAGACGTTGTTGCAGGCGGCACGCAAGGATGGCCTGGATGCCGCCGCGCGTGCGGCCGGGCTGGCGGTGGTGGAGGCCAACGACCTTGTTCGCCAGAGCCCGTTGCCGTCGCCGCAGGCGGTGGCGGCGTTCTTCGACGTGCCGCGCCCGCGCGCGGAACATCCGGTGCTGGAAAAGGCCCGGGTGGCGGGCCAGTTCCTGGTGTTCGCGGTGCGTGCCGCACGCGATGGCGACATTACCCAGATGACGCCGCAGGAGCGCGCGCAGATCCTGCGCCAGATCACCGCCGCCGATGGCGAGCAGGCGCAGGAAGCCTTCATCCGCACCGAACGCAAGCGCTACGACATCAAGGTGGCGGAAGACCGCCTCTGAGCCCCGGCTGGCGGCAGGTGGCGCGGTTGACCGTGCTGCCTGCCACCCGGAAACGAAAACGCCCGGCACTGCCGGGCGTTTTTTTGCTGCGGTGGAGTCCGATCAGTCGATCCCGCTCATGCCCATGATGTTGTAGCCGGCGTCGACGTAGGTGATCTCGCCGGTGATGCCATTGGCAAGGTCCGAGCACAGGAACGCGGCGGTGTTGCCGACGTCTTCGATGGTGACCGCACGGCGCAGCGGCGCGGCGGCTTCGAAGCTGCTCAGCATCTTGCGGAAATTGGCGACGCCCGACGCGGCCAGCGTGCGAATCGGGCCGGCCGAGATCGCATTCACGCGGGTGCCTTCCGGGCCCAGTGCCATCGCCATGTAGCGCACGGTGGCTTCCAGCGAGGCCTTGGCGACGCCCATCGTGTTGTAGTTGGCCAGCGCGCGTTCTGCGCCGAGGTAGGACAGGGTGAGGATGCTGCCGTTGCGGCCCTTCATCAGCGGGCGCGCGGCCTTGCCCAGCGCGGCCAGCGAGTAGGCGCTGATGTCGTGGGCGATGTGGTAGCGCTCGCGGTTGATGCCATCGAGGAAGTCGCCCTCGATCGCTTCGCGCGGTGCGAAGGCGATGCAGTGCACGAGGATGTCGAAGCCGTCGCTCCAGTGCTTGCCCAGCTCGGCGAAGCAGTGGTCGATCTGGCCGTCGTCGGCCACGTCCAACGGCAGCACGATCTTGCTGCCGTACCCGGCGGCGGCGTCCTCGACGCGCGACTTGAGCTTTTCATTCTGGTAGGTCAGCGCCAGCTCGGCACCTTCGCGGTGGAAGGCGTCGGCAATGCCGGTGGCGATCGAACGCTGGCTGGCGATGCCGGTGACCAGCGCGCGCTTGCCTTGCAGGAATCCCATGGTGTCTCCTTGTGTGGTGCGCGTGGGGCGCGTCGAGCGAATGCTCTAGTGTGCCTTGCGCAAGGGTTCGCGGCCAGTGCTGCGCGGGTCGTGCGCCTTACAGCCCGGCTTCGCGCAGGCGGCGCAGTTGGTCGCGCACGCTGGCGGCCTCCTCGAACTCGAGGTCGCGGGCATGCTGGTGCATCTTCTGCTCCAGTTCCTTGAGCCGCGCGGCCTGTTGCGCAGGCGACAGGCGCAGGTAGTCCTGCACCGGCTCGGCCACGCGCTTGGTCTTGCCGTGCCCCTTCAGCACACCCGGTTCGTTGCGGGCACCTTCCATCACGTCGCGCACGGCACGCTGCACCGACTGCGGGGTGATGCCGTGTTCGGCGTTGAACTCCTGCTGCTTCTGGCGGCGGCGACTGGTTTCGTCCAGCGCCGCCTGCATCGAACGGGTGATCCGGTCCGCGTACAGGATCGCCTTGCCGCGCAGGTTGCGGGCGGCGCGGCCGATGGTCTGGATCAGCGAGCCGGTGCTGCGCAGGAACCCTTCCTTGTCGGCATCGAGGATGGCGACCAGCGACACCTCCGGCATGTCCAGGCCCTCGCGCAACAGGTTGATGCCCACCAGTACGTCGAATACCCCCAGCCGCAGGTCGCGGATGATTTCCACCCGCTCGACCGTATCCACGTCGGAGTGCAGGTAGCGTACCTTCACGCCGTGCTCGCCCAGGTACTCGGTGAGGTTTTCCGCCATCTTCTTGGTCAGCGTGGTCACCAGCACGCGGTCTTCCATCGCCACGCGCTTGTGGATTTCGCTGAGCAGGTCGTCCACCTGGGTCGCCACCGGGCGGATTTCCACCTCGGGATCGATCAATCCGGTGGGCCGCACCACCAGCTCGATGATGTCATTGCAGGCTTCGCGCAGTTCGTACGGGCCCGGCGTGGCCGAGACATAGACGCTGCGCGGTGTGCGTGCTTCCCATTCCTCGAATTTCAGCGGTCGGTTGTCCAGCGCCGACGGCAGCCGGAAACCGAACTCCACCAGGGTTTCCTTGCGCGAGCGGTCGCCCTTGTACATCGCGCCCACCTGCGGGATGGTGACGTGCGATTCGTCCACCACCAGCAGCGCATCGGCCGGCAGGTAGTCGAACAGGGTCGGTGGCGGCTCGCCCGGCGCGCGCCCGGTGAGGTGGCGCGAATAGTTTTCGATGCCGCTGCAGTAGCCCACTTCCGCCATCATTTCCAGGTCGAACTGGGTGCGTTGCTGCAGGCGCTGCGCCTCCACCAGCTTGTTGTTGGCGTACAGGTGCTCCAGTCGTTCGCGCAGCTCGTCCTTGATGGTGTCGATGGCCGCCAGCGTGCGTTCGCGCGGGGTGGCGTAATGGGTCTTGGGGTAGACCACGTAGCGCGGCAGCTTGCGCAGGAGCTGGCCGGTGAGTGGATCGAACATCGACAATTGCTCGATCTCGCCATCGAACAGTTCGATCCGCAGCGCCTCCAGCTCGGATTCCGCCGGAAACACGTCCACGGTTTCGCCGCGTACGCGGAACGTGCCGCGATCCAGCACCAATTCGTTGCGGCTGTATTGCAGGGTGGTGAGGTGGCGCAGCAACTCGCGCTGGTCGATGCGCTCGCCGCGCGACAGGATCAGGCGCATCGCCAGGTAGTCTTCCGGCGCGCCGAGGCCGTAGATGGCGGATACCGAGGCCACGACGATCGTGTCCCGGCGCGACAGCAGCGCCTTGGTGGCGGCCAGTCGCATCTGTTCGATGTGGTCGTTGATTGCGCTGTCCTTCTCGATGAAGGTGTCGCTGGCCGGCACGTAGGCTTCCGGCTGGTAATAGTCGTAATAGCTGACGAAATATTCCACCGCGTTGTGCGGGAAAAACGCCTTGAATTCTCCATACAGCTGCGCGGCCAGTGTCTTGTTCGGTGCCATCACCAGCGTGGGTTTCTGCACCCGCTGGATCATGTTGGCGACGGTGTAGGTCTTGCCCGAGCCGGTCACGCCCAGCAGCACCTGCCGGGCCACGCCATTGTCGAAACCGGCAACCAGCCTTTCGATCGCCTGCGGCTGGTCGCCGGCAGGCTGGTAGGGCGATACCAGCTGGAAGCGGTCGGAGGCGGTGGCAAGGTCGAGGTCGGAGGGAACGGACTGGCTCATCGGGCGGCGCTGGCAACAGGCAACCTGCAAGTCTACGCCGTGAAGCCGGACGGCCTGCCGCATGCCGGGGAATTCCGGGGCACGTGCAGGGTTTTTTCCGACCCGTGCGTGGGGCAGGGGCCGATCGTGACGACGATCCCGCCACGCCAGACTGGGGCTACGCCATCGGGAGCCCCGCCATGTTGCAACGCCACGCCGGATTCACCTTGATCGAATTGCTCATGAGCGTCGCCATCGTCGCTTTGCTGGCCGGCATCGGCCTGCCGCCGATGGGCCGGCTGGTCGAGCGGCACCGTGCCAACGTGGCCATGAACACCTTGACCGCGCACATGCAACTGGCCCGCATCGCGGCCATCAGCCGCAACCGGCGCGCGGTGCTGTGCCCCACCAGCGACGGGGCGCACTGCGTGGCGGGCAACGACTGGAGCCCGGGCTGGATGATGTTCATCGACGAGGATGGCAATCGCCAGCCGGATCACGCCGATGACATCCTGCAGGTTGACCTGCAGGCCGCCAGTCCGCACTTGCGGATCACCAGCAACAGTGGCCGTGCCCAACTGCGCTACCTGCCGGACGGCACCAGCGCCGGCAGCAATCTCACCGTCTCCGTGTGCACCCCCGATGGCCAATTGCTGGGCCAGGTGATCGTCAACAACATCGGTCGCCCGCGCAGCCAGCGGCCGGCGGTGGCCACCGCCTGCCCGGCGTGACATGCGGGGTGCCGCCATGAAATCGCGGCGGAATCGCGGCGCTTGTCGGCAGCCTTCGCATCGGGCTACAATTCGCGCCCCCGTGAGCGAAGCGATCGGGGCAACCGGGCGGTTAGCTCAGCGGTAGAGCACTACCTTGACATGGTAGGGGTCACAGGTTCGAACCCTGTACCGCCCACCACGCTGCATCTGGCGGCGTGGCAACACATCGGAGAAAGGTGGCCCGCGGCAACGCCGGCCGAGCGTGCGACATGAGCACTACCTGCGCCCACTGCTGAGCCTGCCGACGCGTTCGATCCTTCTTGTGATGGGTTTTCGAAAGGCGCTGCGGCGTCTTTTTTCGTATTTGCGCCCCGAATTTCCTTCCCGCCGGCACTGGCCGGATGCCCCCGAGACAACCGAACATGGTCAATATCACGCTGCCCGATGGTTCCGTCCGTTCGTTCGATGCGCCGGTGACGGTGGCCGATGTCGCCGCCTCCATCGGTGCGGGCTTGGCCAAAGCCACCTTGGCCGGCAAAGTGGATGACGCGCTGGTGGATGCCAGTTTTCGCATCCAGCACGACGCTTCGCTTGCCATCATCACCGAGAAATCACCGGAAGCGCTGGACATCCTGCGCCACTCCACCGCGCACTTGCTGGCGCAGGCCGTGCAGCGCCTGTTCCCCGGCGCGCAGGTCACCATCGGCCCGGTGATCGACAACGGCTTCTATTACGACTTCGCCTACGAGCGCCCGTTCACGCCGGAAGACTTGCCGGTGATCGAGGCGGAGATGCAGAAGATCGTGAAAGAAGCGCTGCCGCTGTCGCGCAGCGTGAAGTCGCGCGACGACGCGGTGGCCTACTTCAAGGGGCTGGGCGAGGCCTACAAGGCCGAGATCATTGAAAGCATTCCGGCCGATCAAGAATTGTCGCTGTACACCCAGGGCGAGTTCACCGACCTCTGCCGCGGCCCGCATGTGCCCGGTACCGACAAGCTGCGTGCATTCAAGCTGATGAAGGTGGCTGGTGCCTACTGGCGTGGCGACAGCAACAACCAGATGCTCAGCCGCATCTATGGCACCGCGTGGTTGAACGACAAAGATTTGAAGGCGTATCTGCATCAGATCGAGGAAGCGGAAAAGCGCGACCACCGCAAAATCGCCAAGGTGCAAGATTTGTTCCACCTGCAAGAAGAAGGTCCCGGGCTGGTGTTTTGGCACCCTAAGGGCTGGAGCATCTGGCAGGTGGTCGAACAGTACATGCGCAAGGTGTACCGCGAGACCGGCTACGGCGAAGTGCGCTGCCCGCAGATTCTCGACGTGACCCTGTGGCAGAAGTCCGGCCACTGGGACAACTACAAGGACAACATGTTCTTCACCGAGTCCGAAAAACGGACTTATGCGGTGAAGCCGATGAACTGCCCCGGCCATGTGCAGGTGTTCAATCAAGGCTTGCACAGCTACCGCGACTTGCCGATCCGCTACGGCGAATTTGGCGCTTGCCACCGCAACGAGCCGTCCGGCGCGCTGCACGGCATCCTGCGCGTGCGTGGCTTCACCCAGGACGACGGCCACATTTTCTGCACCGAAAGTCAGATCGAATCCGAAGTGCGCGCCTTCCATGAGCAGGCGCTCAAGGTCTATTCGGATTTCGGCTTTTCCGACATCCAGATCAAGATCGCGCTGCGGCCGGATTCACGGCTGGGCGACGATGCCACCTGGGACAAGGCCGAGGACGCGTTGCGCAATGCGCTGCGGGCCTCCGGGGTAGAATGGCAGGAGCTGCCGGGCGAGGGCGCGTTCTATGGCCCGAAGATCGAGTACCACCTGAAGGACGCCATCGGCCGCACCTGGCAGCTGGGCACCATGCAGGTGGACTTCATGATGCCGGGCCGGCTGGGCGCGGAATATGTGGATGAACACAGCCAGCGCAAGCACCCGGTGATGCTGCACCGCGCCATCGTCGGTTCGATGGAGCGGTTCATCGGCATCCTGATCGAACACCACGCCGGCCAGTTCCCGGCCTGGCTGGCGCCGGTGCAGGCGGTGGTCATGAATATCACCGATGCGCAGGCCGATGCCGTCGAAGACGCCAGAAAAGCCCTTGCGAATCAAGGCTTCCGGGTGGTTTCCGATTTGCGGAACGAAAAAATCGGCTATAAAATCCGCGAGCACACGCTGCAGCGCGTGCCGTACCTGCTGGTGGTCGGGGACCGCGAGAAGGAAAACGGCCAGCTGTCGGTGCGCACGCGGGGCGGGGAAGACCTTGGCAGCATGTCCGTCGATGCCTTCATCGCACGTTTGCGCGAAGAAGGGGCTGGTTGACGCCAGCTCCGTCGTGCATTGGCAGGCCGCCGGTATCCCAACCGGTGGTCGATCCGGCCTCTGGCGAGGCCAACCCTTGGAGATTGCAACATCAGTACCCCCGACAACAAGCAGAACCGGCGCAACCTCGAAATCCGCGTCCCGCGCGTCCGCGTCATCGGCAGCGATGGCGAGATGATTGGCGTGCTGTCCCGTGATGAAGCGCTGCGCATGGCCGAGGACGAAGAGCTCGATTTGGTCGAGATCCAGCCCAATGCCGAGCCGCCGGTCTGCAAGATCATGGACTTCGGCAAGTTCAAGTTCGAACAGCAGAAGAAGGCCAACGAAGCCAAGAAGAAGACCAAGCAGGTCGAGATCAAGGAAGTGAAGTTCCGTCCGGTCACGGACGAGGGCGACTACCAGATCAAGTTGCGCAAGATGCGCGAATTCCTGGTCGAGGGTGACAAGATCAAGGTCAACATCCGCTTCCGTGGCCGCGAGATGAGCCATCAGGAGCTGGGCCGCGAGATGGCGGCGCGGATCGAGGCCGATCTTGGCGAGGACATCGTCATCGAGTCGCGCCCGCGCCTGGAAGGCCGGCAGATGGTGATGATGATCGCCCCCAAGAAAAAGTGATGCCCTTCCTTCTCCCCTCGCGGGAGAAGGTGGCGCAAAGCGCCGGGTGAAGGGCTCTCGCCCCCTCGCCCGCAACGCGGGGAGAGGGCAAGTGGGGAGGGGGCTCTTGCTTTGCAATCGCCCGCAATTCAAGGCATAATGGCTGGCCCGGTTCGCTGGGTTTGCTGTCGGTTGTACTCATGGACCCGCCCTGTCCGTTTCGGATCAAGGGCTTACCCACCGGTCGGGCAGGATGGAAAGCGTGGTCGTGCCGCAAGGCATGCCGCCGCCCAGGCCAGTTCTAGATTTCACAAGGATTTCCAATGCCCAAGATCAAGACCAATCGGGCGGCGGCCAAGCGCTTCCGGAAGACCGCTTCCGGCAAGTACAAGTGCGGCCACGCCAACAAGAGCCACATCCTCACCAAGAAGGCGACCAAGCGGAAGCGCAACCTGCGGCAGACGAACCATGTTCGTGCCGAGGACGCAGGCCGTCTGGACCGCATGCTGCCTTATCTCTGAGGAGGACTGAACCATGGCACGAGTCAAGCGCGGCGTCGTCGCACGGCGCAGTCACAAGAAAGTCCTGAAGGCCGCCAAGGGGTATTACAACGCCCGCCGCAAGGTCTTCCGCGTCGCCAAGCAGGCGGTCACCAAGGCCCTGCAGTACGCCTACATCGGCCGCAAGCAGAAGAAGCGCCATTTCCGCACCCTGTGGATTGCGCGTATCAACGCTGCTGCGCGCGCCAACGGCATGAGCTACAGCCGCTTCATGAACGGCCTGCTGAAGGCCGGGATCACCCTGGACCGCAAGGTGCTGGCAGACATCGCCGTGCACGACGCGGCGGGCTTTACCGCCCTGACCGAAAAGGCCAAGGGCGCTTTGGCGGCGTAAGCCGTCACTCCACAGCAGTTGTAGCGGCGGCCTCGGTCGCCATCACGTGGGGAAGGGCGCAAGTCCTTCCCCATGTTTGTTTCTGGCTCCGGGAAATCCCATGACCGACATCCAATCCCTGTCCGATTCGGCGTTGTCCGAGATCAAAGCTGCCGCGACCCCCGATGCGCTGGAGGCCCTGCGTGTTGCGTTGCTGGGCAAGAACGGCAGCATCACCGCGCAGCTGAAGGCGCTGGGCACGTTGCCGGGTGACCAGCGCAAGGCCGCGGGCGAGGCGATCAATCGTGCCCGTGATGCCATCGGCAGCGCGCTGGCCGAACGCAAGCAACTGCTGGACGCTGCGGCGCTGGACGTGCGCCTGGCCGGCGAGTCCATCGATGTCACCCTGCCGGG
Source organism: Thermomonas sp. (assembly GCF_041905325.1). Taxonomy (GTDB): domain Bacteria; phylum Pseudomonadota; class Gammaproteobacteria; order Xanthomonadales; family Xanthomonadaceae; genus Thermomonas. Next base: position 5,129 of record NZ_JAYRLK010000014.1, on the reverse strand, counting down.
GCGTGATGCCGCGCGCGGCGGCGTGCACCCGGTCAGCCGCACGCTGGAGCGCATCAGCGAGATCTTCGGGCGGCTGGGCTACGCGTCCGCCGACGGCCCGGAAATCGAAGACGACTGGCACAACTTCGAGGCGCTGAACTTCCCGCCGCACCACCCGGCGCGCGCCATGCACGACACGTTCTATTTCCCGGATGGCCGGCTGCTGCGCACCCATACCTCCGGCGTGCAGATTCGCTACATGCAGGACCTGCTGGCGCGCGGCGGGCAGCCGCCGCTGCGCATGATCGCGGCCGGCAAGGTCTATCGCAGCGATTCCGACCAGACCCACACGCCGATGTTCCATCAAGTGGAAGGCCTGCTGGTGGACGAGCACGCCAGCTTTGCCGACCTCAAGGGCACGCTGGTGGCGTTCGTGCGCGCGTTCTTCGAACGCGACTTCGAAATGCGTTTCCGCCCCAGCTACTTCCCCTTCACCGAGCCGTCGGCGGAAGTGGACATCGCCTGGCAGCAGGCCGATGGCAGCACCCGCTGGCTGGAGGTACTGGGCTGCGGAATGGTGCATCCGAACGTACTGAAGAGCGTGGGCATCGACCCGGAGAGGTACACCGGCTTCGCCTTCGGCCTCGGCGTCGAGCGCTTCGCCATGCTGCGCTACGGCGTGGATGACCTGCGTTCCTTCTTCGACAACGACGTGCGCTTCCTGCGCCAGTTCGCCTGAGGTAGTGCGATGAAATTTTCCGAAAACTGGCTGCGCCAGCACGTCAAGACCAGCGCGACGCGCGAGGAGTTGGCCGCCACCCTGACCGCCATCGGTCTGGAAGTGGAAGAACTCACGCCACTTGGCGAGGCACTGGGCGGCGTGGTGGTGGCCAAAATTCTGTCCGCTGAAAAACACCCGGAAGCGGACAAACTGCAAATCTGCCAGGTGGATGCCGGGCAGGGCGCACCGCTGCAAATCGTCTGCGGCGCGCCGAATGCGCGTGCGGGCTTGGTGGCGCCGCTGGCCACCATCGGTACCACGGTGGGCACGCTGACCATCAAGGCCGCCAAGCTGCGCGGCGTGGAGTCCAACGGGATGCTGTGCTCGGCGAAAGAGCTGGGCATCGACGCCGACGCCTCCGGCCTGCTGGAACTGCCGGACGATGCGCCGGTGGGCAAGCCGTTGGCCGATTACCTGGGCTTGCCGGATGCCAGCATCGAGCTGAAGCTCACCCCCAACCGCGCCGACTGCTTCGGCGTGCGCGGCATCGCCTTCGACGTGGCGGCTGCCACCGGCTGCGAAGTGGAGCCGCTGCAGGCCGACGCCGTGCCTGCGCTGATCGACAGCGTGATGGCGGTGGAATTGCACGCCGGCAGCGATGCGCCGCGCTTCGTCGCCCGCGTGATCGAGGGCGTGGACCCGGCGGCGAAGACGCCGGTGTGGATGGCGCAGCGGCTGGTGCGCAGCGGCGTGCGCCCGGTCAGCTTTCTCGTCGACGTCACCCAGTACCTGATGCTGGAGCTCGGCCAGCCGATGCATGCCTACGACCGCGACCTACTCAAGGGGCCGGTCGGCGTCCGCCATGCACATGCGGGTGAAACCCTGATGCTGCTCAATGGCGACGAGGCGAAGCTGGACGCTGGCTTCCTCGTCATCACCGACGCCGACCGGGTGGTCGGGCTGGCCGGCATCATGGGCGGCAACGACACCAAGGTGGGCGACACCACCCGCAACGTGCTGCTGGAGGCCGCGCATTTCGCGCCGTCCGCCATCATCGGCCGCAGCCGCAAGCTGGGCCTGCATACCGATGCCGCGCACCGCTTCGAGCGCGGCGTGGACCCGGAGTTGCCGCGCATCGCCATCGAGCGTGCTACCCGCTTGATCCTGGAGATCGCCGGCGGCCAACCCGGTCCGGTGGTAGAGGCCGTGCTGCCCGAATATCTGCCGCAGCCGCAGCCGGTCATCCTGCGCCGCACGCGGCTGGCCCGCGTGCTGGGCACGCAGGTGGCCGATGCCGAAGTGGCGCGCATCCTCACCGCGCTCGGCTTGGCGGTGCAGGCGGTTGCCGAGGGCTGGCAGGTGACGCCGCCGGCGCGCCGCTTCGACCTCGCCATCGAGGAAGACCTGATCGAGGAAATCGCCCGCATCCACGGCTACGACGCGATTCCCGCCACCCTGCCGGGCGGCTCCACCCGGTTGATCGCGCCCAGCGAAAGCCGCAGCAGCGAACACGACCTGCGTCGCCAGTTGGTGGCGCGCGACTATCTGGAGGCGATCAATTTCGCCTTCGTCGATGCCGATCTGCTGAAGACGTGGCAGCTGGACGCCGGCGGCGTCGCGCTGGCCAACCCGCTCAGCGCCGAGCTGGGCGTGATGCGCACCCGCCTGCTGCCGGGGCTGGCGGCGGCGCTGGCGCGCAACGTGGCGCGCCAGCAGCCGCGCGTGCGCCTGTTCGAGCTGGGCCGCACGTTCGCGGCGAGCGAAGACGCGCCGCAGGAGACGCGTCGCGTCGCCGCCGTTGCCTGCGGCAAGGCCACCGCCGAGCAATGGGGCGTGGCCGAGCGCGCGCTCGACTTCCACGACCTCAAGGGCGATCTGGACAGCCTGGCCGCGCTGTCAGGCGCGGTGCTGGAGTACCGCGCCTCGACGCAGCCGTTCGCCCATCCCGGACGCAGCGCCGACGTGTATCGCCGCGATGAGGCGGGTGAAAGCGCGTGCATCGGCTGGATCGGTCAGCTGCATCCGCGCCTGGAGCACACGCTGGGCCTGGACGTGGATGTCTACGGTTTCGAACTGGCATTGGACGCGCTGCTGGCGCGCCCGTTGCCGCGCGCCAAGGCGCTGTCGAAGTATCCGTCCGTCCGCCGGGATCTTGCGTTCGTTGTCCCGGAAACGGTGTCGTGGGCGGCCATGAAGGCGACTGCGGAAACCGCCGCGGGCCCGAGCCTGCGCGAACTGCGGTTGTTCGACCGCTATGCCGGCAAGGGCATCGAATCGGGTTTCAAGAGTCTCGCCATCGGCTTGATTTTGCAGGACGAATCCCGCACCCTGACAGACCCCGATGTGGATGCCGTGGTGGCCGCCGTGGTGGCCGCGCTGGGCAAGGTGCATGGCGCGAGCATGCGGGGCTGACAGGGGGCGGTGATGGCGTTGACCAAGGCGGAAATGGCGGAGCGCATCTACGAGGATGTGGGTCTGAACAAGCGTGAGGCCAAGGAATTCGTGGATGCGTTCTTCGACGCATTGCGCGAGGCGCTGGAGCAGGGGCGGCAGGTGAAGCTGTCCGGCTTCGGCAATTTCGACCTGCGTCGCAAGAGCCCGCGCCCCGGCCGCAACCCCAAGACCGGCGAGGAAATCCCGATCTCCGCGCGCACCGTGGTCACGTTCCGCCCGGGGCAGAAACTGAAGGAGCGCGTGGAAGCCTACGCGGGTGTCGCCCATGCTTGACCCGGGCAGCAACCGCGAGCTTCCGCCCATCCCGGCCAAGCGCTACTTCACCATCGGCGAAGTCAGCGAACTGTGCGAGGTCAAGCCGCACGTGCTGCGCTACTGGGAGACCGAGTTCCCCAGCCTGGAACCGTCCAAGCGGCGCGGCAACCGCCGCTACTACCAGCGCCATGACGTGCTGATGGTGCGGCAGATCCGCAGCCTGCTGTACGAACAGGGCTACACCATCGGCGGCGCGCGCCTGCGCCTGGAAGGTGACGGTGCAAAGCAGGAGTCGGCACTGAGCAACCAGATCGTCCGCCAGGTGCGGGCTGAACTGGAAGAAGTTTTGCAGTTGCTGCGGCGCTGACATTTTCCCGGTATCGGCTATACTTGCCGGCCAATCTTCGGGGTATAGCGCAGCCTGGTAGCGCACTTGTCTGGGGGACAAGTGGTCGTCGGTTCAAATCCGGCTACCCCGACCAACTCGTCCGGCTCGGTCCGGAACCACCGGAAGCCCTGCTGGACAGCAGGGCTTCCGCGTTTCGGGGCCAAGGAGAGCGCAGGCACATGCCAACCTGGCTGGTCACCGGCGGCGCCGGTTTCATCGGCGGCAATTTCGTGCTGCAGGCGGTGGCGCGCGGCATCAAGGTGGTGAACCTGGATGCGCTGACCTATGCCGGCAACCTGCACACGCTGGCCGCCGTGCAGGGCGACCCGAACCATGTCTTCGTGCACGGCGACATCGGCGACCGTGCGCTGGTTGCCGCATTGCTGGCCGAACACCGCCCCGACGCGGTGCTGAACTTCGCCGCCGAAAGCCACGTCGACCGTTCCATCGACGGCCCCGCCGCGTTCATCCAGACCAATGTGGTGGGCACGCTGGCGCTGCTGGAAGCAGCGCGCGATTACTGGACGTCGCTGCGAGGCGAGGCGAAAGACGCCTTCCGTTTCCTGCATGTCTCCACCGACGAGGTGTACGGCACGCTGGGTGCGACGGGGCAGTTCACCGAGTCCACGCCATACGCGCCCAATTCGCCGTATTCGGCGTCCAAGGCCGCCTCCGACCACCTGGTGCGTGCCTTCCACCACACCTACGGGCTGCCGGTGCTGACCACCCACTGCAGCAACAACTACGGGCCGTACCACTTCCCCGAGAAGCTCATCCCGCTGGTGATCGCCAAGGCGCTGGCCGGCGAGCCGCTGCCGGTGTACGGCGATGGCAGGCAGGTGCGCGACTGGCTGTTCGTGGCCGACCATTGCGAGGCGATCCGCACCGTGCTGGCCAAGGGCCGGGTGGGCGAGACCTACAACGTCGGCGGCAATGCCGAGAAGCAGAACATCGAGGTGGTGCAGGCGCTCTGCGCGCTGCTGGATGCGCGCCGTCCGCGCGCCGACGGCCTGCCGCGCGCATCGCAGATCACTTTCGTGGCCGACCGCCCCGGCCACGACCGCCGCTACGCCATCGATGCCAGCAAGCTGCGCAACGAACTGGGCTGGACGCCGAGGTACAGTTTCGAGCAGGGCATCGCCGAGACGGTGGACTGGTATCTGGCCCATCAGGACTGGGTGAATCGCGTGCTGGACGGCAGCTACCGGCTGGAAAGGATGGGAACGGCATGAAACGCAAGGGCCCGCTCCGAAAGGGAATCCTCCTCGCCGGCGGCAGCGGCACCCGGCTGTATCCGCTGACGCAGGCGATCAGCAAGCAGCTGCTGCCGGT
>NZ_JAYRLK010000006.1:144432-247636 GCF_041905325.1 Thermomonas sp. | reverse complement strand
GGAGGCCGCGGGCGCAAGGCCGCTGCCGGGGGGCATTCGCGGAAGGAGGAGGCTCGCTGGCGCTCCCCGCGTCATGCCGTCAGCCCTGCGGCACCCGCACCCAGCCTTCCATCAGCACCCGCGCGGAGCGCGACATCACCGCGCGCGTCACCGCCCACTGCCCGTTGACCTGATCGACGGACGCGCCGACCGTCAGCGTGCCGGACGGATGGCCGAAGCACACCCGTTCGCGGCTGCCGCCGCCTGCCGCGATGTTCACCAGCGTGCCCGGCACCGCCGCTGCGGTGGCGATGGCCACCGAGGCGGTGCCCATCATCGCGTGGTGCAGCTTGCCCATCGACATCGCGCGTACGTTGAGGTCGATGGCATCGGCGGCGATGTGCTTGCCACTGGACGCGGTGTAGTCCTGCGCCGGCGCAACCAAGGCGACCTTCGGCGTGTGCTGGCGGGTGGCCGCTTCTGCCGCCGTCTTGATCAACCCCATGCGCAGCGCGCCGGCCACGCGGATCGCCTCCAGCTTCGCCAGCGCCGCCTTGTCCTCGTTGATCGCCGGCTGCAGCTCGGTGCCGGCAAAGCCGATGTCGGTGGCGTTGACGAACACGGTGGGGATGCCGGCGGTGATCATGGTCGCCTTGAGCGTGCCCACGCCCGGCACGTCGAGATCATCGATCAGATTGCCGGTGGGGAACATCGAGCCGCCTTCCCCTTCGTCGTCGGAAGGATCGACAAACTCCAGCACGATCTCGGCGGCGGGGAAGGTCACGCCATCCAGTTCGAAATCGCCGGTCTCCTGCACCTGCCCGTCGCGCACCGGCACCTGCACCAAGATGGTCTTGCCGATGTTGGCCTGCCACACCCGCACGGTCACGGTGCCGTCCCGCGGGATGCGCTCGGCGGGGATGAAGCCATTGGCAATGGCGAACGGGCCGACCGCGGTGCTCAGGTTGCCGCAGTTACCGGACCAGTCCACGAACGCGGTGTCAATGCTGACCTGCCCGTACAGGTAGTCCACGTCGTGATCGGGCACGCTGGCGGCGGCGATGATCACGCACTTGGACGTCGACGAGGTGGCCCCGCCCATGCCGTCGGTGTGCTTGCCGTAGGGGTCGGGCGAGCCGATCACCCGCAGCAGCAGCGCATCGCGCGCCGGCCCCGCCACCCGCGCCGCTTCCGGCAGGTCGTCGCGCCTGAAGAACACGCCTTTCGAGGTGCCGCCACGCATGTAGGTGGCGGGGATGCGGAGTTGCGGAAGCGATGACATGGGGGTGCCTGCAGTGGGTGCGGACCACCATTTTCACCGCTTGCCGCCGTCGGTGCGAATGTCAGCCCGCCAGCAGGTCCATGAAGTCGCGCACCGGCATCGCTTCCAGCGTGGCTTGGTCCAGTGCCGCGGCGAGGATGCGCTGCTGGCGCCCGGCATCGAAGCGCCGTGCCAGGTTGCGGCGGAATTTTTCCTCCAGCAGCGGGATGCCGTCGGCGCGGCGGCGGCGATGGCCCAGCGGGTATTCCACCAGCACCTCGTCCAGCACGCTGCCATCGTTGAAATGCACGGTCAGGCCGTTGGCAATGCTGCGCTTGTCGGGGTCGTGGTAGTCGGCGGTGAACTGCGGCTCCTCCACGCAGCGGATGCGGGCGCGCAGCGCGTCGATGCGCGGGTCGGCGGCCACCGTGTCTTCGTAGTCGGCGGCGGTCAGGTGGCCCAGCAGCAGCGGCACCGCCACCATGTACTGGATGCAGTGGTCGCGGTCGGCGGGATTGTCCAGCGGGCCGTGCTTGTCGATGATGCGCAGGCACGCGGCATGGGTGCGGATGACGATCTTCTCGATGTCCTCCACGCGGCGCCCTGCCGCCTTGAGCGCGTGGTGCACGGTCATTGCCGCCTCCACCGCGGTTTGCGCGTGGAACTCGGCCGGGTAGCTGATCTTGAACAGCACGTTTTCGATCACGTAGCTGCCGAAGTTGCGGTCGAAGCGGAACGGCCGGCCCTGGAACGAGACATCGTAGAAGCCCCACGCGGGGGCGGTGAGTGCGCCCGGGTAGCCCATCTCGCCGGTCTGCGCGATCAGTGCCAGCCGCACCGCGCGCGCACATGCATCGCCCGCCGCCCAGCTCTTGCGCGAGCCGGTGTTGGGTGCGTGCCGGTAGGTGCGCAGGCTCTGGCCATCCACGAACACCTGCGACAGCGCCGCCAGCGTGCGTTCGCGGTCCAGTTCCAGCAGCTTGCAGGTGACGGCGGTGGACGCCAGCTTCACCAGCGCCACGTGGTCCAGGCCGACCTGGTTGAACGAGTTCCGGATGGCGATGATGCCCTGCAGTTCATGCGCCTTGATCGCGCACTCCAGCACGTCGCGCATCGTCAATGCGGCGCCGTTGCGGCTGCGCCAGTCGGCCACGGCCAGGATGGCGCCGAGATTGTCGGAGGGGTGGCCCCATTCGGCCGCCAGCCAGGTGTCGTTGTAGTCCAGCCAGCGGATCGTGGCGCCGATGTCGAACGCGGCCTTGACCGGATCGAGCTGGTACGCGGTGCCGGGCACGCGTGCGCCGTTGGCCAGGGTGGCACCGGGCACCAGCGGGCCCAGCAGCTTGGTGCAGGCGGGGTATTCCAGTGCCTCCAGCGCGCAGCCCAGCGAGTCGATCAGCATGTGGCGCGCGGTCTGCCACGCCAGCGGGGAGACCGGTTCGAAATCGTGGAGGTAGCGGGTGATCTGGAGCAGTTCCGCATCCCAGCCGGGACGGGTGTTGTCATCGCCAATGGACATGGAAGGGCGGTCCGCGCGTGCAGGAGGCGGCCAGTGTGCGCGCGGGGTTGCGCAGCCCGCGTGAAGCCTTCCAGGCAGTCTTGGAACACGTCGCTATCGTTCGTCATTCCCGCCATCGCGGGAGTGACGGCTTGTTCAGGGCTTCCCTGGGTTGTCGTCGCCGTCGGCATTGGTCCGGTTGCGGCCGCCGCGCTTGGCGCGATACAGGTTGCGGTCGGCCTGTGCGATCAGGGTGTCCGGCGTTGCCTCCGATGTGGGCAGGCGGGTGGCCACGCCTACGCTGACGGTGACCACCGGGGCCACCGGCGAGCCGGCGTGCGCCAGCGCCCGCGCCTGCACCGACTGCCGCAGGCTGTCGGCAAGCCGCAGGGCGCCGCTGGCATCGCACTCCGGCAGCAGGCAGACGAATTCCTCGCCGCCGTAACGCGCGGCCAGATCCTGTGCGCGCAGCAACCCGGCGTGCAGGCAGGCGGCCACCGCTTGCAGGCATTCGTCACCCTGCTGGTGGCCGTACAGGTCGTTGTAGGCCTTGAAATGGTCGATGTCGAACATCAGCAGCGACAGCGGCTTGCCGTTGCGCTGGCAGCGCCGCCATTCGGCCAGCAGGGTTTCGTCGAAATGGCGGCGATTGGCGATGCCGGTCAGGCCGTCGATGTAGGCCAACTGCTGCAGGCGTTCGCTCTGCGCCTGCTGCTCGGTGCGATCTTCGAACGTGGCCATGAAATGGTTGCCGAAGGTCAACCCGCCGATGGCCATGATGCGTTCGCTGCCGTCGCGCAGGGTGATGCGGTAATGCTTGCGCGGAATCTCGCCGTCATGGTTGCGGGCGTGCGCCGTGGCCTCGCGCCAGTCGCGAATGGCCACGATGCGGTAATCCGGGTCCGGGTAACTTTCCCGCCACCACTGCGGCAGGTCCAGCGGCACGTCGTCGGGAAAGCCGAAGTAGTCGTGGAAGCGGCGGTTGCGGAAGTAGAAGTGGCCACTTTCGTCCACCAGGCACAGCCCGATCGGCATCTCGTTCATCAGCCGCTGCAGCAGGCGTTCGGTGTCCCGCAGTTTCAGTTCCTGCTGCTTGTCGGTGGTGATGTCGCGGATGTAGCCGTGCCAGAGCACCGAGCCATTGTCGAGTTTCTGCGGCTTGGCATAGCCGCTGAGCCAGCGTTCGCCGCGCCCGGGCAGGTTGACCCGGTACTCCGCCTGCCAGATGCCCAGCGTGCGCGCCGAGGCCTGGATGCCGGGGATGCCGCGCTCGCGATCGTCCGGATGCAGGCGTTCGAACACCTTGCCGGCGTCGGTGCGCAGTTCGTCCGGGGTCAGGCCGTAGATGTCGACCGCGCCCGCGCTGGCATAGGGAAAATGGCTGCTGCCATCGGGGTCGAGCTGGTACTGGTACAGCATGCCCGGCACGTTTTCGGCCAGTTGATCCAATTGCAGCTGGAACAGTTGTCGCTGGCTGGCTTCCAGCTTGGTGCCGATGATCCGCAGCGGGTGCCCGTCGGCGGCGCGTTCCACCACCCGGCCGCGATCGAGGACCCAGTGGTAGCTGCCGTCGCGATGACGGACGCGGTGGATGTTCTCGTAGAACGGCACGTCGCCACGCCAGTGGCTGGCCATGTCGGCGCGGACCCGCGCCACGTCATCCGGGTGGATGCGCTGCATCCATGCCTCCAGCGTATTGCCGACGGGTTCGTCGGCATAGCCCAGCAGGGCCTTCCACAACTGCGAATGACGCACGATGTCGGCACGCGCGTCGTAGTCCCAGGCACCTTGCTGGGTGGCTTCCAGCACGGCCTGCCAGATGCCGTCGAAGGGCTGCGCCGGGGCGGGTGCGGGCCGGGCGGGGTGCCTGGCCAGCGGGCGTCGTGCCGCGAACCAGTGCCCGCGGCGTTGCCTGTTGCGTGCTGGCCCGCGCCGGTTGTGCTGCAAGACAAGCTCCACCGTCCCTGCGGTCGCAGGGGCTTGTTCGCACCCGATGATGCCGTGGTTCGCGCCGGAAAACGAGGGGGCGGCTTACACGGGGGCGAACGTGGACATGAAATCCTGCGCGAACCGTTGCAGCACGCCGCCGGCCTCGTAGGTGGTCACGTCGTCGTCGGAATCCAGCCGGCAGGTGACCGGCACGTCCACGCTGTCGCCGTTCGTGCGGTGGATCACCAGCGTCAGCGTGGCACCCGGCGCGCGCTGGCCGCGCACGTCGAAGGTTTCGCTGCCGTCGATGCCCAGTGTCCTGCGGGTGGTGCCGGGCAGGAATTGCAGCGGCAGCACGCCCATGCCGACCAGGTTCTGGCGGTGGATGCGCTCGAAGCCTTCCGCCACGATGGCCTCCACGCCGGCCAGCCGCACGCCCTTGGCGGCCCAGTCGCGCGAGCTGCCCTGGCCGTAGTCGGCGCCGGCGATGATGCACAGCGGCTGCTTGCGCTGCATGTAGGTTTCGATGGCCTCCCACATGCGCATCACCTGGCCGTCGGGTTCGACGCGCGCCAGCGAGCCTTGCTTCACCGCACCATCGACCACCACCATCTCGTTGAGCAGCTTGGGATTGGCGAAGGTGGCGCGCTGCGCGGTGAGGTGGTCGCCGCGATGGGTGGCATAGGAATTGAAGTCTTCTTCCGGCAGGCCCATCTGCGCCAGGTACTCGCCTGCCGCGCTCGACCGCAGGATGGCGTTGCTGGGCGACAGGTGGTCGGTGGTGATGTTGTCGGGCAATACCGCCAGCGGCCGCATGCCGGTCAGCGTGCGCGCGCCGGCCAGCGCGCCTTCCCAATACGGGGGGCAGCGGATGTAGGTGGATTGCGGTCGCCAGTCGTACAGCGGTTTGGCGCGGGCCACGTTGCCGCCACGCGCGAACATCGGCCCGTAGATGCGGCGGAACTGCTCCGGCTTCACGCTGGCCTTCACCACCGCGTCGATCTCGGCATCCGACGGCCAGATGTCCTTGAGCCGGATGTCATTGCCGGCGGCGTCCACGCCCAGCACGTCCTTCTCGATGTCGAAGCGCACCGTGCCGGCGATCGCGTAGGCGATCACCAGCGGCGGCGAGGCCAGGAACGCCTGCTTCGCATACGGATGGATGCGGCCGTCGAAGTTGCGGTTGCCGCTCAAGACGGCGGTGACGTACAGGTCGCGTTCCAGCACTTCCTTCTGGATCGCCGGGTCCAGCGCGCCGCTCATGCCGTTGCAGGTGGTGCAGGCGAAGCCGACGATGCCGAAGCCCAACTGCTCCAGTTCGTCCAGCAGGCCGGCGTCCTTCAGGTACAGCTCCACCGCCTTCGAGCCGGGCGCCAGCGAGGTTTTCACCCACGGCTTGCGGGTCAGCCCGCGCGCGTTGGCATTGCGCGCCAGCAGCGCGGCGGCGATCACGTTGCGCGGGTTGGAGGTGTTGGTGCAACTGGTGATGGCGGCGATGATCACCGCGCCGTCGGGGATCAGCCCATGGGCCTCTTCGGTGCGCGCGGCATCCAGCTTGGCGGCGTCGGCGATGCCGCGCTCGGCCAGCGCATCCACCGGCAGCCGGCGGTGCGGGTTGCTGGGGCCGGCCAGCGTGCGGGTGACGCTGGACAGGTCGAAATGCAGGGTGCGTTCGTACTGCGCATGCGCCAGGTCGTCGGCCCAGAACCCGGCGGTGCGCGCGTAGGTTTCCACCAGCGCCACCTGCGCGTCGTCGCGGCCGGTCAGGCGCAGGTAGTCCAGGGTGTTGTCGTCGATGAAGAACAGCGCGGCGGTGGCGCCGTATTCCGGGGCCATGTTGGAGATCGTGGCGCGATCGCCGATGGTCAGCGCCGCGGCGCCCTCGCCACGGAATTCCAGGTAGGCGCCCACCACCTTCTGCTGGCGCAGGAACTCGGTCAGCGCCAGCACCACGTCGGTGGCGGTGATGCCGGGGCCGGGCTTGCCGGCCAGCTCCACCGCCACGATGTCGGGCAGGCGCATCATCGACGGCCGCCCCAGCATCACGCTTTCCGCTTCCAGCCCGCCCACGCCCACCGCGATCACCCCCAGCGCATCCACGTGCGGGGTGTGCGAATCGGTGCCCACGCAGGTGTCGGGGAAGGCCACGCCGTCCTGGGTGTAGATCACCGGCGACATCTTCTCCAGGTTGATCTGGTGCATGATCCCGTTGCCCGCCGGGATCACGTCGACATTGTCGAACGCGCGCTTGCACCATTCGATGAAGTCGAAGCGGTCGGCGTTGCGGCGGTCTTCGATCGCGCGGTTCTTGGCGAAGGCGTCCTTGTCGAAACCGGGCGCTTCCACTGCCAGCGAATGGTCCACGATCAATTGCACCGGCACCACCGGGTTGACCTGCGCCGGGTCGCCGCCTTGCCTGGCAATCGCCTCGCGCAGCCCCGCCAGGTCCACCAGCGCGGTCTGGCCAAGGATGTCGTGGCACACCACCCGCGCCGGGAACCACGGGAAATCCATGTCGCGGCGGCGCTCGACCAACTGCGCCAGGCACGCGGCGATATCCACCGGCTCGGCCATGCGCACGATGTTCTCGGCATGCACCCGCGCGGTGTACGGCAGCTGCGCCCACGCCCCCGGCCTGAGTGCCTCCACCGCCTCGCGGGCGTCGAAATAGTCCAGGGCGGTGCCGGGCAGGTATTTGCGGTAGCTGTTGTTCATGGGGCGTGCTGGACGGGATGCCGGAATGCGTCATTGTCGCGCATCCCGGCTGGGGTTGCTCCCGGCTCCGTACAATGCACCGCGTGAACGCCTCCCCCGCCATTCCCGCCGACCAGTTGCGCCTGTCCGTCGCCCCGATGATGGATTGGACGGATTCGCACTGCCGCGTGTTCCACCGGCTGCTGGCGCCACGGGCGCGGCTGTATTCGGAAATGGTGCATGCCAACGCGGTGGTGCTGGGCGACCGCGCGCGGCTGCTGGCGATGGACCCGTGCGAGCATCCGGTGGCGCTGCAGCTGGGCGGCAGCGAGCCGGCGCTGTTGGCGCAGGCGGCGCGGATTGCCGCCGATTGGGGCTATGACGAGGTCAACCTCAACTGCGGTTGCCCGTCTGACCGCGTACAGGCGGGGCGCTTTGGTGCCTGTTTGATGCGCGAACCTGCGCTGGTGGCCGACTCCGTGGCGGCAATGATTGCGGCAGCGCCGGAGATTCCGATCACCGTGAAATGTCGCCTCGGCGTAGATGATGACCACGAGTGGGAGCGTTTCGCACGCTTCATCGACATCGTCGCCGAGGCCGGCTGCCGAATGTTCGTGGTGCACGCCCGCAACGCATGGCTGAAAGGGCTGTCGCCGAAAGAAAACCGCGAAGTGCCGCCGCTGCGCTACGACTGGGCCTACCGCCTCAAGCGCGAGCGCCCGCAGCTGCAGGTGTTGGTGAACGGCGGCATCGCCGATGCCGAGGAGGCCACGCAGCATCTTGTCCATGTCGATGGCGCGATGCTGGGCCGGGCCGCGTACCACACGCCGTATCTGCTGCATCAGCTCGATGTGCGCTGGTTTGGCGGCGAATTGCGTTCGCGTGCGGATCTGCTGCGCGCCTACCGACCTTATGTGGAAGCGCAGTTGGCCAAGGGCGTTTTCCTCAAACACATCACGCGCCATCTGCTGGGCCTGTTCGCAGGCCAGCCCGGTGGCCGCGCCTTTCGCCAAGTGCTCAGCGAAGGCGCGCACAAGCCCGGTGCCGGCTGGGCGCTGGTCGAGCACGCCATTTCCCTCACCGAACGAGAGCCCGTTTCGCATGATCACCCGTGATGTTGCCGCGTTTTCCACCTTCTTCCAGCAGGCGACGACCGACTTCGGCCCCGCCACGGCACGCGCCACGTTCCTGATTGCCCCCGATGGATTTGCGTTGGCCGAGCAGTCGGCGCAAGACAATGCGTACATGGCCGATGCCGCCGCCTTCGATGCCGTGCGTGCGTCCGCGCAGCATCGTGATTTGCAACGTGCGTTGTCATCGGTGGTGCCGACGGTCTGCTTCGCCGGCCGCGAGGACACGCCGGATGCGCTGTTTCCCAACAACGTGTTCGGCACTGCGGCTGGCCGCAGCATTATCGGCCGCATGCGCCACGAAGTGCGCCAGCGCGAAGCCGCGCGTGACGACATTCGCGGCTTCTTCCGCAACGTGCTGGGGCGCGAGGAAGTCGACTTGTCGCCGCAGGCGCATCCGTGTGAACTCACTGGCGCGCTGGTGATCGACCGCGCGCGCGGGCTGGGCTTTTGCGGCCTGTCCGAACGCTGCGACGAAGAAGGCGCGCGGCTGATGCACGACGCCTTCGGCCTGCGTGCGACGCTGTGCTTCGACCTTGCGCCCGGCGAATACCACACCAACGTGGTGCTGGCGGTGCTGGCCGGGCGAGCGGCGGTAGTGTGCCCGAAGGGCTTTGCCCGGCAGCCGGTGGCCGCAGCCATTGCGCAACTGTATGCGCCGCATGCGGTGCTGTGCAGTGATGCCGAACACGCAGCGTTCGTCGGCAACTGCATCGCGGTGAGCCGCGATGTGGTGTGGATGAGCGCCGATGCCGGGCGCGCCTTGTTGCCGCAGCATCGCGATGTGCTGGCCGCTGCCGGCTTCAGCGTGCGCACGGTGGCACTGGATGCGATCGAGGCGGCCGGTGGTTCGCTGCGCTGCTGCGTCGGCGAAATTTTCTGAAGCGGCCGGCGGCAGGACGCTGAACGAAGCGGTATCCTGTTCAGGAAACTTCAGGGGGGGTTCACCCCCTGTTTCCAAGAATGCCCACGTCTCTTGCAGATCAGCGTCGCACGCCATGTCCCGCACTTCGATCGCACTACCCAACCTGCTTGCCGTCGCCATCCTGGCGGCGCTGCCGGTGGCGTCGGCGTGGGCGCAGCAGATGCCGCCACTGCCGCGCGAGCGTGGCCAGGACCGGCCGCCGCCAACGCGGGACAGCCTGTCCGACGCGGTGCGCCGGGTGGAGCGCGATACCCGCGGCGAGGTGCTGTCGGCCGAGCGCATCCAGTACGACGGTCGCGACATGCACCGGGTGAAGGTGGTGGACGATCAGGGCCGGGTGCGGGTGTACATGCAGGAACCGGCGCGTGCCGGCGGCCAGCCACAACGGGCCAAGCGCGACGGGGATGAGGATTGAGCGCGCGCAGGCGCGTGCTCGACGCTTTCGTTCGTTATCCAAGGAGTGTCCATGCGTATCCTGCTGGTCGAAGATGAGGCCCCGTTGCGCGAGACCCTGGCCGCGCGCCTGAAGCGTGAAGGCTATGCGGTGGATGCCGCGCAGGATGGCGAGGAAGGCCTGTACATGGGGCGCGAGGTGCCGTTCGATGTCGGCATCATCGATCTTGGCCTGCCGAAGATGAGCGGCATGGAATTGATCAAGGCGCTGCGTGCGGAAGGCCGCAAGTTCCCGGTGCTGATCCTGACCGCGCGTTCCAGCTGGCAAGACAAGGTGGACGGCCTGAAGCAGGGCGCCGACGACTACCTGGTCAAGCCCTTCCACGTCGAGGAATTGCTGGCGCGCATCAACGCGCTGGTGCGGCGCGCCGCCGGCTGGAGCAAGCCCACGCTGGAATGCGGCCCGGTGCACCTGGACTTGGCCGCGCAGACGGTCAGCGTCGCCGGCAGCAACGTCGACCTGACCAGCTACGAATACAAGGTGCTGGAATACCTGATGATGCATGCCGGCGAGCTGGTTTCGAAGGCCGACCTCACCGAGCACATCTACCAGCAGGATTTCGACCGCGATTCCAACGTGCTGGAAGTCTTCATCGGCCGCCTGCGCAAGAAGCTCGACCCCGACGGCGCGCTCAAGCCGATCGAGACCGTGCGCGGGCGCGGCTATCGCTTCGCCATCGCGCGCAGCGGCGAGTGAGCGCCTGACCACGGGGCATGACCGCCGCAGCGCCTGAACCCGTCGCCACCGCCGCCCCGTCGCGGCGGCTGCGCATCGCCCAGCCGCGCTCGCTGCAGTCGCGCCAGCTGTGGGCGGCCAGCCTGGGCCTGGTCGCCTTCCTTGCCCTTGCCGGCTATGCACTTGATCGCGCGTTCCAGAGCACCGCGCAGAGCGGCTTGCGCGAGCGCCTGCACAGCTATGCACTGGCCTATGCGAACAGCGATTTCGCCCGCGACGGCAGCGTGATCCCGCCGTGGGACCCGCCGGATCCGCGCTTCCGCCGGCCCGGCAGCGGACTGTATGCGCAGATCGTGATGCAGCAGGGCAATGATTGGGAATCGGACTCCGCGCAAGGCCCGCGGTTGCCGAAGGGCGCGATGCTGGCGCCCGGGCGGCAGGTGTTCGAAGGCCCGTTGCCGCTGACCCAGATCAACGGCACCCCGGGCCAGGTCTATCGGTTCGGCTATGGCCTGGCCTTGAGCGATGGTGCCGAGCAGGCACACGAGATTCCCTACACCGTCTACATCCTCGAAGACAGCACCGCGTTGGGACGGCAGGTGGCGGCCTTCCGCGCCGCGCTGTGGCGCTACCTCGGTGGTGCCGGCGTGGTGTTGCTGTTGCTGCAGATGCTGGTGCTGCGCTGGAGCCTGCGCCCGCTGCGCGACGTGATCGACGAGCTCAAGCGCGTGCAATCCGGTGCCGCCGCCGGCATGGGGCAGGCGCACCCGCGCGAACTGGAGCCGCTGACCGAAAGCATCAACGCCTTCATCCAGAGCGAACGCGAGAACCTGGAGCGCCAGCGCAACACCCTGGCCGATCTGGCGCACAGCCTGAAGACGCCGCTGGCGGTGCTGCGCACGCGGCTCGACAGCGGCACCGGCGAAGCCGAGCTGCGCGGGGAAGTGGATACGCAACTGCGACGGATGAACGATCTGGTGAGCTACCAGCTGGCGCGCGCGGCGCGTTCGGGGCATCAGTTGTTCGCCGCGCCGATTGAAATCGAGCCGCAGGCCGAGCAGATCGTGGTCGGGCTGGAAAAGGTCTATGCCGCGAAGGGCGTGCTGTGCGAATTCGAGATCGCCCCCGAGGCGCGCTTCCACGGCGAGACCGGTGATTTGCAGGAGCTGCTGGGCAACCTGCTGGAAAACGCCTTCAAGTGGGCGAAATCGCGAGTGTTGCTGACCGTGGCGGAAGGCCCGCAGGCCGCCGGTCGCCGCGCCGGCCTGCTGATCGTGGTGGAGGACGACGGCCCCGGCATCGCCGACGACCGCATCGCCTTCGTGTTGCAACGTGGCGTGCGCGGCGACGAGCGCGTGCAGGGCCACGGCATCGGCCTGTCGATCGTGCAGGACATCCTCAAGAGTTATCGCGGCCAGTTGCACGTGGGCCGCTCGCGGGAGCTGGGTGGCGCGCGCTTCGAGGCGGAATTGCCAGCAGGCTTGTAGTGTCTGGCCGGTGCCACCGCAGGCATGTTTCGGCGTGCGGGGAGGCGTGCCCCGTGGGCTGGCAACGCCCGGATGGCGTTGTTCAGGCCTTCCTTAGCGGAACATGCCCGGCAGGAAGCTGTGGAAGCGCGAGGGCAGGGCGCGAGTGTCGCCGGCGGTACGCGCGGCCGGGGCAGGGGCCTGCGTGCGTGCGCGTTGCGGGCGTTGCGCATGGCTGGCGGCCACCGCGCCGTCGATGTCGGCTTCTTCCATGCGGTCGATCTGGCCGGTCGCCGCATCGGCATTGACCGCAGGTTCGGCGGGCAGGTGGCGCAGTTCGGCGGCTGCGACATGGGTGCAGCTGCCCAGCAGGGCGAAACCAACCAGCAGTTGTTGCAGCGTGGGAAGGCGCATGGGCGTCACCTGGGGAGGACGGTTGCCGCGTGGCACGGACAGCCACAGGCGACTATAGCAGGCCACCGCCAGCCCCCCCTGTTGCGATGCAGCAACCACGCCGGGGGCGTGACCGGCACACTGCCGTCATGACCACCGCCACCTTGCCACTACCGCCCTTGCCGTCCCTGAGCGCTGCCGCCCTGCGGCGCGCGTTGATCGCCGGTGCCGCGCGGGTGATCGCCGCCCGCGACGAGCTCAACCGCATCAACGTCTTCCCGGTGCCGGACGGCGACACCGGCAGCAACCTGGCGTCCACCCTGGGCTGCGTGCTGAACGGCGCACTGAGCCGCCGCTGCGTGCATGCCGGCGAGTTGTTGCAGCGCGTGGGCAACGATGCCATCGATGGTGCACGCGGCAATTCCGGCGCGATCATGGCGCAGTTCCTGGTGGGCGCGGCCGAGCACGTGCGTGCATTGCCCAGCCTGGATGCAACGGCCTTGGCGGAGGCTGTGCGACGGGGCGCGGAGAGCGCGCGGGCGGCGTTGGCGCAACCCGTGGAGGGCACCATCCTCAGCGTGATGGCGGCCTTCGCCGAGGCGCTGGGGGACAGTGCACGGCAGCACCGCAGCAATGCCCGTGCCGCGTTTGACCACGCCTTGCAGCGCGCCCGGCAAGCGCTGCAGGACACGCCGAAACAGATGGCGGTGTTGCAGAAGGCGGGCGTGGTGGACGCCGGCGCGCGCGGGTTCGTGGATTGGCTGGAAGGCATGGCCGCCTACGCCGAGGGCGATGGTCGCCTGCCGCGGCCAGTGGGCGTGATGCCTGCGGTGGATGCGGAAGAGGTGCCGCACCTGCATCAGGACGTGGATCCGCAGCGCCGCTACTGCACCGAATGCCTGGTCGTCGGCGAAGGCATCGACCGCGACGCCCTGCGCGTGGCGTTGCTGGCGCAGGGCATCGACTCGCTGGTGGTGGCCGGCAGCAGCCGGCGCGTGCGCGTGCACGGGCACGCCGGGCAGCCGCAGCAGTTGTTCGACACCGCCGCCCGCGTCGGCCGGGTGGAGTCGATGAAGGCCGACGACATGCTGCTGCAACAACGCAGCGTGGAGACCCCCGCGCAGGTGGCCATCATCACCGACAGCGCATCCGACCTGCCGCCGGTGCTGGCCGACCGGCATGGCATCCACGTGGTGCCGGTGCGGGTGAGCCTGGACGGGCGCGACTACCTGGATCGGCTGGGCCTGAGTGCCGCCGAGTTCTACCGGCGCATGGCCCGCTGCGCGCAACTGCCGCAGACCAGCCAGCCGCCGCCGGGGGATTTCCGGCGCGTGTTCGAGCATGTGCTGGGGCACCAGCCCGCGGGTGTGTACGTGGGGCTGTCGCGGCCGTTGTCGGGCACCTTGCAGTCGGCGGAAACGGCGGCGCGCGGGCAACGCCGGCCGTTGCGGTGTTTCGATACCGGCAATGCCACCGCCGGGCAGGCGTTGCTGGCCTGGCGCGCGGGCGAACTGGCGCAGGCGGGCATGGACGCCGATGCGATCGAGGCCGAACTGGCGCGGTTGCGGCCGCAGACGCGGATGTTCGCGCTGGCGCGCGACATTTCGCATGCCGTGCGCGGTGGCCGCATCCCGCGCTGGGCCGGCGTACTGGTGCGCGCGTCCGGGCTGGTGCCGGTGGCGAAGATGACGCCGGAGGGGGTGTTGAAAGTGGCGGGTGGCCTGTTTGCACGCCGGCGCGCACCGGAGGCGTTCGCGCGGTTCGTGGCCCGGCGCATGCCGGCGGCGACGGGCTGGCGGTTGATCGTGGGCCATGCCGATGCACTTGCGGACGGCCAGCGCCTGCTGGCCGCGTTGCGGCAGCGCCTGCCGGTGGTGGAAGCGCATCTGGTGGAAGTGGGGCCGGCGATCGGTGCGCACGCCGGGCAGGGCGCGCTGGTGGTGGGTTTGCAGCCGGCGCCGGTGGCCTGAGCATGCCGCGTGGATGGTGGCCGCGCTTGCGTATCATGGCGCGATGACAGTGTCGCCGATCGTTGTTGCCATCCTGCTGGTCGCTTACCTGTTGGGCTCGCTCTCGGGCAGCTTGCTGCTGGGCCGGTTGCGCGGCGTGGACGTGCGCACGCTGGGCAGCGGCAATGCCGGCGGCACCAATGCGTTCCGCACCCAGGGCGCGCGTTTCGCGCTGGGGGTGGTGGTGATCGACATCGGCAAGGGTGTGCTGGCGGCGTGGCTGGCGCTGCGATTTGCGCCGGCATGGGCATACCCGGCGGCGGCGCTGGCGGTGGTGGGCCATGTCTGGCCGGTCTGGCACGGATTTCGTGGCGGCAAGGGTGCCGCCACCGCAGTCGGCGGCTTGCTGGTGCTGTGGCCGTGGGCGTTGCTGCCGTTGCTGCTGGCGTGGCTGCTGGTGCTGCTGTCCAGCGGCTATGTCGGGCTGGCCACGGTGGTGGCGGCCGCAGTGTTGCCGGCGTGGGGCGCATGGCAGGGGATGTCGTCGCCGCAGGCGGTCTTCGCGGCGGGGCTGGCGCTGTTCATCGCCTTCACCCACCGCGCCAATCTGGTGCGGGTGTGGCGGGGCCAGGAATCCCGCTTCGAAAAAGCGCGCCTGTTGCACCGCTGGCGGATGCGGGCATGAGTGCGGCATTGCACGAACGTGCCCTGCTGCAGCGGTTGGCGGCCGGGCCTGCCAGCGGCGATGCGTTGGCCCGCGAGGCCGGGTTGACCCGGGCGGCGGTGTGGAAGCGGATCGAAGCATTGCGCCAGGCGGGCATCGGGATCGTGGCGGAAGCCGGGCGTGGCTATCGCCTGGCCCACCCGCTCGACTTGCTGGAACCGGAGGCCATTCGCGCCGCCCTGCCGGCAGCCGTGCAGGCCCGGCTGGCCGGGCTGGAAGTGGCGTGGACATTGGAATCCAGCAACAGCGAATTGCTGCGGCGCACGCCACCCGCGCAGGGCTGCGCGGTGTTGCTGGCGGAACGCCAGACCGGTGGGCGCGGGCGACGCGGGCGCAGTTGGGCATCGCCGCTGGCGGCCAACCTGTACCTGTCGCTGGCGCGCTGTTTCGACGGCGGGCTGGCGCGGCTGGGGGGCTTGAGCCTGGCGATGGGCGTGGCCAGCGTCGAGGCGCTGCATGCGCTGGGGGCGGTGCAGGTACGGCTGAAATGGCCGAACGACCTGGTGGTCATCGAGGCCGGCGGGCTGCGCAAATTGGGCGGCCTGCTGATCGAGGGCGGCGGTGAAGTCGCCGGCAGTGCGCGCGCGGTGGTCGGGTTGGGGCTGAACGTGCGGATGCCGCCGGCGTACGCGGCCGGCATCGACCAGCCCTGGGCCGATTTGGCCGGCCTGCTGCCGGTGCCGCCGGCGCGCAACACGCTGGCGACGGTGCTGCTGGCGCATCTGTTGCCGGCCCTGGACGTGTTCGAGGCGCAGGGGTTGCCGGCGTTCCTGCCGCGCTATGCCGCGCTGGATGCGCTGGCCGGGCGCAACCTGCGCATCGAGACGCCTGCCGGCCATTGGCAGGCGCAGGCATTGGGCCTTGCCGACGATGGCGCCTTGCGTGTCCGCGATGCGCAAGGCGTATTGCGGCATGTGCACGCGGGCGACGTGAGCGTGCGGCCATGACGACGTGGTTGTTCGACCTCGGCAATACCCGCGTGAAATATGCCCCGTTGCTGGCAGATGGCCAGCTGGGCCCGGTAGTCGCGTGCGCGCACGACGACGGCGGCTGGCTCGACGCGCTGCCGGTGGGCCGCGTGGCCTGCCTGGCCAGCGTGGCGCCCGCCGCGCACCGGCAGGCACTGGCGGATGCCTTGGCGTCGCGGTTCGCGCAGGTACGCGAGGTGCGCACGCAGGCGGCACTGGGACCGCTGCGGATCGCCTACGCGCAGCCCGCCCATCTCGGCGTGGATCGCTTCCTGGCCCTGTTGGGGGCCTGCACCGGCGAGGCAGCGCTGCTGGTCGGGGTGGGCACGGCATTGACCGTCGACGTGCTGGATGCCGGCGGCCGCCATCACGGTGGCCGCATCGCGCCCTCGCCGCAGCTGATGCGGGCATGCCTGCACGCCCGCGCCGCGCAGTTGCCGGCCAGTGGCGGCACGTATGCCGAATTCGGTGACGACACCGGCCACGCACTGGCCTCCGGTTGCGAGGGTGCCGCCCTGGCCCTCGTCGAGCAAAGCCTGCATGCGGCACACGCCTTGCTGGGCCAGCCGGTGCGCCTGTGGCTGCACGGCGGCGGAGCCGAAGCGCTGCGCGAGCGCCTGCCGGTGCATCGTTGGGCACCGGACCTGGTGTTGCAGGGAATGGCGCGCTGGCACGCGCTGCAGATCGCATAAACTGCACCCATGCTGCTGCGCGCCACCATCGTCATGCTCGTGATGCTCAACCTGGGGGCGGCGGGTTGGTGGGTGTTCCAGCCGGCGGCCAAGCCGGTTGCCGCGTCGACGGCTCCCGCGTTGCGGTTGCTGGCCGAAGCCGGCGTGCCGGCGGCCACCGCTGCCGCACCGGCCGCTGTGCCCGACCAAGACCTCCGCCAGGACACACCGGCGGAGGCGTGCCTGCGCTTCGGCCCGTTTGCCGACGTGCCGGCGCGTGAAGCCGCGCAGCGCGCATTGGCACGTGCGGGGGTATCGGTCCGCGTGCAGGCCGAGGGTGTGCGTGCCGCGCGGGGCTGGAAGGTCTACCTGCCTGCGCAGGCCACCCCGGAAGCGGCGCAGGCGCTGGCCGCCAAACTCAAGGCGGCGGGCGTGTCCGATCTGTTCGTGATGAACAAGGGCGCCGATGCCAACAGCATCGCGCTGGGCCGCTTCAGCAGTGAAGACGCGGCCCGGCGACGGCAGGCGGAGTTGCGGGGCAAGGGCGTGCAGGCCCTTGCCGAACCGGTGGGCGGCACGTCGGCGCAGGCCTGGCTGGATGCGCGCCTGCCGGCCTCGATCGACCCCGCCACGCTGGCGGCCATCGCCCCCGCGCAGCCGCTGGATTGCGCCGCATTGCGCTGAGCATGCCCGGCAAGGGTGGCAAGGGTGGCAAGCGCGGCAAGGCGTGGCCGCAACCTGCCTGCTAGAATCTGCGCCCGCGCCGCTTTAGCTCAGCAGGTAGAGCAACCGCCTTGTAAGCGGTAGGTCGTCCGTTCGATTCGGACAAGCGGCACCATCTCGTGCTTCGCGGGCCCCCGCAGCGGGTACCTGCACCAGACCGGCAGCCTCGCCATGATGCGTACCTATCCCCCCGTTTCCGTATTTGGCGTGCCCACCGACATCGGTGCCTCCCGGCGCGGGGCGTCGATGGGACCGGAGGCCCTGCGGGTGGCGGGGCTGGTGGAAGCGATCGCCGCGCGCGGGGTGGACGTGCGCGACCTGGGCGACGTGCAGGGGCCGCGCAACCCGGTGTCGCCGCCGGTGTACGGTTATCGCCACCTGCACGAAGTGGTGGCATGGAACCGCGCGGTGTTTGACGCCAGCATGCGCGAATTGCGCGATGGGCGGCTGCCCATCCTGCTGGGCGGCGACCATTGCCTGGCGATCGGTTCGATCGCCGCCGTGGCCGCGCACTGCCGTGCCAACGACAAGCAGTTGCGGGTGCTGTGGCTGGACGCGCATGCCGATTTCAATACGTCCGACATCACCCCCAGCGGCAACATCCACGGCATGCCGGTGGCCTGCCTGTGCGGCCTCGGCCCGGAGGCGCTGACGGGGTTGAGTGGCGTGCGTCCGGCGATCACGCCCGGGCAGGTGCGGCAGATCGGCATCCGCTCGGTGGATCCGGGCGAGAAGCGGCTGGTGCAGGAACACGGCCTGGATATCTACGACATGCGCTACATCGATGAAGTGGGCATGCGCCGCAGCATCGAAGAGGCGCTGGAGGGCGTGGACGACAACACCCACCTGCATGTCAGTTTCGACGTGGACATGCTGGACCCGGCCATCGCACCGGGTACCGGCACCCGCGTGCCCGGCGGCGTGAACTACCGCGAGGCGCAGCTGATCATGGAAATGGTGGCCGATACCGGGCGGCTGGGTTCGCTGGACATCGTCGAGGTGAACCCGGCGCTGGATCGCCGCAACATGACTGCCCGGCTCGCGGTGGATCTGGTGGAAAGCCTGTTCGGCAAATCCACCCTGATGCGCGATTGAGCGATATTCACGCGCAGTTCGTGTTCGATCGCGGTTTAATGTAGGCGGCTGTTCCACCCTTTCCCGAGGTTCCCATGAAGCGTCTGCTTGCCCTGCTCGTGCTGGTGGTGTTCGCCAGCGCCACCCTGACTGCCTGCAACACCATGGCCGGTGCCGGCAAGGACATCAAGCGCGCCGGCGAGAAGCTGGAAGGCGCGGCGAAGAAGTAACGCGCCTTCGGCCTGCAGCGGATCACCAGCGCGGCGGATCCGGCACGAACCCGCCGGGAAACGCCTGCGGCGTGCTGCCGGCATAGGTGGGGATGCGCGGCGGTATCACCCCCATCGCCACCAGTGCGTCGGCGTCTTCGTAGCGCAACTGGCTGACCTGTGCCGGCCGGCTGCTGGCGCGCTCGAAGGTGGTCTGCCCGATCGGTGACCATTCGCGCGCGCCATGCCCGGTGCCGATGCGTTGCGGCTGCGCCCGCGCTTCCGACATTGCGCGGCCGGCACTGGCCGGGGCGGCGGATTTGGCCATGCTGTCGCTGGCCTGCTCGCGTGCCGCCAGTGGTGGTGCCGGCATTGGATAGGGTGCGGAATACACCGGCGGCTGCGGTTTTTCGCGGAACACCGCGATCCCCACCACGCCCACGTTGGCCGGGCGCCCGGTGCGCGCGGCGTAGCTGTCTTGCAGGTCGGTGAACACGAACTGGGCGACGTCATCCAGCGATTTGCGCCAACCGGCAATGTCGGTGGACTCCCACGGGCCCAGCACATAGCCGGCCTGCGAGGCGGCGGCGGTCTGCCCGCTGACCGCGTTCACGCCATCCACCGACAACACCACCAGCACGCGTTCGCCGGTGGTGTTGGTCAGGCGCACGGCATAGCGATGCCCGGGCACGCCCGGCACCCAATGCTGGCCATGCCAGGGGTATTCGGGGAGGGTCTGGCCGCTGTCGCGGTCCACCACGCCCAGGGTGACGAGATCGCGGCCCTGCGCGGGCAGCGCGCAGCCGGTGGCGGCGGTGACGGCAAGGGCAAGCACGAGTTGACGGAACATGGCGGTCTCCAGAGGCGCGACGATCGCGCTGCCCTCCTGTCAACGCGCGGGCAAGGAAAACGGGGTTGCGCCGCGACCGCTTAGAATGCGGATCCGTTTCGAAACCAGCCCCGCGCATGAGCAAGACCCGCATCCTCACCGGCATCACCACCTCGGGTACCCCGCACCTGGGCAACTACGTCGGGGCCATCCGCCCGGCGTTGGCCAGCGCGCAGGCCAGCGATGCCGAGAATTTCTACTTCCTCGCCGACTACCACGCACTGGTGAAGTGCGGTGATCCGACGCGGGTGCAGCGCAGCACGCTGGAGATCGCGGCGACCTGGCTGGCCTGTGGTCTGGACGTGGAGAAGAACTGGTTCTACCGCCAGAGTGATATCCCCGAGATTCCCGAGCTGACCTGGCTGTTGACCTGCGTGGCCGGCAAGGGCTTGCTCAATCGCGCCCACGCCTACAAGGCGGCGGTGGACAAGAACCGCGCCGAGGGCGAGGACGACGATGCCGGCATCAACGCCGGCTTGTTCA
The DNA here is from genome assembly GCF_041905325.1 of Thermomonas sp. Lineage (GTDB taxonomy): Bacteria > Pseudomonadota > Gammaproteobacteria > Xanthomonadales > Xanthomonadaceae > Thermomonas. The sequence goes on along the minus strand of NZ_JAYRLK010000006.1, from coordinate 227,542 downwards.
TGTACCCGGTGCTGATGGCCGCCGACATCCTGATCTTCAACGCCCACAAGGTGCCGGTGGGGCGCGACCAGATCCAGCACATCGAGATGGCGCGCGATTTCGCGCAACGCTTCAACCATCTGTACGGCGAGCCGGCTTCGGAACAGTACTTCGTGCTGCCGGACGTGGTGATCGACGACAACGTGGCCACCTTGCCCGGCCTGGATGGCCGCAAGATGAGCAAGAGCTATGACAACACCATCCCGCTGTTCGCCCCGCGCAACGAATTGAAGAAGCTGATCGCCGGCATCCTCACCGATTCGCGCGCGCCGGGCGAGGCCAAGGCCACCGAGGGCTCGGCGGTGTTCCAGTTGTATCAGGCGTTTGCGTCGAAGGAAGAAACCCGCGCCTTCGCGCAGGCGTTTGCCGACGGCATCGGCTGGGGCGATGCGAAGACGCAGCTGTTCGAGCGCATCGATGCGGAAATCGCACCGCTGCGCGAGAAGTACCTGGCGTTGATGGCTAGGCCCGCCGAGATCGAAGCCATCCTGCGCGATGGCGCATCACGCCTGCGCGCGCAGCACGCCACCCCGGCGCTGGCCCGCCTGCGCGCGGCGGTGGGTTTGCGGGATTTGTCGCAGATGGTGCAGGCCTCTGCCAAGCCCGAGAAAAAGAGTGCGACGCCGCTGCCCACCTTCAAGCAATACCGCGAAGCCGATGGCAAGTTCTATTTCAAGCTGATGCTGGGCGAGCGCGTGCTGCTGCAAAGCATCGGTTTCGATTCGCCGCGCGATGCCGGCGTGCGGCTGGCCTCGATCAAGCAGGGCGCGCTGGACGATGACGGCGGTGATTTCACGCTGGGCGCAGGCGTGAGCAGCGACGAGGTGAATGCCGCGCTGGCCGCGTTCGTGGAAGCGGCGCTGGAAGGCGAGAAGGGGTAGAGCGAAGAAAGCACCCCCATCCCAACCCTTCCCCCGTGAAGGGGGAAGGGCTTTGAAGCCAGGGCCGTGCCGTGATTTGCTTTGGCCCTCTCCCTCGTGAAGGGGGAAGGGCTTGAGAGTGCCTTGCTTTGCCCCCTCCCCCTTGACGGGGGAGGGCTGGGGTGAGGGTGCGCTCTGCCGGGGTTTACTGCGGCAAGCCCAGATCGTCCAGCAGCGCCTTCAGGAAGCGTGCCGCCTCGCCGCCGGTGCAGGCGCGGTGGTCGAAGGTCAGGCTGATCGGCATGCGGCGATGCACTTCGATGCCGCCCATCACCGCCACCACGTCGTGCGACAGCTTGCCCACGCCGACGATGGCCACGCACGGCGGCACCACCACCACGGTGCCGTAGCGGCCGGCGAACACGCCGAAGTTGGACAGCGAGATGGTGTAGCCGGTCAATTCCGACGCCGGGATCGAGCGGTCTTCCACCTGCGTGCGCAGGCGGTTGATGCCTTCGCGCAGGCCGCGGCCATCCAGCAGGTGGGCGTTGCGCAGCGCCGGCACGAACAGGCCGTCGGGGGTGTCCACCGCCAGCCCAAGATCGACGTGCGGGTGCTTGGTGAGGGTCAGGTTCTCGTCGTCGAACCAGGCGTTGAGCGCGGGTTCGGCCTTGCAGGCAGCAACAATTGCGCGAATGGTGCGGGCGGTGATGTCCTGCTTGCCAATCCAGCCATGCAGGTCGGCATCGTCCACCAGGGTGGTCTGCACCACGCGGTCGCGGGCATCGGCCATCACCCGCGCCATGTTGCGGCGCACGCCCTTGAGTTGTTCGGGCTGGCCGGAAGCCGGGGTGGCCGACGGTGGCTGGGTACGCATCGGCTTGCCGGCCTGCGACAGGGTGCTGCGCTGCTGTTCTTCCCTTCTCCCTGTGGGAGAAGGTGCCCGAAGGGCGGATGAGGGCTCGTGGCGCGGCGCACCCTCACCCCCAGCCCCTCTCCCGGAGGGCGAGGGGAGCAACAGCGAGCCGTCGGCCGCCGCCTGCTTCACGTCCTGCATCGTTACCGTGCCATCCGGGCCGCTGGGCCGCACGCGGGCCAGGTCGACGCCCAGCTTGCGCGCCGTGGCGCGTACCGCCGGCACCGCCTTGACGCCGCCGACGGCCACGGCCGTCTCGCTGACCACCGCGTTGCCCACTTGCATCGCGCCGACCACGGTGCCGGCGTCGGCCTGCGCCCCCTCATCCGCCTTCGGCGCCTTCTCCCCCGCAGGCGGGGGAGAAGGAAGCGCAGCGGCTGCGGCGGCGTGGGACGGGCCGTGGTGGTGGCCGGTGTCCTGGCCTTCCGCGCGTTGCGGCAGGTTGGGGTCGATCTCGAATTCGGCCAGCATCTTGCCGGTGACGATCACGTCGCCGGCCGCGCCGGCCAGCGCGATGACCTTGCCGGAGACCGGCGAGGGCACGTCGACGACCGCCTTGGCGGTTTCCATCGACACCAGGTTGTCGTCGAGGCGGATCACGTCGCCCACTTTCACGTGCCATTCGACGATGGTCGCGTCCGGCAGGCCTTCGCCGAGGTCGGGGAGGTAGAACTTCTTGCTCATGGACTGTCCTTTACGAATACGCCATCGCACGCTTGGCGGCGGCGACGATCTTGTCGGTGCTCGGCAGGTATTTCATTTCCAGCCGGAACAGCGGAATGTGGGTGTCGTAGCCGGTCACGCGCTCGACCGGTGCCAGCAGGTCGAACAGGCATTCCTCGGCCACCCGGGCGGCGATTTCCGCACCGAAGCCCGCGGTCTTGGCGGCCTCGTGCACGATCACGCAGCGGCCGGTCTTGGCCACGCTTTCGGCGATCGTCGGGAAGTCCAGCGGGGTCAGGGTGGCGACGTCGATCACTTCCGCGCTGATGCCTTCTTTCGCCAGCGCGTCGGCGGCTTCCAGGGTTTCCTTGACCTGCGCGCCCCAGCTCACCAGCGTGACATCGCTGCCGTCACGCAGCACGTAGCACACGTCCAGCGGCAGTGCTTCGCCGTCGTCCGGCACCAGCTCCTTGTACTGCCGGTAGATGCGCTTGGGCTCCATGTAGATGACCGGGTCCGGGTCGCGGATCGCGGCCAGCAGCAGGCCGTAGGCGCGCTGCGGGGAGCTCGGCATCACCACCCGCAGGCCGGGCACGTTGGTGAAGATGGCTTCGTTGGCTTCGGAATGGTGTTCCGGCGCGCGGATGCCACCGCCCCACGGCACCCGCAGCACCATCGGGCAGGTCAGCCGGCCGCGGGTGCGGTAGCGCATGCGCGCGGCGTGGCAAATGATGAAGTCCACCATCGGGTAGACGAAGCCGTCGAACTGGGCTTCCGCCACCGGGCGCATGCCCTGGCTGGCCATGCCGACGGTGAGGCCGGCGATGGTGGTTTCGTCCAGCGGAGTGTCGAGGATGCGTTCGGGGCCGAACTGCGCCGACAGACCGGCGGTGGCGCGGAACACGCCGCCGTTGACGCCGACGTCTTCGCCCAGCACCACCACGGACTCGTCCTTGCGCAGCTCGAAGGCCAGCGCCTGGGTGATCGCCTCGATCAGAGTGATGGGTTGCGCGCTCATGCCCGGCCCTCCCGCGCGATGGCTTCGGCCCGTTGCGCCCGCAGGTCCTCCGGCAGCTCCGCGTAGAGATAATCGAACATCGCTTCCACCGGCTGCACCGGGGTGTTCAGGTAGGCGTTGATTTCCTCGTCCACTTTCTTGGAACACTCCTCGATCCAGGCTTTTTCCTGCGCGTCGTCCCACAGCTTCTGGGCGGTCAGGTAGGTGCGCAGGCGAATGAAGGGCTCTTTTTCCCACGCCGCCTTCACTTCGTCCTCGCCGCGATAGCGACGGGCGTCGTCGGCGGTGGTGTGGTCGTGCAGGCGGTAGGTGAGGAACTCGATCACGCTGCCGCCGCCGCCGCTGCGCGCCAGCTCCAGCGCGCGGCGCATGGCTTCCAGCACCGCCACCAGGTCGTTGCCGTCCACCTGCAGGCAATGCAGGCCGCCGGCCAGGCCTTTTTGCGCCAGCGTTTCCGCGCCGGTCTGCGCGGCACGCGGCACGCTGATCGCCCAGCCGTTGTTGACCACGCACAGCACCAGCGGCAGCTTGTAGGCGCCGGCCGAGTTCACGGCGGCGTAGAAGTCGGTCTTCGAGCTGCCGCCGTCGCCGCACACCGCCACCGCCACGCGTGCCTGCTTGCGCAGCTTGAACGACAGTGCCGCGCCCGACGCCATCAGCATCTGGGTGGAAATCGGCACGCACCACGGATAGTCGTTCTTCGGGCCTTCGAACACGTTACCGCGTTCGTCGCCGCCCCAGTACAGCAGCACGTTGCGCGGTTGCACGCCGCGCTCGAACTGCGCGCCGTATTCGCGGTAGCTGGGTGCGAACACGTCTTCCGGGCGCATCAGCGCGCCGATGCCGATGTGGGTGGCTTCATGGCCGAGACAAGCGGCATAGGTGCCCAGTTTGCCGGTACGTTGCAGGGCGATGGCCTTGCCGTCGAAGGTGCGCAGGAACAGCATCTTCCTGAAAATGGCCACCAGCAGGTCATTGTCGGGAACGGCGGGCGGCAGCGGGCCGTTCAAGGTGCCGTCCGGCTTGAGGTATTGCAGGAACTCGATTTCGAATCTGGCCGCAGTGGTCATGGGTGCCTTGTGCGTTGGAGCAATTACTCCATGATACTGCCGCGACCGTCGCGCGCCGTTGCGCAGTGCGGCATTGCAGCATGGTTGATCGCCATCAGCGCCAACCCGCGCGCGCTATGCGAAAATCGCGCGAATGCCGCGTGGCGCCACCACCCTGCAAGCCTCCGCAGCGCGTGCGCGGGCTGCGCACGCGGGGCGCCGGATTGTTGCGGTGCGACATCACCTCGGGTTTGACGCGGCCCCGCGTTCTCCGCCATCCTCGCCCGGCTCCGCGTTCGCAGCGGACGGTTCGACGCGCCATTTCCTACCACACACATCAGATGGGGACCCCGCATGAGCGGAGCCGCAGAAAAAGCAACGCCGGGGATGCTCCCCGAATTCAAGCAGGTGATGGGCCATCCCAAGCCGTTGTGGATGCTGTTCATGACCGAATTCTGGGAGCGCTTCGCGTTCTACGGCATCCGCTGGGCGATGGTGTTGTACATCGTGGCCCAGTTCAAGAACGGCGACCCCGCCGGGCAGAAGGAAGCCAGCCACCTGTACGGCGCGTATCTCGCGCTGGTGTACGCGGCGGCGATCTTCGGCGGCTACATCGCCGACAAGTTGATCGGCTACCAGCGGTCGATCCTCACCGGCGCATTGATCATGGGCGCGGGGCTGTTCCTGCTGGCCTCCCCCACCGAGCCGCTGTTCAAGTTCGGCCTGGCCACGATCATCGTCGGCAACGGCATGTTCAAGCCGATCATCTCCACCCTGGTGGGCAAGATCTACCGGCAGGGTGATGAGCGCCGCGATTCCGGGTTCACCATCTTCTACATGGGCATCAACCTCGGCGCGATGATCTCGCCGATCATCACCCAGTTCCTGGCGCAGCAGGTGTTCGGCCAGGACGGCATGCCGGCCTACAAGGTGGTGTTCATCGCCTCCGGCGTGGGCATGGTGCTGAGCTTCCTGTGGTTCTGGTTCGGGCGTGCGCAGTTGCAGGGCATCGGTGCCGCGGAAGGCGCGCAGACCAGCAGCAGCCGGTTGGCGTTGGTGATCGTGGCCAGCCTGGCGGTGGGCATCCCGCTGTTCTTCTTCCTGCTCAGCATCGACGCCAGCGTGCTCAACTGGATCCTGATCGCCTGCCTGGTGGTGCCGGCGATCATGCTGGCGGTCGAGGGTGTGCGCGAGGGCACGGTGCAGCGCGACAAGGTGCTGGCGATGCTGATCATCCTGGCCTTCAACGTGTTCTTCTGGTGCTTCTTCGAGCAGGCCGGCAGCAGCTTCACCTTCCTCGCCGACCAGATCGTCGACCGCGAGCTGGGCTTCATGACCTTCCCGAATGCCTGGTTCCAGTCGGTGAACTCGGTGGCCATCATCGTGCTGGCGCCGATCATCGCGTGGATCTGGGTGAAGATGGGCAAGGCCAACCCGACCATCCCGCGCAAGTTCAGCCTCGGCCTGATCTTCAACGGGCTGGCGTTCCTGCTGCTGATGTTCGCGTTGAAGGACCTGGTCAACGACGCCGGCAAGATCCCGTTCTGGACCTTGTTCGCGGTGTACTGGATCCAGTCCATCGGCGAGCTGTGCCTGTCGCCGATCGGCCTGTCGATGACCACCAAGCTGGCACCGGCGCGCCTCACCGGTTTCGCGATGGGGGCATGGTTCCTGTCGATCGCGATCGGCAACAACCTGGCCGGCATGTTCGCCGGCGAGGCCAGCGGCGATTCCGGCATGACCACGACCTCCGCGTTGGGGGCCTACACGCAGGGCTTCTGGATCCTGATGATCGCCGGCGCGCTGCTGTTCCTGATCGCGCCGTTGGTGCAGAAGCTGATGCACGGCGTGAAGTGACGCGCCGGCTGCGGTACGGATGAAGGAAACGGCGGCCGCGAGGTCGCCGTTTCCCGTTTTGCGGCAGGGCGTGCCCGCGGCCGGCTTCAAGCGGTGGCGTGGGTGTTGCCGGTTTCCGCCCGCAGCTCCAGTTCGTCCAGCCGGTCCAGCAGGCGGAACAGCAGGCTGCGTTCGGTGGCGTCCATGTCGGCCAGCAACTGGCGTTCGAAGCCCAGCGCCAGCGGCACGATCTGGTCGTACACCGCCAGCCCTGCTTCGGACAGTTTCAGCACCGAACGGCGGCGGTCGTCCTCGTCGAACTCGCGCAGCAGGCGGCCCGATTCCAGCAGCTTCGCCACCGCGCGGCTCACCGCCACCTTGTCCATCGCGGTGCGCTGCGCCACCTGGTTGGCCGACAGGCCCGGATACCGCCCCAGCACCGCCATCACCCGCCACTCGGTCACGCTCAGCGCGAAACGTTGCGAGTACTCGCGTGCGATCGCGTCCGAGGCGCGGTTGGACAGCACGCTGAGGCGGTAGGGCAGGAAGTTCTGGAGTTCGAGCTGGGTGTGGTTGGGCATGGCGGGGGCGAGGTCGGGGGGCACTTGAGATGGTTGCAATTGCAACTATAGAATGCGGCTTCCCGGTGTCGATGGAGTTCCACCATGAGCGCGTCCCCCAATCTTGGCATGCAGCCGACCACCTTTGACAACCCGATGGGCATCGACGGTTTCGAGTTCGTCGAATATTCCGCCCCGCAGGAGCAGCAGGGGCATCTGCACGATTACTTCCGCAAGATGGGCTTCGTGCAGGTGGCGCGCCACAAGACCCGCCCGATCCATACCTACCGGCAGGGGGATTGCACCTTCCTGATCAACGAAGACCCGGATTCGTTCGCCGCCCGTTTCGCCGCGCAGCACGGCCCGTCCGCCTGCGGTTTCGCGATCCGCTTCAACAAGCTGGCGGAGTGGGTGCGCGTGCAGGCGCTGAAGAACGGTGCCGAGGCGTTCGACGCCCGTGACGAGCTGAGCAAGGCGGTGGCCGCGCCGGTGATCCAGGGCATCGGCGGCTGCATGCTGTATCTGGTGGACCGCTACGACAACGCGGGCACCATCCACGACCCGGATTACGAATGGCTGCCGGGTGCGGAGAAAATGCCCAAGGGCTTCGGGCTGACCTTCATCGACCACCTCACCCACAACCTGTTCCAGGGCAACATGGCGAAGTGGTCGGACTACTACGAGCGCCTGTTCAACTTCCGCGAGATCCGCTACTTCGACATCAAGGGTGCCAAGACCGGCTTGTTGTCGCGCGCGATGACCGCACCGGACGGCATGGTGCGCATCCCCTTGAACGAATCCTCGGACCCGAAGTCGCAGATCAACGAATACCTCGACCAGTACAAGGGCGAGGGCATCCAGCACATCGCCTGCTTCACCGATGACATCTACGACACGGTGGAGAAGATGCACGCCGCCGGGATCGAGTTCCTGGACACGCCGGACACCTATTTCGACGTGGTGGACCAGCGCATCCCCAACCATGGCGAAGACCTGGCGCGCCTGCGCAAAAACAGCATCCTGATCGACGCCGACCCGGAGACCAAGCAGCGCAAGCTGTTGCAGATATTCACCCAGAACGCGCTGGGGCCGATCTTCTTCGAGATCATCCAGCGCAAGGGCAATGAAGGCTTCGGCGAGGGCAATTTCCAGGCGCTGTTCGAGAGCATCGAGCGCGACCAGATGCGCCGCGGGGTGCTGTGAGATGGACGCCCGTGGCTACCAGACCGGCTTCGGCAACGAGTTCGCCAGCGAGGCGCTGCCCGGCGCGTTGCCGGTGGGGCGCAATTCGCCGCAGCGCGCGCCGCTGGGACTGTATGCCGAACAGCTGACCGGCACCGCGTTCACCGCGCCGCGCCACAGCAATCGCCGCAGTTGGCTGTACCGCATTCGCCCGGCGGCGATGCATGGCAGGTTCCAGCCGTTCGCGCAGGCGCGCTTCCACAACGATTTCGGCGTTGGCCCGGTCACGCCGGAAAAGTTGCGCTGGGATCCGATGCCGCTGCCCGAGGCCGGCACCGATTTCATCGAAGGCCTGTACACCATGGCCGGCAACGGCGGCCCGGAGGCCGGCACCGGCCTGGGCATCCACCTGTATGCCGCCAACCGCGACATGCAGGGACGCTGGTTCTGCAATGCCGATGGTGAATTCCTGATCGTGCCGCAGCAGGGACGGTTGCACATCGAAACCGAGTTGGGCGTGCTGGATGTCGAGCCGCAGGAGATCGCGGTGATCCCGCGCGGCATCCGCTACCGGGTGACGCTGCCCGACGGCCAGGCGCGCGGCTATGTCTGCGAGAACTTCGGCGCGTTGTTCAAGTTGCCCGACCTCGGCCCGATCGGCAGCAACGGGCTGGCCAACCCGCGCGATTTCCAGTATCCGCAGGCGGCGTTCGAGGACGTGGAAGGCGACTTCGAATTGCTGACCAAGTTCCAGGGCCACCTGTGGCGGGCCGACATCGATCATTCGCCGCTGGACGTAGTGGGCTGGCACGGCAACTACGCGCCGTACAAGTACGATCTGCGCCGCTTCAACGTGATCGGTTCGATCAGCTACGACCATCCCGACCCGTCGATCTTCCTGGTGCTGCATTCGCCCAGCGACACCCCCGGCACCAGCAGCGTGGACTTCGCGGTGTTCGCGCCGCGCATCCTCGCCATGCAGGACACCTTCCGCCCGCCGTGGTTCCACCGCAACGTCGCCAGCGAATTCATGGGGCTGGTGCAGGGCGTGTACGACGCCAAGGCCGAAGGCTTCGCCCCGGGGGGTTGCTCGCTGCACAACTGCATGACCGGCCATGGCCCGGATGCGGCCACCTTCGAAAAGGCCAGCAATGCGGATACCGGCAAGCCGGACTACCTTGAAGACACCCTGGCCTTCATGTTCGAAACCCGTGGCGTGATCCGCCCGGTGGCGCAGGCGATGGCCGCACCGCATCTGCAACAGGACTACCCGGAGTGCTGGATGGGGTTGCGCAAGCTGTTCCACGCACAGGGCTGAGCCGGTGCCATTGCGCCCCTATACTGGCGCGCAATGAGCGCATCGCCTTCCGTCCTCGCGCGTGCGCAGCGCGTATTCGCAGAATTCTTCCGGCTGGAAGCCGCCGCCGGACTGGTGCTGATCGCGGCGGCGGTTCTGGCGCTGCTGGCCGCCAATTCGCCGTGGGCGCATGCCTATGTGCTGTTCCGCGACACCCCGCTGGGCAATGGGGCCTGGGGCAAGTCGCTGCATTGGTGGGTCAACGACGGCCTGATGGCGGTGTTCTTCCTGCTGGTGGCGCTGGAGATCAAGCGCGAGGTGGTGTCCGGGCAGTTGGCCAGCCGCAGCCAGTTGCTGCTGCCGGTGGTGTGCGCGGTGGCGGGGGTGGCGCTGCCGGCGTTGGCGTTCACGGCCATGAATCGGCACGATGCGCTGGCGATGCGCGGCTGGGCGGTGCCCACCGCCACCGACATCGCGTTTGCGCTCGGCGTGCTGGCCCTGCTGGGCACGCGGGTGCCGCAGGGCATGAAGTTGCTGCTCTCCACCATTGCGGTGGCCGATGACCTGATCGCCATCCTCATCATCGCGCTGTTCTATGCGCAGGGCTTGCAGTGGGGGGCGCTGGCCGGGGCTGTGGGGGTGGCGCTGCTGATGGCCGTGCTGAACCGGCGCAAGGTCACGCGGCTGTGGCCCTACCTGGGCTTGGGCGTGCTGCTGTGGGCGCTGGTGTTGAAATCCGGCGTGCACGCCACCTTGGCCGGCGTGGTGACGGGTTTGCTGATTCCGCATTACGACCGCGGCAATGCGATCGACGACGCCATCGAGCATTCGCCGCTGGAAACGCTGGAGCACGCCCTGCATCCGTGGGTGGCGTTCGCGATCCTGCCGCTGTTTGCTTTCGTCAATGCCGGGTTGGCGTTGGGGGGCGTGCGGTTGCATGACCTGCTGGTACCGCTGCCGCTGGGGATTGCGCTGGGCCTGTTTCTGGGCAAGCCGGTGGGCGTCGTCGGCGCGGCGCTGGTGCTGCGTGCGGCGGGCTGGGCGCGCTTCCCCGCGGGCATGGACCTGCGGGCGATGCTGGGGCTGGGCCTGCTGTGCGGCATCGGCTTCACCATGAGCCTGTTCATCGCCAACCTGGCGTTCACCGCGCGGCCGCTGCCGTACGCGGAGAGCGTGCTGGGCGTGCTGGCCGCATCGGTGCTGGCGGCGGTGGCGGGCCTGCTGTGGCTGCGTGCGGTACTGCCGCGCGCGCGTGGCGGCGACTAGCGCGGACGCACCAGCAGCAGGTCGGTGCCCACGGTTTCCAGCAGGCGCTCGGCCACGCTGCCCATCAGCTTGTCCATCAGGGCGGTGCGGCCGTGCGAGGCGATCACGGTGAGTTCGGTGCCGGCTTCGCGCGCATGCTCGCGCAGCAGCCGGATGGGGCCGCCGGCGCGGACTTCCGGCGTCCAGCCCGTGGTTGCATCCAATGCGCGCAGCAGTTGCGCATCGGCATCGCGACGGGCTTGGTCATGTAGCACCGCCAATGCATCGCCACGCGCGGCATCGGGCAGGGCCAGCGTGGCCAGCGGCACCGCGTAGCCATGCAGCAGGGTGCGCGAAGACGCATCCGCGAACCAGCCCGCCACCAGCCGCAGGGCGGCATCGGCGGCCGGGGAGAAGTCACTGGCCATGGTCACGGACTGGTAGGCGGCGCGGGTGCGTTGCTGCACGGCCAGCACCGGCACGCTGGCATGGCGGGCCAGCCAGCGCAGGGTGGATCCCGGATCCAGCCGCATCACCGCATCGCTGCGCGAGCTGCCGGTGACGATCAGGCCGCAGCCGCAGCGGCTGGCAATGGCCGCCGCCACCGCACCGGGGGCACCCGCTTCGACATGAATCTCGACCGGCACGCCGGCATCGGCCAGCTCCCGCTGCGCCAGTCGCTCCACGTAGGCCAGCGGCGACTCCGGCGCGGGTGCATCCGCCGGGGCGTCGGGCTCCTGATAGGCATTGGGCAGGCTGAAGCTGGCATCGGTGGAGGTGGCCACCGCCACCACCAGCCGGGCCTGCCAGTGGCGGGCCAACTGCACCGCCCGCGCCTGTGCGCGATCGGAACGGGCGGACAGGTCGGTGGCAAGCAGGATCGCGGACGGCTTCGCGGGGACAGGCATGGCGGCACTGCGTGAAAGGCCAGCTTGCAGTCTACGAAGCCGGGGGCACGATTGCGACTCCCCGGGGAAATCCGCAGCTCTTACCGTGCAGGCGATTGGGGCGCGGCGGCAGCCTGTATTTTGCGCGACGCCTCCAGGATGGGGAGATTCGTTTCCGTGGGCACGTAGATGACCTGGTTGCTGGTGTGCTCCAGCCCGTTCACGAACAGGTAGCGCAGGTAGTCCTCGTTGTTGTGCAGGGAGTCACCGATGATCTTGTTGGCTGCTGCCACGCCCTTGGCCCGCTCAACCTCGGCAGCAGCCAGCGAGATGGCTGCCTCCCTCTTGGCCTTGGCCTCGAGGATGGCGACCTGCCGGCTGCTTTCGGCTTCCGCCAGGATGGCGCGCCCGGCCATTTCCTGCTTGTAGACCTTGTACTGCGGCAGGCCCCACATGCAGCCGCCGATGCCGCCGAGGGTCACGAACAGGCCAAGCAGGATGGCAGCGAAGCCCTGGATGGGCGAAATGCTTTCACGGGACATGGATTTTCCTTCTGGCGGTTCGGTAAATGAATGCATCAACTATCGTCGATGGTTGCGGCCATCGACCACCGGCGGTCCCGTGGCTTCAGCCGACGTCGATCCCGGCCAGCTTTTGCAGCGCCTCGGCGTATTTGGCGCGGGTTTTTTCGATGACTTCGGCCGGCAGCTTCGGGCCGGGGGCGGTCTTGTTCCAGTCGAGCGTTTCCAGGTAGTCGCGCACGAACTGCTTGTCGTAGCTGGGCGGGCTGGTGCCGACGGCATATTCGCTGGCCGGCCAGTAGCGGGAAGAATCCGGCGTCAACATTTCATCCATCACGTGCAGCTTGCCGTCGGCGTCGGTGCCGAATTCGAATTTGGTGTCGGCCAGGATGATGCCGCGCTGTGCGGCGTAGTCGCGCGCGAAGCTGTAGATCGCCAGCGTGGCATCGCGCACCGCTTCGGCCTGCTCGCGGCCCACCAGGTTGACCGCAGTGGCGAAATCGATGTTCTCGTCATGGTCGCCCACCGCCGCCTTGGTGGAGGGCGTGAAGATCGGTTCGGCCAATTTTTCCGCCTGTTGCAGGCCGGCGGGCAGGGCAATGCCGCTGATCGCGCCGCTGCGCTGGTAGTCCTTCCAGCCGCTGCCGATGATGTAGCCGCGGGCGATGCATTCCACCGGCACGGGCTTGAGCTTCTTGGTCACCACCGCGCGCCGGGCGTACAGCGCCGCGTCCACGCCGGCCGGCAGTACCGAGGCGACATCGATGCCGGTCAGGTGGTTGGCGATGATGTGGGCGGTCTTGTCGAACCAGAAATTGCTGATCTGGCACAGCATCTCGCCCTTGCCGGGGATCGGGTCGGGCAGCACCACGTCGAACGCGGAAAGACGATCGGTGGCCACCATCAGCAGGTGGCCGTCGCCGAGGTCGAACACGTCGCGGACCTTGCCGCGGTGGATCAGGTGCAGGCCGGGCAGGTCGGACTGGAGCAGGGTGGTGGCCATGGGCAGGGCAAGGGGCGGGAAGGGGGGGCTTAGTTTAAGGCCGGCCGGCCCCGGCTGCCCTGTACACTGCGCGGATGCGACGCTGGTACGGACAATTCCTGGGGTTCATCGCCGGCTTCCTGCTGCTGCGGCACCCGGTGGGCGGCTTCATCGGCCTGCTGGTGGGCTACGCCTTCGACCATGATGCGTTTTCCTCCCCGCGCCGTCCGGCAGCGCCGCAAGAGCGCGCGGACAGCCCTTCCGGGGATGCCGACGTGGATTGGGCCTATCGCGTGTTCGGCTTGCCGGAAAACGCCAGCAATGCCGAGCTCGACCGCGCCTACCGCAAGCTGATGGCGCAATACCACCCCGACCGCGTGGCCGGCGCCGCGCCGGAATTGCAGAAGCTCGCCGAAACCAAGTCGCGCGAGATCAACGCCGCCTATGACCGCATCCAGAAGTTGAGGAAGAAATGAGCACGCAAGCCACCCTGCTGCAAGACACGGTGATCGCCCCGTCCATCCTGTCCGCCAATTTCGCCCGGTTGGGCGAAGAAGTGGACAACGTGCTGGCCGCCGGTGCCGACTGGGTGCATTTCGACGTGATGGACAACCACTACGTCCCCAACCTCACCATCGGCCCGCTGGTCTGTGAGGCGCTGCGCAAACATGGCGTCACCGCGCCGATCGACGTGCACTTGATGGTGGAGCCGGTGGACGGATTGATCCCGATGTTCGCCGACGCCGGTGCCAGCCACATTAGCTTTCATCCCGAGGCCAGCAAACACGTCCACCGCAGCGTGCAGCTGATCAAGTCGAAGGGCTGCCAGGCCGGCCTGGTGTTCAACCCCGCCAGCTCGCTGGACGTGCTGGACACGATGCTGGACGAGATCGACTACGTGCTGCTGATGTCGGTGAACCCCGGCTTCGGCGGGCAGTCGTTCATCCCCTCCGCGCTGAAGCAGCTGCGCAAGGTGCGCGCCATGATCGACGCCCGCGGCCGCCCGGTTCGCCTGGAGATCGACGGCGGCGTGAAGCCCGACAACATCGCCGAGATCGCCCGGGCCGGTGCCGACACCTTCGTGGCCGGCAGCGCGATCTTCGGCAAGCCCGACTACGCCGGGATCATCCGTGGCATGAAACAGGCGGTGGCGGCGGTACGCTGAAGCGGGCGGCGGCAACACCGCCGTCGCGGCGATCCCTGCAAGCCACTGGCCGGCATGTGTTCACTGCGTGAATGCGCCGCCACTCATGACCCGTCTGGCTGCATGGCCGCCAATTCGTTGCCGCCGGGGTCCAGGAACTGGAACCTGCGGCCACCCGGGAAACCGAAGATGGGCTTCGTGATGCGTGCGCCGCTTGCCGTGACCGCCGCGTAGACGGCTTCCAGGTCCTCCACTGCAATGACCGGCAGAGGGGCACGGGTCGACTCCTGCGGATCGGCCTGTAGCCCGACGTCCACGTCGCCGGTGAGCGTGCATGCGTACGAAGGCCCGAAATCGGTCATCTGCATCCCGAACACCGATTCGAAAAACGCCCGGCTTGCCACGAGATCGCGCGTCGGCAGTTCGATGAAATTGGGTCTGGCCACGCTGCCCTCCTGACGGGCGTCATCACACGCACTCAGGGTGCCACCGAAGCTGCCTTCAGGCCAGCATCACCGCCGGCCGTCGGGTGGCGCAGGCCTGCGGCCTGGCCCGGGCCGCTGGAGGGCCGCCATGACCGCGCGCGTCGCCAGCGCGGCGCGTGCCCATCTGGACGGCATCATGGCGCGGGCTGTGCAATCCCATCGTCCTGTCCGCATCACCGACAGGCGCGGCAGTGCGGTGATGGTTGCCGCGCGTTGCGCCCGGCGCGGCACGGGCAAAGCCTGGTTGGAGCCTGGTTGCTGCGGCCGCCGCCGCGTGTGCGGTGGCCGCGGAATGGTTGGGCGTCCTGCCCGTCCTTCGTCCCTGCGATGGCCTTCCATGTTCCGGGCGGTGGGTGACAGTGGCATGACGAAACGTCATCTGCGCGCGTTGCACGGGTTGCGGGCCTGCGGTTAGGCTAGGCGCATGAACCGGGCGATTCCCACGAATGTGCATGGCTGGCGATGGTGGCGTGGCAATGCCGCCGCTCTCGTCCGCTTGTCCATTCCGAAGGATGTCGCTTGTGACCACGCACGCCCAGTTCAACCAGTACGCCGCTGACGGCTTCAACCTCGTGCCGGTGGTGCGCGAGGTATTGTCGGACCTCGATACGCCGCTGTCCGTCTACCTGAAGCTGGCCGACGGCCCGCACACCTACCTGTTCGAATCGGTGGAAGGAGGCGAGCGCTTCGGTCGCTATTCGATCATCGGCCTGCCGGCGCGCACGGTGTATGAATTCCGTGGCCACACGCTGGCGGTGCGCGAGCATGGGGACATCATCGAGACCCGCACCGTGGCCGACCCACTGGCCGAAGTCGAACGCCTGCGGGCGATGCACAACGTGCCGGAAATCGCCGGCCTGCCCGGTTTCACCGGCGGGCTGGTGGGCTGGTTCGGCTTCGAGTGCATCGAATACATCGAGCCGCGGCTGGCGGCCAACCCGAAGCCGGACGAGCTGGGCACGCCCGACATCCTGCTGATGCGCAGCGATGCGCTGGCGGTATTCGACAACCTGAAAGGCCGGTTGTACCTGATCGTGCACGCCGACCCGCACCAGCCACAGGCGTGGGCGCGCGCCAATCGGCAACTGGACGCGCTGGCGCACCGGCTGCGCCACGGCGGCGCGCCGTATCCGGAAACCCTGCAACCGGCGGCGCTGGACGAAGCCGATTTCGTCAGTGGCTTCACCCGCGAAGGCTTCATCGCCGCGGTGGAAAAAGTGCAGGACTACATCCGCGCCGGAGATGCCTTCCAGGTGGTGCTGAGCCAGCGCATGAGCGTGCCGTTCCACGCCCGTCCGGTGGATGTCTACCGCGCACTGCGCGCGCTGAACCCGTCGCCGTACATGTATTTCCTCGACGTCGGCGAAACCCAGGTGGTGGGCTCCTCGCCGGAGATCCTGGTGCGCCAGCAGCAGGGCAAGGTGACGGTGCGCCCGATCGCCGGCACCCGTCCGCGCGGCAAGACGGTGGCAGACGATCTGGCGCTGGAAGCCGAATTGCTGGCGGACCCGAAAGAGCGCGCCGAACACCTGATGCTGATCGACCTGGGCCGCAACGATGCCGGCCGCGTGTCGCAGGCGGGCACGGTGGAAGTGGGCGAGCAGTTCGTGATCGAACGCTACAGCCATGTCATGCACATCGTCAGCGAAGTGACGGGCCAGTTGCAGGACGGCCTGAGCTACGCCGACGTGCTGCGTGCCACCTTTCCCGCCGGCACCGTCTCCGGTGCGCCCAAGATCCGCGCGCTGGAAATCATCCGCGAACTGGAGCCGGTCAAGCGCAATGTGTATGCCGGTGCCATCGGCTACATCGGCTGGCACGGCGATGCCGACACCGCGATCGCCATCCGCACCGCCGTGATCCAGCACGGCCGCCTGCACGTGCAGGCCGGTGCCGGCATCGTGTTCGATTCCGACCCGCAAAAAGAGTGGGACGAAACCATGAACAAGGGCCGCGCGCTGTTCCGCGCGGTGGCGCAGGCGGCACAGGGGCTGTAGCGCTGCCTGCACATTAACGATTCTTCATGCTCCGGCCATCCCGGGGTGAAGGGTGTCGGCGCAGTCTGTACTTGCGATGGGGATAAGCCCCACCGAACACGACCCTGGAGAGGAATCGTCATGAACACCATCAGCAAGTCCCTGTTTGCCGTTGCCCTGGCCGCATTGGCCGGCGCCGCCGTGGCCGCCACCCCGGCCGCCCCGGCCAGCACCACCGCCACGCCGGCCGCTGCCCCCGCCAAGGCGGCTGCCCCCGCCAAGGCCAAGGACGCGAAGGCCATGAAGCCGGCGGCCAAGCCGGCCGCCAAGGCTGCCGCTGCCGCCCCGGCCAAGAAGTAATCCCGCAGCACCGAACCTTCCTTCCACAGACCCGAGAGAATCGCCATGAATACCGTTCGCAAGTCCTTGCTCGCCGTTGCCCTGACCGCCCTGACCGGTGCCGCCGTTGCTGCCGTGCCGGCCACCCCCGCCCAGGCCACCCCGGCCCAGCCGGCCACCAGCGCCGCCCCGGCGGCCACCGCTGCCGCGCCCGCCAAGCACAAGAAGCACCACCGCAAGCACCACCGGCACCACAAGGGTGCCGCCAAGGCAGCCGCCCCGGCTGCGGATGGCGCCAAGAAGTAAGCCTTCGCCAGCGGGCAAATCCCGGGCCGGCCGCTCCTCGCAAGCCGTCCTGCCGCCCGCCACGCGAGACATACCCCGCAGGTACGCCTGCGGGGTATGCTTTTTTGGGAACACGGGAGGTTTCATGCGCATCCTGCTGGTGGAAGACGATGCCCACACCGCCGCCTTCATCGCCAAGGGCCTGCGCGAAGACGGGCACACGGTGGATCAGGCCGCCGACGGCAAGCAGGGCTTGTTCCTGGCCAGTACCGAGCCGTTCGATGCGGTGGTACTGGATCGCATGTTGCCCGGGCTGGACGGCCTGACCCTGCTGCGCACCCTGCGCGGCGCGGGCAACCCGCTGCCGGTGCTGCTGCTGACCGCGCTGGGTGATACCGATCACCGCGTCGAGGGCCTGCGTGCCGGGGCCGACGACTATCTGGTCAAACCCTTCGCCTATGCCGAGTTGAGCGCACGGCTGGACGGCATCGTGCGGCGCGGGCGCGGCGGCGGCGAGCGCGAGCCCACCCGCCTGCAAGTGGGCGAACTGGAGCTTGACCTGCTGTCCCGCGAGGCGCGGCGCGAGGGCCGCCGGATCGAATTGCAGCCGCGCGAGTACCGCCTGCTGGAATACCTGATGCGGCATGCCGGCCAGGTGGTCACCCGCACCATGCTGCTGGAGGCGGTGTGGGACTACCATTTCGACCCGCAGACCAACGTCATCGACGTGCACATCAGCCGCCTGCGGCAGAAGATCGACCACGGTTTCGCCAAGCCCATGCTGCACACGGTGCGTGGGGCCGGTTACCGGCTGGACGAATGAAGCGCCTGTTGCCCTCCACCAGCACGCGGCTGGCGTTGGTCGTGATGGGTTTGTTCCTTGCCGCGTTCGTGCTGATCGGTGGCGGCGTGTATCTCGCGGTGTCCACCCTGTTGTTGCAGGATGCGCGCGAACTGGTGCGGGCCGACGCGGTGACGTTGGTGGATACCTGGCACGAGGGCGGCCATGCCGCGTTGCTGGCCGAGCTGCAAAGCCGCCTGCGCGACGACGGTGACCCGGATGCGGTCTATGCCCTGGTGGCTGCCGATGGTGTTGCGCTGATCGGGCGCATGCCGGATGCGCGGCGTCCCGGCGTGCGCGGGCGCTGGGTGGAATTCGCCGAGCAGGCACCGGAAGAGGGCCAGACCGAGCGCGTGGTGGCGTACATGCAGGTGCTGGGGGATGGCGAGTGGTTGCTGACCGGACAACGCCTGCAGGCGCAGGACCGGCTGCTGGAATTGATGCAGCGTGCGGCGCTGCTGTCGCTGCTGGTGGCGGCCAGCCTGGGGGCCCTGGTGGGCTGGTTGACCTCGCGCTGGGTGGCGCGCCGCTTGCGTGCGCTGGATGCCACGGTGGCCGGCGTGGGCGGCGGCGAGCTGGGCTTGCGTGTGCCGCTGGACCACAGCGGCGATGCCTTCGACCTGATGGCACATCGCTTCAATGCCATGCTCGACCGCATCGAGGAACTGCTGGCCGGGGTGCGCCATGCCACCGACCACATCGCGCACGACCTGCGCACGCCGCTGACGCGGCTGCGCAATCGGCTGGAAGGCGTGCGCCACGACGTCCATGACCCCGTCGCCCAGCACAAGCTGGAGCGCGCACTGGCGGAGACCGACCAGTTGCTGCAGGCCTTCGGCGCGCTGTTGCGCCTGGCGAAGATCGAGGCGCAGCCGCTGGATGATGCGGTCGGGGTGCTGGCGCTGCGCGAGCTGGTGGCCGATGCGGTGGAGATGTATGCGCCGATCGCCGCCGAGCGCGGCATTCGCATCCTGGCGCGGTTGCAGGATGCAAGCATGCGCGGGGATCGCGACCAGCTCTTCCAGATGGTGGTCAACCTGCTCGACAACGCGCTCAAGTACGCACCGGCAGGCAGCGAGGTGGATGTGGCGCTGGTGCCGGCGGAGGCCGGGGTGGCGCTGACGGTGGCCGACAGCGGCCCCGGCATCCCGGCCAGCGAGCGCGTTCGCGTGTTCGACCGCTTCCAGCGTCTGGAAACCCACCGCGGCTCGCCCGGTGTGGGGCTGGGCCTGAGCCTGGTGCAGGCCATCGTGCGCCACCACGGCGGCCGCGTGGAGTTGCAGGACAACGCCCCCGGCCTGCGCGTGTGGGTTATGTTGCCATTGCCGTGAGTGCCGATGGCCGGGTGTGGGCTTGCGGTATCCTGCGCAGCCTCCCCGCACGCCGCCCAGCCGGGCGCTGGTCGCCATGCTTTTGATGCTCGACAACTACGACAGCTTCACCTTCAACCTCGTGCAATACCTGCAAGAGCTGGGTGCCGACGTGCGGGTGGAGCGCAACGATGCGCTCACGGTGGCGCAGATCGAGGCGCTGGCACCCAGCGGGATCGTGATCTCGCCCGGCCCGTGCACGCCCAACGAGGCCGGCGTGTCGTTGGACGTGCTGCGTGAACTGGGCCCGCGCATCCCCATCTTCGGCGTGTGCCTGGGCTATCAGGCGCTGGGGCAGGTCTACGGCGGCCAGGTGGTGCGGGCGGGCAGGATCATGCACGGCAAGACCTCGCCCATCCATCACACGGGCAAGGGCGTGTTCGCCGGGCTGCCGACGCCATTCGAAGCCACCCGCTACCACTCGCTGGTGGTGGAAAAAACCAGCGTGCCCGACTGCCTGGAAGTGACCGCGTGGACCGAGAACGACGACGGCAGCGTGGAAGAGCTGATGGGCCTGCGCCATCGCGAGCATCCGGTGGAAGGCGTGCAGTTCCATCCCGAATCCATCCTCACCCGGCACGGCCACGCCATGCTGAAGAACTTCCTCGACCGCATCGCATGAGCATCACTCCGCAAGAAGCCCTGCAACGCGCGATCGAGCATCGCGAAATTTTCTTCGACGAAATGGTCGAGCTGATGCGCCGGATCATGCGCGGCGAGGTCAGCCCGGCGCTGACCGCCGCCATCCTCACCGGGTTGCGGGTGAAGAAGGAAACCGTGGGCGAGATCGCGGCGGCCGCCAGCGTGATGCGCGAATTCGCGCGCCCGGTGGTGGTGGCCGATCGTCGGTACATGGTGGATATCGTCGGCACCGGCGGCGACGGCGCGCACACCTTCAACATTTCCACCGCGGCGATGTTCGTGGCGGCGGCCGCCGGCGCGAAAGTGGCCAAGCACGGCGGCCGCAGCGTGTCCTCGAAATCCGGCAGCGCCGACGTGCTGGAAGCCCTGGGCGCGCGCATCGAATTGCAGCCGGAGCAGGTGAGTGCCTGCATCGACCGTTGCGGTGTCGGCTTCATGTACGCACCGCTGCACCATCCGGCGATGAAGGCCGTGGCGCCCGTGCGCAAGGAACTGGGCGTGCGCACCCTGTTCAACATTCTCGGGCCGCTGACCAACCCGGCGGGCGCGCCGAATACCCTGATGGGCGTGTTCCATCCCGATCTGGTCGGCATCCAGGTGCGCGTGTTGCAGGAGCTGGGCGCGCAGCGCGCACTGGTGGTGTGGGGGCGCGACGGCATGGACGAGCTGTCGCTGGGTGCGGGCACCCTGGTGGGCGAGCTGCGCGATGGCGTGGTGCGCGAATACGAGCTGCACCCGGAGGATTTCGGCATCGCGATGGCGCACAGCCGCAATTTGCAGGTGGCCGACGCGACCGAGTCGAAAGCCATGCTGCTGGAGGCGCTGGACAACCGCGAGGGCTTGCCGCGCGAGATCGTGGCCTACAACGCCGGTGCGGCGCTGTACGCGGCCGGCGTGGCCGAGGACATCGGTGACGGCATCGCGCGTGCGCGCAAGGTGCTGGCCGATGGCTCGGCGCGGGCAACGCTGGATCGCTACGTGGCAACCACCCGGGACTTGGCGGAAACAGGCGCATGAGCACCATCCTCGACACCATCCTGCGCCGCAAGCACGAAGAAGTGGCCGCCCGCCGCGAGCAAGCCTCGCTGTTCGAGCTGAAGACCCGCGCCGCCAGCGCGCCGCCGCTGCGCGGCTTCGCCGATGCCGTCGCCGCGAAGATCGCGGCCGGCCAGCCGGCGGTGATCGCCGAGGTGAAGAAGGCCAGTCCGTCGAAGGGCGTGATCCGCGCCGACTTCGACCCGGCCGCGATCGCCCGCAGCTACGGGGCTGGCGGCGCGGCCTGCCTGTCGGTGCTGACCGACGTCGACTTCTTCCAGGGCAGCGACGCCTACCTGCAGCAGGCGCGCGCGGCTTGCGCGCTGCCGGTGCTGCGCAAGGACTTCATCGTCGATCCATATCAACTATACGAAGCGCGCGTGCTGGGTGCCGACTGCGTGCTGCTGATCGCCGCCGCGCTGGACGATGCGCAGTTGTCCGAGTTCGCCTTCATCGCGGCGGAGCTGGGCATGGACGTGCTGCTGGAAGTGCACGACCTGGACGAGCTGGAACGTGCGTTGCCGGTACCGGCGCGGCTGCTGGGCATCAACAATCGCAACCTCAAGACCTTCGATGTGTCGCTGCAGACCACGCTGGACCTGAAGGCGATGGTGCCGGTGGATCGCCTGCTGGTCACCGAGAGCGGCATCCTGGCACCCGCCGACGTGGCGCTGATGCGCGAGGCCGGCGTGCACGCCTTCCTGGTCGGCGAGGCGTTCATGCGCCAGCCCGAGCCGGGGGATGCCTTGCGCGAGTTGTTTGCATGAGTCAGGCATGCCCGGCGCCGGCCAGCGATGCGCCGCTGGTGGTGTTCGATTTCGACCACACCCTGTACGACGGCGATTCCGGCAGCCACCTGTTCAAGTGGCTGATCGAGCGCGCGTGGTGGCGACGCATCCTGGCATTGCTGGTGGCGCCGGTGGCGGGGCCGTTGGTGGCGTTCCTGCCTACCCGGCGCGCGGGCATTTCGGTGTTCGTCTGGGTGGGCACGCTGGGCGTGCGCGACCGCGCCGCGCTGGATGCGCTGATCGACGAGTATGTCGCCACCCATGTGCAAACCATTCGGGCCCGCCTGCTGCCGGTGGCGCTGGCGGTGTTTCGCAAGCATCGCGAAGCCGGTGATCGCGTGCTGGTGGCCACCGGCGCGCCACCAGAACTGGCGCGGGCGATTTTGGCGTTTGCGGCGCAAGACGGCGTGCCGGTGATTGGCACCGCGCTGGGGCCGAAGCTTGGCGGCATGGGCGTGCGGCAGCACTGCCATCACGCGATGAAGATGACGATGCTGCGCGCTGCCGGCTACACCCGGCCGGTGGCGTTCGCCTATTCCGACAGCAGTGCGGACCTGCCGCTGCTGCGGGCGGCCGAAAGGCCGGTGGTGGTGAACCCGAAGGCACGGCGGGTGGCGCTGTTCCGGCGCGTGCTGCCAGCCGGCACGCCGATCCTCAACTGGGGCTGCCCCGGTCGCGCCGGGGAAGGCTCAGGCTGAACCCAGCGCCTTGACGAAGCGCACCGAGCTGCCGCTGTAGCCGCAGGCCAGGTAGAACGCATGCGCTTCGGTGCGTTGCGCGCCGGAGGTCAGTTCGATGCGCGCGGCACCACCACTGCGTGCGCGGCGTTCGGCTTCCTTCAGCAGGTGGCGGCCGATGCCCATGCCCTGCGCGCTGGTCGTGACCACCAGTGCGGTGACGCGGCAAGTGGTGGTGCCCAGCGGCAGGTAGTACATGAAATCCAGCGCCACCAGCCCGCAGACCGCGCCGTTGCGGCGGGCCACCACCAGCGCCTGACGGTCGTTGGCGAGGATCGTGCTGATGCGCTCGGAGGCATCGGAAAGTTCGCAGGGGTAGCCCAGCTCCGCCAGCAGGCGGGCCACGTCGTCGGCGTCGGCCAGCACCGCGTTGCGCAGGTCCACGTCCAGGGCCGGATGTCCGGGGGAGAAGGCGTGGCCCATGCGTGAAACTCCTCGTTCAGTGGCTAGCGGGTGCCGTAGACCACCACGGTCTTGCCGCGGGCGTGCAGCTTGCCGTCCACCTGCAATTTCTTCAGTACCCGCCCGGCCATCTCGCGCGAGCAGCCCACCAGCCGCGCCAGCTCCTGCCGCGATACCCGCAGCTGGGTGCCCAGCGGATGCGACATGGCTTCGGGCTCCTTGGCGAGGTCGAACAGGGTGCGGTAGATGCGGTCGGAGACATCCAGGAACGCCAGCCGGCCGGCCTTGCGGCTGGTGTCCAGCAGGCGCTGGCTGATCTGCGCGCCGATCGAATGCAGCAGACGGGTGGCGTCGTTGGCCTGCGCGGTCAACAGGGTCAGCAGGCGCTCGTAGCTGATCTCGGCCAGCTCGCAGACGGTGCGGGTGCGCAGCGCCACGCCACGCTGGTCGTTCTGCACGAACAGGCCCATCTCGCCGACGAATTCGCCGGAGCCGATGTAGCCCAGCACCAGCTCGCGGCCGTCGTCCTCGCGGGCGATGATGCTGACCGAGCCGGAAATGATGTAGTACAAGGTGCCGGCGGGGTCACCGGGGTGGAACACCTCGGTGCGGGCCGGGTACTTGCGGCGGTGGCAGTTGGCGATGAACCGCTCGATGGTGGCCGGATCGGCACCCAACGGATTGGACGGTCGCTGCAAGGCGGGTTTGGGGAAGGTGCTGCTCATTCATCGGGCCGACTGTGGATGCCAGAGCTTAGGCCGATCCGTGACCATCGGCAAACTCCCGGGAGTCATGGGGGCGCACCGGCCGGCGCTTTGCCGCATAATCGCCGCCCTGTCCCGTTCCCGCTGGATCCAATGCCGTGGTCAAGCCGCTGCCGCGCCTGAAGCTTCAGGGCTTCAACAACCTCACCAAGTCGCTGTCCTTCAACATCTACGACGTGTGCTACGCCGCGTCGGAGGATGAGCGCAGGCGCTATATCGAGTACATCGACGAGGAATACAACGCCGACCGCCTCACCCAGATCCTCACCGACGTGGCGGAGATCATCGGCGCGAACATCCTCAACATCGCCCGCCAGGACTACGACCCGCAGGGCGCATCGGTGACGATCCTGATCTCCGAGCAGCCGGTCATCGACAAGGCGGATGCCAAGGGCGTGATCTCCGACGCGGTGGTCGCGCACCTCGATAAGTCGCACATCACCGTGCACACCTATCCGGAGACCCACCCGGACAACGGCATCGCGACGTTCCGCGCCGACATCGACGTGTCCACCTGCGGCGTGATCTCGCCGCTGAAGGCGCTGAACTACCTGATCGAGTCGCTGGAGTCCGACATCGTGGTGATGGACTACCGCGTGCGCGGCTTCACCCGTGACGTGAAGGGCAAGAAGTACTTCATCGACCACAAGATCAATTCGATCCAGGACTACCTGGCCAAGAACATCCGGTCGCGCTACGAAATGCTGGATGTGAACGTCTACCAGGAAAACCTGTTCCACACCAAGATGCACCTGAAGGACTTCGATCTCGACCAGTACCTGTTCGAGGAGAAGGCGCGCAACCTGTCGTTCAAGGAGCGCATGAAAATCGAGGCGCGGCTCAAGCGCGAGATCGAGGAGCTCTACCACGGCCGCAACCTGGTTGATTGACGCCATCTGACGACATGAAAAAGCCGGCGCAAGCCGGCTTTTTCATTGAATCGAGCGCAATGGTGGGGCGACGGAAGGCGGGGCAGCTCAAACCCGGTACGCCACCGCTTTCATCACCTTTGACATCCCCGCCATCACCGTCGGAATCGGCGGAGGCAAAATGCGCGCCCCCGCCGCCAGCGCGTTGTCGGCATGGCGCGCTTCGTCGTCCTTCATCACCGACAGGATCGCCCGGCTGCGCGCATCGGCCTCCGGCAGCGATTGCAGGTGTTCTTCCAGGTGGGCTTCCACCTGCCGCTCGGTTTCGACCACGAACCCGAGATTCCAGCCGTCGCCACGCAGCCCGGCGGCCAGCCCGATCGCGCAGCTGCCGGCATACCACAGCGGGTTGAGCAGGCTGGGGCGGGCATCCAGTTCGCGCAGCCGGTCGGCGCACCACGCCAGGTGGTCGGTTTCCTCCTGCGCCGCTTCCAGCAGGTGCGCGCGGGTGGCGGCATCGCGGGCCACCGCCGCCTGGCCGATGTACAGCGCCTGCGCGCAGACCTCGCCGACATGGTTGATCCGCATCAGGCCGGCGGCGTGGCGGCGTTCGGGCGCGTCCAGCGCGGCGTCGGGCACCTGCCGGCCGGGGTTGGGGCGTTCGGCGCGGGGCGTGCCGGCGACCGTCATCAGGGCGTTCTGGGCGGCGTCCAGCAGGCGGTCCAGCGGGGTCAGGCGGCGCAAGGTGTCCATGCGCGCATTCTAGGCGGTTGCCGGGGCGAACCGGCCACGGCTTGCGCCGGCCGACACAAGCCGTGTATGATTCCGCCTCTTTCGCGTCCGTGGCTGCATGCCGGGTGCGGGGAAAACAACGCGAGGCGTCGTTCGCATCCGCGAACCAGCCCGACCAGGTACCCCCAACAGAGTTCGTCATGAAAACTTTCATCGCCAAGAACGAGACCGTCCAGCGTGACTGGTACGTCGTCGACGCCGAGGGCAAGACCCTGGGTCGTCTGGCCGCAGCACTGGCCTATCGCCTGCGCGGCAAGCACAAGCCCGTGTTCACCCCGCACGTCGACACCGGCGATTATCTGGTCGTGATCAATGCCGACAGGATCACGGTGACCGGCAAGAAGATGCAGGACAAGATGTACCACCGGTTCACCGGTTACATCGGCAACCTGAAGACCGAATCGCTGGCACAGGCGCTGGAGCGCCACCCGGAGCGCGTGATCGAAATCGCGGTCAAGGGCATGCTGCCGAAGGGCCCGTTGGGTCGCCAGATGTATCGCAAGCTCAAGGTGTATGCCGGTGCCGAGCACCCGCATGCCGCCCAGCAGCCGCAGCCGCTCGAACTCTAAGGTCAGACCATCATGGCTATTTCCCAGAATTACGGCACCGGCCGCCGCAAGTCCTCCACTGCTCGCGTGTTCCTGCGCAAGGGCAGCGGCAACATCACCGTCAATGACCGTCCGCTGGATGAGTTCTTCGGCCGCGAGACCGCGCGCATGATCGTGCGCCAGCCGCTCGAGCTGACCAAGAACACCGAGAGCTTCGACATCCTGGTCACCACCACCGGCGGCGGCACCACCGGCCAGGCCGGTGCCATTCGCCTGGGCATCGCCCGTGCGCTGGTGGAGTACGACGAAACCCTGAAGACCGAGCTGCGCAAGGCCGGCTTCATGACCCGCGACGCCCGCGAAGTGGAGCGCAAGAAGGTCGGTCTGCACAAGGCCCGCCGCGCCACCCAGTTCTCCAAGCGCTAAGCATCGCGCTACAATCCGCTGCATAGCCCCGTCGCCAAGCGGTAAGGCACCTGACTCTGACTCAGGCATTCGGTGGTTCGAATCCATCCGGGGCTGCCATCTTCGAAACCCGCCGCAAGGCGGGTTTTGTTTTGTGAGCCCCGCCGCAAGGCGGGTTTTGTTTTGCGCGATGCACGACGGTGCGAGAATGCGGCCTGCGGTTGTGGAAAGGCCGCGTGGAGAGCCCGATGGTTGCCTTGTTTCCCGCACCGCGGACGCCGCTGGATGGGCTGGATGCCGCCCTGCAGGCACGCGGGTTTGTGGTGCTGGATGCCGCGTCGGTGGCCGCGCTGGCAGGCGTGGCGCGCACCGATTTCGATGCGCTGTTGCCCAGTTGGGAGGATCTGCGCGCGGACGAGTACCTCAAGGATGGTGGCCGCTACCGCAAGCGCCGGCATGCCTGCTGCATCGTCGCGGCCGGCGTCGTGCATCCGGTGCCGCACCGGATGCACTACCAGCCGGTGGAATACAACGCGCTGCACGGCGGGATGCAGCGCTGGTTCGCGCCGATCGACGCCTCCACCCTGGCGCAGCCAGCGTGGCCGGCACTGGTGCTGGCGCTGGCCGGTGCCTGCTCGCGCCAGCGGCCCGACGTCGTGCGCTGGCACGTGGAGGCGCACCAGTTCCGCATCGACACCAGCGATGGGGTGGGCCGGCCCACGCCGGAAGGCGCGCATCGCGACGGCGTGGATTTCGTCGCCGTGCTGCTGGTGGCACGCCATGCCATCAAGGGCGGCGAGACCCGGGTGTTCGCCGCGCAGGGGCCGGAGGGGCAGCGTTTCACCCTGGCCGAGCCGTGGTCGTTGCTGCTGATGGACGATGCGCGGGTGATCCACGAATCCACCCCGATCCAGCCCCTCGATGCCCGGGGCGGCCATCGCGACACCTTGGTGCTGACGTTCCGCGCGGCGGGGTTCCTCGGGGACTGAGGCATTGATTACAATTGCAACCAACATGCGAATGCGCGCGAGGTCGGAATGAAGCTGGGTTCTCTGAAGGAAGGCGGGCGCGACGGCACCCTGATCGTGGTGTCGCGTGATTTGTCGCGCGCGGTGCGCGCCACCGGGATCGCCGGCACCCTGCAGCAGGCGCTGGAAGACTGGGAAGCCGCTGCGCCGCGCTTGAACGCCTTGTACGAAGACTTGAACGCCGGCACCGTCGCCACTGCGTTCGATCTCGACATGCACGCACTGGCCGCGCCGCTGCCGCGGGCCTATGAATTCGTCGACGGCAGCGCCTACCTGCCGCACGTCGAGCGCGTGCGCCGCGCCCGTGGCGCGCAGGTGCCGGAAAGCTTCTACGTCGATCCGTTGATGTACCAGGCGGTCAGCGCCGGTTTCAGTGGCCCGCGCGACCCGGTCAAGGTGGTCAGCGAGGATTACGGCATCGACCTGGAGGCCGAAGTGGTGATCGTCACCGACGACGTGCCGATGGCGGTCACGCCGGAACAGGCCGCCGGCCACATCCAGCTGGTCGGGATCATCAACGACGTCTCGCTGCGCAACCTGATCCCGCCGGAACTGGCCAAGGGTTTCGGTTTCCTGCAATCCAAGCCGCGCAGCACGCTGGGCCCGGTGTTCGTCACCCCCGACGAACTGGGTGAAGCCTGGCGTGACTGCAAGGTGCACCTGCCGATGCTCACCCACGTCAATGGCGAATGGTTCGGTGCGCCGGAAGCAGGCGTGGACATGCAGTTCAATTTCGCCCAGCTGGTGGCGCACGCCGCCAAGACCCGCCCGTTGTCGGCCGGCACGCTGGTCGGGTCCGGCACGGTGGCCAACCAGGACACCACGCTGGGGGCGTCCTGCTTCGCCGAACGGCGCACGGTGGAAACCCTGCGCGACGGCAAGCCCAGCACGCCGTTCATGGTCTTTGGCGATCAGGTGCGGATCGAGATGCTGGACGGTGAGGGTCGCAGCGTGTTCGGTGCGATCGAGCAGCGGATCGAGCGGCAGGCGGTTTGACGCGGGCGGGCAAGCGGTCGAAACGACGTGGTCAACGGTGTGGCGGCGCGGAAGCAAGCCGATAAGGTGGGCGGATGACCGAAACGTTGCAACTGTATTCCTACTGGCGCTCCAGTGCGGCCTACCGGGTGCGCATCGGCCTCAACCTGAAAGGGTTGCGCTACGACATCGTGCCGGTGCATCTGGTGCAGGACGGCGGGCAGCAGCATTCGGCGGCCTATCGCGAGCTCAACCCGCAGGGGTTGGTGCCCACCCTGTGCCACGGACACCGCCGGTTGGGGCAGTCGCTGGCGATCCTGGAATATCTCGACGAAGTCTGGCCGGACACCCCGCTGCTGCCGGCCACCGCGCGCGAGCGCCAGCGGGTGCGCGCGCTGGCGCAATTGGTGGCTTGCGACATCCATCCACTCAACAACCTGCGCGTGCTGCAATATTTCGAGCGCGAATGGAACGTGCCGCAGCCAGAGCGCGAGCAATGGGTGGTGCACTGGATCGAGGACGGGTTTGCCGCGGTCGAGGCCATGCTGGCGGGGCACCCGTCCACCGGTGATTTCTGCGAAGGCGAGCAGCCCACGCTGGCCGATTGCTGCCTGGTGCCGCAGGTCTACAACGCGCGTCGTTTCGGCATGGACATCACGCGCTACCCCACCATCGCGCGCATCGAAGCGGCTTGCCTGGCGTTGCCGGCGTTCGATGCGGCGCGCCCGGAAAGCCAGCCGGACGCACCCGCCACCTTCCGCAAAGCCGGGGATCAGCTTCCGAACACGTCGGCGTAGGGGTTGTGTTCGCCGCTGGCGCCTTCCGACAGACGGAACTTCAGCGCCAGGCCATCGCGCGAGTCGGCCGCCTTCAACGCTTCCTCCATCTCGATCCTGCCGTCCTTGTACAGCCGGAACAGACATTGGTCGAACGTCTGCATGCCGTCCTGCAGCGAGTCTTCCATCGCCATCTTCACCTCATGCACCTGCCCGCGTCGCAGCAGGTCGCGGATCATCGGGGTGTTGATCAGCACCTCGGTCGCCGGCATGCGGCGGCCGTCCACGCCCAGCACCAGGCGCTGGCTGACCACCGCCTTCAGGTTCAGGGCCAGGTTCATCAGCACGTTCTTGTGCGCGCCTTCGGGGAAGAAGTTGAGCACGCGCTCGATGGTCTGGTCGGCGTTGTTGGAGTGCAGCGTGGCCAGGCAGATGTGGCCGGTCTCGGCGAAGGCGATGGCCGCCTCCATCGTCTCGGCATCGCGGATTTCGCCGATCAGGATCACGTCCGGCGCCTCGCGCATCGCGTTCTTCAGGGCGGCGTGGAAGCTGTGGGTATCCAGCCCCACCTCGCGCTGGTTGACCACCGAGCGCTTGTGGCGGTGCAGGTATTCGATCGGATCTTCGATGGTGAGGATGTGGCCGGGGCTGGTGCTGTTGCGATGATCGATCATCGACGCCAGCGTGGTGGACTTGCCGGAGCCGGTGGAGCCGACGATCAGCACCAGCCCGCGCGGCGCCATGATGATGTCCTTCAGCACCGGGGGCAGTTGCAGCTCCTCGATGGTGGGGATCACGCTGCGGATGGCGCGGATCACCATGCCCACTTCACCGCGCTGCTGGAACACGTTGACGCGGAAGCGCCCGCAACCGGGCACGGACAGCGCCATGTTGAGCTCCTTCTCGCGCTCGAACTCGGCGATCTGCGCCTTGTCCATCAGCGAATAGGCGATGTCCTTGACTTCGCCCGAGCCCAGCGTGGCCTCGCTCATCGGCAGCAGTTCGCCTTCCAGCTTGACGTTCACCGGCGCGCCGGTGGACAGGAACATGTCCGAGGCGTCTTTTTCCGACATCAATTTGAAGAATTGACTGATATCCAACACGACGCGTGTACTCCCAGTGCGCGGCCCGACATTGCATCGTCGCCGGCGGCTTCCCACAATGACCGCGCCCCGACCACGAGCTGCGACCTCCCATGCGCCCAAGCTTCGCATACTTCCGTTCCAGCCTGCATGCCCCGTTGCTGGCCTGCGTCCTGTTCGCCGCAGGCTGCGCCAGCCTGCCCCCGCCGACCTCGGAACTGGCGGCGGCACAGCAGGCGCTGGCCCGCGCCGAGGCCGCCGATGCCGACCAATATGCCGCCGATGCCCTGATGGAGGCGCGCACCAGTTTGCAGGCGGCGCAGGCCGCAATGGCGCGTGGCCGCAGCGACCAGGCGCGGGCAGGCGCATTGGCGGCCAGTACCGCTGCCGACCAGGCCTGGGTGCGCAGCGGGGTGGCGCGCAGTCGTGCCGACTTCCGCCAGAAACAGGTGGAAGTGGCCCGGCTGCGGGCGCAGCTGCAGGTTGACGATGGCACTGCGGTTGCCGATCCGCTGGAGTTCCCGGTGACGGATGCGCCGCCCGAGCAGCGCCTGCAGGCACTGGATGCCGACATTCGCCTGAATCCGTTTGCCCAGTACGAACGCTTGCAGGCGCGGCAGGCGGTGGCCGCACTGGCCACGGCGGCGCGGCGCGACCTGCCGCTGGTGCTGGCGCAGGCCACGCGCCGGGTGGAGATCGCCGAGCAGGCGGCGCGGGTGGAAGCCACGCGCCGCGAGATCGAGCGACTGGAACGCGAGCGCAATGACCTGCTGGTGGAAGCCAGCCGCCGTGAAGCCGACCGTGCGCGGGCCGAGGCCGAGCGCATGCGCTTGCAGGCGCAGTTGCAGGCGGAGGAAGCCGAACGCCTGCGCGCACAGGCGCAGCAGGCCGAAGCAGCCCTCGATGGCGCCCAGGTGGAGCAGCAGGGCAAGGTGGATGCAGCGCGCGAGAAAGAGGCGGCCCTGGCGCGCAAGGAAGCGGAGCTGACCGCTGGCGGCAAATTGCCGGCCATGCACCGGGATGCGCGCGGCAGCGTGTTCACCCTGCCGGCCGAGGCCTTTGCCGGGGGCAAGGCGCAGCTCACCGCCAGTGCCGGCGCGAGCGTCAAGGCGCTGGCGATTTATCTTGCGGCGATTCCCGGTGGCGCGGTGCAGGTGCTGGCCTACACCGACAACCGCGGCAAGGCGGCGGCCAACCAGGCGTTGACCGACAAGCGCGCGCAGCTCGTGCGTGCCAGCCTGGTGGCGGCGGGCTTGCCGCGCAGCCGGGTCAGTGCGCAGGGCAAGGGCAGCAGCAGCCCGGTGGCCGACAATGGCAGTGCCGCAGGCCGCGCAAAAAACCGCAGAGTGGACATCGTGGTGTCGGATAATCCTTGAAAATCAATGAGATGTGGTGCCCGTGCGGGTGCCGGTCGGCGGCACTTGCCAAGCCATGCGGGCAGGCGTAGGGTCGAACTCCCGGGGTTCTCGGCGGTTCCGCCAGCCCCGGCCGGAGGCCGGTCGATGCATGACTTGTTCGACAACCCGGAGATCGCCGCCGCAAGCCGCACGCGCGGTGGGGGTGGGCGGGTGGTGAGTGTCGATGTCCGCGTGCCTGCCCCCGTGCAAGACCCCTTGACGCCCCGTGCCCCCGTGCCGGGGCGTTCGCATGTGTACGGCCCGGTCGTCACCGTGGCCCCGCAGTTCGCACTGCCCGGCTGGCTGGCCGGCGGTGCCTCCGGCAGCCCCCGCTGCCGTCCCCACGCTACCCCGGCCGTGCTGCCCGGGGTGGCTTCTTCGCGTCAGGAGGTTTTCCATGTTCGAAGGGCAATCACAGGCTGATATCGAAGCAATGATGAAAGTGAACAGCGAGTTCCGGCAGCTGTATTTCCGCCATCGGGAACTCGACAAGCAGGTGCTGGATGCCGAGCTCGGCGTGTTGCCGATCGACGATTCCACCCTGGGGCAGATGAAGCGCGAGAAGCTGGCCGCCAAGCAACGCCTGATGCAGATGTACGAACGCGCCAACTGAAGCGGCGCGAGGCGGTGGCGGCGCCCCTGTTTCGCCGCTGCCGCCTGCCGCGCCGGGTGCGTGGCGATGCTACCCTTCGCGGGTGGCATTCATG
The DNA here is from genome assembly GCF_041905325.1 of Thermomonas sp. Classification (GTDB taxonomy): domain Bacteria; phylum Pseudomonadota; class Gammaproteobacteria; order Xanthomonadales; family Xanthomonadaceae; genus Thermomonas. The sequence continues at coordinate 195,100 of NZ_JAYRLK010000006.1, read as the reverse complement.
GGTGTGGCGATGAGCGGACAAGACACGCAATGGACGGCGCGGCGCAAGGCGGCGCTGGTGGTGGAGATCCTGCACGGCACCGTCTCGGCTGCCGATGCCGCGTGCAGGCACGGGCTGGCACCGGCGCAGCTGGAGGCGTGGGTCGCGGCGGGCCGGCAAGGCCTTGAAGCCGCGTTGGACACCGCCGCCGGCGACCTGCCGGCCGCCACGCCGTTTGGTGATTTGCGGGACCTGATCTCGCGCCCGGCACTGTCCGGCGACACCGTCACCGTGGCTCCGGACGAACCCTTGAACGTGGCGTGGCAGCGGATGCGTGCGCATGACGTCAGCCAACTGCCGGTGCTGGAGGGCGCGCGCATCGTCGGCATGCTGGACGAGTCCGACGTGTTGCTGCATGTCTATGGCGATGAAGCGCGCTTCACCGATCCGGTGGCGGCGGCAATGGTGGCGCGGCTGGACAAGGTGGACAGGCGCGCGTCGGTGGAGGCGTTGCTGCCGGTGTTCGACCGCGGCCACGTGGCCATCGTGATGGATGGCGAGCAGTTCCTCGGTCTGGTGACCCGGATCGACCTGCTCAATTACCTGCGCCAGCGCGTGCAATAGGGCCGGCGGGCCGGCGCGGCGGCATGCGGACGATGCAGGCGACAGGCCACGGTGCCGGGCCGTTGCCGAGGACCCGGCAGCACCTGTGGCTGGCGTGGGTACTGGCCCGGCGTGATCTGCACGGCCGCTATCGCGGCGCGGTGCTGGGCCTGCTGTGGGCGCTGCTCACGCCGATGCTGATGCTGGGCGTCTACCTGCTGGCATTCGGCCCGTTGCTGCGCGCGCGCTGGCCCGGCGTGGACAGTTGGCAGGCCTTCGCATTGATGGTGTTTTCCGGACTGGCGGTACACGGGCTGTTCGCCGAGTGCCTGGTGCGTGCCCCGGCGCTGGTGGTGGAGCGCGCCGGGTATGCCACCAAGGTGGTGTTTCCGCTGGACATCCTGCCGTGGCCGGCATTGGCCACGGCGTTGTTCCACTTCTGCATGCAGCTGCTGGTGCTGCTGGCCGGGGTGCTGTGGCTGCGCGGCGGCTTGCCGCCCACCGTGCTGGCGTTGCCGCTGGTGCTGCTGGCATGCGTGCCATTGTTGCTGGGCGTGCTGTGGGCGCTGGGTGCGCTGGGGGTGTTCCTGCGCGACATCGCGCAGCTGGTGGCGCCGCTGGTGACGGTGCTGCTGTTCCTGTCGTCGGCGCTGGTGCCGCTGGACGTGTTGCCGGCACGCTACCGCTGGCTGTTCGAGCTCAACCCGTTGACGCTGATCATCGAGCAGTTGCGGCGCATGCTGTTCTTCGGGCTGTGGCCGCAGTGGTCGCTGTTGGCCCTGTATGCGGGGTTGGCGCTGCTGGCGGGCGGTGCGGGGTACGCACTGTTCCGCAAGTTGCAGCCGGGGTTTGCCGATGTCCTCTGAGCCGGCGTCTTCCGCGCCGGTGGTGCAGGCGCGCGGGCTGGGCAAGTGCCACCTGCTGCACGCGCGGCCGTGGCCCCGGCTGCTGGGCCTGCTGGGCCTGCGCCAGGCCGGCACCCCGTTCTGGGCCTTGCGCGGGCTGGACCTGGAGCTGCGGCGCGGGGAAACGCTGGGCATCATCGGCCGCAACGGCGCCGGAAAATCGACCCTGCTGCAACTGCTGGCCGGCACCCTGCGACCCAGCGAGGGCACCGCCTGCGTGAACGGGCGGGTGGCCGCGCTGCTGGAACTGGGCAGCGGCTTCAACCCGGAATTCACCGGGCTGGAGAACATCCACCTCAACGCCGCGCTGCATGGGCTGGGACGTGCCGAAGTGCAGGCGCGGCTGCCGTCGATCCTCGCCTTCGCCGACATCGGCGCGCACATCCACCAGCCGGTGCGCACTTATTCCAGCGGCATGGTGGTGCGGCTGGCGTTTGCGGTGATGGCGCACGTGGATGCCGACATCCTGATCATCGACGAGGCGCTGGCGGTGGGCGATGCCTTCTTCGCGCAGAAGTGCATGCGCTTTTTGCGCGAGTTCCAGCAGCACGGCAGCCTGCTGTTCGTCAGCCATGACACCGCGGCGGTGAATGCGTTGTGCCAGCGTGCGATCTGGCTGGAGCATGGCCAACTGCGGATGGCGGGCGCGGCGCGGGCGGTGAGCGAGGCGTATCTGGAATCGCAGGTGGCCGCCCGCGAGGGCGTGGACGAACGGCGTCCGGCGCGGCGCGGCGGGCCGGCCACGGGCATCGATCGCGACGTGCGCGACGACCTGTTGCAGCGCACCGCGCTGCGCAACGACATCCATGTGCCGGTGTTCGACCCGGCCGCCAACACCAGCTTCGGCGAGGGCAGCGCGCGCCTGCTGGACGTGGTGCTGCTGGATGCACGCGGGCGACGCCTGCCCTGCGTGGTGGGCGGCGAACAGGTGACGCTGGAGATCGTGGCGGAAGCCCGCGCCCAGGTGGATGCGCCGATCATCGGCTTCTACCTCAAGGACCGGCTGGGCCAGTTGCTGTTCGGCGACAACACCTACCTGAGCACGCACGCCGCGCCGATCCGGTTGGCGGCCGGCACCCGCTATCGCGCGCGCTTCACCTTCACGATGCCGCGCTTGCAGGCGGGCGACTACGCCTTCGCCATCGGCCTGTCGCGCGGCACCCAGGCCGAGCACGTGGTGCAGGACTGGTCGCACGCGGCACTGGTGGTGCACGCCGACGGCCAAGGCCTGCCCACCGGCATCCTGGGCTTGCCGATGGCGGAGATCACGCTGGAGCCGCTGGATGGTTGAATACCTGCCCTGCACCCTGGCGCTGCCGGCGGGTGCACAGGCCCACCCTGGCGGCTGGTATCTGCTGACGGTGCGGCCGGCCGCCGTACAGGCCGTGCCCGACCGCTTGTATCTGCAAGTGGAGGATGCCGGGCCGCCGTGCGCGCACGAAGCCTGCGTGGTGTTGCCGCAGGCCGGCCCGGACGGCTGCGCGCGCGCGCTGGTGCGCCTGCGCATGGACACGCAGGTGCTGCGGCTGGGTGGGTTGCACTGCGGTGCCGAGCCGGTGCCGGTGACGGTGCGCCTGCGCCGGGTGGGCAAGCTGCGCGCGCTGGCGGCGATGCTGGCGTTGGTGTGGACGCGGGCCACGCCGCGTGCGGCACTGGGGCTGCTGGCGCAGGCGCTGTGGCGCATGTTGCGGGGTGGCTTGCGCGCGGGCGGGGACGCCGCGTACGCGCGCTATCGGGCGCTGCTGGGGGATGGCGGCGGTGAATATGCGGGCTGGGTGCTGCGTCAGGCGCTGGCACCGGAGGCGCAACCTGCCGCATTGCAGGCGCGGCTGGCGGCGTTGCCGCACCGGCCGCGGGTGTCGCTGGTGCTGCCGGTGCACGCGCCGCCGGAGCGGTGGCTGCGGGCCTGCCTCGACAGCGTGCTGGCGCAGGTCTATCCGCAGTGGGAGCTTTGCATCGCCGACGATGCTTCGCCCACGCCGCGCACCCGCGAAGTGCTGGCCGAGTACCAGCGCCGCGACGGCCGCATCCGCGTGGTGACGCGCCCGAGCAACGGACATATCGCCGCGGCGTCCAACAGCGCGCTGGCATTGGCGACCGGCGACTGGGTGGCGCTGCTGGACCACGACGACATGCTGGCGCCACAGGCGCTGCTGGCGATGGTGGAAGCCGCCCAGGCGCATCCGCAGTGGCGACTGCTGTATTCCGATGAAGACAAGGTCGATGCCGACGGGCGGCGCTTCGACCCGTACTTCAAGCCCGACTTCAACTATCCGCTGCTGCTGGGGCAGAACTGCATCTGCCATCTCGGCATGTACGCCGCCGACTTGCTGCGCGAGGTGGGCGGCTTCCAGCCCGGCGTCGACGGCAGCCAGGACTGGGACCTGGCGCTGCGCTGCGTGGAACGCCTGCAGCCCGCGCAGATCGGCCACGTGCCGCAGGTGCTGTACCACTGGCGCGCCATCCCCGGCTCCACCGCGACCGCCGCCGCCGCCAAGGATTACGCCACCGCGGCCGCGCAACGTGCCGTGCAGGCCCATCTGGACCGCACCGGGCAGGCGGCCCGCGCCACGGTCGCCGCACCGGGGCGCATCCGCGTGCATCGCGCGCTGCCGGTGCCACCGCCGCGGGTGTCGCTGATCGTGCCCACCCGCGACCGCGTGGACTTGTTGCGGACGTGCCTGCACGGCCTGCTGGAACGCACCGACTATCCGGCAATGGACGTGCTGGTGGTGGACAACCAGTCGCGGCAACCGGAGACCCATGCGTACCTGGAAACGGTGGCGCGCGACCCGCGCGTGCGGGTGCTGCGCTTCGATGCACCGTTCAACTATTCGGCGATCAACAATGCCGCCGCGCGGCAGGCCCAAGGCGACGTGCTGGGCCTGATCAACAACGACATCGAAGTGCTGGACGCGCACTGGTTGCGGGAAATGGTGGCCGAGGCGGTGGTGCCGCAGGTGGGCGCGGTGGGTGCGCTGCTGCTGTATCCGGACATGCGCATCCAGCACGCCGGGGTGATCCTGGGCATCGGCGGGGTGGCGGGCCACCCATGGTGCGGGATGCCGCGCGACAGCGACGGCCAGATGGGCCGGCTGCGGCAGGTGCAGGCGCTGTCGGCGGTCACCGGCGCCTGCCTGCTGTTGCGGCGCGCGGTGTTCGATGCGGTGGGCGGGCTGGACGAAGCGCTGCCGGTGGCCTTCAACGATGTCGATCTGTGCCTGCGCATCCGCGCCGCCGGCTACCGCAACGTGTGGACGCCGCATGCGGTGCTGGTGCACAACGAATCGGCCACCCGCGGCTACGACACCACCGCGGAGAAACACGCGCGGCTGTTGCGCGAAGCGGCGTTCATGCAGGCGCGGTGGGGCGCGGAATTGCTGTCCGACCCCGCCTACAACCCCAACCTGGACCTGGACGGCAACCATTTCGGGCTGGCCGCCGCGCCGCGCGAGCGGGCGCGGGGTGGGCACGGATGATGCGCTTGATTCTGCGTTTGGGCAGGACGAGGCCCGGGTTCGCATTCGGTGCTGGTGCAGGCGTGGCGGCGGTTAGGGCATCGCAGGCCATTCGATGCGCCGGTGATCGTGGGTGTGAGGAGGGCAAGTGAAATTCACGCGGATGCTGAAAATATTTATCCCATACCTTTTTCTCGCTCCAGCGTCAGCATGCGCAAGTAGTCGGCGACACAGGCTTCGACTTCTTCGCGCGACCAATCCATTCCCGGCATTTTGACGCCCATTGCGACTGCGATGGCCTTAACCCTACCAGGTCTTCTGATCGCTCAGGTTGTATGTGGAAGGCGGGCCAGTCCAGATTCGCTTTTCCACCCATGCCGCTCTTGCCGGCAGTCATGCATCCAGCTTCGGATGCGGTGTGGGCACTCGCGTGAGTGCAGGCCGCACGATACCTGGCCGCAAAAAAAACGCCCCTTGCGGGGCGTTTTGCATGATCGCGGGGCGCGGTGCTTTGTACAGGCGGGTTGCCGCGCGCCCGTGTGCCTCGGGGTGCCGGTGAGGCGCGGGCCGGTCAGCCCAGCGCGGCTTCCAGTTCCGGCAGCACGGCGAACAGGTCGCCGACCAGGCCGATATCGGCGATCTCGAAGATCGGTGCGTCGCCGTCCTTGTTGATCGCAACGATCGTGCCGGCGTCCTTGATGCCGGTGAGGTGCTGGATGGCGCCGCTGATGCCCACTGCCACATAGAGCTCCGGCGCGATGATCTTGCCGGTCTGGCCCACTTGCAGGTCGGAGGGCACGTAGCCGGCATCCACGGCCGCGCGCGAAGCGCCGACAGCGGCCCCCAGGTTGTCGGCGAGCTTGTAGATGATCTGGAAGTTCTCGGACGAACCCACGCCACGCCCACCAGACACCACGCGCTTGGCCGATTGCAGGTCGGGGCGGTCGGAGGCGCCGGCGGCCAGGCCCAGGTAGCGGGTGTGGCTGGGCAGGGCGGCCTCGACATTGGCGGCCTCGATCGTGGCACTGCCGCCTTGCGCGGCTTCCGGCCACGAGGCAGTACGCACGCTGGCGACCACGATCTGGTCTGCCGGTGCTTCGACGGTGATGATGGCGTTGCCGGCGTAGATCGGGCGCTTGAAGGCATAGCTGCCTTCCACCGCCATCAGGTCGGAGATCTGGTTCACGCCCAGCAGTGCGGCCACGCAGGGCAGCAGGTCCTTGCCGAAGGTGGTGGAGGGTGCGAACACGTGGCTGTAGCCCTTGGCCAATGCGGCCACCTGCGGTGCCAGCACCTGCGCGATGGCATGCGCGTTGGCGGGATGGGCAACGGCCAGCACCTTGCGCACGCCGGCGATCTGCGCGGCCTGCGCGGCCACGGCGGCCGGGTCGGCGGCCAGCACCACGATGTCGATGGCGGCAGGTGACAGCGCGGCAGCGGCGCTGACGGTCTTGGCGGTGGCGGCGTTGAGCTTGCCTTCCAGGTGTTCGGCGACGATCAGGATGTTGGACATCACAGGAGCCCCTTCTGCTTGAGCGCGGCCACCAGTTCGGCGGCATCCTTCACCATCACCCCGCGGCTGCGCTTGGCCGGCGCGGCGTAGTGGGTGGTCTTCAGCGAATCGTTGGCCTCGACGCCAAGATCGGCGAACGCGATCGTTTCCAGCGGCTTGCTCTTGGCCTTCATGATGTCGGGCAGCTTGATGAAGCGCGGCTCGTTCAGGCGCAGGTCGGTGGTGACCACCGCCGGCAGGTCCACTTCCAGCGTTTCCAGCCCGGCATCGACTTCGCGCACCACGGTGGCCTTGCCGCCTTCCACGGTCAGCTTGCTGGCGAAGGTGGCCTGCGGGCGGCCCCACAGCGTGGCCAGCATCTGCCCGGTCTGGTTGGCGTCGTCGTCGATCGCCTGCTTGCCCAGCAGCACCAGGTCCGGCTGCTCCTTTTCGATCAGCTTGAGCAGGGCGCGGGCGGCGGTCAGCGGCTGGATGGCGGTGTCGCAAACGACGTGGATGGCGCGGTTGGCGCCCATCGCCAGGCCGTTGCGCAGGTGCGGCTGGGCATCGGCCGGGGCCATCGTGGCCACCACCACCTCGGTGGCGATGCCGGCGTCGCGCAGGCGCAGTGCTTCTTCCAGCGCGATGTCGTCGAATGGATTGGGTGACAGCTTGACGCCGTCGGTGACCACGCCGGAGCCGTCCGGCTTGACCTGAATGCGGACGTTGTAGTCCACCACGCGCTTGTAACCGACGAGGATTTTCATCGTGGGGTTTTCCTTGGAAAACGGGAGAGTGGCCGTTGCCGGCCCAGTCGGACATTTTAACGGACGTTCGCCGCGGCTGCCCGCAGCGGACGCGATTGTCCGAAGGTACGCTGGGCATTGACGCATGCCCGGCTAGAATGTGGGCTCTACAACGCATCCGGAGATCCGCCCGTGGCTTCCGCCAAGAGCAAGCTCTACCCCAGTGCCGCTGCCGCCCTCGACGGGCTGGTGGCGGATGGCCAAACCCTTGCCGTGGGCGGCTTCGGCCTGTGCGGCATCCCCGAAGCATTGATCGCCGCGCTGCGCGATTCCGGGGTGAAGGGGCTGACGGTGATTTCCAACAATGCCGGTGTGGACGGGTTCGGCCTGGGCCAGCTGCTGGCCACCCGGCAGATCAGGAGGATGATTTCCTCCTACGTGGGCGAGAACAAGGAATTCGAACGCCAGTTCCTGGGCGGGGAACTCGAACTGGAATTCAATCCGCAGGGCACCCTGGCCGAGCGCCTGCGCGCCGGTGGCGCGGGCATCCCGGGGTTCTTCACCGCCACCGGCTACGGCACGGTGGTGGCCGAAGGCAAGGAGACCCGCGAATTCGACGGCCGCATGTACGTGCTGGAAACCGCGCTGAAGGCCGACGTGTCGCTGGTCAAGGCGTGGAAGGCCGACACTGCCGGCAACCTGGTGTTCCACAAGACCGCGCGCAACTTCAATCCGGCCTGTGCGATGGCCGGCAAGGTCTGCGTGGTGGAAGTGGAGGAGCTGGTGGAGATCGGGCAGATCGACCCCGACCACGTGCACCTGCCCGGCATCTACGTGCAGCGCATCGTGGTCAACGCCGCGCCGGAAAAGCGCATCGAGCAACGCACCATTCGCCAGCCGGAGGACAACTGACATGGCCTGGACCCGTGACCAGATGGCGGCACGCGCCGCACACGAATTCAGCGACGGTGCCTACGTGAATCTCGGCATCGGCCTGCCGACGCTGGTGGCCAATCACATTCCCGACGGCATGCACGTCTGGCTGCAAAGCGAGAACGGTCTGCTGGGCATCGGCCCGTTCCCGACCGAGGACGAGATCGACGCCGACCTGATCAACGCCGGCAAGCAGACCGTCACCGCGGTGACGGGCGCCAGCTATTTCGGCAGCCACGATTCCTTCGCGATGATCCGCGGCGGCCACATCGACCTGGCGATCCTCGGCGCGATGGAAGTCACCGACAAGGGCGACCTGGCCAACTGGATGGTGCCCGGCAAGATGGTGAAGGGCATGGGCGGCGCGATGGACCTGGTGGCCGGCGTGCAGCGCGTGGTGGTGCTGATGGAGCACACCACCAAGGCCGGCACCTCCAAGATCCTGCCCGAATGCACCCTGCCGCTGACCGGCGTGGGCGTGGTCGACCGCATCATCACCGAGCTGGGCGTGTTCGACGTGACGCCCGACGGCCTGAAGCTGGTCGAGCTGGCCGACGGCGTCAGCTTTGATGAAGCGGTCGCGAAGACCGGCGTGCCGCTGCGCTGAGGGATCACGGGGGCCGCCAACAGGCGAACCCCTTCCGCGAATGTCCTCCGGCAGCGGCGTTGCCGCTGCCTCCCCCTTGATTTCGCTACAGGGGTTCGCCTGCCGACGGCCCTGCGGAGTTGCCCGCCACGGCCGAAACCTCCTCCATGACGAAAAAGCCGCCTCGAAGGCGGCTTTTTCGCGTGCGTCACATGTTCTGGTAATTCGGCCCACCGCCGCCCTGCGGTGCCACCCAGACGATGTTCTGGGTCGGATCCTTGATGTCGCAGGTCTTGCAGTGCACGCAGTTGGCGGCGTTGATCTGCAGGCGCTCGTTGCCGGGCTCGCCGACGAATTCGTACACGCCGGCCGGGCAGTAGCGCGCTTCGGGGCCGGCGAATTCCTTGAGGTTCACGGTCACCGGGATGGCCGGGTTCTTCAGGGTCAGGTGCGCCGGCTGGTTCTCGTCGTGGTGGGTGCTGGACAGGAACACCGAGCTGAGCCGGTCGAAGGTCAGCACGCCATCGGGTTTCGGGTACTCGATCTTCGGCTGGCTCGCCGCCGGCTGCAGGCAGGCGTGGTCGGGTTGCTGCCGGTGGAGCGTCCACGGCGGGTTGCGGATGCCCAGCTTCGGCAGCAGCCACTGCTCGATGCCGGTCATCAGGGTGGCAAAGTTGCGGCCCTTCTTGAACCACTGTTTGAAGTTCTTCGCTTGCCGCAGTTCGGCATGCAGCCAGCTGTTCTCGAACGCAGCCGGGTAGGCGGTGAGCTCGTCGCGCTGGCGGCCTTCGGCCAAGGCCGCGAATGCGGCTTCGGCAGCGAGCATGCCGGTCTTGATCGCGGCGTGGCTGCCCTTGATGCGGCTGGCGTTGAGGAAGCCGGCCTCGCAGCCGACCAGCGCGCCGCCGGGGAAGATCGTCTTCGGCAGGCTGAGCAGGCCGCCGGCGGTCAGCGCACGCGCGCCGTAGCCGATGCGCTTGCCGCCTTCCAGATGCTTGCGGATCGACGGGTGGGTCTTGAAGCGCTGGAATTCGCCGAACGGGCTCAGCCACGGGTTCTTGTAGTCCAGTCCGATCACGAAGCCCACCGCGATCTTGCCGTCCTCGGCGTGGTACAGGAACGAGCCGCCATAGGTATCGCTCTCCAGCGGCCAGCCGGCGGTGTGCACGACCAGGCCGGGCTGGTGCCTGGCCGGATCGGCCTGCCACAGTTCCTTGATGCCGATCGCGTAGCTCTGCGGGTCCTTGCCTTCGTCCAGTTTGTACTTGTCGATCAACTGGCGGCCGAGCTGGCCACGCGCACCCTCGGCGAAGATCGTGTACTTCGCGTGCAGCTCCATGCCCGGCTGGTATTGGTCGGTGGGCTGGCCGTCCTTGCCGATGCCCATGTCGCCGGTGGCCACGCCCCTGACCGCACCGGCTTCGTCGTAGAGCACTTCGGCGGCGGCGAAGCCCGGGAAAATCTCCACCCCCAGCGCTTCCGCCTGCTGTGCCAGCCAGCGCGCCAGCGCGCCGAGGCTGACGATGTAGTTGCCATCGTTATGGAAGCACTCCGGCAGCAGCCAGTGCGGGGTGGCGCGCGCGGAGGTTTCATCGAGACCGGGCTCGCTCAAGAACAGGAACTCGTCGCGGGTCACCGCCTGCTTCAGCGGCGCGCCGCGCTCTTTCCAATCCGGGAACAGTTCGGTCAGCGCCTTCGGATCGACGATCGCGCCGGACAGGATGTGCGCACCCGGCTCGGAACCCTTCTCGAGCACGCAGACCGAGACCTCGCGGCCGGCGTTGGCCGCCTGCTGCTTGAGCCGGATCGCGGCGGCCAGGCCGGCCGGGCCGGCGCCCACCACCACGATGTCGTATTCCATCGACTCGCGGTCGACAGGGGCTGGGCTGGCTGGGTGCATGCGGCGTTCCTCGGGCTGAGCCGCCCATTGTCCGGGCTTTGCCGGCGGCCGGCAACGCGCCGGCGATCCCCCCGCTCAGCGCTTGGGCGATGCCGCTGGCGTGGTGCGCGGGGCGGCCTGCAAGGCCCAGCCGCTGATGTCGTGGCCCAGCGTGGCCAATGCGCCGGCGAAGGCATCGACCACCTGTGCCACGGTGGTGCCGGCCGCCGGCTGCGAGACGCGGAAGTTGCGACTGGCAATGACGCCCTGGCCACTCGTGGCCACCAGCGTGGCATTGACCTCCAGCACCGCCGCAGGCACGGGCTGGCCGGCGTAATCGGCCTGGAAGCGACGGACATCCAGCAGCAGCCGGTAATCGGTGGCGATGCCGCTGCCCTGGCGCACCACGGCGGCCAGCTTGCCGCTGTCTTCCAGGGTGCGCAGCACGGCGTCTTCCACCATGCCGGCGGGGTGGCGTACCCACTCGGCGGCCCGGTACACCTGCAACTCGCCGGCGGTGGGGCTGACGGCGATGCGGGTATCGTCCAGCGCGGCGTCGATGCTGGGCATGACGACGGTGAGCGACCCGGACGCGGTGGGCCATGCGGGATCGGCCTGCACGCGGGGGGCAGGGTCGTAGCGGGTGGGCGATGTCTTGCCGCCGCCGACGAGGCTGCACGCGGATGCCAACAGGGCCAGGGTCAGGGCCAGCAGGGCGGGCAGGCGGGAGTGCGGACGGGGCGAAGGCTTCATCGGGGGTCGAACTCCTTGGGCTGCTCGCGGCCAAGCAGGTAGCGTGCCGGGTTGCGGTCCAGCCGCGTGGTCACGCCGCGCAGTTCGCGCACCAGCGCGCGCAGCTCGACCAGGGTGGGCTCCACTTGCGGCAGGCCTTCCTGGGTGAAGTTGCGGATGGCCGGGCGGTTCTCGGCGATCATGGCATTGGCGTTGCCCGCCGCTGCATCCAGCTTGGCAATGGTGGCGTCCAGCTTGTCCAGCAACGCGGGCAGGCGCTGCACCAGGTGCTGGTCGATGCCCTGGATGGCACCGTTGGCGCTGTCCATGGTGGTCTTCAGCGAAGCGGTGGCATCGCGCGCATTGACGATCAGCTGGGCGATGTCCTGCCGGCGCTCGGACAGGCTGGTGGTGACTTTCTGCAGGTTGTCCAGCGACACCGAGATGCGCGCGACGTTTTCGTCGCTGAGCAGCTGGTCCATCTGCGCCACCAGCCGGTTACCGGCGTCGGTGATGTTCTGCAGCGCCGACGGCTCGGTGCGGATCACCGGCAGGCCGCCGTCGGCGGGGGCCAGCAGGGCCGGGGCATCCGGGCTGCCACCGGTGAGCTGGATGAACGGCACGCCGGTGATGCCCTGCTGCGACAACTTGGCGCGGGTGTCGGTCTTGATCGGGGTGTTGGACTTGAGCTTGAGCACCGCGATCACCTTGCGCGCGTCGTGCTCGTCCAGGCTCAGGTCTTCCACCGTGCCTACCGCCAGGCCGTTGTACTGCACGCTGCCGCCCTCGGTCAGCCCGGTCACCGGCTCGCTGAACACCACCTCGTACTGGTGCCAGTTGCGCGACGAGGAGAACTTGCTGGCCCACAGCGCAAACAACAGCAGCAGCACGGTGGTGAGCACGGTGAAGGCACCGATCAGCACGTAATTGGCACGCGTTTCCATCAGGGGGCTCCTTCCGTGGCGCTGCGCGCTGCGCGCGCGCGCGGGCCGTTGAAATACTCCTGCACCCAGGGGTGGTCCAGCGTTTCCAGCTGGCCCAGCGGGCCGATGGCCAGCACCTTGCGGTCGGCCAGGATCGCCACGCGGTCACAGATCGCGTACAGGGTATCGAGGTCGTGGGTGATCAGGAAGACGGTCAGGCCCAGTGCCTGGCGCAGGGTCAGGATCAATTGGTCGAACGCCGCCGCACCGATCGGGTCGAGTCCGGCGGTGGGTTCGTCGAGGAACAGCAGCGGCGGGTCCAGCGCCAGCGCGCGCGCCAGCCCGGCGCGCTTGCGCATGCCGCCGGACAGTTGCGAGGGGAGCTTGTCGATGGCGTTGGCGGGCAGGCCGGCCAGCTTGATCTTCAGCAGCGCCAGTTCGTAGCGCAGCGAGTCGGACAGCGCCGGGTAGTACTCCTTCAGCGGCACCTGCACGTTCTCGCCGACGGTCAGCGAGGAGAACAGCGCGCCGTCCTGGAACAGCACGCCGCTGTTGCGCTCGATGTGGCGGCGGGTGGCGGCGTCTTCCGCCCGCGCGTCCACCCCCAGCACCTGGATGCGCCCGGCGTTGGGCCGGCGCAGGCCCAGGATCGAGCGCATCAGCACCGATTTGCCGGAGCCGGAGCCGCCGACCACGCCGAGGATCTCGCCGCGGCGAACGTCCAGGTCCACGCCGTCGTGGACGAGCTGCTCGCCGAAGCGATTGACCAGCCCCTGCACGCGGATGAAGGGTGCATCGCCGATGTCGATGCCGTCGAGGGTGCGCATGGCGGTGGCGATGGCCATCGTTCAGTAATCCATCTGCATGAACCACAGCGCGGCGAAGGCATCCAGCACGATCACCAGCGAGATCGCCTGCACCACGCTGGAGGTGGTGCGCTCGCCCAGCGACTGCGCGGTGCCCTTCACCTGCAAGCCTTGCAGGCAGCCGATCAGGCCGATCACCATCGCGAACACCGGTGCCTTGGCCATGCCCACCACGAAGTGCCGGACTTCCAGCGTCTCGTGCATGCGCGCCAGGTAGGCCACCGACGGGATGTCGAGGCTGAAGGCCCCCACGGCCATGCCGCCCAGCAGGCCGGCCATCATCGACACGAAGGTCAGCAGCGGCAGCATCGCCAGCAGCGCCAGCACGCGCGGCAACACCAGCAGGTCGACGGGATCCATGCCCAGTACCCGGATGGCATCGACTTCCTCGCGATTGACCATCATCCCGATCTGCGCGGTGAATGCGCTGGCGGTGCGGCCGGCCAGCAGGATGGCGGTCATCAGCACGCCGAATTCGCGCAGGAAGGCGGCATCGACCAATTCCACCACGTAGATGGTGGCACCGAAGTCGGCCAGCACCATCGCGCCGAGGAACGCGATCACCGCGCCCACCATGAACGACAGCAGCGCCACCAGCGGCACCGCATCCAGCCCGATCTGCTCCATGTGGTGGATGGTGGCGGTGAGGCGGAAACGGTGCGGCTGCTTGAACAGGCGCAGCAGCTTGACCTGCGCCTCGCCGAAGAAGCTGGCCAGTGCGGTGACCTCCGCGCCGGCCTCCACCACCGCGCGGCCCAGCCGCTCCAGTGCCGCGCGCACGCCGTATTCGCGCACCAGTTCGGGGCGGTCGTCGCGCACGTCTTCGATCGCTTCCACCAGCGGCTGCTGGTCGTCGCGGAACAGGAAATCCGCAAGTGTCAGCCCGCGCTGTTCGGCATGCCGCAACAGTTGCAGCACGCCGAGGGTGTCCAGCCGCTCGCAGCCACGCGCATCGATCACGACGATCCCGGGCGGCGCGCGTTGCAGCTCCTGTTCGATGGCGGCGGCGAAGCGCAGCGTCCAGCGCCCGTGCAGGCACAGCGTGGCGCTTCCGTCCTCGGCGAGGCGGGCGGCGGGGGCAAATGGCTGCGGGGTCTGACTCATGTGCCGGGCAAGCTTACGCAATCAGGCGTCGGCGTGTGAATGCGTCGGTGCGGCATGCCATGCTAGGCCGATGCAGACACGTGATGCCATGACCGTCGCCAGCTACACCGAACGCATCGCCTTCGTGGTCGAGCTGGCCAGGCACCTGCACGCCTATGGCACCACGTCGCAGCGGCTGGAAGCGGCCATCGAACTGGTGGCGCACAAGCTGGGGCTGGCCTGCGAGCCCTGGTCGAACCCCACCGGCATCATCCTGGCCTTCAGCGACCCGTCGCGGCCGGCCGGCGAGACCGATACCACGCGCCTGATCCGGCCCGGGTTGGGCGATACCAACCTGTACAAGCTGTGCGAGGCGGACCGAATCGCCGAGGACGTGATTTGCGGGCGCATGGGCGTGGTGGCCGGGCACGAGGCCTTGCGCCGGCTGGATCGGCCAACCGGCCGCCGTGGCCAGGTGATGCTGGTGCTGGGGTTTGCCTTGGCATCGGCCGCCGTGGCGGCCTTGTTCCGCCTGCCGAACCTGGATATCGCCACCGCCGGCATGATCGGTTGCCTGATCGGCGGGCTGGTGCTGGCCGCGCAGCGTCGGCCACGGCTGCACGAAGGTTTCGAGGCCCTGGCCGGGTTGCTGGCCGGCACCGTGGCGATCCTGGTCAGCAGCCTGGTGGCGCCGCTGAACCTCAACACCGTGGTGATCGCCTCGCTCATCGTGTTGCTGCCGGGCATGACGCTGGCGCTGGCCACCAACGAATTGACCAGCCGCCACTTAGTGTCCGGCACGGCGCGTTTCGCCGGTGCGCTGATGACGGTCATCAATCTCACCATCGGCACCGCGATTGCCCTTGGAGGGGCCGAGTTGCTGGGGATCGCCCCGCACATCCGGGCCTTGCGTCCGCAACCGGATTGGGTGGCGTGGGTGGCGATGGTACTGGCGGCCTATTCGTTCGCGGTGCTGTTCCAGGCGCATCGCCGCGATTATCCGCTGGTCATGCTGTCGGCCATGGCCGGTTATCTGATTTCCCGGTTCGGCGGCGAATGGCTGGGGGCGCAGGCGGGGGTATTCCTGGCGGCATTGGCCACGACTGCGGCCGGGAATGCCTATGCGCGTTGGGCCAACCGCCCCGGTGCGCTGATCCGGTTGCCGGGCATCATCATGCTGGTACCCGGCAGCGTGGCCCTGCGCGGGGTGATTTCGCTGGTGCAGGCGCAAAGCCTGAATGCCGGCCAGGATGCGGCATTGGCCGCACTCAATACCTTGATGGCATTGCTGGCCGGGCTGATCTTCGGCAACCTGCTGGTCAGTGCGCGCCGCAACCTGTGATTGCACGGGGCAAAAACGGCAACTGCAGCGGAACCGGAAACGAAAACGCCGGCACAAGGCCGGCGCGTCCGGTGAAGCAGTATCCGATTACTTGATCAGGAACTCTTCCAGCTGCTTGCCATTGGCGATTTCCGCCATCAGCCAGCGCGGCTGACGGCCGCGGCCGGTCCACTTGTCCTTGGCATTGGCAGGGTTCTGGTACTTCGGCGCCACTTTGCCGGTGCTGCGGCCCTTGGCAGGCTTGCGGGCTTTCTTGACGGCCGGGGCAGCGCCATTGCCCGGCTTGCCGAACAATTCCTCGAACGTCCAGCCGGTGGCCTTCAGGGCCTTGGCCACGGCGGCCTTGGCCATGGCGGCGGGTTTGCGCTTGGCCAGCACCTTCTTGCGCTTGCTGGCGCGGGAAATCAGGGCTGCCAGCTCCTGCGGGCTCATGTTTTCGATATTCAGGCTCATGGTTTTGATTTTCTTCGGTTTGGAAAGGGATTATCCGATCCTTGGATGGGCGGATAATACGCGTCCGCTTCCGGAATGCAAATGCGGGGTCCGGAAATTGAATTGCCGGTTCAGGGCGAAAGCCGGGCCAGCAGGGCGGCGAGGTCAAGGTTTTCCGATTCCGCCGCATCACGCGCCCGATATTCGAACGTGCCGGCGTCCAGCCCGCGCCCGGACACCACCACCCGGTGCGGGATGCCGATCAGTTCGATGTCGGCGAACATCGCGCCCGGGCGCAGGCCGCGGTCGTCCAGCACCGTGTCGAAACCGGCCGCCTGCAATTGCGCGTGCAGGGTTTCGGCGGCGCTGGCGACGACGGGGTCGTTTTTCGGATTGATCACGCAGACCGCCACGTTCCACGGTGCCATTGCCTGCGGCCAGACGATGCCGGCGTCGTCGTGATTCTGCTCGATGGCCGCCGCCACGATCCGCGACACGCCGATGCCATAGCAGCCCATCGCCGGATGCACCGCCTTGCCATTGGCATCCAGTACCGTGCATTGCATCGCTTCGGAGTATTTGCGGCCGAGCGCGAACACATGGCCGACTTCGATGCCGCGGCAAAGCCCCAGCGTGCCCTGGCCATCCGGCGATGCATCGCCTTCCACCACGTTGCGGATATCGGCGGTTTCCGGTTCCGGCAAATCGCGGCCCCAGTTCACCCCGGCGATGTGGAAACCGGGTTTGTTGGCGCCGACCACGAAATCGGCCATCGCCGCGACGGTGCGGTCGGCCACGACCCGGATCGGCTTTTTGGCATGCAGCGGGCCCAGGAATCCGGGTTCGCTGCCGAGGTACTCCAGCAGTTCGGCCTCGGTGGCCAGCCGGTAGTCGGCCAGCCCCGGCAGCTTCGCCAGCTTGATTTCATTCACCACGTGGTCGCCGCGCACCAGTGCCAGCACGAATTGCGGGTTGCCATCGGCATCGCTGCCCATCAGCGCCACCGATTTGGCGGTGCGCGCCAGCGCGATGCCCAGCAGCGCGGCGACGTCCTCGCAGGTTTTCTGGGTGGGCGTGGCCACTTCGCGCAGGGCTTCCTGCGCGGGTGCGCGGGCGCCGGGGGCCAGCGCTTCGGCCAACTCCACGTTGGCGGCGTAATCGGATGCGGTGGAATAGGCGATGGAATCCTCGCCGGAATCGGCCAGCACGTGGAATTCGTGCGAGGCGCTGCCGCCGATCGCGCCGGTATCCGCCGCCACCGCGCGGAACTTCAGCCCCAGCCGGGTGAAGATGCGCGAATAGGTGTCGTACATGTTGCGATATTCGCCATGCAGCGAATCGTCATCGGCGTGGAAGGAATAGGCGTCCTTCATGATGAATTCGCGCGCCCGCATCACCCCGAAGCGCGGGCGGATCTCGTCGCGGAATTTGCTGGTGATCTGGTAGAAATTCACCGGCAACAGTTTGTAGCTGGAAATCTCCTGCCGGAAGAAATCGGTGACGGCTTCTTCGGCGGTGGGGGTGAAACAGTAGTCCTGTTCCTTGCGGTCGCGGATTTTCAGCAGTTGCGGGCCGAACTTCGCCCAGCGCCCGGTTTCTTCCCACAATTCCTTCGGCTGGATCGACGGCATCGCCATTTCGATCGCGCCGGCGCGATTCATTTCCTCGCGCACCACGGTTTCCACCTTGCGCAGCACGCGCAACCCCAGTGGCGACCAGGTGTACAGGCCGGCGGCGAGCTTGCGGATCATGCCGGCCTTGAGCATCAGCTTGTGGCTGACGATTTCGGCATCGGCGGGCGTTTCTTTTTCGGTGCGGAGGTGGAATCGCGACAGGCGCATGGCGTTCGGGCGTGGGGAAAACCCGCATTCTGCCATGCACGCGTGTCGCCCTGCCGGCGCTGGCGCGGATCAGCCGCGGTGGCCGTCGACCTCGATCCCGTCCCGCGGGGTCTTGCGGATGCGTTCGTACTTGCGGCCCTTGGGCGGGGTGTCGCTGACGTGCAGGTTGCCGGCGTCATCGCGCCAGCGATACAGCGAATCGGCGCGCCGCGCCTGGATCGCGGCGGCCTCGGCGGCTTCGATGCGGGCATGTTCGCGGCGCGGCATTTCGGCGGTGAACCACCACCACGCCGCCGCTGCCAGCGCCAACGCCAGCAGCACCATGCCGGCCTGTTTCATGGCGTGGCGGGCGGGCAGAACGCCTTCACCCCTGCCTGGTTGAGCTCGGTCTGCGACTTGCGCTCGGCATCGGTCAGGTTGCGGTCCGGCTTGCCGTCGCCGTTGCTGTCGATGCCGATGGCGTCGTTGCCCTGCAGGCGTTGCAGGTTGGAGCGCGCATTGCGGCACTGCTCGCTTTCCTGCGGCTTGGTGGCGGTGGTCTCGGTGGTGGTGCCGGTGCGCGCGTCGATGTCGCGGGCCTGGTGGTTCTGCTTGGGCGCGGTGTCGGCGTAATGGGTGACGCCTTGTGCATCCTTCCATTGGTAGACGCGTTGCTGGGCGGTGGCGGGGGCGGCAAGCGCGAGGGCCAGCGCGGCCAGGGCAACGGGGTGGGCGAGGTTCATGGGAAGCTCCGGGGGATGCAGGTGTCGATTGCAGCACCGCGCCGCCGCCGCTGCAACCCCGTAAACTGCCGGGATGGACGAAACCACTGCATCGACGCCTCGCCCGCGCCCGCGCGGCATCTACCTGCTGCCCAACCTGTTCACCACCGGCGGGCTGTTTGGCGGGTTCTTCGCCATCATCGCCGCCTCGCAGGGGCGGTTCGAAGCGGCCTGCATCGCCATTTTCGTGGCGGCGGTACTGGACGGGCTGGATGGTCGGGTGGCGCGGCTGACCAACACCCAGAGCGAATTCGGGGTGCAATACGACTCGCTGGCGGATCTGGTCAGTTTCGGCATGGCGCCGGCGATGCTGATGTACCACTGGGCGCTGCTGGCGCTGAAGCAGGACAGCCTGACGCTGGGCAAGATCGGGTGGCTGGGGGCGTTCCTGTATGCCGCCTGCGCGGCGCTGCGGCTGGCTCGCTTCAACAGCCAGGTGGGCACGGTGGACAAGCGCTGGTTCGTCGGCCTGGCCAGCCCGGCGGCGGCCGGCCTGATGGCCAGCGCGGTGTGGGTGTGCGAGGTGTACGACTGGTCCGGCGAGACGTTGCGCTTTGGCGCATTGGCGCTGACCGTGGTGACCGGGCTGCTGATGGTCAGCCGTATCCGCTACAACAGCTTCAAGGGCAGTGGTCACGGCCCGAAAGCCGACCGGGTGCCATTCTTCGTGCTGGTGCTGGTGGTGGCGATCCTGATCGCGTTGTGGATCGCCCCGGCGCAGACCCTGCTGGGCACCTGCACCTTGTACGCGCTGTCCGGGCCGCTGCTGTGGTTCCGCCGCCGCCATTCCGCCGGGCAGGACGCCGCAACGTGAGTTGGGACCCGTTCCAGCGCGCGGTGTTGGCGGAGCTGGGCTACGCCCTGTATCGGCCGGCTGCGACGCTGCCGGCCCTCGATGCGGACATGCTGGCGCGGCTGGCGCGGGCCGCCGCCGCCACGCCCGACGTCTTGCAGCAGCATGCCGACCTGGTGGCCGCCAGCCTGCGCTTGCGCGGGGATGCCGCCGGCAAGCGGGCACTGTGGCCGCGCCTGCGCGCGCTGCGCCGGGGCCTTGCGTGAACACGCGGGTGCAGGCCTACGGCGCACTGGCCATGCCGCACCTGCGGCCGATGCGCGCCGCTGACCTGGACGCGGTGATGGCGATCGAAGTACGCGCCTACCCGTTTCCGTGGACGCGCGGAATCTTCCACGACTGCCTGCAAGCGAATTACCCGATGTGGCTGCTGGAGCACGCCGATGGCGGGCTGGCGGGGTATGGCGTGCTCAGCATCGCCGCCGACGAGGCCCATGTGCTCAACCTGTGCACCGCCCCCGGCCAGGAGGGGCGGGGGCTGGGGCAACGCATGCTGCACGCCTTGCTGAAGATCGCGCGTGGCCACGGCGCGCAGCGGGTGTTCCTGGAAGTGCGGCCGTCCAACCCGCGTGCGATTACCCTGTATGAACGCAGCGGCTTCAACGAGATCGGCCGTCGGCCACGCTACTACCCGGCCGCCAACAACGGCCGCGAGGATGCGATCGTGATGGCCATGGAGCTGCTTGAGCCGGCCTGAGGGCGGCGTTCAGGCGCTTGCGGCCACGGCCACGCGGTTGCGCCCCTGCTCCTTGGCGACGTACAGCGCACGGTCGGCCCGGGCGAACAGGTTGCCGAACTGCGGGTCGGCCTGCGCCATGGCCGCAACGCCGAAACTGGCGGTGATTTGCAGCTCCGGGTGTTCCTGGCAGGGATGGCAGGCGGCGGTCATGGCACGGATGCGTTCGGCAATGGCGACGGCGTCGTCGCGGCCGGTCTCCGGCAGCAGCAGGCAGAACTCCTCGCCGCCGGTGCGGGCGCACACGTCCTCTTCGCGCAGGGCTTGCTGGCAGCAAACCGCGAAATCCCGCAGGACCAGATCGCCCACCGGATGGCCATAGCGGTCGTTGATCTGCTTGAAATGGTCGATGTCGATGGACACCATGGCCAGCGGCGTGCCGTGGCGGCGGCTGCGCGCGAACTCGCTTTCCGCGCGCTCCTGGAAGCTGCGCCGGTTGGCCAGCCCGGTCAGGCTGTCGGTGCGCACCTGCCGCTGCAGTTCTTCCTTCAGCGCGTGCAGCTCGGTGATGTCGGTGACCAGGCCGATCAGCGCGGGACTGCCGTTGAAGTCCGGCCACGGCACCACCACGCTCCAGTAGTGGCGCAGGCGGCCCTGCGCGTCGATGAGGGATTCCTCGCCCGCATAGCGCTCGCCGGTGGCCAGCATGTGCAGGTCCTTTTCCCAGAACGCATCGGCGGCCTCGCGCGGCATCAGCTCGCTGTCCAGCCGGCCGATGATGTCGCCCACCGGACGCCCGAATACCTGGGCCAGGTGGCGGTTGGCATACAGGAAGCGGCGGTCGGCGCCCTTCACGTAAACCAGCCCGTGGACGTTGTCGAGGACGGTGTCCAGCAGCTCCTTCTGCTTGCGGACCCGGTCTTCCAGCTGCTTCTTCTCGGTGATGTCGTGGGAAATCCCGATCATCCCGACGATGGCGCCGCTGGCGTCGCGCAGCGGCTTCTTGATCGACCAGTAGCTGCGCGATTCGCCGGTGGCGTGGATGTAGTTGGTTTCCTCGCGGGCGATGGTCTCGCCCAGCTCCAGTACCCGCCGATCGGTCTTGCGCAAGGTGTCGCCAGCCTCGCCGATGTCCACGAAATCCGTGAACGACTTGCCCAGCACGTCTTGCAGCCGCAATCCGTTGCCCAGCAGATCCAGCACCAGTTGGTTGGCGTAGGTGTAGCGGCCGGCCAGGTCGGTGGTGTAGACGAACGCGCCTACCTCGTCCAGCAATTGGCGGTAGGCGGCATTGGTTTCTGGAGGTTGGGCGGCGTCGGGCATTGCGGATGGCTCCCTTTCAAGGGGCAGACGGGAAACGGCGCCGCGACCGGGCACGCGGGGGGCGTGCCCGGCACCGGGATCATGCCAGCCGCGCCCGTTGCGTGGAAAGCGCGACGAGTTTGGCGCTCCAATCGGCCAGCCGGGCTTGTTCCTGTTCCACCACCGCCGCCGGCACCCCGGCACCGAACTTGGCCAATTTGGTTTCGCTTTTCTCTTTCTCGGCGACGATTCTTGCGATTTCCTTGTCCAATCGCGTGCGCTCGGCGTCCAGATCGACCAGACCTTCCAGCGGTACGAACAGTTGCAGCTCGCCGACCAGCGCCGGGGCGGCGGCGGGCGGCTCGCCGGCCAGCGTTTCGATGCGTTCGAGTTTGCACAGGAAGCGCAGCTGCGCGTCCAGTCGCGTGATGCGGGTGGCGTCTTCGGCATTGCCGCCGCGCAGCAGCAGGCCGACCTGCTTGGCCGGGGAGACCCCCAGTTCGCTGCGAATCCGGCGCACCGCGCTGACCATGGCTTTCAGCCATTCGATATCGGTATCGGCGCTGGCGTAGGCGGCCACATCCAGATCGCCTGCTTGCGGGTAGGGCTGCAGCATCAGGCTGCCGCTCTTGCCGAGCTTGGGCGCAACCGATTGCCACAGCTCCTCGGTGACGAAGGGGATCAGCGGGTGCAGCAGACGCAGCAGGGCGTCGAGCACATGCAGCAGGGTGTGGCGGGTGCTGTCAGCGGCTGCGGCATCGTCACCGTTGAGCGCCGGCTTGGCCAGCTCCACGAACCAGTCGCAGAACTGGTTCCAGGCGAATTCGTACAGGCACTGCGCCAGCAGGTCGAAGCGGTAGCTGGCGAAGTGTTCCGCGGCTTCCGCGCTGACCCGGTCGAGCTGCGACAGGATCCAGCGTTCGGCGTCGGTGCCGGGCTGCGGCTTGCCGGTGAAGGTTGCGTCGCCGACGTTCATCAGCGCGAAGCGCGTCGCGTTCCACAGCTTGTTGCAGAAATTCTTGTAACCCTCGGCGCGGGCGAGGTCGAACTTGATGTCGCGGCCGGGGCCGGCCAGCGCGGCCATGGTGAAGCGCAGCGCGTCGGCACCGTGCGGGTTGATGCCGTTCGGGAACTCCTTGCGGGTGTCCTTCTCGATCTTCTCGGCCATCTTCGGCTGCATCAGCCCGAAGGTGCGCTTGGCGACCAGGTCGTCGGCGCTGATGCCGTCGATGATGTCGATCGGATCCAGCACGTTGCCCTTCGACTTCGACATCTTCTGGCCGTTCTTGTCGCGCACCAACCCGGTGATGTAGACGTCGTGGAAGGGCACCTGGCCGGTGAAGTGGTCGGTCATCATCACCATCCGGGCGACCCAGAAGAAGATGATGTCGAAGCCGGTGACCAGCACGTTGGATGGCACGTGCTGCGCGAAGCCGCGCTCGGCCATCGCCGCCGGGTCCGGCCAGCCCTGCGTGCTGAACGGGAACATCGCCGAGGAGAACCAGGTCTCCAGCACGTCCGGGTCCTGCCGCAGCGGCGCATCGCCGAGGCCGTGCGCCGCGCGCACCTCGGCCTCGCTGCGGCCCACGTAGACCTTGCCCGCCTCGTCGAACCACGCCGGGATGCGGTGGCCCCACCACAGCTGGCGGCTGATGCACCAGTCCTGCAGGTTCTCCATCCAGTGGCGGTAGGTGTTGATCCAGTTCGACGGCACGAACTTCACCGCGCCGCTCTCCGCGAGTTCCAGCCCGCGCTTGCCCAGCGTGTCCATCTGCACGAACCACTGGTCGGTCAGGTAGGGCTCGATCACCTGGCCGCTGCGGTCGCCGCGCGGCACCTGCAGCTTGTGCGGCTTGACCTCGACCAGCAGGCCGGCGGCGTCGAGGTCGGCGACGATCAGCTTGCGTGTATCGAAGCGATCCAGCCCGCGGTACTTCTCCGCGATGTCGTCGCGGCTGGAAACCACCCGCGCGTCGTCGGTGAAGATGTTGATCAGCGGCAGCGAATGCCGTTGGCCCACCGCGTAGTCGTTGAAGTCGTGCGCCGGCGTCACCTTGACCACGCCGGTGCCGAAGGCGCGGTCGACGTAGTCGTCGGTGATGACCGGGATGCGGCGGCCGGTCAGCGGCAGCTCGACGGACTTGCCGTGCAGCGCGAGGTAGCGCGGGTCTTCCGGATGCACCATCGCGGCGGTGTCGCCGAGCATGGTTTCGGGACGGGTGGTGGCCACCACCACGTAGTCGCGGGTCTCGCGCAGGATCTCGTTGCCGTCGGCATCGACCTCCACGTGCTCGTAGCTCGCGCCGTCGGCCAGTGGGTAGCGGATCGACCACAGGTGGCCGTTCTCTTCCTCGCTCACCACCTCCAGGTCGGAGATCGCGGTCTTCAGCACCGGGTCCCAGTTGACCAGCCGCTGGCCACGGTAGACCAGGCCCTGCTCATGCAGGCGCACGAAGGCTTCGGTGATCGCGGCGGACGGCATCGGGTCCATGGTGAACACGCTGCGCGACCAGTCGCCGGACGCGCCGAGGCGGCGCATCTGCCGCTCGATGGTGTCGCCGCTGTGCTGCTTCCACTCCCAGACTTTCTCGATGAACTTCTCGCGGCCCAACGAATCGCGGGTGTCGCCCTTGCCCTCGATGGCAAGGTTGCGGCTGACCACCATCTCGGTGGCGATGCCGGCGTGGTCGGTGCCCATCTGCCACAGGGTGCGGTAGCCGCGCATGCGGTGGTAGCGCACCAGCGCGTCCATCAGCGTGTGCTGGAACGCATGGCCCATGTGCAGCGTGCCGGTGACGTTCGGCGGCGGCAGCAGGATGGTGTAGGCCGGGCCGTCGCCGGTCGGCACGAACGCGCCGCTGCCTTCCCACTGCTGGTACAGGCGGGTTTCGAAGGATTGCGGGTTGAAGCCGGCGTCGAGATTGGTCATGGGGGTCACATGTCGAACTTTTTCAATTCAAAACCCAGCGCCTGGTAGTGCTTCCAGCGTTCGCGCAGCGGGCCGCGCGCAGCCGGGTCGGCCGGTACCACTTCCAGCACGCGGTCGAAGGCACCCTGCGGCGGTTCGTCGCGCAGGTTGATCAGCAGCGGGCGCAGCGCGGCATCGGTGTCGGGCGTGGCGATCAACACCGGCGCTTCGTCTTCGTCTTCGTCCTCACCGGCAATCTGGTGCGGCAGGTACTCGTCGGGGTCGAATGCCCACAGCAAATCGTCCAGCGCCTCGGCCTGCGCGCGGTCGCGCGCCAGCACCAGGGTGGGCAGTTCCGCCGCGTACGCCCGCTTCGCCAGCTCGCACACCAGCAGCAGCGGCTGCTCGCGGAAGCGCGGCTTGTCGATCAGGTAGAAGTGGGCGCGCTGCACGGTTTACCCGGCGCGGTCCAGCAGCCATTGCGCCAGCATGCCGACCGGGCGGCCGGTGGCCATGCCCATCTTGCCGTCGTCGGAGGCCGCGCCGGCGATGTCCAGGTGCACCCAGCGCTGGCCGTCGGTGAAGCGCGACAGGAAGCAGCCGGCGGTGATCGCGCCGGCCCAGCGGCCGCCGATGTTGTAGACGTCGGCGAAGGCGGAATCCAGCATCGGCTGGTATTCGTCCCACAGCGGCAGCTGCCAGCCGCGGTCGAACACGGTTTCGCCGGCGTCCAGAAGCTCGCGCGCCAGGTCGTGACTGGTCTTGGTCATCACGCCGGTGGCGTGCTTGCCCAGCGCGACCATGCAGGCGCCGGTCAGCGTGGCCACATCCACCAGCGCGGCCGGCTGGAAGCGTTGTGCGTAAGTCAGTGCATCGCACAGGATCAGGCGGCCTTCGGCGTCGGTATTGCCGACCTCGACGGTCTTGCCGGACATCGAGGTGATGACGTCGGACGGGCGGTAGCTGTCGCCGTCGATGGCGTTTTCCACGGCGGCGGCGATGCACACCAGGTTCACCGGCAACTGCATGCCCACGGCGGCGACGAAGGTGCCCAGCACGCTGCCGGCACCGCACATGTCGTACTTCATTTCCTCGATGCCGCCCTGCGTCTTCAGGTTGACGCCGCCGGTGTCGAAGGTGATGCCCTTGCCCACCAGCACGTAGGGCTTGGCGTCGCCGCCGTTTTCGTATTTCAGCACCACCAGCCGCGGGCGCTGCGCGCTGCCACGCGCCACCGCCAGCAGCGAGCCCATGCCGAGCGCTTCCATGTCGGCATCCTCCAGCACCTCGCAGCTGACGTGCGCCTTGCCCTGCGCGAAGTCCCGCGCCTGTTGGGCCAGATACGCCGGGTTGCAGATGTTCGGCGGCAGGTTGCCCACCGCGCGGGCGAATTGCACGCCCTCGGCAATGGCGATGCCCTGTGCCAACGCGGTGGCGTCGTCACCGGGCAGGTGCAGCGTGGCCAGGCCCTTTTCATCGCGCTTCTTGTTCTGCGTGCCCAGGGTGGCGACGTAGCGGTAGCAGGCGTGGTCGGCGGCGATCACCGCCTGGCGGAGATTCCACGCGGCATCGCGGTCTTTCACCGCCACCTCGGTGAGGGTGAGCAGTGCGCTGGCCACCGGGCCGGTCTTGAGTGCGCGGGCGGCATCGCCCACTGCCTTGATGTATTGCGATGCGCCGAACTTGCCGGCCTCTCCCAGCCCGACCAGCAACACGCGCGGTGCGGTGACGCCCGGCAGGTCGTGCAGCAGTGCGGTCTTGCCGGTCTTGCCGGTCACGTCGCCACGCGCCAGCAGGGCTTGCAGGCGGCCGCCACTGGCGGTGTCGAGGGCTTGCGCGGAGGGCGACAGGCTGCCGTCGGCAAACACGCCGGCAATCACGCAGTCGACGTTGACGGTTGCGGGGGGGGTCTGGTTCAGGCTGAATTCGAGGCTCATTAAGCAAGGTATCCGTGCTGGTTTGCCCATGGGCGGGCATGGCACCCGCGGTGGGCGGGCGGGTGTCGCTTACAATGCGCGGCCGCGTGGCGTTGCCGCGCGCGGTGGACTCATCATTCTAAAGCATGTTCTGGAGCACGCCGGCCCGATGCCGAAGCTGGATCGCTATCTCAGTGCCGAATTCGCGCGTGCCGTACTGGCGGCGCTGGTGGTGCTGGGCATGGTCAGCCTGGGCGGGGTGTTCGCCGATCTGATCGGCGAGATGGCGCGTGGCAAGGTGCCGCCGGTGCTGCTGCTGTCGCAGCTGGGCCTGCGCCTGCTGGGCTATCTGCCCTTGATCCTGCCGCTGGCACTGTTGCTGGGCCTGTTGCTGGCCATCGGGCGGCTGTACCGCGATTCGGAAATGCACGTGCTCACCGCGCTGGGGGTGGGGCCCCGGCGGCTGCTGCGGCCGCTGGCGCTGGTGGTGCTGCCGACCCTGGTCACCATCGCGCTGTGTTCGCTGTGGCTGGGGCCATGGGCCAACCGGTTGGCGCGCGGGATGGTGGT
The DNA here is from genome assembly GCF_041905325.1 of Thermomonas sp. Classification (GTDB taxonomy): domain Bacteria; phylum Pseudomonadota; class Gammaproteobacteria; order Xanthomonadales; family Xanthomonadaceae; genus Thermomonas. The sequence continues at coordinate 168,314 of NZ_JAYRLK010000006.1, read as the reverse complement.
CGAGGCCAACCGGAACCTGCTGGTGGCGGGGCTGGAGCCGGGCCGTTTCACGCCGCTTGCCAACGGCGGCGTGGCCTACGTGGGCGACATGTCCAGCGATGGCACCCGGTTGGCGCGGGTGTTCCTGTACCGCGAACGCGGGGCGCGGATGGACGTGGCCACCGCCCGTGATGGCGTGCTCTATCGCGATGCCGGTGCGCGCGTGCTGGCGCTGCTGGACGGCTTCCGGGTGGAAGGGCCCGCGGCCGGGCCGGCGCTGGACTACCGCCTGATGCATTACGCCCGCAACGAAATCCAGCTGCCCGATGCCGACGCGCCGCGCTTGCTCGATGCCCCGGAGTTCCAGCCGACGGCCACGTTGCTGGCCAGTACCGCGCGGCCGGAGCGCGCGGAGCTGCACTGGCGGATCGCGCCCACCCTGCTGGCGCTGGCGTTTGCGCTGCTGGCGGTGCCGTTGGCGCGCAGCGCGCCGCGCCAGTCGCGGCATGGTGCGCTGCTGCTGGCGTTCCTGGCCTACCTGCTGGGCGTGTTCCTGATGATGCTGGGCACGCAATGGCTGGCCGAGGGACGCCTGCCGCTGGCCCTGGGGTTGTGGTGGCTGGTGCTGCCGATGCTGCTGGTGGGCGCGCTGGCCTATGCCCGGGATGGCCGGGTGGCGCGGCCGAGGAGCAACCGATGAAGCATTGGCCGCGCTTGCACGACAGCTACCTGGCCAGCGTGGTGCTGGGTGGCGTGCTGATGGCATGGGGCGTGCTGCTGGGGCTGGACCTGGTACTGGCCTTCGCCGGCGAAATGGGCGACGTCGGCAAGGGGGCCTACACCGTCAACCACGCCATTGCCGCCACCGGGTTGACCATTCCCAGTCGCGCGTACGGGCTGTTTCCCACGGCGGCGGTGATCGGCATGTTGATGGGGCTGGGCCAGCTGGCCGCCACCTCCGAGCTGACCGCACTGCGCGCGCTGGGGTTGTCGCGCGTGCGCCTGGGCACCTCGGTGACGCTGGCGTTGAGCGTGTTGACCGTGCTGATGGTGATCAATGGCGAGACCCTGGCGCCGTGGGGCGACGACCGTTCACAGGCGATCCGCTCGGTGCGGCACAAGGAAATGGTGGTTTCCAAGTACAGCGGGATGTGGGCGCGGGAAGGCGACATGTTCCTCAACGCCCGGGGTGGCGAGGAAAAACAGCGCGGCACCGAGCGCTGGCTGGAATTGCGCGGCGTGCGCATGTTCGAGTTCGACTCCGCCGGCCGCCTGCGTTCGATCGCCACCGTCGACATGGCCGAGCACCGCGCCGGATACTGGCTGCTGCACGGGGTGGAGCGCACCGTGTTCGGCACCCGGTCGGTGCAACGCGCGAAGGTGGCGCAGGAGCGCTGGGACTCGAAGCTGGACGAGTCGGCGCTGGCATCGGGGGTGACCCGGCCGGGCAACATGGGCAGCGCGGAACTGCGCGCCAGCATCGATTACCGCAAGCGCAACGGGCTGGAGTCGGCCGACTTCGAGAACGTGTATTGGGGGCGCTGGTTCTATCCCTTGAACGTGCTGGCGCTGTGCCTGGCGGCGATGCCGTTCGCGTTCGGCTCGTTGCGCAGTGGCGGCTACGGCAAGCGCGTGTTCATCGGGATGGTCTTTGCGCTGGGGTTCTGGGTCAGCCAGCTGATTTTTTCCAAGCTGGCCGGGATCTACCGTTTCGATTTCCGCATTGCCTACGCGATGCCGCCGTTGTTGATGCTGGGGATTTCGTTCCTGCTGTTCCGTCGCCGCAGCAGCTGAGGCACCTGCGTCCCGGGCCTTACGCCGCAGGCCGGCGCTGCATCCGCGTTCCACTGGCGCGGTCGTGCCATGCGAGCCGGTCGCGGTCGATCCACGCCCACCACAGGCCCAGCCCGCCGCACAGCAGCGACACCCCGCCCACCGCATAGCGCAGCCACAAGGCGCGGGTGCCGGGTGCGCCCCCGGCGCTGGCCACCACCTGCAACCGCCACGGCCGCATGCCGATGGTCTGCCCGCCGCGCCGCCAGCTGAGCACCGCATACAGGCCGGCCACCAGCCACAGCGCGCCGAATTCCAGCCCGCCCAGCCAGCCACCGCGCACCGCATCGCCATGCAGCAGCGTGAACACGCCGGCGGTGATGAACCACAGCGCCAGCACCGGGAAGAAGTCGTACAGCAGCGCCAGCAGGCGCCAGCCGATCAGGGCAGGGGGACGATGGGGAACGGGCATCCGCGCAGGATACCGCGTGCGCATTGCGCGCCGGGTGCTCTACCCTGCGGCCATGCCGACCGCCACCGACCGCCGCCAGTGGTTCCGCGCCTTGCCGCCGCTGGCGGACACGGATGCGGCGGCCATCGAGCGCTTCCTCGATGCCGCCTGGGCCGAGGGCGGGTTGGCGCAGGCCACGCTGGCGGCGTATCGCAGTGATTTGCAGGGGCTGGCACGCTGGTTGTCGCGGGAGGCCCGCCCGGGCCTGCCGCAGGCGCGTCGGGAAGACCTGTTCGCTTACCTGGCGGTGCGCGCCGGGCTGGGCTACCGCGCGCGCAGCACGGCACGACTGTTGTCCTGCCTGCACGCATTCTTCGCACAGGCGCTGCGGCGCGGCGAACGCCACGACGACCCCACCGCCCTGCTGCAAGCCCCGAACCTGCCGCGCCTGCTGCCCAAGGCGCTGTCCGAGGCGCAGGTGGCGGCGCTGCTGGAAGCGCCGCAGCTGGCCACCCCCGCCGGCCTGCGTGATCGCGCGATGCTGGAATTGATGTACGCGGCGGGCCTGCGGGTGAGCGAGCTGGTGGGCCTGCCCGGCACCGCAGTGAACCTGCGCCAGGGCGTGCTGCGGGTGGTCGGCAAGGGCGGGCGGGAGAGGCTGGTGCCACTGGGCGAGGAATCGCGACACTGGCTGGAGCGCTACCTGCGCGATGCGCGTCCGGCGCTGTTGCGGGGCGCGCGCCAGCCGGCCGCCAGCGTCGGCCTGTTCGTCGAGCCGGGCGGCGGTACGCCCAGCCGGCAGGCGTTCTGGGCGCTGGTGAAGCGGTATGCGCAGGCGGCCGGCATCGACCCGGCCCGGGTCAGCCCGCACGGCCTGCGCCACAGTTTCGCCACCCATCTGCTCAACCACGGCGCCGACCTGCGCGCGTTGCAGATGCTGCTGGGGCACAGTGCGTTGTCGACGACGCAGATCTACACGCTGGTGGCGCGCGACCGCCTGCGCAATCTGCATGCCCGGCACCATCCGCGCGGCTGAACCCGGGCGTGCGTGCGAGAATGCGGAACCTCGGGGCGCATCGGCAGGTCACAGGTGCGCCCGGCCTTCGGAGTCATGATGAAACATCTTTTCCTCGCCTTGTTGCTGGGCCTGAGCCTGTCCGCCTGTGCCCAGCCCGCCCCCGGCCGTGGGTCCGCCAAGCCGGATGCCGATGCCCCCGCCGCCGCCGCGCAGAGCTTCGCCGCTGGCACCCCGGAGGCGCGTGCCCGCGAAGCCGTGCTGGCCTTGGGGCCCAACGTCACCATCGAGCGCATCGGCGCCGCGCCGATCCCCGGATATCGGGAAGTGGTGGCCGGCGGCAGCGTGGTCTACGTCAGCGACGACGGCAAATACATGTTCCAGGGCGGGCTGGTGGATATCGCCAAGCGCGAGGACCTGAGCGAAACGGCGATGGCCAAGGTGCGCAAGGACATCCTGGCCGCGTTGCCGGAAGCCGACCGCATCGTGTTCGCGCCCAAGGGCGTGACCCGGCACACGGTGGTGGTGCTCACCGACGTGGAATGCGGCTATTGCCGCAAATTCCATTCCGACATCGCCTTGTACAACGCGCTGGGCATCCGGGTGGAATACCTGGCCTTTCCGCGTGGCGGGCTGGCCAGCGACGACTACCGCCGGATGGTGGCGGTGTGGTGCGCGCCGAATCGCCAGAAGGCGTTGACCGACGCCAAGAACGGCGTCCCGGTGCAGCAGGGTGCCTGCCCGCGCACGCCGGTGGACATGCAGTACCGCGCCGGGCTGCGGATGGGGCTGGAAGGCACCCCGATGATCCTGAACGAGGACGGCCGCATGCTGGGCGGCTACTTGCCGCCGGAGCGCCTGCTGCAACGGCTGGATGCGCTGGCGGAGGCCCGCAAGGCCGGGTAAGGGGCGGCGCCGGCCGGGTGTTGGCGGCTCGGCTACAATGGCAGGCCGTCCACACCCAGTCACCGGACATGATCGTCCTCGAGGGCACTTCGGCCCTGTCGCCGTTTCGGCGCGACCGCTTGCAAACCCGCCTTCAAACCATCGCCCCCGGCGTGCGGATCGCCGGGGCCTGGCATGGCTACTGGGTGGACCCCGAACCCGGCAGCGCGCCCGATATGGCCGCGCTGTGCCGCATCCTGCAAGCCGGTGAGGAGATCGCCGCTGCTGCCCCCGGCAGCCTGACCCGTTTCGTGGTGCCGCGGCTGGGCACGCTGTCGCCGTGGGCCAGCAAGGCCACCGAGTTGCTGCGCGGCGCCGGCCTGCCGGTCAGGCGCGTCGAGCGTGGCCTGCGCATCGACCTGCTCAGTTGGCCACAGGCGGCCGCACAGCAGGCGGCCTTGGCGAAGCTGTTGTGCGACCCGATGACGCAATCGCTGCTGGAGGCCCGCGCCGATGGTGCGGCGCTGTTCTCCGCGCAGCCGGCGGGCGACGTGGAAGTGATCCCGCTGGCGCAGCTGGAAGCGGCCAATGCGCGGCTTGGGCTGGCGCTGGCGGACGACGAGATCGAATACCTGCGCGCACGCTATGGCGAACTGGGCCGCGACCCCCACGACGTCGAACTGATGATGTTCGCGCAGGCCAATTCCGAGCACTGCCGACACAAGATCTTCAACGCCAGCTGGACCATCGACGGGCAGCCGCAGCCGCTGTCGCTGTTCAAGATGATCAAGCACACCCACGCCACCACCCCGGCGCACACCCTGTCGGCCTACAGCGACAACGCGGCGGTGGTGGCGGGTCATGCGGCCTCGCGCTGGCGTCCGGACCCGGCGTCGCAGCAGTACCGCAGCGAACCGGCCACCGACAGTGCGTTCTGCATCAAGGTGGAAACCCACAACCATCCGACCGCGATCGCGCCATTCCCCGGTGCGTCCACCGGCGCCGGCGGCGAAATCCGCGACGAAGGGGCCACCGGCCGTGGCGGTCGCCCGAAGGCGGGCCTGGCCGGGTTCTCGGTGTCGCACCTGCGCATCCCCACGTTGCCGCAGCCATGGGAAGGCGCGCGCAGCCTCAACCCGCGCATGGCACCGGCGTTCGAGATCATGCGCGACGGCCCGCTGGGCGCGGCGGCGTTCAACAACGAATTCGGCCGTCCCAACCTGGTGGGTTACTTCCGCAGCTTCGAACTGCACGAAGGCGAGGGCGTGGACGGTCACACGCTGGTGCGTGCCTACGACAAGCCGATCATGCTGGCCGGCGGGCTTGGCGCGATGGACCGCACCCAGGTGGAAAAACTGCGGCTGTCGCCCGGCGATGCCGTCATCGTGCTGGGTGGCCCGGCGATGCTGATCGGCCTCGGCGGCGGTGCCGCCAGTTCGGTGGCCTCCGGCGACACCAGCGAGGACCTCGACTTCGCCTCGGTGCAGCGCGACAACCCGGAAATGGAACGCCGCGCGCAGGAAGTCATCGACCGCTGCGTGGCGCGCGGCACCGACAACCCGATCCTGTGCATCCACGACGTCGGCGCCGGTGGCCTGTCCAACGCCATCCCCGAACTGCTGCACGACTCCGGCGTGGGCGGCGTGATCGACCTTGGCAAGGTGCCGAAGGACGACCCGTCGCTGTCGCCGATGCAGCTGTGGTGCAACGAATCGCAGGAACGCTACGTGCTGGGCGTGGCCCCGTCGCGGGTCGCCGAATTCGCGGCGCTGTGCGCGCGCGAGCGCTGCCCGTTCGCGGTGGTCGGCACCGCCACCGCCGAGGAACACCTGCGGGTGGGCTACGCCGGCCAGCCGCCGGCCATCGATTTGCCGATGGACGTGCTGTTCGGCAAGCCGCCGAAGATGCACCGCGACACCGCGCATCCGGCACCGCCGCGCTGGCCGCAGGCCGACACCGACGCGCTGGACCTGCGCGTCGCCGGCCTGCGCGTGCTGGCGCATCCGTCGGTGGCCGCCAAGTCCTTCCTCATCACGATCGGCGATCGCACCGTCGGCGGCCTCACCGCGCGCGACCAGATGGTGGGCCCGTGGCAGATGCCGGTGGCCGACTGCGCGATCACGCTCGCGGGTTTCGACGGCTTCACCGGCGAGGCGATGAGCGTGGGCGAGCGCACCCCGCTGGCCCTGCTGGACGCCGCCGCCTCGGCGCGGATGGCGGTGGGCGAGGCGATCACCAACCTGATGGCGGCGCCACTGGAGTCGTTCGACCGCATCAAGTTGTCCGCCAACTGGATGGCCGCCGCCGGCCATGCCGGCGAAGACGCGCGGCTGTTCGACGCGGTGAAGGCCGTGGGCATGGAACTGTGCCCGGCGCTGGAGCTGAGCATCCCGGTTGGCAAGGACTCGCTGTCGATGCAGGCGCAGTACCAGGCCGATGGGCGGATGCACAAATCGGTCTCGCCGGTGTCGCTGGTGGTGTCCGCGTTCGCCCCGGTGGCTGACGTGCGCGACCAGTTGACGCCACTGCTGCGTCGCGACGTGGAGTCGGAGCTGTGGCTGATCGGCCTCGGCGGCGGGCGTCAGCGCATGGGCGGTTCGATCCTGGCCCAATGCTTCCCCGATGCCAATGAAGGTGCCGCGCTGCCCGCGTTCGGCGGCGAAGCACCGGATCTCGACGACCCGCAGCGCCTGCGCGCGCTGTTCGAACTGGTTCGCGATGCGCGCACCGACGGCCTGTTGCTGGCCTACCACGACCGCTCCGATGGCGGCGTGTTCGCCGCGCTGTGCGAAATGGCGTTCGCGTCCCACCTCGGGCTGGACATCCGCCTCGACGGCTGGGGCGACGGCCGCACCGGCGACCCGTTGCGGGTGCTGTTCAACGAAGAGCTGGGCGCGGTGGTGCAGGTGCCGACGGAGGAACGCGCCGCGTTCGCCGACCTGGTGGCCCGCCACGGCCTGATCGAATGCGCGCAGCGCATCGCGGTGCCCACCACCGCGCCGGTGGTGCGCATCGCCGATGGCGGCGACGTGCTGGCCGAGTGGCGCTGGGACGAGCTGTTCGATGCCTGGTGGTCGGTCACCCACGCCATGCAGCGGTTGCGCGACAACCCCGACGGTGCCGACAGCGAGCGGGCCTCGGTGCGCCGTTTCGATGCCCCCGGCCTGCAACCGAAATTGACCTTCGATGCAGCCGAGGACATCGCCGCACCGTTCATCGCGACCGGCGCGCGGCCGAAGGTGGCGATCCTGCGCGAGCAGGGCGTCAACAGCCAGGTCGAAACCGCCTACGCATTCGACCGCGCCGGCTTCGATGCCTTCGACGTGCACATGAGCGACCTGATCGCCGGCCGCTTCGACCTGGCCGATTTCCACGGTTTCGTCGCCTGCGGCGGCTTCAGCTACGGCGACGTGCTGGGTGCGGGTCGTGGTTGGGCCACGTCCGTGCTGGAGCGCGCCGCGCTGCGCGCGATGTTCACCACTTTCTTCGCCCGCGACGACAGCTTCTCGCTGGGTATCTGCAACGGCTGCCAGATGCTGGCGCAGCTGCGCGCCATCATCCCCGGCGCCGAGCACTGGCCGACCTTCCAGCGCAACGCCAGCGAGCAGTACGAAGCGCGGCTGGCACTGCTTGAGATCGGCGAGTCGCCGTCGCTGTTCCTGCGCGGCATGGCCGGCTCAAAGATCCCGGTGGCGGTGGCGCATGGCGAAGGTCGCGCGGTGTTTGCCAACGTGATCGACCAAGGGGCGGTGGACGTGGCCGCGCGCTACGTCGAGGGCGGTCGCATCGCCGACAGCTACCCGGCCAACCCGAACGGCTCGCCCGACGGCATCGCCGGCGTCACCAGCCGCGATGGCCGCGCCACCTTGCTGATGCCGCATCCGGAACGCACCCTGCGCACCGCCAACTTCAGCTGGGCCCCCGCCGACTGGCCGGAGGATTCCCCGTGGCAGCGCATGTTCCGCAACGCGCGGACGTGGCTGGGGTGAGCGGGGGTTTCGAGCGGCGCTAGCCGCGAGCCCGCGAACGCCCGGCGGCTTGCAAGCCGACGGGCCGGGGGTGCCACCGAGCGGCGCTAGCCGCGAGCCCGCGAACGCCCGGCGGCTTGCAAGCCGACGGGCCGGGGGTGCCACCGAGCGGCGCTAGCCGCGAGCCCGCGAACGCCCGGTGGCCCGCAAGCCGCCGGGTGTCGTCGTTTCGGCACCGGCCTGCGGCCTGTTAAAGTCCGCAGCGGATTGTTGGAGAGCCCGCTGCGTGAATGCCGTTGCAAGCCAGACTTCGCCTGAGCCGGTGGATGCCGATGCGCGCATCGCCGCCCTGTTGCTGCAACGGGGCAAGCTGAAGGACGCCGACCTGGCCTCCGCGCGCCGCCTGCTGGAGCAGGATGGCGGCAGCCTGCTGCGCTTGCTGGCGCGGCTGGGGCTGGTATCCGAGCGTGATCACGCCGACGCCTGCGCGGCGGCGCTGGGCCTGCCGCTGCGCAGCGCCAAGGACGCCCCCGAGCTGCCGCCGGATGACGTGGCACTGGGCGTGAAGTTCATGAAGCAGTTCCACGTGGTGGCCACCGCCACCGACGCGGACGGCATCGACGTGCTGCTGGCCGACCCGCAGGATGCCTATGTGCTGGAGGCGGTGCAGCTGGCTTGTGGCCGCCCGCTGCGGGCCGCCGTGGGGCTGCGCAGCGAAATCGACGAGTTGATCGAGCGTTGGCACGGCTCCGGCCGCAGTGCGATGGACAGCATCGTCGATGTGGCCGAAAGCGAGGCCGCCTTCGATGATGTCGAACACCTGCGCGACCTGGCCTCGGAAGCGCCGGTGATCCGGTTGGTGAACCTGGTCATCCAGCGCGCGGTGGAGCTGCGCGCCTCCGACATCCACATCGAGCCGTTCGAAACCCGCCTGAAGGTGCGCTACCGCATCGACGGCGTGCTGGAAGAAGGCGAAAGCCCGCCGGCCAACCTCACCGCGGCGGTGATCAGCCGGGTCAAGATCATGGCCAAGCTCAACATCGCGGAACGGCGCCTGCCGCAGGACGGCCGCATCGTGATGCGCGTGCAGGGCAAGGAGCTGGACCTGCGCGTGAGCACGGTGCCCACCGCACACGGCGAGTCGGTGGTGATGCGCCTGCTGGACCGCGAGACGGTGGTGCTGGACTTCGAGCGCCTCGGCTTCGGTTCGGCGTTCATGCCGCGCTTCCAGAAGGTGCTGGAGCAGCCGCACGGCATCCTGCTGGTGACCGGCCCGACCGGCTCCGGCAAGACCACCACCCTGTACACCGCGCTGAGCAAGCTCAACACGCCGAAGGTCAAGATCATCACCGTCGAAGACCCGGTGGAGTACCAGATCGAGGGCATCAACCAGATCCAGGCCAAGCCGGCGATCGGGCTGGATTTCGCCAACGCGCTGCGCAGTATTGTTCGCCAAGACCCGGACATCATCATGATCGGCGAAATGCGCGACCTGGAAACCGCGCGCATCGCCATCCAGTCCGCGCTCACCGGCCACCTGGTGCTGAGCACGCTGCACACCAATAACGCCGCCGGCGGCATCACCCGCCTGCTGGACATGGGGGTGGAGGATTACCTGATGACCTCCACCATCAACGGCATCCTCGCCCAGCGGCTGGTGCGCCGGTTGGAACCGACCCATGCCGAGCCATATCCGGCATCGCCGGAGGAAATCGAGCGCTTCGGCCTGCGCCGTTTCCAGCCGCAGGGCGAGATCCTCCTGTACCGCCCGAAACCCTCGCCGTTGTCGCCCACCGGCTACCTGGGCCGCACCACCATCATGGAACTGCTGGTGATGGACGACGACATCCGCCGCGCGGTGATGCGCCACGCCGGCATGGACGAAATCGAGAAGCTCGCGCGCCAGGCCGGCATGGCCACGATGTACGAAGTCGGCATCGCCAAGGCGCTGCGCGGCGAGACCACCATCGAGGAAGTGCTGCGCGTGACGGAGGATGCCTGAGGCGATGGCGCTGTATCGCTACAAAGCCCTGAGCGCCCGTGGCGAGTTGCTGGACGGGCAGATGGAGGCCGCCAGCAGTGCCGAGGTGGCCGCGCGGCTGCAGGAGCAAGGGCACTTGCCGGTGGAGGCGTTGCCGGCGGAGGCCGGCGGGGCGGGTTTCGACTGGCGCGTGCTGCTGAAGCCGCGGCCATTCACTGGTGGCAACCTGGTGTTGTTCACCCAGCAATTGGCCACGCTGCTGGCGGCGGGGCAGCCGCTGGATCGCGCGTTGACCATCCTGCTGGAATTGCCGGAAGACGAGGCGGCCCGGCGCACGGTGGCCGACATCCGCGATGCGGTGCGCGGCGGGGCGTCGTTGTCGACGGCGCTGGAGCGCCAGCACGGCACCTTCGGCCGCCTGTACGTGAACATGGTGCGTGCGGGCGAGGCCGGCGGCAGCCTGCATGACACCCTGCAACGGCTGGCCGACTACCTGGAGCGTTCCGCCAGCCTGCGCACGCGGGTCATCAACGCGCTGGTCTACCCGGCGATCCTGCTGCTGATGGTGGGGCTGTCGCTGCTGTTCCTGCTGGGCTACGTGGTGCCGCAGTTCTCGGCGATGTACGACAGCCTGGGCGCGCAATTGCCGTGGTTCTCGCGGCTGGTGCTGGGCGTGGGCGGGTTCGTGCGCGACTGGTGGATCGTGCTGCTGGCGCTGCCGCTGCTGGGGCTGCTGGGGCTGGAGCGCAAGCGTCGCGATCCGGTGTTCATGCGCCGCTTCGACGGCTGGCTGTTGCAGCGCAAGTTCGCCGGGCCGCTGGTGGCCAAGCTCGACACCGCGCGGCTGGCGCGCACGCTGGGCACGTTGCTGCGCAACGGCGTGCCGCTGCTGGCGGCGCTGGGCATCGCCCGCAACGTGCTGGACAACCGGGTGCTGGCGGAGGACGTGGATGCCGCCGCCGCCGAGGTGAAGAACGGCATCGGCCTGTCCGCCGCGCTGGGCAAGGGCAAGCGTTTCCCGCGACTGGCCTTGCAGATGATCCAGGTGGGCGAGGAGTCCAGTGCGCTGGATGCGATGCTGCTGAAGACCGCCGACACCTTCGAACAGGAAACCCAGGCGGCGATGGATCGCCTGCTGGCCGCGCTGGTGCCGGCGGTGACGCTGGTGCTGGCTACCGTGGTGGGCGTCGTCATCCTGTCGGTGCTGGCACCGATCTACGACCTCACCAACGTGGTCGGCTGAATGCGGCCGGCGCATTTTGCCGCCGATGCGTGTTTCAATCCGAAGCCTGGCGCGCCGAATCTGCCGCAGCGTGCCAGCGTGAATTCCAACGGCAGTGCAGGTGAACCCGGGGCAGTTGGATGCGCAGTCACAAGCAGTATCGTTCCCTTTCCAAGGCATCGCAGCGCGGCTTTTCGCTGATCGAGATCATCGTTGTGGTGGTGCTGATCGGCGGCATCGTGGCGTTTGCCGCTTCGCGCATCCTCGGCGGCGGCGACCGCGCCAAGGTCAAGCTGGCGCAGGCACAGGTACAGACGCTGGCGGAGAAGGTGGACCAGTACAAGATGGACACCGGCGCGCTGCCGCCGGACCTCAACGCGCTGGTCACCGCGCCTGGTGGCACCGAGGGCTGGTTGGGCCCGTACGCCAAGGCCATCGACCTCAACGACCCGTGGACGAACCCCATGCAGTACAAAGTGCCGGGGGACGGCAAGCCGTTCGACATCGTGAGCTACGGTGCCGATGGCAAGCCCGGCGGTGACAGCGTGAACGCCGACATCAAGTACGAATAAGCCCGCGGCACGCCATGCGCACGCGCATCGAAGCGGCAGGCTTTTCCCTGCTGGAAATGCTGCTGGTGCTGGTGCTGGTCGCCGCCGCCAGCGTGCTGGCGATGGCGGCCTTCGGCGGCAGCCTGCGCGGTGCGCGCCTGCATGCGGCCGCCAACGAGGTGGCCGCGCAATTGCGCTTCACCCGTGCGGTGGCGATCCGCAGCGGTACGGCGCAGGAGTTCCTGCTGGAGCCGCAGACCCGGCGCTGGCGTGCCGCCCACGGGCGCAAGGGCCACCTGCCCGAGACCGGAACGCTGACGTTCACTGGCGCGCGCGATCTGCAGCCGGCCAGCGGTGTCGGCGCCATCCGCTTCTTTCCAGACGGCGCCGCCAGCGGCGGCCGCATCCGCTTCGCCGCCGGTGGCGGGGGCTGGGACGTGGATGTGGCTTGGCTGACCGGCGAGGTGCGTGTGCGCCGCCTGCGGGGGGCACCATGAGCCGGCGTGCCGAGGCGGGCTTCACCCTGATCGAGATCATCGTCGCCTTCACCATTCTGGCGCTGGGCCTGACCTTGCTGCTGGGCACGCTGTCCGGCGCCAGCCGCCAGCTGCACGATGCCGGCGATGCCGGGCGTGCGGCGCTGGTGGCGCAATCGCTGCTGGACGAGCAAGCCGGGTTGCCGCGCCAACCCGGACGCTGGGCCGGCGAGGCCGAAGGCGGTCGCTACCGCTGGCAGTTGCGCATCAGCCCCTGGCAGCCACCCGGGTCGCCGCCGGCGGTGCTGCGCGAAGACCCGGCCGCCGCGCGCCTGCTGCACCTGCAATTGGACCTGCAATGGGGTGCGGGCGGGCCGCGCCAGCAATTGCACGTGTCCAGCCTGCGGCTGGTGTTGCCGCCGCCGGAGGCAGGGGCATGAAGCGGCGCGCGCATGGATTCACGCTGATGGAGGTGCTGCTGGCAGTCAGCCTGCTGGCGGCGGCGCTGGCGCTGGCCTTCGGCATCCTGCGCGCGGCCGGGGCCACGGTACAGCGCGGGGATGCGCAAGCGCAGCGCGATGAGCGCATGCGCGCGGTGTCCACCTTCCTGCGCAGCCGCATCGGCGGGGCGCAGGTGATCGTGTTCGATTTCGATCGCGACAACGGCCGTTCGCTGCGTTTCGTCGGTGATGCCACCTCGATGCATTTCGTGGCCGACCTGCCGGACTATCTCGGTCGTGGTGGCCCATATCTGCATCTGCTGCAGGTGCGGCCGGCGGCCGGTGGGCGCACGCTGACGGTGGAATTCCGCATGGTGCAGGCCGCCCGGGCATTGCCGTCCGCCCGTCCGCCGGAGGCACTGGCCACGGAGCTGCGGCAGGTCGAGTTCGCCTATCGCGGGTTGGCCGACGATGGCCGGCCCGGCCCGTGGCAGCCCCGCTGGGAAGCGGCGGACACGCTGCCGCTGCAAGTGCGCGTGCGCATCGCGGATGCCGCCGGTGCGTGGCCGGACATGCTGGTGACGCTGCCGCTGGCCGGCACCACCCACGCCGCCAGCGGCGAGGTGCGGCAATGACGTCGGTGCGCGGCGCGGCGCTGTTGCTGGTGCTGTGGATCACCCTGCTGCTGGCCGGGCTGGTGGCCGGCTATGCGATGACGGCGCGGATCGCGTCGTTGCAGGGCCATGGCGAGGCCCGCGCGCTGCTGGCGCGGGAAGCGGCGCGGGCGGGCGTGGAACTGGCGGTCTCCCGCTTGCTGGAGCCCGACCCGGCGCGTCGCTGGGCGGTGGACGGGCGCGTCCAACACCTCACTTTCGATGGCACCCCGGTGCAGGTGTCGGTGCGCGACGAGGCGGCCCTGATCGACCTCAACGCCGCATCCCCGGACGTGTTGCAAGCGTTCTTCATGCAATTGGGCGAACCCCGGGATGCCGCCACCCGGTTGGCGGGGGCCATCCTCGATTGGCGCGATGGCGACAGCCTCACCCAGCCCGGCGGCGGTGCCGAGGATGCCGACTACGCGGCGGCCGGCCTGCCGTGGGGGGCCAAGGATGCGCCGTTCGAAAGCGTGGCCGAAGTGGAGCAGGTGCTGGGCATGCGCCCGGACCTGTACGCCCGTGCCGCGCCACACCTGACCATCCATTCCGGACAGGCGTTGCCGGATGCGAATTTCGCCGACCCGGTGGTGCGTGCGGCGCTGGGGCTGCCGGAAAAAAATGCCCCGCTCGACCCCGACGCGCCGCCGTTGGCCGGTAGCGGCACGTATAGTATCGACAGCCGTGCCCGACTCACCGATGGGCGCAGCGCGCGTCTTTCGGCGGTGGTTCGCATGGGGGGCAACGGTTTGCCGGGTTCAACGTACACGACACTGCGCTGGCAGGTGCCGGGGGCCGCGCGATGAGCGCGCCGTGGGCACTGCCGGCCCTGCTGGCCCAGTCCGGGAGCAGCGCGCGCGGTTTGCTGGCATGGTGGGGCGCGGGCCTGGCGGCGTGCCTGCCGGCCCGGTGGCGCGTGTTGCTGACCGCGGGCGGGGACCGCCTGTTGCTGCAGCCGCAGCCCGATGGGCTGGGCGTGCTGCGCCAGCGTGAAGGTGGCGTGCGCGCATTGGCGGTGCTGCCGCTGCCGTTGCCCGCCGGTGCCGACCCGCTGGCACGCCTGCTGCGCGAGCCTGCCCGGGCGCTGCCGCGCTGGCTGGTGTTGCCGGCCACGCTGGGCCTGCGCCGTACCCTGCTGCTGCCGGCTGCTGCCGGCGAACGCCTGCGTGACGTACTGGCGTTCGAAATCGAGCGCCAGACGCCGTTCGCAGCGGAGGCCGTGCTGTATGACGGGCGCGTGCTGCAAGCCCGCGAGGACGGCCAGCTGCTGGTTGAGCTGGTGGTCCTGCCGAAGCGCCAGCTGGAGGCCGCCACGGCGGGTTTCGGCGCGCTGGTCGATGGATTGACCGGGCTGGATCTGGCCGATGCCGAGGGGCACGGGCTGGGTCTCAACCTGTTGCCGCCCGCGCAGCGCCAGCGCCGGCGTGACCCGTGGCAACGCTGGAACCTGGGGTTGGCGGTGCTGGCCCTGCTGGCGCTGGTGGCCGGGCTGGCCCAATTGCTGGACAACCGTCGCGCCGCACTGGCGACCTTGCAGGCTGCCGTGGCCCAGCGCGAAACCGCCGCGCACGCGGTGGCAACCCAGCGGCAGCGGGTACTGGATGCCGTGGAGGGCGGCGCATGGCTGCGCGCCCAGCGCAACGGGCGGGCCTCGACAGTGGAAGTGATGGATGCACTGGCGCAGCGGATGCCGGACGGCACCTATCTGGAAAAGCTCGCCATCGATGGTGACCAGGTGACCCTGATCGGCCTGTCCAACCAGGCGGCGGCCCTGGTGGGCAAGCTGGAGGGCGCGCCGCAATGGACTGCGCCGGCACTCAGCGGTGCCTTGCAGCAAGACCCGCGCACCCGCATGGATCGCTTCACCCTGCTGGCGCGGCTGGCGCACGCACCGGCCCCGGCACCGGTTGCCGGCAACGGAGGGCGCCAGGATGCGCGCTGACCATCACCGCGGGTTGGCATTGGCTTTGCTGCTGCTCGTGCTTGGCCTGCTCTGGCTGTTGTTGCTGCGCCCGTTGTTCACCGCGCCACTGGCCGAGGTGGATGCGAAGATCGCCGACCTGCAGCAGCGGGATGCCCGCCTGCGCAGCCTGTTGCAGCAGCAGGGGCAGGTTCGGCAGCGGCTGGCCGCGCTGGATGCGCAGGGTGGTGGTACCGGCTTCCTGGCCGAACCCACCGCCGAGCTGGCCACTGCCGCCTTGATCCAGCAGTTGGAGGGCGTGGTGGGTGGTGCCAGCCCTGCCGGGCGCGGCTGCGCCATCGTCAACCGCACCCCGCTGGAAGACGACGGCCAATCCGGCCGCTACCGCAAGGTGGTGGTGCAGGTGCGCCTGCGCTGCGGCAATGCCGAGAC
Source organism: Thermomonas sp. (assembly GCF_041905325.1). GTDB lineage: Bacteria > Pseudomonadota > Gammaproteobacteria > Xanthomonadales > Xanthomonadaceae > Thermomonas. The sequence goes on along the minus strand of NZ_JAYRLK010000006.1, from coordinate 152,567 downwards.
CCTGGCCGTGCTGCATGCGCTGGAATCGGCGCGGCCCTATCTGTTCGTGGACGCGCTGGGGATTACTGCACAACGCTATTTCGCGGTACCCGGCAGTGCCCAGCCGCAGGAAGGCGGGCTGGACGTGAGCTTCAATCTGTTCGGCTACCTGCGGCCCAGTCCGGGGGGTGCCCGTGGCCGCTGAACAAAGCATCGCCCGCCGCCTGTTGCAGGCCGGCCCGTGGACCTGGCTGCTGGCCGCGCTGTGCGGCTGGGCGCTGCTGGTGTGGCTGGCGGCACTGCTGGGCATGGGCGCGCACCCGGGCGAGGTGGCTGCCGCGCCCGCCGCGCGGTTGCCACAGCCAACGGCACCCAGCCCCGACCGGCTGGGCCCGCTGGCGCAATATGCCGAAGCGGCCTCCCGCCCGCTGTTCACCGACGATCGCCGCCCGCGCGCATTCGTGGCCACCGGTGCGGAGGAGGGCGGTGCCGGCAGCGATGCCGCGGCGTTCGATTACCTGCTCACCGGCGTGCTGATCAGCCCGTCGCTGCGGATGGCCATCCTGCAACCCAGTGCCGGCGGCGCGTCGCAACGCGTGCGCGAAGGCCACGCCCCGGAAGGCGCCAATGGCTGGCGGTTGCTGGAAGTGCGGCCGCGCAGCGCGCTGTTCGACGGCCCCGGCGGGCAGATGACGCTGGAGCTGCGCACTTTCGGTGTCGCCGGCATGCCGCCGAAGCCGGAGCCGGTGGCCGCCGATGCCGCTGCCGCAGCTACCGATGCGGTCAGCGCCACCGTCGAGCCGCCGCCACCGCCACCGCACGATGATGCTGCCGGCATCGACGACATCCGGCGTCGCATCGAAGCGCGTCGCGCGCAACTGCAACAACAACAGCCCGCCCATGCCGGTGACGGCGATGCCCCACCCCGCCCGTTGTCGGGGCCCGGGAAATGACGATGAAGTACGAGCCATGAGCCTGATGCCACACAGCCTGTCCCCCCGCATTGTCCTTGCTTCGCTGCTCGCCGGCCTGTTGGCCGCCTGCGCCGGCATTCCGCAGCCGCAGATGCACCGCAGCGGGCAGACGGACGCGCAGGCCCGCGCCAGCCAGCCGGATGCCGCCGAAATCCGCCGCGACGTCCTGCAGGAACTGGGCAGCGAAAACCCGCAGCCGGTGATCCGCCGCGGCAGCGGCACCGTCCTCAACCAGTCCGTGGCCAGCGCGCCGCCGCCGGCGCTGGCCAGCAGCGGCCAGGCCAGCTTCAATTTCGAAGGCGAATCGTTGCAGGCGGTGGTGAAGGCCATCCTGGGCGACATGCTGGGACAGAACTACAGCATCGCCCCGGGGGTGCAGGGCACGGTGACCGTGGCCACCCAGAAGCCGGTGGGCGCGGCCGGTGCGCTCAGCCTGCTGGACCAGGTGCTGGCGCAGAACGGCGCGCGCATGGTCTACAGCGACGGCCGCTACAACATCGTGCCCAACGACCAGGCGCTGGTGAACGGCGTGGTGCCGCGCACCGGTTCGCCGGCGGCTGCACGTGGCTTCGAATCGCGGGTGGTCACCCTGCATTACATCTCCGCCACCGAGATGGAGAAGATCCTCAAGCCGTATGCGCGGCAGGGATCCATCGTCAGCGTGGACGGCGCGCGCAACCTCATCACCATCGCCGGCACCCGCGCCGAGCTGGAAAACTACCTGCGCACCATCCAGGTGTTCGACGTCGACTGGATGGCCAGCATGTCGGTGGGCGTGTTCCCGCTGCAATCCGGGCGCGCGTCCGACGTGGTGCAGGACCTGGAGCGCGTGTTCGGGCGCGATGGCAACACCCCGGTGGCCGGCATGTTCCGCTTCATGCCGCTGGAGTCGGCCAATGCGGTGATGGTGATCTGCAGCCAGCCCAGCTACCTGGAGGACATCCGCCAGTGGATCGACCGCATCGAAGGCGGCAGCGGCGATGGCCGCCTGTACAGCTATGAGTTGAAATACATCAAGGCGCGCGACCTGGCGGACCGGCTGGCGGAGGTGTTTGGCGGCAGTGCCGGCGGCGATGCCCGCGGCAGCGTTGCGCTGATGCCCGGGCTGGAGGCCACCGACATCCGGGATGCCGGCGGCAGCGACGATCGTTCCGGACAGTCCGGCACCGACGGCAGCAGTACGCGCGGCGATGGCAGCCCGCTGCCGCGCGGCGGCAACGGCAACGGCCGGGTGACGCTGAAAGTGGGCGGCAGCGAGGTCGGCGTGTCGGCGGTGGAAGACACCAACTCGTTGCTGGTGCGCGCCAGTGCCGCGCAGTGGAAATCCATCCGCGAAGTGATCGAGCGCCTCGACGTGATGCCGATGCAGGTGCACATCGAGGCGCAGGTCCTCAGCGTGGCCTTGAAGGGCCAGCTGCAATACGGCGTCAGCTGGTTCTTCGACAACGCGGTGTCCTCGCAGGCGGCCGGCAACCTGCCGTTCCCCACCGGTCGTCACAGCTGGGGCAGCCATGCCGGCAGCGTCGCGCCGCAGGCCAATGGCAACGGCAACCTGCTCAGCTGGACCTTCCTTGGCAACAGCGCCGCCGCCATCGTGCAGGCACTGGACAACGTCACCGACGTGCGCACCCTGTCCTCGCCTTCGGTGATGGCGCAGAACAACCGCGAGGCCACGCTCAACGTCGGCCAGAAGATCCCGATCGCCTCGGTCAGCTTCAACCCGGCCAATGGCGGCACCAACGGCACCTACAGTTCGGTGCAGTACCTCGACACCGGCATCATCCTGAAGGTGCGGCCGCGCATCACCCGCGACGGCATGGTGTTCCTCGACATCGTGCAGGAAGTCAGCAAGCCGGGCAGCGTGGCCGACATCTACGGCAACGTGCGCATCGACACCAGCAAGGTCTCCACCAGCGCGATGGCGCCCAGCGGCGAGACCGTGGTGCTGGCCGGCCTGATCAATGACGGCAGCACCCGCAGCGCCACCGGCGTGCCGGGCCTGAGCCGGATCCCGGTGCTGGGTGGCCTGTTCGGCCAGCAGGGCAGCGGCAAGACCCGTGACGAGCTGGTGGTGCTGATCACCCCCACGGTGGTGCGCAATCCGCAGGAAGCGCGTGCCCTGACCGACGAGTACGGCAGCCGCTTCCGCGCGTTGGAACCGATCTACAAGCCGAAGAAGTGAGCCGCAGCGACACCGCCCTGCCCATCGTGCTGGTGCCGGTCGGCACCGACGAAAACGCGCTTGACGCCTGCCTGGCGGCACTGGAGGCCGGCCCGCGGGCGGGCCGGGGGGGGGGGGGGGCGGCCGCTGCCCGGGCCGGCCCGCGGGGGTTGGCCACCCCCCCGCGCTGGATGACCGCCACCCGCCTGCAAGCGGCGCACACTCGCCGCACTGCGGCGATCGGCGAAGCCCGGCATCTGGACGAAGCCCTGCGTGCCTGTGGCGGCGAAGACGTGGCGGTGCTGGCCAGCGATGCCCGTCCCGCACCGGGGTGGCTGGCGCGGCTGGCGGCCTGCCTGGCCGCGGACGCCGGCATCGCCACCGCCACCCCGTGGTGCAATGCCGGCGAAGTGGCGGCCTGGCCGCGGATCGGCGAAATCGTGCCGGTGTCGCAGCCGCTGCCGGTGCTGGCCGAGGCCTGCGCCGCGCTGCCGGCGGTGGTCCCCGTGTTGCCGGCGGCGGTCAGCCATGCGGTGGTGTTGCGTGGCAGCGCGCGGGTGCAGGCGGGCGGGTTGGATGCCGCCAGCTATCGGTCGTGGGCGGCGGCGTTGACCGATCTGTCGTTGCGGATGGCCGGCTTCGGCGGGCGCAGCGTACTGTGCCCGGCCACCTTCGTGGTGCGCGAGGTGGAAAGCGCAACCCGGGAAGGCGACATGGACGCACTGGCCGCGCGTTGGCCGGCATGGCACGCACGCATCGCCGACAGCCTGATGCACGATCCCCTGCGCGCGCTGCGCGAACAGTTGGCAGCGCACCTCGCGCGCCTGCAACACCTGCCGCCGCAGCCGGACTTGTTCGCGGGCGCGTCGTGACCGTGGCCGGCATCGCCGTGGTGGTGGTGGCCTGCAACAGCGAGGAAACCATCGACGAATGCCTGCTGCGGCTGCGCCGATCGCAGGCCGTGGCCGCCATCCGCGTGGTCGACAATGCATCCCGCGACGCCACGCTCGACATCGTGCAGCGCCATGCCCTGGCCGACGCGCGGGTGCGCTTCATCGCCAATCCGGACAACCCCGGCTTCGCCGCTGCCTGCAACCAGGGCGCGGCGACCGTGGACGCACCCTGGCTGGTGTTCGTCAATCCCGATTGCTTCGTGGAGGCGGATGCGCTGGCGCGCTTGCGCGATGTTGCCGCCGCCACGGGCGAGGCGCTGCTGGGCGTGGACCTGGTGGACGAGGCCGGCGTCCGCGACCCCGCCGCCCGGCGGCGCGATCCCGGCTTCGCGGCGATGCTGGCCAACCCCGCCCGGGCGCGGCTGGGCGTGCCGGTGGCGGCGGGGGCGCTGCAGCGCGTGGAGGCGGTTTCGGGTGCACTGATGCTGCTGCCGCGTGCGCTGTTCCAGCGGCTGGGTGGTTTCGATGCCGGCTACCGGCTGCACGTCGAGGACCTCGATCTGTGCCGGCGCGCGCGCCTGGCCGGGGCGGTGGTGGCCTGTGCCAACGACGTGCGCGTGGTGCATGTGGGCGGGGTGTCCTCGCGGCGACGCCCCTGGTTCGTGGAATGGCACAAGCATCGCGGCCTGTGGCGTTATTTCCGCAAGTTCGAGGCCGCTGGTTGCGGGTTGCCCGTGCGGCTGTTGGTGGGCATCGCGATTGCGTTGCATTTCCCGTGGGCCGCGCTGCGCGCCGCGATCCATACCGGCAGCTGAACGCTGCAAGCGCAGCCACCCAGATGCGGGATGGCGGGCTTGCGGGAGCAAGCGGGACACTTCACGATAAAGCGTGCACGCCATTGGGGCGGGCATGCCCACGACGATGGGTCACAGCAAGGGAGGAAGGCAATGTCCGGGAATCAGGCGGTTGGGGGAATCAGGAAACGATGGCTGGGGGTGCTGGCGGCGCTGGTGCTGCTGATGTGCATGCCCGCGGCCTACGCGCAGCAGGTGTACAAATCGGTGACCTCGGCACAGGTCAAGTCGATCATGGTCGGCGAAGGCTTCGCGGTGGAAACCAGCGACAGCGGCAAGCTGATCTGGAAGATCGATGGTTACAAGACCGCGATGCTGCTGGGCGACGACGGCTTGTCGTTGCAGTTCTATGCGGCTTTCGCGGGTGGCGGCTCGTCGCTGGCCAAGGTCAACAAGTGGAACAAGGATAAGCGTTATTCGCGCAGCTACATCGACGATGACGGCGACCCGGTGCTGGAGCTGGACCTGGACGTCACCGGCGGTGTCACCCGCGAGCGCATCATCGATTTCCTGAAGACCGCGCGCATGTCGTTCACGGCATGGCACGAAGAAGTGGTGGAGTGACCCTCGTGCGGGCCCTTGCGGAAGCGGGGCGCGCGCGCTGGAACGAAAAATGCCGGCCATGCGCCGGCATTTTTTTCGTGCATCCGGCGATGGGGAAATGCCGGCCGGCTCAGGCGCGGTGGCGATTGATCTCGTCGCGCAGCGACTTCGCTGCATCGGCCGCCGCTTCCGCATAGCCCTCGCCGCGCGAGGCGTACAGGATGCCGCGCGAGGAATTGATCATCAGGCCGGTGCCGTTGGCGGTCTTGCCGTTTCTCACGACGGCTTCCACGTCGCCGCCTTGTGCGCCGACGCCGGGGATCAGCAGCGGCATGTCGCCCACGATGCCGCGAATCACCTGCAACTCTTCCGGGAAAGTCGCGCCCACCACCAGCGCGCAGTTGCCGTCGGCGTTCCACTCGCCGGCGATGGTGCGGGCGATGTGCTGGTACAGCGGCACGCCGCCCACCTGCAGTTCCTGGAAGTCGCGCGCGCCGGGGTTGGAGGTGTGGCACAAGAACACGCAGCCACGGTTGTTCCACGCCAAGAATGGTTGTGCCGAATCCTTGCCCATGTAGGGGTTCAGCGTCACCGCATCCGCACCGAAGCGTTCGAAGGCTTCTTCCGCATATTGCTGTGCGGTGCTGCCGATGTCGCCGCGCTTGGCATCCAGAATCACCGGGATGTCCGGGCAGGTGGCGTTGATGTGCGCGATCAAGCGCTGCAACGCTGCCTCGCCGCCATTGTGCGCGGCGAAGTAGGCGATCTGCGGCTTGAACGCGCAGGCGTACTCGGCGGTGGCGTCGACGATGTCGCGGCAGAATGCGAACAAGGCCTCGCTGGCGTCCTCACCGGCGGCTGCCAGGAAGTGCTCAGGCAGCTTGGCAAGATCCGGGTCCAGCCCCACGCAAAGCAGGGAGTTGGCCTGTTGCCAGCGGTTGCGGAGTTTGGCGGTGAAGGTCATGGGATGCCTTTGCACAAAACCCTCCCCTTCAAGGGGAGGGTGAGAGGTCGTGTTCCGCTTATTTAAGCGCCTTGAACCGCAGCCGCTTCGGCGCGGCGTCGTCGCCCATGCGGCGCTTCTTGTCTTCCTCGTATTCGCGGTAGTTGCCCTGGAAGAACTCCACATGCGAGTCGCCTTCGAAGGCGAGGATGTGGGTGGCGATGCGGTCCAGGAACCAGCGGTCGTGCGAGATCACGAAGGTGTTGCCCGGGAACTCCAGCAGCGCATCTTCCAGTGCGCGCAGGGTTTCGATGTCCAGATCGTTCGACGGTTCGTCGAGCAGCAGCACGTTGCCACCTTGCAATAGCGTCTTGGCCATGTGCAGGCGACCGCGTTCACCGCCGGAGAGGCTGCCGACCAGCTTCTGCTGGTCCTGGCCCTTGAAGTTGAAGCGGCCGATATAGGCCCGCGACTGGATCTCGATGCCGTTGATGTTGAGGATGTCCAGGCCGCCGGAGACTTCCTGGAACACCGTGTGGTTGCCCTCCAGCGCGCCGCGGCTCTGGTCCACGTAGGCAAGCTGCACGGTTGGGCCGATGTCGATCTGGCCCGAATCCGGCTTCTCCTGCCCGGTGATCATCTTGAACAGCGTCGACTTGCCGGCGCCGTTGGGGCCGATGATGCCGACGATGGCACCCGGCGGCACGATCATCGACAAATCATCGATCAGCAGGCGGTCGCCGAACTTCTTGGAGACGTTCTTGAACTCGATCACCGAGTTGCCCAGACGCTCGCCCGGCGGAATGAAGATTTCATTGGTCTCGTTGCGCTTCTGGTAGTCGACCGACTGCAGCTCGTCCAGCCGCGCCAGACGCGCCTTGCCCTTGCTGCGGCCGCCCTTGGCGTTCTGCCGCGACCATTCCAGTTCTTTCTGGATGGCCTTCTGGCGCGCCTTTTCCTGATTCTCTTCCTGCTTCAGGCGCTCGTCCTTCTGCACCAGCCAGTCGGTGTAATTGCCCTTCCACGGGATGCCGCGGCCGCGGTCCAGTTCCAGAATCCACTCGGCGGCGTTGTCGAGGAAGTAGCGGTCGTGGGTCACCGCCACCACGGTGCCGGTGTAGCGGTGCAGGAACTGCTCCAGCCATTCCACCGACTCGGCGTCGAGGTGGTTGGTGGGTTCGTCCAGCAACAGCATGTCGGGCTTTTGCAGCAGCAGGCGGCACAGCGCCACGCGGCGCTTTTCACCGCCCGACAGCTTGCCGACGATGGCGTCCCACGGCGGCAGGCGCAGCGCGTCGGCGGCCACTTCCAGCTGGTTTTCCAGCGTATGCGCGTCGCCTGCGGCGAGAATGGCTTCGAGGCGCTCCTGCTCCTTGGCCAGCGCGTCGAAATCCGCGCCTTCCTCGGCGTAGGCGGCATACACCTCGTCCAGCCGTGCCTGCGCCTGCAACACTTCGCCCACGCCTTCCTCGACGGCCTGGCGCACGGTGTGCTCGGGATTGAGTTCCGGCTCCTGCGCCAGATAGCCGACCTTGATGCCGGGCTGCGGGCGCGCCTCGCCTTCGAAATCCTTGTCCACGCCGGCCATGATCCGCAGCACGGTGGACTTGCCGGCGCCGTTCAGGCCCAGCAGGCCGATCTTGGCACCGGGGAAGAAGCTCAGCGAGATGTCCTTGATGATCTGCCGCTTCGGCGGAACCATCTTGGACACGCGGTTCATGGTGTAGATGTATTGCGAGGACATGCGCGCTCCGGGCGTACGGCGGCGGCCTGCACCGAATGGGCAGG
>NZ_JAYRLK010000006.1:0-144422 GCF_041905325.1 Thermomonas sp. | reverse complement strand
TGTGTGGTTTTTGTTTTAGGGCGCGCAACGGCGCGCGCGGGGGGCCCGCGGGCCCCCCCCACCCCGGGGCCCCCCCGCGGGGGTGATTCGGGAACCGCCGATTATAGCGCTTGCAGCAACAGGCTTCCGGTGGTGACGGCTGCCCAAACCCCCAGCCCCAGCAGGATCGGGCGCGACCCGGTGGCGCGCATCTGGCGCAGATCGGCGCTCAGGCCGATGGCGGCCAGGGCCAGCACCATTGCCAAGCCGCCTGCCGCGTGTAGCCCGTTTTGCAGGGGGGCGGGCAACCAGCCGCTGCTGCGCAAGGCCGCTGCCAGCACAAAGCCCACGATGAACCACGGCATCGCCTTGCCCAGCCCGGCAGGGGGCTGGCCGGGGGATGCGTGTTGCCGGCGCGCCTGCCAGGCCATTGCCGCGGCCAGCAACAGGCAGACCGGGAGGATCAGGGTGGCGCGGGTCAGCTTGACGATGGTGGCGTAGTCGCCGGCGTGGTGGCTGTAGGCATAGCCGGCAGCGACCACCGAGGATGTGTCATTGATCGCGGTGCCGGCCCACAGGCCGAATTGCGCATCGCTCATCTGCAGCAGATGCCCCAGCGGCGGGAACACCAGCACCGCGACCACGTTGAACAGGAAGATGGTGGACAGCGCGAACGCGGTGTCGTGCCCGTCGGAGCGAATGATCGGCGCGACCGCAGCGATCGCCGATGCCCCGCAGATGGCGGTGCCCACACCCACCAGTAACGCCAATTTCGCCGGGATTCTCAGGGCGCGACCCAGTCCCCATGCTGCAAGAAGGGCCAGCGCCAGGGTGGTGATGGTGACCCCCAGCGAACCCAGTCCGACCCGCGACACCTGGCCCAGATCGAGGCCGAAGCCCAGAAGGATGATCGAGAGCTGCAGCACGGATTTGCCGGTGAACTGCAGTCCTGGCTGACACCGCACCGGTGGCATCCAGCTCAGCCGCAGCCCGAGGCCCAGCAGGATCGCCAGCACTGCGCCACCCAGCAAAGGCAGAACCAGACCCAGTGCCCAGGCCGGCAGCGCCACGGCGGTGGCCAGTAGCAGGCCGGGCATGCGGTTCCCGGCAGTAGATGCAGTCGCCATCAGGTTCGCAGCCGGGTGGAGCAGGGAGCGGGCATGGCGAGCGATCCGCGTGGCGGTACCGCATGTGACAGCGGCGCATTGGCGGATTATAGCAACTGGGCAAGATTGCCCGGAGCGTAAGGAGTGGCGATGCGCAGGGTGCATTGGGCCGTGGGGTGTGCGCTGGTGCTGGCGTCGTTGCTGGCGCTGCCGTCGGACGTGCAGGCGGGCGACGACGGGATGTTCAGCCACAAGGACTGGGAGCTGGTCTGCGACAACACCCGCACCTGCCGCGCCGCCGGGTTCCAGGAGGAGGACGACGTGCATGCGGTGTCGATCTTGCTGACCCGGGCAGCGGGGCCGGCGACGGCGGTCACAGTGCAGCTGCAATTGGGCGATGGCAGCGACGAGGACGTGACACGGGTGCAAGCCCTGCCGGACAAGATTCCGTTGGTGTTGTGGCTGGCCGGCAAACCGGCGGGGACGGTAACGGTGGACAAACAGCGTCTTGTCGCAGAGCTGCCGACAGCGTTGGTGGCGGCGCTGCTGCCAGCGCTGGGCGGCAATGGCCGGATCGAATGGAAAAGCGGCAAGGCGACTTGGGTGCTGTCGACGGCCGGCGCCACGGCAGTTCTGCTGAAGATGGACGAGACGCAAGGGCGGCTGGGTACGCCCGGCGCGCTGGTACGACGCGGCAAGCGCGATGAAGCCTCGGTGTTGCCGCCGTTGCCGGCTCCGGTGGTGCTGGCCGCAGCGGTACCGAAAACGGCGTCGGGCACGGTGCTGACACCGGCGCAGGCCGATGCCATGCGCGCCACGCTGCGCAAGAGTCTGGGCAAGGGGCAGGACTGCGAGGCACTGACTGCGATCGCGGACAAGGACGATCCGGATGCCGGCACCCTGACCGTCTGGCCGCTGTCCTCCACCCAGCAACTGGTGGAAGTGCGCTGCTGGCTGGCGCCCTACAACGCGGGCTACGGCTACTGGGTGGTGGGCGGCGGAAAACCGCCCGTGCAAGTCACCGACAGCGGCAGCGAGTACGACGGTGCCGGCACCATCACGTCATTCCAGAAGGGACGTGGGATTGCCGACTGTGCCTGGAGTGACGCCTGGAACTGGGATGGACGGGCCTTCGTGCATACCGATTCCAGCGGGGATGGCATGTGCCGGATGGTGACCGCAGGCGGCGCCTGGTCGCTGCCTACCCTGGTGACGGAGGTGCGCCAGTCGGCGCGCGAAGGCGCGGGCAAGGCGGCCAAGCCGGTGCCGGCAAGGCGAACCCGTTAGAATTGCACTCCCCCACGTCCCCCCATTTCCGGAGCCGCCCGATGTTCTCCCGCGCCGACACGCTTGCCGCTTTCGATCCCGAACTGGCCCAGGCCATCGCCCATGAAGTCCGTCGTCAAGAGGACCACGTCGAGTTGATCGCCTCCGAGAATTACACCAGCCCGCGGGTGATGGAAGCGCAGGGCAGCCAGCTCACCAACAAGTACGCGGAAGGCTATCCGGGCAAGCGTTACTACGGCGGTTGCGAATATGTGGATATTGCCGAACAGCTGGCCATCGACCGCCTGAAGCAGCTCTACAACGCCGACTACGCCAATGTGCAGCCGCATAGCGGCAGCCAGGCCAACCAAGCGGTGTACTTCGCCCTGCTGCAGCCGGGTGACACCATTTTGGGCATGTCGCTGGCGCACGGTGGCCACCTGACCCACGGCGCCAAGGTCAATGCTTCGGGCAAGCTGTTCAACGCCGTGCAGTACGGGGTGAACGACGCCGGCCTGATCGACTACGACGAAGTGGAGCGCCTCGCGCTGGAGCACAAGCCGAAGATGGTGGTGGCTGGCTTCTCCGCCTATTCGCAGGTGGTGGACTGGGCGCGCTTCCGTGCGATTGCCGACAAGGTGGGCGCGTATCTGTTCGTGGACATGGCGCACGTGGCGGGCCTGGTGGCTGCCGGCGTGTATCCCAGCCCGGTGCCGCATGCGCATGTGGTGACCTCCACCACCCACAAGACCCTGCGCGGCCCGCGTGGCGGCATCATCATCGCCAGCCATGCGGCGATGGGCGATGCCGCCGAGGACATCCAGAAGAAGCTGCAATCCATCGTGTTCCCCGGCATCCAGGGCGGCCCGCTGATGCACGTGATCGCGGCCAAGGCGGTAGCGTTCAAGGAAGCGCTTGACCCGGCATTCAAGGAATACCAGCAGCAGGTGGTGAAGAACGCGCAGGCGATGGCCAAAGTCATCATTTCGCGCGGCTACAAGATCGTTTCCGGCGGCACCGAAAACCACCTGATGCTGGTGGACATGATCGGCAAGGATGTGTCCGGCAAGCAGGCTGAGGAAGCGCTGGGCAAGGCGCACATCACCGTCAACAAGAATTCCGTGCCGAACGATCCGCGCAAGCCGTTTGTCACATCCGGTCTGCGCATCGGCACGCCTGCGGTGACCACCCGCGGCTACAAGGAAGCCGACTGCGTGGCGCTGGCCGAGTGGATCTGCGACGTGCTGGACAACCCGAACGACGACAACGTGATTGCCGGCGTGCGGGCCAATGTCGAGAAGCAGTGCAAGCAGTTCCCGGTGTATGGCTGAGGCCCGGCGGACGGGGGGCTAGCGCATGCACTGCCCGTTCTGTCAGCACAGCGACACCCGCGTGATCGATTCGCGGGTCAGTGAGGATGGCGCCACCATCCGCCGCCGCCGTGGCTGCGAAGCCTGCGGCGAGCGGTTTTCGACGCTGGAAACCATCGAGCTGAAACTCCCGGTGATCGTCAAATCCGACGGTCGCCGTGAAGCCTTCGACGCGCGCAAGCTGCGGGTGGGCTTCGACCGCGCGCTGCAAAAACGCCCGGTGTCGGAGGAACAGGTGGAAGCGGCGGTGCGCGCGGTGGTTCACCAGTTGCGGATGACCGCCGAGCGCGAATTGCCGGCGCGCAAGATTGGCGAGTTCGTGATGGCCGAGCTGCGCAAGCTCGACCATGTGGGATATGTGCGCTTTGCTTCGGTGTATCGCAGCTTCGAGGACGTGGCCGATTTCCGTGAAGAACTCGACCGGCTGGAGCGCGAACACGTAACCGGAGGCATCGGGCCGTTGTTCCCGGAGCTTGCCGGCAAAACTCGGGACAGCAGGAAGGTGAAATGATGCGTTTGCCATGGCGCTCCACGGTCTTGGTCGGGCTGGCGTTGGTCGCGGGTCTGGCCGCGGCAGCCGGGCCTGGCGGGCACTATTACCTGGAGGGCGTCCGTGAGGTCGGTTCAGAGCTGGTCCTGCACGCGGACGGGCGCTTTGAATGGGGTCTGGCCTACGGCGCGCTGGATCAGACGGCGCGCGGCCGCTGGGCCCTGCGTGATGATCGGGTGCTGTTGACCACCGACCCGGCGCCGGCGGACAGGGCACCGTTCCGCCTGCTCGGGGCGGTGGCCTGGGATGCGGCAGCTGAAGAACGGCTGCGCAAGCTGGAGGCGGACCGGATGTTGGATCTGGTGCTGGCGCGCTGCCCGCTGCTGGCGGTGGAAGATGCGGCGTCCGCGCCGGCGGTAGTGAATGCGGCCACGCCGTCGAAGGCGGCGCTGATACAGGCGGCGCAGGCCGGTTTGACCGCGCTGGCGCGCGCGCGCGCGGAGGTCGAGACGGCGGCTGCGGCGGCCATGGCCGAGGGTGCGGATGCAGCAGCGATGGCGTCGGCGGTTGCGGCGATGGAAACCTATCGCGGTCAGCTGGCGCAGGCGCGGGATGCGCATGCCGTCGCCGGCCTGGCGTGGCCGCAGCTGCCGGAGCCAAGCTTGCCAGCGGCCTGCAACCTGCCACCGGCGTACGAGTCGGACGGCACGATCAGCACGGGTCCGGGGCAGGGCCTGGGGGTGAGGGTCGGGGATCCGGAAGCGGGCCTGCGCTACTCCGGGATCCGGGTCGACTTCGAATTTTCCGACGGTCATCGTGAGACGCGGGTCACCAACCGCGGTGGCTGGGCCCTGCTGCGGCCGCGGGCGGGCGCCCACCTGCGCAGGGTCGTGCTAGGGTTTGCCGCGGATCACGGCGAGCCGGCGGTCCCGCGGACTTGGCCGTTCGAAGCGCAGGCCGTGCGCGGGGATCTGTTGGATATCGCACTCGATAGCACGGTGCTGGCCAAGCCTGCCTTCACCCGAATGGAATTGCGGGTGGACGGCGACGCGCTGGTGCCGACCTGGCCCGATGGCGACGAGCAGGGCCGCTATGTCCGTCACTGAGGCCGGTTTCTCCGCCACCGACCATGCCCTGATGGCGTGTTCTCTGCGCCTGGCCGAACGTGGCGCGTTCACCACCCAACCGAACCCGATGGTCGGCTGCGTGATTGCGCAGGGCGAGACGGTGGTCGGCGAGGGCTGGCACCGGCGCAAGGGCGGACCGCACGCCGAGGTGTTTGCGCTGCAGGCTGCCGGTGACCGTGCGAAGGGGGCAACCGCCTACGTGACCCTGGAGCCCTGCGCGCATCACGGCAGCACGCCGCCGTGTGCGGATGCACTGATCGCGGCCGGCGTAGGGCGGGTGGTGGCGGCGATGCGCGACCCGTTTCCGCAGGTGGATGGCGCCGGCTTCGAGAAGTTGCGTGCAGCGGGGATCGCGGTCGAGCACGGTTTGATGGAAGCGCAGGCGCGCGAGCTTAACCGCGGTTTTCTGTCGCGCATGGAGCGCGGCCGGCCGTGGCTGCGGGTCAAGCTGGCGATGAGCCTGGACGGCCGCACCGCGCTGGCCAACGGCGATTCCAAATGGATCAGTGGCGAGGCCTCGCGGCAGGACGTGCAGCGCTGGCGCGCGCGCAGCGGCGCGCTGCTGACCGGGGCCGGCACGGTGCTGGCCGACGACCCACAGCTGACCGTGCGGCTGGATGACGGCAGCGAGTTCGTGCCGCCCCTGCGGGTGGTGCTGGACCCCGGGCTGGCCACGGTGGCGCGCGGCCGCGTGCGCGAGGGCGATGCGCCCACGCTCTATCTGCACGCGGCGGATGCCAAGCTGCCGCGCGGGTTGGAGATCGAACATGCGGCGGTGCCGGTACAGGGCAGCCATTTCGACCTCGACGCGGTGCTGCGCCTGCTGGCTGCACGCAGCATCAACGAGGTGCAGCTGGAGGCGGGGGCGACTCTGGCCGGGGCCTTTCTCGCTGCCGGTCTGGTCGACGAACTGCTGCTCTACGTCGCCCCAGTGATCCTCGGCGACCAGGCCCGCCCGCTGTTCGGCGGGCTCGGCATCGAGGCCATGGCCGAGCGCCTGCAGCTGCGACTGGTCGAATCGCGCAGCGTTGGTGTCGACCTGCGCCTGCTGCTGCGCGCCGCTGGCTGAACGGCGCGGCAGGGCACGTCCGGCGACGGTGCTAAAATGCCGGCGCCGGTTCGCCGGCACACCATACACATAGCGTCTTCAGGGCGGGGTGCAATTCCCCACCGGCGGTAGGCACGGCGTGTTGCAACGTGCGAGCCCGCGAGCGCCTTTGCCAGCGGCATCCGCCGACGGCAGAGGGTCAGCAGATCCGGTCCAATGCCGGAGCCGACGGTCACAGTCCGGATGAAAGAAGACAACTCCGCGCGGCCGTCCGGCCGCGTGCGCGTTGCCGGCCTGCAGCCGCACAGCTTGCGGAGGTTGGATGTTCACCGGATTGATCCAGGGCGTCGGCGCCTTGCGCAGCTTCGAACTGCACGATGGCGATGCGCGCCTCGTCGTCGACGTCGGCACGCTGCCGTTTGCCGACGTGCAGCTGGGCGAAAGCATCGCGGTCAACGGCTGCTGCCTGACCGTGGTCGCATTCGACGCGGCCAGCTTCGCGGTCGATGCCTCTACCGAAACCCTCGCCCTGACCAGCCTCGGCCAGCTCGCCATCGGCGCACCGCTGAACCTGGAGCGCGCCCTGCTGCCCAGCGACCGCCTTGGCGGTCATCTGGTCAGCGGCCACGTGGACGGGCTGGCCACCGCCGAGCGCTGCTGGGACGACGCGCGCGCCATCCGCTGGCGCTTCAGTGCGCCGAAGCCGCTGCTGCGCTACATCGCGCACAAGGGCTCGGTCTGCGTCGATGGCGTCAGCCTGACCGTGAACGCCGCCGACGAGACGGGCTTTGAAGTCGCGCTGATCCCACACACGGTGGCACACACCGCCTTCCGCACGCTGCAGGCCGGCGACGCGGTGAACATCGAAATCGATCTGCTGGCGCGCTATGCCGAACGCCTGCAAGCAACAAAGGACTGGACATGAGCTTTGCAACAATCCCGGAACTGCTGGACGAACTGCGCGCCGGGCGCATGGTGGTGATCGTCGATGACGAGGACCGCGAAAACGAGGGCGATTTGATCATGGCCGCCGAGCTGGTCAAGCCCACCGACATCAATTTCATGGTGACCCACGCGCGCGGCCTGGTCTGCCTGTCACTCACCCGCGAGCGCTGCGCGCAGCTGGGCCTGAACCCGATGGTGCGCGACAACACTTCGCCGCACCACACCAATTTCACCGTCAGCATCGAAGCGGCGGAAGGGGTGACCACCGGCATCAGCGCCTACGACCGCGCGCACACCGTGCGCACCGCCGTGCGCCCCGATGCCAAGCCCGCCGACCTCAGCCAGCCCGGCCACATCTTCCCGCTGACCGCGCAGCCGGGCGGCGTGCTGGCCCGCGCTGGGCATACCGAAGCAGCAGCCGACCTGGCCCTGCTGGCCGGCTTCGAGCCCGCTGGCGTGCTGGTGGAGATCCTCAACCCTGACGGCAGCATGGCGCGCCGCCCGGAGCTGGAAGTCTTCGCCCGCAAGCACGGCCTGAAGATCGGCTCGATCGAAGACCTGATCCGCTACCGGCTGGACACCGAGCACACGGTCGAGCGCATCGACAGCCGTGACATCACGACCGACCACGGCGCGTTCACCCTGCACACCTACCGCGACCGCCTCAGTCGTGGCCTGCACTACGCGCTGGTGCGCGGCGAAATCGAAGCCGACGCGCCGCTGCTGGTGCGGGTGCAGCCGCAGAACCCGCTGGCCGACGCGCTGCACTGGCGGCGCGAGGACTTCGGCCCGTTGGTGGGCGATGTGCTGGCGATGATCGCGGCCGACGGTCGTGGCGTGCTGGTGCTGCTGGGCGACGCGCCTGATGCCGAGGCCACCTTGGCACGCATCCGCGAACAGCCGGCGCCGCCCGCCAGCAAGGCAGGCGCACTGGCGCAATGGCGGCGCAACGGCGCCGGCAGC
Source organism: Thermomonas sp. (assembly GCF_041905325.1). GTDB lineage: Bacteria > Pseudomonadota > Gammaproteobacteria > Xanthomonadales > Xanthomonadaceae > Thermomonas. Next base: position 136,128 of record NZ_JAYRLK010000006.1, on the reverse strand, counting down.
CAGATCCTGCACGATCTGGGGGCACGCCACCTGCGCGTGCTGGGGACGCCGCGCCGGCAGGTGGGGCTGGCGGGCTTCGGGCTGGAAGTCGTTGAGTACGTGGCGCTGCCGGCGCGGTAAACTGCACAGCCCCCCATTTCTGCCCACGCCGATGCCGCATTTCGAAGGCGATCTGCGCGTCCATTCCGACGCGCGTTTCGCGATCCTCGCCAGCCGCTGGAACCCGCGCATCACCGATGCGCTGGTGAGCGCCGCCCGCGCCGCCTTCGTGGCCAATGGCGTGGACGAATCCGCCATCGACGTGGTCCGCGTGCCTGGCGCGTGGGAATTGCCGATGGCCGCGAATGACCTTGCGAAAGCGGGCCGGCATGCCGCCATCGTGGCGCTGGGCTGCGTGGTGCGCGGCGACACCCGCCATTACGAGCAAGTAGCCGATGGTGCGTCCAACGGGCTGATGCAGGTGGCGCTGGCCACCGGTGTGCCGGTGTTGAATGGCGTGCTGGCGGTGGAGACGTTCGAGGATGCGCTGGCCCGCGCTGGCGGCAACCACGGCAACAAAGGCGAAGAATGCGCACTGGTGGCGATCGAAATGATCGACCTGCGCCGCAAGCTGCTGGAGCACGCATGAACAAGCACCATCCCCATCGCCGCCCCGACGGGCTGGACCCCGTGGCCCGCTCGCGTTCGCGTCGCCGCGCCTTGCAGGCCATCTACGCGTGGCAGATCAACCACGCCGACGAGCGTGGCCTGATCGCGCAGTTCGCCCACGAGCAGGCGCACGAAGTGGCCGACCTGGAATACTTCGAAGACTTGGTGCGCGGCGTGCTGCGGCACGTGGCCGAGCTGGATGCGGCGCTGTCTTCGCATCTGGATCGCGGCATCGAGGAGGTGGACGCCATCGAACGCGCCGCCTTGCGCATTGCCACCTACGAACTGACCCATCGCCCCGACGTGCCGTACCGGGTGGTGATCAACGAGGCGATCGATTCCACCAAACGCTTCGGCTCCGAACACGGCCACACCTACGTCAATGGCGTGCTGGACAAGGCCGCCGCCGCGTTGCGCGGCGTGGAATCGAAGAAATGAAGCGCCCCCTCCCCTGCGCGCAGGGGGAGGAGTAGCGAATGGAATTCGACCTGATCGCCCGCATCCGCCAACGCATCGCCGTGCGTGGTGACGTGTTGCTGGGCATCGGCGACGACTGCGCATTGCTGGTGCCGCCCCCCGGGATGCAACTGGCGGTGACGATGGATGCGCTGAATGCCGGCGTGCATTTCCCGGCCGCCACCGCGCCTGCCGACATCGGCTGGAAGGCGCTGGCGGTGAACCTGTCCGACCTTGCCGCGATGGGCGCGCAGCCGGCCTGGGGCACGCTGTCGCTGTCGCTTCCGCAAGCCGATGCCGGGTTCGTCGATGGGTTCTGCGACGGCTTCTTCGCGTTGGCCGCGCAGCATGGTTTCGCCCTGGTCGGCGGCGACACTACCCGTGGTCCGCTGTCGATCGCGCTCACCGCGCATGGCCTGGTGGAGCCCGGGCAGGCGTTGCGTCGCGATGGCGCACGGGTGGGCGACGATGTGTGGGTCAGCGGCACGCTGGGCGATGCCGCCGGCGCGCTGCGGCTGGGGCGGGTGGGACCGGGGGGACTGGGGGGTTTTTGGACCACAAAAAGCCACTCTGACCCCCTTTTCGAGCGGCTGAATCGGCCCACCCCGCGGGTGGCGCTGGGCCGCGCGCTGCGCGGGATCGCCAGCAGCTGCATCGACGTCAGCGACGGCCTGCTGGCCGACCTCGCCCACATCTGCCGCGCCAGCGGCGTCGGCGCGGAGGTCGATGTCGACGCGCTGCCGGCCAGCGATGCCCTTGGCACCGCGTTCGATCCCGACACCCGGCGTGTCCTGCAGGCCGCGGGGGGCGACGATTACGAGCTGTGTTTCACCGCGCACCCCGCGCGGCGCGCGGCGCTGCAACGGCTGTCGGCCACGCTGGCGCTGCCGCTGGCACGCATCGGCCACGTCATTCCCGGCACCGGCGTCCGCTGCGACGGCGTGGCCGCCGGGGCTGGTGGCTACCAGCACTTCGCCTGATTCACTCCGGCAGCAGCTTGCCCGGATTGAGGATGCCGTCCGGATCGAGCGCGTGCTTCACGGCGCGCATCGCCTCCAGCGTGGCGGCATCGAAGGCGCGGGCCATGAACGCGCGCTTGGACAGGCCGATGCCGTGTTCGCCGGACAGTGCGCCACCCAGCGCCAGCGCCAGTTCGAACACGCGCGGCAACACGGCGTGGGCGCGTGCGGTTTCGGCGGTGTCGTCCGGGTGGTAGAGGATGTTGACGTGCAGGTTGCCGTTGCCGGCGTGGCCGAAGCAGACGATGGGCAGCGCGGATGCGTCGGCCAGGGCTTCGACGCCGGCCACCAGTGCGGGGATGCGTGATACCGGCACCACCACGTCCTCGTTGATCTTGCCCGGGGCAATCGTGCGCAGCGCCGGTGACAGCGCGCGCCGTGCCGCCCACAACTTGTCGCGGGCGATGCCGTCCTGCGCCACGTCCATGTCGAGCAGTCCGTCGCCGTCGGCGGCGGCGCCCAGCGCGGCGAGAATGTCGGGCAGGGTGTCGAAGCTGCCATCGGCTTCCACCAGCAGCATCGCGCCGGCGTCCGGCACGTCGCTGCCGTTGTGGCGCAGCAGCGCGAGGCTGCGGCGGTCCATGAATTCCAGCATCGCCGGCACGACGGGTTGGGCCATCAGCCGTGACACCGCGGCGGCGGCGCTGGCGGCGTCGCGGTAGAACGCGCGCAGGCCGGCCTGCGCCTGCGGGCGCGGGGCGAGCTTCAGGGTCGCCTCCACGATCAGCGCCAGCGTGCCCTCGCTGCCCACCAGCAGGCGGGTGAGGTCGAAGCCGGAGGAACACTTGGTGTAGGCACCGCCGACGCGGATCAACTCGCCGGTGCCGGTGACGGCGACCAGGCCCAGCACGTTGTCGCGGGTGGCGCCGTATTTCACCGCGCGCGGGCCGCCGGCATTGGTGGCCAGGTTGCCGCCGATGGTGCAGCTTTCGAAGCTGGACGGATCCGGTGGCCAGAACAGGCCGTGCGGTTGCAACGCGGCTTGCAGCGCGCCATTGCACAGGCCGGGTTCGACCACCGCGCAGCGGTCTTCGCTGCGGATGTCGAGCAGGCGATTCATGCGTGCGAACGAAACGACGATCCCGCCCCGCGTCGGCACTGCGGCGCCGGTGGTGGCGGTGCCGGCACCGCGCGCGATCAGCGGCACGCGGTGGGCGCGGCAAGCGCGCACGAGGGCGACGACCTGTTCACGCGTTCGCGGCAACGCGACCGCATGGGGCAGGGCATGGCGGCGCGAATCGTCGCTGGCGTGCGCCTGGCGGGTGGCCGTGTCGGTGCGCCAGCCATCGCCCAGCAGCGCGGCAAGTTCGGTCTCCAGCGCGATGGGCAGGGGCATGGCGGTTACACCTCGTCGGCGCGAAAGGCATCGCGCAGCCAGTCCATCTGCGGCGCATCCGGTGCGCCGCGGGCGGCGATCACGTCGAAGCGGCAGGGGGCCTGCGCATGTTGCGGGTGGTGCAGCAGCCACTGTTGCGCCGCATGCACCAGTTTGCGGCGCTTGCCGGCATCCACCGACGCCGCACCGCCGCCAAAGGCTTGCGAGCCGCGGTAGCGTACTTCCACGAACACCACCGCCGCGCCATCGTGCATCACCAGATCCAGTTCGCCGCCCCGGCTGCTGGCATTGCGGGCCAGCAGGTGCAGGCCGCGGGCCCGCAGGTAGGCGAGTGCGGCGTCCTCCACCGCATCGCCGCGTGCGCGCCGTTGGGGCTCAGCGTGCGGCATCGCGCAGCGGCACCGGCACGCCGGCACGGAATTGCGACCATGCGGGCCGGCGCAGGATGTTGCCGAAGCCGTCCAGGCTCAGCCGCCCGGTGGCACCGGCCACCTCGGCATTGGGGTGCTGCGCCAATTGCTCCAGATGCCCGGTGAGCAACCAGGCATCGAAGCCGAACGCGAACAGGCGTGCGGCCGGGCCCTTGGCGCTGTCCACCCGCGCGGCGGCATTGGCCTGCGTGGGCAGGCCGGCCACGGGTTGCACCAGCCACGGCTCGGTGGGGAAGACGATGCCGTCCAGCGCCATGTCTTCGCTGGCCTTGCCGCTGCCGGAGAGAATCTGCGAACTGGCCAGCCGGGGCAGGCGGTCGAGCCCGGCCGCCGCCAACTGCGGTGCCAGGGCGCGCGCCTGGGGTGCCTTCAGGACCAGCAGCAAGGCGTCGGGCGCGTTGTCCTGTGCCAGTTGCGCCAGCGCATCGGCCATCGCCGTGCTGTAGCCGAGGGTGGCCACCACCGTCACGCGCCGGCGCTGCAATTGCGCCTTGGCGGCCTCGGTGGTGCGGCGCTGGATGTCGTCGCTGCCGGCGATCAGCAGCACGCGCTTGCTGCCGCGGTCCAGCAGGTGCTGGGCCAGGCTGATGCCTTCGTCCTCGGGTGACAGCGAAAACGCCGCATTGCCCGGCGATGGTGCGCGGTTGCCGCGGTTGAGCGCCAGCAGCGGCACCTCCAGCGGGGTGCTGGAGGCCAGGGCGTCCACGTCCTCGCGGCCCAGCGGACCGACGACCAGGTCATTGCCGTCGGCCTGCGCGTGCGCATAGGCCGCACCGGCGCCCGGAGTGGTGTCATAGAAATGCAGCGTGGGGCGGCGCCGGGATTCGCCGTAATAGCCGGCCAGGTAGCCGTCGCGCACGGCTTCGGCAGCGGCGGCCTGGCTGCCCGACAGCGGCAGCAGGATGGCCACGTTCAGCGGCGGGCGGTAGCCGTCGGTGTCGGCGGGCGGGCGGGTGGCGGCCCCGAAGCCGCTGCCGCCGCGATCGAACGGATGCGGCAGGGGCAGGCCGCGGCGCAGCAGGGTGCGACCGGCGAAATTGTAGAGGGCATCGCCCGCCGGCAGCCGGGCGGCATCGCGCGCCAGGGTGGCATCGTCCAACTGCGCCAGCAGGCCTTCGATGGCATTGGCGTTGTCGCGGCGGGCCTGGCCCTTCAGCGCATCGTGGCCGGCGGCCAGGGCCTGTGCCTCGATGAACGGCGGCGCGTAGGCGTGCACCGGCGGTGCCGAGGGCGGCGGCACGCTGGCGCAACCGGCCAGGGCCAGCAACAGGACGAGCAGGGCGGATCGCATCGGGGCCACGGGCTTGGGTAGTGGAGGGGGGAGGGCTACGATTCTACCTTCGCCCGCATTGAACACAGGCATGCCCACTTCCGGAACCCTCTTCGTGGTCGCCACGCCCATCGGGCATCTGGGCGACATCAGTCCGCGCGCACTGGAGACCTTGCGCAACGTGGTGGCGATTTGCGCCGAAGACACCCGTCGCAGCGGGCAGTTGCTGGCGCACTTCGGCATCGCCACGCCCTTGCTGGCGCTGCATGAGCACAACGAGGACGCCATCGCGCAGAAGATCGTCGCGCGCCTGCTGGCCGGTGAATCGCTGGCGCTGGTGTCCGATGCCGGCACGCCACTGGTGTCCGATCCCGGCTTCCGGCTGGTGCGCGCGGCGCGCGCGGCGGGTGTGAAGGTCAGCCCGGTGCCGGGAGCCAGCGCCTTGATCGCCGCACTCAGCGTGGCGGGGCTGCCCAGTGATCGGTTCGTGTTCGAAGGCTTCCTGCCGGCGAAAGCGTCGGCCCGGCGCGAACGCTTGCAGGCGCTGGCGAACGAGGCACGCACGCTGATCTTCTACGAATCTTCCCATCGCATCGACGAAACCCTGGCCGACATGGCGCAGGCATTCGGCGGCGCGCGCGCGGCGGTACTGGCGCGGGAGCTGACCAAGCTGTTCGAAACCGTGCTCGACGGCACCCTGGCGGAGCTGCATGCGCGGGTGCTGGCCGACGCCGACCAGCGCAAGGGCGAGTTCGTGGTGCTGGTGCAGGGCGCGGGTGAAGACGCCGACGCCAAGGTGCACGAAGGCCGCCGCCTGTACGCCAGGCTCAAGGAGCACCTGCCGCCCTCGACCGCGGCCAAGCTGGCGGCTGAGCTGTCCGGCGCGCCGCGCAAGGCGCTGTACGGCGTCGACTAACTCCGATCTCTCGGAGCCACCGGCATGCCATAGCCCCCCTTGGTAAGGGGGGCGCCGCGACAGCGGCAGGGGATCGGGAGCAAAGGAGCGGGACCCGAAGTTTGCGCTCTTGCAAACTTTGGGGGTCATTTGACGGCGAAAGCCGTAAAATGCACGCGGCGGAGTCGGCCAGGCAGTCGCGTCATCCTTCGGGGTGCCGAGGAAAGTCCGGGCTCCACAGGGCACGGTGCCAGGTAACGCCTGGGCGGCGAGAGCCGACGGAAAGTGCAACAGAAAGATACCGCCCAAGCCTGCGCAAGCAGGACGGCAAGGGTGAAATGGTGCGGTAAGAGCGCACCGCGAGCCTGGCAACAGGCCGGCACGGCAAACCCCACCGGGAGCAAGACCAAATAGGGAGGCGATGAGGCGGCCCGCCGAGTCTCCGGGTAGGTTGCTTGAGCGTAGCGGCGACGCTGCGCCTAGAGGAATGACTGCCGCGGCGCGCAAGCGTCGAACAGAACCCGGCTTATCGGCCGGCTCCGCCACTTTTTGCGGCCAGGCTCGACGTGGGCTGGCCGCTCCGGAATCGGGTTGTCCAGGCCATCCTTAACCAATGCCTGAGGTTCGGCTGGGGTTGGTTTACGCGCGGCGCGGGACACTGGTGCGGATGCCGGCATGGCCGGCTGGCTGGAGCCTCGCCGTGTCGAACCCATCACCGTTTTCATCCCCGGGCGACGTCCCGATGCCGGGTGGGCCGGCCAGCGTGCGGCCGGCATGCAGCGAAGATGCCGCCGCCGTCACGGCGCAGGCCTGCGCACGCCGGGTGGCACTGCCCCGGGTGTCCTGCGTCGTGCCGTGTCATGACGAGGCACGCAACCTCGATGCCCTGATGGCGCGGCTGTTGCCGGTGATGCGGGGCATGGCCGATGCCTGGGAGGTGATCCTGGTGGATGACGGCAGCCGCGACGACACCGCACAAGTGATGGCGTGCTGGGCATGCGTGCCGGGAGTGCGCGGCATCGAGCTGTCGCGCAACTTCGGCAAGGAAGCGGCGTTGCTGGCGGGGATGCGGGCCGCGCAGGGGGATGTGGTGGCCACCCTCGATGCCGATTTGCAGCACGCGCCGGAGTTGCTGCCGGTATTGCTGGACAAATGGCGCGAAGGTGCCGACAACGTGGTGGCGGTGCGCGCCTCGCGTGCCGATGAGGGGTTGCTCAAGCGAATGGGAACGCGCGCGTTCTACGCGCTGGTCAATGCCGGCGAACGCGTGGAAATGCCGGCCGATGCCGGCGACTTCCGCCTGCTGGACCGGAACGTGGTGGATGCCCTGTTGGCGATGCCGGAGCGCAACCGCTTCACCAAGGGGCTATGTGCATGGGTGGGCTTCGTGACGGCGGCGGTGCCCTATGCACCGGCTGCGCGCACGCAGGGGCATACCAAGTTCAATTTGTTGCGGTTGCTGGGGTTCGCGCTGGATGGCTTGACCGGGTTCACGACCTGGCCATTGCGTGCGGTCAGCATCCTGGGTTTTGGCATGGCGGGGCTGGCGATGGCGTATGGCCTGTACCTCACGGCGGATTACCTGCTCCACGGCCACAACGTCAGTGGCTGGACGACGATTGTCGTCGGCATCATGTTTTCTGCCGGCATCCAGTTGGTGTCGCTGGGCGTGGTGGGGGAATACGTCGGCCGCATTTTCGAGGAAGCCAAGGGGCGTCCGGCCTACGTGGTGAAGCGGCAATGCGGCACCGGGCTGGGGCAGGAGGCATGAGCGCGATGCGACGGCTCGACGCGCGCGACACCTGGCGCATCGCCCTGCTGGCGCTGCTCTGGCTGGCGCTGCTGGCCTGGGCGCGGCCCCTGATGTTGCCGGACGAAGGGCGTTATGTCGGGGTTGCCTGGTGGATGCAGCAAAGCGGTGACTGGACGCTGCCCACGCTGGATGGCCTGCCTTATTTCCACAAACCGCCGCTGTTCTACTGGATCACCGGGCTTGCATTGCGCCTGTTCGGCGTGCGCGAGTGGGCGGCGCGTGCGGCTTCGCTGCTGGCGGCCTGCGGTGGCGGCATGGCGCTGTTCTGCTTGCTGCGGCGCTGGTGGGGGGCGCGGGTGGCCGCGTTGGCGCTGGTGGCACTGCTGGCGCAGCCGTTCTGGTACCTGGGCGGGCAGTTCGCCAACCTCGACATGCTGGTGGCCGGCTGCATCACCGCCACCATCGTGTTGCTGGCGCATGCGGCGTTGCTGGCCGAACGCGGCATGGCGCATCGGCGCGCGTTGCTGGCTGCGTATGCGATGGCCGCGCTGGGCGTGCTGGCCAAGGGGTTGATCGGCTTCGTGCTGCCGGCCCTGGTGATCAGCCTCTGGCTGCTGGCGGGGCGGCGTTGGCGGACGCTGCTCAAGCTGCCGTCGTTGCCCGGCAGCGTGGTGTTCGTGGCGATCGCCGCGCCCTGGTTCATCGTCATGCAGATGCGATTCCCCGGGTTCCTGCATTACTTTTTCGTGGTCCAGCATTTCCAGCGCTTCGCGGCTGGCGGCTTCAACAACGTGCAACCCTTCTGGTTCTATCCGGTGGTGCTGGCGCTGGTGACGCTGCCGTGGCTGCCGTGGTTGCGCCCGCAGTTCGAAAAGGGCCGTCTGGCGGATGCCACGCGCGGCGACCTGCGTCTGTTGTGCTGGGTGTGGCTGGTGGTGATCGTGGGGTTCTTCTCGCTGCCCAGTTCGAAGTTGCTGGGCTACATCCTGCCTGCGGTGCCGCCACTGGCCGCCCTGCTTGCCGATGGCATCGACACCTGGCGCGGCCGCGGCACACGTGGCTGGCGCTGGAGTGCCGCCCTGTCGGTGGCGTTGGCAATGCTGGCGGTGGCGGTGCTGGCGCGGCACACGCCGCATTCCAGCAAGCCGCTGGCGCGGGTGCTGCACGCGCAGCGGCATGCGGATGCGCCGGTGTACGTGCTCGACGAGGATTTCTTCGACCTGCCCTTCTACGCACGCCTGGCCCGGCCGGTTGTGTACGTGCAGCCGTGGGACAACCCCGATCTTCGTCACCACGACAATTGGCGCAAGGAGTTGCTGGATGCGGGCGGTTTCGCGCCGACGCGCGCCAGCCAGCTGCTGTTGCCGCCGTCACGGTTTCCGGCCGCGCTGTGCGCGCAGTCGGAAGCCTGGGCGGTGGGGCCGCAAGGCGTGCTGGCCGGCTATCCGTTCCTGGCGTCCGCGACGCGGGCGGCAAGTACCCGCGAGGCCGCGCTGTGGCGGCTGGACATGCACCAGCCGCAGCTCAGGCGCGCGCTGGGTTGCCGCGGAACACCCACAGCCGGCTGAGCGCCCAGGTCATGCCGGCCACCAACACCAGCACACCCGTGAGCAGGATGCGGTATCCCAATGTGCTCCAATGCAGCGATGCCGCGAAGGTGGTTTCGTTGATGAGAAAGCCGGTGGCCGAGAGTGCGACGAAGCGCGGCATCGAGTGCCGCAGCGGCGTGCCGTGCCCGCGAAAGGTGAGGTGGTGATGCCCGGCGAACGAGACCCCCAGCGCGACCAGCCAGCCGAACAGGTTGGCCAGCAAGGGGCGCAGCGCGGCCTGTTCGACCAGCGCCACCACGGTCAACCAATGCACGGCGGCCGCGAGGCAGCCGACGGCAATGAAGCGCAGGGCTTGCATGTTCAGGCGCATGCCACCGGCCTCCGTGCCGGGGCGGCGGTGTGCCTGTGCGCCGACGACTTTGGCCTGGATGCAGGCGTGAATGCCGCCATCGTGCAGTTGGCGGACATGGGACGCGTGCAGGCCACCGGCGTGTTGGTGGGGGCACCCGCTTTCCGGCGCGGTGCCCCGGCCCTTGCGGGCCTGCGTGCGCGCGGGCTGGAGGTGGGGCTGCATCTGGATTTCACGGAGTTCGCCTTGTTGCCGGGGGCGCGGCGCGCGTTGGCGGCGCTGATCCGCCAATCTTACGTCGGGGGCCTTGCTGCCTCGACGGTGCGCGCGGAAATTCACGCGCAACTGGATGCTTTCGCGGCGGCCTGCGGGCATGCACCGGACTTCGTGGATGGCCATCAGCACGTGCACCAGTTGCCGGTCATCCGCACGGTGCTGTTGGACGTGTTGCAGCAGCGCGGTGCGGCCGTCCGGCCCTGGCTGCGCAGGACCCGCTGCACCCTGTGCCCCGCGCAGGCAGGGGGGTGGCGGGGTTGGGCCAAGGCGAAGGTGATCGAAACCCTGGGGGCCGCTGCGCTGGAGAACGCGGCGCGGCAGGCCGGGTTTGCGCAGAACCGCGCGCTGCTGGGCGTGCACGGCTTCGACGCCGATGTTCCGCGTTACCGGCAGTTGCTGGAAGGCTGGCTCCGTGCCGCGCAGCGGGGCGACCTGCTGATGTGTCACCCCGGCACGGGGGATGGCGGTGGCGACCCGTTGGCGCAGTCGCGACGGGTGGAATTCCAGGTATTGGCGGACCCGGCTCTCGACGCCATGCTGGCGCGCTGCAACGTGCGCCTGCAACCGCTGCGGCAGACGCTGGTGGAGGGCATCGCGGCGTGAGGGCTCAGGTGGGCGGCAGGGCGAGCCGGGTTTCGCCGGTGCAGCGGCCTGCCGCATCGAAGCTGCGTTCGTGGATGCGGGCATTGCCGTCGTGGCCCACCAGGATCAGGGTGCTGGCGCGGGTGCCATAGCCGGGTTGGCGGACGAAGGCGGCCGAGAGTGGGCGCTCCAGCGCCAGCCCGATGCCGGTGTCGGGCAGCTCCGCGTCGGCGGCGATGCGGGTATCGGCCAGCGCGTCCCACAGCGGTTGCAGGCTGTCGTCGCCGGCTTCCACCCAGTGCCGCAGGGTGGCGCGCAGGGCCCGGGTCTTCGGCCAGTCCGCATCGAACGCACCATTGGACAGCCCGTGCACGCCGGCGGTGATGGCCTGCGCACCGCTGGCCGGGTGGTTGCCGACGTAGGCGCAATGCCCGGCATCGGCGAGCAGCAGGTTGAACGGGGCATAGGTGGCGGCACGCGCGGCCAGCGCCTCGGCATGCGCGGCGGCATCCGTGCGCGCGGTCAGGAAATCCACCGGCAGGGCACCCCGGGAGGGCCCCGGGAAGGGCGACGGCAGGCCGTGGCGGACATTGGTCACCACCGCCACCCGGCCGCCGGGGGCCAGCCCCATCCAGGTGCCGCCGGAGCGCAGGTCGCGCCCGGCCAGCACAGCGGCATCGGGCCATCGGGCCAATGCCGCGGTGGGGCGGGCGTAGTGCTCGTCGCGGTTTCCGGCCAGCACCAGCCGCCAGCGGGGGTGCGTTTTCCAGGCGAGCGCGACCAGGCACATGCGCGCATTGTGCCGCGCGCCCGGCCATTCAGTTATTGCAGTGCAGCAAGATGGTGGTGACAGGGGCGCGCCATGTTCAGGAAGGAGTGAAAATTCAAAAAATATGGGGAAACAAGGGGTTGTGGATAAAGCTTGAGCAACTTCTTGAAGTTTGACGCAAGTCATTGAGCGGGCACGGAAAAATTCGTGCATCTCGTTGTTGACAGAGGTGGATAGCCTGCTAAGGTGGGCGCTCGTGGGAAAACCGGGTTTTTTGTGGTTTTTTGGTTGTGAACTCCGCAGCAGACGGGGGCGACAAGGGCAGCATGTTCCAGGGCGAAACCGCCATCACCATCGACGACAAGGGCCGGCTGGCGATTCCGACCGCCTACCGGGAGCTCGTTGCGCGCGACTGCGGCAATCGTCTGGTGCTGGTCTACAACGTCTATGACGCCGGTTGCCTGTGGCTGCTGCAGCACGCGCAGTGGGAAGCCCTGCGCGACCAACTCAATGCCCGCGGCATGCAGTCGGCACAGGTGCGTGCCTTGCGCCGCAAGCTGGTGGCGTCGGCGGTGGTGGTCGAGCCGGACGGCAATGGCCGCATCCCGTTGCCCGCCAGCATGCGCGCCAACGCCGGCATCGACCGCAAGGCCGTGCTGCTGGGGATCGGCGACCGTTTCGAGCTGTGGGGCGAGCAGGAATACCAGATGCACATGCGGCAGACCCTCGGGGATGCCGATCTGGATGACGCGCTCCGGGACCTGCCGTTGTGAGTGGTGGTGGCGCGGGCATCGCGTCCGCCCACCTCCCGGTGCTGTTTGCCGAGGTCATGGACGGGTTGGCGGTGAAAGGGGATGGCACCTATCTGGACGGGACGTTCGGGCGTGGCGGGCACGCCCATGGGGTGTTGCAGCGGTTGGGGCCGCAGGGGCGCTTGCTGGTGATGGACAAGGACCCGGATGCGATCGCGGTGGCCATGCAGATGGCCGACGCCGATGCGCGCCTGTCCTGGCGGCGCGGCAGCTTCGCGGCCCTGGCCGACTGGCCGGCCACTGCGACGGGCCTGGATGGCGTGCTGCTCGATCTCGGCGTGTCGTCGCCGCAGCTGGATGTGGCCGCGCGCGGCTTCTCGTTCGGCAAGGATGGCCCGCTGGACATGCGCATGGATCCCGAATCCGGCGAGAGCGCCGCCGAGTGGCTGGCCCGCGCCTCGGAAAAAGAGATCGCCGACGTGCTGTGGCTCTATGGCGAAGAGCGCCAGAGCCGGCGCATCGCCCGCGCGATAGTCGCCGCGCGCGCGCAGGCGCCGCTGCTGCGTACCGCACAGCTGGCTGAATTGATTGCGCAGGCCTGCCCGCGCGGTGCCAGCAAGACCCATCCGGCCACGCGCAGCTTCCAGGCCATCCGCATCCACATCAACCGCGAGCTGGCCGACCTCGAAGCCGGCCTCGATGCCGCGCTGGCGCGACTCAAGGTGGGCGGGCGGCTGGCGGTGATCAGCTTCCACTCGCTGGAAGACCGCATCGTCAAGCAGTTCATGGTGAAACACGCCAAGGCACCGCCGGCCAGCCGGCGGATGCCGGTGGACGTGGCGTTCACGCCGGTGCTGCGGTTGGTGGGCGGCGCACAGAAGGCCTCCGAGGCCGAGCTGGCCGCCAATCCGCGTGCGCGCAGCGCGGTGCTGCGGGTGGCCGAGAAGCTGCCGGTGGAAAGCCGGGCGGTGGCGGCATGAACCGGAATGTCCTGTTGGCGCTGCTGGTGCTGGCCAACGTGGCCAGTGCGCTGCTGATCGTGCGTGATCGCCATGAGCATCGGCAGGCCTTCGTCGCCCTGACCCGGCTGGAGAAGGCGCGCGATGCGCTCAACGTCGAGTTCGGCCGCCTGCAGCTGGAGCAGGCCACCTGGGCGGAAAGCAACCGCATCGACCAGGTGGCGCGGCAGCAATTGGGCATGGCGTTCCCGCGTACCGAAGACGTGGTGGTGCTGCGGCGATGAAGCATTTCGGCATGCGCCATCGCTGGTTTGGCGGCAAGGAGCGGCGCGAGCGCGTGGCCGCGCCGGAGCGCGGGCAGCGCGGCTTCGACCTGCGCCGGCGCCTGCTGCTGGTGTGCGGCGGCTTCGCGCTGGGCTCGGTGGGGCTGCTGGCGCGGGCACTGGACCTGCAAGTGGTCGATCATGCCTTCTACCAGCGGCAGGGCGATGCCCGCACCCTGCGCGAACTGCCGATCGCCACCTCGCGCGGGATGATCACCGACCGCAACGGCGAGCCGCTGGCGATTTCCTCGCCGGTGGAATCCATCTGGGCCAATCCGAAGGAATTGCTGGGGACGCCCGAGCGCCTGCCGCAGCTGGCCGCCGCGCTGGGCATGCCGCAGGATGAGCTGGCCAGCCGCCTGAGCGCCCGCGCCGACAAGGAGTTCGTCTACCTCAAGCGGCGCATCAATCCGGACGAGGCGGCGCGCATCCTGGCGCTGGAGATTCCCGGCGTGGCCAGCCAGCGCGAATACCGCCGCTTCTACCCGCAGGGCGAGGCGCTGGCGCACGTGCTGGGCTTCACCAACATCGACGACCACGGCCAGGAAGGGCTGGAGCTGGCGTTCGACGACTGGCTCAGTGGCGTCCCCGGTGCCAAGCGCGTGATCCGCGACAACAAGGGCCGCATCGTCGAGAACGTGGACCTGGTGCGCGCCGCGCAGCCGGGCCACGACCTGGCGCTGAGCATCGATCGCCGCATCCAGTACCTGACCCATCGCGAGCTGCGCAACGCGATCACCGAAACCGGCGCCAGCAGCGGCTCGGCGGTGGTGCTGGACGTCGCCACCGGCGAAGTGCTGGCGATGGCCAATTTGCCCACCTTCAACCCCAACGCGGTCAGTGGCAGCCAGCGCGATGCGCACCGCAACCGCGCGGTGACCGACCTGATGGAGCCGGGGTCGACGATGAAGCCGCTGACGGTGGCGGCGGCGCTGGAGGCGGGGGTGATCACGCCGGTGACCCTGTTCGACACCAATCCCGGCTGGATCCCCAACGGCAAATACCGCACCACCGACACCCACAACTACGGCGTGCTGGACACCACCGGCATCATCCGCAAGAGCTCCAACGTGGGGGCGTCGCTGGTGGCGCGCCGCCTGAGCGATCGGCAGTTCAACGATTTCATGCGTCGCTTCGGATACGGCAGCTCCACCCACAGTGGCTTCCCCGGCGAGGCGGCCGGCCTGTTCCCCACGCCGGATCGCTGGAGCGGCACCACCAAGCAGACCATGAGCTACGGCTATGGCCTCAGCGTGACCCCGTTGCAGATCGCCACCGCCTACGCCGCGCTGGGCAACGGCGGCTTGCTGCACCAGCCCAGTTTCGTGAAGGGCCAGCACAACCCGCCGCGGCGGGTGCTGGATGCGCAGATCGCGGCGACCGTGCTGCGCATGATGCAGACCGTCACCGAGCCGGGTGGTACCGCCACCCAGGCCGCGATCCTGGGCTACCACGTGGCCGGCAAGACCGGCACCTCGCGCAAGGCCAGCGCCGGCGGCTACTCGCGCCGCTACATCGGCTATTTCGCCGGGCTGGTGCCGGTGGATCACCCGCGCTTCGCGATGGTGGTGGCGGTCAACGACCCCGATCCCGCGCGCAAGGGCTACTACGGCGGCGTGGTGGCGGGGCCGGTGTTCCGCAACGTGATGGAAGGTTCGCTGCGGCTGATGGATGTCTCGCCGGACGACCTGCCGGCGTGGCTGGCCGCGCAGCAGGCCGCCGACGCCAAGCGCATGAAGGCCGAGGGCCGCGCGTTGCCGCTGCCGGTGGCCACGATGGCGACCCCCGCCAGGAGCGTGCAATGAGCAGGACCATGACCCTGGGCGAGCTGCTGCCGGAGCTGGAAGGCCTGTCCGCCGACCTCGCCATCACCGGCTTGGTGCAGGACAGTCGCGAGGTCACGCCGGGCAATGCGTTCGTCGCGATCGGCGGGTTCGGCGCGCACGGCCTGCATTTCGTCGATGCGGCACGCGAGGCCGGTGCCGCCGCGATCCTGTACGAGCCGCCGGCTCCGGCCGAGCTGCCGGCGCCTGCCGATGCGATCCCGGTCGCGGATTTGCGCACGCGCATGGGCGCGATGGCGGACCTGTTCCATGGCCATCCCAGTGCCGCGATGACCACGGTGGGGGTCACCGGCACCAACGGCAAGACCTCCACCGTGCAGTTGCTGGCGCAGGCATGGACGCTGCGTGGGCAGAAGGCCGGCACGCTGGGGACGCTGGGCAGCGGCATCTGGCCGCAGGCGGTGCCCACCGGCTTCACCACGCCGCTGGTGTTGCGCCTGCATGCGTTGCTGGCGGAGTTGCGCGACGAGGGTGCATCGGCGGTGGCGATGGAGGTGTCGTCGCACGCGCTCGACCAGGGCCGCGTGGACGGCGTGCAGTTCGACGTCGCGGTGTTCACCAACCTCACCCGCGACCATCTGGATTACCACGGCGACATGGCCCGTTACGGCGCGGCCAAGGCGCGGCTGTTCGACTGGCCGGGCCTGCGTGCGGCAGCGGTCAACCTTGACGATGCCTTCGGTCGCGAGCTGTACGCCTCGGTCAACGGCAAGGTGCGCGCGCTGGGCTTTTCCTCGCGTGGTGCCGCCGGAGCCAGCGTGCGCGCGGAGGACCTGGTGCTGGATGGCAGCGGCATCCGCTTCATGCTGCATGCCGGCCAGCAGGCGCATCCGGTGCGCAGCCCGCTGCTGGGGCGGTTCAACGTCGACAACCTGCTGGGCGTGGCGACCACGCTGTATGCGCTGGACATGACACCGGCGCTGATCGCCGAAACGCTGTCGCGGTTGTCGCCGGTGGATGGGCGGATGAACCGCATCGAAGGCGACGGCAAGGCGCCGCTGGTGGTGGTGGATTACGCGCACACGCCGGACGCGCTGGAACAGGCATTGGCTTCGCTGCGCGCACATACCCGGGGCCGGCTGTTCTGCGTGTTCGGCTGCGGTGGCGAACGCGATGCCGGCAAGCGCCCGCAAATGGGGGCGATCGCCGAGCGGCTGGCCGACGTGGTCATCGTCACCGACGACAATCCGCGCCGCGAAGAGGGCGATGCCATCGTCGCCGACATCATGGCGGGGTTCGCGGAGCCGGCGCGGGTGATGGTGCAGCGCGACCGCGCCGCCGCGATCGCGCAGGCGATCACGCAGGCCGGCAGCGACGACGTGGTGCTGATCGCCGGCAAGGGCCACGAGCCCTATCAGGAAATCAACGGCGTCCGCCAGCCGTTCGACGATGCCGACACCGCGCGTGTCCTGCTGACCGGGAAATACGCATGACCCCGCGCACGCTCTCGTGGATCGCACAGGCCACCGGTGGCCGGCTGCTGGGCGAGGATCGCCAGGTCGATGCGGTGGCCACCGACACCCGCGCGCTGCCCGGTGGCGCGGCCCTGTTCGTGGCCCTCAAGGGCGGCAATTTCGATGGTCACGCGCATGTGCCGGCCGCGGCTGCCGGCGGCTGCGTGGCGGCGCTGGTGGCGCATGCGGTGGATGCGTCGCTGCCGCAGGTGGTGGTGGACGATACCGAGCGCGCACTGGGCAGCCTGGCCGCCGCCGTGCAGCGCGAACGCGCCACCACCGTGCTGGCGGTCACCGGCAGCAATGGCAAGACCTCGGTCAAGACCCTGTTGTTGTCGATCCTGCGCCAGCTGGGCAGTGCCTACGCGAATCCCGGCAACCGCAACAACGAGATCGGGTTGCCGCTGGCAGTGCTGGACGCGCCCGACGACGCCCGTTTCGCGGTGTACGAAATGGGGGCCGGCAAGCCCGGCGACATCGCCTACCTCACCGCGATCGCGCGGCCGGACGTGGCGCTGGTGAACAACATCGCGCCGGCGCATCTGGAGCGCATGGGCAACCTGCTGGGGGTGGCGCAGACCAAGGGTGCGATTTACCAGGCGCTGCCCGATGAGGGCGTGGCGGTCATCAATGCCGACGATGCCTTCGCGCATTACTTCGGCGAACGCCTGCGTGGCCGCAGGGCGATCCGGTTCGGCATCGAAAGTGCTGCCGACGTGCGCGCCCGCGACATCCAGGCCGGCATCGAGGGCGCACGCTTCGTGCTGGTGACGCCTGCCGGCGAGGTCGAAGTGGCGCTGCCGTTGCCCGGGCGGCACAACGTGCGCAACGCGCTGGCCGCCGCCGCGATGGCGCTGGCGGTCGGGGCGTCGCCGGCGCAGATCCGCGCCGGGCTGGAAGGCAGCGAGCGCGTGGCCGGCCGGCTGCTGGTACAGCGCCTGCGCAACGGCGTCACCGTGATCGACGACAGCTACAACGCCAATCCCGGTTCGCTGGCCGCGGCCATCGACACCCTTGCCGGCAGCACCGGCGAGGCGTGGCTGGTGCTGGGCGACATGCGCGAACTGGGCGACGACGAGGCCGCGCTGCATGCGCAGGCCGGTTCGCAGGCGCTGCGTGCCGGCATTGCCCGGCTGTTCGCGCTGGGCCCGCTGAGCGCGCACGCGGTGGCTGCGTTCGGTGAAGGCGGCCGCCATTTCGACAGCCACGCGGCCCTGCTGGAGGCCCTGCAGGACGCATTGCGGCCCGGCGTGACCGTGCTGGTGAAGGGGTCGCGCGGCAGCGCGATGGACACGATCGTGAAGGCGCTGTTGCAGCGCGATGCCGCCGCCGGCGAGGAGAACAACGGTGCTGCTTGAACTCACGCGCTGGCTGGGGCAGTTGCACGGCCATTTCAACCTGTTCAACTACCTCACCTTCCGCGCCATCCTCGGCGCGCTGACGGCGCTGGCGCTGTCGTTGTGGTGGGGGCCGGCGATGATCCGTTACCTCGCCACCCTCAAGGGCGGCCAGCCGATCCGCAAGGACGGCCCGCAGTCGCACTTCTCCAAGGCCGGCACCCCCACCATGGGCGGCGCATTGATCCTGTCGTCGATCACCGCCACCGTGCTGTTGTGGGGCGATTTGCGCAACAAGTACGTGTGGGTGGTGCTGGTGGTGATGCTGGGCTTCGGCGCCATCGGCTGGGCCGACGACTGGATCAAGATCGTCAAGCGCGATCCCAACGGCATGCGCTCGCGCACCAAGTACGCGCTGCAGTCGCTGCTGGGGCTGGCGGTGGGTGTGTACCTGTTCGCGTTCGCCGACGTGCCGGCGGCCACCACCTTCTACGTGCCGCTGTTCAAGTCGGTGGCGCTGCCGCTGGCCGGCGTCGGCTTCGTCGGCATCGCCTACTTCTGGGTCGTCGGTTTCTCCAACGCAGTCAACCTGACCGACGGCCTCGATGGCCTGGCCATCATGCCCACCGTGCTGGTGGCCTGCGCGCTGGGCGTGTTCGCCTATGCCTCGGGCAACGCCACCTTCGCCCAGTACCTGCAGATCCCGCGGGTGCCGGGCGCGGGCGAGCTGATCATCATCTGCACCGCGATCGCCGGTGCGGGCCTCGGCTTCCTGTGGTTCAACACCTACCCGGCGATGGTGTTCATGGGCGACATCGGCGCGCTGGCGCTGGGCGCGGTGCTGGGCACCATCGCCGTCATCGTGCGCCAGGAACTGGTGCTGGTGCTGATGGGCGGCATCTTCGTCATCGAGACGCTGTCGGTGATGATCCAGGTCGCCAGCTTCAAGCTCACCGGCAAGCGCGTGTTCCGGATGGCGCCGATCCACCACCACTTCGAACTGAAGGGCTGGCCGGAGCCGCGGGTGATCGTGCGCTTCTGGATCATCAGCGTGGTGCTGGTGCTGGTCGGGCTTGCCACCTTGAAGGTGCGCTGATGAGCGCGACCGGCATCGACAGCCTGCGCCAGGCCACCCGCCGCGACGAGCTGGATGGCCGCTACGACCCGTGGTTGCTGGGCGTGACCATCGCCCTGGCCTGCCTCGGCGTGGTGATGGTGGGCTCGGCGGCGATCGCCGGCGGTGGCCAGAATGCCGGGCCGTGGCACTTCCTTGGCCGCCACGCCATCTTCCTGGGGGGCGGGCTGGTGCTGGCGGCGCTGGTGATGCGACTGGAATTGAAGTTGGTGGAAAAGTACAGCCACTACCTGCTGCTGGCCTGCTTCGTGTTGCTGGCGCTGGTGTGGCTGCCGATGGTGGGCAAGAGCGTCAACGGCGCGCGGCGCTGGATCAACCTCGGGCCGGCCAGTTTCCAGGCGGTGGAGCTGGTGAAGGTGTTCTACATCGTGTGGCTGGCCAGCTACCTGAAACGCTTCAACGAAGACGTGGCCGCCACCTGGGTGGCCATGCTCAAGCCGGCCGGGGTCGTGGTGCTGCTGGTGGTCATGTTGCTGACGCAGCCGGACTTCGGTTCGTCGGTGCTGCTGCTGGGCATCACCGCGTGCATGCTGCTGCTGGGGGGCGCGCCGTTCAAGCGGTTGATCCTGCCGGTGCTGGTGCTGGTGCCGGGGCTGGTGGCGCTGGTGATCATCGAGCCGTACCGCATGCGCCGCGTCACCTCGTTCATGGATCCGTGGCAGGACCAGCTGGGTGCCGGTTACCAGCTCAGCAACGCGCTGATGGCGATCGGTCGCGGCGAGTGGTTCGGGGTGGGCCTGGGCGGCTCGGTGCAGAAGCTCTCCTATCTGCCGGAGGCGCATACCGACTTCATCTTCTCGGTGATCGCCGAAGAGCTGGGGCTGGTTGGGGTGTGCCTGGTGGTGGGCCTGTACGCGTTGCTGGCCGGACGTGCGTTCTGGCTGGGCCTGCGCTGCGTGGAGATGAAGCGGCATTTCTCCGGCTACATCGCCTTCGGCATCGCGCTGTGGATGGCGCTGCAAAGTTTCGTGTCGGTGGGTGTGAATCTCGGCGTGCTGCCCACCAAGGGCCTGACGCTGCCGCTGGTGTCCTACGGCGGGTCGAGCGTATTGATGACCTGTGCCGCGCTGGGCCTGTTGCTGCGGGTGTCGTGGGAGTACGAGCGCGCCGCGCGCCAGGTGGCCCGGCGTCGCACGCAGGGCGTGGTGGCGGCGGGGCCGGTGGCGGCCTCGCCGATGGACGTCGGCAGTGTGGCCAGCCGGCTGCGCGCACGCATCGAACCGGTGGCGGCCACCAAGCCGCGCCATGAATCGGCGGCGCTGGGCGCCCTGCGGAGGGCCCGTTGAACGCGCGGTTGCCCAAGCGGGTCATGGTGATGGCCGGTGGCACCGGCGGCCACATTTTCCCCGGCCTTGCAGTGGCGCAGGCGCTGCGCGAGCGCGGCGTCGAGGTGCGCTGGCTGGGTGCGGACGGCGGCATGGAAACCCGGCTGGTACCGCCGCAGGGCATCGCCATCGACACCCTCGCGGTGCAGGGCGTGCGCGGCAAGGGCATCAAAACCTTGCTGGGTGCCCCGCTGCGGGTGTGGGCGGCGGTGCGCGCCGCCGCGCGGGTGTTGCGTGCGCAGCGGCCGGATGCGGTGGTCAGCTTCGGTGGTTACGCGGCCGGCCCGGGCGGGATCGCGGCACGGCTGGCCCGCATCCCGCTGCTGGTGCACGAGCAGAACCGTGCCGCCGGCATGACCAACAAGGTGCTGGCGAAGGTGGCGCGGCAGGTGCTGGTGGGCTTCCCGCAGACCTTCGCGAACGAAGTCCACGTCGGCAACCCGGTGCGGGCGCAGATCGCGCAGGTGCCGCCGCCGGAACAACGCGATTTTCACCACGCCGGCCCGTTGCGCCTGTTGGTGCTGGGCGGCAGCCAGGGCGCGCGTGCGCTGAACCAGGCGGTGCCGCAGGCGGTGGCCGCGCTGGGCCAGCCGGTGGAGATCGTCCACCAGGCTGGCGAGAAGATGCTGAACGCCGCCCGCCAGGCCTATGCCGATGCCGGCGTCGAAGCGCGGGTCGAACCCTTCATTGCCGACATGGCGGCCGCGTATGCCTGGGCCGATGTGGTGGTGTGCCGGGCCGGCGCGCTGACCCTGGCCGAGCTGTGTGCGGTTGGCGTGGGCAGCGTGCTGGTGCCGTTCCCGCAGGCGGTGGACGACCACCAGACCCGCAATGCCGAATACCTGGTGGAGCGCGGCGCCGCCGTGCTGCTGCCGCAATCCGAACAGCTGGCCGTGCGCTTGCAGCAGGCGCTGGCCGATCTTTCCGCCGATCCCGGCAAGCGCCTGGCGATGGCGCAGGCCGCGCGCGGCCTGGCCCGCCCCGACGCCGCGCAGCGCGTGGCCGAGGCGGTGTTGGCCGCGATTTCCAACGAGGTTTCCCGATGAGCGCGCACAGCCTGCACCTGCGGAACATCAACGACCCGGCCAAGGCGCTGCCGCGCGTGCATTTCGTCGGCATCGGCGGTGCCGGCATGAGCGGCATCGCCGAAGTGATGTGCACGCTGGGCTACCAGGTCAGCGGTTCGGACAATGCCGACAATGCCGTCACCCGGCGGCTGGCCTCGCTGGGCATCGTGATCCAGAAGGGCCATGCGTCCGCCAACGTGCTGGATGCCGACTGCGTGGTGGTGTCCAGCGCGATCCGCGAGGACAACCCGGAACTGCTGGAAGCCCGCGCGCAGCGCATCCCGGTGGTGCCGCGCGCGGAGATGCTGGCCGAGCTGATGCGCTTCAAGCGCGGCGTGGCGGTGGCCGGCACCCACGGCAAGACCACCACCACCTCGCTGACCGCCAGCGTGCTGGCCGAAGGCGGGTTGGACCCGACCTTCGTGATCGGCGGCAAGCTGCTGGCCGCGGGTGCCAATGCCGGCCTCGGTGGCGGTGACTGGCTGGTGGCCGAGGCCGACGAGAGCGATGGCAGCTTCCTGCGCCTGAACCCGGTGGTGGCGGTCATCACCAACATCGATGCCGACCATCTGGAGAACTACGGCGGCGATTTCGAACGGGTCAAGCAGGCGTTTTCCGAATTCCTGCACCGGCTGCCGTTCTACGGCCTGGCGGTGCTGTGCATCGACGACGAGGAAGTGGCGCAACTGGCGCGCAGGACGCCGCGCCACGTGGTCACCTACGGCTTCGCGCCGGAGGCCGACGTGCGCGCCGCCGACGTGCGCCAGCAGGGTGCGCAGATGCATTTCACCCTGTGCCTGCCGGACGGCAGCCGCACCGCCTGCACGCTGGCTCTGCCGGGCCGCCACAACGTGCAGAACGCGCTGGCCGCCGCCGCCATCGGCTGGCAGCTGGGCGTGCCGAACGCGGCGATCGCCGGTGCGCTGGAGAAGTTCCAGGGCATCGGCCGGCGCTTCAACCAGCTGGCCACGCTGAAGCTGAAAAGCGGTGGCGAAGTGGCGCTGGTGGACGACTACGGCCACCACCCGAAGGAACTGGCGGCGGTGTTCGCGGCGGCGCGCGGCGGTTGGCCGGACAAGCGGTTGGTGGTGGCGTTCCAGCCGCATCGCTACTCGCGCACCCGCGACCTGTTCGACGAATTCGCGGCGGTGCTGTCCGGTGTCGATGCGTTGCTGCTGACCGAGGTCTATCCGGCCGGCGAAGCGCCGATCGCCGGTGCCGATGCCAAATCCCTGGCGCGCAGCATCCGCACCCGTGGCCGGGTCGACCCGGTGGTGGTGGGCAGTGCCGCCGAGCTGGCCACGGTGCTGCCGGGGTTGTTGCAGGACGGTGACCTGTTGTTGCTGATGGGCGCGGGCGACATCGGTGCCGCCGCGCAGCAGATCGCCCGCGATGGCTTGGGGGACGCGGCATGAACACCACCGCCTTCGCCCCGCTGCGCTGCACCGACCCGGCCGCGTTCGGTCGCGTTGCCGTGTTGCTGGGTGGCAGCAGCAGCGAGCGCGAGGTGTCGCTGGAATCGGGCCGCAACGTGCTGGAAGCCCTGCGCGCGCGCGGCGTGGACGCGCATCCGGTGGACGGCATCCCGGCATTGGTGGATGCGTTGGTGCACGGCCGGTTCGATCGCGTGTTCAACATCCTGCACGGCAACAAGGGCGGTGGCGAGGATGGCGTGCTGCAGGGCCTGCTGCGGGCGTTCGAGATTCCGTGCACCGGCTCCGACGTGCTGGGCAGCGCGCTGACCATGGACAAGATCCGCACCAAGCAGGTGTGGATGAGCGCCGGCCTGCCGACGCCGAAGTTCGTCCGCCTGCCGCCCGGTGCCGACCTGCGCGCCGCCGCGCTGGCGCTGGGCCTGCCGGTGTTCGTCAAGCCCTCGTGCGAGGGCTCCAGCGTGGGCGTGGCGCGGGTGCTGGCCGAG
The DNA here is from genome assembly GCF_041905325.1 of Thermomonas sp. Taxonomy (GTDB): domain Bacteria; phylum Pseudomonadota; class Gammaproteobacteria; order Xanthomonadales; family Xanthomonadaceae; genus Thermomonas. Next base: position 112,677 of record NZ_JAYRLK010000006.1, on the reverse strand, counting down.
GCCGACATCGACGCGGCCATCGAAGTTGCGCGCGGTTACGGTGGCGAGATGCTGATGGAGCAGATGGTGGTCGGCGACGAGCTGACCGTCGGCATCCTGGGCGAGGTCGCGCTGCCGTCGATCCGGATCGTGCCGAAGGGCACGTGGTACGACTACAACGCCAAGTATGTTGCCGAGGACACCCAATACCTGTGCCCGGGGCTGGAGGACGAGGCGGAAGCGGCGATCCGCGCATTGGCGCTGGCGGCGTTCCGCGCCTCCGGTGCCGGTGGCTGGGGGCGGGTGGACGTGATGCGCGACCGCGCCAGCGGGCAGTTGCTGCTGCTGGAGGTCAACACCGCGCCGGGCATGACCAGCCACTCGCTGGTGCCGAAGGCCGCGCGCCAGCTGGGCGTGGGGTTCGAAGAGCTGTGCTGGCGCATCCTGGAGCAGACGCTTTGAGGCCGCTGACGCGACTGCTGCTGTGGCTGCTGGCGCTGGCGCTGGTGGTGGCACTGCCGGTGGCGGCGGTAGCCGAAGGCTGGGTGGGTGGTGCGCGCTGGCCGCTGCGCACCCTGCGCGTGCAGGGTGCGTTGCAGCGGGTGGATCGCGTGCAACTGCAGGGGGCGGTGCTGCCCTATGCGCAGCGTGGTTTCTTCGCGGTGGACCTGGCCGGCGTGCAGCGCGCGGTGGGTGCGTTGCCATGGGTCGAGCGCGCCGAAGTGCGCAAGCAATGGCCGGACGTGCTGGAAGTGCGGATTCGCGAATATCGCCCGTTCGCACGCTGGGGCGGGGATCGCCTGCTGTCCGAGCGCGGCCACCTGTTCCCGGCCGGCAAGGTGCGGATACCGGCCGGGCTGCCGCAACTGGACGGCCCCGAGGGCCGCGTGCCGGAGGTAGTGGCGCTGTACAACCAGGCGCGCGAGCAACTGGCCAATGCCGGCGGCGTGCTGGGCGTGGCGCTGGACCGCCGTGGCAGTTGGTCGATCACCCTGCATGACGGCACCCGCGTGGTGCTGGGCCGTGACGACCCCGGCGCACGGCTGGCGCGCTTCGCGCCGCTGCTGCCGCAGTTGCAGGCGCAGGACGCGCAGCGCCGCCTGTTGCGCGCCGACCTGCGCTACACCAACGGCTTCGCCCTGACCTGGGGCAAGGCCACCGACTCCTCATCGAACAACGGCTCCAATACATGAACCGCAAAGGCGACAAGTCCCTCATCGTCGGGCTCGACATCGGGACCTCCAAGGTCACCGCGCTGGTCGGGGAATACACCCCCGGCGAGCCCATCGAGGTGATCGGCATCGGTTCCCACGAATCGCGCGGGCTGCGGCGCGGCGTGGTGGTGGACATCGACTCCACCGTGCAGTCGATCCAGCGCGCGGTGGAGGAAGCCGAGCTGATGGCCGGTTGCGAAGTCAGCAGCGTGTATGCCTCGATCTCCGGCAACCACGTGCAGTGCAAGAATTCGCTGGGGGTGGTGCCGATCCGCGAGGGCGAAGTCACCCACGCCGACCTCGACCGCGTGCTGGATGCGGCCCGCGCGGTGGCGATCCCGGCCGACCAGCGCATCCTCCACGCGATCCCGCGCGAATACGTGCTGGACGATTCGCAGGAAGGCATCCGCAACCCGGTCGGCATGACCGGCGTGCGCCTGGAGGTGCATGCGCACCTGGTCACCTGCGCCAGCTCGGCGGCGCAGAACATCAGCAAGTGCGTGCAGCGCTGCGGCTTGCAGGTGGACAACCTGGTGCTGTCCTCGCTGGCGTCCAGCACTGCCGTCCTGACCAGCGACGAAAAGGAACTGGGCGTGGTGCTGGTGGACATGGGGGCCGGCACCACCGACATCGCGGTGTTCATGCAGGGCGCGATCTGCCACACGGCCAACCTGCCGGTGGCCGGCGACAAGGTGACCGAGGACATCGCGCACATGCTGCGCACGCCGACGCCGCACGCCGAGGACATCAAGGTGAAGTACGCCTGCGCGCTGGCGCAGCTGGCGCGTGCCGAGGAAAGCATCCAGGTGGAAAGCGTGGGCGACCGCCCGCCGCGGCGGTTGCCGCGGCATGCATTGGCGCAGGCAGTGCAGGCACGCTACGAGGAAATCTTCGAGATGGTGCAGGCGGAACTGCGCCGCTCCGGCTTCGAACAGCGGGTACGCGCCGGGCTGGTGCTCACCGGCGGCGCGGCGAAGATGGAAGGCGTGGTCGAGCTGGCCGAGGAGATGCTGCAGATGCCGGTGCGGATCGGCATCCCGCAGCACGTTGGCGGGCTGGGTGAAGTGGTGGGCAATCCGGTGCATGCCACCGGCGTGGGCCTGCTGCTGATGGGTGCGCAGATAGAAAGCCCGAAGCGCCCGAGCCTGCCGGTAGGCAAGGTGGGTGGCGTGGTGGACAGGTTCTTCAAATGGTTTCGCGGCGAGTTCTGAGCGGCGGCAGGCGGCAGGGCGGGGCAACGGTATTTTTTCGATCGACAACGGCAACACACTCAAAACAACAAGGGACACGGACATGGCACATTTCGAACTGATCCAGCAGGTGGCACCCAATGCCGTCATCAAGGTCATCGGCGTCGGCGGCGGCGGTGGCAACGCGGTGGCGCACATGGTCAACAGCAGCGTGGAGGGCGTCGAGTTCATCACCGCCAACACCGACTCGCAGGCGATCAAGAACTGCGGTGCCAGCCAGTTGCTGACCCTCGGCGGCAACGTCACCAAGGGCCTGGGCGCCGGCGCCAACCCCGAGGTCGGCCGGCAGGCCGCGCTGGAAGATCGCGAGGCGATCATCGAGGCCCTGCAGGGCGCCGACATGGTGTTCATCACCGCCGGCATGGGCGGCGGCACCGGCACCGGCGCGGCGCCGGTGGTGGCGCAACTGGCCAAGGAAATGGGCATCCTCACCGTGGCGGTGGTCACCAAGCCGTTCCCGTTCGAAGGCCGCCGGCGCATGCAGGTGGCGCAGAAGGGCATCGAGGAGCTGAGCCAGCACTGCGACTCGCTGATCACCATTCCCAACGAGAAGCTGATCACCGTGCTGGGCCGCAACGCCACCATGATCCAGGCGTTCCGCGCCGCCAACGACGTGCTGTTGGGGGCCGTGCAGGGCATCGCCGACCTGATCGTGCGTCCCGGCACGATCAACGTGGACTTCGCCGACGTGCGCACGGTCATGTCCGAAATGGGGCTGGCGATGATGGGCACGGGTTGCGCCCGCGGCGATGACCGCGCGCAGGCGGCGGCGGAAGCGGCGATCCGCAACCCGCTGCTGGACGATGTGAACCTGGCCGGCGCCAACGGCGTGCTGGTGAACATCACCTCCGGCTCCGACCTGACCATGGCCGAGTTCGACGAAATCGGCCGCGTGGTCAGCGACTTCGCCTCCGAGGACGCCACCGTGGTGATCGGTTGCGCGCTGGACCCGACGATGCAGGACGAAGTGAAGGTGACGGTGGTGGCCACCGGCCTGAGCCCGGCGACGGTGGGCCTGCGCCAGCCGGTCAACGACGTGCGCAACAACCGCTTCGAAATGCCGACCGAGGCACCGCGGCGTCCGCAGGTGCAGCTGATCAACACCCAGGTCAAGCGCGACGGCACCACCGGGCTGCCGATCGACACGATCACCGATGGCTTCGTGTCCACGCCTTCGTCCAGCTTCGCCGGCACGCTGCGGCGCAATGTCGAAGTGGCACCCGTGGCGGCGGAGCTGCCGAAGGACGACTACCTGGACATCCCCGCGTTCCTGCGCCGGCAGGCGGACTGACGCCGCAAGTGCCGTCCTTTCGCCCCGGGCGCAAGGACGGGCGTGGTGCCCGTGTCGATTTGCGCGCCGGCGTGTCCCGCCGGCGTGCCTTGTGGCCGGCCGGCATGGCGGGTGTGCGGCCTTGCCGAGGGTGTCGCCAGCCTCCGTCCAAGCGCGGTTCAGCGTGCTGCGTGCTAACTTAGAACCATGTTGCGCCAACGCACCCTCAAGAACGTGATCCGCGCCACCGGCGTGGGTTTGCATGGCGGCGTGAAGGTGTTTCTCACCCTGCGCCCGGCGCCGGTGGACACCGGCATCGTGTTTCGCCGCACCGACCTCGATCCGGTCGTCGAACTGCCGGCCCGTGCCGCGCTGGTGGCCGAAACCACGCTGTGCACCGGTCTGGCGCAGGCGGGGGCCAAGGTGCAAACCGTCGAACACCTGATGTCGGCGCTGGCCGGGCTGGGCATCGACAACTGCTACATCGAGCTCAGCGCGCCGGAAGTGCCGATCATGGACGGCTCCGCCGGGCCGTTCGTGTTCCTGCTGGAATCGGCCGGCATCGTCGAACAGGCGGCGGCCAAGCGCTTCATCCGCATCAAGAAGGCGGTGGAGGTGCGCGATGGCGACAAGCTCGCCCGCTTCACCCCGCACGACGGCTTCCGGCTGGATTTCACGGTGAAATTCAACCACCCGGCGATCCCGGAAACCCTCTCGCAGGTGGTGCTGGATTTTTCCACCGCCGCCTATGTCAAGGAAATCAGCCGCGCACGCACGTTCGGTTTCATGCAGGACCTGGAATACATGCGCGAGCGCAACCTCGGGCTGGGCGGTTCGATGGACAACGCCATCGTGCTGGACGAATTCCGGGTGTTGAACGAAGACGGTCTGCGCTATGCCGACGAGTTCGTCCGCCACAAGATCCTCGATGCCATCGGCGACCTGTACCTGGCCGGCCACGCCATCCTGGGGGCCTATACCGGGCACAAGTCCGGGCATGCGTTGAACAACACGCTGGTGCGCGCCCTGCTGGCCGATACCGAGGCCTGGGAAGAGGTGCGTTTCGAAGACCCGGCCACGGTGCCGGCGCTGGGTTACGGGGCGGCCTTGGCGGTCACCTGAGCAGGCGCCAGGCTTAAAAACGTGACGCCGCGCACATTTCCGTGTGGGCAATTTCCATTCGGTTAACACCCATGCCGGCGGCTGCCGCTAGGATGCGCCCTCGGTCGGTGTGACGGGAGGGGCTTGCCCACCCGCAGACGTCTACCGTCCGCGGTCTTCCCCGGTCTCATCCGGGGCCTCCGGCCGCAGCATGGCCAAGGCAGTGTCCAGTCCCTTGCGGGCGGCTGCCGACATCGGAGCAGGGCGCACGGCAGTCGCTGGAAGCGGTTGCAACGGTTGGGTGGTCAGTTTGATGCCCAGCGCGTCCACTTCGAGCCCGATGGAACGGGCGGCGTCGATCAGTACGGGCGTGGCCAGCCGCAGTTTGGCGTGCCATGCCGGTGCATCGACCACGAACACCAGCCTGTTGCCACGGACATTGGCCAGCCGCGCATGCGCGGCCACGCCGGGCGGCAGGTGGGGGCGCAACAACCGGTCCACCGCGTCGAGCCAGCGGGCACGGCGCAGGGCGTTACCGGCGTCGCCCGTCAGCAGCGCATCCAGCGCCGCGCGCGGGCCGGTTGGCGGCGAGCCGCCCTTGGCGGATGTGGAATTTGAACCTGACATGGCGATGACCGAAGCGAACCCTCCCTACGATACCCGGCAACGCGCACTGGCGCAGGCAAGGCGCTTGCGGCTGTTGGCGTTGCGCCGGCCGTTGGCGGCGCTGGCGCTGCTGCTGGGCGCGGGCATGTTGTGCGGTGCCGCCGTGCGCAGTGCCATCGGCATGGCCCAGGTGGAAGCCCTGCAAGCCAGCGATGCCGCCCGGCAGGCCAGTTTCGACCAGGTTCGGCGGGATGCCCGCCACGATGTCAACGCATTGGCGGCGCGGCTGGCCGAATTGCAGGCGCAGGCCAACCGCCTGAATGCATTGGGTGCGCGACTGGTGCAGGCGGGCCAGTTGCAGGATGGCGAATTCGATTTCGGCAAGCCGGTGGGGCAAGGCGGTGGCGGTGCATCCAGCGACATGCCCCCGGCGGAGTTGCGCGCGCGCCTGATGGCGCTGGAAGCCGACTACCAACATGCCGACACCCAGTTGTCGGTGCTGGAAACCCTGCTGTTCAACCGCCAGCTGGACCGCCGCACGGTGCCGGCGCGCGAGCCCATCGCCGGCAGCTACATCACCTCCGGTTTCGGGGGGCGCGCCGATCCGTTCGGCGGCGGCAGCCAGTTCCACAAGGGCATCGATTTCCAGGCCAACGTCGGCGATCCGGTGCTGGCGGTGGCCGATGGCGTGGTCAGCTTCGCCGGCGTGCGCAGCGGCTACGGCAATACGGTGGAAGTGGATCACGGCAATGGCTACGTCACCCGCTACGCCCACAATTCGCGGCTGGAGCGGCAAGTCGGCGACCTGGTGCGGGCCGGGCAGGAGCTGGCCAAGGCCGGTTCCAGCGGGCGTTCCACCGGTGCCCATGTGCATTTCGAAGTCTGGCAGAACGGCGCGGTGGTCAACCCGCGCAAGCTGCTGGGCCACAACGACGCGCTGGCGCGTCACGGGCCGGGCAACGGCTGACAACCGGCGGGGCTTGCAAACGCCGCGGGCCGCCACCAGCTAAACTAGTCGATTCCCGAGCCGGCAGCCGCCGGCTTCGGGGCGCCTTGTTGTCCACACCTTCCGATGCCGCGCCCTCCGCGCGCATCCCGCCAGGGATTGCACCCCTCATGCTCAACAGTTTGCTCACCAGTATCTTCGGCAGCCGCAACGAACGCCTGCTCAAGCAATACGGCGCCATCGTCAAGAAAATCAACGCGCTGGAACCGCAGATGCAGGCGCTCGACGACGCCGCGTTGCAGGCCAGGACCGCCGAGTTCCGCGCCCGCATCGACAAGGGCGAAACGCTGGACAAGCTGCTGCCGGAGGCGTTCGCGGTGTGCCGCGAGGCTTCGGTGCGGGTGTTCGGCATGCGCCACTTCGACGTGCAGATGATCGGCGGCATGGTGCTGCACTCCGGCAAGATCGCGGAAATGCGCACCGGCGAGGGCAAGACCCTCACCGCCACCTGTGCGGTGTACCTCAATGCGCTGGCCGGCAAGGGCGTGCACGTGGTCACCGTGAACGACTACCTGGCCCGCCGCGATTCGGCGCAGATGGGCAAGCTCTACAACTGGCTGGGGCTGAGCGTGGGCGTGGTCTATCCGGGCATGCCGCACACCGACAAGGGCCCGGCCTACGCCTGCGACATCACCTACGGCACCAACAACGAATTCGGCTTCGACTACCTGCGCGACAACATGGCGCTGGCGAAGGAGGATCGCTTCCAGCGCGGCCTCAACTTCGCGATCGTCGACGAAGTGGACTCGATCCTGATCGACGAGGCGCGCACCCCGCTGATCATCTCCGGCCCGGCCGACGAATCGCCGGAGCTGTACATCAAGGTCGATGCGGTGGTGCCTGCGCTGCGCCGGCAGGAGAACGAGGAAGCCGAGGGCGATTACTGGGTGGATGAAAAGCAGAAGCAGGTGCACCTGTCCGAAGCCGGGCAGGAACACGCCGAGCGGCTGCTGCGCCAGGCCGGCGTGCTGGGCGAGGACGAAAGCCTGTACGCCGCGCAGAACATCCACGTGGTGCACCACCTGAACGCGGCGCTGCGCGCGCACGGCATCTACCAGCGTGACGTCGATTACATCGTGCGCGACGGCGAGGTGATCATCGTCGACGAGTTCACCGGCCGCACCCTGCCGGGCCGGCGCTGGTCCGACGGCCTGCACCAGGCGGTGGAAGCCAAGGAGCGGGTGTCGGTGCAGCGCGAGAACCAGACGCTGGCGTCGGTGACGTTCCAGAACCTGTTCCGCATGTACAAGAAGCTGTCCGGCATGACCGGCACCGCCGATACCGAGGCCTACGAATTCCAGAACATCTACGGGCTGGAAGTGGTGGTCATCCCCACCCACCGGCCGATGGTGCGCAAGGACCACTCCGACCTGGTGTTCCTCAATCGCGCCGGCAAGTACCGCGCGGTGGTGAAGGAAATCCTGGAGTGCGCCGCCAAGGGGCAGCCGGCGCTGGTGGGTACCACTTCGATCGAAGTCTCGGAATTGCTCAGCAACGAGCTCAATGCCGCCGGCATCGCGCACGAGGTGCTCAACGCCAAGCAGCACGAGCGCGAGGCGCACATCGTCGCCAATGCCGGTGCGCCGGGTGCGGTCACCATCGCCACCAACATGGCCGGCCGTGGCACCGACATCGTGCTGGGCGGCTCGCTGGATGCCGTGCTGGCGGCGCTCGGCGAAGGGGCCGCCGAAAGCGACATCGCGCGCGCGAAGGACGAATGGCGGCAGCGTCACGAAGCGGTGAAGGCGGCCGGCGGCCTGCACATCATCGGCACCGAGCGCCACGAGTCGCGGCGCATCGATAACCAGCTGCGCGGCCGTTCCGGGCGCCAGGGCGACCCGGGTTCGTCGCGCTTCTACCTGTCGCTGGAAGACAACCTGATGCGCATCTTCGCCGCCGACTGGGTGAAGAAGGTGATGGAGCGGATGGGCCTGAAGGAAGACGACATCATCGAGTCGCCGCTGGTCACCCGCCAGATCGCCAACGCCCAGCGCAAGGTGGAGGCGCACAACTTCGACATCCGCAAGAACCTGCTGGATTTCGACGATGTCAACAACGACCAGCGCAAGGTCATCTACGGCCAGCGCAACGAGTTGCTGGAAGCCGACAGCATCAAGGACAACATCGACGGCATCCGCCACGACGTGGCCGCCGACATGGTGGACCGCTTCGTGCCGCCGGAGTCGATCGACGAGCAGTGGGACCTGCCGGGGCTGGAGGCCGAGCTGGCCGCCGAATTCGGCCTGCAGGTGCCGCTGGTGCAGCTGCACAAGGAACGCACCGAGCTGGATACCGCCGAGATCAAGCAGCAGGTGCTGGCCGCGATGGAGGCGTTGTTCGCGGACAAGGAAGTGCAGGTGGGCACCGAGACCATGCGCATGCTGGAAAAGCACGTGATGCTGAACGTGCTGGACCAGAACTGGAAGGAGCACCTGGCGCGCATGGACTACCTGCGCCAGGGCATCCACCTGCGCGGTTACGCCCAGAAGCAGCCGAAGCAGGAATACAAGAAGGAAGCCTTCGAGCTGTTCTCGGAACTGCTGGAGAAGGTCAAGCGCGAGGTGGTGTCGCTGTTGGCGCGCATCCGCATCCGCACCGAGGATGAGGTGGCGCAGGCCGAAGCGCAGGAACGCGCGCGCGCCGAGGCGGCTGCGCGGCAGATGCAGTTCCAGCATCCCGACATGGGCGGGATGGGGGCCGACGAAGAGGCCGCCGAGGTGCGCGAGGCGATGGCGCATGTCGGCCGCAACGACCCCTGCCCCTGCGGCAGCGGCAAGAAGTTCAAGCACTGCCATGGACAGCTTGCGTGATCCGCCGCCTCCCCTGCGTCCGCAGGGGGAGGCGAAATGCATGCACGTCGTCGCCGCCGTCCTGCGCGATGCGCGCGGGCGCATCCTGCTGGCACGCCGGACCGTGGGGCGCGACCTGGCCGGCCTGTGGGAATTCCCTGGCGGCAAGGTCGAGCCCGGCGAGGCCCCCGACGATGCGCTGGTACGCGAGCTGCGCGAAGAGCTGGGCATCGAGGCCACCGTGGGTGCAGCGGTCGCCTGCGTGGACATGGCCTATCCCGGCAAGCGCATCACCCTGGATGTACGCGAGGCTCGTTTCAGCGGCCAGCCACGTGGGCTGGAAGGACAGGCGCTGGCGTGGGTACCGCTGCGCAAGCTGCGTGACTACCCGATGCCGCCCGCCGACGTGCCGGTGGTGGATGCCCTGCTGCAGGCGCGGACGACACCCTAGCCCGGCGCAGGGCGCGCAGTGTCGTTGGCGGATTCTGCGGCGTCGCGGCGGCACGCCATAATGCCCGCATGAGCGATTACATCATCGGCCTGACCGGCGGCGTGGCTTCGGGCAAGAGCACGGTGGAAAACTGTTTCCAGGCGCTGGGCGTGTGCGTAGCCGATGCCGATGCCGCCGCCCGCGCGGCGGTGGCCGTGGGCAGCGAGGGCCTGGCCGAGGTCGTGGCCGCCTTCGGCACGGGCGTACTGGCTGGCGATGGCGGGCTCGACCGCACGGCGATGCGGCGTCGCGTGTTTGCCGATGCGTCGTCGCGTGCGCGGCTGGAGGCCATTCTGCACCCGCGCGTGCGCAGTGCCCTGGCCGCGACCTGTCGTGCCGCTCCCGGGCCGTATGCAGTGGCGTCGATCCCGCTGCTGGCCGAAGGCGGTGGACGCCAAGCCTATCCGTGGCTGGCGCGCATCCTGGTGGTGGACGCGCCGGAAGCCGTGCAGCTGACGCGGCTGTTGCAGCGCGATGGCATCGACGAGGCCTTGGCGCGCAGCATGCTGGCTGCGCAGGCCACGCGCAGCCAGCGGCTGGCGATCGCCGACGACGTGATCGTCAATGACGGCGCACGGGACGCGCTGCCCGCCCAGGTGGCGCTACTGGATCATGCGTATCGGGCATTGGCCGCGACCGCGGAAGCAGCGTCAGGCTAGCCCCGCAAAGCGCAGGTAAGCCGCCACCAGATCCTTGCCCCACATGAAGCTGATCCAGCCGGCCACGGCCAGGTAGGGGCCGAACGGGATCGGGGTGGCCTTGTCGCGGCCCTTGGCCAGCAGCCATGCGGTGCCGATCACCGCCCCCAGTAACGAGGACAGCAGGATCGTCGGCAGCACGCCGGCCAGGCCCGTCCATGCCCCCAGTGCGGCCAGCAGCTTGAAATCGCCATGGCCCATGCCTTCCTTGCCGGTGAGCTGCTTGAACACCCAGTACACCGACCACAGGCTCATGTAGCCGGCCATCGCACCCAGCAGTGCCGGTTTGGCCGGGATGTACAAGTGGTCGCTGGCGGCCACCAGCCCCAGCCACAGCAGGGGCAGGGTCAGTTGGTCGGGCAGCAGCTTGGTGCGCAGGTCGATTCCCGACAAGGCCACCAGGAAGCCGGTCAGCAACAGGGCGCCAAACCCCTTCCAGCCGAACCCGAAACGCCAGACGCAGGCCAGGAACAGCAGCCCGGTCAGCAGCTCCACCAACGGGTATTGGATGGAGATCGGCGTCCTGCAACTGCGGCACTTGCCGCGCAGGGCCAGCCAGCTGAGCAGCGGGATGTTTTCGAACCATGCCAACTGGCGGTTGCAGTGCGTGCAATGCGAGCGCTCGACCACGATCCCGGGTGGCGGCGGATCGTAGAGGTCGGGCTCTTCCAGGATTTCGCGGGCGTCGCGTCGCCACTGCCATTCCAGCCGTGGCGGCAAGCGCAGGATCACCACATTGAGGAAGCTGCCAACCAGCAGGCCAAGCCCGGCCGCAGCGGGATAGCCGAGGCCGGGGTGCGCGTCGAGGAATGCCATCTGGAAAGGGTGCCCCGCTTACATCACCGTCATCGCGATCTTGAAGATCGGCAGGTACATGGCCACCACGATCGAGCCGACCAGGCCGCCGATGATCACCATCACCATCGGCTCGATCAGGCTGGACAGCGCGTCGACGGTGTTGCTGACCTCTTCCTCGTAGAACTCGGCCACCTTCAGCAGCATGGTGTCCAGCGCGCCGGCCTCTTCGCCGATGGCGGTCATCTGCACCACCATGTGCGGGAACAGGTTGACCTGCTTCATCGCCACGTTGACCGGATAACCCACCGACACGTCGTCCTTCATGCGCAGCACGGCAGTTTCGTAGACCCTGCTGCCGGTGGCGCCGGCCACACTGTCCAGGGCCTCCACCAGCGGGACACCGGCCTTGAAGGTCACTGCCAGCGTGCGCGCGAAGCGGGCAATGGCCGATTCGTTCAGCACCTTGCCGATCACCGGGATCTTCAACAGCATCCGGTCGATGGTGTGCTTGAGCTTGCTGGAACGCTTGTAGGTGTAGATGAACATGCCGGCGGCGACACCGATGACGATGCCGATCAGCCAGAACCACTTCACCATGATGTCGGAAATGCCGAACACCAGCGCGGTGAATGCCGGCAGGTCGGCGCCATAGCTGGAGAAGGTCTCCTTGAAGATCGGCACCACGTAGACCATCAGCACGGCGCATACCGCTATGGCGACCGCGATCACGGTGGCGGGGTAGAACAGCGCCTTCTTGATCTTGCCCTTGATGCTCTCGATGTTTTCCTTGTACGTCGCGATGGTTTCCAGCACCGTTTCCAGCACGCCCGAGGCTTCGCCGGCGCGCACCAGGTTGCGGTACAGCTCGTCGAACTGCACCGGGAACTGGCTCATCGCCTCGTAGATGGACGCGCCGCCCTCGATGTCGTTGCGCAGGCTGTTGACCATCTTCTTCATGTTCGGGTTCTTGTTGCCGCCGCCGATGATCTCCAGCGCCTGCACGACCGGCACGCCGGACTTCATCATGGTGGCGATCTGGCGGCTGAACACCGCGATGTCGCGCGCGGAGATCTTCTTTCCGCTTCCCCCGAACAGCGGCTTGGGCTTCGCCTTGACCACGGTGGGGGTGATGCCTTGCTTGCGCAGTTCGGCGCGCAGCAGGTTGGCGTTGCGCGCCATCTGCTCGCCCTTCATCACCGTGCCGCGCTTGTCGCGGCCCTGCCAGACGAACTCCTCCAGCGGGTTCAGGCGGCGGGTTTCGGCTTTCTCGCGGACCTTGTTGATCGCGGCTCGGCGTGCGGACATGGGGCTCCCCTTCAATCCTTGGTGACGCGGTTGATCTCGATGAGGCTGGTGATCCCCTGTTTCACCTTGTCCAGCGCCGAACGCCGCAAATCGCGGACGCCGCTGCGCAGGGCGGCCTCTGTTATTTGCTGGACATTACCACCAGCGAGGATGATTTGCTGGATTTCGTCGGTCATCGGCATCACCTGGTAGATGCCGGCGCGGCCCTTGTAGCCTGCGGTGCAGTCCGGGCAGCCCACCGCCTCGTAGACGGTGATACCCGCGTGAACCTCGTCGGCGGTGAAGCCCTCGGCCTGCAATGCATGCTCCGGCAGGTGCACCGCGCGCTTGCAGTCATGCAGGCGGCGCACCAGGCGCTGGGCGATGACCAGGTTCACCGAGCTGGTGATGTTGTAGGGCGCGATGCCCATGTTCATCATGCGCGCGATGGTCTGCGGCGCATCGTTGGTGTGCAGGGTGGACAGCACCATGTGGCCGGTCTGGGCCGCCTTCACGGCGATTTCCGCGGTTTCCAGGTCGCGGATTTCGCCGACCATGATCACGTCCGGATCCTGGCGCAGGAAGCTGCGCAGGGCGGCGGCGAAGGTCATGCCGCGCTTGGCGTTCTGCTGCACCTGGTTGACGCCGGGCAGGCGGATTTCCACCGGATCCTCGACCGTGCTGATGTTGCGGGTCTCGTCGTTCAGGATGCCCAGCGCGGTGTACAGGCTCACGGTCTTGCCGGAGCCGGTGGGGCCGGTGACCAGCACCATCCCGTAGGGCTTGTGGATCGCATCCATGAACAACTTCTGCTGGTCCGGCTCGTAGCCCAGCTTCTCGATGCCCATCTTGGCCGCGCTGCCATCCAGGATGCGCAGCACGATCTTTTCACCGAACAGGGTGGGCAAGGTGCTGACGCGGAAGTCCACCTGCTTGCCCTTGCTGATGTTCAGCTTGATGCGACCGTCCTGCGGAATGCGCTTTTCGGCGATGTCGAGTTGCGACATCACCTTCAGGCGAGCGGCGATGCGAGCATGCAACTTCACCGGAATCTTCTTGGCGATGCGCAGGATGCCGTCGATGCGGTAGCGCACCCGGTAATCGGTTTCGTACGGCTCGAAGTGGATGTCGGACGCGCCGCGGCGAATGGCATCCACCAACGACTTGTTGACGAACTTCACCACCGGCTTGTCGTCGCCATTGGCGTCCACGCCGGTATCGCCGCCGAAATCCTCCTCGCCGCCGCCGACCTCCAGCCCCTCCAGCCCCTCGCTGTCATCCAGCTCGCCGGCCAGCGTCTCCGCCGCTTCCAGCCACTGGTCCAGGCAGCGCTTGATGCGCTCGGCATCCACCAGGATGGGTTCCACGGTCAGGTTGGTGTGGAACTTGAGCTCCTCCAGCGCCTGGTTGTTGGTGGGGTCCGAGGTGCCCACGAACAGCCGTCCGCCGCGTTTGAACAATGGCAGCACGTTGTGTTTGCGCAGCAGGTCTTCCTTGACCAGGGCGATGGCGGACTGCGCCGGATCGATGGCCAGCGCATCCACCAGCGGCATGCCGAACTCGGTGGAGTTGGCCGCGGCCAGCGCTTCCGGCGTCACCAGCCGGTGCGCGACCAGGTAGTTGGGCAGCGGCGAACGCTCCGCCGTGGCTGCATCCATGGCCTTGCGCGCCGCAGACTCGTCCAGGGCGCCGTCGAGCACCAAGCGCCGGGCAATGCCGGTGATGCCCATCAGGTTGGGAGTGGTGGCGGTGTTCATGGTGGGGTGTCTCGACGGGAACGACAAGACTTTAGCGTAAACGAGCGGGCGCGCGTTTGGCGTGTCGGATGTTCGCCAGAGGTCTGGCGGTCTGGCCGTGCGGCTCGCGCACCGACGCGTGGCCCATGCGGCAAAACGGCCCGGCGCTTGGCGGCGCGGTTTCACGGTAATCTAAAGGCATGGGGAACCACGCCGCACTCAGCATCATCCTGCCCGCCAAGAACGAGGCCGAGGGCCTGCGTGGCACCTTGCCGGCGTTGCGGCTGGCGTATCCGGACGCCGAAATCATTGTCGTCGATGACGGCTCTACCGACGATACCGCCGCTGTGGCGGAACAGGTCGGAGTCCGCGTGCTGTCTTCGCCCTATTCGATGGGCAACGGGGCGGCCATCAAGCGGGGCGCCCGCGCGGCAGGGGGGAGCATTCTGGTGTTCATGGATGCCGATGGTCAGCATGGCCCGGAGCATGTGGGGGCGCTGCTGGCCAAGTTGGACGAAGGGTATGACATGGCGGTGGGCGCGCGTGACCGCAGCGGTCAGGCCAACCTCCAGCGCGGGTTGGCCAACGCCTTCTACAATCGTCTAGCCAGCTGGATGACCGGCCACCGTATCGCCGACCTCACCTCCGGCTTCCGCGCAGTGCGTGCCGACAAATTCAAGGAATTCCTGCATCTGCTGCCCAATGGCTTCAGCTATCCCACCACCAGCACCATGGCGTTCTTCCGCAGCGCCTACCCGGTTGCGTATGTGCCGATCCCGGTGGCCAAGCGGGTGGGTACCGGCAGCCATATCCATCCATTGAAGGATGGTCTGCGCTTCTTGCTGATCATTTTCAAGATTGCCAGTCTGTACTCGCCTCTGAAGTTGTTTGTGCCTGCGGCGGCTGCGTTTTTCATCGCTGGAATCGGGTGGTACGCATGGACGTTCCACGAGGCAGGTCGATTCACGAACATGAGCATGCTTCTGCTCAGCGCGGCGGTGATCGTTTTCCTGATCGGGCTGGTATCTGAGCAGATCACGAATCTCACCTATTTGAAGCAGTAGCGGGAAACGGCATCGGGCTGGTGATTGCGTGATTCAAGCGTGTTGTATCAGCGTGGTCATCGGGCCGGCTTGTCTGCTGGCGCATTGCGGAAGGCAGTCGACGTGAAGGTATGGGAAATGTGAATATTCCTGCGCTCGTACTCATTACGACATCTTTTCCCATCAAGGGTGATGGAAGTGAGGCGGCTGGTTCGTTCGTGGTCGATCTGGTCGAGGAACTGGCGAGGCATCTTCCCGTTCGAGTCGTGGCGCCTGGCCGCACCAGCGGACAAGAGCGCTGGTCGGTGGGAGTGGAAGTTTTTCGTTATGCGGCGCCAGATCGGCCGCTATCCACGCTGAAGTACTGGCATGCAAGAGATTTATGGTGGGTCGTGCGGGTGCTGCGTGGCGGGCAGGCTGCCGCGCGTGCGGCAGCATCTGGTCCCGTAGCGCATATCCTGGCGCTATGGGGGCTGCCAAGCGGGGAGTGGGCGCGGAGAATTGCGTCAGAGCGTGGCGTCGATTATTCGGTATGGATGCTGGGAAGCGATGTCTGGTCGCTAGGGAAGGTGCCTTTCGTTCGGAGTCTGCTGGTCAGGGCAATCAGGCACGCCAGGCATGCATATGCCGACGGATACCTGCTCGCCGACGATGCGCGTCGCATAGCAGGTGTCCCGGTTGAATTCCTGCCAAGTACGCGACGAATTGGGTTGGTTGAGCGCTCGGCGCCACGCGGAAAACCGCCGTATCGTTTGCTTTTCCTAGGTAGATGGCATCCGAACAAGGGGGTCGATCTGCTGCTCGACGCACTGGAACTGCTTGGCGACGCCGACTGGCAAGCAATTGAACGGGTCGATATCCAAGGGGGGGGCGCGCTTGAGGGGCTTGTGCGCGCAAGAGTCTCAATGCTTCAGAGCATCGGGCGTCCAGTCGAAGCCGGAAGGTATCTGACGAAATCAGAAGCGGAAACAGCAATCACTGATTCGGATTGGGTTCTCATACCTTCACGCATCGAGAGCATTCCGGTGGTTTTTTCCGATGCAGTGAAGCTGGGGCGACCGATAGTGGCGATGCCGGTTGGGGATTTGCCCAGGCTCTTCTCCCAGCACGATATCGGATGCCTCGCGTCGGGCGTGAGCGCAATGGAGTTCGCGCATGCCTTGATCGCGGCGATTCATGGTGACGCCACTCGCTTCGGTCGTGGGCTGCAGGAGGTTGCTAGTTATTTCAACATCCGGGAAAACGTGGCAAATACTATTCTGAATGCGTTGCCGATACGAACTAGTGAGTGCTGATTGATGACGACAAAAACACGTGGCTACCAGCGGGATTTCTCCAGCATCCATTCGGAAATGTATTCGGATGAGGGGCGTGCCAGGAAGGCGGCTACCATGCGCATCATCTTGGCCGAAGCCTTCGGTGACAGGCTTCGAGATCTGCATGTTCTCAACGTGGGGTGCTCCACGGGGATTATCGATTCAGAGCTTGCTTCCGCAGTGGGGTTCGTGACCGGGATTGATATTGATGTCGATGCGATCAGTTTTGCCAGAAATAATTACAGTGTCCATAACCTGGAATTCAGGGTTGGGGATGCAATGGATATTGATCTTCCGGACGCGAGTTGCGATGTGGTGATATGCGCGCAAGTTTATGAGCACGTCCCGGATCCCGTGCGGCTCATGAGTGAAATAGAACGGGTGCTGAAGCCGGGTGGGGCGTGCTATTTTTCCGCAACCAACAGGTTCAACATCATCGAACAGCACTACAAGCTCCCCTTTCTTTCGATTGTTCCAGTCAGTTGGGCGAATCGCTATCTGCAATTGCTTGGGCGCGGGCGATTTTATTATGAGAGGCACATGACTCATGGCGAGTTATGCCGGCTCGTTGGAAGGTTCGATGTCGAAGACATCACTCCGAGGCTGCTGGATGATCCTGGCCGCTATGCGGCAGGGTACATGTTTTCCGGGATGAAGCTGGTGATTGCGCGAATTCTGCGGAGGCTGGCTTATCAGTTTTTCCCGGGATACATCTGGCTGCTCTGGAAGCGGTGACTGTTACCGGTGGTCATTCGATTTTTTCGCATGCAGTCCACCTGTGGAGGCCGTATTTGCGCCACCACCTGTCGCGATCTTGTTCGAGCGGACGGTCCATCCACAAGGCAAGCCTGGAAAGCGCATCGAAAGCGAAATGCCAATGTCTGCACAGCAGAAGGGCGGGCAGCAGCATCGTTGTTCCCGCGTTGCTCCCGCAGGCGGTGACTCGCCAGGAGCATGGAATCATTCCATGGAGATCTGGGCGGGACAAGCCGGAAACAGCTAGCTGCTGGGATTTTTTTTTCCGCAGGAAGAAACGGGAAATCCTATTGAACTCCGAACCCGCCTCCAGCAGAAGGATTCGCGCACCGGGCTTCAGGCTGTCGTCAAGCAACTCGAGCCCCTTGGTGGCGTCGCATATTCCGATGTACATGAGCGAAGTGACGGAATAAGCGGCGGAAAGGCTGGCAGTGGAGAAGGGGGGCTTTGCAATCGAGCCGCGGATTGCCAGGCCGTAGTCGTCTTGATATTTCCTGCAAAAGCCATGCTCGTAGTCGAGGCCTGCCACGTTGTGGATTCCCATCGCGACGACCTCATGCGCCATGCGGCCATATCCGCAGCCAAGGTCGGCGACCCATGCGCCAGGTCGATCTGCAAGTGGTGCGAGTAGCCAGCGCAGCAGGGATCGATGCCATTTGTCGATCAGCCCATTTACTGGGGGGGGCAGGTTTCGAAGCAGAACTGCTTGCGGGACATTGCCAAATTCCGCCTGTCGAACGGACCAGTCCGTCTGCATCCGGATGTCTGACGATGCGGGCTGATCCGCTTCTCTTTTGATTGCTGGATTCACTTTCCATTCCTAAGGCGCAACGCGGCCCACAGCAGGGGTATTGCCATTACGTCTGCCAAGGTCAGGGCAATGCGCATCACGATGGCCCATATCAAGAGGGATGCGGCCGGTATTCCATGGAGTCCGCCAAGCCAGATAAAAGCCGCTTCGCGCACAATCAGGCCGGAAGGCGCGAATACCAAAATCGAGCCTGCGATGGAGGCAAGCAGATAGCTTGCGCCCAGCCAAAGGGCCTCCGAGATGCCGTGGTCGGTTCCTGTGATGAGGAGCCACATTGCAAAGAACGGAATCCACTGGAGGGCAAGAAGCAGCATGCAGAGCAAAGAGTTGCGACGGTCGTCATCATCTTGTTGCATCTGCGATGGCTGGGGAGATGCTTGGAGCTTGATTGCGCTCCCGACATACAAGAGTAGGCGGTTGCCGGGCCGACTCCAGAGCAGAGGTATTGCCGCAGGTGCCAGCAAGAGGAGCCATGTGGCGTTCAACATGGTCGCCGCCAGAATGGAGATTGATATGAAGCCGGCCCACGCATAGACAAGCACCGTTTGCAGCAATGTGGCTTTAAGGACTCTGGTAATCCCTATTGAGGGCCCGAGCATCTGCGATTCAAGTATCACGCCGAAAATCTTGCCGGGGATATAGCGCGCCACCTGGCTGATCGCATAAGCATAGCGGGTGAGGCGTCGATCTATTTCAATGCCTTTGGCGTGTTGTGCGAGAATTTCGGCGTGAAGGCTTGCGGTGATGAGCGTGGTAAGCGTCGCCAGGGAGGCTAGGGATGCGTATTCCGGAAGATGGACGCTGGTCCCGGTCGTGAGGAGTGTTTCCATTTGCTCGCGCAATGCATGGATCACGAAAATGAGTCCGCTGCCCATCAGTAATGTGCTGATAATGTTCTTCAGCCATGGTCTGCGTGAGTTGATTGAATTGATTCGCGTCGAGGCGTGCTGCAACAGTGCGGTTAGCCTGCCGCAGATTCGGTGGGCTTGATGTCGCACGAGTGCGCTTCTTTTGTTCAAGCGAACTGGCTCCTCGTTGCCCGTATTACGCGGATCAGGTCGCATTCCGTCAGCTTCTGCGATAGCGGCAAGCTTACGGTTTCACGCCCAATTCGCATCGCGTGGGGCCATTGCTGTGGCTGCCAGCCAAAGCGCTGCTGGTAATAGGGATGTTCTGCCAATGACAGATAGTGCACGCCGGTGCCAATACCGGCGGCAGTCATGCGGTTGAGGAAGTCATCGCGGGAGATGCGGCAAAGCGCTTCATCTACCCTGACCGTGAACAAATGATAGGCGTGCCGCGTGCCGGTTTCGGGTGCCGCCGGAAGGCCAATAGGGAGGTCGGCGAGTTCCTGCATGTAACGATTCCATACCTGCTCACGGCGCTGCCAGTTGGCTTCGATGCGCGCCAGCTGGTGGATTCCTATGGCGGCCTGCAGATCCATCATGTTGTACTTGAAGCCCGCTTCGACGACCTGATAGTGCTTGTATCCCTTGTCGCCAAAGCGGTGCCATGCGTCCTTGCTCATGCCGTGCAGCGCGAGCATGCGGGCGCGGGCGACGAGCGAATCATTGCGGCCGAGGATCATCCCGCCTTCGCCGGTGGTGATGTTCTTGGTGGCATAGAAGCTGAAACAGCCGAAGTCCCCGAACCTGCCAGCCTTGCGGCCGTGGTATTCGGTTTCAATCGCGTGTGCGCAGTCCTCGATGACGGCCAGACCGTGCTTGTTGGCGATCGCCATGATCGCGTCCATGTCACAGGGACGTCCTGCAAAATGAACCGGAAGGATGGCGCTGGTGCGCGGGGTGATGGCTGCTTCGATGGCGGCCGGGTCGATGTTCTGCGTGACTGGGTCGACGTCAGCCAGTACCGGTGTCAGGCCTGCGTGGATGATGGCGTTGGCCGTGGCGCAAAACGTCAGTGGGGTGGTGATGACCTCGCTGCCGGGCTCCAGTCCGGCGGCCACCATGCTGACATGCAATGCGGCCGTGCAGGAATTGACTGCTGCCACGTGTGAAGAATCGGTGCTTTTGTAACGGGCAAAATCTGCCTCGAACTGTGCTACCCGCGGCCCAGTCCCCAGCCACGAGGACTCCATGCAGGCCACGACCTCATCGATCTCGTCTTGCGCTATCAGCGGCGACCCAAATACAAGAAATGACTGTTCGTCGTTGTTGATCGTGTTCATCATGCGTGCTCCTGTCGGGTGGCGGAGACAGTTCTTGGGATGCATTTGACCATTTTGGCCCGCCCATGACCCACAGCCCTTTGCCGGTGATGCGGATCTCGCAAGGATAGGCGATGGCATGCTTGCGTTTGGGCTGCGCGCGGCCACCCCTTGTATCGAGTGAATTTTTTGGCCAGGGTTCATCGTGCGGAAGGACGCCCCGCCCGGAATCAGAAACCGGAGGAGGTGGAATCCGGCGCATCCCGGGGCTGCTCCAGTTTGCCTGCCATCGCCTTCGCCAACGACGCTGCGAAGCTGCCGCTCAAGTGCTGGTTGTCCCGGAATACCACGTGTCCATCGATCTCCGCCCGGCATGTTCCGGCAGGACAGATGCGGGCGTTCAGATCGAGAATGCGTACATTCGGGAAGCGCACGGCAGCGGTTTGCAGCCAGCTCTGGATAGCAGCGGCCTGTGCGTTTGCGGCAGGTGCGCCGCACGAGTCAAATCGCCTTAGCCACGCGGGGCGCAGGGCGTGGCGCATCAGGCAATCCGGGCCGTTGAAAGGCAGACTGGGTGTATCGGCCAACAAGAAAATGCGCCCGCTGGCCGGACTGAGTCGCTCCAGTATCCGGATAGTGCCTGTGGTCCACTGTTGCTGGGTGAAGCCGGCGTCCGCGCTGCCGAATATCACCAGATCAGGCTTCATGTCACGAACGCGCGCGATTGCGGCATCGCGCCACTGGCTGCATTCGGTGTACTCGCGACCAATGCGGGCGTAGAAAAATGGTTCGTCCACCATCGGGCACGAAGACTTGGTGACGACCAACAGTCGCCAGCCCGGTTTCCGCAATGCTTCGCGAACGGCTGGGAACCACTGGCCTGCGTGGCTGTCGCCGATCAGTATCGCAGTATGTTCTGCGCTCTCATCGCCAAAGCTGCAGATGCGTACGTTGGCGCTGTGATACCACTCGTCGCATCCCATCGCGTAGATGATGGGGGCATCACCGCGGGCGGCGGCATAGCGCTGGAGTTGCGGTGAATGCAAGGCGCGCTCTGCTTGTCGTGACCAGTGGCTTCCCAGCAGGCCGATCGCGGCCATGCTGGCCAGCGATGCGAGTGCGGCTGCGCGTGGAAACACCAGCCATTGCTTCCAACGGCGTAATGGCGCTTCCACCAGAGCGTGCGACAGCGCTGCAAGCGTCAACGAGATCGCAACCAGCAACGCACGGTAGGCGGGAGACAGATTGCCGGTCACGGAATAGCCCAATAGCAATACTGGCCAGTGCCACAGATACCAGGAATAGGAGATCCGTCCCAGCCACTGCAATGGTGGGCGCGACAGCAGGTGGTAGCTGCCCCTCTGGCCGGATGGCAGGCTACCTGCCAGCACCACCAACCCCGTCCCCAGCGTGGGCAGGATGGCCCACGCACCGGGGTATGAGCGCTGCGCATCCAGCCATAGGCCGCAGACAAGAATCAGCCCCAGCCCCAGCAGGCCCAGTGCGGGGGCGGCACGGGCGATGAGGGGGGGCGGCTGCGCGCTGCGGGCAAACACCAGCCAGGCCAGCGCGCCGGTGGCAAACTGCCATGCCCGCAGCGGCATCATGTAGAAGGCCAGCAACGGTTCCATCCGCGTGAGTTGGATGCAAGCCAGCAGGCTGGCCAGCAACACCGTCAACATGCCGATTCTGAGCCGTGCCAGGCCGCGCTCGCTATCCCGTGCCAGCAGCCACAGCACCAGCGCCGGCCAGAGCAGGTAGAACTGTTCCTCCACGCCCAGCGACCAGGTGTGCAGGTACAGGTTGCTCTCGCTGCCAGCGGAAAAATAATCCAGGTTGCCAAGCGCGAAATGGACGTTGCTCAACCACAGTGCCGCCATCCGTGCAGTGGCAAGCTGCGGGGAGAGTTCAAGGGGCGACAGCAGCCAAGTGGATGCCAGCCCGACTACCAGCAGCATAAGCAGCAACGCCGGCAACAGCCGTCGCAGTCGGCGCACGTAGAACGGCAGCAGGTGGATACGCCCCGTGGCGGTGGCTTCCTGGACCAGCTTGCCGGTGATCAGGAAGCCCGACAGGACGAAGAACACGTCCACGCCCACGAAGCCACCAGCCAGCCATGGCACACCGGCATGTGCTGCCACCACCAGGATGATGGCGATTGCACGCAGACCTTCGATGTCGGGGCGGAAGCCCAGACCTGCTCCAGGTACCTGCTCATGTGGCAGCGGTCGCATTACGGGAGTGGGTGGGGAGTGGCGGCGGCCTTGCCGATCTTGGCTGAAGCAAGTTGCTCGATCCGGCTGGCCAGGTCGGGCCGGCGTTTTTCGCGCAACTCGCTGGATAGTTGCTGGGGGAAGGGGTCGCGCGGGGATGCGCCCTGAATGGCGGCCACGAAGTAAGGCATCGCCAAATCCGGTTCCGCCAGTTCATTCATGACGAAATAGCCGATCTGGGCATTCTGGAAGGGTTCGAGGTTTGCGCGGCGCGACAGGGTGGCAAGTGCTTTGAGCAATTCCACCTTGTTCAGCTTGACCCCTTTTTGTGCGTGATAGGTGAGGATGGTGGGCGCGCGCTGATTGTCCCAGCTCATCTGCACGTTCTCCAGCCGGTGCTGGAACAGATCCCAATCGTTCTGGTTGATGTTGCCCTTGAGGGTTTTCAGGACCACCAGCAGCGCAGCACTGTTGAGGGCATAGGGCGCAAGCGTTGCCCCGCTGCTGCAAGCGGAGATGGCTTGATCCAGTCGCGTATTGCTTTTTGTGATGCCGCCGCCCAGTTTGAACTGGCTGGCACACAGCTGCATCCATGCACGGGCCGAATGCGGTGCAGCCTCGGTGACGGCCTTGGCCAGCAACAGGTTGTTGCTCCAGCTGTGGGCACGCACGAGAGTGGATCCGGCCAGTCCGGCCAGCAGTGCGATGCAAAATCCAACCTGGACAAGCGGGTGAAGTTGCAAGCGCTGATTGGCTGCGGCCAGCAGGCTGCCGACGGCCAGTACTGCACCAATCAGGGCAAAACTGTTGCGATGTTCGAACGCCAGCTCCAGCCCGATGACGTTGCTGGTGATGAAGTGTGCAGAAAAAAACAGAAACACCCCCAGCGCGAACAACGGCATGCGCTTGCGGAGGCGCCACGCCCCACCCAACAGTGCCAGCAGCAGCACGATGGCGGGCAAGGTCGTCCAGGGGTGCAGCAATCCGCGGGAAGGCTGTAGCCAGTCGTAATAGAACGGCATGTGCGAGGGTAGTGGCACCAGGATCTGCCACAGGTACAGACATAGCACCCGTGCCTGGGTCAGCAGGCGTTCCGGTGTCGAGAAGTTGCGGGCGTCATAGGCGCTCCAGGACCAGTAATGGGGGATGACCACGAACAAATACAGCGCCACGCCGGCCAATAGGGCGAACTGGTAGCCCTTCCGCCAGCGCCGGGCCAGCGCGGCGTCGGCGGCGGCAAAGTGCAGCACAGTGAGTTCAAGCGCCAAGGTATAGGCGGGTAGCTGGGCGGAATCTTCCTTGCAACTCATCGCCACGGCCCATAGCAGCATGGCGGCCATCAGCCCGGTGCGGCCGCGACGGCCTTCGATTTGTGCCTGCCGCGCATGCAGGTAGGTCAGCAGCGCCAGTACCAGGAACAGTGTGCCCAAGGTTTGCAGGCGCTGGACTGCGTAGAGCACGGACGACACCTGCAATGGGTGGGCAGCCCAGGCAAACGCCAATGCCGGGGCCAGCCAGCGCGTCCGTGCAACGGTGACACCGGCCATTTGCAGCAGGCTGCGGAACAGCCACAACAGCGCCAATGCGGTCAACGCGTGGATGACGATATTGGTGATCTTGAACGTTGCAGGATCCGCGCCCCCTGCGCGCCAGTAGTCCAGCGCAAAGGTCAGGGTGGGTAGGCCGCGCATCTCCCCGGAAATCTGTGGGGTGGCAATCACTTTGGCCAAGCCATCCAATGTCAGCTGTTTCAGCTGAATGGATTCGTTGTTGACAATGTTGGGAGCATCGTCGAATACGAATTCTCCAGGCAAGCCCGGGACAAATAGCAGGCCAGCAAATAGCGACAACAGAAGGCTTGTAATCAAGAATTTGCGAATTGCTGGAGAGTCTGCCTGAGTCTGGGGCATGAGAGGCGAGTGGTGGCGGGTAGCGGATGAGCTTAACGGAGGAAGCGCGACCCTGCTCTGCCCCGGATATCAGTTCAGGGTGCAACTAGCGGTATTCATGTCGCAGGTTACGGTGCGCACGTATGGTGTCCTTGGCGTGGCCGTAATGTTTACGCCAATAAAGGTTGCCGTATCAATCGCGGAGCACGCATTTGCAGTTGCGTTAGGAGGCGTGCTGTTGTTGTAAATCGCTGCCAGCGAATAGTTGGCGTAGTTTTTGGCTTCGGCTAGGCAGGCGGTTTCGGATGAACGAATGCGATAGCTGTTGTAGGCCGGCAGGGCGATGGCGGCGAGGATGGCGATGATGGCTACCACAATCATCAGTTCGATCAGTGTGAAGCCAGACTGAGTGTTGCGCATGGTACGGCTCCAATAGAGGCGTGGCATGGCGTCTCAAGCAAGAACCGGGCCGTTGTCATTTGAGGTGGATGGGGTGGCAAAAAGCTGGCATGGACTCCCCAAAAAAAAGCCCCTCTTTCGAGGGGCTCCGGTAAGGCGGCAGGCCAGAATTACTGGAGACTGCAAGTTGCGGAGGTGACGTCACACGCGGGGTGACGCTGGCCGGCGGGGTTTGCGGTCGCAGTGAAGGTGCCGGTGGACGGGGTGCCGCTGCCGCAAGCTGCGGCGGTGTAGGTCGGGATGGTCATGGCGTTGACCGATGAGGCCAGGTAGGCGTTCATGGCGGCCTTGGCTTCGCCCAAGCATGCATTTTCAGCAGCACGCACGCGGTAGTTGTTGTACGCCGGCAGCGCGATGGCGGCCAGGATGGCGATGATCGCGACGACGATCATCAGTTCGATCAGGGTAAAGCCTTGCTGGTTCTTCATGGTGTATCCCCTAGGGTTGGTGTGGGTGGCTCACGTGTCGCGTTGCCTGCCGGTACCGGTCCCGGTCTGGGCGCGGTGACGCGTGCAGGGGGTATATAGCAGGAAACGTGCCAAAAGTCCTGCAACGCTTGCTGCGGGTGGGGGTTGCCGCCGTTGGGGCCACTGGGGCCGTGGTGG
The DNA here is from genome assembly GCF_041905325.1 of Thermomonas sp. GTDB lineage: Bacteria > Pseudomonadota > Gammaproteobacteria > Xanthomonadales > Xanthomonadaceae > Thermomonas. The sequence goes on along the minus strand of NZ_JAYRLK010000006.1, from coordinate 87,197 downwards.
CGGCGGAAGTGTATGGCATTTTTCGTCATCTTGTGCCGTTTTGGGTCAGTTGCGTGAAGCCGTTCGCGGTGCTTCAGGGGGCCGCCCATGCTGCAAGCGCCGCTGTGTCCGCGAAGGGGCCGATGTGGGTTTTCAGCAGGCGTCCGTCGGCATCCACCAGTACGGTGTAGGGCAGCACACCGGCGGGGTTGCCCAGACGGACGCCGGCATCGGCGGGGCCGGGGGCAGCCACCAGTTGCGGGTAGCGGGCAGGGTGGGCATGGAGGAAGTTGCGGACGGCGGCGGCATCGTCCAGTGCGATACCGGCAAGCTGGGTGCCGTGCTGCGCTTGGGTGCGGGCGAATGCTTGCAGGATGGGCATTTCCCGGAGGCAGGGCGCGCACCAGGTGGCCCACAGGTTGACCACGGTGGTGCGGCCAGCCCAGCGGCCTGGCAGGGCGACGGGCGTGCCGTCCAGGGTGTGTACGGTGAAGGACGGCAGGCGAGCGCCGGGTCGGGCGATGGCAAGGCCGGGCGGCGGTGCGGGCGCGCGTGCGGCCAGCAGGGTGCCGAGCGTGCGTTGGCCCCATTCGGTATTGGCCAGCTGGATGGCCAGGCGAGGCTGGAAGTACAGGCTCGCCACGGCTCCGGCCAGGCCGGCCAGCAGCGCGGCCCCCAGCACCGCGCGATGGCTGGGCATCAGCGTGCGGCCTCGCGCAGGGCGGCTTCGGCCATGCCGGGGGTGAGCAGGGTGGGCAGGACGCGGCCTTCACCCCCGTTGCGTGGATAGACCACGTACAGCGGCACGCCCACGGCCTTGTGCTGTTGCAGGAAGGCGCTGATCGCTGGATCCACGTCGGTGTAATCCCCGACCATGTACACCGCGTTGGCTTGCGCCAGGGCTTGCTGGAAGCCGGTGGCGGCAAAGACCGTCTTTTCGTTCACCTTGCAGGTGATGCACCAGTCGGCGGTCATGTTGAGGAACACCGGCCGCCCCTGCGCACGCAGCGTGGCCAATGCCTGCGGAGACCATGTGGCATGGTCGCTGCTGTCGATGCGGGGGGCGGTCTGCGCGCGCGGCAGGGCGTGCAGCCGGGCCAAGGGCGCGCCGATCAGCAGCAGGGCCAGCACGGCCACGGCCTGCCAGGCGCGCGCACCGCCGTGGCCCGGGCGTGCCCATGCCCACGCGGCGAAGGCCAGCAGCAAGGCTGCGGCCAGCCACAGGCCGGCGGCATCGGCACCGCGCAGGTTGGTCAGGACCCACAGCAGCCATGCGGCGCTGGCATACAGCGGGAAGGCCAGCAGTTGCTTGAAGGTGTCCATCCAGGCACCGGGCCGGGGCAGCAGGCGGGCCAGTGCCGGTACGCAGGCGATGAGCAGGAACGGCAGTGCCAGCCCCAGCCCAAGCATCAGGAACACCAGCAGTGCGCCGGCGGTCGGGCCGGTGAAGGCATAGCCCAGTGCCGCACCCATGAACGGCGCGGTGCAGGGTGTGGCCAGCACCACCGCCAAGGCGCCGGTGAAGAAATCCGCGCGCGCGGAATCCCCGGACACGAGCGCGCTGGTGCGCGTGCCCAGTGCCACATTGGCCTGCCACACCCCCGACAGCGACAGCCCCAACCCCAGCATCACCAGCGCCAGCACCGCCAGCACCAGCGGCTGTTGCAACTGGAAGCCCCAGCCCAGTGCCAGACCGGCATGGCGCAGCGCCAGCACCAGCCCGCCCAGCGCCAGCATCGAGGCCAACACGCCTGCGGTGTAGGCCAGTGCGTGGCGGCGTGCGTGCGCCCGGTTCTGGCCGCTCTGCACCAGGCTCAACGCCTTCAGCGACAGCACCGGCAGCACGCAGGGCATCAGATTGAGGATCAGGCCGCCGCCCAGCGCCAGCAGCAGCGCCGCCAGCAGGCCGGGGGTCCGGCGCTGCGGCGGGGTTTCGCGGGCGGGATCATTGGTGGTGGCGAGCCCCTCCCCACCCCTTGAGGGAGAGGGCGCAAGCGCGGCACCGGCGGAAGCGGAAGCTTCGACCCCCTCTCCCCCGCCTGCGGGGGAGAGGGTTGGGGTGAGGGGGGCTGTTGGCGCGAGCTCCCCCTCACTCGCCTTCGGCACCCTCTCCCCCGCAGGTGGGGGAGAGGGGGAGGCGGTACCCGCCGGCAATTGCACGGCCAGCGTGCGGGTCATCGGCGGGTAGCAGATGCCGTCGATCTGGCAGCCTTGCAGGCCCACGCGCAGCTTGCCGCTGGCGGCGCGGGCGTGGCTGCGGCTGACCGGCAGCGGGATTTCGACCTGATCGAAATACACCGCCACCTTGCCGAAGTGTTCGTCCTTGTATGGGCTGGCCTTGGGCAACAGCGTCGGTGGTGGCAGCGTCGTCGCCAGGCCGGTGCCGGCATCCAGTTGCACCGAAAGCTTGTCGCGATAGAGGTAGTAGCCCTTGGCGGGGGTGAGCCGCAGCAGCAGGCGCTGGCCGTCGAGGGCGATGACTTCGCTGGCGAAGGCGCGCTCCGGCGGCAGTGGCGCGGCATCGGTGGCCCCCTGCGCATCCCCCAGTGCGAACAGGCCGCCGGATTTCCTGCCGAAGGTCGGCGGCGGCAGGTCGTCCATCGCCTGCGGCAGGGCCACCGTCAGCGTGCGTGTTTGCGGGGGGTAGCACACCCCGGCGTCGGCGCAGCCCTGGTATTTCACGGTCAGGCGCAGTGCGGTGGTGCTGCTGCCGGGCGTGCCGGTGAGCACGCCGACCAGTTGCTTGCGATAGGTCTGCACATCGCCGAAGAATTCGTCGTGGTGCCTGTCCCCTTCCGGCAGGGCCAGTGTGGCATTGGCGAAGCTGGGGCCGGCGGCCACCGAGGTGCGGTGGCGGTACAGGTAAAACCCGTCGGCGATCTGCCAGCGAATTTCAATGCGGCCCGGCGCGGTGGCGTGCGTGCTGAGGACGAACACGCTGTCCACCGGCGGCAGTTCGCCGACGATGGCGGCGGAGGCGGGCAGTGACAGGCACAAGGCAAAGGTCGCCAGCCACAGGCGCAGGCGCGAGAGCAATCCAGTCATGAGGTCATTCTACGGGACGGGTGGCGGCGGCCAGCCAGTGCAGATAGGCCGGCAGGCCGTCGGCGGCTTCGACCGCCAGCAACTCCGGAAGTTCGTAGGGGTGCAGTTGCGGCAACCGCGCCTGCAACGCGGGATAGCGGTCGCGGGTGGTCTTGATCAGCAGCAGCACCTCCGCATCCCGTTGCAGGCGGCCTTGCCAACGGTAAAGCGAGGTCACGCCCGGCAGCAGGTTCACGCAGGCGGCCAGCTGTTCTTCCACCAGTGTGCCGGCGATGCGTTCGGCGGTGGCCATGTCGGGACAGGTGCACAGGCAGAGCAGGGCGGTCATCGGTACAGGTTAGCGCCTGTGCGCAGAGGAGGCCCTTGAAAGCCGTCCGTCGAGCCCCATCTCACAGCCATCCCGGTTGCGGGGTGTTGTTGTCTCGCGTTTGGCAGCCGCGCTGCGCGACTGCTAAAATATCCGGGTTTTCTCCACACAATCAATCATTTGCAGAGGTTGCACATGTCCAACATCAAGCCGCTGTACGACCGCGTGGTCATCAAGCGCATGGAAGAAGAAAAGCTGTCCGCCGGTGGCATCGTGATTCCGGATTCGGCCACCGAGAAGCCGATCAAGGGTGAAGTGATCGCCGTCGGTACCGGCAAGGTGTTCGATAACGGCCAGGTCCGCGCACCGCAGGTCAAGGTCGGTGACAAGGTGTTGTTCGGCAAGTACAGCGGCACGGAAGTGAAGCTGGACGGTACCGAGCTGCTGGTGGTGAAGGAAGACGACCTGTTCGCGATCCTCGGCTGATCGCACGTCGTTTTTGCGTAAGGCGGGTCTCGACCCGCCACTCACAGACATCCGATTTCGAAACGGCGGGTTGAAACCCGCCCTACACAATTGAGGTAATTGCCAATGGCTGCCAAAGATATCCGTTTCGGTGAAGACGCCCGTTCGCGCATGGTGCGCGGCGTCAACGTGCTCGCCAATGCCGTCAAGGCCACCCTCGGCCCGAAGGGCCGCAACGTCGTGCTGCAGAAGAGCTTCGGCGCGCCCACCATCACCAAGGATGGTGTGTCGGTTGCCAAGGAAATCGAACTGGCTGACGCCTTCGAGAACATGGGCGCGCAGATGGTGAAGGAAGTCGCGTCCAAGACTTCCGACAACGCCGGTGACGGCACCACCACCGCCACCGTGCTGGCGCAGGCGTTCATCCGCGAGGGCATGAAGGCGGTCGCCGCCGGCATGAACCCGATGGACCTGAAGCGCGGCATCGACAAGGCCGTCACCGCCGCCGTGGGCGAGCTCAAGACCCTGTCCAAGCCGTCGTCCACCAGCAAGGAAATCGCCCAGGTCGGCACCATCTCCGCGAACAGCGACGCCAACATCGGTGAGCTGATCGCGCAGGCGATGGACAAGGTCGGCAAGGAAGGCGTCATCACGGTTGAAGACGGTTCGGGCCTGGAGAACGAGCTCGACGTGGTCGAGGGTATGCAGTTCGACCGCGGCTACCTGTCGCCGTACTTCGTCAACAACCAGCAGTCGATGCAGGCCGAGCTGGACGACCCGTACATCCTGCTGCACGACAAGAAGATCTCCAACGTGCGCGACCTGCTGCCGGTGCTGGAAGGCGCGGCCAAGGCCGGCAAGCCGCTGCTGATCGTGGCCGAGGAAGTGGAAGGCGAAGCGCTGGCCACCTTGGTGGTCAACACCATCCGCGGCATCGTCAAGGTCTGCGCGGTGAAGGCCCCGGGCTTCGGCGACCGCCGCAAGGCGATGCTGGAAGACATGGCCATCCTCACCGGCGGCACCGTGATCTCCGAGGAAGTGGGCCTGTCGCTGGAGAAGGCCACCATCAAGGACCTGGGCCGCGCCAAGAAGGTGCAGGTCTCGAAGGAGAACACCACCATCATCGACGGCGCCGGCGAAGCGGCCGGGATTGAAGCCCGCATCAAGCAGATCAAGGCGCAGATCGAGGAGACCTCCTCGGACTACGACCGCGAGAAGCTGCAGGAGCGCGTGGCCAAGCTGGCCGGCGGCGTGGCCGTCATCAAGGTCGGTGCCGCCACCGAAGTCGAGATGAAGGAAAAGAAGGCGCGCGTCGAAGACGCCCTGCACGCCACCCGCGCCGCGGTCGAGGAAGGCATCGTCCCGGGCGGCGGCGTCGCCCTGATCCGTGCCAAGGCCGCGATCGCCGGCCTGAAGGGTGCCAACGAAGACCAGAACCACGGCATCCAGATCGCCCTGCGCGCGATGGAAGCCCCGCTGCGCGAAATCGTCACCAATGCCGGCGAAGAGCCGAGCGTGGTGCTGAACCGCGTGGCCGAAGGCAAGGGTGCGTTTGGTTACAACGCCGCCAATGGCGAGTTCGGTGACATGATCGAATTCGGCATCCTGGATCCGACCAAGGTCACCCGCACCGCGCTGCAGAATGCTGCGTCGATTGCCGGTCTGATGATCACCACCGAAGCGATGGTGGCCGATGCGCCGAAGAAGGACGAACCGGCGATGCCGGGCGCCGGTGGCATGGGCGGCATGGGCGGCATGGATTTCTGATCCGTTGCAACCCGCGTGTCCATGCAACATCAAAACCCCCGCCGCGAGGCGGGGGTTTTGTTTGGGGCGTCGGATGCCCGCCGGCGTCGCTGCACGCCGAAGCTGGCACGGTGCTTGACGCACCCTCGCCCGGCCCACAGACTCCGGAAAGGGCGTTTGAATTCCCCGGTGCACTCCAGACGGGAGGGGGCGGATGACGGGAAAAGAGCGAACCGCCTGCCTGGTTGGCTGTGCGCTCGTCGCGGCGCTGATTCTGGCTGCGTGGCTGGTGCGTGCACCGGCCACGAAGACGCTGCTCGACAATCTGCAATGGACGTTGTCCTTCGGCGGCTCGGCGTGGTTGGCATGGCGCGGGCTGGCCGGGGCCAGCGGTGCCGAGCGGTCGTTGCGGCGTGCGCTGTTCGCCGGCGCGCTGCTGATCTTTCTCGGGCAACTGGCGTGGGATCTGCAGGTCTACAGCGGTTGGAATCCGTTCCCCGCGCCTGCGGATGTGTTTTTCCTGGGGGCGGCCTCCACCTGGATCGGTGGCTGGCTGGCGGTCATCGTGCAGCGCCTGCCGCGCGAGCGCCTGATGCCCTCGCTGCTGGACATCGGCAGCGCGCTGAGTGCGCTGATCGCCGCCATCCTCACCCTCTACATGCCGTCCGGCGGCAACGTGCAGTTCAGCGTGCTGATCGCGCTGGTCGCCTATCCGGTGCTGTTCCTGCTGGCGGCCGGGTTGGGCGTGCTGATGGTGCCGGCATTGCGGTTGCGGTTCGGTGCTGCGCACCTGCTCACGCTGGCGGGCATGACCGGCTACGGGTATGCATGGATGCAATGGAACCTGTACTTCCTGGATGGCGCACTGGTGCCGGGCGGCCTGTTCAATGCCAGCTACAGCCTGGCTGCGCTGATGTTCGGGCTGGGTGTGCGGCATGTCCATCTCGAGCAGGATGTTCGCGCCGGGGTCTGGCGGGAACGCACCATGGCCTATTTGCCGCTGGTGGCGATGTCGCTGGCGCTGCTTACGTTGGTGATGCTGTTCCGCTCGCTGGAGCACGGTGCCGGCATCGCGCCCCGCGTGGTCTTTGCCTGCTGCCTGCTGGCCCTCGGGCTCACCACCCTGCGCCAGACGCTGATGGTGGGCGTGCTGGAGCGCTTGCGCGATGCCGAGCGGGCGATCCTGCGCAACGAGACGCAGATGTATCGCCTCGCCAATTTCGACGCCCTCACCGGGTTGCCCAATCGTTGCCTGTTCGAGAGCCGGCTCGAGCATGGTCTGCGCGAAGCCAACCAGCGGCAGACCCGGGTGGCGGTGATGCTGATCGACCTCGACCATTTCAAGCAGATCAACGATGCCTTCGGCCACCACGTCGGCGATCGCTTGTTGCGGGAAGTCGCGGATCGCTTGCAGGCTTGTCTGCAAACCGACGCCACCCTTGCCCGCATGGGCGGCGACGAGTTCATGCTGATGCTGGAGTGGGCGCGTTCGCGCACCGATGTTGCCGCGCTCGCGCAGGCCTTGCTGGAGGCGCTGGATCGCCCCTGGCCCGACACCGGGATGGGCCAGCAGTTCGTGGGCGCCAGCATCGGCATCAGCATGCACCCCGACGACGCCGGCAGTCCGGTCGAATTGATCCGCAATGCCGACGCCGCGCTCAATCAGGCCAAGTCCGACGGGCGCGGCACCTATCGCTTCTATGTCCAGGACTATACCGACGCCACCCGGCGCAAGCTGGCGCTGCGCAGCCGCCTGCACCTGGCCCGGCTCGAGGAAGAATTCCGGCTGGTCTACCAGCCCCAGTACGACCAGCAACGCGTACTGATCGGGCTGGAGGCGCTGCTGCGCTGGACGGTGGACGGCACGTCGGTACCGCCGGACGAGTTCATCCCGATCGCCGAGGAGAGCGGGGTGATCGTGCCGATCGGTGACTGGGTGTTCGCCTCGGCCTGCCGCCAGATCGTCGCCTGGCGCGCGCAGGGGCTGCGGGTGCCGCCGGTGTCGGTCAACGTCTCGGCGCGGCAATTGGCCGAACCGGACCTGGCGGGGCATTTCGCCGGCATCGCCCGCGACCTGGGTGTGGACCCCGCCGACCTCACCCTGGAAGTCACCGAATCGCAATTGCTCGACGCGCGCATGCTGCCCTCGGTGGAAGCCTTGCGCAAGGCCGGTTTCAGCCTGTCGATGGATGATTTCGGCACCGGGCAGTCTTCGCTGGTCAAGCTCAAGATGCTGCCGGTGAGCGAGCTGAAGATCGACAAGGCCTTCGTGCGCGACATCGCCACCGACCCCGGCGACCGCGAGATCTGCGCCACCATCCATGCGCTGGCCGGTGTGCTGGGCATCGAGGTCGTTGCCGAGGGCGTGGAGACCGTGGAGCAGTTCGACCTGCTGGTGGCGATGGGCTGCCAGCGCTTCCAGGGGTGGTTGTTCGCGGCAGCGATGCCACCCGAGCAGGTACCGCTGCCGGTGGCGGATGCCATGCCGGCTGCCCGGGACACCCCCAGCCTGGCCTGACCTCGCCGTTCCGGGGCGGTGGGTCAGTGCGCCGGCACCGTGCGCGGCAGCGCCCAGTCGCGCAGCGCCTGCACTTGTTCGGCCATCACCACCGACAGCGGGCGGGTGTCGCGCAGGGCTTGCATCAGCAGGGCGGTGTCCAGTGCGGCGTGCGCGGCGTGCGCGGCATACAGCGCGCTGACGATGACCTGCTCGATTTCGGCGCCCGAAAAACCGTTGGCCGCCGCCGCCAGCGCCGACACGTCGATGCCCTCGCGCGGGAGTTTGCGGCGATCCAGGTGCAGGGCGAAGATCTCGGCGCGGGTGGCGGCATCGGGCAGATCGACGAAGAAGATTTCGTCGAAGCGGCCCTTGCGCAGCAGTTCGGCCGGCAATTGCTGGACCTGGTTGGCGGTGGCGACGAGGAAGACGCGTGATTTGCGTTCGGCCATCCAGGTCAGCAGGTAGCCCAGCACGCGTCGCGACAGGCCGCCATCGGTGTCGCCGCCGTCGGTCGCCAGCGCCTTTTCGATTTCGTCGATCCACAGCACGCAGGGCGCAAGCTGCTCGGTAGAGGCCAGCGCCTCGCGCAGGTTCTTCTCGGTTTCGCCTTGGTATTTGTCGTAGAGCGTGCCGAAGTCAAGCCGCACCAGCGGCACGCCGAACCCACCGGCCACGGCCTTGGCCACCATGGATTTCCCGCAGCCTTGCACGCCCAGCAACAGCATGCCCTTGGGAGGTTCCAACCCGGGCGGGGGCGGCTCCTGCACGAACACCGGACGGCGCTGTTCCACCCAGCGCTTCAGGCGCGCGGCGCCGCCGACGTCGGCAAATTGCGCGGTGTCGTATTCGTAATGCAGGTGGCCGCTTTTGTTGAGCAGCTCGAACTTCAACCGCGCCAGCTCCGGCAGGTCATGCGTGCCCAGTGCGCCATCGCGGAAGATCAGATGGCGGGCGATGCGGCGCGCATCCACCAGGCTCATGCCGCGCAGGTTGCGCACGATCTGGCGCACGGCGTCGGCATCCACTTCCACTCGCCGCCCGCCATGCTCGGTGGCGTAGGCGGCGGCCTCCTCCTTCACCATCTTCAGCAGCGCATTGGCGTCGGGCAGTTGCAGCGAGAAGCGCACCGCGAACGGCTCCAGTGCTTCCGGCAGCTCCACCCGGGTGCCCACCATCGCCACCACGTGCGGCTGGCAGTCGCGGCGCTGGATGATGTCGCGCAGGGCGCGCTGGTAGCTGGCATAACCCAGATAGGGGGTGGCATCCAGCAGCAGGTAGATGCCGCGCTGGCGGGCATCGCGGATCTCGCGCAGGGTGGCGCTGAGGTCGGGTGCGGTGGTGGCTGCGTCTTCCCGGTCCATGTCCAGCCGGCGCAGGCCTTCGGTCACGCTCCAGCGGTACAGCGCGCGCCACGTGTGCATCAGCGATTGGCGGAACAGGTCCATCACCCGGGTTTCGTCGGGGGTTTCGATCACCAGCAGCGGGGTTTCCGCGCGGATCAGGGCTACGAGATCCAGCAATTCGCTCATGGCCGTCCACGATACTGGCGCATGGACGATGCCACAATCGCGGCATGGACCAAGCACATGCGATCGAGTTGCAGGCCCACGCCACGCGCGCGTTGCAGCGCCTGCGCGCGGCCGGGTGCGTGGTGCCGGAGGCGGCGCAGGCGCGGTTGGGGCGGTTGGCGATGGCCAGCGATTTCGCCATCGACGTGTTCCTCCGGCAGCCGGCGCTGCCGGGGGCGTTGCTGGACGACGCGGCGACGCCGGTGCCGGCACCGCTGCTGGAGGCGGATGTCCCGGGCGAATGGGCGCGCCTGCTGCGCCGCTACCGGCAGGCGGAATCGGCCCGGCTGGTGTGGCGCGACGTGGTCGACGGTGCCGATGTCGAAGAGATCCTCGCCGGCAGCAGCGCGCTGGCGGAAACCTGCCTGCGGCTGGCCCTGGACGCGCTGGAAACCGACTTCGCGCGGCGCTTTGGCGTGGTGCGCGATGCCGACGGCGCACCGCAGCGGCTGGTGGTGTTCGGTCTCGGCAAGCTGGGCGGGCGCGAGCTGAATTTCAGTTCCGACATCGACCTCGTGTACGCCTACGAACACGAAGGCGAATCCGATGGCGCGCGCAGCCTGCATGCGCAGGATTATTTCGCGCGGCTGGGCCAGCAACTGGCGAAATTGCTGGACGAGGTGACCGCGGACGGTTTCTGCCATCGCGTCGACCTGCGCCTGCGGCCGTTCGGCAACGCCGGGCGGGTGGCACTGTCGTGCGCCGCGATGGAGTTGTATTTCCAGCGCGAGGGCCGCGACTGGGAGCGCTACGCCTGGCAGAAGGCACGGCCGGTGGCCGGTGACCTGGCGGCCGGTGAACGCCTGCTGGCGGGGCTGCAACCGTTCGTGTACCGGCGCTATCTGGATTACGGCGCGCTGGATGGCCTGCGCGCGATGAAGGCGTTGATCGCCGCCGAAGTGGCGCGCAAGGACATGGCCGACGACATCAAGCGCGGGCCGGGCGGCATTCGCGAGATCGAGTTCCTGGCGCAGGCGCTGCAACTGATCCGTGGCGGCCGCGAGCCGGCCTTGCGGCGGCGCGGGTTGCTGCCCACCCTGCGTGCACTGGCCGCGGCCGGGCACATGGACACGGCGGCGGCGACGGCGCTGGCGGCGGCCTACCGGTTCCTGCGGCGGCTGGAAAACCGCCTGCAAATGCTGGCCGATGCGCAGACGTACGCGCTGCCGGAGGACGCGGTGGCGCGTGCGCGTCTTGCCGCCGGGCTGGGGTATCGAGACTGGGCGGCGCTGGATGCGGCCCTGGCGGTGCAGCGGGCGAAAGTGGCGGAGGAGTTCGGCGCGTTGCTGGCACCTCGGCGGCGGCGCGTGGGCGACGAGGGTGCGCTGGCGGCGTATTGGCGGGCACTGCCGGCGCATGGGGATGCCGCGCAACTGGAGGCCGGCGGGTTCGACCATGCCGGCGAATTGCATGCCAGCCTGTGCGAGTTCGCCCGCAGTCCAGGCGTGGGCGATCTGTCCGACGCCGCGCGTGCGCGGCTGGATCGCGTGCTGCCGGCGCTGTTGCAGCAGGCCGCCGCCACCGCGCAGCCGGATGCGGTGCTGCGGCGGGTGTTGCCGCTGCTGCGTACGGTGCTGCGGCGGTCCAGCTACCTGGCCTTGCTGGACGAGCAACCGGCGGCATTGGCGCGGCTGGTGGGCGCGCTGGCGCGCAGCGCGCTGCTGGGGGAACGCCTGGCGGCGTATCCGCTGTTGCTGGATGAGTTGCTGGACGTGCGCGTGGGTGGGGAACTGCCGGACGCGGCGGCGATGCACGGGCAATGCCACGCGGCCTTGCGCGAGGGCGACACCGAGGCCTCGCTGGATGCGTTGAACGAAGTGCGGCAGGCGCTGAGTTTCCGTTTCGCGCTGGCGCTGCTGGACGGGCGCATGGACGCACGCGCCTGTGCGCAGCATCTGGCGTGGCTGGCCGATGCGGTGGTCGCCTGCGTGTTGCGGCTGGCCACCGACGAACTGCGCGGCGCGCATGGCGACATCGCCGGTGGCCGCTTTGCCGTACTGGGGTATGGCACGGTGGGAGGCGAGGAGCTGGGCTTCGGCTCCGACCTCGATTTGGTGTTCCTGTTCGATGCCCCGGCCGATGCGTTGTCCGACGGCCCGCGGCCACTGGATGCGCCGCGCTGGTATGCGCGGCTGGGCCAGAAAATCGTCGCCCTGCTCGGCGTGCGCACCGGTGCCGGGCGCTTGTTCGACGTGGATGTGCGGTTGCGCCCGGACGGTGCCAAGGGCCTGCTGGTGTCGAGCCTGGCCAGTTATGCCGACTACCAGCGCCAGCGTGCGTGGACATGGGAGCACCAGGCGCTGGTGCGCGCGCGCGCGCTGGCCGGCGACGCGACGTTGGCGGCGGCATTCGAGGCGGTGCGTGCCGAGGTGCTGGCACGGCCGCGTGATGCGGCGGCGCTGGCGCGGGACGTGGCGGCGATGCGCGCGCGCATGCGTGCCGAGCTGGACCGCAGCGATGCCGCGCTGCTGGACCTGAAGCAGGGCGACGGCGGGCTGGTGGACCTGGAGTTCCTGTTGCAGTACTGCGTGCTGCGCGATGCCGCGCGCCACCCGGCGCTGCTGCAACCGCGCGCCACCCCGGCCTTGCTGGCGGCCGCGGAGCAGGCCGGCAGCCTGGATGCCGACACCCGGGCTGCGCTGGTGGCAGCACACGCGGCGCTGTTGGACACCGGCCTGCGCTGCACGCTGGATCGTCGCCCGCGCCGCGCCGCGCGCGATGCGCAGGTATCGGGGGCCAGTGCGGCCATCCACGCCGCGTTCGTGGCGCAGGGGCTGGGGGGCAGTGCCTGCGGGCCGGCGGCGGACACGGACTGAACCGGCCCGGCTGCGATGCGCGGGCGCGCAGCCACCCGCGACCACGCGGTCACGGCACGGGCAAGGACAGGCGCTGCCGCACGATCGCCGCCACGCGCTCGGTTTCGCGCAGCGGTGCGGCGTCGAACTGCGCCAGCGCATCATCCAGCGGCCGCACGCGGCCGCGTGCCTGCAAGCCATCGACGAAGGCGCGTGGGCGGCCCTGCACGGTGTCGACAGCCCACGCGAACACGGGCGCGTGGGTGGCCGCCGCCTCGCTGAGCATGTTCACCGATTCCGGCGTGCACACCAGCCGGTCGGCATTGGCCAGCAGGCCGGCATACGGGTTGGGGCCGTCGCCGGTGTCGCGCCAGCGCAGCCCGGCGATCGCCGCATCCACCCGGCCCAAGGCCGCGCGCCATGCCGGGGGTGTGCGTCGCGAGGCGATTGCGCTGAAGCTGCCGCCTTCCACCCGCGCCTGCGCCGCCAGTCGTTGCAGCAGGGCCTCGAAGCCGGCATCGGTGAAGGCGGCCTGGCGGCTGGGGCCGCCGACCAGCAGCACGGTATGCGGAGTGGGCAGCATCGACAGCGCGGGAAAGGCGGAAATCGCGCACAGCAGGTAGTCGTCGTCCACCGGGTGCAGGCTGCCGACCATCGGCACCACGTGGTCGCCGCGCAGGCGGTCGTGTTCGGGGACGATCAGCAGATCCCAGTGCTGCGGCGCGATGCGTGGGTCGAGGATCTGCACCGCGCGACTGCCGCGCTCGCGCAGCAGGCGCGTGGCCAGCGCGGCCTGGCGTCCGCAGCCGATGGCCAGCGCCGGCGGGGCGTGGCGCAGCGCCGCGAAGGCCGGCCCCAGCGAGGGCGGCGGCAGCGGCCAGCGGCGGGGTGCCAGCCAGCGTGCCAGCGCGCCGGGCTGCAATGCGGTGTCTCCGGCGCGGGCGTCCAGTGCGCGTGCCAGCGCCAGCGCCTGACGTGCGTTGCCGGCGCGGCCGTCGTGCACGGCGCAGATGCGGGAGGGGCCGGAGGTGGCGTCCAATTGTTGCATGATTCGTATCAATTCGTTCCGAATATGCTGTATTAACGACGCTTGTGGAACTATACACTGTGCATCAATCCACCCACTGCGCAGAGCATGCCATGAGCCAGTCCTTGAACGATGCCGCCCTCGACCAATTGTTCCGCACCGCACGCACCTACAACGCCTTCAGCGGCGAGGTATCGGACGAGACCCTGCGCAAGCTCTACGACCTGCTGAAGTTCGGTCCCACCGAGGCCAACACCACGCCGGCGCGCATCGTGTTCGTGAAGTCGGACGAGGCCAAGGCCAAGCTGGGGCCGGCACTGTCCGAGGGCAATTACAAGAAGACCATGGCGGCACCGGTGGTGGCCATCGTCGGCTACGACATGCGCTTCTTCGACAAGCTGCCGGTGCTGTTCCCGCACACCGACGCCAAGCCGTGGTTCGAGCACCGCGACGAAGCCAACCTGGCGTGGGTGGCGATGCGCAGCAGCGCGCTGCAGACCGCCTACCTGATCCTGGCCGCGCGCTCGCTGGGCCTGGATTGCGGCCCGATGACCGGCTTCGACAACGCCAAGGTCGACGAGGCCTTCTTCGCCGGCACGCCGATCCGCTCCAACATCCTGGTCAACCTCGGCCACGGCGACCCCGCCAGCATCTTCCCGCGTTCCCCGCGGCTGGGCTTCGACGAAGCCTGCCGCATCGCCTGATCCGCGTTTGTCCGCCCCCGATCACGCCCGATCACGCACCACCCCGGAGCCTGTCCGATGAACACCACCCGCACCCTGTTGCTCTCGCTGGCCGTCGCCGCCAGTCTTGCCGCCTACGGCACGCCCGCCGCGCCTGCGGTGGCCGCGCCCGCCGCCATCGCCGCGGTGTCCGGCACTTACCGGCTGGACCCGGACCACACCAACGTGCTGGTGCAGTGGACGCACTTCGGGTTCTCGCAACCCAGCGCCGATTTCCACATCGACGCTGGCACGCTGGTGTTCGACGCCACCGATGCGGGCAAGTCCAGCGTCGACGTGACGCTGCCGATGGCGGCCATCGACACCTTCGTGCCGGCATTGGACGCGCATCTGAAGAAGGCCGATTTCTTCGATGTCGCCCGGTTCCCGCAGGCCCGCTTCCGGAGCACCGAGGTCAAACCCGCCGGTGGCAACAAATTCATCGTGACCGGGATGTTGACCATCAAGGATGTCAGCAAGCCGGTCACGCTGGACGTGACCTTGAACGGCGCCGGCAAGCACGGGATGACCGGCCAGCAGGCGATCGGGTTCTCCGCCACCGCCACGCTCAAGCGCAGCGATTTCGGGGTGGGTGCGTTTGCGCCGGCGGTGAGCGACGAAGTGCGGTTGCGCATCACCACGGAAGGGTCGCTGCCGGCGGTGGCCGGCAAGGAGTAAGGTGATGCGCATCGAACGCCCGGCCGCCGCGCGCGGCCACGTGTCGCTGGACTGGCTGGACAGCCGGCACACCTTCTCCTTCGGCCATTACTACGACCCGGCGTGGATGGGCTTCGGCGTGCTGCGCGTCATCAACGACGACACCGTCGCCCCCGGCGGCGGGTTCGCCACGCACCGCCACGCCAACATGGAGATCATCAGCGTGGTGCTGGACGGCGCGCTTGCGCACAAGGACAGCGGCGGCAACGCCGGCGTGATCCGCGCCGGCGACGTGCAGTGGATGAGCGCCGGCCACGGCATCGAGCACAGCGAGTACAACGGCTCCGACGCCGCGTCGGTGCATTTCCTGCAGATCTGGATCCAGCCGGAGCGCCTGAACCATCAGCCGGCCTACGCGCAACAGCACTTCGCGGCGGACGATCGGCGCGGGCGCTGGGTCACGTTGGCCTCGCCCGATGGCGTCGACGGGTCCATCGCCATCCGCCAGCAGGCGGTCTTGCGCGCGGTGCGCCTGGGCGCGGGTGAGCAGGTCACGGCCATGCTGGCGGCGGGGCGGCGTTACTGGCTGCACGTCGCCACCGGCGTGGTGACCCTGGACGGGCGCACGCTGGACGCCGGTGCTGCGCTGGGTGTCGTGGACGAGGCCGCGATGCTGGCCGTGCAGGGCGTGGAGATGGCCGACGTGTTGCTGTTCGAATTGCCGGTCTGAGCCGCGCGACGGGACGCGCTGGTAAACTGGCGCGGTTTCCGCAACCGTTTGCATCGCCATGGCCGAGCCCGTCCGTACCGCCTCCATCGCCGCCAAGCCGCAGCAGCGCCACGAGGTGCGGCGTGCCGACCTGCCGCTGAGCTGCCCGTTGCCGTCGCAGGCGGTGTGGAACGAGCACCCGCGCGTCTACCTGCCGATCGAAAACGAAGGCGGGCACAGCCAGTGCCCGTATTGCGGCACCCAGTACGTCCTGATCGATTGAGCCTGCGTCGCCGCCGATGCGCCGCCTGACCGTGGTGCAGTTGCTGCCGGCGCTGCAAGCCGGTGGCGTGGAACGTTCCTGCATCGAGATCGCCGCCGCGCTGGTGCAGGCGGGCCATCGCGCCATCGTGGTGTCGGCGGGCGGGCGGTTGCAGCCGGCGCTGGAAGCCTTGGGCGCGCAGCACGTGCGGCTGGCCATCGGCAGCAAATCCCCGTGGACGCTGCGGCACTTGCCGGCGTTGCGCCGGTTGTTCGCGGATGCCGACATCGTGCATGCGCGTTCGCGGCTGCCGGCATGGTTGGGTTGGCTGGCCCTGCGCGGGATGCCGGCGGCGCGACGGCCTCGCTTCGTCACCACCGTGCACGGGTTGAATTCGCCATCGCGCTACAGCGCGATCATGGCGCGTGGCGAGCAGGTGGTGTGCGTGTCGAACACGGTGCGCGCGCATGTGCTGCGGCATTACCCGCGCACCGACCCGGCGCGGCTGCGGGTGATTCCGCGTGGCATCGACCCGCTGGCGTTCCCCGCGACCCCGTGGCCGGACCGTGCTGCGCGTGCGCAGGTGGCGCAGCGGTTTCCGCAGCTGGGGGGGCGTGGCCCGTTGTTGTTGCTGCCGGGGCGCGGCAGCCGCTTGAAGGGGCATGCCGATGCGATCACCCTGCTGGCGCGCCTGCGTGCTGACGGATTGGATGCGCGGCTGTGGATGCCCGGCGTGCGGCAGCCGGGGCGTGCCGGCTATGCGGCCGAACTTGCGCGCGTGGCGGCGACCGCCGGGGTGGGGGATGCCGTGGTGCCGGGTGAAGCCACCGATGCCATCGCCGGCGCGTATGCCGCCTGCGATCTGGTGTTGCAGTTGTCGCGCAGGCCCGAGGCGTTCGGGCGCACGGTGATCGAAGCGCTGGCGGTGGGCCGTCCGGTCCTCGGCTGGGCGCACGGCGGCGTGGGCGAGTTGTTGGCCGAGCTGCAACCGGAGGGCGCGGTGGATGCGTTCGATGCTGCGGCGTTGGCGCAGCGTGCGCAGGCGTTGCTGGCGCGGCCGCCTTCCCGCCTGCCGGCGTCGCCGTATACCCTGCACGCCATGCAGCAGGCGACCTTGTCCTTGTACCAGTCGATGGTGGATGCGTGAACGCGGCAGCCGCCGGTTCGCCAGCCCCCATGCCGCAACTGGCCAGCGTCTGGGTGCTGGTGGTGGTGGCGGCCTGGCCGCTGCCGGGGGTGGCCGAGGCGCTGCTGTCGCTGGGTGCGCTGGGCACGTTCCTGTGGTGGCTGACGCCGCGCGGACGCCGGCAGATCGCGCAGCCGGGGCCGGCGGTGCTGGCATTGGTCGCCGTGGTGTTCCTGGGGTATTGGCTGCCGGAGGCGGTGTCCGCGCTGGATGCGCTGGACCGGCGGCAGGCGTGGCACGAAACCCTGCTGGACCTGCGCTACCTGCCCTTCCTGTGGCTGGTGGCGGTGGCCGTGGCGGATGTGCCGGGACGCCGGCGGGTGTTTGCCGGGATCGCCCTCATCGCCGGTGCATGGGCCGCCGACGCGCTGCTGGATGTCGCGCTGGGCACCAGTCCGCTGTACTGGCTGCTGGAGCAGGTGCGGCAACTGCTGGGCATCCCGCCGCGCTGCACCGGTTTGCGTGCGGCGGAAGCAGTGCGGCTGGCCGGGGTGCTGGGGCCATGCAACCCCAAGCTGGGGATCGTGCTGGCCAGCTTGTCGCCGTTCGTGCTGGACCTCGCCTGGCGCAGGCTGGGGCGCGGGGGCTGGCTGCTGGTGGCGGCGGCATTGGGGCTGGTGGTGATGCTGGCCGGTTCGCGCGCGGCGTGGCTCACCTTTGCGCTGGTGCTCGCCTGGAGTGGCCTGCGCGCACTCGGCTGGCGCTGGCTGGCGGTGCTGGGCGTGGCGGGCGCGCTGGCATTGGCGGCGGCCAGTGTGGGCTCGGCGCAGGTGGGGGAGCGCGTGCAGCGCACCGCGCAGGCGCTGTCGGCGGATACCGCCGGGGTGGATGCGGCATTGTCCGGGCGGGTGCGGATCTGGACGGCGGCGTGGTGCATGGTCCGCCAGCATCCCGTCAATGGCGTCGGCGTGCGCGGTTTCCGCGAGGCATGGCCGGCCTGCGATCCGGCGACGGCAACATCGCCGGCCTGGGGCAGCGGGCCGGCCCTGCATGCACATCAGCTGGTGCTGGAGGTGCTCAGCGAAACCGGCATCATCGGATTGTTGCTGTGGCTGGCCGCGGTCGCGCAGTTGGCGCGGGCGTGGCGTTACGCCGATGCGCAGGCGCGTGAGCGCACGCGGCCGGCGCTGCAGGCGCTGGTGGCCAGCACGTTTCCGCTGAACACCCATCTGGCCGCGTATTCCAGTTTCTGGGGGGGCGCGTTGCTGCTGCTGGCGGGGCTGTATGCCGGCAGCCTGTGGGGGGGCGTGGATCTGCGCCAGCCGCCTCAGCGGTAGCGCGAGACGCCATCCGGTTGGCGCTTGAAGCGGCGGTGCAGCCACAGGTACTGCGACGGTGCCGCGCGCACCATCGCTTCGATGGCGGCATTCACCCGTGCGCTGTCCGCGACCGCATCCTCGGTGGGGAACGGCGCCAGCGGCGCGCCGACCTGCAGCACGTAGCGGTCGCCCTCGCGGCGATGGAAGAACGGCACCACGGCGCAGCCGGTCATCCGCGCGAACTGGTGGGTGGCGGTGATGGTGGCGGCGGGGATGCCGAAGAACGGCGCGAACACGGTGTCCTTGCCGCGCATGTCCTGGTCCGGTGCGTACCAGAGCACGCCGCCGCGCTTGAGGTGGCGGATCGCCGCACGGGTGTCGCCGTTGCCGAACATCGCGCTGGCGTAGCGCAGGCGGCCGCGCAGCACGGCCCATTCCATCACCGGGCTGCGGTGCTTGCGATACATGCCGGCCAGCGGCACGTGGTCGCACAGCAGCCGGCCGCACAGCTCCAGGGTCATGAAGTGGCCGGACACCAGCAGCACGCCGCGGCCCTCGGCCTGCAGGCGCTGGAGGATGTCCAGCCCCTCGATGCGCGCAGTGGCGCGCATCGGCGCGACGTCTCCCCACCAGGCGCGCGCGAATTCGAACAGGCCGATGCCGACGTCGCGGAAGTTGGCCCGCAGCAGGACCTCGCGCGCGGCGTCGTCCAGCTCCGGCAGGCACAGCGCCAGGTTGGTGCGCGCCGCCTCGCGGCGGTCCGGCAGCAGGCGCAGCGCCAATCCGCCGATGGCGGCGCCCAGCACGCGCTGCAGGCCCCAGGGCAGCCGCGCCAGCACCATGCACAGGCCCACGCCCAGCCACACCGGCCAGTGGCGCGGCGTGCAGGGCGGACGTGGAAGCGGGGGCGAAGCCATGCGGGGATTCTACCGGGCGGCATCGCTTGGTTATCCTTGCCGCATGCAGGCCACTTTCACCGAACGCGTGCTGCGTGGCCTGTATTCGGCCACGTGGTACCTGCTGGCACCGATCATGCTGTACCACCTGGTCTGGCGTGGTTTCCGCCAGCGTGCCTATTTCCTGCGCTGGGGCGAGCGTTATGCCAGCTACCCTGCTGCCGGCGGGAGTGCGCCGGTGTGGCTGCATGCCGTGTCGGTGGGCGAGGTCAACGCGGCGGCGCCGCTGGTGGACGCGCTGCGTGCACAGCGTCCGGAGGTGCCGCTGGTGGTGACCACCATCACCCCCACCGGTTCCGAGCGCGTGCGCACGTTGTGGGGCGATGCCGTGACCCATGTGTACCTGCCCTACGACCTGCCCGGCGCGGTGGGGCGTTTCCTCGACGGCTTCCGCCCGGCGCTGGCGCTGATCGTGGAAACCGAGCTGTGGCCGAACCTGCTGTTCGGTTGCCGCGATCGCGGCATTCCCGTGCATGTCCTCAATGCGCGGCTGTCGGCGCGCTCGCTGCGCGGCTACCGGGTGCTGGCACCGCTGCTGCGGCGGGCGCTGGCCGGCGTGCAATTGGTGGCGGCGCAATCACCGGAGGATGCGGCGCGGTTCGTGCGGTTGGGGGCGGCACCCGCGCGGGTGCAGGTGGGCGGCAATCTCAAGTTCGACATGCGCCCGGTGGATGCCGCAGCGTTCGTGGCCGGGTTTCGCGAGCGCCTGGGCGCGGCGCGGCCGGTGTGGATCGCCGCCAGCACCCACGAAGACGAGGAGGCCCCGGTGCTGGAAGCGCACCGCGTGCTGCGGCAAAGCCATCCCGATGCCCTGCTGCTGTGGGCGCCGCGGCACCCGGAGCGGTTTCGGGCGGTGGCCGCGCGCGCGCGCGAGGCGGGCTTTGCCACCGCGACCCGCAGCGAGGCGCAGTGGCCGGGGCCCGGCGATGCGGTCTTCGTGATCGATACCCTGGGCGAGCTGCTGCGCTTCTATGCCTGTGCGCAGGTCGCCTTCGTCGGCGGCAGCCTGCAGGCGATCGGCGGGCACAACCTGCTGGAGCCGGCCGCCACCGGCACCGCCATCCTCAGCGGCCCGCACCTGCACAATTTCGCCGACATCGCCAAGCGCCTGCGCGAAGCCGGGGCGATGCGGCTGGTGGACGACGCGGCGGCATTGGCAACGGCGCTGCGTGCGCTGTTCGACGATGCCGGCGCGCGCGCGCGGATGAGCGCCAATGCCGCGCGCCTGCTGGCCGAGGGCCGCGGCGCGCTGGCGCGCACGCTGGCCCTGATCGCGCCGGCGCTGCCGCCGGCGTAGCCGGCCCCGGGAAACGCGCCGGTCAGCGCGTGGCCAGGGTCTTGTCGAGCGCCTTGTCGGTGGTCAGCAGGCGGTTGACGTCTTCGACATCGGACACGTCCAGCGTGCCGGCGGCCTGCTCCAACAGCAGCCTGCTTTGCAGGAAGTTGTACTTGGCCTGTGCGAAGGCCTGCTGCGCGGAGAACAGGGTGCGCTGGTTGTTCAGCACGTCGAGCACGGTACGGGTACCCACTTCCAGACCGACCTGCGAGGCGTCGTAGGCCTTCTGCGCGGAGACCAGCGCCAGCCGGCGTGCTTCCACTTCGCTGATGCCGGCCAGCAGGGCCTGGTAGGCACCGCGGGTGCTGCGTTCGATCCCGCGCCGGGTCTGCTCCACCGCGTCGGCGGCGGCGTCGCGCTGGGCCAGCGCGCTGCGCACGTTGGACTGGGTGGCGCCACCGGCGAAGATGGGGATGCTCAGGCTCAGGCCGACGCTGGTGGAGGCTTTGTTGGTGCCGATGAAGGCCGGGTCGTACAGGCCGGGGATGGCCTTGCCGTACGAGGCTTGCAGGCCCAGCGTGGGCAGGTGGCCGGCACGGGCGCCGGAGACGCCGGCTTCGGCCGCTTCCAGGCTGGCCTGCTGCGCCTTCAGGGTGGGGTTGGTGGCCAGTGCGCTGGCCACCCAGTCGGCGACGCCCTTTTCCGCCGGCAAGGCCGGCTGGAAGTCATCCGGCAGGCCCTTGAGGTTGGCCACCGGGGTACCGGTGATTTCCAGCAGGGCCTGGTAGGCGTCCTGCACGGCGTTGCGCGCCAGCAGGGTGTTGGCGCGGGCGCCATCGTACTGGGCGCGGGCTTCGTAGACGTCGGTGATCGGGGCCAGCCCCACCTCCAGGCGCTTGCTGGCGAAGTCGAACTGCTTCTTCAGCGCGGCCTCGGCGGCCTCGGCGGCGGACAGCGTCTCCAACTGCACCAGCACGTTGAAGTAGGCGGCGGAGGTGCGGGTGATGAGGGTCTGCCCGGCGGCTTCCAGCGAGAAGCCACCGGCCCGGTCGGCGGCCTGCGCGCCCTTCAGGTTGGAATAGCTGCCGAAATTGAACAGCGACTGTTGCAGGTTCACCCCCCACGAGCCGGTGCGCACGCCGCCGGCCCCGTGGTCGACGCGGTTGGCGCCCACCGAACCGTTGACGTTGGGCAGCAGCAGGGCGCGCGCCTGCACCGGGCGCTCGGCCGTCGCCGCGCGATTGGCAGTGGCAGCCGCGTACTGCGGGTCGCTGCTGCGTGCGTTCTGGTAGCTCTGCAGCAGGTCGTCGGCGTGCGCCGCGATGGGCAACAGGACAAGGGCAAGGGCAAGGGCAAGCGGGCGACGCGACATGGGGGGGTCCTTGGCGGCTTACAAAGTGAAGGCAGGCACCGGCGCGGCACCCGCGAGATAAGGCAATTCGGTTTCGAACAACGCTTCGACGTGGTGGCCGTTGACGGTGCGCCGCACCAGTGCGGCTTCCATCACCGGCGCGTGCCCATGCACCACGAACATGCGACCGTCCGGGTTCAGCCATTCGACGAAGCGTGCCGGGAGGGTGGCCACCGCGCCAGTGACACAAATCACGTCGAAGCTGCGGCCGGGATTCCAGGCCAGCGCATCGGCACAGCGCACCACCACGTTGCCGATGCCTTGCGCCGCCAGGCGCGATTGCGCGGCGTCGGCGAGGTCGGCGTGGCGTTCCACCGCCACCACTTCGCGGGCCAGTGCGGCCATGCAGGCCACCAGGTAGCCGCTGCCGGCACCGATGACCAGCACGCTTTCGCCGGGCTGCGGGGCCAGGGCTTGCAACAGGCGGCCTTCCAGCACCGGCTTCAGCGTGGTCTCGCCGTGGCCGATCGGCAGCTCGGTATCGGCATAGGCCAGACCGCGCAGGGCGTCGGCCAGGTAGGCTTCGCGCGGAACCCGTGCCAGCGTGTCCAGCACGCGTGCGTCGAGCACGTCCCAGGGACGCTGCTGTTGTTCCACCATGGTTTCGCGGGCGCGGGCGCGGGCGTAGTCGATGCTCATGCGGGGAAAATCCGTTGCAGGGAACCGTGCATTGTAGTCGTGCCGGCCCTTGGTCTGGCGGGCAGTGTGGCCGTGGTGGTACACCAGCACGCAGTGCCGTAAGTCACCGCGACCAAGGTCATGGCGGGCATCCGTTCAGTCAGTGCGGCCTCCGCGCGGGGCGTAGGCACGCAGGAACAGGTCCACCACGCTGGCGACATGGGCTTGCGGGGAGTCGTCGCAGGGGCAGCAGCCGATGCCGAACACCGCCTGCGCGTGCGGCTCGCCCTTGAGCAGGGTGAAGAAATGGCCGGCGGCGCGGGCGGGGTCGGGGATGTCCAGTTCGCCGGCAGCAATGCGTTTTTCCAGCAGCGCCACGAAGGCCGCCTGCACGCGTTTCGGGCCGGCTTCCCAGACCATTTGCAGCAGGCCGCTGCCCGCCATCTGCGGGGAGCACAGGATGCGGTGGCCGGCGATCGACTCCGGCGCCATCACCATCGCGTGGAAGGCGTTGCCGATGGCGAGCAGGCGTTCCCGCAGCGGCACCCCGGGGGCGGGTTCGAACAACCGTGTCGGCATGCCCTGCTCGCAATGCGCGCGCACCGCTTCGGCAAACAGCCCGTCCTTGTCGCCGAAGTGGCTGTAGACGGTCAGTTTGGAGACCCCCGCAGCGGCGGCGACCTGGTCCATGCTGACCCGGTCGAACCCCTGCTGCACGAACAGCAGCTTGGCGGCGTCGAGGATCGCCGCGCGCTTGGCGGGGTCCTTCGGGCGGCCGGGGCTGGCGGGCTTGCGGGGCGGGGCGCTGCGGGGCATGGCGGAACACGGAAATGCCGGTGTGGCGAGCATACCATACCGGCCGGTTCAATTATTGCCTGCGTGCTGGCCCACGTGCCGACGGGGGGGTGCAAATGCGTACACTGGGCACGTATCCAGCAGGCGCGGACATGCCGGGCAAACAAGCGACAACGCGAAGCCGTGAGACGCCGCTGGCGGCGCTGGTGCGGCGTTGCCGGCGGTGGTTGGCCGCGGGCCTGCTGATGGCCGCCCCGGTGCTGGCGGCCGCCCCGGTGGATGCGCCGCAGGAAACCCCGCTGGCCCATTATTCGGTGACCCGTTGGGCGCTTGAGCAGGGCCTGCCGCACAACCAGGTCCATGACATCCGCCAAGGGGCGAACGGGTTCTTGTGGGTGGCCACCTGGGAGGGCGTGGCGCGCTTCGACGGGCGCGGGTTCCGGCCGTTGGGCAATGGCAGGGAGCGTGCGGCCAGACGGTTGCTGCGCGATGGCGACGACATGCTGGTGGGTGGCATCCAGACCGGGGTCTGGCGGTTTTCCGTGCGCGGGGTGGGGGTTGATGCCTGCCCGGCATATCCGCGGCTGGACGTGTGGGCGCTGGTGAAGGCTGTCGATGGGGGCATCTGGATTGCCGCCAGCGATGGCCTGTTCCGGTTGGAACGGGACGGCCGCTGCTTGCCGGTGACGGGCGCGGAGGGCCTGCGCCACCTGCCGCTGGTGGACGTGCTGGCCGACCCCGACGGCAGCCTGTGGTTGGCCAGCCGGCAGGGCTTGTATCGCTTCGCCCATGGCCGCCTGGCGCTGGCCGGCAACGCCCTCGGCTTGCCCATGGGCAGCGTGCGCAGCTTGCTGCGGGATCGTGCCGGCACGTTGTGGATCGCCGGGGAAGGCGGGCTGTGGCACGTGCAGGATGGGCAGTTGCAGAAGCTGCGCGAGGAGCGCAGCGAGGCCGTGCTGCAGGACCGCGACGGTGCGATCTGGGTGGCCACCGCTTCCGACGGCCTGCAACGCCTGCAACACGGCCGCTGGGATCGGCTGGATGCCGCGCAAGGCCTGATCGGGCGTGCCACCGGGGCATTGTTCGAGGACAACGAGGGGTTGCTCTGGATGGGCACCACCCACGGACTGTTCCGCATTTCCAATGACCCGGCCTGGGCCATCGGCGTGCGGCAGGGGCTGGCCAGCGATTACGTGCGCAGCGTGCTGCAGGATGGCCAAGGGCGGATCTGGATCGGCCAGGCCGACGGCTTGTCGCGCTGGCGGGACGGGCGCGCGGAGACGGTGTACCCGCGCCCCGGCGAAGCCGGTTCCACGGTGCTGTCGCTGGCGCGTGCCGGTGATGGCGGGCTCTGGGTCGGCACCTACGACCGCGGCGTGCTGCGCATCGCGGCGACGCAGGCGCTTGCACTGGACAATCCGATCCCCGTTGCCAGCCTGCAGGGGGCCAGCGTGCGGGCGTTGCTGGAAGACGCCGATGGCAGCCTGTGGGTGGGCAGTGAACGCGGGCTGTACCGTTGGCGGGAGGGCGTGCTGGCACGCGTGCCGGAGTTGCCGGTACGGGCGTTCCAGCGGCTGCCCGATGGCGGCCTGTGGGTGGGCTTCCAGGGCGGGTTGGCGGAAATCCGGGCCGACGGCCGCCCGCGCCTGCTGGTCCCCGAGCGCGACTTCCCGGCCACCAGCGTGTTCGATTTCCTGCGCGACCGCGACGGCACCCTGTGGATGGCCAGTGATGCCGGCGTGCTGCGCCTGCGCAATGGCCGTTTCACCGGCTATGGCCGGCAGCGCGGGGTGCCCGCCAATACGTTGTTCCGGGTCATCGACGATGGCTTCGGCAACCTCTGGTTCACCTGCTTCCGCGGCGTGTTCCGGGTCCCGCGTACGGCCTTCGCGCAGGTGGATGCCGGCCGTCGCGACGTGCTGGATCTGGAACTGTTCGGGCAGGACGATGGCATGCCCAGTCGGCAGGCCAATGGCGGCAGTGCGCCAGCGGGTTGGCACATGGCCGATGGCCGGCTCTGGGTCCCCACCGCTGCCGGCGTGGCGGTGTTCGACCCGGCCCGCAGCCGCCGCGAGCATGCGCGGAAAGTGCCGCTGGTGATCGACCAGGTGCAGGTGGATGGCAAGTCGCAGTCGCTGGTGGCCAGCCGGTTCCAGGTGCCGGCTGGCACGCGCGTGACGATCAGTTTTGCCGGCGCCAGCATGCGCCAGTCGCACAACCTCCGGTACCGCTACCGCATGCAGGGGTTCGACCGCGACTGGATCGAAGCCGGCGCAACCAGCGAGGCGTCCTATACCAACCTGCCCCCCGGCGACCTGCGTTTCGAGGTGCAGGTGGCGCGCGCGCCGGTCGACTGGGCCGCGCCCTCCGACATGGCGTGGGTGCAGTTTGTGGTGGAGGCCCCGTGGTGGCGGCACCCGGCGTGGCTGGCGCTGGCGGCCTTGCTGCTGCTGGCGGTACCGGCCGCCTTTTATGCCTGGCAGGGCCGGCAGCAACGCCGCCGGCAGGGGGAGCTGGAAGCGCTGGTGGCGCAACGCACCGAAGAGCTCAGCGACAAGAACCGGCAGTTGGAAGTGGCTGGCTGGCGGCTGGCATTCCAGGCCACCCACGACGAGTTGACCGGCCTGCCCAACCGCCGCGAGGGCGACCGCTTCCTGGCTGCGGCGGTCACCCAGGCGCAAGCGCAGGCGACGCCGCAACCCCTGGCGGTGGCATTGCTGGACATCGACCAATTCAAGCAGGTCAACGACCGCCACGGCCACGCTGCCGGTGACGCCGTGTTGCAGGTGTTCGGCGACATGCTGGCGGAGTTCGTGGCGGAATGGGGGGTGTTCGCGGCGCGCTTCGGTGGCGAGGAGTTCCTGCTGTGCATGGCGGAGATGGACGCACCGATGGCTGCGCGGCGCTTGCAGGAACTGCTGGCGCGCGTCCGTTCCCGCGCGGTGCTGCTGGACGATGGCGGGAGCCTGCACTGCACCTTCAGTGCCGGGGTGGCTGCCTGGCAACCGGGACAAAGCCCGCACGCGTTGCTGGCGGTGGCGGATGCGCGCCTGATGCAGGCCAAGCAGGACGGCCGCAATCGGGTGGTGGGCGACTGAGCCCGAGGGCATGCCATCGGTGCATGTGGAGGTGCTAGATTGCAGGCGTGGCCTTGGAACGGTCTGCCGTGTCTGGCGCCTGGGAGGCGTGTTGCGGGATGGGGGGGGCAGCAGCGGCAACCGGCACCGGCCGTGCGATGGCAGGTTCGGCCTTGCGTGGCTGCTGGTGGTGCTGGCGATGGCCGTGTCCCTGGCCTTGCCGGTGGCATGGGCGCAAGGCGGGCACCGCCATTACACCGTGACCGGCTGGTCGATGGAGGATGGCTTGCCGCATCCGCTGGTGCACGCGGTGGCGCAGGACCGCGATGGTTTCCTGTGGGCCGGCACCTGGGAAGGCGTGGTGCGTTTCAATGGCCGCAACTTCACCGTGTTCGACCGCCAGAACACCCCGGGGGTGGAATTGGCCGGCGTGTTCTGCATCTGGCCGGAAGCCGATGGCGGCGTGCTGTTCTGCACCGCCCGCGATGGCGTGTACCGCTACCGCGACGGGCACTGGCAGCCGCTGGGTGGCGAAGATGCCCGCCATTTGCAGGTGACCGCGCTGTTGCGTGATCGCCGGGATGGCGCGCTGTGGCTGGTGTCCGGCCAGCGGTTGCTGCGGCTGGATGCCGCCGGGCACCTGGCCGACATCGGTGCCAGCGGCGGATTGCCGGCGGGTGCGCCCACCGTGCTGGCGCAGGATGCCGATGGCACGCTGCTGGTCGGCGGCGAGTTCGGCCTTCGCCAGTTGCGGCAAGGGCGGTTCCTGCCGTGGGCGGCGTGGGCCGGCACGCTTGCGGTGCGGGACCTGCGCGACGATGGCGCCGGTGGCTGGCTGGTGGCCGGGGATGACGGCGTGCATTGGCGGCATGCCGATGGCCGCATCGAGCACATCAAACCCGGCCTGCGCGTGGAGGCGGTGGTGAAGGGGCCGCGCAACGGGCTATGGATGAACTTGTCCACCGGCGCGTTGCTGCACCTCGATGACACCGGGCAGCAACGCATGGCGATTCCCGGAGCCGTCAGCAAGGCGTTGCTGGTGGATCGCGAGGGCCTGATCTGGGCGGGCAGCACCGATGGCCTGTTCCGGGTGGCCGACGGTATCGCCAGTGGCATCACCCGGCGCGACGGGCTGGGCAGTGATTTCGTGCGCACCGTGTTGCAGGCCGACGACGGCACGTGGTGGATCGGTCATACCAACGGGCTGGATCGCTGGCGGCAGGGCAAGCTGGACACGGTGCGACTGGGAACGAATGCGGGGGTGCACGATACATCGGTGCTGTCGCTGGCCTGGCGCGACGGTGCGCTGTGGGTGGGGACCTACGATCTCGGCGTGTTCCGGCTGGACCGTCAGGGCAACGTGCTGGCGCACATCCGCATCGGGGACGGGCAGCAGCCGTTGGTGCGCGCGCTGTTGCCGGATGCCGATGGCGGGGTCTGGATCGGTGGCAGCCACGGACTGGTGCATGACCGCAACGGCCACCAGCGGCATTGGCTGCACGCGGGGGATGACGCCGCCACCGTGCAGGCGCTTTACCGTGACGCCGACGGCACGCTGTGGATCGGCACCGACAACGGCATGGCCATGCTGGATGCCGCCGGCACGTTGCGGCGCTGGTGGCCGGAACGGGACCTGCCGGTGCAGAACGTGTTCGACTTCTACCGTGCGCCTGCCGGTGACCTGTGGATCGCCACCGACCGCGGCCTGTTGCGGATGTTGCCGGATGGCCGCTTCCACCTCTACGACCACCGGGTCGGGATGCCGCGCGACAAGGTGTTCCGGATCATCGACGACCAGGCCGGAAACTTCTGGTTGTCCAGCAACATGGGGGTGTTCCGCATTCCCCGCGTCGAGTTCGACCAGCTGGATGCCGGCAGCCGCACGCGGCTGGCGGTGCATGTGGTGGACCACAGTGACGGCATGCCCGGCAGCCAATGCAATGGCGCCACCATGGCGGCGGGTTGGCGCACCCGCGAGGGCCGCCTGTTGTTCCCGACCTCGGCCGGGCTTGCGGTCATCGACCCCGGCAGCGGCAGTGGCTTGCAGCGCGCGCTGGGTCCGCCAGTGGCGTTGGAACGCATCCTCGTGGATGGCGTGCAGCAACCGGCAGGGCCGCGCCTGCAACTGCCGGCCGGGGCCAAGCGATTGTCGGTGGAATACGCCGGAATGAGTTTCCGGGCACCCGGCAAGCTGCGCTACCGCTACCGGCTGAAAGGCTTCGACCCGTATTGGGTGGATGCCGACAACACCACCAGCGCGGTCTACACCAGCTTGCCACCGGGGCAGTACACGCTGGAGGTGCAGGCGATGTCGCTGCCACTGGACTGGAGCCGGCAGGCGCAGGTGGGCCGCGTGCGCCTGCAGATCGAGGTGCAGCCGGCGGTGTGGCAGCGGACATCGGTACGGGCACTGGCGGCGGTGGTGCTGGTGGCCGGCATCCTGTTGCTGTGGTGGTTGCGCACCGCCCGTTTCCGCCGCAGCCAGCAGCGCCTGAACCGGATCATCGCGCAGCGCACGGAAGAGCTCAGCGACAAGAACCACCAGCTGGAAGTGGCCAGCTGGCGGCTGGCATTCCAGGCCACCCACGACGAGCTGACCGGCCTGCCGAACCGACGCGAAGGCGACCGTATCCTGTCCGATGCGGTGTCGCAGGCCGCGCAGCGGCCCTTGTCGGTGGCGCTGCTGGATATCGACCACTTCAAGCAGGTCAACGATGACCACGGCCATGCCGCCGGCGATGCCGTGCTCAGGGCGTTCGGCCAGGAGTTGGCCGGCTTCGCGGCGGAGTGGGGCCTGTTCGTGGCACGCTTCGGCGGCGAGGAATTCCTGCTGTGCATGGAAGAGGTGGCGCTGGACAACGCCGAGCGGCGCATGAGCGAATTGCTGCAACGCGTCCGTGACCATGCGGCATGGCTGGAGGAGGGGGGCACGTTGCGCTGCACCTTCAGCGCCGGGGTGGCCGAATGGCAGCCGGGCCAGAGCGCCCATGCACTGCTGGCGGTGGCCGATGCCCGCCTGTTGCAGGCCAAGCAGGCGGGCCGCAACCGGGTGATGGCGGGTGAGGGTCGTCAGTCCGCGTAGTGCCGCAGCAGTTGCGTGAACGCCCGTGCCGCCCGTGATGGCGTGCGGCCGGTGTGCGCCACCAGCCCCAGGTCGCGCGACAGCTTCACTCCGCGTACCGGCAGCACGCGCAGGCTGCGGTCCAGCAGGGTTTGCGGCAGCACGCTCCACGCCAGCCCCACGCTGGCCAGCATCTTGATGGTTTCCAGATAGTGTGTGGTCATCCGCAGGTGCAGCGGCAGGCCGCGCAGGGCGAAGGCTTCGGCAACGATGCGGTGGGTGAACGTGCCCGGATCGGGCAGCACCGCCGGGTGCGTGGACAAGTCAGTCAGCGCAAGCGTCTTGCGTTGCGCCAGCGGATGCGTGGCCGCCGCCACGAAGCACAGCGGGTCGTGCCACAGACGCGTGGCCTGCAAGGGCGGCGTGGCCGGGCCCAGTGTGGACAGGGCCAGCTCGCTGCGGCCGTGCAGCACTTCCTGCCAGGCTTGTTCCGAATCCAGGAAGCGCAGTTCCAGTTCCACTTGCGGATGGCGTTCACCGAACTTGCGCAGTACCGGCGGCAGCCGATGCAGGCCGATGTGGTGGCTGCACACCAGCCGCAGGCTGCCACCGATGTCCAGGTCCAGCTCGCGCAGGGCGCGCTGCGCGTGCTCGGCATCGGCCAGCAACTGGCGCGCGCGCGGCAGCAGCAGGTGGCCGGCCTCGGTTGGCAGGACGCGCCGGCCCAACCGGTCGAACAGCCGCGCGTCCAGCGACGCTTCCAGTTGGGCGATGCGTTTGCTCACCGCCGGCTGGGTGAGATGCAACTGCTCGGCGGCGGCGGAAAACCCGCCGTGCTCGGCCACGGCGACGAAGGCGGCGAGGTGGGCCAGTTCCATTTGCATTCCAGATGGGAATCGAATGAATGAAAAATATCCATTTGAGTCATCGAAGAAAAGCCGGCAGTCTGGCCGCAGGCAATGAAGCGGGATGGGCCGATGGCCGGCAGGACCCTGTACGACAAGCTGTGGGAGATGCACGAAGTGAGCCGCCGCGACGACGGCTCCTCGCTGCTCTACATCGACCGCCACATCCTCCACGAGGTGACTTCACCGCAGGCGTTCGGGGGCCTGCGGCTGGCGGGTCGCACGCCGTGGCGGGTCGGCGCCAACCTCGCCACGCCCGACCACAACGTGCCGACCACGCGGGCCGAGCGCGCCGGCGGGCTGGCCGCCATCGCCGACGAGATCTCGCGCACGCAGGTACGCACGCTGGACGAGAATTGCGCGGATTTCGGCATCCTCGAGTTCCCGATGGACGACCCGCGCCAGGGCATCGTCCACGTGGTCGGCCCGGAGCAGGGCGCCACGTTGCCGGGCATGACCGTGGTCTGCGGCGATTCGCACACCTCCACGCACGGCGCGTTCGGCGCGCTGGCGCATGGCATCGGCACCTCGGAGGTCGAGCACGTGCTGGCCACGCAATGCCTGGTCGCGCAGAAGATGAAGAACATGCGCGTGCGCGTCGAAGGCGAACTGCCGCCGGGCGTGACCGCCAAGGACATCGTGCTGGCGGTCATCGGCCGCATCGGCACCGCCGGCGGCACCGGCCATGCGCTGGAATTCGCCGGCAGCGCGATCCGCGCGCTGTCGATGGAAGGCCGCATGACCGTCTGCAACATGGCCATCGAGGCGGGCGCGCGGGTCGGCATGGTGGCGGTGGACGACACCACCATCGACTACGTGCGCGGCCGTCCGTTCGCGCCCACCGGCGCGCAATGGGATGCGGCGGTGGCGCTGTGGCGCACGCTGGTCTCCGACGAGGACGCGCGCTTCGATACCGACATCGAACTGCGCGCGGAACACATCCGCCCGCAGGTGAGCTGGGGCACCTCGCCGGAGATGGTGCTGGCGGTGGACGGCAACGTGCCCGATCCCGCGCGCGAGACCGACCCGGTGAAGAAGGATTCCATTACGCGCGCCCTGAAGTACATGGGCCTGCGCGCCAACCAGCCGATCACCGACATCCGGCTGGATCGCGTCTTCATCGGCTCCTGCACCAATGCGCGCATCGAGGACCTGCGTGCGGCGGCGGCGGTGGCGAAGGGCCGCAAGGTGGCGGCGACGGTGAAGCAGGCGCTGGTGGTGCCGGGCTCCGGCCTTGTGAAAGCGCAGGCCGAGCGCGAGGGGCTGGATCGCATCTTCCTCGACGCCGGCTTCGAGTGGCGCGAACCCGGCTGCTCGATGTGCCTGGCCATGAACCCCGACCGCCTGGAAAGCGGCGAACACTGCGCGTCCACCTCCAATCGCAATTTCGAGGGCCGCCAGGGCGCGGGCGGGCGCACCCATCTGGTCAGCCCGGCGATGGCAGCCGCCGCCGCCATCGCCGGCCACTTCATCGACGTGCGGGAGCTGCAATGATTCCGTTCACTACGCATACGGGCGTGGCGGTACCGCTGGATCGTGCCAACGTCGATACCGACCAGATCATCCCCAAGCAGTTCCTGAAGTCGATCAAACGCAGCGGCTTCGGCCCCAACCTGTTCGACGAATGGCGCTACCTCGACGTCGGCCAGCCGGGGCAGGACTGCTCGACGCGGCCGCTGAATCCGGACTTCGTGCTCAACCAGCCGCGCCATGCCGGCGCCAGCGTGCTGCTGGCGCGCGCCAACTTCGGCTGCGGCTCCAGCCGCGAGCACGCGCCGTGGGCGCTGGCCGAATACGGCATCCGCGCGATCATCGCGCCCAGCTTCGCCGACATCTTCTACAACAACAGCTTCAAGAACGGGCTGTTGCCGATCGTGCTGGAGGACGACGAAGTGGATGCGCTGTTCGCGCAGTGCGCGGCGACGGAGGGCTATGCGCTGGCCGTGGACCTGGTCGCGCAGACCGTCACCCGCCCCGATGGCGTGCAGTACCGCTTCGACGTCGATGCCTTCCGCAAGCATTGCCTGCTGCACGGGCTGGACGACATCGGCCTGACCCTGCAGCAGGCCGACGCCATCCGCGCCTTCGAGGCGCGCCATCGCGCGGCGCAGCCGTGGGTGTTCGCGCGCGGCTGAGCGCGCTCACTCAGGCGCAGCGGAGCGGGGATCGAGGCGCGACGAATGGGGTCTGAGGTCTTTTCGCTTCGCTGGAAAGACCCCCGACCCCATCTTCAAACAGTTCGCCTCAGTCGCGCAGCTCCATCACCTGGCAGGGCAGTTCCAACTGCTCCAGCACCGCCTCGGTCACGGCGCGGGTGCCAACGGCGCGCGCGCGGTCGCCGGCCAGGTCGGCGGTGAACGCGCCGTCTTCGAGCGCGCGCGATACCGCCAGCTCCACGCACTGCGCCTCGCCCTCCAGCCCCAGCGCATGGCGCAGCAGCATCGCCGCGCTGAGGATGGCGGCGCAGGGATTGGCGATGCCCTTGCCGGCGATGTCCGGCGCACTGCCGTGGATCGGCTCGAAGATCCCGCAGCTGCCGTCTCCAAGGGAAGCCGACGGCAGCAGCCCCAGCGAGCCGGCCAGCATCGAGGCTTCGTCGGTGAGGATGTCGCCGAACATGTTTTCGGTGACGATCACGTCGTATTCGCGCGGGCGCGCCAGCAAGTGCATCGCCATTGAATCCACCAACTGGTGTTCCAGCTGCACGTCCGGGAATTCCTCGTGGACGACGCGCGTCGCCACCTCGCGCCACAGCCGAGAGGTTTCCAGCACGTTGGCCTTGTCCACCGAGGTCAGCCTGCCGCTGCGCGCGCGCGCCAGCCGGGCGGCGTGGCGTACCACGCGTTCGATCTCGGCCACGCTGTAGCGGCACAGGTCGCTGGCATCGGTGTCGCTGCGGGTCTTGTCGCCGAAATAGATGCCGCCGGTGAGTTCGCGCACCACCAGCAGGTCCACGCCCTGCAGCAAGTGCGGTTTGATCGGCGATGCCGCCAGCGTGGCTGGATGCGGCGCCACCGGGCGCAGGTTGGCGTACAGGCCCAGCGCCTTGCGGATCGCCAGCAGTCCCTGTTCCGGGCGCACTTTTGCGCCGGGATCCGACCACTTCGGGCCACCCACCGCGCCCAGCAGGACGGCATCGGCGCGCTTGGCGGCCTGCAGGGTGGCCTCGGGCAGGGCCGTGCCGGTGGCGTCGATGGCGGCGCCGCCGATCAGGTGTTCGCTGAAGTCGAAGTCGTGGCCATAGCGCGCGGCCACCGCGCGCAGGACGGCAACGGCGGCGGCGGTGACTTCGGGGCCGATGCCGTCGCCGGGCAGGACAAGGATGTTGGCATTCATGAGGAAGTCCGGAAGAGGGGGTCAGGCGAAGGCGGCCACGCGCTGCATGGCATGGCTGCGCAGCACGCGGTTGGCCACGTCCAGCCAGGCGATGGCGGACGCTTCCAGCACGTCACGGCTGGTGCCCTGGCCGCTGTAGGTATCACCGCCGATGCGGGTGCTGAGGTTCGCTTCGCCACGGGCGTCGCGACCTATGCCCATGCTGTGCACTTCGTAGCTTTCCAGTTCGAAATCCACGCCGGTGGCACGCGCCAGCGCGGCGAACAAGGCGGCGATCGGGCCGTCGCCGCGGGCATCCTGCTTCACCCGGCGGTTGTCGGGGTCGGACAATTCGACATGCGCGCGGGTGTGCTGGCCTTCGTCGATCAGGCTCATCGCGGCAATGCGCCAGCCGCTATCGCCGTGGTCCCCGGCCACCAGCCGCAGCAGGTCGGCATCGCCGACCACGTGCTGGGTGTGGGTGAGGGTCTTGGCGGCGGCAATCACCTGGTCCAGGCGTGCATCGTCCAGCACATGGCCCAATGCGCGCAGGCGGTTGGCCATGGCGGCGCGGCCACTGTGGCGGCCCAGCACCAGCTGTGAATCCGGCCAGCCGATATCCTGCGGGCGCATGATTTCGTAGGTATCGCGGTTCTTCAGCATGCCGTGCTGGTGGATGCCGGATTCGTGCGCGAACGCGTTCAGGCCGACGATGGCCTTGTTGCGCTGCACCTGGATGCCGGTGATGCGCGAGAGCAGGCGCGAGGTGTCCAGCAGCTTCTGGGTGTGGATGCCGGTGTCGGCGTTGTACCAGCCGCCGCGCACCTTCAGTGCCATGACGAGTTCCTCCAGCGCGGCGTTGCCGGCGCGCTCGCCGATGCCGTTGATGGTGCACTCCACCTGGCGTGCGCCGCCTTCGATGGCGGCCAGCGAGTTGGCCACCGCCAGCCCCAGGTCGTTGTGG
Organism: Thermomonas sp.; assembly: GCF_041905325.1. GTDB lineage: Bacteria > Pseudomonadota > Gammaproteobacteria > Xanthomonadales > Xanthomonadaceae > Thermomonas. Next base: position 52,592 of record NZ_JAYRLK010000006.1, on the reverse strand, counting down.
CAGTGGGCGCTGAACACCACGTCGTCGGCCCCCTGCACGTGTGCGCGCAGATGTCGGAACAAGGCGCGTATTTCATCGGGGGTGGCATAGCCCACGGTGTCGGGTACGTTCAGGGTGGTGGCCCCGGCGGCCACCGCGGCGTTGAACACCTCGACCAGGAAGTCCGGCTCGGTGCGGAACGCGTCTTCGGCGGAAAACTCGACATCGTCCACGTGTTTGCGCGCCAATGTGATACCCATGCGGGCGTGCTCGATCACCTGCTCGCGGGTCATGTTCAACTTGAACTGGCGATGCAGCGGGCTGGTGGAAATGAAGACGTGGATGCGCGGTGCGGCGGCACCGTCGAGTGCGCGCGCGCACGCGTCGATGTCGCCGGGATGGCAGCGTGCCAGCGCAGCGATGGTGGTGTCGCGCACCGCGCGGGCGATGCTGTGCACGGAATGGAAATCGGCCGGCGAGCTGCAGGGGAAACCGGCTTCGATGACGTCCACGCCCAACTCGGCCAGCGCGTGGGCGAAGGCGATTTTCTGCGCGCCACTCATGGTGAAGCCGGGGGATTGTTCACCGTCGCGCAGGCTGGTGTCGAAAATACGGATGTGGTTGTTGGATGCGTTCATGCAGGGAGCTCTTCTTTGAAGGTGGCGTGCGCTTTGTGCGGCGTGGGATGCGGGTGCGACAAGGAACTGGGCAAGCCGGCAGGCAGTGGAAGGGGTGTACCTGCCGGCGGCATAAGTCGCTCCTGCCTGCGTTGCCGCGGTTTGCGCGGCGGGCGCGGGCGCACGTCCTGCAGCAGCCCCGCCAGCACAGCTGCATCGAGATTGCCGCCGGAGACCACCGCGCACTTGCGCTTGGCGGCGACGCGCTTGCCCGCGGCCAGCGCCAGCGCGCCCGCGCCCTCGGCGATCAGGTGCTCCTCCAGTGCCAGCCGCACCAGCGTCTCGCGCAGCTCGGCTTCGCGCACGATGACCACGTCGTCCAGCAGCTCCGCCAGCACGCGGCGGGTCAGCGCGCCCGGGATCTTCACCTTCACGCCGTCGGCCAACGTGGCCACCGGTTCGATGATCCGGTCGTCGCCACGCAGCGCGCGCGCCATCGCATCGACGCCTTCCACTTGCGCGCCGATCACCCGCACGCCTTGTGTCTTCAGCGCCAGCGCAACGCCCGCTGCCAGCCCGCCGCCGCCGATCGGCACGATCACCGCGTCCGGCGACAGCGCGCTGGCGATTTCCAGGCCCACGGTGCCCTGCCCGGCGATCACGTCGGGGTCGTCGAAGGCGGACAGCAGCCGGTAGCCATGCTGCGCGGCCAGCTCGGCGGCGAAGGCCCTGGCTTCGTCGTAGCTGTCGCCGTGCAGGCGCACGGTGGCGCCCCAGTGGGCGACGCCGGCGATCTTGGTGGCCGGCGCGGTTTTCGGCATCACCGTGATCGCCTGCATGCCCAGCCGGTAGGCGGCCCAGGCCAGGCCCTGCGCGTGGTTGCCGGCGGAGGCGGCGATGGTGGGCCGCAGGTCGCCGCGTTCGCGCGCGGCCAGCAGCGCGTTCATCGCGCCGCGCACCTTGTACGAGCCGGTGCGCTGCAGGTTCTCGAGTTTCAACCAGCAGCCGGAGCGCTCGGCGTAGTGCAGCGGCGTCGGCCCGAGGTGGCGGCGCAGCCGCGCCTGCGCGGCCAGCACGTCGCTGGCGGTGGGTGCGCGAGGCGTGGTCGCATCCGTGTTCATGCTTCGCGTACGTCCACCGCCAGGCAGTCGTACAGCCCGGCCAGCTGGTGCCGCAGGCTTTCCGGTTCGCGGCTGCCTTCCACGGTCATGCGCAGGTGCCAGCGATCGCCGTCGTCCTGGGTTTCGCCATCGACGCTGACGGGCTGGAAGCCTCGGCGCTCGGCGGTGCCCAGCACGCGGGCCAGCGCGCCCTCGGCGCGGCGCAGGGTGAGATCAAGCTGGTAGCGCATGGGGCGTCTCCGTGGCGGTTCGGGCGGGCGCGACGACCGCGTCGTCGACGGCGGGATCGAGCATCTGCGCGTTGTTGCGGTTGGGCGGCACCAGCGGCCAGACATTGGCGGCGGTGTCGATGGCCACGTGCAGCAAGGCCGGGCCGTCGGCATCCAGCAGCGCCTGCAGCGCGGCATCGACGCCATCGGCGCGGTCCACGTGCAGGGCGGTGATGCCGAAGGCGGCGGCGACCGCGGCGAAGTCCGGGTTGTCGGACAGGTCGATCTCGGAATAACGCCGGTCGAAGAACAGTTCCTGCCACTGCCGGACCATGCCCAGCGCCTGGTTGTCCAGCAGCACGATCTTCACCGGCGAGCGGTAGCGCTTGAGCGTCGCCAGCTCCTGGATGTTCATCATGATCGAGCCGTCGCCGCTCACGCAGACCACCCGCGCATCGGGATGGGCCTCCTGCGCGCCCAGCGCCGCCGGCAGGCCGAAGCCCATCGCGCCGAGGCCGCCGGAGGTCAGGTGCTTGCGCGGATGGTCCAGGCGCCAGTGCTGCGCCACCCACATCTGGTGCTGGCCGACGTCGCAGGCCACGGTGGCATCCGGCGCCAGCTCCGACAGCCGCTTCAGCAGCATGGGCGCGTACACGCCGCTGCCGGGCGCGTCATAGCGCGGGGCGAACTGCTGCGCGCGCTGCCGGCACTGCGCGCGCCAGGCCTTGCGCGCGGCACCGTGGCGGCCGTGCAGGTGGGCGGCGCAGGCGAGTGTCAGCCGCGTCAGGGTGGTGGCGATGTCGCCGCGCACGCCGGCATCGGCGTGGCGCAGCTTGCCGATCTCGCAGGCGTCGATGTCCATGTGGACGACGCGCGCATGCGGCGCGAACTCGGCCAGCTTGCCGGTGGCGCGGTCGTCGAAGCGCGCGCCCACCACCACCAGCAGGTCGGCTTCCTGCACCGCCAGGTTGGCAGCGCGGCTGCCGTGCATGCCCAGCATGCCGAGGTTGAGCGGGTGCTGCGTCGGCAGTGCGCCGAGGCCCTTCAGGGTCAGCACGGCCGGGATCTGGGTGGCATCGACGAAGGTGCGGAACGCCTGGACGGCATCGCCCAGCACGATCCCACCGCCGCCGTACAGCACCGGCCGCTGCGCCTGCGCGATCAGCGCCAGCGCTTCGTGCAGGGAGGCGTCCTTGGGCGCTTCCGGCGCGTCGGTACCGGACGACATATGCGGCGGCAGGTGCGTGGCATCGGCGACCTGCACGTCCTTCGGCAGGTCGATCAGCACCGGGCCGGGGCGACCGCTGCGCGCCAGCCGGAACGCCTCGCCCACCATCAGCGGCAGGTCCTCGACGCGCCGGGCGATGAAGCTGTGCTTCACCATCGGCATCGTCATCCCGAACACGTCCAGCTCCTGGAACGCGTCCGTACCCATCAGGTGGGTGGGCACCTGTCCGGTGATGACCACCATCGGCACCGAGTCCAGCATCGCATCCGCGATGCCGGTGACCAGGTTGGACGCGCCGGGGCCGGAGGTGGCCACGCATACGCCGACGCGCCCGCTGGCCCGCGCATACCCGTTCGCCGCGAACGCCGCGCCCTGCTCGTGGCGGGGCAGCACGTGGCGCAGCCGGGGGGTGTCGTGCAGGGCGTCGTAGAACGGCATGATCGCGCCGCCCGGATAGCCGAACAGCGTGTCGACGCCTTCGGCCACCAACGCCTGCGCCAGCCAGCGGGCGCCGTTCATCACGCGGCCTCGGCTTGCTTGGCAGCCGGCTGCGGCGCGTTGGCCAGCCACTGCATGTTGGCGCGCAGCTTCCTGCCGGTGGCCTCGATCGGGTGCTCCAGGTCGGCCTGCTTCAGCGCCTTGTAGTTGGCATTGCCGGCCGCGTACTCGGCAATCCACTGGCGCGCGAAGGTGCCGTCCTGGATCTCGGTGAGCACCTTCTTCATCTGCGCGCGGGTATTGGCGTCCACCACGTAGTCGCCGCGGGTCAGCGCGCCGTACTGCGCGGTCTCGCTGATGAACTCGTGCATGCGGGTGATGCCGCCTTCGTAGAACAGGTCGACGATCAGCTTCAGTTCGTGCAGGCATTCGTAGTAGGCGACCTCGGGCTGGTAGCCGGCTTCGACCAGCGTTTCCCAACCCGCCTGCACCAGCCGCGTGGCGCCGCCGCACAGCACCGCCTGCTCGCCGAACAGGTCGGTTTCGGTTTCCTCCTTGAAGGTGGTCTTGATGGCGTTCTGGCGCGCGCCGCCGATGCCGGCGCAGTAGGTCATCGCCAGTTGCTCGGCCTGGCCGCTGCGGTCCTGGTGCACCGCATACACGGACGGCACGCCGCGGCCGATCTCGTATTCGCGGCGCACCAGCGCGCCCGGACCCTTGGGTGCGACCAGCACCACGTCGAGGTCGTCGCGCGGGGTGATCTGGCCGTAGTGGACGTTGAAGCCGTGCGCGAACAGCAGGCAGGCGCCCTGGTCGATGTTCGGCTCGATGACTTCGCCGTACAGCTGCGGCTGCACCATGTCGGGGGTGAGCACGGCGACGATCTGCGCGCCCTTCACCGCCTCGGCGGGGGTCTTGACGCTGAAGCCGTCGGCCTTCGCCTTGAATTCGGTCGGGCCGCCCGGGCGCAGGCCGATGGTGACGTCGAAGCCGGAGTCGCGCAGGTTGAGCGCATGTGCGCGGCCCTGGCTGCCGTAGCCGATGATGGCGATGCGGGGTTTGTTGCTGGTCATTGCGGTGGTTCCTGTCGGGAGGGGTTTGCGAAGGGCCCACAACGAAAAACCCCGCACCTTGCGGTGCGGGGTTCTGCGATTCGGGCGTTGGTTTGTTGCCTGTCTTACACGCCGGATCGTCCCGCACCTGTGGGCGAGGTAATAAGTACGAGGACGAGGAGGGACGCCGCCTTCGAGGCGGTCATCGGGGTCGGCGGTGGCATATGGCGCTGCAACATGGCTTCAGGTAAACATGATTCCGCAGTGCCTGTCAACTGTCCCGCACATGCCGTTTTCGCATGAGCGAAGGTTGCAAACGAAACCGCGCAAATGCAGCAGGATCAAGGCCTGCAGAGATGCCCGCACCCCCGCCACGGATCCCCCACGATGCCCGACTACCGTTCCAGGACTTCCACCCACGGTCGCAACATGGCCGGCGCGCGCGCGCTGTGGCGCGCCACCGGCATGGTCGATGCCGACTTCCACAAGCCGATCATCGCGATCGCCAATTCCTTCACCCAGTTCGTGCCCGGCCACGTGCACCTGAAGGATCTCGGCCAACTGGTCGCGCGCGAAGTCGAGCTCGCCGGCGGCGTCGCCAAGGAGTTCAACACGATCGCCGTGGATGACGGCATCGCGATGGGACACGACGGCATGCTGTATTCGCTGCCCTCGCGCGAAGTGATCGCCGATTCGGTCGAATACATGGCGAACGCGCACTGCGCCGACGCGCTGGTGTGCATCAGCAACTGCGACAAGATCACCCCCGGCATGCTGATGGCCGCGCTGCGGCTGGACATCCCCACGGTGTTCGTGTCCGGCGGGCCGATGGAAGCCGGCAAGACCGCGCTGGCGGATCAAAAACTCGATCTGGTCGACGCGATGGTGATGGCGGCCGATGCGGCGGTGAGCGACGAACAGGTGGCGGCGGTGGAGCGCAGCGCCTGCCCGACCTGCGGCTCGTGCAGCGGCATGTTCACCGCCAATTCGATGAACTGCCTGACCGAGGCACTGGGCCTGTCGCTGCCCGGCAACGGCACCACGCTGGCCACCCACGCCGACCGCGAGGCGCTGTTCAAGCGCGCCGGCCGGCTGATCGTCGAGTTGTGCCATCGCTGGTACGGCGGCGGGGACGCCAGCGCGCTGCCGCGCGGCATCGCCACCTTCGAAGCGTTCGAGAACGCGATGGCGCTGGACATCGCGATGGGCGGCTCCACCAACACCATCCTGCACCTGCTCGCCGCGGCGCAGGAAGCGGAGGTCGCCTTCGACCTGCGCGACATCGACCGGTTGTCGCGGCGCATTCCGCAGCTGTGCAAGGTGGCGCCGAACTCACCGAAGTACCACGTCGAGGACGTGCATCGCGCCGGCGGGATCATGGCGATCCTCGGCGAACTGGCACGCGGCGGCTTGCTGCACACGGGCGTGCCGACCGTGCACGCGAAGTCGCTGGGCGAGGCGATCGCGAAGTGGGACATCGCCTCTGTCGATGACGAAGCGGTGCGCACGTTCTACCGGGCCGGCCCGGCCGGCATCCCGACCCAGGTCGCCTTCAGCCAGTCCACCCGCTGGCCGACGCTGGATGCGGATCGCAGCGAAGGCTGCATCCGCGACTTGGCGCATGCGTATTCGCAGGAAGGTGGCCTCGCCGTGCTGTACGGCAACCTCGCGGCCGATGGCTGCGTGGTCAAGACCGCAGGCGTGGACGAGTCCATCCACGTGTTCGAGGGCCGCGCGCGCGTCTACGAGAGCCAGGACGCGGCGGTGGCCGCCATCCTTGGTGACGAGGTGCAGGCCGGCGACGTGGTGGTGATCCGCTACGAGGGCCCGAAGGGCGGGCCGGGCATGCAGGAAATGCTGTACCCGACCAGCTACCTCAAATCGAAAGGCCTCGGGAAAGCCTGCGCGCTGCTCACCGACGGGCGTTTCTCCGGCGGCACCTCGGGCCTGTCGATCGGCCACGTCTCGCCGGAAGCGGCGGCGGGCGGGGCGATCGCACTGGTCCACGATGGCGATCGCATCCGCATCGATATTCCCGCCCGCGGCATCGAACTGCTTGTTGCGGACGAGGAGCTTGCCGCCCGCCGTGCCGTGCAGGCCGCGCGGGGCTGGAAGCCCGCGCAGCCGCGCGCCCGCAAGGTCAGCGTGGCACTGAAGGCCTACGCCCTGCTGGCGACCAGCGCAGACAGGGGCGCGGTGCGCGACCGCGCGCTGCTGGAAGGCACCTGACGCGCGGCGTCAGAGCACCTGCGGCGGCTGCCTGCCGACGATCACCACGTCGGCCGGGCGGCGCGCGAACAGGCCCACGGCGACCACGCCGGGGATCTGGTTGAGTTCACGCTCCATCGCCACCGGATCGACGATGGCCAGGTTGTGCACGTCGAGGATGATGTTGCCGTTGTCGGTGGTGACGCCGTCGCGCCACACCGGCTGGCCGCCGGTCATGCGCAGGATTTCGCGGGCCACCAGGCTGCGCGCCATCGGGATCACTTCCACCGGCAGCGGGAACTTGCCCAGCACGTCCACCTGCTTGGAGGGGTCGATGATGCAAATGAAGCGCTCGCTGGCCTCGGCGATGATCTTCTCGCGGGTCAGCGCCGCGCCGCCGCCCTTGATCAGGTGCTTGCGCGGGTCGCATTCGTCGGCGCCGTCGACATACAGCGACAAGGTGCCGGCGGCGTTGAGGTCGATCACCTCGATGCCATGCGACTTCAGCCGCGCGGTGCTCTGCTCGGAGCTGGACACCGCGCCCTGGATGCGGTCCTTCCACGCCGCCAGCGCATCGATGAAATAGGCCACGGTGGAGCCGGTGCCGACGCCGACGATCATGCCGTCTTCGAGATAGTCGATGGCCTTTTCGGCGGCCAGTTTCTTCATGTCACTCATTGCGTCATTCCAGTGAGAGCAGCAGATGCCATTGCGCGTGGGTGACCGGGAACACCGACAGCCGGCTGCCACGCGCGGTGAGGGGAAAGCCTTCGCCGAGGGCATCGACGTGCCGGCGGATTTCCTCGAGCGCGATGCAACGCCCGAGCTTGCGTTCGAAGGCGACATCCACCAGGAACCAGCGCGGCGTTTCGCGGGTGGCCTTGGGGTCGAAATAGTGCGAGGTGGGGTCGAACTGGGTGTCGTCCGGATACGCATGGCTGGCCACGCGGGCCACGCCGACGATGCCCGGTATCTTGCAGTTGGAGTGATAGAACAGCACGCCATCCCCCACCCGCATGCCATCGCGCATGAAGTTGCGGGCTTGATAGTTGCGTACGCCGTTCCACGGTTCGGTACCGGCCCGTTCGAGATCGTCGATGGAGAACGCGTCGGGCTCCGACTTCATCATCCAGTAGCGCTTGCGCGTGCTCATGCGGACTCCTGTCCGGCGGGGTGGGCGAGGAAGGTGGCGTCTTCGCAGCAGACCGCATCCAGCCGCACGTCCCAGGCCGCGCGCGGCAGTGCGTCCACCCGCTGCGCCGCGAACGCCGCGCCGACCAGCCACGGCGGAGCGGGGCGGTCGTGGCGGAAGGCGAGGCTGCGGTCGTACCAGCCGCCGCCCATGCCCAGCCGGTGGCAGTCGGCGTCGAAGCCGACCAGCGGCATGACCAGCACCGCCATGTCCTCGGCGCGCAAGGCGCCGGCGGGGGTGACGTCCGGTTCGGGAATGCCGTAGCGGTTGGTGACCAGCGGGTCGCCGCTGCGCCACGGTGCGAACCGCAGGCTGCCGTCTTCATGCAGCAGCGGCAGGCAGTACACCAGCGATGCAGGCAGCCGCAGTTGCAGCGCGTGCAGGCCGATTTCGCCATCCATCGCCCAGTAACCGGCAACGTATCCCGAGCCGGGCAGGAACGGCAGTGCCAGCAGTCGATCGGCCAGCGTGTTGGCGGCGGCGATGCGATGCTGCGGCGGGAGGTTGCGGCGGTACTCGCGCAGTGACTTGCGCAGTGACTTGCGCAACGCGGCGCGGTCGTTGTGCGGGCTCACGCGCGGCGGGCTCGGGCGGCGGGAAGGAAATGTCTCCGCTGTGGCGATGCATGCGAAACGACCTTGAACCCGGGGTTCAAGTGGGAACGCGTGGTGGCCATCGGGCTTCCCGCTCGGGGCGGACTTGCACTCCCGGCAACCAGTGCGTCCCCGTGGTCGTCATTAAGGGACAAGGCGAATGTTGCGCACGCCGTCGCACACAGCAGAGGACGCGCGCAGTATAGCCGTTCGCGGCGCGGATGCGCAGGTGCGTGCAGGTTCCTGACGGGTGGTTCAGCCCAGTGCCAGCAAGGCTTCCAGCTTGCGGTTGGCTTCGTCCAGCAGCGTGAACGGGTCGCCGCCGCGCGTGGCAGGCGGGTGTTGTTGCTGCAACAGTTCGTGGGCCAGGTTCAGGGCGGTGAGCACGGCCAGGCGGTCGGGGGCCACCAGCTTGTTGCCGCCGCGCACTTCGCGCATGCGGGTATCCAGCATGCGTGCCGCAGCAGTCAGGCTGTCGCGTTCGGCATCGCCCACGCCGACGGTGTATTCGCGATCGAGGATGCGGACGGTGACCGGTTCGCTCATGTGTGCTGCTCCAGCGATTTGAGCCGGCTGATCATCGCCTCGACGCGGCTGCGCGCCTGTTCCTGCTTGGTCAGCAATTGCACGCGCTCACCGGCCATTTGCTCGACTTGCTGGCGCAGGCTGCGGTTTTCCTCATGCAGGCGTTGCATGCGGCCGGCCAGCAGATCCACCCGCGCCAGCAGCTTGTGCAATTCGCCATGCAGGTCGCGGTTGTCCATCCGCCCACCTTAGGCAGGCAGGGCACCGTGGTCAAGCTGCAGCGGGGCTGGCCCGGCGCGATCCTGGGCGTCCAGCAGGAAGCGCAGGCAGGCGTCGGCCCCCATCGGTCGTGCGATCCAGTAGCCCTGCGCGATGTCGCAGGCGTGGCGGCGCAGGAAATCCAGCTGGGCGGCGGTTTCCACGCCCTCGGCCACGGTGCGCAGACCCAGTGTGCGTGCCATCGCGATCACCGTGGTGGTGATGGTGGTGTCTTCCTGGTCGCCGGGGGTGGCGAGGCCGTCGATGAAGGCCTTGTCGATCTTCAGGGTGGTGATCGGCAGGCGGTGCAGGTAGGCAAGCGAGGAGTAGCCGGTGCCGAAGTCGTCCACCGCGATCGACACGCCGTGGTCGCGGAAGGCCTGCAGGCGTTCGCTGGCCAGCGCGGCATTGGCCATCAGCACGCTTTCGGTCAGCTCCAGCTCCAGCGCCGTGCTTGGCAGGGCGGTGTCGGCGAGGATGCCGGCCACGCTGTGCGAAAGCTCGCCACGCAGCAATTGCACTGCGGATACGTTGACCGACATCGCCAGGCGCGGGTCGAGGCCGGCGCTGCGCCAACTGGCCAGCGTGCGGCAGGCCTGTGCCAACACCCAGTGGCCGATCGCCACGATGCTGCCGCTGTCCTCGGCCAGCGGGATGAATTGCTGGGGCGGCACTTCGCCGAATTCGGGACTGTCCCAGCGCAACAATGCCTCGACCGCGGCAAAGCGGTTGTCGGCCAGTGCCAGTTGCGGCTGGAACACCAGCCGCAGCTCGCCGCGTTCCACCGCGCGCCGCAGGCCGGCCACCATCCCGGCGCGGCGGCGGATGTCGCCTTCCATCTCCGGGGCGTAGCGCATGAAGGCGTGCTTGCCGGTGCCCTTGGCGCGGTACATCGCGGTATCCGCGTGCTTGAGCAGGTCGGTGGGGACCAGGGCGTGCTCGGGGAACAGGCTGATGCCGATCGACGGCGAGATGGTGAAGTCGCGGCGGTCGTCCAGCGCCAGCGGGGCATCGAAGGCATCGAGGATGGCGCGCGCCAAGGCATCCGCTTCGGCCGGGTCGCCGAGATTTTCCAGCAGGATCGCGAACTCGTCACCGCTGATGCGGGCCACCGTGCACGCCGTCCCGGCCACGTCCTGCAGGCGCTGTGCGGTGGCCCGCAGCACGCGGTCGCCGGTGGCGTGGCCCAGCGAGTCGTTGATGTCCTTGAAATTGTCGAGATCGAGGAACAGCAGTGCCAGGCGGCGGCCGTGCCGGCGCGCCTGCACGATGGCATGCGACAGGCGTTCGGCCAGCAGGGTGCGGTTGGGCAGGTTGGTCAGCGGGTCGAAGTTGGCCAGATAGCGCAGTTCCTGCTCGATCCGCCGGCGCTCGGTGATGTCGCTGGTGACCAGCACGTACAGGCGCTGCTGGGTGCCCGGGTCTTCGATCGCGTTGCATTGCATCGCGCACAGGAACTCCCGCCCGTCCTTGCGCCGTTGCCACATTTCGCCGGTCCAGCTGCTGCGCGCCAGGATCTGCTGGCGGGCCTGCTGGTGGAATTCCGCCGGATGGCGGCTGCCGTTGAGCAGGGCGGCATCCCTGCCGATCACCTCATCCCCGTCGTAGCCGCTCATCTGGCTGAAGGCGGGGTTGACCGCGACGAAATGGAAATCAGCGTCCAGCACCACCACCGACTCGGCCATGTTGCGCAGCACTTCCCCGGCGATCTGGCGCTGGCTTTCCAGTTCGCGCAGGGCATCGATGTTGCGTGCGGTACCGGCGATGCGGGTGACCCGGCCATTGGCATCGTGGCCCACCGCGCGGCCGCGCACGCGCACCCATTGCCACTGCCCGTCGTCGCCGCGCATGCGGTGCTCGGAGCGGAAAATCGGTGATTTGCCGTGCAGGTAGGCGCGCAGCTGCGCCAGCGTCCGTGGCAGGTCTTCCGGATGGATCTGCGGGCCGTGGTCCAGGCCGAAATGGGCGACGAGGTCGTTGGTCTTGTCCGGGGAGACTTGGGTTCTTTCCAGCTCGCGGCGGCGCAGGTCGTACTGCCAATACAGTTCGTTGGAAGCCCACAGTGACAGTCGCAACCGTTGGTCGTGTTCACGCAGTGCCTTGAGGTGGGCTTGCTGGTCGCGCACGCGACGCTGGTGGCTGGCGATGGCCAGCCATGCCAGCAGCAGCACCAGCAGCGCCAGCAGCAGGACCAGCCAGTGGTCTCCCGGTGTGCCGAGATCGGCGGCCAGCGCCGGCAGCGGGGCCAGCAGCATGCTGCCGCCCAGGGCCCGGTTGCCGGAAGAGTGATGGCGCGCCATGGTGCCGAGTGTAGGCTCCGGGGTGCGGATGCAACAAGCCGCAGGCCGTGGTTGTTACACTCGCGGGATCGAGTGGCGAGGGGTGTGCGTGGCTTCCAACGAATTGCCGGATTGGATCGAGGTGGCCCAGGTCGCCGACCGTATGCAGCTGGCCAGCACGCCGGCGGAATTGCATGGCGCACTGTGCGGCTGGCTTTCGGGCGGTGGTGCCGATGCCACCGGCTGGCCGGCGCTGGTGCTGGCCGATCCCGGCCTGCCGGCACCCAAGGCCGGCGATGCGCTCGACCGCTTGCGGTGTGCCAGTGCGGCCCAATTGGCGGACCCGGGGTTCGGCTTCGAGTTGCTGCTGCCCGAAGACGCCGGCACCAAGCCGCGCGCGGAAGCCCTGTTTGCCTGGTGCCGCGCTTTCCTTGGCGGGTTCGGGTTGGCGGTGGGGCAGCGGCCGTTGTCCGAAGAAGGGCAGGAGGCCTTGGGCGATCTGGCCAACCTGGCCGGCGCGCAACTGGATACCGAAGAGGACGACGACGAGGAGTCGTTGGCCGAAATCGAGGAATACCTGCGGATGGCGGTGCTGCTGCTGCACGCCGACTGCGTGCTGGGGGCACGGCAGCGCCAGCGGCTGCACTGACCGGCCATGCCCGCACTTGCTTCCGGCGAACGCAAGGCTCTGGCGCGTCGCCGCCGCCAGTTGATGCAGGCGGCCGGTGATGGCGCCATCCTGATCCTGCCGGCGGCCCCCGTGCGCGTGCGCAGCCACGACACCCATTACCCGTACCGCCAGGATTCCGATGTCCTGTATCTCACCGGCTGCGAAGAGCCTGACGCAGTGTTGGTGCTGGTGCCGGGGCGCAAGCACGGCGAGGCGATCCTGTTCTGCCGCGAGCGCGACCCCGAGCGCGAGGGCTGGGACGGCCCGCGGCTTGGCACGCAAGGTGCGATCGACGTGCTGGGGCTGGACGATGCCTATCCCATCGACGACATCGACGACATCCTGCCCGGCTTGCTGGAAGGGCGGCGGCAAGTGCATTACCACCTCGGCCGCGATGCCGAGTTCGACCTCAAGCTGATCGGCTGGATCAACCGCGTGCGCGCGCAGGCGCGCCATGGCGCGCAGCCGCCGCAGGAGTTCCTCGAGCTGGGGCATCTGCTCGACGAAATGCGGCTGTTCAAGACCGCGGATGAAATCAGGCACCTGCAGCGCGCCGCCGACATCAGCGTCGAAGCGCACCGCGCGGCGATGCGGGCGGTGCGCCCGGGCATGCATGAATATGCATTGCAGGCGGAGCTGGAATACGTGTTTCGCAGGCACGGTGCGCAGCCGGCCTATGCCAGCATCGTGGGGGGCGGCGTCAATGCCTGCGTGCTGCACTACATCGAAAACGACGCGCCGTTGCGCGCCGGCGAGTTGGTGTTGATCGATGCCGGCGCCGAATATCGCGGCTATGCGGCCGACATCACCCGCAGTTTTCCGGTCGATGGGCACTTCAACAAGGCGCAGCGGGCGCTGCACGACCTGGTCTGCGCCGCACAGGCCGCCGCCTTGGCGCAGGCGCGGCCGGGGCTGCCTTACGAGGCGGGCCATGATGCGGCGGTGGCCACGCTGGTGGACGGCTTGCTGTCGCTGGGGATTTTGCGCGGGGACGCGCAGGCGCTGATCGCCGGCGGCGCGCACAAGCGTTATACCCGCCACAAGACCGGGCACTGGCTGGGGCTGGACGTGCACGATGTCGGCGAGTACCGCATCGACGGGGCCTCGCGGCTGTTGGAGCCGGGGATGGTGTTCACCCTCGAGCCCGGCCTCTACATCCCCGCCGACGACGCTTCGGTGGCGTCGAAGTGGCGCGGCATCGGCATCCGCATCGAAGACGACGTGCTCATCACCCGCGACGGCCACCGCGTGCTGACCGGCGCGCTGGAACGCAGCGCGGACGAGGTCGAGGGGTTGATGGCCGGCTGAGTGGGCGCAACGGCGTCGCTCCCTCCCTTGCGCAACAGGGAGGGAAGCGGCGGAGGGGCTGTTGCCCGGGTTTACCCTGCAAACGCCTCGCGGGTCAGGTTGATCGGTTCGGCGTCGGTGCACACCACGTCGTCCTCGATGCGGATGCCGCCGTAGGGCTTGAACGCCTCCACGCGGTCCCAATCCACCGCATCGCCCTGGCCCTTCGCTTTCAGTTCGTCCAGCAGCATGTCGATGAAGTAGATCCCCGGCTCGATGGTCACCACCATGCCGGGTTCCAGCGTGCGTGTCAGGCGCAGATAAGGGTGGCCATCGGGCTTGGCGATGCTGCCGCCGGCGTCGGTGGCGGCGAAGCCGGCCACGTCGTGCACCTGCAGGCCGATGCCGTGGCCGATGCCGTGCGGGAAGAATGCGCTGGAGACGCCGCTGGCAAGGGCGGCCTCCGGCGTGACCTTGAGCACGCCGAACTCGCGCAGCACGCCGGACAGCAGCAGGTGCGCCTGCAGATGGATCCGCGCGTAGTCGGTGCCGGCCCGCACCAGGTCGCACAGCGCGAGCTGCGCGGCGTCGACGGCGCGGATCATCGCTGCGAACTCATCGTCCTGCGCCGAATAGGTGCGGGTGATGTCGCTGGCGTAGCCGCCGAAGCTGGCACCGGCGTCGATCAGGAAGCTGCGCGAGGGCTTCGGCGGCAGGCGGTCGCGGTCGGTGTAGTGCAGCACCGCACCGTGTTCGTTCAAGGCGACGATGTTGCCGTAGGGCAGGTCATTGGCATCTTGTCCGGCGGCCTGGCAATAGGCCAGGTGGATGCCGAATTCGCTGGCACCGGCGCGGAAGGCGCGTTCGGCGGCGCGGTGCGCGCGCGCGCCGATGCGGTTGGCCTGCCGCATCAGCTCGATTTCATAGGGCGTCTTGAACGCGCGGTGGTAGTCCAGGTATTGCAGCGCCGGCTCGGGATTGTTCGGCAGGTAGCCACCCAGCGCGCTTTGCGGTTCGCCGAGGATCGCGCAGCCCGCCATGCCGGGCAGGTGGCGCACGGCTTCATCGGCGGTGCGGATCACTTCGATGTCGACATGCTCCACCCAGTAGTCGGCGGGCGTTGCCGGCACCACGTGCCAATAGTCGTGCGGTTGCAGGAACAGCAGCTTCGGCCGCTGGCCCGGGGTGATGAGCAGCCAGCTGCCCGGCGCGCGGGTCAGTGGCAGCCAGGCCTTGAAGTGCGGGTTCACCGCATAGGGGTAGTCGCGATCATCGAAGGCCTGGTAGTGCAGGGTGCCCGAGGGAATCAGCAGGTGGTCGTGGCCGCTGCGGCGCAGGGCTTCGGCGGCGCGCGCCAGCAGGGTTTCGAGGTGTCGGGGGTACAGCGATGCGGTCAGGGCGTTGGACATGGCGCTGGCGACAGGTAGGGGGATGTTGCCGATTGTGGCCCAGGGCGATGCCGGTTGCAGGTGCCGTTGGGCAGGGTCAGGCGTCCGGCTGTTCGGCCCAGTTGCGCAGGCGACGGGTGGCCTCGGGCGACAGCCCAAGGAAGCGCAGGCCCACCCAGGATTGCCCGGGCGCGCCGGCCTTGTCTTGCCACAGCACGTGCGCGCCCACTTCCAGCGGTTGCGCGCCGGGCAGGCCGTCGGGCAGTTGGAAGCGGAACTGGAACAGGGCGTTGTCGGGCAGGTTGCGATTAGCGATCAGCAGCATGCCGCCCACCGAGACATTGCCCACGTAACCCACGGCTTCCTCGAGGATGCTGTCGACGACCTCCACCATGCCGGGAACCGCGCGCCGCGGCTGGCGACGGGATTCAATCCCCATGATCGTCCTCCTGCGCGTCGAAGGCGTCTGCCGGGGTGATGTGTTGCAGGTTGTCCAGGGTGGCGTCCCATGCGTCATCCGCCGGGGTGGTGTCCTGCGCCAGCAGGCGCAGGCCGCCGGTGGTCAGCAACCGGGTCAAGGCATCAAGATCCTCGCTGCCCACCCGCAACCCGCGCCGGTTCACCAGCAATACCTGCGGGGTGTGCCGGCTCACCCAGGCCAGGCGGCGGCGCAGGGGGTGGCTGCCGGCATCGTCCAGTTCCACCCAGACCGGCAGCTTGAGGGTGCGCAGTTCTTCCCCGGCCAGCCGTTCTTCCGGACTCAGGGGGGTGAACGCATCGGTGTCGGTGACGCCGCTGCCTTCTCCCAGGCGGGCACGGGCACGCAGTTGCACCAGCAGTTCGGTGCGCGAAGCCATGTCGCCCTGGCCGCTGGGGCCATTGGTCAGTTGCCGCGCGATCGCGCCGGCATCGTCGGCGTGGTAGCCCACCTGTTCCAGCGCGCCGCGCACCTGCTCGAAGAACGCCATGTCGGCGATGTCCGGCGAATCGCTGGTGCAGGCGTCGAGGATGCGTCGGGTGGCGTCCAGCAATTGTTGCCAGCCGTCGGAGTGTTCGCCGCCGCGCAGATGGGTGAGCGACAGCACGTCCATCCAGGCATGTTCCACCAGGATCGCATGGAACCGCGGCAGGCTGCGGCCCTGCAACAGCCCGTCGACTTTGGCGCGCGCCTGCTGCCGGGCCACCGCCAGTTTCTCGCGCCCGCGGGCGGCTTCCACCTGCCGGCGTTCGGCCATTTCGGCCTTGCGGGCCAACGCCTGCAGACCCGATTGCAGGGTCTGGTTGGCCTCGACGAAGGTGTCCAGTGCGCCGTCGCTGTCTTGCTGCACCGACGTCACCGCGCGCTGCAGCAACCCCAGCCATTGGTTGTCGAGGTCGTCTTCGGCCAGCCATTGCGCGCCCGCCAGCGAGACCGCCCCCAGCAACTGCCGCGCCGGGTGGCTGGCATCGGTGAAAAAGCGTTGGTCGCGCAGCGCCAGCTGCGCCAGCGGCAGGCGCAGGCGCTCCACCAGCACTTGCCCCGGGCTGGATTTGCGCAGGACGCGCTGCAATTGGGCGAAAAACAGGGTCAGCAGGTCGAAGCTGTCGTTGTCGATGTCGGACAGCGCCACGCCGTGGCCATGCAGTTGCCGGGCCTGGGCCAGCAGGATCTGCCGGTAATCGCCCAGGGTATTGGCCTTGGTGGCGTTGTTGCGCATGCGCTGCAACGCATCCAGCACCTCGTTGTGTTGCAGGGGCTCGCGCACGCGTGCGTCGCTGTCGCCCGGGCGCAGTTTCGCCAGCAGTACCCGGCGGCGCTGCAACAGCGTTTGCAGGGCGGCAAACCCCGGCACCGCCGGCTTGGTCTTGGGCAACAGTTGCTTCAGCGTCTGCCCGAACGCCCGGGCGATGCCGCCACCTGCCTCGCCGCCGCCCGCGGGCGCAGCGCCGGCGGTGGGCGTGTGCGCGGCGGCATGGCCGGAAGTCTGCCCGGTGCCATGGCTTGGGGCCTGGCCTGCAGGCGTGGCCGGTGCGCCGCTGCCGGTGTTCTCCTCGGCGGCCTGGCGGGCAAGGATGGCTGCCGGGGCTGCCGATCCGGGGCGCACGCGCACGGGCACGTAGCTCAGGTACGGCAGGATGCCGTCTTCGGCCAGGCGCATGTTCAGGGTGTCGAGCAGCGGCGGATAAAATTCCGCCATGGCCCGCTCGAACTGCTGGAACAGCTGCATCCGCGCATAGCGCGACAACTGCATGCCATCGGCAGCGTCCGCCAGCGCATTGCAAAGCGCAAGCGGGCCCAGCGGCAGGGTTTCGCTCTCGAAGGCCGGGGCGCCGGCCAGCACGCCGAAGCGTTGCCCCAGCAGCTGCAACCCGAGACTGTTGCGGGATTCCACCCGGTTGGCGATGTTCGCCAGCGTGGCCTCGTCGCTGACCACGTCGTCGTCCAGCAGGCTCAGGGTCAGCACCGGCGGTGCGTCCGGGGCGTCGTGCTTGCGCCGTGCCGTTTGCAGGTTGGCCAGCGAGGCTTCAAGGCCGGCCATGAAGCGCCGGGTGAAGGCCTGCCCGCCACCGCCGAGGCTGCGCATCGAGGCCAGCCGGTCGTTTTCCAGCTTGGCGTCGCTGCTGGGGGTGGCGCGGGCCAGTGCCAGTTCGGTTTCCTGCAGCAGTTGCGGGATCTGCTGGCCCATCTCGGCATGGAGATCCACCAGCAGGCGCTCCAGCGCATGCCGCGCACGCCGGGGCAGCGAGGTGTCCGCCAGCGTTTGCGTCTTGCTGCCTGCCGTGTGGAACATCGATGCCACCGTGGTATGCGCCCCCCGACGCAGCCAAGAACTACCGCATGGTAAGCGGGAACCGCCGGGGCCTCAATCCATCTCGTGACGGACGGCGGGATTGGTTCAGGTGGAAGGTTGCCGACGGGAACCTTTCAGTCCAGGAACAGCCCGATCACGTCATTGGTGAAGCGCCGGCCCAGTTCGGTGGGGCGCAGCCAGCCGGGGGTGTCTTCCAGCCAGCCGCGCTGCCGCGCCTGCGCCAGCGGGGTGGCGATGGCCTCCACCGCAAGCCCGGTGCGGGCTTCGAACAGCGCCAGCGGCACGCCTTCGTTCAGGCGCAGGGCATTGAGCATGAAGTCGAAGGGCAGCCGGTTGGCCGCCAGATACTCATCGCCGCCGATGGCCTCGGGCGTGCCGGCCTTCTCGATGTAGCGATCCGGGTGCCGCAGCTTCCAGCGCCGCAGCACCTGCTGCTGCGCGCCCAGCGTGAGCTTGCCGTGGGCACCGGCACCAATGCCGAGGTAGTCGCCGAACTTCCAGTAGTTGAGGTTGTGCCGGCATTGTCGGCCCTCGCGGGCGTAGGCGCTGACTTCGTACTGGGCGAATCCGGCAGTCGCCAGCTGCGCCTGGCAGGCTTCCTGCATGTCCCAGGCGGCGTCGATGTCCGGCAGCCCCTCCGGCGGACGCGCGGCGAAGCGGGTATTGGGCTCCAACGTCAGCTGGTAATGGCTGAGATGGGTGGGGGCCAGCGCGATGGCGCGGGCAACGTCATCCTGTGCCATCGCCAGCGTCTGCTGCGGCAGCGCGTACATCAAATCCAGGTTGAAGTTGTCGAAGCCGGCATCCTGCGCGAACTTCACCGCGCGCGTGGCGTCCTGGCTGGAATGGATGCGGCCGAGCCGTTGCAGGCAGCCGTCGTCGAAGCTCTGCACGCCGAAGCTGAGCCGGTTGACCCCGGCGGCGCGGTAGCCGGGGAACGGCCCGTGTTCCACCGTGCCGGGGTTGGTTTCCAGGGTGATTTCGGCATCCGGCGCGATGCGCAGCCGCGCGCTGGCCTGCTGCAGGAAGCGGTCGATGGCATCCGGCGGGAACAGCGACGGGGTGCCGCCGCCGAAGAACACGCTGTGAACGACGCGACCCCAGACCAGCGGCAGGTCGGCATCCAGGTCTTTCAGCAGCGCATCGACATAGGCATCGAACGAGGCGTCGTCGCGCAGTTGGTGCGAATTGAAATCGCAATACGGGCATTTGCGCACGCACCAGGGCAGGTGGACGTAAAGAGCGAGGGGTGGGGTGGCGAGCATCGGCTTTTGATCGTCATTCCCGCGCAGGCGGGAATCCAAGGGCGTTACCGCATTGAACAACAAGGTCCATGGATTCCCGCCTGCGCGGGAATGACGGAATCAGGGGGATCACAATTTCGCGCGCAGTGTTGCCAGCGCCAGCCCGCGGTGGCTGTCGCGGTTCTTCACCGCAGGTGCCAGCTCCGCCGCGCTGCAGCCGTGCGCTGGCGAGAAGAACACCGGGTCGTAGCCGAAGCCGCCGCTGCCGCTGCGCGCAGGCAGGATGCGGCCTTCCCACCGGCCTTCGGCGACCAGCGGCAGCGGGTCGTCGGCATGCTGCACCAGTGCCAGCACGCAGACGAAGCGCGCGCTGCGGTTTTCGTCAGGCACGCCGTCGAGTTCGCGCAGCAGCTTGTCGATGTTTGCTTCGCTGTCGCCGTGGCGGCCGGCATAGCGGGCGGAATACAGGCCGGGCGCGCCATGCAGCGCATCGACGCACAGCCCGGAGTCGTCGCCCAGCGCCGCAAGCCCGGTGGCGCGGGCGGCGTGGCGGGCCTTGAGGATGGCGTTCTCGAAGAAGGACAGGCCGGCTTCCTCGGCATCGGCCACGCCGAATTCGGACTGCGCGTGCAGCTCGAAGCCTGCACCGAGCAATTCGCGCAGCTCGGCCAGCTTGCCGGCGTTGCCGCTGGCGAGAACCAGCTTCATCGGGCGGCCGGCTTCACGCCAGCCCCAGCGCCGCGCGTTGCGCGGCGAACAGTTCGGCACAGCCCTTCTCGGCCAGCGCCAGCAGCGCGTCCAGCTCGTCGCGGCGGAATGCATGGCCCTCGGCGGTGCCCTGCAATTCGATGAAGCCGCCGCCGTCGTTCATCACCACGTTCATGTCGGTGTCGCAGGCGCTGTCTTCGGCATAGTCCAGGTCCAGCACCGGCACGCCCTGGTAAAGGCCCACCGATACCGCCGCCACGGCACCCACGATCGGCACGCGGCCATTGGCCGGCAGCTTGAGTTCGCGGCGGTCGATCAGCCCCTGCACCGCATCCGCCAGTGCCACGTAGGCACCGGTGATGGCGGCGGTGCGGGTGCCGCCGTCGGCCTGCAACACGTCGCAGTCCAGGGTGATGGTGCGCTCGCCCAGCAGCGCGCGGTCCACGCAGGCGCGCAGGCTGCGGCCGATCAGGCGCTGGATTTCCAGCGTGCGCCCACCTTGCTTGCCGCGCGCAGCCTCGCGGTCGCTGCGGGTGTGGGTGGCGCGCGGCAGCATGCCGTATTCGGCGGTGATCCAGCCTTCACCCTTGCCGCGCAGGAAACCCGGCACCTTGTTTTCGATGCTGGCGGTGCACAGCACGCGGGTGTCGCCGAAGCTCACCAGCACCGAGCCTTCGGCGTGCCGGGTGAAGCCGCGCTGGATGGAAACGACGCGCAGCTGGTCCGCGCTGCGACCGCTGGGACGGGCAAAGGCCATGGTGAAAACCGGAAATCGATGGGGCGCTAGATTACCATTCGCACTTTGCAGGCACTGGAATTCCGCATGATCCGCAGCATGACCGCCTTCGCCGCCGGCGAGCGCAGCACCGAATGGGGCGTGCTTTCCGGCGAACTTCGCGCGGTGAATCACCGTTTCCTGGAACTGGGCCTGCGCCTTCCCGACGAGCTGCGCGCATTCGAGGCCGCGCTGCGTGAGCGCGTGTCCGCGCGCGTATCGCGTGGCAAGCTCGACCTGGTGCTGCGCCTGCGCACGACCGTTGCCGGCGATGCGCTGCAAGTGGACGAGGCGCTGGTGGGCAGGCTTGCGGCGCTGGCGCAGCGGCTGGACGCCGGCTTTCCCAGCCTGCAGGTGCAGTTCACCGAGCTGCTGCAGTTCCCCGGCGTGCTGCAATCGCGCGGACTCGACGCGGACGCGCTGCAGCGCGAGGCGCTGGTGGTGGTGGACGCGGTGCTGGATGACTTCATCGCCGCGCGTGAGCGCGAGGGCGGCAAGCTGGCGCAGGTGATCGGCGAGCGCGCCGAGGCCATCGCCGGGATCGCCGCCGAGGTGCGCACGCTGGTGCCGCTGATCCGCGCCGGCCAGCGCGCCAAGCTGGAAGCGCGGCTGGCCGACCTGGCGCAGCCGGCGGACCCCGGCCGCCTGGAGCAGGAACTGGTGATCTGGCTGCAGAAGCTCGACGTGGACGAGGAGCTGGACCGCCTCGACAGCCACCTGGTCGAACTGCGCCGCATCCTCAAGGGCGGCAAGGAACCGGTGGGCCGACGCCTCGATTTCCTGCTGCAGGAATTCAACCGCGAGGCCAACACCCTGGGCAGCAAGTCGGTGGATGCGCGCACCAGCAATGCGGCGGTGGAGTTGAAGGTGTTGATCGACCAGATCCGCGAGCAGATCCAGAACATCGAATGAGCGCGAAGACCGGGCATCCTGCCGCGGCTTCGCGTCGCGGCCCGAAAAGCGCGGTTTTCGGGCCGCTGCGCCGACGCTTCGCGCCGACGTCGGCATATCCCCGTGCCGAATCCTTGAACAGGTGGGCCTGAGCATGCGCGGAACCCTCTACATCGTCGCCGCGCCGTCGGGCGCCGGCAAGTCCAGCATCGTCAACGCCGTGCTGGCACGTGATCCGGGCATCCGTCTGTCGATCTCGTTCACCTCGCGCGCACCGCGTCCGGGCGAGCGCCACGCCGAGCATTACAACTTCGTCAGTGCGGCCGAGTTCGAGGCGATGGTGGCTGCCGGCGATTTCTTCGAACACGCGCGCGTGCACGGCGACTGGAAAGGCACCGCCCGGCAGTCGGTGGAGCCGCACCTGGCGCAGGGGCGCGATGTATTGCTGGAGATCGACTGGCAGGGCGCGCGGCAGGTGCGGGCGATGATCCCGGATGCGGTCAGCGTGTTCATCCTGCCGCCCTCGCGCGCCGCGCTGGAAGAGCGCATGCGCAAGCGCGGGCAGGATTCCGAAGCGGTGATCCAGCAGCGGCTGGCCGCCGCGCACGAGGAAATGAGCCATTACGGCGAGTTCGACTACGTGATCGTCAACGAGGTGTTCGAGGTCGCGGTGGCCGAGATGTGCAGCATCTTCACCGCCAGCCGGCTGCGCAAGGACGCCCAGGTGGCACGGCATGCGACGCTGCTGGGAGAGCTGCTGGGAACGCCGTGAGCGGGGCGGGATGGCTAAGTTTCTGATTTGCAAGGCATCTGCTTGCGGTGCGCTGACATTTTGATTAGACTTCGCGGTTCCTTGAACCATCGCGCGGCCGTGGCCGCAGGACAGACATGGCCCGTATTACCGTCGAAGACTGCCTGCAGGTGGTCGACAACCGCTTCGAACTCGTGATGATGGCGGCCAAGCGTGCGCGCCAGCTGGCTGGCGGCGTGGAGCCGAAGCTGGACAACAGCGAGGCCCACGACAAGCCCACCGTGCTGGCACTGCGCGAGATCGCGGCCCGCGCCATCGACACCGATTTCATCGATGCGGTGGAAAAGGCCGAACGCGAACGCAAGGAGCGCGAGGCACTGGAGTGGGCGGCTGCCGAAGTGGTGGCCGGCGACGACGACATGAAAGGCGACGACTGATCCTGCCTGGCGTGCATGTCGGCACGAGCATCGAACAACGGCCCTGCGGGGCCGTTTTCCGTTTGCGGCCATGCCACGGCAAAGGTTAGGCTCGACGCATGACGCCCGGCGATCCTGCAACTGCCCCCCCGCCTGCCCCCGCATCCGTTGCGGATGCGGTGCCGGACTATGTGCAGGCGCTGGAACGGGCGGCGTTTTACCTGTCCCCGGAGCAGAAGGCGCTGTTGCGCCGTGCATGGTCGGTGGGTGCGGCCGCGCACGCGGGGCAGACCCGCAAGTCCGGTGAGCCCTACATCACCCACCCGGTGGCGGTGGCGCAGGTGCTGGCCGAGCAGGGGCTGGACGTGGAAACGCTGGTGGCGGCGATCCTGCACGACACCATCGAGGACACCCCGCTGACTCGTGTCGACGTGGCGGCGCAGTTCGGCGAGACCGTGGCCGAATTGGTGGATGGCGTCACCAAGCTGGAAAAGGTGAGTTTCGCCGATCGCCAGGAGGCGGCGGCCGAGAGCTTCCGCAAGATGCTGCTGGCGATGTCGCGCGACCTGCGCGTGATCCTGATCAAGCTGGCCGACCGCCTGCACAACATGCGCACGCTGGGGGCGAAGTCGGCGGAGTCGCGACGCCGGATCGCGGTGGAGACGCTGGACATCTACGCGCCCATCGCGCAGCGGCTGGGCATGAACCTGATCAAGGCCGAATTGCAGGATCTCGGCTTCAAGGCATTGCATCCGTGGCGGCACGCGGTGATCGCCAAGCGCATTCGCAGCGCCCCGCTGGTGCGGCGCGAGGCGTTGGCGCAGATCGAGGCGCGGTTGGCGCAGCGGCTGGCGCTGGAAAAACTCGAGCATCGCCTGGTGGGCCGCATCAAGACGCCGTGGAGCGTCTACACCAAGATGCACGCGCAGGGGCGCAGCTTCACCCAGGTGATGGACGTGTTCGGCTTCCGGGTGGTGGTGGATTCGGTGGCCGACTGCTACCACGCGCTGGGTGTGGTGCACGCCGTCTACAAGCCGCTGGACGGGCGCTTCCGCGACTTCATCGCCATCCCCAAGGCCAACGGCTACCAGTCGCTGCACACGGTGCTGTTCGGTCCTTACGGGTCGCCCATCGAGGTGCAGATCCGCACCCGCGAGATGGATTTGATCGCCGAGCGCGGCGTGGCCGCGCACTGGGCCTACAAGATCGGCGCGGAAGGTGGCGGCAACAGCGCGCAGGGGCGGGCGGCGGCGTGGATTGCCAACCTGGTGGAAAGCCAGCGGGGCACCGGTTCGTCGCTGGAGTTCCTGGAAAACGTCAAGGTCGATTTGTTCCCGGACGAGGTCTACCTGTTCTCGCCGAAGGGCGACATCCTGTCGTTGCCGCGCAATGCCACCGCGCTGGATTTCGCCTACGCGGTGCATACCGACGTCGGCAACCATGCGGTGACCGCGCGCGTGGACAAGCGGCTGGCGCCGTTGCGCACCAAGCTGGTCAGCGGGCAGACGGTGCAGATCATCACCGCCAAGGCGGCGGTGCCGTCCACCCAGTGGCTGGAATTCGTGGTGACCAGCAAGGCGCGCACCGCGATCCGCCAGCAGCTCAAGCAGCTGGAGCACGAGGACGCGGTGCAGCTGGGGCATTACATGCTGGATCGCGCGCTGGGCGCGCAGGGCACCGCGCTGGACCGCATCCCGATGCAGCGCGTGGAGGCGTTCCTGGCCGACAACCGCTACCCGCGGCTGGAATCGATGCTGGCCGACATCGCGCTGGGCAATCGCATGCCCTCGCAGGTGGCGCTGGCGTTGGCGCAGCAGCACAGCAACGGGCAACCGGCGGCCGGCGCGCCGCAGGAGCGCATCCTCATCACCGGCAGCGAGCGCGGCGTGATCAGTTTCGCGCAGTGCTGCCTGCCGATCCCGCGCGACGAGATCATGGGCTACCACACCGCCGGCAAGGGGATCGTCGTGCACCGGATGGGATGCCCGAACGTGTCCGAATACCGCAAGTCGCCGGAGCGCTGGGTGGCGATCGGCTGGGACCGCGAGGTTTCCGGCGATTTCAGCGTGGCGATCCGGATCGAGGCGGAGAACCGCCCGGGGGTGCTGGCGCAGATCGCCGCCGCCATCGCCAACGCGGAGTCCAACATCGATCGCGTGGAGTACCTGGAGCGCGACAGCAACATCGCGGTACTGCGGTTTGCCATCGATGTCACCGACGACCGCCACCTGGCCGAAGTGATTCGCGGCGTGCGCCGCCTGCAAGTGGTGCAGGACGTGCAGCGCTGCTGAGCGTGGCGGGTTGCCTCCGTACCGTGCTGGTGGAGCAGGCTCCGCCCTACAATGAGGCGTTTCCCAACTCACCGAGAGGAGTCGCCATGCCCCGCACCGCCATCCATACCGATGCCGCCCCGGCCGCCATCGGCCCGTATTCGCAGGCCACCCGTGCCGGCAACATGGTGTTCTTCAGTGGCCAGATCCCGCTGGACCCGGCCACCGGCAACCTGGTCGAAGGCGGGATCGAGGCGCAGGCGCGGCGTGCCTTCGACAACCTGAAGGCGGTGTGCGTTGCCGCCGGCGGCACGCTGGATGATGTCGTCCGCGTCGGCCTGTACCTCACCGACCTGTCGCAGTTCGGCGCAGTCAACGCGGTGATGGGCGAGTACTTCAGCCAGCCGTATCCGGCCCGTTCCACCATCGAGGTCACGGCCCTGCCCAAGGGTGCCGCGTTCGAGGTGGATGCGCTGATGGTGCTCGGATAAGGGCGTCGCGCCGTTCCGATGCCGGCCGCCCGTTTCCAAGCCATCGCGGGTGCGGATGCCCCGCTTTCCAGTCTGGCCGGCGTGGGCCCCGCGCTGCGCGAAAAGCTGGCCGCGCGCGGGTTGGTGACGGTGCAGGATCTGTGGCTGCATCTGCCGCGTGGCTATGAGGACCGTACCCGGCTGACGCCGATCCATGCGTTGCAGGCCGGCGTGGCGGCGCAGGTGGAAGGGCGGGTGGAGGCGGTGGAACGCAGCTTCCGCTATCGGCCGATGCTGCGGGTGGCAATCGCCGATGCTGCGCGCGGCACGCTGGTGCTGCGATTTTTCCATTTCCGCGCGTCGCAGGTGGCGCAGTTCGCGCCGGGCACGCGCATCCGCGCCTACGGCACCCCGCGTCCGGGCCAGCATGGGCTGGAGATCGTGCACCCGGCCTATCGCGTGCTGGGCGAAGGCGAGCATGCGCTGGGTGAGGCGCTGGATCCGGTGTATCCGGAGATCGAGGGCGTGGGCCCGGCCAGTGTGCGCAAGTGGGTGGTGCAGGCCTTGCAACACCTGCCTGCTGCCGAAGCTCTGGAGTTGCTGCCGCCGGATTGGCTGCGACAGTGCGGTTTGCCTTCGCTGCGCGAGGCCATCGTGACCCTGCATGCGCCGCCCGCCGATGCCGACGTGGCGGCACTGCAAGGTGGCTTGCACCCGGCGCAGCGGCGCTTGGCGCTGGAAGAATTGTTGGCCCACCAACTGGGCCTGCGACGGCAACGGCTGGCGCTGCAAGCCGAGGGTGCGCGTGCGTTGCGTGGCGATGAGCGGCTGGTGGCGCAATTGCAAGCCGCCTTGCCGTTCGCGCTGACCGGGGCGCAGGCGCGCGTGTATGCGCAATTGCGCGAGGACCTGCGCCAGCCGCGGCCGATGCTGCGGCTGGTGCAAGGTGATGTCGGCAGCGGCAAGACCGTGGTCGCGGCGATGGCGGCGTTGCTGGCGGTGGCCGATGGCCGCCAGGCGGCACTGATGGCCCCCACCGAATTGCTGGCCGAACAGCACTTCCACAATCTGCGCGGCTGGCTGGACAGCATCGGCGTGCGGGTGGGCTGGCTGGCGGGGAAGGTGACCGGCAAGGCGCGGGCGCAGGTGCTGGAGGCGGTGGCCTCGGGTGCGGCGCAGGTGGTGGTGGGCACGCATGCGCTGATGCAGGAAGGTGTGGCCTTCCACGACCTGGCGCTGGCCGTCGTCGACGAACAACACCGCTTCGGCGTGCACCAGCGGCTGGCGCTGCGCGACAAGGGCCGCCAGGGCGTGCCGCACCAGCTGGTGATGACCGCCACCCCCATTCCGCGCACCTTGGCGATGAGTGCGTATGCCGATCTGGATGTCTCCGCGATCGATGAGCTGCCGCCGGGGCGCACCCCTGTCACCACCGTGGCCTTGGCCGCCGAGCGTCGCCCGGAGCTCATCGAACGCATCCGCCTGGCTTGCGCCGAAGGCCGGCAGGCGTATTGGGTCTGCACCCTGATCGATGACTCCGACGAGGTGCAGGCGCAGGCTGCGCAATCCACCTTCGAGGCCTTGCAGGCGGCATTGCCGGCGCTGCGGGTCGGGTTGGTGCATGGGCGGATGAAGCCGGCCGACAAGCAATCGGCGATGCTGGCATTCAAGGCGGGCGGCATCGATCTGCTGGTGGCCACCACCGTGATTGAAGTGGGCGTGGATGTGCCCAACGCCTCGCTGATGGTGATCGAAAACGCCGAGCGGCTGGGGCTGGCGCAATTGCACCAGTTGCGCGGGCGGGTGGGGCGCGGCAGCGCGGCGTCCAGTTGCGTGCTGCTGTTCCAGCAGCCGCTGTCGGCGATGGCACGGCAGCGCTTGGACACCCTGCGGCAGACCAACGACGGCTTTCTGATCGCCGAAAAAGACCTGCAACTGCGTGGCCCCGGTGAATTGCTGGGCACCCGCCAGACCGGCATTGCCGGCTTTCGCATTGCCGACCTGGCACGCGATGCCGATCTGCTGCCGCAGGTGCATGCACTGGCGGATCGCCTGCTGCACGAGACGCCGGACGTCGCCGGCGCGGTGGTTGCCCGCTGGGTGGGCGGCGCCGCGCGCTACGCCGCCGCCTGAGGCTTACGTGGTGCAGGCGGGCTGCGCGCCGCAGTAGATCCCGTGCAGGGTTTCGATGATGCGTTGCGCCGGGCCGTCGGCAAGCTGGTAGTAGATCGTCTGCGCTTCGCGCCGGGTGGTCACCAGCCCGTCGTTGCGCAGCACCGCCAGATGCTGCGACAGCGCCGACTGGCTCAGCGCCACCTTGGCATTGAGCTCGCCCACCGAACGCTCGCCGTCCACCAGCAGGCACAGCAGCATCAAACGCTTGTCGTTGGCCAGTGCGCGCAGCAGTTGCGCGGCATCGCCGGCGTGCAGGCGCATCGCTTCTGGGTCCATCGCGGGGGTTGGCTTGGCGGCAGGAGGGGGGGCGCGCATCGTTCGAGCGGGTTGCAGTTGGGGTATTGATTTTATATCAGTTGACACTAATATAAGCAACTGCTAATTTACGCATGTCGATTCGACAGACCGGGGGTGGACGATGGCCAGGATCGTGGTGATGGGTGCGGGGCTGGGCGGCATGAGTGCGGCCTACGAGCTGCGCGAAACGCTGGGCAAGGGGCATGACATCGTGCTGGTGGGCAACGGCGAGCGCTTCGGCTTCACGCCGTCCAACCCGTGGCTGGCGGTGGGCTGGCGCAAGCAGGAGGAGATCAGCCTGAACGTGGCCGAGCACGTCGCTCGCCACGGCATCCGCTTCGACGGCAGTGGCGTGGCGCAGATCGATGCCGCCGGCGATGCAGTTATCACCGGCAAGGGCGAGCGCATCGGCTACGACTACCTGCTGGTTTGCACCGGCCCGAAACTGGCCTTCGAGGAAGTGCCCGGCACCGGCCCGGACGCCGGCTTCACCCAGTCGGTCTGTACCACCCCGCACGCCGCGCATGCGTGGGAGGCCTACCAGGCCTTCCTGCAAAATCCCGGCCCGGTCGTGATCGGCGCGGTGCAGGGCGCTAGCTGCTTCGGCCCGGCCTACGAGTTCGCGATGATCGTCGACGCCGACCTGCGCAAGCGCAAGCTGCGCGACAAGGTGCCGATGACGTTCGTGAGCAGCGAGCCGTACATCGGCCACATGGGCCTGGGCGGCGTGGGCGATTCCAAGGGATTGATGGAATCGGAGATGCGCCAGCGCCACATCAAGTGGATCGAAAACGCCAAGGTGGCGGAGGTCCGCGAGGGCGAAATGACCGTGGTGCCGCACGACGACAAGGGCCAGCCGCTGGAGCCGCAGGTGGTGCCGTTCAAGTTCTCCATGCTGCTGCCGGCGTTCAAGGGCGTTGAGGCGGTGGCCGCGGTGGAGGGCCTGTGCAACCCGCGCGGCTTCGTCATCGTGGACAAGCACCAGCGCAGCCCGAAGTACCCGAAGATCTTCTCGGCCGGCGTGTGCGTGGCGATCCCGCCGGTGGAAGCGACCCCGGTGCCCACCGGTGCGCCCAAGACCGGCTTCATGATCGAGTCGATGGTCACCACCATCGTGCGCAACATCCAGGCCGAGCTGAAGGGCGAAACGCCCAACTTCGAGGGCACCTGGAACGCCGTGTGCCTGGCCGACATGGGCGACACCGGCGCGGCCTTCGTGGCGCTGCCGCAGATCCCGCCGCGCAACGTCACCTGGACCAAGATCGGCAAGTGGGTGCACCTGGCCAAGATCGGCTTCGAGAAGTACTTCCTCTACAAGATGCGCAACGGCACCAGCGAGCCGATCTACGAAAAGCACATCCTCGGCCTGCTCGGCATCGAGCGCCTGAAGGACGTGAAGCGTTCATCCTGATCCTGCATTCCACCAACACACACAACCCAAGGAGATTCCCATGACCCTCGATCGAGCCGTACAAGCCTTTGCCGGCGTGATGGTGCTGGTGAGCGTGGCCCTGACCCATTTCGTGCACCCCGCGTTCTTCTGGATGACCGTGTTCATCGGTGCCAACCTGTTCCAGTCCGCGTTCACCGGCTTCTGTCCCGCCGCGATGGTGATGAAGAAGCTCGGCATCGGCCGCGGTAATGGCACTACGTGCAGTCGTTGCTGACGTTGCTGCCGGAGGGTGAATACATGATGCGTACGATGCGGCCCCTGCTGTTGCCCGCCCTGCTGGCATTGGCTGCCTGCGGTGGCGAAAAACCGGCAGCCACGCCGGTGCTACCCGGCGATCTGGCCACCTTCACCGTGGCCGCCAGTGGCGCGTTGCCGGGGCGTGGCTGGGACGGCGTGGTCGAAGCGGTCCGCCGCGCCGACCTGGCCGCGCAGACGGCGGGCCGCGTGCAGGCCGTGCTGGTGGACGTGAACCAGCCGGTGCGCGCCGGCGACGTGCTGCTGCGGATCACCGCGGTGGAGCAGGACGCCGGCGCCGCCGCGGCCCGCGCGCAGCTGCGGGCGGCGGAGGCCGCCGCCGCGGAGGCCCAGCAGAACTACCGGCGCTATGCCGCCCTGGCCGATGCGCAATACGTGTCCAAGGCGCAGATCGACCAGGCCCGCGCCGCCCGCGATGCGGCGGTGGCCGCCCGCAACGCCGCCGCCGCGGTGGTCGCGCAGGCCGCCCAGCAGGCGGCCTACACCGTGGTGCGTGCGCCATACGACGGCGTGGTGGCGCGCCGCGACGTCGAGCCGGGCGAAACCGTCGCGCCGGGCATGCCGCTGGTCAGCGTGTATGCGCCGGACGCGCTGCGCATCGAAGTGGCCGTGCCGCAGAGCCGCGCCGAGGCGATCCGCCGCAATCCGGTGGCTACCGTGGTGTTGGCCAATGGTGAGCGCGTGGTGCCTGTGGACGTGGTGGTGTTCCCGGCGGCCGATCCGGTCAGCCACAGCGTCAACGTGCGGGTGACCCTGCCTGTGCGGGATCCGGCACCCGCCCCGGGCACCACCGCCAAGGTCGTGTTCGCCGCCGATGCCATCGACCCGGGCGAAGCCGCGGGCGGCGTGCGCATCCCCGCGGCCAGCGTCGCCCAGCGCGGCGAGCTGTCCGGCGCGTACGTGGTGCAGGACGGGCGCCTGCTGCTGCGCCAGCTGCGGCTCGGCGCGCGCAGCGGGGAGACCGTCGAGGTGATTTCGGGCCTGCGGGCCGGCGACGTGGTGGCGCGCGACCCGGTCGCCGCCGTCCAGGCACTGGCCGCGCAGCGCAAGGCGGCGGAGGCCGGTCGTGAATAAGGACGCGCGCATGGGGATCTCCGGCCGGTTGGCCGCGGCGTTCCAGAGCAACCCGCTGACGCCGATCCTGGCGGTGATGGGCCTGCTGCTGGGCCTGCTGGCGGTGATGATCACGCCGCGCGAGGAAGAGCCGCAGATCGACGTGACGATGGCCAACGTCATCGTTCCGTTCGACGGCGCCAGCAGCCGCGACGTCGAGCAGTGGGTCTCCACCCCGCTGGAGCAGAAGCTGTCCGAGGTCGAGGGCGTCAAGCACGTCTATTCGATCAGCCGGCCCGGCATGGCCGTGCTGACGGTGGAATTCGAAGTGGGCGTGCAACGCCAGCCGGCGCTGGTGCGCCTGTACAACCAGGTGTTCTCGAACGCCGATTTCCTGCCGGCCCGTGCCGGCGTCGGCCAGCCCATCGTCAAGCCCAAGGGGATTGATGATGTGCCGGTCATGGCATTGACCCTGTGGAGCGACGATCCGCAGATGGATGCCAGCCGGCTGGCCGAGGTGGCGCATACGCTGGAAGCCGAGCTCAAGCGCATCCCGGGCACCCGCGACATCACCACCATCGGCGCGCCGGACCGCAGCGTGCTGGTCACGCTGGATGCGGCCAAGCTGGCGGCCTACGGCATGGGGGCGAACGACCTCGCGCAGGCGCTGCAGGCGGCGAACTTGGTGCACCAGGCGGGCGAGCGCGTGGACGCGGCGCAGGGCGCGGTGCCGGTCACGGCGGGTGCGTACCTTGCGACCGCCGACGACGTGGCCAACCTCGTCATCGGCAGCCGCGACGGCAAGCCGCTGCTGCTGTCCGACGTGGCCACCATCGCGCCGCGCGGCGACATCGCCACCCGCTACGTTTGGCACGGCGCGCCCGCCGGGCGCGCGGGCCCGCAGGCCGGCACCACCCCGGCGGTCACCCTGGCCATCGCCAAGAAGCCGGGCAGCAACGCCAGCGACATCACCACCGCGATTGCCGGGCGCATCACCCAGCTGCAGGGCGAACTGATCCCCGCCGGGGTGCACGTCAGCGTGACCCGCGACTACGGCGCAACCGCCAGCGACAAGGCGCAGAAACTGATCCAGAAGCTGGTCTTCGCCACCGCCAGCGTGGTGCTGCTGGTGCTGTTCGCGCTGGGCTGGCGCGAGGCCATCGTGGTCGGCACCGCGGTCATCCTGACCCTGGCCGTGACCCTGTTCGCCTCCAAGGTGATGGGCTTCACCCTCAACCGCGTGTCCCTGTTTGCGCTGATCTTCTCGATCGGCATCCTGGTCGACGACGCCATCGTGGTGGTGGAGAACATCCACCGGCACATGGCGCGCGACGGCAAGTCGCTGCGCGAGGCGATCCCGCCCGCGGTGGACGAGGTCGGCGGCCCCACCATCCTGGCCACCTTCACGGTGATCGCGGCGCTGATGCCGATGGCGTTCGTGTCGGGCCTGATGGGCCCGTACATGCGGCCGATCCCGATCAACGCCTCGGTGGGCATGCTGCTGTCGCTGGCCATCGCGCTGGTCGTGACGCCGTGGCTGTCGCTGAAGCTGCTGTCCCGTCACGGGCATGCGGCCGCAGGCGAGCACGCCCACGAAGGCGCTCCCGATGAGAGCGGGCAGGCGGGCTGGCTGCACCGGCTGTTCGAGCGGGTGATGTCGCCGTTCCTGCGCGGCGCCGGCGCCGGCCGCAAGCGCACCCTGTTGTTCGCCTCGATGGCGGGGCTGGTGGTGCTGGCCGCGTCGCTGGCGGTGTTCAAGCTGGTGGTGCTGAAGATGCTGCCGCTGGACAACAAGTCCGAGGTGCAGGTGGTGGTGGACATGCCGGAGGGCAGCACGCTGGAGCAGACCAACGCGCTGCTGGCCGAGCTGGCCGCAAAACTCGACACCGTGCCGGAGGTGCTGGATTACCAGGCCTACGCCGGCACCGCCGCGCCGATCAACTTCAACGGGCTGGTGCGGCAGTACTTCCTGCGCAGCGGCAGCAATGTCGGCGACCTGCAGGTGAACCTGGTGGACAAGCACCACCGCAAGCGCCAGAGCCACGAGATCGCGCTGGCGATCCGGCCGATGCTGGCGCAGGTGGGCAAGCGGTACGGCGCCTCGGTGAAGGTGGTCGAAGTGCCGCCGGGTCCGCCGGTGCTCTCGCCGCTGGTGGCGGAGGTGTACGGGCCCGACTACGCCGGCCAGCGCAGGGTCGCGCTGGCGCTGGCGAAGGAGCGCTTCGCCGCTACCGAAGGCATCGTCGACGTCGACACCAGCGTGGAGGCCGCCGCGCCGCGCGAGCAGATCGTGGTGGATCGCGAGCGCGCCGCGCGCCTGGGCGTGCCGCAGTCGGCCATCGCCGACGCCATCGCCATGGGCGTGTCCGGGCTGGACGCCACCTACGTGCACGACGGCGCCTCGAAGTATCCGCGCCCGGTGCGCCTGCGCCTGCCGGCGCAGGACCAGGCCGCGCTGGCCTCGCTGCTGGCCCTGAAGGTGCGCGGTGCGCAGGGCCAGCTGGTGCCGCTCTCCGAGCTGGTGCGCGTGGAGAAAGCGACGTGGGACGGTGCCATCCACCACAAGGACGGCTTGCCCGTGGTCTACGTGACCGCGGACGAAGCCGGCAAGCTCGACAGCCCGCTGTACGGCATGTTCGGCATCGTCGGCCAGCTCGGCGACCACAAGGTCGCGGGCCAGACGCTGGCGCAGACGTTCATCACCCAGCCGGCCGATACCAGCGACTATGCGGTGAAGTGGGACGGCGAGTGGCAGATCACCTATGAAACCTTTCGCGACATGGGGATTGCCTATGCCGCCGGCATGGTGCTGATCTACCTGCTGGTGGTCGCGCAGTTCCGCAGCTACCTGGTGCCGCTGGTGATCATGGCGCCGATCCCGCTCACCGTGATCGGCGTGATGCCGGGCCACGCCCTGCTGGGCAAGCAGTTCACCGCCACCAGCATGATCGGCATGATCGCGCTGGCCGGGATCATCGTCCGCAATTCGATCCTGCTGGTGGACTTCATCAACCAGGAGACCGAACGCGGCGTGCCGCTGGTGGAGGCGGTGATCGATGCCTGCGCGGTGCGCGCCAAGCCCATCGTGCTGACCGGTGTGGCGGCGATGCTGGGCGCGTTCTTCATCCTGGACGATCCGATCTTCAACGGCCTGGCCATTTCGCTGATCTTCGGCATCCTGGTCAGCACCGTCCTCACGCTGGTGGTGATCCCGTTGCTGTATTACGTGTTGAAGCGGCGCGCGCTGCCCGCGCAGGAGGCGACATGACAACCGAATCGACGGCGCTGGTCGTTGCCTGCCCGCGCTGCAACGGGCTCAACCGGGTGCCGCAGGAGCGCATGGCGGAGGCACCGAAGTGCGGCAAATGCGGCGCTGCACTGTTCGCAGCGCATCCGCTGGCGCTGGACGATGCGGGCTTCCATGCGCATGTCGAGCGCGCCGACCTGCCGGTGCTGGTGGATTTCTGGGCGACGTGGTGCGGCCCGTGCCGGATGATGGCGCCGCAGTTCGAGGCCGCCGCCGCGCAATTGGAGCCGCAGGTGCGGCTGGCCAAACTCGATACCGAGGCGCAGCCGGCGCTGGGTGGGCGTTTCGGCATCCGCAGCATCCCCACGCTGGTCCTGTTCCGGCAGGGCCGCGAGCTTGCGCGCCAGTCGGGCGCGATGGGCACGGCCGATATCATCCGTTGGACCCGCCAGAACCTTTGATTGCAGGAGTGTTTCCGTGAGCCAGTCCTTTCCCGACCTGATCGATGACCTCAACGCAGCCATCGGCACGCTGCGCGAGGGGGCGCCGGACCCGATGCGGGGCTTTTCCGCATTGGCCCGCGAAGCGCTCAAGCCCGGTGCGCTGGACGTGAAGACCAAGGAGCTGATCGCGCTGGGAATCGGCATCGCGGTGCGCTGCGACGGCTGCATCGGCTTCCACGCCAAGGCCGCGATCAAGGCCGGTGCGACCCGTGAAGAGATCCTCGAGACCCTGTCGATGGCGATCTACATGGGCGCGGGCCCGTCGATGATCTACGCCGCCGAAGCGCTGCGCGCCTTCGACGAGCTGTCGCCGTCACGGGAGGCGCAGGCATGAGCCCCCGTCTGCGAATGGCGCTGCCCGTAGCGCTGCTGGTGGCCGCGTTGGCGACCGGCTGCGCGCATGCCCCGCCGGCGGCGACCTCGGTGGCGCTGCTCCAGCCGTTGCCGGGGCTGTACACCGCGGGCCAACCCGCGGTCGGCGATTGGCAGTCGATCAAGGCGCGCGGCGTGCGCACCGTGATCAACCTGCGCACGCGTGGGGAGCTCAAGGATCGCGACGAGGCGGCCGAAGTGCGCGCCGCGGGTCTGCGCTACATTGAACTCCCGGTCAGTGGCGCCAACGGCATCAATCCGGCCAATGCGCGCGCCCTGCATGCGGCGCTCGCGCCGGCCCATGGCGGCGGGGGGCTGGTGCATTGCGCCAGTGGCAACCGCGCCGGCACGCTGCTGGCTCTGGAACAGCGCGACTTCGACGGCGTCGCCGCGCCGCGCGCGCTGGAGATCGGCAAGTCGTCCGGCGTCACCGGGCTGGAAGGCAAGCTCCGGCAGGCGCTGGGGATCGCGGAGTAGGGGGCGAGATGGGCGCACGCATCACCGTTGTCGGCGCTGGCTTCGCCGGCCTGACCGCCCTGCGGACGCTGCGCAGGCACGCACCCGACGCCTCGCTGACGCTGGTTGCGCCGCGTGCTGAGCTGCACTACCTGCCGGGCACGATCTGGATTCCCTCGGGCCTGCGCAGCCGTGCCGACTTGGTGGTGCCACTGGACGACTTCCTGCGCCGTGAACGCATCAGCTTCCATCGTGCGCGCGCCACCGGGCTGTCGGCGGACGCGCGCGTGCTGCACACCGACGCCGGCGACGTCGCCAACGACGGCCTCGTCATCGCCAGCGGCGCGCGCTTCCTGCGCAAGCTGCCCGGCATCGAGCACGCCATCATTCCCTGCGCGGGCGTGGACGCCGGCGAGGCGATCCGCGACCGGCTGGCCGCGCTGGACGGCGGCACCCTCTGCTTCGGCTTCGGCAGCAACCCGAACGAACCCATCGCCATGCGCGGCGGCCCGATGTTCGAGTTCGCGTTCGGCATCGAGACCCTGCTGCGCAAGCAGCGCCGGCGCGACCGCTTCCGGCTGGTGTTCTTCAGCCCGTCGGAAAAGCCGGGCCAGCGGCTGGGCGACAAGGCCGTCGGCTTGATCCTGGGCGAGTTGCGCAAGCGCGGCATCGACACCGTGCTGGGCGAGAAACCGCAGCGCTTCGAGGCCGACGCGGTGCAGCTGGAGCGCACCCGCATCGACAGCGCCATGACCCTGTTCATGCCGGGGCTGACCGGGCAGGCGTGGCTGGACGACACCCCGCTGCCGCGCTCGCCGGGCGGTTTCGTGCAGGGCGATGCGCAGTGCCGCGTGCCCGGCTTCGACCGCACGTTCGTCGCCGGCGACGGCGGCAGCTTCCCCGGCCCGGACTGGCTGCCCAAGCAGGCGCACCAGGCCGACCTGCAGGCGGAGGTGGCCGCGCGCAACCTGCTGCGCACCCTGCGGGGAGAGCCGGTGGAGGAAGCGTTCGCCGCCGAGCTGGTCTGCATCGTGGATACGCTGGACCGCGGCCTGCTGGTCACCCGCAAGGCCGGCGGGTCACGCGCGTTGCCGCCGCTGCGGGCGATGCACTGGGCCAAGTCCGCGTTCGAGAAACGCTACCTGCGCCGCTATCGCTGACCGCTGGCTGCTTGCGGTCATAATGCGGCGATGACAACCGACCGCATTCCGCTTCTCATCGACACCGACCCCGGCGTGGACGACGCGCTGGCCCTGCTGATGGCCTTCGACGACATGCAGTCCGAAAGCGGGCGCCATCAGGTCGTCGGCCTGACCATCGCCGCCGGCAACGTCGGCCTGGACCACACCGTCGCCAACGCGCTGAAGCTGTGCGAGGTCTGCAGCGTGGACGTGCCGGTGTTTGCCGGCACCGATGCACCGCTGGTGTTCCCGGCCCGCGATGCCGCCTACGTGCACGGCCGCGACGGCTTCGGTGATACCGGCTACGCGCCGGCCGCCCGTGCTGCCGAAGCCGAGCACGCCGCGCTGGCCATCCTGCGGCTCTCGCATGAACACGCCGGCAAGCTGCTGCTGGTGGCGCTGGGCCCGCTGACCAACCTCGCGCTGGCGCTGAAGCTGGACCCCACCCTGCCGCAGCGCATCAAGCGGTGCGTGGTGATGGGGGCCGCCGTCACCGCGCACGGCAACATCACCCCGGCCGCCGAGTTCAACATCGCCTTCGACCCGGAGGCGGCGCACATCGTGTTTTCGGCCTTCCCGAAGATCGAGCTCGCCGACTGGGAGGCGGTGCTGGCGCATGGCTTCCTGCATGCGGATGCCGAACGCTGGCTGGCTGCGGATTCCGGCCGTGCCCGCTTCTATGCGGGCATCTCCGCCCATACCCGCGCCTGGGCCAGGACCGGCCGCGGGGCGCGTTGGCATGCCGCCGATGCGCTGGCAATGGCGCTGGCCCTGCAGCCGGAGGGGGCGCTGGAGTTGCTGGAGCGCCCTCTGGCAGTGGAGACCGGCGGCACCCATGCGCGTGGTGCCACCATCGTCGATTGGAATCGGCAGACCGGCGCGGCCGACAATGTGGCGATCCTGACGCACTACGAGCAGGTCCGGTTCGAGCGGATGATCGAGCACGCCCTGGCCTGACGCATTGCGCCGGCCACCGGGGTGGAGGCTTCGTGAACGATGGCGTGGTGAACGGCAGGAGGTGCCGGCAACGGCGGCGCTTGCAATGCCGCCCGAACTGCCATTAGAATGCGCGGCTCACACCCGTTCCACTTCCCAGAGTTTGCATCATGAAAGCCGGCATCCATCCCGAATACCGCGACGTCGTCTTCCAGGACGTGACCTCGGACTTCAAGATCCTGACCCGTTCCACCCTCGCCAGCAAGGAGACGGTGAAGTGGGAAGACGGTAACGAATATCCGTTGATCAAAGTGGAAGTTTCGTCGTCGTCGCACCCGTTCTACACCGGTCAGAACAAGCTGGTGGACACCAGCGGCCGCGTCGACAAGTTCCGCAAGCGCTACCAGAAGTAAGCGCCAGCCAGTTCGCATTTCGCCAGCGGCCGCCTTCGGGCGGCCGTTGTCTTTTGTGATTCACGCCCGCCGGATGCGACCTTGGTACGGGTTCGCGGGTGGGTGGCGTATGCGATAATTCCGGTTTCCCCATGCGCGGGCGCATGGCCGGTCGGCCGCGTCGCGCACCCCCACTGGAGCTGCGCCATGTCCGAGTTCGACCAGATCACCCTGACTGCAGGCGAAAAATCGTTCGCCCTGCCCGTGCTCAAGCCCACCCTGGGCCAGCCCTGCGTGGACATCGCCGCGCTGCCCAAGGAAACCGGTTGCTTCACCTTCGACCCCGGTTTCGGCGCGACCGCCAGCACCAGGAGCGCGATCACCTACATCGATGGCGATGCCGGCGTGCTGCTCTATCGCGGTTACCCGATCGAGCAGTTGGCGGAAAAATCCAGCTTCCTCGAAGTGGCGTACCTGTTGCTCAACGGCGAGTTGCCGGACAAGGCCGCCTTCGCCGCGTTCGAACACGACGTGTCGCACCACACCATGATGCACGAGTCGCTGAAGCACTTCTTCCGCGGCTTCCACCACGACGCGCACCCGATGGCGATGCTGGCCGCCTCGGTGGCCTCGTTGTCGGCGTTCTACCATGACGACCTGGACGTGGATGACCCCGGCGACCGCAAGATGGCCGCGGTCCGCCTGATCGCGAAGATGCCGACCATCGCCGCGGCGTGCTATCGCTATTCGATCGGCTGGCCGATGGGCTACCCGCGCAACAACCTCGAATACGTCGAGCGCTTCCTGCACATGATGTTCGAGGTGCCCAGCGAGCCGCTGCAAATGAACCCGGTGGCGGCCAAGGCGCTGGACCTGTTGTTCATCCTGCATGCCGACCACGAGCAGAATGCCTCCACCTCCACCGTGCGCCTGGTGGGCTCCACCGGTGCCAACCCGTATGCCTCCATCGCCGCCGGCATCACCGCGTTGTGGGGCCCCGCACACGGCGGCGCCAACGAGGCGGTGCTCAAGCAGCTGGAGGAAATCGGCTCGCCGGACAACGTGGCTTCCGCGGTGCTGCGCGCCAAGGACAAGAACGACAGCTTCCGCCTGATGGGTTTCGGCCATCGCGTGTACAAGAACTTCGACCCGCGCGCCAAGATCATCCGCGAGATGTGCCACAAGGTGCTGGCCGAGCTGGGCGTGAACGACCCGCTGCTGGACGTGGCGATGAAGCTGGAAGAGGCGGCGCTGAAGGACGATTACTTCGTCGAGCGCAAGCTGTATCCGAACGTCGATTTCTATTCCGGCATCATCTACAAGGCGCTGGGCATCCCCACCGAGATGTTCACCGTGATGTTCGCCATTGCCCGCACCGCCGGCTGGATCGCGCACTGGATCGAGCAGCACGAAACCCCCGGTGCGCGCATCGGTCGCCCGCGTCAGCTCTACACCGGCAGTGCCGTGCGCGATTACGTCGCGCTGGACCTGCGCTGACCTGCGCCTGGCCGCCGTTCCCGTTCAGCGCGGGACGGCGGCATGGGCGGCGATTTCCGCTTCGGCCAGCAGCGCCCGCAACTGCAGGGCAGAGGCGCGCGGCATCGGTCGTCCATCCACCCCGGACCGCGGGGCCTGGCGCAAGCCATCCAGCGGCAGCACGCTGGCATCGAAATCCAGTCCCTCCGCCTCGAACAGCCACACGGGGACTTCGCACGCACGCTCGTGATCCAGCCGCAGGTTCCGGCTGCGCGCGCGCGCCGGAATGCCGTGCTCGTCCAGCCAGCGCGACACCGCATCGGGGTCGTCGCAGTGCAGGTGCAGCGCCACCGGCGAGTGGGCATCGGCGGTGCCGTCCAGCACCGGCCCGACCAGGCGCGGCCGGAACGCATCGAAGAATGCCAGCGCCCGCAATGCCGCTTCACGTCGATGGCGCAAGGCATCCAGCCGGTCCTGGCCGCTGAACAGGCGCTGGTACTCGCGCAGCGCGTCCTCGATTTCACGATTGCGTGGCAGCGAGGCGTCATCGAAAATGCCCAGCCGTTGGGCGGCCTTGCGTTTGGCCAGGTGGAAGTCGCGCATGCCGCTTTCGGCGATCAGCCGCGCGGCCTCGTGGGCCAGCCGCTGGCGGCGCTCGCGGGTGCGGGTTTGCGCATGCAGGTGGGCGTGCGGGTGTGTCCCGGTCATGGCGATCCCCTCCGGCATGGGCCCTGGAGGGGACTGTAGCGAGTTGCTCAGAAGATGTCGAAGGACTCTTCGGTGGGCGGGGCCTCGGTGTCGGGCTCGGTCAGGGCCTCATCCTCCATCCGCTGCAAGTCTTCGGCCTTCACCCATTCCGCGATGCCGCCCTCGACGCCGGGCAGCAGGCGTCCGCCCGCGCTGACGCCGACCTTCACCATGCCGGCCGGAGGCTCGGGCAGCCGTTGCGGCTGGTCTTTCAGGGCCACCTGCATGTAGTTGATCCAGATCGGCAGCGCGGCCTTGCCGCCGTATTCGCGGTAACCCAGGGACTGGAAATCGTCCCGGCCCACCCAGACGGTGGTGACGAAAGCGCCGCCGAAGCCGGAGAACCAGGCGTCGCGGTGGTCGTTGGTGGAACCGGTCTTGCCGCCCACGTCGTCGCGGTTCAAGACCCGCGCGGCGGTGGCGGTGCCGCGCCGCACCACGTCCAGCATCATCGAGCGCAGCTGCCAGGCCACCCGTGGGTCCAATGCCAGCGGGGCGACCTTGGTGCCTTCGACGGGGGCGGCGGCGGTGGTCGGCTTCGAGGCCGGAAGCGCGGCCGCCGACGGGCCGGCGGTGGTGCCGGCGGGGCCGAGGTTGAAGCCGTCCACCTTGCCGGGCGGGCTGGTGGCCGTGGGTGCATTGCCACTGGGCACGCCGGCCGTGGCGCAACCGGGGCACGCCACCGCCGGGTTTTCCTTGAACAGCTCCTTGCCGTCGCGGTCGCGCACGCTGTCGATCACCCACGGCGTGGTCAGGAAGCCCCCGTTGGCGAAAGCGGTATAGCCGCGTGCCACCGAGATCGGGGCCAGCGAGGCGGTTCCCAGCGACATCGACAGGTTCGGCGGCAGGCTGGCTTCGTCGAAACCAAAATGACTGATGTAGCGGCGGGCGTAGTCCACCCCGATGGCGTCCAGCAGGCGCACCGACACCAGGTTGCGCGACTGCACCAGTGCTTCGCGCAGGCGCATCGGGCCGGCGAAGTTGCCGCTGTCGTTTTGCGGCCGCCATTCGTGGCCCTTGCGATCCTTGAACACCACCGGGGCATCCAGCACGATCGAGGCCGGGTTGAAGCCGCGTTCGAAGGCGGCGGCGTACAGGAACGGCTTGAAGCTGGAGCCGGGCTGGCGACGCGCCTGGGTGGCGCGGTTGAACTTGTTGCCGGCAAAACTGTAGCCGCCCACCAGTGCCCGCAGCGCGCCGTTGTCGGCGTCCAGCGACACCAGCGCCACCTGTGCCCGGGGGATCTGGTCGATTTCCCATTGCGCCGGTGCTTCCGGCGTGTCTTGCGGCAGCCGGCGCAGCCGTACCAGGT
Source organism: Thermomonas sp. (assembly GCF_041905325.1). Lineage (GTDB taxonomy): Bacteria > Pseudomonadota > Gammaproteobacteria > Xanthomonadales > Xanthomonadaceae > Thermomonas. The sequence continues at coordinate 11,376 of NZ_JAYRLK010000006.1, read as the reverse complement.
CGCCGCGCTGGGCCAGGGCGGCGGCCGGTTTCCCGGTCCAGGCCAGCGCCTTGCCGGCCAATTCCAGTGCGCTGCCGTCGGCCAGCACCACGCGCAGGCGGCCGCCGCCGTTGTCGGTCACCACCGCCGGCAGCAGCCCGCCTTGCGCGGGAATGGCGTGCAGCAGGCGACCGATGGCACGGTCGTCGGCACCGGCGGGAATCGGTGCCACTTGCTCCGGCTTGCGCCAGCCATGGCGGCGGTCGTACACGCGCAGGCCATCCACCACCGCGCGATCGGCGGCGGCTTGCAGGGTAGGGTCGATGGTGGTGGTGACGTGGTAGCCCTTGTTCAGCACGTCGCCGCCGTAGCGTTCCACCATTTGCTGGCGCACCATTTCCGCGACATACGGGGCGTATACCTCCACCTGGCGCTCGTGCGGCGCGGCGTGCATGGGCACCTTGCGTGCGGCCTCCATGTCGGCACGGGACACGAAGCCCAGTTCGGCCATGCGCGGCAGGATGTAGTTGTCGCGACGGATGCGGGCGCGCTCGGGGTTGCTGATCGGGTTGCCACTGGACGGGAACTTGGGGATGCCGGCCAGGGTGGCGGCCTCGTCCAGCGTGAGCTGGTCCAGGGTCTTGCCGTAGTAGTACTCGGCAGCGGCGGCCACGCCATAGGCGCGGTTGCCGAAGAAGCTCTTGTTCAGGTACAGGCCGAAGATTTCGTCCTTGCCAAGCTCGCGTTCCATCTTCATGGCCAGCAGCATTTCGGAAAATTTGCGGCGGAAGCTGTATTCGGAGCTGAGGAAGAACTGCTTGGCCACCTGCTGGGTGATGGTGGAGCCGCCGGCTACGCGCTCCTGCCCGCCGGTCTTGGCCAGCAGCCACACCGCGCGGGCGATGCCGGTGACATCGATGCCGTGGTGCTGGTAGAAATTGGCGTCCTCGGCCGCCAGGAACGCCAGCTTCACCCGCGGCGGTACCTTGCGGATATCCACCGGATAACGTCGCATTTCACCGAACAGGCCGATCAGGCGGCCGTCGCGGGCGTGCACGTACATGGGCTCCTGCAATTCGATGTGGCGCAGGCTCTGCACGTCCGGCAGGCGCGCGCTGACCACGTAGACCAGGGCGCCCAGCGCCACCGCACCCAGCAGGAACAATGCGGCGCTGGCCAGCAAGAACCAGCGCATCAGGCGGAAAAGACGGGGCATTGGCACAAATTCCGTTTGCTTCGAACGTGGTCTCGGAGTATAGATTACGCGCTGGCATCAGCCGGCCCACGGGGGTGGCCGGCCTGCATCGACCTTTGCGTTGATGGGGCCGAGCGGGACGGATTGCGGGGTTTTGGGTGGCAAATCGCCTTCGATGGCTTGCCATGCGGTAAAAAGTCCGTTATTCATGTAGTACTGCACAAGGTGCGCGTAAGCGCCCGTGGGAAGGGGAGATACCGTGGGTCTGGGGACAAAGACACAAACGCCGTTGATCGGCGTCGATATCAGTTCGACCGCAGTCAAGCTGCTGCAGCTTGCGCGGACGGGCGACCGCTACCGCGTCGAGCATTACGCGGTGGAGCCGTTGCCGCCGAACGCCGTGGTCGAGAAAAACCTGGTCGAGGTCGAGGCGGTGGGTGAAGCCATCCGCCGCGCCGTGGCCCGTTCCGGCACGCGGGTCAAGCAGGCCGCTGCAGCGGTGTCCGGCTCGTCGGTGATCACCAAGCTGATCACCATGCCGGCCACGCTGGACGAGGACGAACTGGAATCACAGATCGAACTCGAGGCGGTCAACTACATCCCGTACCCGGTCGAAGAGGTCAACCTCGACTTCGAGGTGCTCGGGACCGTGCCGGGCAACAGCGAGATGGTGCAGGTGCTGCTGGCGGCCTCGCGTTCGGAGAACGTCGAGGTCCGGGCGTCCGCGCTGGAGCTGGGGGGGCTGACCGCCAAGGTCATCGACGTGGAGGCTTTCTGCATCGAAAACGCCTTCACCCTGATCGCGCCCACCCTGAACGTGCCGCGCGACGGCTTGGTGGCCCTGGTGGATGTGGGAGCCACCATGACCACCCTGAACGTGCTTCGCGGCGGCCGCAGCATCTATACCCGCGAGAATGTGTTCGGCGGCAAGCAGCTCACCGACGAGGTGATGCGCCGCTACAGCCTGAGCTACGAGGAAGCCGGCCTGGCCAAGCGTCAGGGCGGGCTGCCGGAGAGCTACGAGATCGAGGTGCTGGACCCGTTCAAGGAAGCGATGGTGCAGCAGGTCAGCCGCCTGTTGCAGTTCTTCTACGCCGGCAGTGAGTTCAACCGCGTCGACCAAGTGGTGCTGGCCGGTGGCTGCGCATCGATTCCGGGTATCGCGGCGATGGTGGAAGAGCAGCTTGGCATTCCCAGCGTGATGGCCAACCCCTTGGCGCAAATGACCCTGGGCCCGCGTGTCCAGGCACACGCGTTGGCGCAGGATGCACCGGCACTTCTGATCGCCTGCGGGCTCGCACTGAGGAGCTTCGACTGATGGCACGGATCAATCTCCTCCCCTGGCGTGAGGAACGCCGGAAGGCGCGGCAGAAGGAGTTCATCGGGATGTTGGGGCTGGCAGTGCTTGCCGGCATCCTGCTGTCCATCCTGATCTACAGCTTCTACAGCGGTCGCATCGCCAGCCAGAACTCGCGCAATGAATTCCTGCGTGGCGAGATCACCAAGGTCGATGGCCAGATCAAGGAAATCGAGGCGCTGGACCAGAAGAAGAGCAAGCTGCTGGCGCGCAAGGAAGTCATCGAGCAATTGCAGGCCAACCGCTCGCAGATGGTGCATCTGTTCGACTCGCTGGTGCGCACCATTCCCGATGGGGTGGCGCTGACCGCGATCAAGCAGGAGGGTGACATCCTCACCCTGACGGGTCGTTCGCAGTCCAATGCCCGCGTGTCCACCTACATGCGCAATCTGGAAAGCTCGGGCTGGATGACCAACCCTGATTTGAACGTGATCGAGGCCAAGGACGGCAATCCGGGCTTGCCCTACGAGTTCAACCTGAAGGTCAAGCTGGCGGATCCCAGCGCCCCGAAGGATGGGGATGCCCCGGCTGCGGCTGCCGCCGCTCCCGCGGCTGCCCCGGCAGCGGCGATGCCGGCTCCGGCGGCTGCGCCGGCTCCTGCATCCGCGCCGGCTCCTGCGCCCGCTGCTGGAGGTAAAGCCTCGTGAACAACAAGAAGAAACTCAATCTCCGCGAACTGGATATCAACAACATCGGCGGCTGGCCGAAGGAAGCGCAGTTGGGCTTCTGTGGGCTGGTGGCATTGCTGATCGTGGTGGTGGCATGGTTCGTGGCGGTCAATGGCAAGCGCGACGAGCTCAAGGGCCTGGAAGCGCAGGAAAACGACCTGCGCACCGAGTTCGAGACCAAGCAGGGCCGTGCCGCCAACCTCGAGCCGCTCAAGCAACAGCTGGCGCAGATGGAGCAGCAGTTGCAGCAGATGCTGCGCCAGCTGCCCAGCAAGACCGAGATGCCCGACCTGATCGTGGACATCTCGCAGACTGCGCTGGCCACCGGCATCCAGAACGACCTGTTCCAGCCCGGTCCCGAGGCCAAGCAGGAGTTCTACGCCGAGAAACCGATCATGTTGCGGATGGTGGGCACCTACCACCAGTTCGGCGCCTTCGTCAGCGGCGTGGCCTCGCTGCCGCGCGTGGTCATCATGACCATGCACGACATCTCGCTGCAGCCGAAGAAGACCAAGGACAACCCCAACGCCCGCATCGGCCCCAACAGCGCCCTGGAGCTGGCCGGGACGGTCAAGACTTATCGCTATCTGGATGAAGAGGAGTCGGCGCAATCCGACACCCCCGCCAAGAAGGAGGGCAAGTGACCATGCGCATGTCATCGCTCAGCCGCCTGCCCGGTCTGCTTCTGTTGCTGCTGCTCTGTGCCGCTCTTTCGGCCTGTGGTGGCAGCCGCGGCGACCTTGAAAAATGGGTGGCGGAAGTCAAGGCCAAGCCGGCCCCGGCGCTGCAACCCTTGCCGGTGATGAAGCAATTCGAGACATTCGAATACACCGCCCAGAGTTTGCGCGACCCGTTCGACCAGGCCTTTACCGGCGATGGTGGCAACGGCCCGCGCCCCGATCCCAACCGGCCGAAGCAGACGCTGGAAATGTTTCCGCTGGACAGCATGAAGATGGTGGGTTCGCTGGGTAGCGGCAAAGGCTTGGTGGCACTGGTGATGGCACCCGACAAGGTGACTTACCGCGTGCAGCCCGGCAATTACATGGGGCAAAGCGACGGTCGCGTGACCGCCGTATACGAAGACCGGGTCGAACTCGTCGAACTGGTTCCTGATGGCGCTGGCGGCTGGCTGGAACGCCCCGCCAAGATGACGCTCGAAGACAATTGATTGGGGAATAGACCGATGACCCTCACCAAAGCCAAGCACATGCAGCCTGCCCGGCGTCCCTTGCCCCTCGGGGCGCTCGCCGCGGGACTCGCGGTGGGCCTCTACGCCACCGGCGCGAGTGCATTCCCGGCAACCGTGGTCGCGGCCGGCATGGGCCAGTCCGCCACCGGGGCCATGGCCGATCCGGCCAAGCGCACCCCGGACGCAGTGACCGTGTCCGCGATCGACTTCAAGCGCGGCGACGGCGGCTCCGGCAAGCTGATCCTGCGTTTCTCCGGCAACGGGGCGGCCCCCGACCTGCGCACCAACGGCAGCAACGTGGTCGTGGACATCGGCAACGCGCAATTGCCGGCAGCCCTGCAGCGACCGATCAACGTCACCGATTTCGCCACGCCCGTGCAGCGGATCGATGCCCGCTCCACCAGCAGCGGTGCACAGCTGGTGCTGGCCACGCAGGGGGCGTTCGAATCGCTGGCCTACCAGACCGGCAATGAATACATCGTCGAACTGGTGCCGCGTGCCACCCCGGCGGTGGCGGCCAACAAGACCGCTGCTCCGGCCATGGGTGCTGCGGCAACCGCCGCATCCGCGAGCAACGCCAGCGTGCGCTACAGCGGCAAGGCGGTGACCTTCAACTTCCAGGACGTGCCGGTGCGCACCGTCCTGCAGCTGATCGCCGAAGAATCCAACCTCAACATCGTGGCCGCCGACAGCGTGCAGGGCAACGTCACCCTGCGGCTGGTCAACGTGCCGTGGGACCAGGCATTGGATCTGGTGCTGCAAGCCAAGTCGCTGGACAAGCGCCGCAACGGCAATGTGGTTTGGGTGGCCCCGCAGAAGGAAATCGCCGACTTCGAACAGGCCAAGGAAGATGCCCGCATCAACCTTGAGGAACGCGCCGAAAAAGTCACCGAGTACATCCCGGTCAACTACGCCAACGCCGAGGACATTGCCCGCCTGCTCACCGACGAAAGCAAGGGCAACCAGCAAGGCGGCGGGCAACAGCAGGGCCAGAACGCGCAGGATCGCGGTTTCCTGTCCGGGCGCGGCAGCATCAGCTTCGACAAGCGCACCAATACCCTGCTGGTGATCGACATCCCGCAGCGCGTGGCCAACATCAAGGGCCTGGTGCAGCAGCTCGACAAGCCGGTGGACCAGGTGGTGATCGAGGCCCGCATCGTGATCGCCAACGAAACCGTGGCCCGCGAGCTGGGTGCGAAGTTCGGCATCAACGGTGTCGGCAACAACGGCAAGGTGTATTACGGCAACAGCGTCAGCAACAACATCGCGACGCAGAACTCGCTCGCCAACGCCGCCGTGCAAAATTCCACCGTGCCGCCGCCGACCACGCCCGTGTTGCCGACGCTCTATCGCGGCATGAACTGGAACATGCCCGCCGTGTTGCAGAATCCGGGTGGCTCGCTGGCGCTGTCCATCCTCAATGCCGGCTACGCGCTCGACGTCGAACTGTCGGCGATCCAGGAGCAGGGCCGTGGCGAGGTGATCTCCAACCCGCGCATCGTCACCAGCAACCAGAAGGAAGCGGTGATCCGGCAGGGCAAGGAAATCGGCTACCTCACCGTCTCCGGTGGCCAGGGCGGCAATGTGCCGACCGTGCAGTTCAAGGAAGCCCTGTTGGAGCTGAAAGTCACGCCCACCATCACCAACGATGGCCGCGTGTTCCTGAACATGGGCGTGAAGAAGGACGAGCTGGACGGTTTCATCAGTCTGGGTAGCTTCGGCGAAGTGCCGCAGATCGCCCGCCGCGAGGTCAATACCGCGGTGCTGGTGGAAGATGGCCAGACCGTGGTGATCGGTGGCGTGTACGAGTTCAGTGACCGCACCGACATCTCCAAGGTGCCGTTCCTGGGCGACATCCCGATCGTGGGCAACCTGTTCCGCAACAAGAGCCGCAGCAAGAGCAAGGCCGAGTTGCTGATTTTCGTGACCCCCAAGGTGATGCGCGTGACCCAGCGCTGAGCGGGGCAGTCGCAGCAGGAACGAAGACGGGAGCCACGCGGCTCCCGTTTTCATTTGCGGCACGGCGTCCGGGGTTGGACCGCGCGTGCGAACCTTCACGCCTGGCGCAGGTCGAATGCGCGTCAACCGGAGTTCTGGACATGGAAACAGCTGCGGCCGGCAGCCCCCGCTTGCATGATGTCTTCCACGGTCTGCGCGAAGACCTCGCGCGGGAGATCGTGGGCCAGCGCGATTTTGTCGAGCGCCTGCTGATCGCCCTGCTGGCCGATGGCCACCTGCTGGTGGAAGGCGCGCCGGGACTGGCCAAGACCACCGCCATCCGGGCGCTGGCCGCGCGTCTCGAGGCCGATTTTGCCCGCGTGCAGTTCACCCCCGACCTGTTGCCGGCCGATCTGACCGGTACCGAGGTCTGGCGCCCGCAGGAGGGACGCTTCGAATTCCAGCCCGGGCCGATTTTCCATTCCCTGCTGCTGGCCGACGAAATCAATCGCGCGCCGGCCAAGGTGCAATCGGCGCTGCTGGAGGCGATGGGTGAGCGGCAGGTGACGGTGGGCCGGCAGACTTGGCCACTGCCGGCACTGTTCCTGGTGATGGCCACCCAGAATCCGATCGAGCAGGAAGGCACCTACCCGCTGCCGGAGGCGCAACTGGACCGCTTCCTGATGCATGTGCGGGTGGACTATCCGCAGGCCGATGCCGAGCTCGAGATCCTGCGGTTGGTGCGCGAGCGCGCGCGCGAGGCATTGCGTCCCACCCCCGGAGCCACCCCCGGCATCACCCAGGCCGACGTGTTCGCTGCCCGTCGGGAGGTGCTGGAGCTGCACGTGGCACCCGCATTGGAACGCTATCTTGTCGAACTGGTGCTGGCATCGCGCACGCCGGCACGTTACGAACAGGCGCTGGCGCGACGCATCGCCTGGGGGGCCAGCCCGCGCGGCTCGATTGCGTTGGAACGCTGCGCGCGTGCGCGAGCCTGGCTGGATGGGCGCGATTTCGTCACCCCCGACGATGTGCGCGCGGTGGCGCCGGACGTGCTGCGCCATCGCGTGCTGCCCAGTTTCGAGGCGACCGCCGAAGGATGGGATGGCGGGCGCCTGGTCGACGAACTGCTGCGGCTGGTGCCGCTGCCGTAACGGGGCTGCCGTGAAGGGTGTGCCCGGCCATGCCGAACCCGCGATGGTCGCCCAACCGGCGGCGTCGGCAGGGGTGGCCCCCACGCTGGAGGCGTTGATCGCGCTGCGGGCGTTGGCCGGTGCGCGCCACCCGGTCGGGCGTGGGCTGGTGGGAATGCATGGTGCCGCCGCATCCAGCCTGCGCGGGCGCGGCATGGAGTATGCAGAGTCGCGCGAGTATGCCGCCGGCGACGATGCCCGCCATATCGATTGGCGGCTGACCGCGCGCAGCGGCAAGCCACATACCAAGCTGTTCCAGGCCGAGCGCGAACGGCTCACGCTGGTGGTGGCCGATACCGCGCCGGTGCTGTACTTCGGCACCCGGGTGCGGTTCAAGTCGGTGCAGGCCGCGCGGGTCGGGGCGGTGATGGCCTGGTTGGCGGCGCGTGATGGCGACCGCATCGCGGCGTTGCGAGGCAGCTTGCGGGAGGGGCCGTTGCCGCCGCTGGCAGGTACCCGTGGCGCGTTGCGCGTGCTGGACACCCTGGTGCGCTGGTACACACGCCCGCCGGAAGAAGACGCCGGGCTGGTCACGGCACTGACGCACGCATTGCGCGTGGCGGGTGCCGGTACGCGGGTATGCGTGCTCGCCGATCCCGCCAGCGTGCTGGCGGTGGCGGACGCGCAATGGGCCGCGCTGGGGCGGCGTCACCGGGTGCACGCGGTGCTGCTGACCGATCCGCTGGAATGCGAGCCACCGGCCATCACGCTGCCATTGGCCGTCGCCGGCGGACGGCTGGACGTGCCGCTGGCCACCGCCCGCGTGCGGCAACGCTGGCTGCAGGTATTCGCGGGCACGCGCGATGCCGCGTTGGACATGCTGCGGCGGCATGGCATTCACGGCATGGTGGTATCCAGCGAGGCGGGCGGCGAAGACTGGTGGCGCGCATTGGCAACGCCGCGTCGAGGCGGTGCGCGATGAGGCCGCCGGCACTGCCCTTGCTGCCCTTGAAGGATGTGCATCCGGGACCCGCGCCCGGCTGGTGGCCGCCGGCTCCCGGCTGGTGGTGGCTGGCGGGCGTGACGGTCTTGCTGACCGTGCTGGCCGTGCTGGCGCTGGGCCGGACATGGCGGCGGCGTCGCCAACGGCGTGCGTGGCTGGCGGCCTTCGATGCGGCGGTGGCGGGTGCGGCGTCGCCGCCGGAGCAAGTCGCGGTGCTGTCGGAATGGCTGCGGCGGGCGGCACGGCGCATTGACCCGCACTCCGATCACCTGCAGGGGGATGCCTGGCTGCACTTCCTGGATGCGGGCCTGCCGGCCCCCGTGTTCGTGCGGGGCCCGGGCGCATTGTTGCGCGACGGTGCGTTCCGGCCGGCACTCGATGCGGCGGCGGTGGCCGCGCTGCGGGACGTGGCGCGGCAGCGCTTCCAGTCATGGATGCGCGACGCATGAGTGCGCTGGGCACTTGGCTGGGGGTCGATGGCTTTGCCTGGCCGTGGTTGCTGCTGGCGCTGCCCTTGCCGTGGATGATGCAGTGGCTGCGGCCAGTGCCGACAGGACCGGGCAATGCGTTGCGTACGCCGTGGGCGGCCCGCGTGCAGGCGGTGCTGGGCAGTGGCGAAGGACGCCCGTCGGCGCGTGCGTTTCCGTGGCTGGGTGGGCTGGCCTGGTGCCTGCTGTGCGTGGCGGCGGCGCGGCCGCAGCAGTGGGGGCCGCCGCTGGCAACCACGCAGGTGGGGCGCGACCTGATGCTGGCGGTGGACTTGTCGGCCAGCATGGGGGAGGACGACATGGCATTGGGCGGCAGCCCGGTGGATCGATTGACGGCGGCGAAGGCGGTGCTGGCGGACTTCCTCGATCGTCGCGCCGGTGATCGCGTCGGCTTGATCGTGTTCGGTGACCGCGCGTTCGCGCTCACGCCGTTGACGCTGGATCGCGACAGCGTGCGCCAGCAGTTGGCGGCCACCGAAGTGGGGCTGGCCGGGCGGGCCACTGCCCTGGGCGATGCGATCGCATTGGCGGTCAAGCGTTTGCAGCGGCAGCCGGCCAGCCAGCGGGTGCTGGTGTTGTTGACCGACGGCGTGAACACGGCCGGCGCGCTGGAACCGGACAAGGCGGCGCAGATTGCCCACGATGCCGGCGTGCGCATCCATGCCATCGCCTTCGGCGGCGACGGCAGCACCGCGTCCGTGTTTGGTTTCAGGCTGCCGCTGGGGGGCGGCGACGAGGTGGATGAAGCGGGCTTGCAACGCATCGCACAAGCCACCGGCGGGCGCTTCTTCCGGGCCCGGGATACCGCATCGCTGGTGGGGATCTATGCCGAGATCGACAGGCTGGAACCGGTTCGCCGGTTGGGCCCGCGCGTGCGGCCACGGATGGAGCGCTATCCCTGGCCGCTGGGGCTGGCCGTGCTGCTGGGGGTTCTGGCGGCAAGCGGGCGGCGGCGCGAGGCATGGCGATGAGCGTGCTCGCCGGTTTGCATGTCCTGCGGCCCGGGTGGCTGCTGGCATTGCCGATGGTGCCGCTGCTGGCGTTCTGGCTGCGCCGGCAGGTGCGGCGGCGCGAGCGTTGGCGGCTGGCGGTGGATGCGCACCTGCTGCCGCACCTGCTGGAAACCGGCGCTGCCGCAGGCGGCGGGGCACGGGTCCGGTGGCTGGCGTTGGCGGCCCTGCTGCTGGCCTTGCTGGCATTGGCGGGGCCGGCCTGGCGGCACGAACGGCCACCAGCCTGGCAGGCACGGCAACCACTGGTGATCGCACTGGACCTGTCCTCCGCCACGTTGGCGCGCGACCTGCCGCCCACCCGGCTGGCCCAGGCGCGGGCCAAACTGGCTGCGTTGCTGGGCGCACGGACGGGCGGGCAGGTGGCGTTGGTGGCGTTCGCGGAGGATGCCTACACGGTCGCACCGTTGAGTGAGGATGCGGCCAACGTGGCGCTGTTCCTCGATGCCGTGGCACCCGACGTGATGCCGGCGGACGGCTGGCATGCCGATCGTGCCATTGCCTGGTCACAGCGGCTGCTGCGGCAGGCGGGGGCAACGCAGGGGCAGATCCTGCTGCTGACCGATCATGCGGATGCCGCGGCACTGGCGGCGGCGGCACAGGCCGCGGCGGCCGGCGACCGGGTGTCGGTTCTGGGGCTGGGCAGCGCGCGTGGCGGGGTGTATTCCAGCCCGACCGGGCTGCGGCAGGCACGGCTGGAAAGCGCATCGTTGCAGGCGCTGGCGGCGGCCGGTGGCGGGCGTTACCAGCCGATCACTGCCGATCTGGCGGATGTGCGCGCGCTGGGGGTGCTGGACGCCCGCGCCGGGAATACCGGCACCGCCCCCGGGCATGGCGGGGAGCGCTGGCGTGACGAAGGCTATTGGCTGCTGCCATTGGCCCTGCTGTGCCTGTTGCCGGCATTCCGGCGTGGCCAATCGATCCTGCTGTTGTCGTGCGTGTTGTGGTGGTCGCCGATGCCGGCCCAGGCGCAAGCGGCGGCGGACATCCGTGGCAGCCTGTGGCAGCGCGCGGACCAGCAGGCCTACGCGCGTCAGCAGCAAGGCATCGACGCGTATCGGCGCAAGGACTATGCCCGGGCGATCACGCAGTTCTCCCGCCTGCCCGGTGCCGAGGCACAGTACAACCTCGGCAATGCACTGGCGCAGGCCGGGCGCTACGCAGAGGCCATGGCCGCCTATGACCGTGCGCTGCGGTTGCAACCGGGGCTGGCCGATGCCGCCTACAACCGGCAGGTGGTGGACAAGGTGCGCCAGCAGCAGCGCCCACCCCGGAACAACCAGCAGAACCAGCAGCAGAACCAGCAGCAGAACCAGCAGCAGAACCAGCAGCAGAACCAGCAGCAGAACCAGCAGCAGAACCAGCAGCAGAACCAGCAGCAGAACCAGCAGCAGAACCAGCAGCAGAACCAGCAGC
>NZ_JAYRLK010000013.1:0-56422 GCF_041905325.1 Thermomonas sp. | reverse complement strand
CACCTCCCGCCGCGTCTGCTTGCGTTGCCCAAGATCTTCGGCGTCACCGAACGTCAGCTGCATCAGAAGTCATCCCGGAGGTGAGGCGGTATTGTCGCCGACAGATGGCGTGTTGTTCAGACCTTCCTTAGACGCCGCAAGCGCGGCTTGCCATCTTTGATACGCCCTGAGACATCAGTGATTAAAAGGGCCTCGTCGGAAACTAGCGGAGCCAGCTGCACCTTTCTGCCCAAAAGCACGTCCGAAGGAATGTATTCATATTCCCCACGCCCGCCGCTCGGCCTCCAGCGGACATCAACTATCGGCATATGCCAAGTCCTTTCGCTCGGCCACCCGCGATCCAACATACATCGCAATACGTGCGCCCAACCATTTCGCAACTGCCGGCGTTACGGAATTTCCGACGGCGTGATAGCGAAGGCTATCAGCGTCCTCCTTATTCAAAGTGGGAACGTCTGTCCACCCTGGGGGAAATCCTTGTACCCGCTCAACTTCCGTCGGAACGAACCGCCGCACCCGTCCATTCGGATACCAAACGTAGTTTCGACTCCAATCGGTACCTGTGTGTCGGGCAGACTCAGCATAGATGCAGTGGGCACGCGCCTTAACTAGGGGCCCCGTGAGAGTATTTCCAAGGATTCTCTGAAAGAGGCTGGGAGATTTCTTCCCATTCGATCCACTCGCCTCAGAATTCCCGTCGCCGCATTCGGGCTCAAAAAGTATTTGTCCGGCACCGCCTGGGTCTCGATGCACGGCAACAACATAGACTCGCTTGCGCGACTGGGGGACTCCGAAATGTTGGCTGTTAAGCACTCGCCACGCCACGCCATACCCGAGCTCATCCAGCGTCTTGAGTACGATGGCGAAGTCTCTTCCTCGGTGGCTAGTGAGAAGGCCGTGCACGTTTTCGAGGACAACAATTTGCGGGCGACGAGTGTCAACCAGTGCCGCGAAATCGTGGAAGAGGCCGGACTGCGATCCCCGGAGGCCGTCGCGAGGGCCCATTCGCGCAAGTGAGAGATCTTGGCAAGGAAAGCCGGCTGACCAGACTTCCGCCGTAGGGATTTGGTTAGGGTCGACACTTTGAATGTCCTCAAACAATGGAACTTCTGGCCAGCGCGCTGCAAGCACACGACGGCAGAAGGGCTTCTTTTCGCACAAAGAAACTGTTTTGATTCCGAGCTGCTCAAAACCAAGATCGAACCCACCGATCCCCGAAAAAAAGGAGGCGTGATTAAGAATCGGATCAACTGAGGCAGCTTGGAGAGAGTCCGCACTATCGACGGACATGAGAGGGCCTGAATCGACTCGCAGAGGCCCTTCTGAATCAAGAGTCATACGTAAGTAGTCCTGTGTTTACTCAATAATCCCTCAACACAGTCTCAGCGAATGAGATTTTTCACCCGCACTTGCTATACCCGCAATTCAAACAAGTCGCGCACCCGTCCATCAGCACGAGCGCCTTGGTCGAACACTTGTGGCACATGGTGGCAGTGGGCGGGAAGCTGGCGCCGTCGCCGGTCACGGCGATGTCTTCCGGGTGGTCGGCGGCGCTGCTCAGGCCGGACGGGCCGGACTCAGCGTTTTTTTTTGAGCGGTCTTCGTACTGCTTGCGCTTCTCGGCGATCAGCGCGCGCTGGTGCTCGCTCATCTCCGGGTCGTGCAGCATGCCGATCGACTTCAGGTGGTCTTCGACGATGCTGCCCAGTTCGGCCACCAGCGACGGCATGTACACGCCGCCGGCCTTGAAGTAGCCACCGCGCGGGTCGAACACGGCCTTCATTTCTTCCACCAGGAAGGCGACGTCGCCACCCTTGCGGAACACGGCGGACATGATGCGGGTGAGCGCCACGATCCACTGGAAGTGCTCCATCGACTTGCAGTTGATGAAGACCTCGAACGGGCGGCGATGTTCGTGCTCGGTGCCGGGATTGAGCACGATGTCGTTGATGGTCACGTACATGGCGTGCTCCACCAGCGGCGACTTGATCTTGTAGGTGCTGCCGATCAGGACTTCCGGGCGCTCGATGCGCTCGTGCATCTGGATCACGTTGTAGACCGCATCCGCAGCGGGCGCGGGGGCCGGGGCGGGTGCAGCGGATGCCGGCGGATTGGCCTTGTCGTCCGGGGTGACGACGGCGTAGCCCTTGATTTTCTTGTCGATCCTGACGGTCATGGTCCTGACTCTGTGGGTGCTCACGCGTATGCGGGGGTTCGTCGCACCACGCCCGGAAACCGGGCGGGTGCAGGGTGGTTTACTTTTTCGCGGCTTTCTTGACGGCCTTCTTCACTGCTTTCCTGGCTGGGGCTTTCTTCGCGACGGCTTTCTTGGCCGGCGCTTTCTTCACGGCGGCCTTCTTGGCCGGGGCCTTCTTGGCGACGGCCTTCTTCGCCACCGGCTTCTTGGCCACGGCCTTCTTGACGGCCTTCTTCGCCGCGGGCTTCTTGCCGGCCACCTTCTTCTTCAGGCTGGCCACTTCCTTCCTGGCGTCCTTGCTGGCGGTGGCGAGTTTCTTCCTCGCCTTGGCCACGGTCTTCTTCACCGCCTTCTTCGCCTTCGCCACTTCGGTCTTCACTTTCTTCTCGGCGGACTTGGCGGCCTTCTTCGCCTTCGCCACGGTGGCGCTGGCGGTGCTGGCCATCGCATTGCCGACTTCCGCAACCTTTTCCTTCGCAGCGTCAACGGCATCCGACAGCGTTGCCGTCACTCCATCTCCATTGCTCATGTGCCCTCCTCATCGGGCGTGGGTTGGTGGGTACAACAACGCGATCCTATACCCGGCCAGACACGCGTGCAGCACTCTTTCCGGGGCGCTGCACGGTGTGGCGGAAGCGCCTTCAGAACTTGCCGTAGTAGCCTTCCTTCAAGGCATCGAACAGGTTGGCGGCGGTGTGCAGTTCGCCGTCGTATTCGATCTGTTCGTTGCCCTTCACTTCCACCACGCTGCCGTCTTCCAGTTCGAAGCGGTAGGTGGTGTTCTCCAGGTCGGCTTCCTTCACCAGCACGCCCTGGAAGGCGGCCGGGTTGAAGCGGAAGGTGGTGCAACCCTTCAGGCCCTGCTGGTAGGCGTAGCGGTAGATGTCCTTGAAGTCTTCGTACGGGTAGTCGGTGGGGACGTTGGCGGTCTTGGAGATGGAGCTGTCCACCCACTTCTGCGCCGCGGCCTGCACGTCCACGTGCTCCTTCGGGCTGATGTCGTCGGCGCTGATGAAGTAGGCGGGCAGTTGCGCGGCCTTGTCTTCGGCGTAGGGCATCGCCTTGGCGTTGACCAGTTCGCGATAGGCCAGCAGCTCGAACGAGAACACGTCGACCTTTTCCTTGGTCTTCTTGCCTTCGCGGATCACGTTGCGGCTGTAGTGGTGCGCGAAGCTGGGCTCGATGCCGTTGCTGGCGTTGTTGGCCAGGCTCAGCGAGATGGTGCCGGTGGGCGCGATGGAACTGTGGTGGGTGAACCGGCAACCGACGGTGGCCAATTCGTCCACCAGCTCCGGCGCCACTTCGGCCACCTTCTGCATGTAGCGGGAATAGCGGGCGTGCAACACGCGGCCTTCGATCTGCTGGCCGATCTTCCAGCCGTCGCGCGCCATTTCCGGGCGCTTGCGCAGCATGCCGGCATCGACGGTGAACACTTCGTCCATGATCGGTGCCGGGCCCTTTTCCTTGGCCAGCGCAAGCCCGGTTTCCCAGCCGGCCACCGCCATCTCGCGGGCGATGGCTTCGGTGAACTCGCACGATGCCTGGCTGCCGTACTGCATCTTCAGCATGGTCATGGTGCTGCCCAGGCCCAAAAAGCCCATGCCGTGGCGGCGCTTGCGCAGGATTTCATCGCGCTGACGCTGCAACGGCAGCCCGTTGACCTCCACCACGTTGTCCAGCATGCGGGTGAACACGCGCACCACTTCCTTGTATTCCTCCCAGTCGAACGTGGCCTGGTCGGTGAAGGGCTGCTTGACGAACTTGGTCAGGTTGACCGAGCCCAGCAGGCAGGCGCCGTAGGGCGGCAGCGGCTGCTCGCCGCAGGGGTTGGTGGCGCGGATGGTCTCGCACCACCAGTTGTTGTTCATCTCGTTGACCTTGTCGATCAGGATGAACCCCGGCTCGGCGTAGTCATACGTCGAGACCATGATCATGTCCCACAGGTGGCGGGCGCGGATGTGGCCGTAGATCTTGCAGGCCACCAGCCCGTCCTCGCGGGCGATGTAGTTGCGGTGGGTCGGCCATTCGCGCCAGACCACCTGCTCGGCATCGGCCAGGTCGATGTCGCCTTGCTCCTTGGCATTGACCGGGAACACCAGCGGCCAGTCGGCATCGTCTTCCACCGCCTGCATGAAGCCGTCGGTGATCAGCAAGCTGAGGTTGAACTGGCGCAGCCGGCCGTCTTCGCGCTTGGCGCGGATGAAGTCCTTCACGTCCGGGTGCGACACGTCGAACGTGCCCATCTGCGCGCCGCGGCGGCCGCCGGCGGACGAGACGGTGAAACACATCTTGTCGAAGATGTCCATGAACGACATCGGGCCGGAGGTGTACGCGCCGGCGCCGGCGACGAACGCCCCGCGCGGGCGCAGCGTGCTGAATTCGTAGCCGATGCCGCAGCCGGCCTTCAGGGTCAGGCCGGCTTCGTGCACCTTCTCCAGGATGCCGTCCATCGAATCTTCAATCGTGCCGGAGACCGTGCAATTGATGGTCGAGGTGGCGGGCTTGTGCTCCAGCGCACCGGCGTTGGAGGTGATGCGGCCGGCCGGGATCGCGCCGCGGCGCAGCGCCCAGGTGAAGCGCTCCTGCCAGTACTGCTGCAGCTCGGCGGTGGGTTCGGCTTCGGCCAGGGCCTTGGCGACGCGCTTGTAGGTGCCGTCGATGTCGGCATCCAGCGCCACGCCCTGCTTGGTCTTCAGGCGATATTTCTTGTCCCAGATGTCCATCGATGCCGGCTGCATCGGGATGTCCTGATTTGCGTCCGTGGTCACTGCTTCCAACCTCGCCGTGCTCATGCCCGTTGACTCTCCTGTCTGTCAGTGGCCGCGCACTGCGCGCGGGCCGGTGGTGCAAACGCCGCATCCGGCGGCGACAACGCCGGCCGCGCGGGGCGCAGCCTGCAGATGCGTTGGTTTGTCGGCGTTGCCGCCGGGTTCTGCATCGTCACGCGCCGCTCCCCGCCGGACGTCGTTTCCCCGTGGCTGGCGGCCCCCTTCGCCACTAGCCTTGGGTCTTCCCTGCACAGAAACCACAATATCTTGTGGCCCAATCCGCAAGACCATAGCCACGCATTCCGGCCAAGTCAACGTCAAAATTTGCCGGATTCCCCTTGCATTCCGGGACGCCGGCCTACCACCCGCATGGCGGCACGGTTTCACTGTGCGAACGCCGCGACGGGGAGGCAACATGAATACGCGCGATGCTGCGTTGCAGGATGCGTGAAGCCCGCTGCGCGCCCTTCAGCCGCGATTGCACGAGCGCCGCCGGGTTTCGGCAATACTGGTTTCCCAACCGTTTCCGCACTGCCGCATGAAGACCGCCACCAAGACCCTGCTTGCGCTGTCCGCCGCCGCTGCGTTCGGCGGTTTTGCCGCCACCGGGCTGAACCTGATGCTGGAACGCCCGGCCACCGCCGCCCCCCCCGCCAGCGCCAGCGTGCCGATGACCGCCGCGCTGCCCAGCGCGGTGGCCGGCACGCCGCTGCCATCGCTGGCCCCGATGCTGAAAAAGGTGCTGCCGGCGGTGGTCAGCGTGAACACCAAGCAGGTGGTGCGGGTGAACACGCCGTTCGGCGACGACCCGATCTTCCGCCGCATCTTCGGCATCCCGCAGGAGCGCATCGCGCAGTCGCTGGGCTCGGGCGTGATCATCGACGCCCAGCGCGGGCTGGTGCTGACCAACAACCACGTGGTGGAGGACGCCGACGAGGTGCAGGTGACGCTGGCCGACGGGCGCAGCCTGAAGGCCGAATTCGTGGGCAACGACGCCGACACCGACATCGCGCTGATGCGCATCCAGGCGCAGGACCTCACCGCCATCCCCATCGCCGACAGCGACAAGCTGCAGATCGGCGATTTCGTGGTGGCCATCGGCAACCCGTTCGGCGTCGGCCAGACCGTGACCAGCGGCATCGTGTCCGCGGTGGGCCGCAACAACCTGCCGGGGGCCGGCTTCCAGAACTTCATCCAGACCGACGCCAGCATCAATCCCGGCAATTCCGGCGGCGCGCTGGTCAATCTCAACGGCGAGCTGGTGGGCATCAACACCGCCAGCTTCAACCCGCACGGCTCGATGGCCGGCAACATCGGGCTGGGCTTCGCCATTCCCTCCAACCTCGCCAGCCGGATCAAGGACCAACTGCTGCGTGGCGGCGTGGTCCGCCGCGGCACGCTGGGCATCGACAGCCAGGACCTGGACGCGAAGCTGGCCAGGGGGCTGGGCCTGACCGAGACCCGCGGCGCGCTGGTGACGCGGGTGTATCCCGGCGCGGCGGCCGGTGCCGCCGGCCTGAAGGTGGGCGACGTGGTGGTGGCCGCCAATGGCCAGCCCATCGACAGCGCCGAGGCGTTGCGCAACTTCCAGGGCCTGCAGGCACCGGACGCCACCGTGATGCTGGACGTGCGTCGCGACGGCAAACCGTTGCAGATCCGCAGCGGCCTGCGCGAAGCCCCGAAAGCCCTGGCCGGCGCGCAGCTGGACGCGCGCCTGAGCGGCGCCAGCTTCGCCGACTTGCCGGAATCGCTGCGCCGGCAGGGGCTGACCGGCGTACTGGTGGAAGACGTGCAACGCGGCAGCCGCGCGGCTCAAAACGGCCTGCAACGCGGCGACGTGGTGCTGGCCGCCAGCAGCGGCGACTTCAGCGACCTGGGCGGCCTGCGCGCCAGCCTGGCCAAACCGCCGCAGCAACTGCTGCTGCGCATCCTGCGCGGCAATGTCAGCGGGCAACTGTTGATGCGCTGACCCACGGCCCCGAAACGGTGCCACACTGGCACTCCCCTCCCGACGACAGGATGCGGCAGATGAGCGAGAACACCGAAGCGGTCAAAGCCAATCTGGGCGAAGCCGGCAGCCACTTGAAGCAAGCGGCGGTGGCGGCGGGGGGCGCGGTGCGCAATGCCGCCGGCGCGGCCGGTGATGAATTGCGGCTGGGTACGGCGCAGGTCAAGGCCGAACTGGCCGACAGCGGCGTGGCCGGGCTTGACGCCGCGCAGCACCTGGGCGGTGCCGTCGGCGAGCAGATGGATGCCCTGGTGGAAAAGGGCCGCGATTTGCTGGACAGCGCCGCCGAGCTGATTCGCGAGCGCCCGCTGGCCGCGTTCGGGGTGGCGTTTGCCGCCGGCTGGATCATCTCCAAGCTTGCCCGCAGCGACAAGTAAGCGCGCATGAGCGGCGACGAGCAGGCCGCCAACGCCGCCGAATCCGCGGCGCTGGGCGATACCCTGCAACAGCTGGGCGAGGGCGCGCGCGCCAGTGCGCACGCCTCCCTGGCCGCGCTGCTGGCACTGCGCCGCTTGCTCGCCGCCGACCTGGCGCTGGCATGGGCCGCGCTGGGGCATGGGCTGGTGTTCGCCGGACTGGCGATTGCATTGGGGGGCGCAGGCTGGCTGCTGTTGATGGCGGCATTGGTGGCGGGCTTGCAGCAATTGGGGCTGTCCTGGCTGCTGGCCTTGCTGGTGGCCGCCACGCTGAGCCTCGCCGGCACGCTGGCGGCGGCATGGGCGGCGCTGCGGCATTTCCGCCACACGCATCTGCAGGCCACCCGCCGGCAGCTGGCGCAGTGGGCGCAGGCACTGCCCGACGCCCTGCGCAACGACGACGGCCCGGGGGCGGCATGAGCCTGGCTGCCCGGCTGGCGCGCGTGCAACAGGCCGAACAGGCCGCCAGCGCCGCGCACGCGCAGGCCGGCCTGCAATGGCGCGCGCTGGGCGCATGCTGGCGCAGCAGCTGGACCCCGGGACGGATCGTCGTCATCGGCCTGGCCGCCGGCTTCGCGGTGGGGCAGGCACGTCCGCTGCGGTTGGCCGGCGGCACGTTGTGGCCGCTGCTGCGCACGCTTTCGCCGCTGCTGGGCGATGCCTTCGCCACGCTGGCCAAGACGGCCACGTCGGCCGCCGCGCCGCCATCGGTGCAGGCCGCCGACACCGACGCCTGAGCCGGCCTACAATGCGCGGGTGAGCCTTGCCATCCGCGCCATCAGCCTCGACCTCGACGACACCCTGTGGCCGTTCGCACCGATCGGCGAGCGCATCGAAGCCGCCTTGCACGCATGGTTCCTCGAGCACAGCCCGCAAACCGCGGAGCGCTTCCCGATCAGCGAAATGCGCGCCCTGCGCGAGCGGGTGTTCGCCGAATTCCCCGAGCACGCACACGACCTGGGCCTGCTGCGCCGGCTCAGCATCGAGCGCGCGCTGAAGGAAAGCGGCGACGACCCGGCGCTGGCCAGCGCCGCCTACGGCATTTTCTTCCGCGAACGCAACCGCGTCGATTTCTTTCCCGATGCACTGGACGGCCTGCACCGCATCGCCGCGCACCTGCCGATCGCCGCATTGACCAATGGCAATGCCGACCTGGCGGTGATCGGCATCGCGTCGCTGTTCCGCTTCCAGCTGGGCGCGCGCGAATACGGCGCCGCCAAGCCCGATGCCGGGTTTTTCCACGAAGCCTGCCGCCGCCTGGGCTGCGCACCGCACGAGGTGCTGCACGTCGGCGATCATCCGCAGATGGATGTCGCCGGCGCGGCCCGGGCCGGCCTGCGCAGCTGCTGGATCGACCGCGGCGATCACCCCTGGCCCGAGGCACTGCCGCGCGCCGACCTGCACGTCACCACCTTGACCGCACTGGCCGACTGGCTGGACGCGGGCGCCACTTTCGAGACACCTGCCCCATGACCCTGCCCCCCGGCTACACCCCCGACAGCGCCGCCGCCCTGCCCCTGCACGTGGTGGCCAAATCCGGCTTCGCCGCGTGGCTGGCCACCCAGCCGCCCGCCGTGCAGGCCTGGCTGGCCGCGCAGCGCTTCGACGCCGGTGCCGGCAGCCTGCAAAGCTGGGCCGATGCCGAGGGCCGCGTGGCCGGGGCGGTGCTGGGCGTCGAGGACGCACTGGACCCGTATGCCTATGCGCACGCGCCGCGCGCCTTGCCGGCCGGCGACTGGCACGCGATCGGCCTGCCCGATGCCGACGCGCTGCGCGCCCTGCAACTGGGCTGGGGCCTGGGCCTGTACCGCTTCGACCGCTACAAGACCGGCAAGCCGGTGCCGACGCGGCTGGCGGGGGACATCGATGCCGAAGGGCTGGACCTGCTCGCCGCCTGCGTGCGCGTGCGCGACCTGGTCAACACGCCCACCGAACACATGGGCCCGGATGAGCTGGAAGCCACCGCGCGCACCATCGCGCAGGCGCATGGCGCGCAACTCACGGTGATCGCCGGCGACGACCTGCTGGCGCACAACTTCCCCACCATCCACGCCGTCGGCCGCGCCAGCCATCGCGCACCGCGCCTGCTGGAATTGACCTGGGGCGAGCCCACCCACCCGCACATCGTGCTCTGCGGAAAGGGCGTGTGCTTCGACACCGGCGGGCTGGACCTCAAGGCCGCCGCCGGCATGCGCAACATGAAGAAGGACATGGGCGGCGCGGCGCATGCGCTGGCACTGGCCGAGCTGGTGATGGCGCGCAAGCTGCGCCTGCGCATCACCCTGCTGATCGCCGCCGTCGAAAACGCGGTGGGCCCGAACGCGTTCCGCCCCGGCGACATCATCACCACCCGCAAGGGCGTGAGCGTGGAGATCGACAACACCGACGCCGAAGGCCGGCTGGTGCTGTGCGACGCGCTCACCCGCGCCTGCGAGCTGGCACCCGACCTGCTGCTGGACTTCGCCACCCTCACCGGTGCCGCGCGCATCGCGCTGGGCCCGGACCTGCCGGCGCTGTACGCCAACGACGACGCCCTGGCCGACGCCTGGCTGCGCGCCGGCATGCAGGCGCGTGACCCGTTGTGGCGGATGCCGCTGTGGCGGCCGTACCTGCGCTACCTCACCAGCGGCATCGCCGATCTCGCCAACAGCAGCAACACCACCATGGCCGGCAGCGTCACCGCCGCGCTGTACCTGGAACGCTTCGTCAGCGAAGGCACCCGCTGGGCGCATCTCGATGTCTACGCCTGGAACGACAGCGACCGCCCCGGCCGCCCTGCCGGCGGCGAGGCGATGGGCCTGCGCGCGGCGTATGCGCTGTTGAAGACGCGCAGCGCGTAACGCACCAGCACCGTGCTACAGCCACCCCTTCTGCCGCGCCAAGCGATACGCCTCGATGCGGTTGCCGACGCCGAGTTTGCCGATGGCTTCCGACAGGTAGTTGCGCACGGTGCCTTGTGACAGGTTGAGTTGCGCGGCGATGTCGCTGGCGGAGTGGCCTTCGCCGGCCAAGCGCAGGGCTTGGCGTTCGCGGTCGGTGAGGGGGTCGGCCTCGCCCCAGGCTTCCATCGCCAGTTGCGGGTCGATGGCGCGGCCGCCGCGATGGACGTTGCGGATGGCATCGGCCAATTGCTCGGCGGGGGCATCTTTCAGCAAATAGCCGCGCACGCCGGCGTCCAATGCGCGCCGCAAAAAACCGGCGCGGGCGAAGGTGGTGACGATGACCACCTTGATGGGCAATTCGTGGCGGGCGATGCGCTGCGCCAGCTCCAGCCCGGTGAGGCCGGGCATTTCGATGTCGGACACCAACACGTCGGGCTTGAGGCGTTGCAGCTCGCGCCACGCCGCCTCGCCATCGGCGGCGGTACCGGCCACCTCGATGTCGGATTCCAGCGACAGCAGCGACGCCAGCGCGCCGCGCAGCATCGCCTGGTCTTCGGCCAGCAGGACGCGGATCATGCCCGCACCCGCGCATCCACCGCAGCGACGGCGCGCAGCGGCAGCAGCGGTTGCCGCCAGACCAGCGGCAACTGGATCGACAAGCGTGTGCCGGCACCGCGCGGGGAGTCCACGTCGAGGCGTCCGCCCAGTTCACGCACGCGGTCGCGCATGCCGGCCAAGCCGTTGCCTTCCACGCCGACACCGCCACGCCCGTTGTCGATGATGCGCAATTGCACGGCTTTCTCCTCCTGCACGAACTCGATCTGCGCCTGGGTGGCCTGCGCGTGACGCGAGATGTTGGTCACCGCCTCGCGCAGCAGCAGTGCCAGCGCGCGCTCGGCTTCCGGCGGCAGGCCCTGCGGTGGCGGCGCATAGTCCAGTTGCACCTGCGCCGATTCCAGCAGCAACCGCGCCGAGGCCAGCTCGGCGGCGAGATCGGTGGCGCGGATGCCGGTAACCGCGCTGCGTACCTGCGCCAGCGCCTCGCGCGCGACGGCTTCGGCATCCTCCAGTTCACGCCTGGCGGCAGCCGGGTCGCGATCGAACAGCTTGCGCGACAGCTCCAGTTTCAAGGTGATCAGCGACAAGGTATGCCCCAGCAGGTCGTGCAAATCACGGCCGATGCGTTCGCGCTCGGCAGTGGCGGCCAGCCGCCGCACTTCCTCCTGCGACAGCGCCAACGCCGCGTCCTTTTCCTGGCTGGCATGTTCGACATTGATGATGGTGCCGATCACGAACGTCATCACCGGCACCCACAGCCACGTCGCCACCGTGTACCCCACCCAGATCGCCACCGCCACGAAGGCGGCGTTCATCGCCAGCAATTGCAAGGCGTAGCGCCGATACGTCGGCCGCTGCGCCGACACCCGCAGCATCACGCAGCCGAACACGAAATAGCTCAGCCCGGAGGGATACCAGCGCAGCAGCAGCAGACACAGCGCCGCCATGCCCAGGGCGTAGCGCCAGCCCTGCCGCTGCGGTGCCAGCAGCAGCCGCGCATACATCCACAGGAACAGCGGGTATGAACACAGGGTCAGCACCACCCAGGGCAGGTCATAACCGCCACCGAACAGCGGCGTGATGAACACGTAGGCCGACCACAGCAGGTGGATGCCACCCGACCATGGCGATTTGCCGCGCCGCAGGCAGGCCGCCACCGCCGAGTCCGGGGCGGGGGTGAAGTGATGGCGCAGCCATGCGGGGGTTTTCATGCGCGCATCCTACTGGAACGTCGCGGCCACGCGGTCCTCAACCATGGCGGCGCAGGCGATGCGCGGCCAGCAGCAGGCACCCGATGGTGAACGCCAGCAGCACCAGCGCATGCGGCCAATGTGCGCCGGTGTCGAAGCCCACAGCCGACAGCGCCTGCGCGTTCAAGTGATAGCTGGGCCAGATCGGTGCCAATTGTTGCAGCAGCTTCGGCATCATCGTCAGCGGGAACCACAGCCCGGACAGGAAGGCCATCGGCAGGTAGACCATGTTGAGCAGGCCGGGCGCGCCCTGGCCTTTCAGCAGGGTGCCGATCAACAAGCCCAGCGCGCAGAACGGCAACACGCCCAGCGTGTCCACCAGCAACAACCGGCCGGCCTGCGCCAGCGTCAAACCGGCATCCGCCACGCCCAGCGCCACCGCCAGCAGCAATGCACCCACCACCGCCGCCACGCACATCGCCATCAGCATCTTGCCCAGCAGATAGGCGCCGGGCGGCATCGGCAGCGCCCGCTTGAAGACCAGCAGGCCGCTGCCGCGCTCCAGCGCCAGCGACACGCCGAAGCCGAACAAACCCGGCGCCATCACCCCGAACGTGCTGTAGCTGGCCAGCATGAATCGCCCGGCTTCGCCATTGCCGTGGTTCAACAGCACGCCGAACATCAGGTAGAACACGTTGGGGAACAGGATGATCGGCAACAGGAAGCCGGGGTTGCGCAGATAGCGCCGCAGCTCGCTGCGGGCTTCCTCCAGATACGCGGCAACGAGGCGTTGGCGCGGCATGTCCAGGGTCGGGAGAGCGTTCATCAGGCGGCTTCCTGCATCTGCGGATCGTCGTTGCGGGTGAGTTCTGCGAAGGCCTCGGCAAGCCCTGCCGCACGCACTTCCAGCGCCGTCAGCGTGGTGTCCGCATCCAGCAAGCGGCGCACCAGCAGTTCCGGGTATTCGGTGGCAAGGCACAGCCGCTCGCCATCGCTGCCAGCCTCTGCCACTTCCGGCCAGCCCGCCACCTCGGCCAGCGACAGTGCACTGCTGCACCACACGCGCTTGCGCGCGATGCGCGCACGCAGGGCCGCCACGCTGCCTTCGCTGATCACCTTGCCGCGTGCCATCACGCAGACCCGGGTCGCCAGCGCCTCGGCCTCTTCCAGATAATGAGTGGTCAGCACCACCGCGTTGCCTTCGGCCACCAACTGGCGAATGGCGGCCCACAGCGTGCGCCGCGCATCGATGTCCATGCCCACGGTGGGCTCGTCCAGGAACAGCAGGCGCGGCCGCCCGCACAACGCCAACGCGAACTGCACGCGCCGCTGCTGGCCGCCGGAGAGCTTGCCGTAGGGACGTGGCAACAGGTCCTCCACACCGGCCAGCGCCGCACTTTCGGCCACGCTGCGCGGAGCCGGGTAATAGCTGGCGGTCAGCCGGATCAGCTCGCCCACCCGCAACGTGTCCGGCAGCTGCGCGTCCTGCAACATCACCCCGATGTTGCGTCGCGCGGCGATGTCCTGGGGGTCGCGGCCGAACAGCTCCACGCTGCCGGCATCGGCGCGGACCAGGCCCAGCAGCAAGCCGATCGCGGTGGTCTTGCCGGCACCATTGGGCCCCAGCAGCGCCAGCAATTCACCGCCGTGCACGCTCAGGTCGATCCCGTCCAGAGCGCGCAGCGCGCCGTAACACTTGCTGGTGCCGCGCAAGCGCGCCAGCACGGGGTTCGCATTGTCCATCCCGCCCACCTTTTCCGTCACCAATGGCGGCCATCCTCGCGCCCTGCGGCCGCTGCCGACATGCGCAGCCGTCAGTGCAATCGCATGACAGTTGTCAGCGGACGCCCGGCCCTGTGCACCGCACACTGCGCCGCGTGCCGCCCTTGCCGGGGTTGGTGCGATATTGCGGGCACAATCCGCGCACACCCACCACCCGATCATGCCGATGACCAGCAACGCCGACCTGCTCAATTCATTGAAAATCGACCGCAGCGCGCCCCCCCCGCCGCCCTCCCGCAAGGGGCTGTGGCTGGCCCTGGCGGCAGTGGGCGTGGTCACCGTCGCCGGCATGGCCGTGTTCGCACTGCGTGGCGGCAAGGGCGTGGAAGTCAGCGTGGCCGAAGCCACCGCGATCGGCACCGGTGCCGGTGCCAACGCCTCGGTGCTGGATGCCACCGGCTACGTGGTGGCGCGGCGCATGGCCACGGTCTCCGCCAAGGTCACCGGCAAGGTGCGCGAAGTGTTGATCGAGGAAGGCCAGAAGGTCGAGGATGGCCAGGTGCTGGCGCGGCTGGACCCGGTGGATGCGCAGGCGCAGCGCACGCTGTCGGCCTCGCAGTTGGCCGCTTCGCAGAGCCAGATCGCCAGCGTGCAGGCGCAGCTGAAGGAGGCGGAAGCAAACGCCACCCGGCTGTCCACGCTGGCGGCGCAGAAGCTCGTCGCGCGTGCGCAATACGACCAGGCGGTGGCACAGCGCGACGCCCTGCGCGCGCAGCTGGCCACCACCCAGCGCAACGCGCAGGTGGCGCGCGACGGGCTGCGCATCGCCGACAACGGCGTGGACAACACCATCGTGCGCGCGCCGTTCGCCGGCGTGGTGATCGCCAAGTCGGCGCAGGTGGGTGAAATCATTTCTCCGCTGTCGGCCGGTGGCGGCTTCACCCGCACCGGCATCGGCACGATCGTCGACATGAACAGCCTTGAAGTCGAGGTGGAAGTGGGCGAGGCCTACATCGGCCGGGTCAAGCCGGGCATGCGCACCGAGACCGTGCTCAACGCCTACCAGGACTGGAAGATCCCCGGCAAGGTGATCGCCATCATCCCCGCCGCCGACCGCGGCAAGGCCACGGTGAAGGTGCGGGTGGCCATCGACACCAAGGGCGATGCCCGCATCGTGCCGGACATGGGCGCGCGGGTGAGCTTCCTCGACGACGCCCAGCCGGCCCGGCCCGACGCCCGGCCCGGCGTGCTGGTGCCCGCCAACGCCATCACCACGCGCGACAACCACGACATCGCCTTCGTGGTCGCCGGTGGCAAGGCCCTGCAACGCAGCCTCACCCTGGGCCGCACGCTCGGCGACGACCGCGAAGTGCTGTCCGGCGTGGCCGGTGGCGAGCGCGTGGTGCTCGACCCGCCGCAGGCGCTGGCCAACGGCGCGCCGGTGACGCTGGCGCAGCCCGAAACGCATGGCGAATGACGCACACCCTACCGGAGACCCCGCGATGCCCACCCTCGTCAGTACCCGCAACCTGCACAAGACCTACCAGCGCGGCCCGGAAACCGTGGACGTGCTGCGCGGCATCGACCTCGACATCGCGGAGGGCGACTTCGTCGCGCTGATGGGGCCGTCGGGCTCGGGCAAGACCACGCTGCTGAACCTGATCGGCGGGTTGGACACGCCCAGCAGCGGCAGCATCGAAATCGCCGGCCAGCACATCGAGCACATGCGCGATGCACAGCTGGCGCACTGGCGCAGCAACAACGTGGGTTTCGTGTTCCAGTTCTACAACCTGATGCCCACCCTGAGCGCACAGAAGAACGTCGAACTGCCGCTGCTTCTGACCTCGCTGTCCGCCGCGCAGCGCAAGCAGAATGCGGCCGTGGCACTGCAACTGGTGGGGCTGGCGGACCGCGCCAGGCACAAGCCCAACGAACTGTCGGGCGGCCAGCAGCAGCGCGTGGCGATCGCCCGCGCGATCGTGTCCGACCCCACCTTGCTGATCTGCGACGAACCCACCGGCGACCTCGACCGGCAATCGGCCGCGGACATCCTGGGCCTGTTGCAGGAACTCAACCGCGTGCACGGCAAGACCATCGTCATGGTGACCCACGACCCCAAGGCGGCCGAGTACGCCACGCATACGCTGCACCTCGACAAGGGCAATCTGGTCGAGCAGACCGTACACGCCTGAGCCGGAGGCCAGCCATGAAATATTTCCATCTCGTCTGGGCCGCGCTGTTGCGCAGCAAGACCCGCACCCTGCTCACCCTGCTGTCGGTGGTGGCCGCGTTCCTGCTGTTCGGGATGCTGGATTCGGTGCGCGTCGCCTTCAACTCCGGCGGCAGCGTGGCCGGCGCCAACCGCATGGTGACGATGTCGCGGCTGTCGATCACGCAAATGCTGCCGTACAGCCTGGACACGCGGATCCGCGCGCTGCCGGGGGTGAAGCGCGCCGCCTACGCGGCGTGGTTCGGCGGCATCTACCGCGACCCGAAGAACTTCTTCGCCAACTTCAGCGTCAGCCCGGACTACCTGGACCTGTATCCGGAGTTCAAGCTGCCGGCCGCGCAGAAGAAGGCGTGGCTGGCCGACCAGCGCGGCGCGATCGTCGGCGAAGCGCTGGCCAGGCAGTTCGGCTGGAAGGTGGGCGACACCATCCCGCTGCAGGCCACCATCTTCCCCACCCGCGGCAGCAACGACTGGTCGTTCACCCTGCGCGGCATCTACAAGGTCGCCGACCCCAAGCAGAAGGCGCAGGAGCGCGTGCTGTTCTTCCACTGGAAGTACTTCGACGAGGCCAACGACTACGTGAAGGGCCGGGTGGGCTGGTGGATCGTGGAGCCGGCCAATGCCGATGCCGCCGACCGCGTCGCCAAGGCCGTGGACAGACTCAGCGAGAACTCCGACCACGAGACCAAGACCCAGAGCGAGGCCGCGTTCAACCAGAGCTTCGCCAAGCAGTTCGCCGACATCGGCCTGATCGTGTCCGCGATCATGGGCGCGGTGTTCTTCACCCTGCTGCTGCTGACCGGCAACACCATGGCGCAAGCGGTGCGCGAGCGCATCCCGGAGCTGGCGGTGCTCAAGACCCTCGGGTTCACCAACCGCAGCGTGTTGTGGCTGGTGTTGGCCGAATCGGTGCTGCTGGTGGTGCTGGGCGGGGTGCTGGGGCTGGTGCTGGCTGCGGCCATCGTGCCGGCAGTGGGCGCGGCCAGCGGCGGCATGATCCAGCTGCCCGGCCTGCTGGCGCAGACCTGGGGCATGGGCCTGGCGCTGATGGTGGGCATCGGCGTGATGGTGGGGGTCCTGCCGGCGCTGCGCGGCATGCGCCTGAACATCGTCGATGCACTGGCTGGCCGATAAGGAGCACACCACATGAAACGATTCTTCTCTGGCCTGTTGACCGTGCTCGCGCTCGTCGTGCTGCTGGCCATCTGGATCATGCTGCCCTGGTTCGCCGTGCTCGCCGTGGTCGCCGCCATCGCGCTGTGGCTGCTGCTCACCCGCAGCGGTCGGCTGGCCCGCGAGGCCACCAGGATCGGCATCGCCGGCCTGCCGCAACGCTGGGGCGCGTCCAGCGTCATCGTGATCGGCATCGCCGGCGTGGTCGGCGTGCTGGTGGCGATGCTGGCGATGGGCGAAGGCTTCAAGGCCACGCTCGACAAGACCGGCGACGACGGCACCGCCATTATCTTGCGCGCCGGCTCGCAGGCGGAGACCAATTCGGTCATCACCCGCGACCAGGCGCCACTGGTCTCGTCCCTGCCCGGCATCGCCCGCGGCCCGGATGGGAAGGCGCTGGCCTCGCCGGAACTGTCGCAGGTGGTGAACCTGCCGACCAAGGCCGACGGCACCGACGCCAACGTGCAGTTCCGTGGCGTCGGCCCGGCGGGCTGGGCGATCCGTCCGCAGCTGAAGCTCGTCGAGGGCCGCAAGTTCAATCCGGGCCTGCGTGAAATCGTGATCGGCAAGGGCGCGCAGCGGCAGTTCCGCGGGCTGGAGGTCGGCCAGCAGCTGAAGCTGGCCACCCAGATGTGGACGGTGGTGGGCGTGTTCGAGGCGAAGGATTCGCACGACTCCGAGCTGTGGACCGACGCCGACGTGCTCGGCCCCGCCTACCAGCGCAACGCGTTCCAGTCGGTGACGGTGAAGCTGGCGGGCAAGAACGGGTTCCAGCAACTCAAGGCCGCGCTGGCCGCCGACCCGCGGCTGAAGCTGGACGTCGACACCACCCGCAATTACTACGGCAAGCAGTCGGAAGGCCTGACCAAGCTGATCAAGATCCTCGGCACCGTGATCGGCGCGATCATGGCGATCGGCGCGGTGTTCGGCGCGCTCAACAGCATGTACGCGGCCGTGGCCGGGCGTGCCCGCGAGATCGCCACGCTGCGCGCGCTGGGCTTCCGCGGTTTGCCGGTGGTCACCGCCGTGATGCTGGAAACCATGCTGCTGGCGCTGCTGGGCGGCCTGCTGGGCGCGGCCATCGCGTGGGGCGTGTTCAACGGCTACACGGTCAGCACGCTGGGCCAGAACTTCAGCCAGGTGGTGTTCCAGTTCAAGGTCAGCCCGGCGTTGGCGTGGACCGGGCTGAAGTGGGCGCTGGGGATTGGTCTGGTCGGCGGGCTGTTCCCGGCATTGCGCGCCGCGCGGCTGCCGGTCACCGAAGCGCTGCGGTCGGCCTGACCGCGGCGCTTCAGGCCAGTTCGGCCAGCGCCGCCTCGCGCATGCGCCGGCTGTTGCGCAGGCCGTCGACCACGAACACCGCCAACGCCAGCCAGATGCAGGCAAACCCCACCAGCCGGGTGCGGTCGAACGCCTCGCCCAGCAGGAACACGCCGATCAGGAATTGCAGGGTGGGCGCGATGTACTGCAGGATGCCCACCGTGGTCAGCGAGATCCGCCGCACCGCGTAGGCGAAGCCCACCAGCGGCAACGCGGTCAGGATGCCGGACAGCACCAGCAACAGGCTGTCGCGGCCACCGAAACCATGGCCGAAGCCGCCGCCGCCCTGCCACTCGATCCAGCCCAGCGCGCCCAGCGCCAGCGGGAACAGGTAGGCGCTTTCGATGCCCAGCCCGGCCACCGCATCCACGTGTGCCAGCTTGCGCACCACGCCGTACACGCCGAAGGTGATGGCCAGGGTCAGCGCGATCCACGGGAACTGGCCGTATTGCACCGTCAGCCACAGCACCCCGGCAAACGCGATCGCCACCGACAGCCATTGCAGCGGGCGCAGCCGCTCGCGCAGGAACAGCACGCCGATCACCACGTTGAGCAACGGATTGATGAAATAGCCCAGCGCGGTTTCCACCACGTGGCCGGCATTCACCGCCCAGATGTACAGGCCCCAGTTGCAGGAGATCAGCAGCCCGGACACGCCCAGCATCCACCACAGGCGCGGCTGCCCGGACAGCGCCGTGGCCACCCAGCGGCGGCCATCGCGCCAGAACAGATAGGCGGCCACGAACAGCGCGCTCCACACCACCCGGTGCAGCACGATCTGCACCGATGGCACCGCCGCCAGCAAATGCCAGTACAGCGGTGCCAGCCCCCAGGTGACGAACGCCGCCAGCGCCGCCCAGGTACCGCGCGTCGCGGCGGTGTCGCGGCTCATGCCGGCTGCCTCTCGAACACCTTGGCCAGCGTGATCAGCACCACGCCCAGCAGGATCACGCCCATTGCCGCCAGTTCGCGCACGCCGAAGCGCTCCTGCGCCAACGCGGCCCCCAGCACCACCGCGATCGCCGGATTGACGTAGGCATAGCTGGTGGCCAGCGCCGGGCGCACGTGGTGCAGCAGCCAGATGTAGGCGGAGAACCCGGCCAGCGAACCCAGCACCACCAGATACCAGAACGCGCCGATGGCGTGCGCCGTGGGCAGGCCATGGAAGCGCTCCTTCAGGGCCACGCCGAGCACCACCATCGCCACCCCGCCACACAGCATCTGCCCGGCCGCGGCCATGAACGGCGACGGCAGGTCACGCCCCTTGCTCCAGATCGAACCGAACGACCATGCCACCGACGCCAACAGCAGCGCCGCCAGCCCCATCGGCGTACCGGCCAAACTGCCGCCGGTGCTCAGCCACAGCACGCCGAGAAACCCGATGCCCAGCCCCGACCACTCCATCGTGCTGGGCCGATGCCCGCGCAGCGCCGCGAACACGCCCATCCACAGGGCCGACGAGGACACGATCACCGCGGTCATGCCGGACGACACCGTCTGCTCGCCGAGGTTGACCATGCCGTTGCCCATCAGCAGCAGCAACACCCCCATCACCGCGAGGTTGCGCCACTGCGCGCGGGTGGGCGCCGGCACCCCGCGCCAGCGCAGGACGCCGTACATCAGGCTGCCGGCGACGAGGAAGCGCACGCCCCCCAGCAGGAAGGCCGGGAAACCGCCCTCCAGCGCGAAGCGGATGGCCAGGTACGTGGAACCCCAGATCACGTACACCGCCGCCAGTGCCAGCGGCACGCTGGCGGCGGAGGCAGGCTTGGTGGCGACGGTTGCGGACATTGGCGGAATTTCCAGACGCGGCGGGCACCCGAAGGTGCCCGCGTGCATGCGTGAAGCGGGGAAGGGAGGGCGTCAGTCGGCCCAGTGGCCGGCGGCGTTGCGGGTGGCCGGCAGCACCTGCGCCGCCAGCTTGGCGTTCCGGCCCAGCAGGCCGATGGCGTCGCCCAGGATCGCCGCCGACTCGCGCAGCAGCGGATCCGGGGCCTTCTTCGCCGCCGCTTCCCGCGCCACCGCATCGGCCACGTTGCGCTCGTCCGCGGTCAGGCCGTCGTCCGAACGCGCATCCAGCAACGGGTCCTGGTTGATGCCCAGGCGCTTGCGCTCGGCATCACGCTGCTTGCGTTGCGCATCGAAGCGGTCGCGCTCGGCGCGGCGTTCGGCCTCGTTCAGCGAAATCGACTTCTTGGCGTTTTCCTCGCGGAACTTGCGCACGTCGTCCACCCACCACTGATATTCCACGTCCTGCGCGGAACGCGCCTGGTGGCGCGCATCCAGCTGCGCCAGCAACGGCGCGAAATTGCCGTAGCGCACATGCGGCGACGCCGTGAGCCGCGTCCACGGCAGCGCGTTGGGATAGGTGCTCTCGCCGAACTCGCCGGCGTCCACGCTGGCCGGGAACGCCACGTCCGGCGCCACGCCCTTGTTCTGGGTGCTGCTGCCGTCCGGACGGAAGAACTGCGCCACAGTCAGCTTGACCTCGCCGAAGCGCGGCTTCTCGTTGGCCGGCCAGCGATCCAGGTCGACCATGGTCTGCACGGTGCCCTTGCCGAAAGTGGTTTCACCGATGATCAAGCCACGCCCGTAGTCCTTGATGGCGCCGGCCACGATTTCCGACGCCGAGGCCGAGCCGCGGTTGATCAGCACCGCCAGCGGCCCATCCCAGGCCACGCCGGCATCCTGGTCGTACTGCACGTTGACGCGGCCGCCGGCCTCGCGCACCTGCACCACCGGGCCCTTGTCGATGAACAGGCCGGTCAGCTCCACCGCCTCGCTGAGCGAGCCGCCGCCGTTGCCACGCAGGTCCAGCACCACGCCATCGACCTTCTGTGCGCGGAACTCGGCCAGCATCCGTGCCACGTCGCGGGTTGCCGACGCGTACGTGGGGTCGTTGCGGCGACGCGCCTCGAAATCCTGGTAGAAGCCGGGCAGCTTGACCACGCCGATGCGCCGCGCCGGGGCGTCGCCGGTGGCCGGCAACACGATGGTCTCGGCCTTGGCGCGCTGGTCCTCCAGCCGCACCTTGGCGCGGGTCAGCAGCAGCGGGGTCGGCTTGCTGTCCAGCGGCGCTTCCGCCGGCACCACGTCCAGCCGCACCTGGGTGTCGGCCTTGCCACGGATCAGCGCCACCACGTCGTCAATGCGCCACCCCACCACGTCCTTCATCTCGCCGCTGCCGCCCTGGCCCACGCCGACGATGCGGTCGCCCGCCTTGAGCTTGCCGCTGCGCGCCGCCGGGCCGCCCGGCACCATCTCACGCACCACCACCACGTCGTCCTGGCGGAACAGCACCGCGCCGATGCCTTCCAGCGAGTTGGACATCTGCACGTTGAAGTTTTCCGCGCTGCGCGGGTTCATGTATTCGGTATGCGGATCGATGCTGTCGGCATAGGCGTTCATGAAGCTCTGGAAGACTTCCTCGCCCTTGAGCTCCTGCATGCTGGACAGCAGGTTGGCGTAACGCTTGTCCAGCGTCTTGCGGATCTCGTCCGGCTGCTTGCCGGCCAGCTTCAGGCGCAGCCAGTCGTTCTTCACCGACTGCCGCCACAACGCATCCAGCGTCGCCGCATCGGCCCACGGCGCGTCCTTGCGGTCGTAGGCGTAGCGTTCGTCCTGGGTGAAGTCGAAATCGCCCTTGAGTTGCTTGCGGGCAAACGCGATGCGGTCCTCCACGCGCTGCCGGTAGGTCGCGAAGATCGCCCATGCCGGGTCCACCTGCCCGCTCTTGATCGCATCATCCAGGGTGGTGGCATAGGTGCCGAAACTGGCCACGTCCTGGGCGGTGAAAAACAGTTTGCCCGGGTCCAGCGCCTTCAGGTATTCGGTGAGGATTTCTCGCGACAGCGCATCGTCCAGCACCCGCGGGCGGTAGGCATAGCGGCTGTCGGACAGCAGCCCGAACACCATTCGCGCGGTGGTGGCCTGGTCGCGGGTGGGGCCGTTGCTGGGCGCGATGTCGCCGGCAGCAGCCAGCAGCGCCAACGGCGTGGCCAGGGCCAGGGCCAGGAACATGGAAATCAGGGGGCGGTTGCGGATCATGGGCTTTCCGCGGCGTGGGGCCGCTGTGGGGGGTGGCAAACAGGATGTCGTCAGGCTTGACCGCGAACCAGTGCCGGAAGTTCGCCACGGCGCGCCGGCTCCCACTGTAACGGCCCGCAATGGATTTGGGTGAACGCCGGCCATGGCCGGCTGCCGCACCGTTGTGCGGCTCAGGGCAGCGTCGGCGCGCCGGCTTGCCAGGCCAGGCCGAACTGCCGGCCCAGGTGCTCCAGCAGGACCGGCTTGACCGCGTCCAGCGCCGTCGGCCCGCCGAGATCGGCCAGCGCCACCACCTGCAACCCGGCATAACCGCAGGGATTGATCCGCGAAAACGGCGGCAGGCTCGCGCCGGTGATGTTGAAGGCCAGCCCGTGGAAGGTGCAGCCGCGGCGCACGCGGATGCCCAGCGAGGCGATCTTGGCGCCGTTGACATACACGCCGGGGGCGCCGTCCTTGCGGGCCGCGCCGATATTCCAGGTGTCCAGGGTGTCGATGATGGCCTGCTCGATCCTGCACACGTAGTCGCGCACGCCGATCTTCAGCCGCTTCAGGTCCAGCAGCGGGTAGGCGACGATCTGGCCGGGGCCGTGGTAGGTCACCTGGCCGCCGCGATCGACATGGAGTACCGGGATGTCGCCCGGCATCAGCACGTGCTCGGGCTTGCCGGCCTGGCCGAGGGTGAACACCGGCTCGTGTTCGACCAGCCAGAGTTCGTCCGGGGTGTCGTCGTTGCGGGCATCGGTGAACGCCTGCATCGCGCGCCACACCGGCTCGTAGGGCTGGCGGCCCAGGTCGCGGACGATGGCGGTCCGGGCACCCATGGGTTTGCCTCCCTCCCCCTGCATGCGGGGGGAGGAGCAAAGGGCTACAGCGTC
This sequence comes from Thermomonas sp., assembly GCF_041905325.1. Classification (GTDB taxonomy): domain Bacteria; phylum Pseudomonadota; class Gammaproteobacteria; order Xanthomonadales; family Xanthomonadaceae; genus Thermomonas. The sequence goes on along the minus strand of NZ_JAYRLK010000013.1, from coordinate 33,036 downwards.
CACTTCACTTCCGGATGGTCGCGCAGCGCGGCGTGCGCGCGGTCGTAGTCGGCGCGCGAATTGGCGCGGAAGGAGATCCGCACCGACACGTACTTGCCGCTGCTGGAATGCCGCCAGCTGACGTCCTCGTGCAGCACGTCGATGCCGGCCGCCAGCAGGTGCTGCGGCAGGTCGGCTTCCAGGTGCTTGTCGGCCGGGCCCATCGCCGACAGCTCGAAGGTGCCGGGAAACTGGAAGCCGTGCTCGGGGTTGTCGGAATGGGGCGTGTTCAACTCTGCCACCACATCAGCAGGTCATGCCACAGGCGCTTGAAGAAGCCGCCCTCCTCCACCGCAACCACCGCCACCAGCGGTGCCTGCGCCACCAGCTTGCCGTCCAGCATCACCCTCACGGTGCCCAACCGCTGGCCCTTGGCGATGGGAGCCACCAGCGCCTTCGGCAGGTCCATCGTGGCCTTGAGGTGGTCGTATTTGCCGCGCGGGGTGGAGACCAGCAGCGGCTGTGCCACGCCGACCTGCACCGCGTTCTCCTCGCCCTTCCACACCTTCGGCGAGGCCAGTGCCTTGCCGGATTCGTACAGGCGGTGGGTTTCGTAGAAGCGGAAGCCCCAGTTCAGCAGCGCCTGCGAATCCACCGCGCGCTGGTTCTCGCTGGAATCGCCCATCACCACGGTGATCAGGCGCTGGTCGCCGCGCTTGGCCGACGCCATCAGGCAGTAGCCGGCACTGGAGGTGTGGCCGGTCTTGATGCCGTCCACCGACGCATCGCGCCACAGCAGCAGGTTGCGGTTCGGCTGGGTGATCGGGCCGACCGTGAATTCCTTGATCTTGTTGTAGCTGTAGGCCTCGGGGAAGTCGCGGATCAACGCGCGGCCCAGCAGGGCGAGGTCGTGCGCGGTGGTCACGTGGCCTTCGGCCGACAGGCCGTGCGGGTTCACGAAATGCGAATGGCGCAGGCCGATCTTCTTCGCGTAGGCGTTCATCAGCTGGGCGAAGGCCTGCGTGCTGCCGGCCACGTGTTCGGCCAGGGCGATCGCGGCATCGTTGCCGGACTGCACCACCATGCCCTTTTCCATCTGCTCCAGCGGCGCGGTCTTGTTGACCTCGAAGCCGCTGTAGCTGCCGTCGGTGGCGGCACCGCCCTCGCGCCAGGCCTGCTCGGTCATCATCACCGGATCCGTGGCCTTGACCTTGCCGGCGGCCATTTCCGCGGCAATGACATAACTGGTCATCACCTTGGTGATGCTGGCCGGCTCCACCGGGGTATCCACGTTCTCGCCCGCCAGCACCTGGCCGGTGGCGTAGTCCATCACCACCCACGCCTTGCTGACCTTCGGCGCGGGCGCGTCCGGCACCGGCAGGTTGTCGCTCAACGCCGCCGGGCGCGCGGGGACAGGGGATTGGGCCACGGCCAGGCCACTGCCAATGGCAAGGCCGGCGCTGGCCAGCGCGACGAGCAACAACGAACGCGAACGCATCAAACAAACTCCTCATGGCCGCACGCGTGGCGCGCGATGGCAAAACGACATTTTAGACAGCCCGCGGCGACCACGCGCGGCGCGGCCCGCGTGGCGGCCCGCGTCAGTCGCGTACCCGCTGCGGGTGGCCAAAACCCAGACCCACGATGCGCGCGGCAAGTTCCGTCATCGCGGTCGCCTGCACCGGGCCCACCTGCAGGCGCCAGATCTTCCGCCCACCCACGTCGGCATCGCGCAACCAGGCCCGCGCGATCGCCGCGCCCTGCAAGCGGGTCAACGCGCGCTGCGCATTCTGCGGGTCGCTGAAACTGGCCACTTGCAGGGTCACCTGCTCTTCCCCGCTGGCCGCCTCCGCCGCCGGCGTCGGTGCCCCTGTGGGAGCCGGGGCCGGCATGTCGGCCAGCAGGCGATCGATGCCGGTGGCCGGCGCGGCCGGTGCGGGTGCGGCAGGCGCAGCGACATCCGGCCCGGCCACGGCGTTGCTGGCCGGCAGGCGCGCATCCTCCGGCGACAAGGCCTCCACCCGCACCCGCGCGCTGCCTTGCTGGCGATACCCCAGCTTGACCGCCGCCGCGTAACTGAGATCGATCACCCGCCCGGGATGGAACGGCCCGCGGTCGTTGATCCGCACGACCACCGACTTGCCGTTGTCGAGGTTGGTGACGCGGGCGAAGCTGGGCAGCGGCAAGGTCTTGTGCGCGGCGGTGAAGGCGTACATGTCGTACACCTCCTGGCTGGAGGTGCGGCGGCCGTGGAACTTGTTGCCGTAATAGGAGGCCATGCCTTCTTCGACGAACCCGCTGTGGTCGTCCAGCACGTGGTAGCGCTTGCCCAGCACCACGTAATCGCGGTTGCCGGTGCGCGCGCGCGGCTCGTCGCGCACATCCGGCTCCGGGATCGCATCCACGTCCGGGATGTCATCGGGCACGCTGTCCGGCACACCGGGGCGGAACAACCCACCGGCCACGTAGTCGCCACGCTTGGACGGATCTTCCTGGGCCGGGGCGTAGGGCGAAGCCTTCGCCCCCTGCTCCCTGGCCACCGGCACATGGGTGGGCGGCGCATGCTGCGTCGACGGCGGCGCATGGGTGGCCGGCCCGGTGCTGGCGCAGGCCGCCAGGGCCAGCGGCAGGGCAGCCGGCAGCCAGCGGCGCAGCATCACCCCGCCTCCCGGGTGCGGCCGGCGATCGCTTCCGCCAGCTGGAACACCGCGGTGGCGTACAGCCGCGAGATGTTGTAGCTGGTGATCGCCTTGAAGTTGTTGTAGACGATCCAGTATTCCGGACCGGCCACGCCCTCGAGGGTGATCAGCGTCACTGGCTGGCCGCCGTCCAGGTGCAGCACGGCCACCGGATCGGCGGCGCGGTAGCCGCGGGCGCGCAGGTCGTCGACGCGCTGGTCCAGCGTCACCGCGTTGCCGGGGTTGGCGAAATCGGCAGCACCTTCATCGCGGGTGGCGCGCTCCATCACCGGGCCACCGCGCTGCCAACCGCCCTTCTTCGCGAAGTAATGGGCCACCGAAGCGATCACGTCGTCGAGGTCGTTGAACAGGTCGCGTTTGCCGTCGCCATCACCGTCCACCGCGTACTGGCGGTAGCTGGACGGCATGAACTGGCCCCAGCCCATCGCCCCGGCATAACTGCCTTTCAAGGTGGTGATGTCGAAGCCCTCTTCCTTGCCCAGCGCGAACAGCTGCGCCAGCTCGTCGCGGAAGAACGCCTCGCGCTTGTCCTCGTAGGCCACCCGCGCCGGGTCGCCGCTGCGCGGATACGCGAACGCCAGCGTGTACAGCGCGTCCACCACCGGCCAGCTGCCCTTGTTGCCACCGTAGCTGGTTTCCACGCCGACGATGGCCGTCACCAGCTCCTTCGGCACGCCGTAGGTGTCTTCGGCGCGCTGCAGCGCGGCGCGATTTGCCTCGAGGAAGGCGCGGCCACCGTCGATGCGCGCCGGCTGGATGAAAATCGGCCGGTAGTCGCGCCACGGTTTGGCCTCGGCCGGGCGCGCCATCGCCTTGATGATCGGCGCGCGGATGCGGGCACCGGCCAGCACCGCCTCGATCCGTGCGGCAGGAATATCGAAACGCTGCGCGGTGCTGCGCACGAACTCGGCACGGGCGGCGCTGAAATCCGCCACCGGTGGGGCGTCCGCCTCCACCGTGGCCGCCGCGGCAGGCACGGGGGTGGGTGCGGGCGTGGGCTTCGGTGCCGGGGTCGCGCAGGCAACCAGCACCAGGGAAACAAGACCGGGTAGTAGGCGTCGCATCATCGGCGCGGAGGGTAGCATGCAGCACCGCGCAAATCGGAACATCGCATTCAGTTTGCAGCGGCCCCTGCCGCCTCAGCGATGCACCGGCCGGTGCGTGCGCAACGCCATCACCACGCCGAAACCCAGCAGGATGGTGACCGCCGAGGTGCCGCCGTAGCTGAGCAGCGGCATCGGCACCCCCACCACCGGCAGCAGGCCGGCCACCATGCCGCCGTTGACCAGCACGTAGACGAACAGCGACAAGCCGATGGTGCCGGCCAGCAGGCGGGCGTAACCATCGCGCGCATCGGCGGCGATCCACAGGCAGCGCGCGATCAGGAACAGGTAGATCGACAGCACCGTCATGACGCCCACCCAACCGAAATCCTCGGACAACACCGAGAACGCGAAGTCGGTGGTGTGCTCGGGCAGGTAGTTCAGATGCGCCTGGGTGCCCTGCCCCCAACCCTTGCCGGTCAGGCCGCCGCCACCAATGGCGATTTGCGATTGCAGGATGTTCCAGCCCGCACCCATCGGGTCGTTGTCGGGGCTGCGGAAGGTGAGGATGCGGTTCTGCTGGTAGGGCCGCAGGAAGCTCAGCCACGACATCGGCGCCAGCATCACGGTGGCGAAACCGCCGCCGCCCAGCACCGCGCCGGCCCCCCACCACCACCACGACGTGCCGGACAGGAACAGCACGAAGATCCCGGTGGACAGGATCAGCACCGAGGTGCCGAGGTCGCGCTGCAGCAAGGTCAACCCCACCGGCAGGGCGATGATCGCCAGCGCCCCCAGCAACACGCCGATGCGCGGCGGCATGCGGTAGCGGTCGAAATGCCAGGCCAGCATCATCGGCAGGCTGAGCTTGCACAATTCCGCTGGCTGCACGTTGAAGAAACCGAGCTTGATCCAGTGGTTGCCGTATTTGCCGCCGCCGATGAACAGCACCAGCACCATCGGGATCAGCGACAGCAGGAAAATCGCCGGGGTGGCCTGCTTGAGCAGATGCAGCGGCATCCGCGACACCACCCACAGCCCCGCGCAGCCCACGCAATAGAACCCGCCCTGCATCAGCACCCCGCGCACGGACTCGTTGCCGGCGCTGTACTGGGTGACCAGGCCAATGGCCATCAGCGCCATCAGCGCCACCAGCAACGGCAGGTCCAGCGTGCGCGCGAAACGCAGCAGCAGGTCCAGCAGCCACCGCAGCAGGACGTTCATCGCGCGGCCCCCGCCGGGGCCACGACCGGTACCGCATCGGGGCTGCCGCGCACGGCCGAGAAATCCGGCGGGGCCGCCACCGGCGGCACGGCGGTCTCCGCCTGCGGGGGCGCGGGCCGCTTGCCCAGCAACCAGGCATCGAACACCTTGCGCGCGATCGGCGCGGCGGTGGAAGCCCCGTAACCGCCACCCTCGATGGCAACGGCAATCGCGATGGTCGGCGCATCCGCCGGTGCGAAGGCGATGAACAGTGCGCGATGACGCAGGTGCATCGGCAGGTTCCTGGGGTTGATGGCGGCCGTGCCGCGCCGGCTGACCACCTGCGCGGTGCCGGTCTTGCCGGCGATCAGGTAGGTCAGGCCGGGGCGGATGTTGGTGGCGGTACCGGGGCCGTGCACGGTGCCGATCATGCCCTCCCGCACCGCCTGCAGGTGCGCGGGGTTGTCGCTGATGCGGGTGGGTTGCCGAAGCGGCACCGGCTGCCACGGTGCGTCGAACCCGGTGCGGGTGTCCTTGACCAGGTGCGGCGGGCGCAGCCAGCCGCTGGCCAGGCCGGCGACGCCATGTGCCAGTTGCAGCGGCGTCACCTTCCAGAAGCCCTGGCCGATGCCGGTGATGACGGTATCGCCGGGATACCAGCGGCCCTGCTTCGGCGCATGCGCCGCCTTCCATTGCGGCGACGGCAGGATGCCGCCGATCTCGCCGGCCAGGTCCACCCCGGTGGGGCGGCCGAAGCCATAGAAACCCATGTACTGGTCGACGCGGGCAATGCCCATGTCCAGCGCCAGCTTGTAGTAGTAGGTGTTCACCGAGTCGTAGATCGACTTGCGCAGGTCGGTCCAGCCGTGGCCGCCACGGTGCGAGTCGCCGTAGCCGCGCTTCTGCCCGGGCAGGTAGAACATGCCGGTGGACAGGATCTTGTCTTCCGGCCGCCGCAGCCCGCTGTCCAGCCCGGCCAGCCCCAGCAGCGGCTTGATGGTGGAACCCGGTGCCACCCCGCCCAGCACCACCCGGTTGAACTGCGGGCGCGACGGGTTGTCGTTGAGCGCCTGGAAATCGGCGCGGCTGATGCCGTTGACGAACAAATTGGGATCGAAGGCGGGCAGGCTGACCATCGCCAGGATCTCGCCGGTGCGCGGGTCCACCGCCACCGCCGAGCCCTCCAGTTCGCCGAAGGCATCCACCATCGCCTGCTGCAGGTCGGCATCGATGGACAGCCGCAAATCGGCACCGGGGGTGGCCGGTACCGTGCCGAGGCTGCGCACGGTGCGCCCGGCGACATTGGTTTCCAGCCGCCGGTAGCCGGGCTTACCGCGCAGCAGGTCCTCGTAATAGCGCTCCAGCCCGGTCTTGCCGGCATGGGTATAGGCTCCGCCGACATCGCCCAGTGCGGCCAGGTCCTTGTCGTCGATGCGGCCGACGTAGCCGATCACGTGCGCGAACAGCGCGCCGTAGGGGTAGACGCGCCCCAGGTAGGGCACCAGGTCCACGCCGGGAAAGCGCCAGCGATTGACCGCGAACCGCGCGGCCTCCTCATCGCTGATGCGCAGCTTGAGGGTCACCGGCTTGAACGGCCGCGCCGCACGGTAGTCGCGCAGGAACTGCGCCTGTTGCTCGGCATCCAGCGCCACCACGCCCTGCAGCCGGGACAGCAGGGCCACGCCGTCGCCGGCGCGCTCGGGCACCGCATCCAGGCGCCATGCGGCGATGTTGTCGGCCAGGATCCGGCCCTTGCGGTCGTAGATCAGCCCGCGCGCCGGGGCCACCGGCACCAGCCGCATCCGGTTGGCTTCGGAGCGGGTGGCGTACAGCTCGTGCTGCACCACTTGCAGGCGGAAGTACCACAGCGCCAGACCCGCCAGGCCCGCCAGCGCGCACAGCATCCCCACCAGCGCGCGCCGGCGGAACAGCGCGGCTTCGCAGGCATGGTCCTTGAGCAGGCGGGCACGACGGTTCATGGCCTATCCGCGCCGGCGCAGGCGCAGCGAATCCAGCAGCAAGCGCAGCGGCGGCCACAGCAGCAGGCCCGGCAACGGCGACAGCCAGTACGCCCACTGCAACGCCGGTGCCCCCATCACCACATGGATGGCGGCCCCGATCACGCGGTCGTTGAGCAGCAACACGCCCACCGCCAGCGCCTGCTGCGACACCGGGAAAAACCGCAGCCGCGCACGGAACCGTTCGAGGATGAAGGCCAGCACCACCAACCGCAGCGATTGTTCGCCCAGCAGCCCGCCGAACGCGAGATCGGCCACCAGGCCCAGCAGGAAGGCGCTGCCCAGCCCCACCCGCTCCGGGGCTTCCAGCACCCAGTAGGCCAGCACCAGCGCCAGCCAGTACGGCCGCAGCGGTTGCAGCAGGCCAGGCAGCGGCAGCAACCCCAGCAGCAGTGCCAATGCCAGGCTGGCGGGCAGCACCCAGCCGTTGCGCGGGCGGCTCATCGGCGCGATTCCGGGCTTGGCCGCTTCCCCTGCATCGGCAGGGGAGGGTTGGGGAGGGGTTGGCTTGCGGGCGGCGCGGACGGTGTCGCGTTTTGCACGGCGCGTTGCGCCTCGCATCCGCTCCCGGCTTTCCCCTGCACACAAGGGGAGGGGCTTTGCGGCGCGGCCACCGGCTTGTAGCCGCGCAGCAGCAGCACGTCGCGCCCGCGATCAAGTTGCGCCGCCGGGGTGACGTCGGCTTCGAGGAAGGCACGGCTGTCGTCGGCGCGCAGGCGCTCGATGCGCCCCACCGCGAACCCCGGCGGGAAGCGGCCCCCCAGGCCCGAGGTCAGCAATTCGTCCCCCGGGCGCACGTCGGCCGACAGCGGCACGTCGGCCAACTGCAGCACATCGCTGCGGCCGGTGCCGTACACCATCAACCGCACCCCGCTGCGCGCCACCATCACCGGCACCGCGTGGTCGGGGTCGGTGAGCAGCAGCACGGTGGCGGTGGTGGGCGTGGTGGCGATCACCTGGCCCATCAGGCCGCCGGCATCGATCACCGGCTGCCCCGGCCGCACGCCGCTGCTGCTGCCGGCATCCAGCAGCAGTCGCTGGCGGGTGGGGTCGAGGTCGACATCCAGCACCCCCGCCAGTTGCACATCCAGTCGCTCGCGCGCGGCGCTGTCCAGCAGGCCGCGCAGGCGGGTGTTTTCCACGGCCGCAGTGCGCAGGCGCGCATTGCGGGCGGCGGTCAGCAACAGCGCCTCGCGCAGGCGCGCATTGTCGGCCGCCAGTTGGCTGCGGGTCACGGCATTTTCACGCAGGCTGCTGCCCAGGCGCGCCGGCTGCCCGGCCAGCCACCACAGCGGTTGCACCAGCGCCTCCGCCTGCGCACGCATCGCACGCAACCAGCCGCCACGGAAGTCCAGCAGCATCAGCGCCGTCGCCAGGAGCAGGTACGCCAGCAACCGCAGCACGCCGGCGACGTCACCAGGGCGGGAGGCGGAAGGGCCGGCAAGGGAAGACACGTCAGTGGGTCAGCGGGGTCGGGGTTTTGTGCCTCCCCTGGCCCGCATTGCAGGCAAGAGGAGATCGGGAGGGGGTGCTTTCGGCTTGCCGCACCACGCACGGAAAGAAGGCAGGGCCCCCTCCCCGGCCCTCCCCTGCTTCGCAAGGGAGGGAACGCAACGGCATCACTCGGGCGCGAAGAACTCGTTGCCGTGCATGTCCACCAGTTCCAGTGCACGCCCGCCGCCGCGTGCCACGCAGGTCAGCGGATCGTCGGCCACCTGCACGTGCAGGCCGGTTTCCTCGGAGATCAGCTTGTCGAGGTCACGCAGCAACGCGCCGCCGCCGGTCAGCACGATGCCGCGTTCGGCGACGTCCGCGCACAGTTCCGGCGGGGTCTGCTCCAGCGCCAGCCGGATCGCCGACACGATCCCCGCCAGCGGCTCGCGCAGGGCTTCCAGCACTTCGTTGGAGTTGATGGAAATGATCTTCGGCACGCCTTCGGCCAGGTGGCGGCCGGAGATTTCGATTTCACGCACGTGCTGCTGCTGGTAGGCGTTGCCCAGGTCCAGCTTGATCCGCTCGGCGGTGGCGTCACCGATCAGCATGCCATGGTGGCGGCGCACGTAGGCGATCAGGGCCTCGTCGAAACGGTCGCCGCCGATCCGCACCGACTGCGAATAGACGATGCCGTTCAGTGCGATCACCGCCACTTCGGTGGTGCCACCACCGATGTCCACCACCATCGAGCCGCGCGCCTCGGTCACCGGCATGCCGGCGCCGATCGCCGCCGCCATCGGCTCCTCGATCAGGTAGACCTCGCGGGCGCCGGCTTCTTCCGCCGACTCCTTGATCGCGCGGCGCTCCACCTGGGTGCTGCCGGCCGGCACGCACACCAGCACGCGCGGGCTGGGGCGCAGGAAGCGGCTCTTGTGCACCTTGCGGATGAAGTGCTTGAGCATCTCTTCGGTATAGGTGAAGTCGGCGATCACGCCGTCCTTCATCGGCCGCACCGTGCTCATGTGGCCGGGTGTGCGACCGAGCATCTGCTTGGCCTCGCTGCCCACCGCCGCCACCGCCTTGGCACCGCCACCGCGGTCCTGGCGTACCGCCACCACCGACGGCTCGTTGAGCACGATGCCCTGCCCGCGCACGTAGATCAGCGTGTTGGCGGTGCCGAGGTCGATGGAGAGGTCGCTGGAAAAATAGCCCCGGAGGAACTTGAACATGCTGGAATCGTGCCGAAATGGGAGTGGGGGCCGCGCATGGGAGCGCGGCAGCGGGTACATGGCCGGACGCGCACCGGGCGCGTGGGCGGACAGGGACCGGCTAGCCTAGCAACGCCCCCTGCCGCCGGCAAGGAAGCACCCCGCGCCGCCGTGCTCGCCGTTCATCCATGCGCCCCACGCGCTATCATGACCGGCCTTGCGTGTTTCCCCGTCCGAGGCTTCGATGGCTGCCCTGATCTGCGGTTCCCTGGCCTATGACACCATCATGGTGTTCCCCGACCAGTTCAAGAACCACATCCTGCCGGACAAGGTGCACATCCTGAACGTGTCCTTCCTGGTGCCCAGGATGCGCCGCGAGTTCGGCGGCTGCGCCGGCAACATCGCCTACAACCTCAAGCTGCTGGGCGGCGATCCGATCCCGATGGCCACCGTCGGTGCCGATTTCGGCCCGTACCGGGAATGGTTCGGCGAGCAGGGCATCACCCTGGACCACGTCAAGGCGATCGACGAGCTGTTCACCCCGCAGGCGTTCATCACCACCGACCTGGACAACAACCAGATCACCGCGTTCCACCCGGGCGCGATGATGCGCAGCTACGAGAACCACGTGCGGGACGTGCCGGGCGTCACCATCGGCATCGTCAGCCCGGACGGCTACGAGGGCATGTTGCAGAACGCGCAGGAATTCCACGCAGCCGGCATCCCCTTCATCTTCGATCCGGGCCAGGCCATGCCGCTGTTCAACGGCGAGGAGCTGCGCCACTTCATCGAACTGGCCGACTACGTCACCGTCAACGACTACGAATCCAACCTGCTGCAGGAGCGCACCGGCTGGAATGCGCAGGCGATCGCCGCCAAGGTCAAGGCCTACATCGTCACCCGCGGCCCCAAGGGCGCGGAAATCCTGGCCGATGGCCAGCTGCACAAGGTTCCGCCGGCACACGAACGGCGCGTCACCGACCCCACCGGCTGCGGCGACGCGTTCCGCGCCGGGCTGCTGTTCGGCATCGAGAAAGGCTACGACTGGATGACCATCGGCCGCATGAGCAACCTGATGGGCGCGCTCAAGGTGGAACACCCGGGCACCCAGAACCAGCGCTTCACCTACGACGAATTCGCCGGGCAGTTCCGCCAGCAGTTCGGCTACGCGCTGGGGTGATGGCGGGGCGACGGGGCGGCCACCATGAAAATCGCCAGCTGGAACGTGAATTCCCTCAATGTGCGGTTGCCGCAGCTGGTGCAGTGGCTGGGTGATTTCGCGCCCGACGTGGTGGGGTTGCAGGAAACCAAGCTGGAAGATCACCGCTTCCCCGACGACGCATTGCTGGAAGCCGGCTACCGCAGCGTGTTCCACGGCCAGAAGACCTACAACGGCGTGGCGATCCTGGCGCGCGATCGGGCCATCAAGGACGTGCAGGTGGCGATCCCGGGCTTCGATGACGCGCAGGCGCGGGCGATCGCGGCCACCGTCGATGGCGTTCGCATCGTCAATCTTTACGTGGTCAACGGGCAGGACGTGGGCACCGAGAAATACGCCTACAAGCTGCGCTGGCTGGAGGCCGTGCACGGCTGGCTGGCCGACGAACTGCGCCGCCATCCGAAGCTGGTGGTGCTGGGCGATTTCAACATCGCCCCCGACCATCGCGACGTGCCCGATGCCGCCGTGTGGAACGATGGCCACATCCTGACCTCCCGTGCCGAGCGCGCGGCCTACCAGCGGCTGCTGGCGCTGGGCCTGCACGACGGCTTGCGCCTTCACCATCAGGACGACGGCCTGTTCAGCTGGTGGGATTACCGGCAGGCGGCGTTCCGCCGCAACCTCGGCCTGCGCATCGACCTGACCCTGGTGTCGGAGACGCTGAAGGATGCGGTGCTGGAGGTCGGCATCGACAAGACCCCGCGCAGCTGGGAACGGCCGAGCGACCACGCGCCGGCCTGGGTGCGGCTGCGCGCGTGAGCGGCCTTCTACAATAGACCGATGCACGACACCCTTCGCCCCGATCTGGAAAGCGGCCTGCAACAGCTCGGGCTGGATGCCGCGCTGGCCGCGCCGCTGCTGGACTACCTGGCCCTGCTGGTGCGCTGGAACGCCACCTACAACCTCACCGCGATCCGCGACCCGCGCGAAATGCTGGTCAAGCACCTGCTGGATTCGCTGGCGATGCAGCCGTATGTGCGTGGCCTGAAGACGCTGGCCGACCTGGGTACCGGCCCCGGCCTGCCCGGCATCCCGCTGGCCATCGCCACCCCGTCACTGCAGGTGACGCTGGTGGAAAGCAATGGCAAGAAGGCGCGCTTCCTGCGCGAGGCGGTGCGCCAGCTGCAACTTCGCAACGTGCAGGTGGTGCAATCGCGCATCGAGGAGTTCCACCCCGACACCCGCTTCGATGCGATCACCGCACGCGCACTGGCCACCCTGCCGTTGATCCTGGAACTGGGCGGCCACCTGCCCGGCCCCGACGGGCGGCTGCTGGCCATGAAAGGCGTGCTGCCGGTGGAGGAAATCACCGCGCTGCCGACGGGTTGGCAGTTGGCCGCCGCGCACCCGCTGCGCGTGCCGGGGCTGCCGGCCGAACGCCACTTGCTGGAGATCGTGCGCACACCGGGCCCCGCCTGAGCCCCCCGGCCGGTGCGTGCTGGCGGGTGGGAACCCTCATTTCCACCCCGGCAGCTTCGACGGCACCAGCCCGCCCACTTCGAAGCTGGCGGTGCGCTTGCCGACCTGGCGGGTGGGGAATTCGATGCTCAGGCGCTTGCCGGTCCTGGCCAGCTTCCACAGGGCCTTGTGGTCGTCGATGAACATGGCGATGGCCTCGTCGGTCCTGGGGCGGGTGCCGGGCAGGATGACGGTCTTGCCATCCAGCGTGACCTGCAGCTTGCAGCCCTTGTAGCAGTCGAAGTCGCCGGCTTGCAGCACCAGATAGGCGCTGCGGCCCCAGCTGGGATGGTCGCGGAAGATCAGCCGCACCGGGTGCGCGCCGCTGCCGTCGGTATCCACCGGTTCCTGCGAGTAGATCGCCGCCGACAGCTGGTGGCCCTCCTTGCCGACCGCTTCATCGCCGTAGTCCCACAGCACGGCCAGCCGGTCCTGCTGCGCCTGCGCCTCGGCCTTGGCCTGGATGTCGGCCAGCTGCGGCTTCACCCGCGCCGCCGCCGCGCTGGTGGGGTGGTCGACCTGCAGGACATCGCCGTAGCCCTTCGCCAGCCGCCAGTTGCCAGCCGCCACGGCGGCGTCGAACTGTTGCTCCATCGCGGCGGCGGCCTGCTCCTGCGTGGCGGCTTGCGCGGCGGCGGCACGCGCCGTCGCCTGCGGGTCCTCGCGCTGGCAGGCAGGCAACCACAGGCAGCAGACAAGGGCGAGCGGCAACAAGCGCATCGGTGGACTCCGGCGGAATCAGGTCGGGGACGCCCATTTCACCACGGCGGCCGCCACCGCGGCCGGGTTTTCCATCATCACCATGTGCCCGCATCCTTCCACCAGGCAGGTCTGCGCCTGCGGCATGGCGGCGGCGTACAGCGCCAGTGCGCTGGGGTCGATGACTGCATCCTGCCGGCCCCAGACGAGCAGGGCGGGCTGGTGGATGTCGGCAGCCTCCAGGCCGGGGCGCAGGCTGTCTGCGCTGCGGCCGATCAGCTCCAGCACGGCGTGTTCGAACCCCGCGTCGCGACGTCGCCTGGCGATCAGCGCGGCCGATGCGGGCCATGGAATCCAGGGCTTGGCGACGGCATCGAAGAACACCGTGTCGAGGTAGCGGCGCAGCGACGCGGCATCCTGCACCGCGAACGGATTGTCGCCGGCCAGCACCGCCAGCCCGAACGCATTGTCGGCAAACCGCACGCCGGCGGCGCTGATCAGGGCCACCTTGCCGATGCGCTGCCGGTGCCGGGCGGCCACCAATGCGGCGATGCCCCCGCCCATCGAATGCCCCAGCAGCAGCACCGGCCGCCCCGGCGACAGCGCATCGATGAACGCAGCCACGCGTGCCGCCTGCTCGACGAACCCGTAGGCCACGTCCGGACGACGCTGGCTGTCGCCCCAGCCGGGCAAGTCGGGGATCAGCAGGTGGTAGCGCCCACCCAACGCCCGTGCCAGCGGATACCAGTTCTCCTTGCTGCCGGTGAAGCCATGCAGCATCACCAGCACCGGCGCATCGGCGGCCTCCGCATGCCGCCATGCATACGCCCAGCGATGGCCGGCCGCATCGACCGTGCCATGCGCCAGCCCGGCGGCACGGCGCTGGCGGGCGAACTCCAGGCGAACCAGCAGGAACGGGTCGCGCAGCACGGCGATGACGGCCAGCAACGCCGACAACGCCACCGCCCACGCCAGCACAACCATCACCGGCAGCCGCCCACGCTTACCTGGCCGGCGTCTTGGCCGCCGCCAGGATCGCTTCCACCGAACCGGCGGTGATCGGATGGGTGGCCGGCTTGGCCTTGGCGAACGCCTGCTCGGCGAACGCCAGCCCGTCCGGGGTCGCCACCAGCGCCTTGTAGACCGGCAGGATCAGCTTGCGGCGGCCGACGCGCTCCAGGAACTTGCCCATCTCCTCGCGCGCAGCGGCATAACCGCTGCGTTCGGCCAGCGGGTACCAGCGCATCGCGATCTCGCCGTTGGGCGTGCCGGTGAAGTGGTACGCCGTGTCCAGTTGCGCCAACTGCTCGGGCTTGAGCGTGGCCGGCATGGATTCCAGGAAGTGCACCCACTCCTGCGTGCTCCACGCGCCGGTGATGCTCTTGTCGGGCAGCGCGTTGCTGCCCTGCCAGGCGATGCGCGCGGCGTTCACCGTGCTGAACTTGCCCGACTCCACCTGCGGCGCGTTGCCGGGAATGCCCGGATCAAACAGCCACTGGTCGACTTCCTGCATCGTCACCACGTTCGGATGCTTGTCGATCAGGTTGGCCTTCAGGTACGCGCGGAACTGGCCAGTGGTAATACTCTGGAACGCGAAGTGGTCGAAGTAGCCCTTCAGCCACGGATCGAACACCGTGCGGCCGAAGCGCTTCTCCAGGAACTCCAGGAACCACGCACCCTTGGTGTAGACAGTGGCGCTGGACTGGTCGTCCGGGTCGGCCAGCGTGCCGGGCTTGAGCGACAGCCGTTGCAGCTTCGGATCCAGGGTCTTGAACTCGCTCTTCAGCTCGTCGCGGTCGATCACTTCTTCCATGTCGGCCACGTCGCGGCCGTACAGGGCTTCGGTGATGCGGCTCTGCACGTAGGTGGTGGTGCCTTCGTTGAGCCAGCTGTCCTTGTCGGTGGCGAAGGTCACCAGGTTGCCGGACCAGCTGTGCGCCAGCTCGTGCGCCACCAGCGACACCAGCGACTTGTCGCCGACGATCACGGTGGGTGTGGCGAAGGTCAGGCGCGGGTTCTCCATGCCGCCATAGGGGAAGCTGGGCGGCAGCACCAGCAGGTCGTAGCGGCCCCAGCGGTACGGGCCGTACAGGCCCTCGGCGGTGCCGATCATCTTCTCGGTGTCCTCGAACTCGTGTTCGGCCTTGTCCACCATCGCCGGTTCCGCCCATACCCCGCTGCGTGCGCTGATCGGCTTGAACACCAGGTCGCCGGCGGCGATCGCCATCAGGTAGGACGGGATCTTCTGCGGCATCTTGAAGCTGTAATCGCCGTCACGCACCGCATTCGGGTCGTTGTCGGCGCTCATCAGCACCATCGCGTCCTTGGGTGCGGTGACATGCGCGCTGTAGGTGAAGCGCACCTGCGGGGTGTCCTGCAACGGCACCCACGAGCGCGCATGGATCTGCTGCGACTGGCTGAACATGAAGGGCTGTTTGCCACCTTCGGTCATCGCCGGCGACAACCATTGCAGGCCGGAGGCGGTGGGCGCGGTGACGTAGGTGACCCGGACCTTGGCCGGGCGGGCCGGCGTCTCGATGGTCAGCGCGCTGCCCAGCACCCTGTCCTTGTCCGACAGGGCGAACTTCAGAGGGCTCCACTGGCCATTGGCACCCAGCGCCTCGGCCTTCTCGATGGTGAGGTCGCGCGTGTCCAGCACCAGCTGGGTGGCGGCTTTGTCCGTCCAGTCCAGCGCGTAGGTGGCCGAACCGCTCAAGGTCCTGGCGTCGAAATTGACCGCCAGATCCAGCGCGATGTCGGTGATGCGCACCTTGTCGGGCTGCGCGAAGGAATGCTCGTCCACGATCTTCTCGGCCGTGGCGGCCGGCGCTGCCTGCGCCTGCGGGTTGGGCGCGGGGCCCTGGTTGCCCTGGCACCCGCTGGCAACCAGACCAAGTGCGGTGGCGATGGAAACGCTGAGAAGCAACTGGCGCATGGACACAATCCGGTGGCGGAAAAGGCGAGTTTATCGCTGCTGGCCCCGCTTCGTCGCATGCGGCATGCGCGCGCCGGCCACGCCCCGCAAGACTGCGCGCACCGTCGCCGCATCCGCGCTGCCCGCCCCTGTCATCAGTCATGGCAACCCCCGCGCGGCTTGCCGCATCAGCTGTTGCATTGAACCCCCTGGAGCCCCGCTTGAAGCCGTCCGCATTGACCCTTGCCCTGCTGCTGTGCGCGCCGTTCGCGCATGCGCAGCAATCCCCCGCGCCCAGCGCGGCCGAAACCGCCATCGCCGGCGGCAGCATCCCGCGCCTGCACGGGCCGGTCGTCCTTGACGGCAAGCTCGACGACGCTGCGTGGCAGGGTGCGCTGGTGCAGCAGATCGGCTACGACATCCAGCCCGGCGACAACACCCCGGCACCGGTGCCGACCACGGTGTGGATCGGCCATGACGAACATGCGCTGTACCTGGCTTTCCATGCCGTCGATCCCGACCCGGCGCAGATCCGTGCGCACCTGCGCGACCGCGACACCGCCTTCGATGACGATTGGGTGGGCGTCTTCCTCGACACCTTCAACGACCATCGCCGCGGCTACGAGCTGATCGTCAATCCGCTGGGCGTGCAGGCCGACCTGATCCGCGACGAAACCAATCCGAACAACCAGGAAGACCCGAGCTGGGATGGCCAGTGGAGCAGCGTGGGCACGCTCACCGCCGAGGGCTACGACGTTGAAATCCGCATCCCGTTTTCCACCCTGCGCTTCCCGAACATGACGGGCGACCAGCACTGGGGCATCTCGCTGTTCCGCAACTGGCCGCGCGACAAGCGCCACCAACTGACCAGCCACAAGGTGCCGCGCGCGTCCAACTGCTTCCAGTGCGAGTGGGGCCAGTACACGGGCCTGGACGGCATCCGCCAGGGCCGCAACCTGGAGATCGTGCCCACCCTCACCGTGGGCCAGACGCACACCCGTGCTGCCGCGGGCGATGGCTGGCGCAGCGGCACCGCCCACATCGAGCCGGGTGTGGACGTGAGCTGGGCACCGACCCCGGCCATGACCCTGAACGCCACCGTGAACCCGGACTTCTCGCAGGTGGAAACCGACCAGCTGCAACTGAATTTCAACGATGGCTTCGCCCTGTTCTACCAGGAGAAGCGGCCGTTCTTCCTGGAAGGCGCCGACTACTTCAACACCCCGCTCAACGTGCTCTACACCCGCCAGATCGCCGACCCCGACTTCGGCCTGCGCGTCACCGGCCACACCGACGGCAGCGCCTATGGCGCGCTGGTGGCGCGCGATGCCACCACGCTGGTGCTGGTGCCCGGCGTGCAGGGCTCCAGCTTCGAGCAGCTGGCGCAGAAAACCGACGTGGCGGTGGGCCGCTACCGGCGCGACTTCAACGCCCATGTCAGCCTCGGGGTGATCGGCACGTTCCGCCACGGCACCGGCTATGCCAACGACGTCGCCGGCGTGGATGCCCGTTGGCAGCAAGGCGCGCACACCGCCACCGCGCAATTCCTGCACAGCAGTTCACGCTACCCGGACGCCATCGTCGACAGCTACCGCGGGGATTTCGGCGACGACGCCCGCCCGACCGGCGATGCATGGCGGCTGGCCTATGCCTTCGGCAACCGCAATTGGGGATTCAACGTCCTGCACCAGTCCATCGACCCCGGCTTTCGCGCCGACCTCGGCTTCATCGGCCAGGTGGGCTACACGAAATCGCTGGTGGGCGGCAACCACGTCTGGTACCGCGACGACCACGCCTTCAACCGCATCAACCTCGCCGCCGACGGGTTCATCGTCCATCGCCACGACGGCCAGCTGCTGGAGCGCACGGTGGAAGCCAACCTCAGCCTGCAAGGGCCGATGCAAAGCAACCTTGGCCTGCATGGGCTGGCCCGCACGCGCGACTGGCAGGGCCGCCTGTTCGACGAACGCTTCCTCGAAGCCAGCGGCAATGTCCGCCCGACCGGGAACCTGCAGCTGGGCGCGCATGTGCTGGCCGGCACCATGCTGGACCTCACCGCGGCGCGTACCGGCCACCGCCTGCTGGTGGAGCTGACCGGCAACGCCAACATCGGCCGTGGCGTGGCGCTGGACTGGGGCCTGAGCCAGCAGCGTCTGCGCCGCGACGGCGGCACCGCCTACCGCGCCAGCGTGGCCAATGTCAGCGGCAGCTGGCAGGTCGACCCGCGCCAGCGCGTGCGCCTGACCGTGCAGGGCAGCGACGTGCGGCGCGCGCAAGCGCTGTACGCCACTCCGGTGGACCAGCGTGCGCGCGATTGGGCGGCGCAGCTGGTGTATTCGTACAAGGCCAATCCGCACACCGCGCTGTACGCAGGCACCGCGTGGGGGGCGTTCATGGACGACGAGCACCCGCAGCTGTTCGGCAACACCCGCAGCGTGTTCGTGAAGCTGAGCTACGGCTGGCAGCCGTGAGCAACGCGACGCGAACGGCAGCGGAGAGGGGGCGGCAGCGCCCCCTTTCCCATGCTCAAGCCAGCTTCGACAGCCGCAGCTGGAACAGCACCTTGGTCACCAGCAGGCGCTCCTCGATCGGTTTCAGCACCAGGTCGTTGGCACCTTCGCGCAGCAACGCGGCCTGGTTGTCGCGGTTGTCGTCGCCGGTCATCATCACCATCGGCAGGCGGCGCTTGCCGTAGCGGAACACCCCGCGGATCTGGTTGAGCAGTTCGCGACCGCTGAGCGCGCCCTTCAGGTAGACGTCGCTGAGCAGCAGGTCGGCACCGACGTCACCGTCCTTGCGGCCGATGAACTTGTGCAGGTGATCCAGTGCCTCCTCCGCGCTGATGACGTGCTGCACCTGCATGCCATGGCGCTCCAGCATGCGCTTGGTGGCCACCGCCACCACCCGGCTGTCTTCCACGTAGAGCACGCGCGCACCCTCGATCGGCGCCGGGTGCACGTAGCCGCGCACGAACGCGGCCAGCGCGTCCTGCCCCAGCGACTTGTCGAAATAGTCGGTGATGTCCTCGGTGAAGGCGCGCGTCTCCAACGCCTCCTGCGCACTGCCGGAAATCACGATCACCGGCACGTAAGCCTGCCCGGACGCCTCGCGCACGCTGCGCGCCAGTGCCAGGCCATCGCCGTCGGGCAGCGCCAGCGCGGTGGTCACCAGGTCCACCGTGCCTTCGGCCAGCGCCGCGCGGGCCTCGGCAATACTGGCGCACCCCACCACCACCACCCCCGGCAATTCCTTGCGCAGGGTGTCGCCCACCAGCTTGCGCACCAGCTTGCTGCCATCGGCCACCATCACCCGCGGGGCGTCGCTGACCACATGGCGAAGATCGTGCTTGTCGGCCATTTCAATGTCCTTGTGTGCGGGTTTGCCGCAGGTAATGCCCGGCCACCAGGCCCGCGCCCAGCCAGCCCAGCAGCGCGGCACCCGCCAATACGCCCAGTGCCTGCAACGGCGACAAGCCATGCAGGGTGAAGTGACTGCCGTAGCGCGCCGTCAGCGTGGCCAGTGGTGCCTGCAGTGCCAGCCACGCCACGCTCAGGATGCCCAGCGCCAGCGCACCTGCCGCCAGGCCATACCACGCCCCGAGATAGAGAAACGGCCGCCGCACGAAGCCATCGCTGGCCCCCAGCAATTGCAGCACGCCGATTTCCTCGCGCCGCGCCTGGATGTCCAGCCGCACGGTATTGCCCACCACCAGCAACGCCCCCAGCCCCAGCAACGCGGCCAGCACCTGCACCGCGCGCGTGCCGAAGCCCAGCCAGGCCAGCAGGCGCTCGCGCCAGAGCGCATCGTATTGGACGTGCTCCACGCCGTCGGCAGCCTGCAACTGGTCCACCAGCGCGCGCTCGTCCCCCTTCGGCGTCACCCGCAGCAGGGGCGGCAGCGCTGCCTGCGCGGCGGCGTCCCCCAGCGCATCGATCGCCGCCGCCAGGTCCGCGCGCTGGCGCAACGTGGCCAGCGATTGCGCCGGTTGCACCACCTGCACCGCCTGCACGTCGCCACGCGCGCGCAATTGCGCGGCCAGCGCCTGCGCCCGGGCAACATCCTGCCCGGGACGCAGGAACACGCTGATTTCGCGCGTGGCCTGCACCTGCCCGCCCAACTGCTGCACGTTGCCCAGCACCACCGCCAACCCCAGCGGCAGCGCCAGCGCCACCGCCATCACGCCCACGGTGAGCAAGGTGGCCCACGGCCGTCGCAGCATGCGCCCGAGACTGGCGACGATGCTGAAGCCGTGGTGTTCCAGCCACGCACCGAACCGGCGCGTGGGCGCATCCGCAACCCGCTCATTCATCCACCAGGTCCTCCGGGGCGATGTCGTCCACCAGCCGGCCTTGATCCAGCACCAGCACGCGCTTTTTCATCCGCTTGACCAGCCCGAGGTCGTGGCTGGCCACCAGCACGCTGGTGCCACGCTCGGGCAGGGCCGCCAGCAGCGCCATGATTTCCGTCGACAGCGCGGGGTCGAGGTTGCCGGTGGGTTCGTCGGCAATCAGCAACGCGGGCTCGGCCACCACCGCGCGGGCGATGCCCACCCGCTGCTGTTCGCCCGCCGACAGCTGCGAAGGCAGGGCGCGTTCACGCGCGGCCAGCCCCAGTTTGTCGAGGATGCTGCGCACCCGCTTGCCGGCATCGCCACGCTTGATCCCGCGCAACACCAGCGGCAGCGCCACGTTGTCGGCCACGCTGCGGTCCATCAGTAGCTGGTGGTTCTGGTAGACCACGCCGACATTGCGGCGGTGCGCGGCGATCGCGCCACCCCGCACCCGCGCCAGGTTGCGCTCGTCGAACAGCACCGCGCCGCGGCTGGGACGTTCGGCCAGCTGGATCAATTTCAGCAGCGTGCTCTTGCCGGCACCGGAACGGCCGGTGACGAACAGCATCTCCCCCGCGTCCACGGCGAAGCTGACCTCCGCCAGTGCAGCGTGGCCGCCCGGATATTGCTTGCTGACGTTGTCGAAACGCAGAACCGGCATGCGAGCACCGAATACGGAACCGGCGTGCAGTATCGCCCGAGCCGCCGACTGCGGCCAGCACGGGCGAGGGCTGCGTTCAGTGTTGCTGGTTGGGCGAACGCGTCACCAGTGATTTCAGGCCACGGCCAATGCGCGCCAGCAGCGACGGCTTGTCGGACCCGGGGGCAGGCTTGCCCGGCTTGGCCGGCACGAAGGTGGGCGCGGCGGATGCGGCAGCCGCCTGGCCATTGGCGACCGCCTCGCCCCCCGCCACCGGCTGCCCGCGACGACGACGACGGCGCTTGCGTTCCGGACGCTCGCCTTCCGCCGCCGGTGTGGCAGCGGGGGTGGCAGCGACGGGGGTGGCGGGTGCGACGACAGGTGCCGTGACGGCCGCCCCTTCCACGCGCGGCTTGCGTGGCCCGCGCGGGGGACGCCCATCGCCGCTGCGGCGCTCGCCGGAGCCGCTGCGGCCACCGCGCTCGCCACCACTGCTGCGGCCACCACGCTTGGCATCTTCGGCGGCACGGGCTTCGCGCACTTCCTTGTAGATTTCACCGATGCTGTCGCCGTCCTCATCCTGCGCCGGCCTGGCGCGCTCGTGGCGCGGCAGCGCGGTCAGCAGCTCGGTGGTCACCGGCTCGGACGGGATTTTCTGTTCGATGTAGGCCTCGATGTCGGGCAGGCTCATCGCATAGCGCTCGCAGGCGAAGCTGATGGCATCGCCTTCCTCGCCCAACCGCGCGGTGCGGCCGATGCGGTGCACGTAGTCCTCGGCATCGAACGGCAGGTCGTAGTTGTAGACGTACTTGATGCCGTCGATGTGCAGCCCGCGCGCGGCCACGTCGGTGGCCACCAGGATCTCCAGCGTGCCGGCCTGGAACTTCTTCAGCAGCGATTCGCGCTTCTTCTGCGGCACGTCGCCGCTGAGCACGCCGACCCGATAGCCGGCCTTTTCCAGCGCCCGCGCCACCCGCTCCACGAACACCTTGGTATTGACGAACACCATCGTCCGCGCGCCTTCGCTGCGCGACAGCAGGCCCAGCAGCAGCGGCAGCTTTTCGTCGTCGGCCGGGTAATACAGCTTCTGGCGGACGCGCGCGGCGGTGATGGTTTCGGTTTCCACCACCAGCTTCTGCGGCTCGTTCATGTGCTCGTAGGCCAGCTCCAGCACGCGGTGGCTGAGGGTGGCGGAGAACAGCAGGGTCTGGCGGGTACCGCGCTCGGGCATGCGGCGCAGCAGGAAGCGGATGTCCTTGATGAAACCGAGGTCGAACATGCGGTCGGCTTCGTCCAGCACGCACACCTCGCAGGCGTGCAGGCTGACCACCTTGTGCTGCTTGACGTAGTCGATCAGCCGGCCGGGGGTGGCGATGATCACGTCGGCGCCGGCCTGCAGCAGCTCGCGCTGCTTGTCGTAGTCCACGCCGCCGTACACCAGCGCGAACTTCAGGCCGAGGTCGGAGGCGAACTTCACCGCGTCCTTGTGGATCTGGATGGCCAGCTCGCGGGTCGGCGCCAGGATCAGCGCGCGCGGATCCTCCGGCTTGCGGTCGGCCAGCGCCGGGCGGGTCAGCAGGCGGTTGATGACCGCGACCAGGAAGGCCAGGGTCTTGCCGGTGCCGGTCTGGGCCTGGCCGGCGACGTCGCCGCCGGGCAGCGCCACCGGCAGGGTCATCGCCTGGATGGGGGTGCAGCGGGTGAAGCCGGCGCCTTCCAGCCCGGCCAGCAGGTCCGGGTGCAGCTCGAAGGTGGAAAAGGTGATGTCGGTCAGGGGCTTGTCGGACACGGTGTCTGCCTCGGAAGGTGGCAGGCACGCGGGCCCAGAACGCCGCGTTGCACTTCGCCACTTGCATGAATGGAGGGCAGCCGCGCAGACTGCCGGGACAATTCCGGGGCTGGTCGTTCCCGGCACGGCGCCATGAAAAACCCGGCGCAACCTTCCAAGTTTAACACCCGCGCGGCCTGCCGCGCCCCGCAACCTTCTGGAGCCGACATGAGCGATACCGTCCTGCACGCCACCGACACCGATTTCGACAGCCTGGTACTGGCCTCCGATCAACCGGTGCTGGTGGATTTCTGGGCCCCCTGGTGCGGCCCGTGCAAGATGATCGCGCCGGCACTGGACCAGCTTGCCGCCGATTACGCCGGCAAGGCCAAGGTGGTGAAAGTGGACGTCGACCAGAACCAGCAGACCGCAATGAAGTACCACGTGCGCAGCATCCCGATGCTGCTGGTGTTCAAGGGCGGGCAGATCCACAGCCAGCAGATCGGCGCGGTGGGCAAGGCCCAGCTGGCGCAAATGATCGACAAGGCACTCTGACGCCTCCCCGTCCACCCGCCCTTCCCCATCGCCGGGGAAGGGCATGAACTTGCAAGCTGGCCCGCACTGGTGCTAGCGTTTGCCATGCTCCGGCGCTGATCGGTTGTTTCCACGGCGCGCCGCACCCCGACTGATCCACTCCTTCACGATCCCGCCCGCGCCTGCGGGCGCTTGCAACGCAAGCGAGGTTTTCCCCTTGTCCGACCCCACCAACGACGCCAGCGGCGAAGTCGCCGAAAAGCGCGTGCGCAAACCCCGCGTGGCCAAACCGCGCGCCCCCGAACAGTCCGAAATCGCACTGTCGCCGGCAGCACCCGCAACCGTCGCCGCAGCGCCCGTCGCACCCGCACCGACACCACCGGCACAGCCCGCATCTGCACCCGGCCCTGCGCCCGTGCCGGCGCATGGCGAGCAGCAGCGCGAAGGCGGTCGCCAGCAGCAGGGTGATGCCGGTGGCCAGGACAACCAGGACGGCAGCCAGGACGGCGGCCAACGCGACGGCCACCGCAACAGCCGCCGCGAACGCTTCAAGAACCGTCGCGAACGCCAGCGCGAGCGTTGGCGCGACGGTGGCATGCAGGACGAAGGCGGCGGCAATGGCGAGGCCTTCGTGCCGCGCCCGCACCCGCAGGTGCCGGAAGGCTTCCCGGTGTATTCGCTGGGCGATTTGAAGCGGATGCCGGCGCACAAATTGCTGGACGTTGCCGAGCAGCTGCAAATCAGCGAAGGCGTGGCGCGTGCGCGCAAGCAGGACATCATCTTCGCGATCCTGAAGATCCTGACCCGCCACGGCGAAGGCGTGCAGGCCGACGGCGTGCTGGAGATCCTGCCCGACGGCTTCGGCTTCCTGCGCGCGGCCGAGGCCAGTTATCTGGCCGGCCCCGACGACACCTACATCAGCCCGTCGCAGATCCGCCGCTTCAACCTGCGTACCGGCGACCACGTCTCCGGCCGCATCCGCTGGCCCAAGGACGGCGAGCGTTACTTCGCGCTGAACATCGTCGACACCATCAACGGCGAGCCGCTGGAAGCAAGCAAGAACAAGACCCTGTTCGAAAATCTGACCCCGCTGTTCCCGCGCAAGCGCTTCAAGCTGGAACGCGGCGACGGCTCCAGCGAGGACATCACCGGCCGCATCCTCGACCTGATGGCCCCGCAGGGCAAGGGCCAGCGCGCGCTGATCGTCAGCCCGCCGAAGGCCGGCAAGACGATGATGATGCAGCAGATCGCCAGCGCCATCACCTACAACCACCCCGACGTGCACCTGATCGTGCTGTTGATCGACGAGCGTCCGGAAGAAGTGACCGAAATGCAGCGCACCGTGCGCGGCGAGGTCATTTCCTCCACCTTCGACGAACCCGCCGCGCGCCATGTGCAGGTCGCGGAAATGGTGATCGAGCGCGCCAAGCGCCTGGTGGAACACAAGAAGGACGTGGTGATTTTGCTGGACTCCATCACCCGCCTGGCCCGCGCCTACAACAACGTGCTGCCCAGCAGCGGCAAGGTGCTGACCGGCGGCGTGGACAGCAACGCCATGCACCGCCCGAAGCGCTTTTTCGGCGCGGCGCGCAACGTGGAAGAAGGCGGCAGCCTGACCATCATTGCGACAGCGCTGGTGGACACCGGCAGCGCGATGGACAAGGTGATCTACGAAGAGTTCAAGGGCACCGGCAACAGCGAAGTGCATCTGGACCGCCGCATCACCGAGAAGCGCGTGTACCCGGCGATCGGCGTCAACCTGTCCGGCACCCGCCGCGAGGATTTGTTGATCGAGCCGGAGCTGCTGCAGAAGATCTGGATCCTGCGCAAGCTGCTGCACCCCATGGACGAAATCGCCGCGATGGAGTTCCTGCTCGACAAGATGAAGAACACCAAGAGCAACGACGAGTTCTTCAGCTCGATGAAGCGCTGAGTGCGGCGCGCGGGGACGGCAGGCGGCACCCATGCCCGAATCCTTCCCCGCGCTGCTGGCCCGCATCCGTGCCTGCCGCATTTGCGAAGCCCGGCTGCCACTGGGCCCACGCCCGGTGGTGCAGGCGTCACCGTCGGCGCGTTTGCTGATCGTCAGCCAGGCACCGGGGCGCAAGGTGCACGCCACCGGCATCCCCTTCAACGACCCCAGCGGCGACACCCTGCGCGACTGGCTGGGCGTGGATGCGGCCACCTTTTACGACGCCGCGCGAATCGCCATCGTGCCGATGGGCTTGTGCTTCCCCGGCACCGGCAAGAACGGCGACCTGCCACCGCGCCCCGAATGCGCGCCGCAATGGCATCCACGCCTGCTGCCCAGGCTGCGCCACGTGCAGCTCACGCTGGTCATCGGCCAATACGCGCAGGCAGGGCTGCTGGGCACGCCGCGTGGCACCCGCCTGACCGACACCGTGCAGGCCTGGCGCACGCACCTGCAACAGCACCGCAGGCTGCCGCTGCCACACCCCAGCCCACGCAACCGCCTGTGGTTGACGCGCAACCCCTGGTTCGCCGCAGAACTGCTGCCCGAATTGCGCCTGCAGGTGGCGAAGGCGCTGCGCGGCTGATGGCGACCGGCGAACATGCGCCACCGCCATCCAGCATCTCGTCAACACCGCAGCAGCAGGAACACGCGCGGTTCCACCTGCGTCAGCGAAAACCCGAAACGCCGCGCCAGCCACTGCAGCGTGGGCAGGCGGTGGAAGCTCAGGTGGGTGCGGTCGTCGCGGTAGCGCCAGCGCAGGAAGCGTTCGGGGGTATCCGGAGCCAACTGCGTCATCACCCCCAGCCAGCCACCGGGGCGCACCAGTGCCGCCAGCTGCGCCCAGCCGGCCAACGGGTCACGGAAGTGCTCCACCACTTCGGTGCAGGTGACGACATCGTATTGCCGCCCCAGCAGGGTGGCATCGGGGGCGTAGAACGGGTCGTAATCGGCCATCGCCAGCCCCGCGTCACGCAGCAGCAGCGACAGCACCGGCCCGGGCCCGCAGCCGAAGTCCAGCCCCTGCATCCCCGGCTGCAAGTGCTCCCGCAGGGGCCCGGCAAGGCGGCTCAGGAACGCGCGATAGCCGGCGTCTTCCGGCGTGTTGCGGTGCAGATCGTAGATCGCGCGCTCGTCCTGCGGCGACAAATGCGCGGCCGGGTCGGCGCTGACCAGCGCACAGTCCGTGCAGGCGAAATAGCGACGCATGCGGTCTTCGCAGAACAGGCCTGCCACGCCACCGCACAACGGGCAGGCCATCGCCTGTGGCACGGTCTCCGGCATCAGGCCCGGTCCGTGGCGAATGCCAGCACATGCCCGTCCGGGTCGAGCACGTATCCGGCCACATGGCCCCAGTCCCTGGGTGCCGGCGCGGCCAGCGCGCGCGCACCGGCGGCCAACGCGCGCGCATGCGCCGCCATCGGGTCGTCCACGCACAGGTACAGCTCGCAACGGGGGATGCCGGCAGCCTGCGCCGGGTCGGGCAGCGCCGCGCCCAGCAAGCGGCGAATGCCCTGCTCGGGCATCAGGCCCAACACCGCACCGCCGGGCAGGTCGAACTCGGTCATGCCCGGCACGTCCAGCCGCGGCGCACGCGCCAGGGCTGCCGCGTAAAACGCGCGGCTGCGCGCCTGCTCGGCGACATACAGGATGAAGTGGACCATCGCAGTTGCTTGCGCCGCCATCACATCCTCCGGCATTGGTCGATGTGCGCCATTCTCGCCAAACCCCGCCATGCTGGAAACCCGCGCCGGCTGCCTTGCGGCCGTCCTCGTCCGAACCCCGGACTAGGGCATAATCCCCTGTCCTTGCCTGCATCGCGCAGGCACTCCAGCCGGAACCGCACGCCGCATGGCCCGCATCATCGCCGTTGCCAACCAGAAGGGCGGGGTTGGCAAGACCACCACCGCCGTCAACCTTGCCGCCGCGCTGGCCCGCACGCCCAAGCGCGTGCTGCTGGCGGACCTGGACCCGCAAGGCAACGCCACGATGGGCAGCGGCATCGACAAGCGCGAACTGTCGGCGTCGGTGACCGACGTACTGCTGGGCGAAGCCGCGCCGCAAGCAGCCGTGGTGCGTTGCGAGGACGGCTTTGACCTGCTGCCCGGCAACATCGACCTGACCGCGGCCGAATTGCAGCTGATGGATGCCGACAATCGCGAAGGCCGCCTGCAGGCGGCATTGGGTGCACTGCGCGATCGTTATGACTTCATCCTCATCGATTGCCCGCCGTCGCTGTCCATCCTCACCCTGAACGCACTCACCGCCGCCGATTCGGTGCTGGTGCCGATGCAGTGCGAGTACTACGCACTGGAAGGACTGAGCGCATTGCTGGACACCATCAACGCATTGAAGGGCCGGCTCAACCCGCAGCTTGAAATCGAAGGCGTGCTGCGCACCATGTTCGACGTGCGCAACAACCTCGCCAATGCGGTGTCGGCCGAACTGACCCAGCACTTCGGCGATCTGGTGTTCCGCACGATCGTGCCCCGCAACGTGCGCCTGGCCGAAGCCCCCAGCCACGGCCAGAGCATCCTCGGCTACGACAAGGCCAGCCGTGGCAGCGTGGCCTATCTGGGGCTGGCCGGCGAAGTGTTGCGCCGGCAGCGCGAACGCACTCAGGCGGGCAAGGAGAAAGCGGCATGAACGCAGGCAAGGACGCCGGGAAGACCGTCACCGCCAAGAAGCGCGGCCTGGGCCGTGGGCTGGAAGCCTTGCTGGGCCCCAAGGCCGCCGCCGCCGCGCCGGTGCTGGAAGCGCAGCCGGGCGACACGCTGCGCACGCTGCCGGTGGATGCGATGGTGCCGGGCAAGTACCAGCCGCGGCGCACCATGGACGACGCCAAGCTGGAGGAACTGGCTGCCTCCATCCGCATGCAGGGCGTGATCCAGCCGATCGTGGTGCGCGAGCGCCTGGGCGCCGACGGCAAGGGCGGCCGCACTTACGAGATCATTGCCGGCGAACGCCGCTGGCGCGCCAGCCAACGCGCTGAACTGGCCGAAGTGCCGGTGGTCATTCGTGAAGTGGATGACCGCACCGTGGTGGCGATGGCGCTGATCGAGAACATCCAGCGCGAGGACCTCAACCCGCTGGAGGAAGCGCAGGCGCTGCAGCGGCTGATCGACGAATTCGACCTCACCCACGCCGCTGCCGCCGAAGCGGTGGGGCGCTCGCGGGCGGCGGTGAGCAACCTGCTGCGCCTGCTGGAATTGCCCGAAGCCATCCGCGTGCTGGTGCAGACCGGCGCGATAGAAATGGGCCATGCGCGCGCGCTGTTGCCGCTGGCCGAACCGATGGCGGTGGCGCTGGCGAAGCAGGCCGCCGAGGAAGGCTGGTCGGTGCGCCAGGTGGAACACCGCGTGCAGCAACTGGCCGCCGGCAAGCTGCCGGTGGAGCCGAAGAAGTCCGCGTCCAAGGCCAAGCCGCCCCAAGCCGACATCGCCGCGCTGGAGCGCGAGCTGTCGGAGACGCTGGGCAGCAAGGTCAACGTGCTCAACGGGCGCGGCAACAAGGGCAAGCTGGTGATCCACTACGCCAACCTCGACGCGCTGGACGGCGTGCTGGAACGGCTGCGCAACCGGTCGTGAGGTCGCTGCGCGCATGAGTGGATCGCCGCAACTCTCCGTCGTCGTCCCCGTGCACAACGAGGAAGACAATGTCGCCCCGTTGGTGGGCGAGATCCTCGCCGCGCTGCGTGGGCGGGTCGATTTCGAAATCGTGTACGTCGACGACGCCTCGCGCGACGCCACCCTGCAGCGCCTGCGCGACCTGCAGGCGGCGACGCCGGAGCTGCGCGTGGTTCGCCACCTCACCAACGCCGGCCAGAGCACCGCGGTGCGCAACGGGGTGAAGGCCGCGTGCGCGCCGTGGATCGCGACGCTGGATGGCGATGGCCAGAACGACCCGGCCGACATCCCCCACCTGCTGGCGAAGCGCGACGCCGCATCGGCGGACGTGAAGCTGTTCGCTGGCTGGCGGGTCAACCGTCAGGACAGCGGCAGCAAGCGCTGGGCATCGAAATGGGCCAATGCGATCCGCAGCCGCATGCTGCGCGACGCCACGCCCGACACCGGCTGCGGCATCAAGTTGTTCGCGCGCGAGGCCTTCCTGGATCTGCCCTACTTCGACCACATGCACCGCTACCTGCCGGCGCTGATGCAGCGCGCCGGCTGGCAGACCGTCAGCGTGCCGGTGAACCACCGCCACCGCACCGCCGGCGTGTCCAAATACACCAATTTCGGCCGCGCCATCGTCGGCATCAAGGACCTGCTGGGTGTGAGCTGGCTGATCCAGCGCAGCCGCCGCACCGCCACCGAGGAAGTGCGGCAGTGATGCCGCCACCGGTCGGCTTCATGGACACCCCGCTGGCGGCGCTGGCGTGGACCGGCATCCACATGAGCCCGTGGAAGCTGATCGGGCTGGTCGGCGCACTGATGTTCGGCGGCCGCTGGCTGGTGCAGTTCATCGCCAGCAAGCGCCAAGGCAAGCCGGT
This sequence comes from Thermomonas sp., assembly GCF_041905325.1. Taxonomy (GTDB): domain Bacteria; phylum Pseudomonadota; class Gammaproteobacteria; order Xanthomonadales; family Xanthomonadaceae; genus Thermomonas. The sequence continues at coordinate 3,426 of NZ_JAYRLK010000013.1, read as the reverse complement.
GATCCCGCGGCTGTTCTGGTACATGAGCATCCTCGGCAGCCTGATGACGCTGAGTTATTTCATCTTCGGCAAGAACGACGCGGTGGGCATCCTGCAGAACCTGTTCCCCAGCTTCACCGCCTGCTACAGCCTGTACCTGGACATCCGCCACCGCGGCTGGAAGCGCGACCGCGCAGGGCATTGACCCCCCTTCGTCACTTCCCGCCACAGTGCCCGCCGGCTACCCTCCAGTACCCTTGCCAGCGGATCCCTCCTCGTGAAGCGCCTCGCCCTCGCTCCCGCACTTTGCCTTGCACTTTGCCTGTGCCTGCCTGCCACCGGCGTCTTCGCGCAGGCCGTGCCGACCGCCACGCCGCAGGCCACCGCCGCCGACCGCGCCTTCCAGGCGATCTACCAGGCCGAATGGGCATGGCGCATGCAGCAGGCCTCCGGCGGCGAGGAAGACGGCGACCCCAACGCCACCACCCACAACACGCACCTGCCGGATGTCGGGCCGCAGGCGCAGGCTGCCAAGCTGGCTTACCTGCAAGGCGTGCTCAAACAGCTCGATGGCGTGGATGTGCAGGCGCTCTCCCCCGCCGAGCAGGTGAACTACGCGATCTATCGCCCGCAGATCGAGCATGCCGCCGCGTCGCTGCGTTTCCGCGACTACGAGATGCCGTTCAACTCCGACAGCGCGTTCTGGTCGAACCTCGACTTCATGGCCCGCGCCGACCTGCGCGAAGCCGCCGCCTACCACGCCTACGCGGCGCGGCTGCGCGACGTACCGCGCTACTTCGACCAGCAGATCGCCAACATGCGCGCCGGGCTGGCGCGCGGGTTCTCGGTGCCGCGCGCGGTGCTGGCGGGGCGCGACGGGGCCATCGCGATGACGGCCGAACTGCAGGACCCGGAAGCCGCGTCGCTGTGGGCCCCCTACAAGACCCTGCCCGGCACGATTCCTGCCGCCGAACAGGAGGCCCTGCGCACCGAAGGCCGCGCCGCGATTCGGGACGCGGTGATTCCCGCGTTCGCGCGCCTGCTTGCGTTCTATCGCAACGAGTACATGCCCAAGGCGCGGACCACGCTGGCGGCGGAAGCGATGCCGGACGGCAAGGCGTGGTATCGCGAACAGATCAGGACCTACACCACGCTGGACCTGTCGCCGGATGACATCCACGCGATCGGCCTGCGGGAAGTGGCGTCGATCCGCGCCGAGATGGACGCGATCATTGACGGGCTGGGCTTTGAGGGAACGTCCAAGGAAAACCGCTTCAGCGATTTCCTGCACTTCCTGCGCACGGACCCGCAGTTCTACGCCAGGACCCCGCAGGAGCTGCTCAACGATGCAGCGTGGATCAGCAAGCAGGTGGACGGACAGGTCGGCAGGATCATCGGCACCTTGCCGCGCGGGCGTTTCACCATCGTGCCGGTGCCGGCGTCGATCGCCCCGTTCTGGACGGCAGGGCGCGGTGGCGCGGGCACCTATTGGGTCAACACCTACGACCTGCCCAGCCGCCCGCTGTACAACCTGCCGGCGCTGACCCTGCACGAGTCGTCGCCGGGGCATGCACTGCAGCAGTCGCTGGTGCTGGAGCAGGGCGCGCTGCCCGGCTTCCGCAAGGACTACATCAGCGCCTATGGCGAGGGCTGGGGCCTGTACAGCGAATGGCTGGGCAAGGAAATGGGCATCTACCGGACCCCGTACGAGGATTTCGGCCGCCTGACCTACGCCATGTGGCGCGCCTGCCGGCTGGTGATCGACACCGGCATCCACCACCAGGGCTGGTCGCGTGCGCAGGCCATCGCCTACCTGAAAGACAACACCGCGCTGTCCGAACACGAAGTGGAAACCGAGGTGGACCGCTACATCAGCTGGCCGGCACAGGCGCTGAGCTACAAGCTGGGCGAACTGACGATCATGCGCCTGCGCCGCGAGGCGGAAACCACGCTGGGCACCAGGTTCGACGAACGCGGCTTCCACGATGCCATCCTGTCGCAGGGCGCGCTGCCGCTGCCGGTGCTGGAGGCGCAGGTGCGGGCGTGGATGGCGGCGCAGCAGGCGAAATAGACCCGGCGTCATGCATCGGGACATAGGGATCGCAATGGGCAAACGTCTCGCACTTGGTTTCTTGCTGTTGTTCATCGTCTATCAGGCATCCGAAGGCCTGCAAACGGTCATCGCACCCGGCAGCCCCGTCGGCCCGGTGCTGATGCTGCTGGCCTTGCTGCTGGCCTGGCCGGTGGGGCGCTGGATCGACGGCAGCGGATGGCGGGCGTTCGGGTTGGTGCGCAGGCAGTGGCTGGGCATCCTGGCCGGCGGCTTTGCGGTGGCCGTGCTGGCCAAGCTGGCCGGGGAAATGACGGCGCTGGGGCTGGGTTTCGAGCAGTACGCACCGTCCGTTGCGGTTCCGCTGACGGCACTGGCGCTGCTGGCACTGACCACCTTCGTCCCGTCGCTGGCCGAAGACATCCTCACCCGCGGTGTCCTGCTGCGCTTCACCCCCGGGCCGCTGGGCTTCTGGGGTTACGTGCTGGGCTCGGCGCTGCTGTACACCCTCAACCACGTCTGGCGCTTCGATTGGGGGCTCAGCGAGCAGGTCCGGCTGTTCTGCCTCGGCCTGGCCTACGGTGCCGCGGCCTACCGCTTCGGCTCATTGTGGGCGGCGGTGGGCCTGCACTGGCTGGAATTTCACCACCGCGGCCCTGTCGCAATGGTTGCCGGGGGCGATGCTGGATGCCACCGGCGGCCGGCTGGCCTCCGCCGGCGTGCATCTCCTGGTTTTCGTCCTCGTTGCGGGCTGGGTGCGCACGCCGCGGGAAGCGGCGGAAGAACATCCGCAGGCCGCGACACCGGGCGGCCCCGGGGCCGGCACGGCCCCGCCCGCCTCCGGGCCGCTTGCTTGCTCCGACCGGAAAATCCCCGCATAATGCGCGGCTCGCTGCGTCCTGCAGCGCTTCCCGCCGTGGATTTCACGCCGGGGCCGCCGTCACCCGGGCTACGGGCGACAACCACACACCATCGAGGTGCACAGTGTCCAAAGTCTGCCAAGTCACCGGCAAGCGTACGACGACCGGCAACAACGTCTCGCATTCGAACCGCAAGACCCGTCGTCGCTTCATGCCCAACCTCCACGAGCGCCGCTTCTGGGTCGCTTCGGAAAACCGCTGGGTCAAGCTCCGCATTTCCAATGCCGCGCTGCGCACCATCGACAAGAACGGCATCGATGCCGTCCTGGCCGACCTGCGCAAGCAGGGCGAGAAGGTCTGAGGAGGACTGAATCATGGCTACCAAGCGCGACAAGATCCGTCTGATTTCCTCGGCCGGCACCGGTCATTTCTACACGACCGACAAGAACAAGAAGAACACCCCGAACAAGATGGAGGTCAGCAAGTACGACCCCGTCGTTCGCAAGCACGTGATGTACAAGGAAGGCAAGATCAAGT
>NZ_JAYRLK010000012.1:0-56927 GCF_041905325.1 Thermomonas sp. | reverse complement strand
CATCAGCGGCGTGGACGTGGCCAACGCGCTGGCCTACGATCCGTTCGGGCGGCTGGCCAGCCACACAAAATCCGGCACCACCACCACCTACACGGTGAATGCGCTGGACCAGCGGATGGGCAAGAGCAACGCCTCCACCAACAGCCGTCTCGGCTTGACTTAGATGATCGAACTTCAACTCGAAGATACCGCCGCCACCGAAGCGCTGGGCGCGCGGCTGGCCCGGCAATTGCCGGCTCGTGCCGTTGCCCACCTGCACGGCGACCTCGGTGCCGGCAAGTCCACCCTGGCGCGCGCTCTGCTGCGGGCGCTCGGCGTCACCGGCACCATCCGCAGCCCCACCTACACCTTGGTGGAACAGTACGCGCTGCCTGCCGGTGGGTTGGCCCTGCATCTGGACCTGTACCGCATCGGCAATCCCGGCGAGCTGGAGTTCCTCGGTCTTGACCCGGCCGAGGCCCGGCTGTGGCTGGTGGAATGGCCGGAACGCGGGCAGGGCGGGCTGCCCATGGCCGACCTCGACATCCGCTTGGCGGTGGCCGGAGCCGGAAGGCAGTGCGTGCTCGCGCCACGGACCCCGGTGGGCCGACAGTGGCTGGAAGGGATGGGCGTGTAAGTTGCGGGAAACTGTTTTCTTCCGGTTGAGGAAAGTGGCGCAGGCCACGGATTCAAAAGGGAAAAATGCTTGCGAATTCGCGCAAGTGGTGATTTACTCCCGGTCATGCGCTTCCCGGGGCTCCGCCACAGCATTTGCCCGCTGGCCGTCTGGCTGGTGGCTGCGCTTGCGCCACGGGCTGCAAATGCATCTGAAATCAAGCAGTTGCGTATCGAAACCAGCGCCACCGGCACGCGCGCGGAACTGCATCTCGACAAGGCCGGCCCTTATCGCCTGATCCCGCTGGCGAACCCCGAGCGGTTGGCGGTGGACTTTCCCGGCACCCAGTTGGCACATGGCCTGGCGTTGCCGGCCAGCGCCGGCATGGTGAAGGGCGTGCGCACCGGCCAGCCCGTGCCGGGCACGGTGCGGGTGGTGTTCGATCTGGCCGCCAAGGTGCAGGCCATTCCCACCACGCTGGAAACCACCGCCAGTGGTTACACCCTGGTACTGGAATGGCCCGGCGACAACCCGGCCACGGCGAAGGTTGCGGTGGTGCCGGCCACCCCGCCGCCGCCGTCTCCGGACCCGATTGCCGAGATCGCCCGCAAACCGGCCCCGGCTTTGGTGGCAGCGGACCCGCACGCCTCGACGGGCGCAGGCCCGGCGGTGCCGACCCCGGCTCCCGCACTGCCCGCCGTGGTGCCGCGGGCGGCACGTCCGGCATTGCAGCCCGGCATGCGCCCACTGGTGGTGGCCATCGACGCCGGCCACGGTGGCCAGGACCCCGGCGCGCACGGGCTGAACGGTGCCCGCGAGAAGGACGTCACGCTGGCCATCGCCCGTGAACTGGCGCGGCAGGTCAATGCCACCCCCGGCCTGCGTGCGTACCTGACCCGCGATACCGACGTGTTCATCCCGCTGGAATACCGCGCCCGTCGCGCCAGCGCCAACAAGGCCGACATTTTCCTGTCGATTCATGCCGATGCCGCCGAAAACCGCAGCGCGCGCGGCTCTTCGGTCTACGTGTTGTCCACCCGCGGGGCGTCCTCGCAGCGCGCGCGCTGGCTGGCCGACAAGGAAAACGCCGCCGACGTGATTGGTGGCGGGCGTGTGCGGGTCTCCGACAACACCCTGACCTCGGTGCTGCTGGATCTCACCCAGAGCGGCAACATGAAGGCGTCCGAAGATGCCGCCGACCATGTACTGGGCGGGCTCAAGCGGGTGGGCAACAACCACAAGCCCGACATCGAGCGTGCCAATTTCGCGGTGCTGCGTACCTCCGACAAGATGCCGGCGATGCTGGTGGAAACCGCCTTCATTTCCAATCCGGATGAAGAAAAGCGCCTGACCGATCCCGCCTTCCAGCGCACGCTGGCCGCCGCGATCCTCGATGGCATCGACACCTACTTCTCGCGCCAGCCGCCGCCGGGCACCTTGTACGCGGCGCGCGCACAGGCCGCGCAGCCAGCGGCTGCGGATGCGCCCGCGCGCACCGGCATCGGCGGCAGCCGCTGACGGCCAGCCGTTACACTGCGCGGGTGAATATCCGCCAGCTTCCCGAAGTCCTCATCAACCAGATCGCCGCCGGCGAAGTCGTCGAGCGGCCCGCTTCGGTGGTCAAGGAACTGGTCGAAAACGCGCTGGACGCCGGTGCCAAACGCATCGACATCGACCTGGAGGAAGGCGGCATCCGCCTGATCCGCATCCGCGACGACGGCGGCGGCATCGCGCCGGAGGAGCTGCCGCTGGCGGTGAGCCGCCACGCCACCAGCAAGATCGCCTCCATCGACGACCTGGAAGCGGTGGCCACGCTGGGCTTCCGCGGCGAGGCGCTGCCGTCGGTGGCGTCGGTCAGCCGCTTCCGGCTCGCCTCGCGGCGGCGCGAGGCCCAGCACGGCGCCGAGCTGCGCATCGACGGCGGCAAGCTGGGCGAAGTCGCGCCGAACGCGCATCCGCACGGCACCACCGTCGAGGTGCGCGACCTGTTCTTCAACGTGCCGGCGCGGCGCAAGTTCCTGCGCGCCGAGCGCACCGAGCTGTCGCACATCGAGGACTGGCTGCGCACGCTGGCATTGGCGCGGCCCGACGTGGAGCTGCGCGTCACCCACAATGGCAAACCGTCGCGGCGCTGGAAGGGCGAGGGCGATCTGCTCTCGGAAGTGCGCCTGCACGAGGCGCTGGGCGAGGAGTTCGCGCGCAACGCGCTGCGCGTCGACCACGCCGGCGCCGGCATGCGCCTGCACGGCTGGATCGCGCAGCCGGCCTACAACCGCGCCAGCGCCGACCAGCAGTACCTGTACGTCAACGGCCGCAGCGTGCGCGACCGCAACGTCGCCCACGCGGTGCGGCAGGCCTACAGCGACGTGCTGTTCCACGGCCGCCACCCGGCCTACGTGCTGTTCCTGGAGCTGGACCCGCGCGGCGTCGACGTCAACGTGCACCCGGCCAAGCACGAGGTGCGCTTCCGCGAATCGCGCCTGGTCCACGATTTCGTCTATCGCACCCTGCACGCCGCGCTGGCCGACACCCGTGCCGGCAGCGTCGCCGCGCCCACGCCGCCGATGGCGGCCGGCGGCGGGGAGGCGCCGCGCTGGGCGATGCCCGCCGCGCCGCAGCAGCAGGCGATGGGCCTGCGGGTCGCCGATGCGCCCGCGGCCTACGCCGCGCTGTACGCACCGCGCGACGAGATGGCATCGCTGCCATCGGCACCGGTCATGCAGATGCCCGACGACGCGCCCGGCGGCATGCCGCCGCTGGGCTTCGCCGTCGCCCAGCTGCACGGCATCTACATCCTGGCCGAGGACGCCGACGGCCTCATCGTGGTCGACATGCACGCCGCGCACGAGCGCATCGGCTACGAGAAGCTGAAGGCCGCGCATGACGGTGCCGGCCTGCGCACGCAGCCGCTGCTGGTGCCCAGCAGTCTCGCCGTGTCCGAGCGCGAGGCCGACGTGGCCGAGCGCGAAGCGGAGACGCTGGCGCAGCTGGGCTTCGAGGTACAACGCAGCGGCCCGCAGTCGCTGCTGCTGCGCAGCGTGCCGGCGCTGTTGGCGCACGGCGACGTGGAGGCGCTGTTGCGCGATGTGCTCACCGACCTGCGCGAGCACGGCACCACGCGGCGCATCGCCGAGACCCGCGATGAACTGCTGGCGACCATGGCCTGCCACGGCGCGGTGCGCGCCAACCGCCGGCTCACGATTCCCGAGATGAACGCCCTGCTGCGCGAGATGGAAGCCACCGAGCGCTCCGGGCAATGCAACCACGGCCGTCCCACCTGGACGCGCTTCTCGCTGGCGGAGATGGACAAATGGTTCCTGCGCGGACGTTGATGCGGACGGCCACGTTGCTGGCCGGCGTGGCTCTGCTGGTTGCTTGCGGGCGCGATGCCGGCCCCAGCGCCGCCGAGCGTGCCGCACGGGCACGGGCCTTGGCGAACTACCAGACCGCGCAGGCCGCATGGCGTGCGCAACGCCTTGCCGAGCTGACCAAGCCCGATGGCTGGACCAGCCTGATCGGGCTGGAACGCCTGGAGCCCGGCGTGCACCGCGTGGGCAGCGGTGTCGACAACGGCATCCGCCTGCGCATGGGGCCACCGCATCTGGGCTTGTTCACCGTGCAGCAGGGCCGGGTCGCCTTTCGCGCCGATGCCGATGTCACCCTCAATGGGGTGCCGGGCCGGGGTGGCAACGTGCGCAGCGATGCCGATGCTGGCGGGCCGGATGTCATCGGCTTCGATGCCGGCAAGGGCCTGGCCACGGTGATCCGGCGCGGCGACACCCTGTTGCTGCGGGTGCGCCATGCCGATGCCGACAGCCGCCTGCGTTTCACCGGCCTGCAATACTGGCCGGGCGGGCGCGGCTGGCAGGTGGTGGCGCGCTTCGTGCCGCATCCCGCCGGCAAGACCTTGCCGATCGGCAACATCATCGGCGTGGTGCAGGACATCCCCAACCCCGGTGCGGTGGAATTCACCCGTGACGGCAGGGCGTATCGCATCGAGGCACTGGACGAGGGCGAGGGCGGGCTGTTCCTGGTGTTCGCCGACCGCACCAGCGGCCACGGCAGCTACGGCGCCGGGCGCTTCCTCGATGCCGCCAAACCCGACGCCAAGGGCCGCGTGCTGCTGGATTTCAACCGCGCCTACAATCCGCCGTGCGCGTTCACGCCGTTCGCCACCTGTCCGTTGCCGCCACCGGAAAACCGGTTGGACCTGCGCGTGGAGGCAGGCGAGAAGGCCTATCGCAAACCCTGACAACCTTTCATCCAACGCCAAGGACGACACCATGAAATCGCTACTGCTGGCCATCGCATTGACCGCACTGCTGGTCCCCGCCACCCGGGCCGGCCAGGCCGCCCCCGCGCCTGCCAGCACGTCGAGCACGACGAGTGCGACGGCCCCTGCGGCGACCCGCCACGCCTTGCTGTGGAAAGTGTCGGATGCCGACAGCGCGGTGTACCTGCTGGGCGCGTTCCACCTGCTCAAGCAGGACGACTACCCGCTGCCGGCCGAAGTGGACCGTGCCTTCGACGACAGTGCCGCGTTGCTGTTCGAGGTGGACCCGGCGGCGATGACCGCGCCGGAGACCGTGGTGGCGATGCAGAAATACATGGGGTACGACAATGGCAAAACCCTGAGCACGGTGCTGCCCAAGGCCACGCTGGACAAGCTGGGGACCCTGTTGTCCGCCAGCGGCGGCACCCTGCAAGCGGTGGAGCACAGCGAGCCGTGGGCGGTGAACCTGGGGCTGCTGCTGGGGGTGACCCAGGCGATGGGCTTCCGCCCGGAACTGGGGCTGGACCGCCAGCTGATGGAGCGCGCCGGCAAGGCCGGCAAGCCGGCGGCGGGGCTGGAAACCATCGACGAACAATTGCAGGCGATGGACAGCGCGCCCTACGCGGAGCAGGCGCAGGGGCTGGAGGAGTTCCTCGACGACCCGCGCAAGGCCGTGCGCCAATTGCAGGACATGCACGACTGGTGGCGTGCCGGCGACGTGACCCGGCTGGATACCGACATGCGCGCGGAGATGGCACGCAAGACCCCCGAGAGCTATCGCCTGCTGGACGTGGCGCGCAACGACGCCTGGTTGCCCAAGGTGGAAAAGCGACTGGCCGAGGACAGGAAAACCAACACGCTGGTGGTGGTCGGTGCGCTGCACCTGCTCGGCAGCGACGGGCTGGTGGAAAAGCTGCGGGCCCGGGGGTACCGGGTCGAGCGCGTGTGTGACGGCTGCGCAGCACCCTGATCGCGGCGCGTCTTGCCGCGATCTTCGCGCCCCGGTATCATTCGCAGCCCACTTCCGGAGAGGTGGCAGAGCGGTTGAATGTACCTGACTCGAAATCAGGCGTAGGTTTATAGCCTACCGAGGGTTCGAATCCCTCCCTCTCCGCCAGCTACGCAAAGCGCCCCGCAAGGGGCGTTTCGCATTTCTGAGTCACCCGTGATTCGCGACGTGCGTCAACCCACCCCCCACTTTCGACACAAGCCGGGCGCGCTTCCCGGGTGCACCATGAACCCTCACGTGCGGCACCCTGTGGCAACGTCCGGTTTGCGTGCATGATCCCGTTTTCCCCTACAAGCCCCGGACGCCCGCCGCACGCATGATCGAATTCGGACACCTGACCCACGTCGGCTTGCGGCGCGAGTTGAACGAGGACACCTACTACGGCGACAGCGACCTGGGGCTGTGGCTGGTGGCCGACGGCATGGGCGGCCACGAGTACGGCGAGGTGGCCAGCGCGCTGGCACGCGAGGCCATCGTCCGCGAGATTCGCGCCGGCAATACGCTGGCCGGGGCGATCCGGGTGGCGGATGAGGAGATCATCCGCTGCTCGCGGCGTCGCGGCGACAGCCTGCCGATGGGCACCACCGTGGTGGTCGCAAGGGTCAATGGTGCCCGCTTCGAGGTGGCCTGGGTGGGCGACAGCCGGGTGTATCTGTGGCGTGATGGCGCGCTCACGCAGATTTCGCACGACCACAGTTACGTGCAGGAGTTGATCGCCCAAGGGGCCATCAGTGCCGACCAGGCGCGCAGCCACCCGCATCGCAACGTGGTCACGCAGGCGTTGGGCGTCACCGCGCCCGAGCAGTTGAACGTGGAAACCCTGACCGGCGAATTGCGCACCGGAATGCAGTTGCTGCTGTGCAGCGACGGACTGACCGAGGAAGTGGAGGATCGCCAGATTGCGCAGGTGCTGGCGCACCACGAGTGCAGCGCGCAGGAATGCGTGGATGGGCTGGTGGCGGCGGCCCTGGACGGCGGTGGTTCCGACAACGTGACGGTGATCCTGGTACGCCGCCACTGACGGCGCGGCGTCAGGCGTTTTCCGCTTCCAGCTCCAGCCACAGGCAACGGCCGGCTTTTTTCTGCAAGCCCGCCAGCCGCTCGGCATGCGCGCGGGCTTCGTCGTCGCCGATGCGCACGCGCGGACGCTGGCCGGCATCGCCCACCGGCACCGCCATCGCCACCTGCGCCGCGGCCGTCTGCTGCGCGGGCCCGGCGTCGAAGCCGATTTCACCCTGGCCGGAGGTCAGCGCCAGGTACACGTCCATCAGGATCTGCGCATCCAGCAATGCGCCGTGCAGCTGGCGTTGCGAGTTGTCCACGCCCAGTCGCTTGCACAAGGCATCCAGCGAATTGCGCTGCCCGGGATAGCGCTTGCGCGCCATCAGCAGGGTGTCTTCCACCGTGCAGCGCTCGAGGATGCTGCCGCGGCCTTCCAGCCGGGCCAGTTCGGCATCGAGGAAGCCCAGGTCGAACGCGGCGTTGTGGATGACGAGCTCGGCGCCGTCGATGAAGGCGAGGAATTCATCGGCGACGTCGGCAAAGCGCGGCTTGTCGGCCAGGAATTCCAGGGTCAGCCCGGTGACTTCCTGCGCGCCCTGCTCGAACTCCCGGTCCGGGTTCAGGTAGCAGTGGAAAGTGCGCCCGCTGGGGCGACGCTCCAGCAGTTCCACGCAGCCGATTTCCACCACCCGGTTACCCTTGCGCCATTCCAGGCCGGTGGTTTCGGTATCGAGAATGACTTGCCGCATCAGCCTGCCTGTTCCTTGCAAATGAGGGCCTGTGCGCGCGCCAACTGGTCCACGCGCTCGTTGTCGGGATGCCCGGCATGGCCTTTGACCCAGCGCCAGTCCACCACATGCCGTGCCGCTGCGGCATGCAGGCGTTCCCACAGGTCGCGGTTCTTGACCGGCTCGCCGCCGGCGGTTTTCCAGCCGCGGCGCAGCCAGCCGGCCATCCACTCGGTGATGCCCTGGCGGACGTATTGCGAGTCGGTGGTCAGCACCACGTCGCAGGGTTCCTTGAGGGTTTCCAGTGCGGCGATGGCGGCCATCAATTCCATCCGGTTGTTGGTGGTGGCGGCCTCGCCGCCGGCCAGTTCGCGCTCGATGCCGCGCCAGCGCAGCAGGGCGGCCCAGCCCCCCGGCCCGGGATTCCCCAGGCAGGCACCATCGGTATGCACGTCCACCTGCTTGCGTGCCGGAGTCATGCCGGGGTTCCGGTTTGCCAACCAAGCGGGCGTGGTTGGCGCAACGGGGTCAGTGGGTGTACCCGCTTCTGGGCGCGCAGCAGAAAGGCCGCGCGCAGGCCGGCACCGTCCTGTTCCCCGGCCGCAGCGGCGATGTCCCAGCGCGGCCCCACGCCCTGCGACACGGCTTCCGGCGCCAGGCCCGCCGCGCGCAGGCGGCGACGCCAGGTGATCGGTTCGCGCGCGGACAGGCCTTGCCCGCGCCAGCGCAGCCGGTAGGGCGACAGCGGGTTGAGCGCCAGCAGCCACACCCAGCCACCCGGCAGCAGGACCCGCGTGCACTCTTCCAGCAGGCTCGCCGCAGTGGCGTCGATGTCGCCGGCGTGTTGCACCACGATGGTGGCGCAGCAGTCATTGGCCAGCGGCAATGGCAACCCGCAGCGCAGCCCGCCGGTGTAGCCGGCGGCGGGTGCAGGATGCAGGCGCAGCAGCACCCCGGTGGTGGCTCCCCCGGGCAGCGGCGTGGCGTGCGGCCCCAGCCACAGCAGTGGCTGCCCGGGACGCTGGTGCAGGGCATCGGCCACGCAACCGGCTTCGCTGGCCAGCAGGGCCTGGCCCGCAGCGCTGGTGAACCAGGCCACGGCGGCGGGTTCGGGTTGACGCGGGAAGGCGGGTGACGGCATGGTCGTGATTTTGCGGGAAAGCCCGCGCGCCGTCACCGCCGGAAACATGGAACTGCTGCCGATCCCCGCTTTCGATGACAACTACATCTGGTTGCTGCGCGATCCGACGGGCCGCGCCCTGGTGGTCGATCCGGGTGACGCGACGCCGGTGCTGGAGGCGCTGGGCGATTCTCCGCCTCCCCACGCCATCCTTGTCACCCACCACCACGGCGATCACATCGGCGGGGTGGAGGCGTTGCTGCGACGGTGGCCCGGCACGCCGGTGCACGCGCCGCAGGATGCGCGCATTCCCGTGGCCAGCCAGCGGGTTGCGGAGGGTGACAGCCTCGCCATCGGCCCTTGGCGATTCCATGTGCTGGCGGTTCCCGGGCATACCCGCAGCCATGTGGCCTATCACGGCGAAGGCCTGTTGTTCTGCGGCGACACCCTGTTCAGTCTCGGCTGCGGGCGGATGTTCGAAGGCACGCCGGCACAGATGCATGCGTCACTGATGCGGCTGGCTGCGCTGCCGGGCGATCTGCGGATCTGTTGCGCGCACGAATACACGCTGGCCAATGCCGCTTTCGCGCTGGCGGTGGAGCCGGACAACCCCGCCCTGCTGGCATGTAGCGCCAACGCCAGGGCGTTGCGGGCCGATGGCCGGCCCAGCCTGCCCACCCGCATGGCCGACGAGCGTGCCTGCAACCCGTTCCTGCGCTGCGCGGAACCGGCGGTGCGGGCGGCGGCGCAGGCCCGTGCGGGCAGGCCGTTGGTGGGCGATGCCGAGGTCTTCGGCGTACTGCGCGAATGGAAAAACGCGTTCCGCCCACCTGCCTGAGGACACCGTATCCGGGGTCAGCGGGCGGGCGGAGCCAGGATCAGCGTGTGGCGCACCGGGCCAGGCAGGAACGGCGTGGGTTTGCCCTGCACCCAGGCTGCATGGCCGGCACCCCAGAACGGCGAGAGCGGGTGGCCGCTTTGCCCGCCGGGCATGTGGAAATAGCCGTCGGCTTCGTGGCCGGGGGACACCACCATGCGCTCGGATGCGCCGAAAGAAGGCCCGGTGACGCGTGGCATGTTGCCGTCGCCGGCCAATGGCTCGGCGGGCATGCACAGCCACGGTTTGGCGAAGGGGATGGCGGCGGCCAACGGGTGGCAGATGGCGGCGGTATTGCGTTCGCCCCAGGTGCGCTGCGGCAACGGGCCGTGCGCTTGCAGGTCGTTGCGGACGTCGGTGGCCGCGTCTTCGAACAGCGCGCCCCAGCTGGCGAACCGGCGCGGCAGCAGGTTGTCCGGGCGTTGCGTCACCAGTGGCCAGACGATGCCTTCCAACTGTGGCAGGTCGGGCATGATGAAGTCCTTGCCCAGCGCGACCCGCGCCGGTGCGGTGAGGCCATCGGCAATCCGCTTGTGCACCGCCAGCCGCCATGCGCGCACGATGCGGTAACTCACCGAATCCACCGCGGCGCGGCCGTCCCACCTGCTTGCGGCGCGTGCCAGTGCTTGCATGGCCGGTGTCCTGCCGGCGGCGGCGCGGTCTTGCAGCAGGTGTTGCCACGGCGTCAGCAGGACGGCGCGGTCATCCAGCTGGATGTCCAGCAGGTCACGTTCGTTGAAGCGGTTGCGGGCCTGCAAATCGTCGCGAATCTGTGCTTGGCGTGCGCCCAACGTGTAGCCGCCATCGCCCACCTTCGCCAGCGCCGCACCGTCCAGCACGCGGGCATTGGCGGTCCACAGGCGGTCGTGCGTGGGCGAGCGCAGCAACGGGTTGTCGCGTGCCGATTGCGACCACGGCGGGCAATCTTCTTTGCGTGGATCTTCCACACTGGCAGCCAGCGTGCAGCTGGCTGCGCGTTGCGGAACCGGCCCCAGCAGCCGCCAGACGATGTTGCCGTGCGCATCGCCCAGCAGCAGGTTCTGGGTGGGCATGCCGATGGTTTGCGCGATGTTCAACGCGTCCCCCAGCGTGCCGGCGGCGGCGAATTTCGACAGCCCCAGGTTGATCGCACCGGGTAGCTGCGCCGACCAACGCAGGCTGAGCACGCGGCCATCGGGCTGGCGTTCGGCGATCGGGCCCCAGGCGGTTTCGTCCACCGGGAAATCGACCGGCTTGCCGTGGGCAACATCAAGACGTTCCCGATGCCGGGTGACTGCGGCGCAGCCTTGCGCGGCGGGTGCGCCGCAGGGTTGTTCCAGCTTCCAGTCCATCGTGTCGATGTAGCTGTTGGTGAAGCCCCAGGCCAGGTGCCCGTTGCTGCCGGCGACGACCAGCGGCAGGCCGGGCAGGGTGACGCCTTGCACGTCCACGCGCCCGCCGGGAGCGCGGGGGTCGGGGTAGCGCAGGCGTGCGCGGAACCAGATGTTGGGCGCACGCAGGGTCAGGTGCATGTCGTCGGCGAGGATGGCGCGGCCGTCGCGGGTAAGGGTGCCGGCCACCGCGAAGTTGTTGCTGCCGGGGCTGCCTTTGGCTTCCGGGCTGGCGCGGCCCTGATGGTCATCGGCCAAGCTGCGCAGGTTCACCGCGTCCGGCCCGGGCAGCACCGCATCGCCGCGTGCGGCCCCTTCCAGCGGTGCATCCCAACGGCTACCGTCGTGGGCCAGCAGCGCGTACAACGCCGGCGGCACATGCGGCTGCATGCGCCATAGCGCCAGCTCGCTCTTGTCTTCGCCGCCTTGCAGGTCGAAATACATCGCGAAGGCCGCCAACGGGGTGTCTTCGGCACGCCACGGCTGCGGCGTTTCGCGCAGCAGCAGGTAGGGCCACGGACGCACCCGCAGCGCGGCCAGGCCGGCATTCACGCCGGCCACGTACGCATCCAGCTGGGCACGCTTGTCGCCGGCGATCGCGGGTAGTTGCTGTTGCACCCGTGCCCGCAGGCGGTGCAGGCGGTGCTGCTTGTCCACCTCCAGCGCCTTCGGGCCGACCAGTGCCGCCAGTTCACCGGCGGCGCTGCGGCGCATCAGGTCCATTTCGAAATAACGTTCCTGCGCGTGCACGTAGCCCAGTGCACGCAGGGCGTCGGATTCGTTGGCGGCATCGATCGTGACGGTGCCGTTGGCATCGCGGCTGAGGCTGACGGCAGCCGACAGCCCCGGCAGGCGCACCTGCCCCTCCAGCTGCGGCAAGCTGCCATGCAGCAGCCACCAGCCGCCGGCCAGCGTGGTGCCAACCCCCAGCAGCAACACCCCGGCAAACCGCTTGAACGCTGCGCGCATCGTGTGTCCGAACCTTGCGTGGATGAAGTTGCATGCAAAACCGTCACTTGCACGATGGCAGGGAGTTGGTGCACGATCAACCCATGCACGCCGCCTTCGCCAACACCAACAATCGCAACCGCAACAATCGCGGCACGAACATTCGTGCGCGGCTGCGGGCCCGCGCATAGGCAAGGCAAGACAGCCGGATACCAGCAAAGCCCGCCTCGCAAGAGGCGGGCTTTTTCGTTTTCCCCTTCCCCACGCCCTTCAGGACTTCGCCATGTGTTCGATCTTCGGGATCTTCGGCCTGCAATCCCTCGATGAAAGCCGGTCACTGCGCCGCGAGGCGCTGGAACGCTCCGCCCGCCAGCGCCACCGTGGCCCGGATTGGAGTGGCGTGTACCTCGATGCCGGCGCGTTGCTGGTCCACGAGCGATTGGCGATCGTCGATCCGGCCGGCGGTGCGCAGCCGTTGCTGTCGGAGGACGGCGGCCTGGCGCTGGCGGTGAACGGCGAGATCTACAACCACCGCGCGCTGAAGAAGGGGTTGCAGCAACCCTATGCGTTCCAGACCGAATCCGATTGCGAGGTCATCAACGCGCTGTACCGCGAGGATGAACCAGCCTCCTTCCTCAATCGCCTCAACGGCATCTTCGCGTTCGCACTTTGGGACCGCGAAAAAGGCCGCGCGATCATCGCCCGCGACCCCATCGGCGTGGTGCCGCTGTACTGGGGCCACGATGCGCAGGGGCGGCTGCGGGTGGCGTCGGAGATGAAGGCGCTGGCCGACGATTGCGCCGACGTGGCGCAGTTCCCGCCCGGGCATTGGTACGACACCGCGACCGGCGCACTGACGCAGTACTACGCGCGCCCGTGGCGCGACTACGACGCGGTGGCAGGCGTCGAGGTGCCGCTGGCCGAACTGCGCGAAGCGTTCGAGGCGGCCGTGCATCGCCAGTTGATGACCGACGTGCCCTATGGCGTGCTGCTGTCGGGCGGCCTGGATTCGTCGCTGGTGGCGGCGGTGGCGGCGCGCTACGCCCGCCACCGGATCGAGGACGGCGACCGGTCCGAGGCGTGGTGGCCGCGCCTGCACAGCTTCGCCATCGGCCTGAAGGGCTCGCCCGACCTCGCTGCGGCGAAGGTGGCGGCGGACATGCTGGGCACGGTTCACCACGGCTTCGAATACACCTTCGAGGAAGGGCTCGACGCGCTGCCGGAAGTGATCCGGCACATCGAAAGCTATGACGTCACCACCATCCGCGCTTCGACGCCGATGTTCCTGCTGGCCCGCCGGATCAAGGCGATGGGGGTGAAGATGGTGCTCTCCGGCGAGGGCAGCGACGAGGTGTTCGGCGGCTACCTGTACTTCCACAAGGCGCCCAATGCGCGCGAGTTCCACGCGGAACTGGTGCGCAAGCTCGATGCGCTGTGCAACTACGACTGCCTGCGCGCCAACAAGTCGATGATGGCCTGGGGGGTGGAGCCGCGGGTGCCGTTCCTGGACCGCGAGTTCCTGGACGTGGCAATGCGCATGGACGCCGCGCACAAGATGGTGCGCAAGGGCGATGGCGGCCCGCAGCGGATGGAGAAAGGCGTGCTGCGCGCGGCGTTCGAGGGCTACCTGCCACCGGAAATCCTGTGGCGGCAGAAGGAGCAGTTCAGCGATGGCGTGGGCTATGGCTGGATCGACGGGCTGAAGGCGCACGCCGAGGCGCAGGTGAGCGATCGCGAGTTGGCGGCCGCCGACAAGCGCTTTCCGGTGAATCCGCCGCAGACCAAGGAAGCCTATTTCTATCGCACGCTGTTCGAGCGGATTTACCCATCGCCGGCAGCGGCGGAAACGGTGCCGGGTGGGAAGTCGATCGCCTGTTCGTCACCGGCGGCGATTGCATGGGACGCCAGCTTTGCGACCATGGCCGATCCGTCGGGCCGCGCGGTGGCGGGCGTGCACGCGGCGGCGGTGACGGAGGTCTGATCTATTCCGGATCGAACCCGCGTACCTGGTTGCGGCCGCCGGCCTTGGCCAGGTACAGGTGGCGGTCGGCTTCGCCCAGCAGTTTGTGCAGGGTGGAAAATTCCACCGAGCGGCGGCAGGCACCGATGCTGATGGTGATCTTCAAGGGCCTGCCGCTGATGTCGATGCACATGGCCTCCACCGCCTTGCGCAACGCCTCCAGGTGCTGGTGCGCAGCTTCGGCATCGAGGCCATGCACCAGCATGCAGAATTCCTCGCCGCCGAAACGGCCGCTGTAGTCGCCGGGGCGAGTGTGTGCAAGCAGGGTCTGGGCCATGGCGCGCAGCGCCTGGTCGCCGGCCTCGTGGCCGTAACTGTCGTTGACGTGCTTGAAGTGGTCGATGTCGAGGATCGACACGGTGATGTCGTCGCTTTTGCTCTGGGCGAGGAGTCTTTCGCTTTGTTCGAGGAAGCTGCGACGGTTGGGCAGGCCGGTGAGGAAGTCGCGGGTGGCCAGGTCCTGCAAGGTACCGATCAATTCCAGCTGTTCGACGTTCTGTGACACGCGGCAGAAGAATTCCTCGCGCGAAAACGGCTTGCGCAGGAAGTCGTTGGCACCGCTCTTGAGAAAGCGCGGGATCAGCGAGGCATCGGTGCTGCCGGAGACGCCGATCACCGCCATGCGGTCGCGTGCGCGCAGCTGGCGCAGGCGGCGGGTCAGTTCGATGCCGTCCATGGTCGGCATTTCCTGGTCGACGATGCACAGGCGGATGCTGGGATCCGCCTCCACCGTGCGCAGCGCGGAGTTGCCGTCGGCCACGCTGGCCACGCGGTAGCCCTGCACCGCCAGCAGCGAGGAAATGAAGGAGCGCGAGGACAGTTGGTCATCCACCACCAGCGCGCTGATCCGGCGGTTGCGCTCCAGCCGCTGCACCAGCCAGACCAGGTAGTCGATGCTGTCGGGCGTGCTTTTCAGCACGTAGTCGATGATTTGCTGCTGCAGGGCGCGTTTGCGCAGTTCCTCGTCGTAGACGCCGCTGACCACGATGGTGGACAGGTTGCGGGCATTGAAGAAGTCGAGGATCTGGTCGCGGTCGCCGTCGGCCAGCACCATGCCGGTCAGGACCAGGAACCAGTCATCCTGCGCATCCAGCAAGGCGCGCGCTTCGGCGAGGCTGCTGGCCACGCTGACCGGCAGCTCCACGCGTTGTTCGATGGCTTCGCGCAGCATCGAGGTGTAGGCGCGCGAGTTTTCCACCAGCAGGACGCGTTGCGGCAGGGGTGCGTCGGGTTGTCCGGGATGTGGAAAAGCGGATCCAAGCGGCATCGACAGATTTCCGGGAATGGGCGCTGCTTCGCTGATTGCCTTTTATTTACCACAGAATGCGGGAGCGACCGCTGATGCAACCGGGACGCGCTTGCAGGAAGATGACGGAATCGTCATGTTGCGACCATTTCGCGGCAGGCCGGGCCGTAGCACGATGGCGTTGGCCGATGTGGCCCCCTTCTTCCATCGCCTCCGGAGTTCCCATGAAGACGCTTCTGCAATCCGTTGCCCTGGCTGGCCTGGTGCTGTTTGCCGCGCAAGCCGTTGCGGGTGTTCCTGCATCCCCCACGAAACCGATGCCGGCTGCGGCCGCCAAGCCCGCGACAGCAGGCAAGCGGGCCCAGTGCCGTGATGCCAAGGGCAAGTTCATTGCCTGTCCGGCAGCGGTGGCGGCCCCAGCGAAGAAGGCCTGCCGCGATGCCAATGGCAAGTTCAGCAAGTGCGAGCCGGCTGCCGCACCAGCCACGGTTGCAACGGCCAAACCCGCCGCCAGGCCTGACAGCAAGCCCGCGGCCAAGCCCGCCAGCAAGCCCGCCGGCTGAGACGGATGCATCGTGGCGAGGGCGCAGGCCAAGCCTGTGCCCTCGTGGCGGTGTCAGGGCCGCACCAGGCCCATGCGCGCGGCCTCCAGCGTGGCTTCGGCGCGGCTGTTGACGTTGAGCTTGCGGTAGATGTTTTTCAGGTGGTCGGACACGGTGTGCCGGCTGATCTGCAGCTTTTCCGCCAATTCCGGCAGGCGGCAGCCCTTGCTGACCAGGACCAGCACGTCGCGTTCGCGTGCGGTCAGGGCCTCGGCATCGGTGGCGGCGTCTCCCGGCAGGTGGAATTCGCGCAGCAGGCGCTGGGCGATGGCTGGCGACAGCGGCGGCTCGCCGCGCAGGATGCCGTCCAGTGCGGCCGCCAGCCGGTCTTCCGGTTGATCCTTGAGCAGGTAGCCCTGGGCCCCGGCACGCAGGGCCGGGAACACGTGGGCATCGTCGCCGAACAGGGTGGTGACGACGATCGTGCAGGCCGGATGCTGCTGCGCCAGCGGGCGGATCAACTGGGTGCCGTCGCCATCCGGCAGGCCCAGGTCCACCAGCGCCAGCTGCGGCTGCAGGCCGGCATCCAGCAGGCGATGAGCTTCGGCCAGGCTGGCGGCATGGGCCACGGTGATGCCCGGGAAACGATCAAGCAACAGGGCTTGCAACCAGGCGGCGACATCGGCCAGGTCTTCCAGCAGCAGTGCGCAGGTGGGCATCGGGCTCATGGCGGGAGTGTCGCTGGCGTGGAGGCGGGTGGGCATCCCGTGGTTGCGGGGGCGGCGGGCAGCGGGAACCGCAGGTGGACCTTGGTGCCGCCCAAGGTGCCCTGCTGCCAATGGATGTCGCCGTGCAGCTCGTCCGCGCGCGAACGCATGCTGCGGGTGCCGCGCCCGTCGCCGATGCGCGCCGGGTCGAAGCGGCCATCATCGGTGACTTCGAAGATCAGGTCGCCGCCCACCCGGTCCACCACGATGCGCAGGCGTGCCGGTGCGGCATGGCGCAGGGCATTGGTGACCGATTCGCGGCCGATGCGGAACAGGTGCATGGCCTGCGCGCGGTCGAGCGGCGGGTCCGGCAGGTCATCGGCTTGTTGCCATTGCAATTCGATGGCGCGGGTGAGCAGGCGCTGTTCGGTTTCGTCGCGCAGTTGCGCCAGCACTTCCAGCAAGGTGCCTTCCACGCCGCGTTCGCGGGCGAGGATGCCGCGCAGGTCCTGGAGGATTTCCCGCACCAGTTGCTGCTCGCTGGCGGGAACGCGGTGCAGCAGGGTGAGCAGTGCGCTGCCGATGTCGTCGTGCAGGTCATCGAAGATGCGCTTGCGTTCCAGTTCCACCGCTTGCACCACGGCCAATTGCTGGTGCAGCTCTGCCACCGCCGGGGCTTGCGCGTTCGTGGCGGGCCGGGGCCGGACGAACCAGTGCTTCATGCATGGGCTCCCAGCGCAGCCAGGCGCGCGGCGTTCTTGCGGGTGCGGGCGTGGTCGGGGCCCAGCTTGGCTTCCAGGATGGCTTGGGCTTTTTGCAGCTCCACGCGGGCGGCAGCGGGCTGCCCGGCATTGGCCAGGATTTCGCCGTAATTGCTGCGGAAGATGCCGACGTAGGGGTGCTGCTCGCCAAGCGCGGTGCCGGCATCGGCCACCACCGCGCGCATGGTGGCGATGGCGTCGGTGTGCTTGCCGCGCTTGGACAGCAGCATCGCCAGGTTGCTGCGCGGTGCCAGCCGCTCGGGGTGCATCGGTCCGCCTTGCGCTTGCTGGATCGCCACGATTTCCCGCAGCTGTGCTTCCGCCGCATCGAGCTGGCCGAGGTCTTCCAGTGCATAGGCGCGCTGGTTCATCGCCATCAGGGTTTGCGCGCCATTCGGGCCGAAGCGTTCGCGCGTGCCTTGGATGAGTTCATCGAGCAACGGCATCGCGTCTTGCAGGGCACCGCGCTGGATCAGCAACCCGCTGAGGTTGTTGAGGGTGGCCAGCGTGCTGGGGCTCTCGTTGCCCAGTGCCGCGCGACGGGCGGCCAGGGTCTCGCGATAGATTGCTTCGGCTTGCGCGGTGTCGCCCAGGCGCTCCAGGATGCTGCCGAGCTGGTTGTGCGAATACAGGGTCAGGGGATGGTTCGGGCCGAGCATGGCCAAACGCTTCCGGTAGACCTCGCGTGCCAGCGGCGCGGCTTCGGCGAAGTCGCCACGAAGCTTGAGCATCGAGGCCTGGTTGTGCATCGCCGACACCCGCGAAGGGGCATTTTCAGGCAGGCTGGCGCGTGCGCGTGCCAAGGTGGAGGTGGCCACCTTGAAGGCGGCCTCGACGTCCCCGTTGGCTTCCAGCAATGAAGTCAGCGAGATGCCGGCATCCACTTCCTGCTGGGCATTTCCCTGCTTCCCGGCCTGGGCTTGCAGGGCACGCAAGGTGGTGATGGCGGCCCGGGATTGGCTGGCACCTGCGGCCTGTGCGGCATCGATGGCAATGGCTAGGGTGGCGGGGGATTCCGGGCCATAGAGGCGGGCGGCCAGCTGCCTGGCTTCGTTCAGGCGTGGTTGCGCGCGGTCCGGCTCGCCCATGTGCAGCAAGGCTGCACCCAGCGTCTTGGCCAGCGGCAGGCGCACCTCGGCGGGCAGGGTGGCGACGCGGCTCTGGTAGCCGGCATTGGTGCCCACCAGCCATTCGCGCACGCGGATGTCGCTGCCGGCCCCCAGTTCCGGGTCGGCCGACAGCAGCATATCGGTAAGGAAGCTGTTGACGCTGTCGCGTTCGGCCAGCCGCAGTTCGGCCGTGCGGCGCGCGTCGGCTTCGGCCATCGCCATGTGCACCGACACCACGGTGGCCAGCATCAGGGTGGCGGCGATCGCCGCGCCTGACCAGGCCAGTGCGCGGTGCCGGCGCACGAACAGGCGCAGCAGGTGGAAGGTGCCCGGTGGCGAGGCGGAGACCGGCAGCCCCTGCTGCCAGCGTTGCAGGTCATTGGCGAATTCGGCGGCGGAGCCGTAGCGGTCGTCCTGTTCGCGGGCGATGGCCTTCATCACCACGGTTTCCAGATCGCCGCGGTTCTCGCGGGAAATGCGGCCCAGCGGCACCGGCGGCGCGGCGTCGAGGATTTTCATTGCCGCCAGCAGCGACACCGCCGTGGTCAGCCCCGGGTGCGGCAATTGCCCGCCCAGCAGTTCGTAGGCAATCGCACCGAGGGCATAGACGTCCCAGCGCGGATCACTGGGCTGGCTGCCGTCCAGTTGTTGCGGGCTCATGTAGGGCAGGGTGCCCAGCACGCTGCCGGCCACCGTCATCCGGGTCAGGTCACTGCGGTCCAGTGCGGCGGCAATGCCGAAATCGATGATGTGCGGATGGTTGTCCGCATCCACCAGGATGTTGGAGGGCTTGATGTCGCGATGCACCACGCCGCGGGTATGCGCGAAGTGCACCGCCTGGCACAACTGCACCAGCAATGCCACGCAGTGGCGCGGGGCGGGACGGCTGCTGGCCCAGTCTTGCAGGGTGCGGCCCTCCACGTATTCCATCGCCAGCCAGTGCACGTTGCCGGTGGCGGTGGCCACGCTGCCGGACTCGTACAAGCGGGCGATGCCGGGGTGTTCCAGCATCGCCAGCAATTCCACTTCGCGGAAGAAGCGGGATTCCAGTTGCGGATCGGCCAGCGTGCCCTTGAGGATCTTCAGCGCGACCTTGCGCCTGGGGTGCGATTGCCGCGCCAGCCATACCATCCCGTGGCTGCCTTCGCCCAGTAGTTGCAGCAATTCGAACGGTCCGAATCTGCTGCCTGCGTGCAGCGAATCCCCGTCACCCATCGTGTTCCCCGTCTCCCCGGCGGTAGCCTCGATTGTGGGGGAGCAGGCGTGTGTTTGTCACACGGCGCATGCGCAGCGGGTTCGCCGGTGAGGTCGGTTCAGCCTGGCAGGCTGCGGCAGCCCAGTGCGGCGAGCAGTCCGTGCAGGGCGGGCAGATGCAGCAGCCACGGGGCGGCGACGGTCAACGCGCCGGCGGCGATCACCAGCAGCCCGGCACCGATGCGGAAGGGGCCGCGTTGCAAACGCTGGCCGATGCGCTGCCCGGCCCAGGTCAGCGACACCATCACCGGCAAGGTGCCCAGCCCGAATGCGGCCATGGTCAGCGCGCCATGCACGGCACTCGCCGACAACCACGCAGCGGCCAGCAGGGTGGTGGACAGGCCGCAGGGCATCCAACCCCACAGCATGCCCAGCAGCACGCGCCGCGGGGTGGTGTTGGCCGGCAGCAGACGGCGTTGCAGCGGGCGCAGCAGCTGCCACAGGCGGTTGCCGGGGCCGCCGAAGAAGCGCGGCAGTTTGTTGCCGCGGTCCAGCATGCGCAGGCCGGCGAGGATCAGCACCAAGCCCACCGCCGCGCGCATCGCCTGCGGCAGCCACGGCAATCGCGCCAAGCCCAGCAAGCCGCCGCCTACGCCGCCCACCAGCGCGCCGGCCAGCACATAGCCCAGTACCCGGCCCAGGTTGGGTTGCAGCGCCGGCCACAGGCCGCGCGAATGGGTGGAAAAGCCGGTGGCGATGCCGCCGCACATCGCCACGCAGTGCGCCCCGCCCAACACGCCGGTGAGCAGCGCCGCGCCGAGGACGAGCAGGTCAACCGGCATCGTCGGGGGCCGTGCTGGCGGCGGGTTGGGGCGGCTCGCGCAGCGGTGGCGGGTCTTCGCGCAGGATGTCCAGCGCGGGGGTGTCCAGGTCTTCGAACTGGCCGTGCTTGACCGCCCACGCAAACAACAGGGCGGCCGCGCCGATCATGACCAGACTGATGGGGATCAGGAACAGCAGGATGTTCATGGCGCGGCCTCAGCGGCGGGGAACGCGGGTCAGGCGCAGGGCATTGGCGGTCACGGCCAATGATGAGAGGGCCATGCCCAGCGCGGCCAGCCACGGGGTGACATGGCCGCTGGCGGCCAAGGGCAGTGCCAGCAGGTTGTAGCCCAGCGCCCAGCCCAGATTCTGGCGGATGATGCGACGCGTGCGGCGGGCGATGGCCACGGTGGCGGGGATCGTGGCCAGCGCACTGCCGGCCAGCACCAGATCCGCCGAACGCTGCGCCAGCGCGGCACCGTCGCCGATCGCCAGCGAGACATCGGCACCGGCCAGCACCGGGGCATCGTTCAAGCCATCCCCCACCATCGCCACCACCCGGCCTTGTTGTTGCAGGCCGCGCACCAGCGCCAGTTTGTCGGCTGGAGTTTGCCGGGCGTGCGCGTCTTGAATGCCCATCGCGTGGGCGAAACGTTGCACCGCGCCTGCAGCATCGCCGCTGGCCAGGTGCAGGGCGATGCCTTGCGTGCGCAGGGCGTGCAAGGCCGCAACGGCATCCGCACGCGGTTGTTCGACGAACTGGAAGCGTGCCCGCGCACCGTCGGCGCTGGCCAGCCACACGCCGCCATCGTCCGTGCCATCGAATGCAAACGCGGCGGTGCCGATGCGCCAGTGGCGACCGTCCACCACGCCTTCCACCCCGTGCCCGGCGTGTGCACGCACGCCGCTGGCCTGAGGCACGTCCGGCACCCGCAGGAAGGCGCTGGCGAGCGGGTGGCGACTGTCACGCTCCAGTGCGGCGGCGATGCGCAGGGCGTGGTCGGTGTCCAGGCCGTGGCATTGCGTCAGCTGCTGCAATTGCGGCTTGCCGTCGCTGAGGGTGCCGGTCTTGTCGAACACCACGTCGGTGACGCGCGCCAGCCGGTCCAGCCCGTCCGCGCGCACCGACAGCACGCCGATCTTCGCCAGCGCGCCATGCGCGGCCGCCAGGGCCGCCGGCACCGCCAGCGACAGCGCACACGGGCAGCTGATGACCAGCAGCGCCAGCAAGGTCTCGAAGGCGCGCGCGGGCTCATGCACCCGCCACCACAGGTAGACGCCGGTGGCCGCCAGCAGCAGCGCGGCCACGAACCAGCCGGCGATGCGTTCCGCGCCGCGGGCCAGCGCCGGGCGATGGGCCTGCGCGGTTTCCACCAGCCGCACCAGTTCCGCCAACCGGGTGCCACTGCCCACCTGGGTGACGCGGATGCGGGCAGCGTGCTCGCGGCAGGCGGTGCCGGCGAACACGGCATCGCCCGCCTGCTTGGCCACCGGCGTGGCTTCGCCGGTGAGCAGGGATTCCTCGAAGTGCGCGTCGGCGTCCAGCAGCACGCCATCGGCCGGCACCGGTTCGCCCACTGCGACCCGGACGATGTCGTCGATGGCCAGCGCGTCGATCGGCACCGATTCGCGCTGGCCGTCGGCCAATTCGCGGGTGGCGAACGCCGGCCGTGCCCGCGCCAGCGCATCCACCTGGGCACTGGCGATATTGCGGGCGCGTTGCTCCAACTGGCGTGCGACCAGCAGCAGGAAGATGAACATCACCGCCGCGTCGTACCAGACATGCTGCCCGCCGCGCACGGTTTCGATCACGCTGACCGCCCACGCCAGCACGGTGGAGCCGGCGATCAGCACGTCCATGCCCAGCCGGCGGCCGCGCAGTTCGTTCCAGGCACCGACGATGAAGGGCCAGCCGGCCCAGAACACCACCGGGGTGGACACCATGAAGGTGATCCAGCGGAAAAAATCGCGAGTGGGCAAGGGCATCTGGCCGCGGGTATCGAGGTACAGCGCCTCGGCGAACATCATCGCCTGCATCGCGCCGATGCCGGCCAGGCCAATGCGCAGCAAGTCGCGATTGCGGGCACGCCGGCGTGCCGCCTCGCGGGCTTCGCCGGTGGCCAGGTAGGGCCGGTAGCCGAGCGCGGCCAGCCGCGCCAGTGGCTTCGACAGCGGCGTGCGTGCCGGATCCCACTGGATGCGGATGCGCCCGGTGATGGCATTGGCGGTGGAATCCAGCACGCCGGTTTCGCGGCTCAGGGCGCGGTCGATCAGCCAGGCGCAGGCGGCGCAGCGCATGCCGTCGGTGAGCACGGTGATTTCACGGCCACCGGCGATGGCGTGGGCGTGGCCGGCCAGCAGCTCTTCGCGGTCCCACGCCGCCAGTGCCGGTGCGTCGGCGTCCACCCGCCCGGCGGGCTGGTCACGCAGGCGGTAGTAATCCTGCAGGTGGGCATCGACGATCCAGCGCGAGGCCGCCGCGCAACCTTCGCAACAGAATTGATGCGCCTGGCCGTCGATCTCCACGCACAGCGGTGCCGGCGGCAGTGCTTCGCCGCAGTGATGGCAGGCATCGGCGGCGGGGCTGGCCAAGGCGGTCAGGGCTGGCTGGCGTCCACCGCCGGGCGCAGTTGCGCGGCCAACTGGCCCTTCGGCATCCGCCCGCGCAGCCGCCATGGCTCGCCGTTGGCCGGCTGCAATTGCAGCAGCCAGTCGTGATCGACCGCCAGCTTGGCATCCAGCCGCCAGCCGGTTTCATGCGGGGGCAGCACCAGGGTTTGATCTTCGGCTTCGCGGGTAGGGTGGTGCAGTTTCAGTTGCAGCGATGCGCTGTGGTCGAAACCGCCATTGACCGGCAGCACTTCCACGAAACCGTGTTCTTCGTCGTAGCGTGCAATCGCGCCCAGCTTCATCGCCGCCGCCCGGGCATCCGGGCCGAGGTCGGCATGCTGCGCTTCGCCGGTGCGTTGCACCTTGTCCGGCACCGCGTCCATCGGGCCGTCCTTGTTGGCAACCACGTACATGACGACGCTGCCGACGACCACGGCGCCCACCAGCAACACCATCAACCAGACGATGGGCTGCCGCCACGGGGAGGTTTTCTGTTCCATCGGGATTCCTTTGGCTGCCCGGCCACGGGGGGCGGGCACGGGTTTGAACGATGCCGGGCGCGTTGGTTCACATCGGCCCGAAGAACGTGCTGTCCACCTGCGCCTTGCTGCTGCCGTCGCTGGCTTCGATCACGAAACGCAGGTCATGGCGGCCGGTGACGGGGGCGTCGCTGCCCACTTCCACCGCCTGTGCCACCACCTGGCCTGCCGGTACCCGCACTTGCAGCGGACCGCCCTTGAGCGTCAGCGCCAGCGTGCCGGTGCCGTCGATGCTCACCTTGTAGACGTGGTCGGCATCGGTCTTGTTGACCAGCTTCAGGGTGTAGCCATTGGCGATGTGGTCGCCTTGCTGCTGGTAAAGCGCATTGCGGTCGCGCAGCACGTCGGCGATCAGCGGGCTGCGGTGGAACACCCCCCACACCCAGGCCGATACCAGCGCCGCCAGCAGCAGGCTGTAGACGAGAATGCGCGGGCGCACCACGTGCACGGCCTGTCCGTCCAGTGCGTGCTGGGTGGTGTAGCGGATCAGCCCATGCGGCATCCCCATCTTGTCCATCACGTCGTCGCAGGCATCGATGCAGGCACCGCAGGCGATGCACTCGTATTGCAGGCCGTTGCGAATGTCGATGCCGACCGGGCAGACCTGCACGCACAGGGTGCAGTCGATGCAGTCGCCCAGTTCCTCCTGCTCGAATTTCGGCAGCGGTGCGGCTTCGGTGCCGACGTCGGCCAGCGTCACCGTGCCGGCGGCCTGCAAGCGGGACGCGGCGGCGCTGGGATGCTGGCTGGCGCGGAACACGTAGTCGTAGGCGGTGCGCACGTCCAGCAGGCCGCGTGCGCGCGACAGTACGCTGGCCAGGCCCTTCCTGCGCGGCCCGCGCGGTTCGCCACGCATCGGGTCGTAGGCGATGATCAGGGTGTCGCGGTCGAACATCGCGCTCTGGAAGCGCGCGTACGGACACATGTACTTGCACACCTGCTCGCGCAGGATGCCGGCGTTGCCCCAGGTGGCCAGCGAGTAGAACAGCACCCAGAAGGTTTCCCAGCCGTTCCAGTCCAGCGCCGGCAAGCGTGCGGCCAGGCTGTGGATGGGGGTGAAGAAACCGACGAAGGTGAACCCGGTCCACAGCGCGAAGACCAGCCAGAGGGTGTGCTTGCTGCCCTTGCGCAGGAACTTCTCGCGGTTCCATGGGCCGGCATCCAGTTTCATCCGCTTGGCACGGTCGCCCTCGGTCCAGCGCTCCATCCACAGGAAGCACTCGGTCCACACCGTCTGCGGGCAGGCATAGCCGCACCACAGGCGACCGGCCAGTGCGGTGGTGAAGAACAGGGTGAAGGCCAGGATCATCAGCAGCATGGCCAGCAGGCTGAAATCCTGCGGCCAGAAGGTCAGCCCCCAGACGTGGAACTTGCGCGCCGGCAGATCGAACAGCACCGCCTGCCGGCCATTCCACGACAGCCACGGGAACACGTAGTACATGCCCAGCAGCCAGAACACCGCCAGCTTGCGCAGACGGTCGAAGCGCCCGGACACATCGCGCGGATAGACCTTGCGCTCGCTCACATACACGGAATCGCCGCCGGAATCCAGCAGATCGATGTCGATGCGTTTGTTCACTGCACTGCTACCTGGTTTTGGGTCCGTTGAAGCGGCTGGCGGGCCGCAGCAGGATCCAGGTGAAGAGGCTGGACGACGCCGTCGCCAGCCAGAAAGTGAAGAACCCGATGGTGTAGCCCAGGCCACGGGTGATATCCAGCTGCGGGAACGTCATGTCCCGCAGCTCCAACGGGTCGATGAAGGCGAAGAACACCATCGTCGCCACCCCGGCTGCGAAGAAGCTGGGCCAGAGGATGGCCCCAATCCGCTGCGCCAAGGGGCGCGGCGGGTGGTCGAAGCTGGGTGTGGTGAAGTCGGTCATTGCGCCGTTGTAGTACCGGATTGGGGTGGGTGCGACAGTGACCAGACATAAGCGGCCACCAAACGCGAACGCGTATCACCCAATACTGTACCCCAAGCCGGCATCACGCCGTGACGACCGTTGGCGATGGTTTCGTGCAGTTGCTCACGGCTGTCGCCATACAGCCAGTAGCTGTCGGTCAGGTCTGGCGCGCCGACCTTCTGGTCACCCTTGCCGTCCTTGCCGTGGCAGGCCACGCAGATGCCTTCGTACAGGGTCTTGCCGCGCGCGGCGGCGAAGTCGGTGCGTGCGGCACCTTCCTTTTCGCCCAGGGTGCGCACGTAGGCAATCACGTAATCCACCGCATCCGGGCCGCCCATGCCTTCCAGCGTCTTGCCCCACGCCGGCATCACGCCTTCACGGCCGTTCAGCACGGTGTGCAGGATTTGATCCGGGCTGCCGCCCCAATGCCAGATCTGGTCGGTGAGGTTGGGGTAGCCGATCGCGCCCTTTGCCGAGGAACCATGGCAGGTGGAGCAGGTGTTGGCGAAGATCGAGCGCCCCAGCTTGACCGCCTGCGGGTTCTGCGCCAGCACGTCGATGGCCTGGCCCTTGTACGGGGCGAAGGTTTGTTCCAGCCGGGCATTGGCAACAGCCGCTTCCTGGTCGTGCTCGCCTTTCGAACTCCAGTGCCCGAAGCCCTGGTAGGTACCGAAGCCGCCGTACCAGAACAGGTAGCCGAAACCGAACACGATGGCGATGTAGAAGCCGTTGATCCACCAGCGCGGCATCGGCTTGTTGTACTCGGTGATGTCGCCATCCCAGTAGTGGCTGGTTTCCTCCGGCTTGGGGTCGCCGGGGCGGCGCTTGGATGTCCACCACAGCAGCCAGGTGATACCCAGCAAATTGAACAGGATCAGGGCGATGACGTACCAGTTCCATGCGGTGGTCATGCGGGCTTCCTCGGGTTGGTGCTGGCGATGGCTTCGCCTTCGGGCAGGGTGTCGTCCACGGCAAGGCGGGCGGTGGCGTCGAAGCCGGCCCGCAGGCGTGGCTGCCAGGCCCAGATCCAAACCGCCACGAACAACAGCATCAGCACGGTGGTCACGATTCCGGAAATCATCTTGATCAGCTCCCTCGCGGTGCGTGCTTGCCCAGGCCTTGCAGGTAGGCCACCACTGCATCCAGTTCGGTCTTGCCGGCCACGGCGGCCGGGGCGGCCTTGATCTCGGCATCGGAGTAGGGGTCGCCCAGGCGCTGCAGTGCCTGCATGTGCAACTGGATGGTGGGCCCGTCGACCTTGTTCTTGGCCAGCCACGGGAACGCCGGCATGTTCGACTCCGGCACCACGTCGCGCGGGTTGTTCAAGTGCACGCGATGCCAGTCGTCGGAATAGCGGCCACCGACACGGGCCAGATCCGGGCCGGTGCGCTTGGAGCCCCACTGGAACGGGCGGTCATACACGGATTCGCCGGCCATCGAATAGTGGCCGTAGCGCTCGGTTTCGAAGCGCAGCGTGCGCACCATCTGCGAGTGGCAGTTGTAGCAGCCTTCGCGGACATAGACGTCGCGTCCGGCCAGTTCCAGCGCCGGGTAGGGCTTGACGCCCGGCAGCGGCTGGATGGCCTCGGCCTGGAACATCATCGGCACGATCTCCGCCAGCCCGCCCAGGGAGACGGCGATGGCGGCAAAGATGGCCAGCAGGCCGACGTTCTTTTCGATTTTTTCGTGAGCAAGTGCCATGGTCTGGTCCTCAAGCCCGCGCTTCGGCGGCGTCGGGGGGCAGGATCGGATGTACGGCGACACCCTGCGATTGCTGCCAGGTCTTCCACATGTGCCAGCCCATCAGGCACATGCCGGTCAGGATCAGGCTGCCACCCAGCAGGCGTCCCAGGTAGTAGGGATAGGTGGCGACCAGGCCTTCGACGAAGCTGTAGGTCAGCGTGCCGTCGGGGTTGGTGGCGCGCCACATCAGGCCCTGGGTGATGCCGGCGATCCACATCGAGACGATGTAGAACACCACGCCGATGGTGTGCATCCAGAAATGGGTGTCGATCAGCTTGGTCGAGTACATGCCCGGAAGGCCCAGCAGGCGCGGATACAGGCTGTACAGCGAGCCGATCGAGATCATCGCCACCCAGCCCAGGGTGCCGGCGTGCACGTGGCCGATGGTCCAGTCGGTGTAGTGGCTCAGCGAATTCACCGTCTTGATCGACAGCAGCGGGCCTTCGAAGGTCGCGATCATGTAGAAGCTGATCGCCACGATCAGGAACTTCAGGATGGGATCGGTGCGCAGCTTGTGCCACACGCCGGACAGCGTGAGGATGCCGTTCATCGCGCCGCCCCAGCTGGGTGCCAGCAGGATCACCGAGAACACCATGCCCACCGACTGCGCCCAATCGGGCAGGGCGGTGTAGTGCAGGTGGTGCGGGCCGGCCCACATGTAGATCGAGATCAGCGCCCAGAAGTGCACGATCGACAGGCGGTAGGAGTAGATCGGGCGCTGCGCCTGCTTCGGCACGAAGTAGTACATCATCGCCAGGTAGCCGACGGTGAGCAGGAACGCCACGCCGTTGTGGCCGTACCACCACTGCGCCATCGCGTCGACCGCGCCGCTGTAGACCGAGTAGGACTTCCAAAGCCCGGCCGGCATCACCAGGTTGTTGACGATGTGCAGCAGCGCCACCGCGATCACGTAGGCGCCGTAGAACCAGTTGGCCACGTAGATGTGCTTGGTGCGGCGCTTGGCCAGGGTGCCGAAGAACAGCCAGCCGTAGGCCACCCAGACGATCGCGATCAGCACGTCCAGCGGCCATTCCAGCTCGGCGTATTCCTTGCTCTGGGTGATGCCCAGCGGCAGGGTGATGACCGCACCCAGCATGGCCGCCTGCCAGCCCCAGAACACGAACTGCGCCAGCTTGTCGGAGATCAGCCGCACATGGCAGGTGCGCTGCACCACGTACAACGAGGTGGCGAACAGCACCGAACCGCCGAACGCGAAGATCATGCCGTTGGTATGCAGCGGGCGGATCCGGCTGTAGGTCAGGTACGGGATGTCGAAATTCAGGGCGGGCCAGTACAGCTGGGCGGCACAGAGCACGCCGACCGCCATGCCGACGATGCCCCAGATCACGGTGGCCACCGCGAACTGGTGGACGACTTTATCGTTGTATGTGCCGGGTGAGGCTTGCATACGGTTCTCCAAGGTAAAAGCTTCGTGAGGCTACGCCAGGCATTGTTTTCAAGGCTTGATCTGGATCAAGAAAAATTCGTCGCGTACGCCATCGCAAGCATGCACAGGCACGCGGCGGGGAAAAGTGCGGCGAAATCGCTCATAATTGTAACCGTGGCTCCCCCAATTTGTGCAGATCATGACTGACCCCATTCCGCTGGACCTGGCGCGCCTGCGTCGCACTTGTGCGGAATGTTCGTTGCAGATGCTGTGCCTGCCGGCAGGGGTGGATGCCGATGACATCTCGCGCTTGGAGGCCGTGGTGCAGCGGCGTCGGCCGTTGGCGAAGGGGGAAAGTCTGTTCCGCACCGGCGACCCGCTGCGCGCGATCTACGTGGCCAGCGAGGGCACGTTCAAGACCGTGGTGGTGAGCGCTGGCGGGGAGGAGCACGTGCTGGGGTTCCACTTGCCGGGCGAGCTGTTCGGCCTGGATGCCGTGGGCACCGGCCTGCATCGCTGCGAGGCAGTGGCGCTGGGGGATGCCCGTGTCTGCGAACTGCCGTATGCGCACCTGGCGTCGATCGCGGCGCAGGTGCCCAGTCTGCAACATCAGTTGTTGCGGGTGATCGGCCAGAGTGCCGACCGCGACCATGACCACGTCGACGTGCTGTCGCGGCGTCAGGCCAGCGAGCGCATCGCCCTGTTCGTGCACGGCCTGAGCGATCGCTACCGCCGGATCGGTCGCCCGGCCGACGACTTCCACCTGCCGATGAGCCGCGACGAGATCGCGCGTTATCTCGGGCTGGTGCTGGAAACCGTCAGCCGCGGTTTCAGCCGCCTGCACGAAGACGGGGTCATCGAAGTGCATGGCCGGCGGGTGCGGATCCTGGATGCCCATGCCCTGAAAGTCGCCGCCAGCGGTTGCGAAGACGGCATCGGCCCGCATCCGCACAAGCGCAGCCGCGCCTGAGTCGGCAACCGGCGGGCTTGCCCGTCGGGATGGTTTTCGGCAAAGCTGCCGGCATGACCGATTGGGACACGTGGCAGGGACTGGCAGTGGCCGTGGGGCTGGGCCTGCTGGTGGGCGTGGAGCGCGAGCGCAGGCGCGTCAACGGAGAGGCCAGCGTGGCCGGGGTGCGCACCTTCGCGTTGCTGGGCATGGCCGGCGCGGTGGCCGAACTGATCGGCGGCATCGGCATCGCCCTGGCCGGGGCGTTCGTGGGCTTGCTGGTGCTGGCCAGTTATCGGGCCAGCCGCAACCAGGACCCGGGACTGACCACCGAAATGGCGATGTTGGTGGTCTTCCTGCTGGGCGTGCTGGCGATGCGTGCGTTGGCCTTGGCGGCGGGCCTGGGGGTGGTGGTGGCGGTGCTGTTGGCGGCGAAGTCGCGGGCGCACCGCTTCGTGCAGGGCGTATTGACCGACCAGGAGCTGCACGACGCCCTGCTGCTGGCGGCGGCGGCCACCATCGTGTTGCCGCTGTTGCCGGACCAGGCGGTGGATCCCTGGCATGTGCTCAATTTCCGGAAATTGTGGTTGCTGGCGGTGATCGTGATGGCCATCAGTGCCTGCGGCCATGTCGCCCAGCGCGCCTTCGGAGCGCGCACCGGCTTGCTGCTGGCGGGGTTGGCGGGTGGCTTTGCGTCCAGTTCCGCCACCATCGCCGGGATGGGTGCGCGGGCGCGCCGGGAACCGGCCTTGGCCGGTGCCTGTGCCGGCGCCGGCATGCTGTCGAACGTCAGCACGGTGGCGCAATTGGCGCTGGTGGTGGGGGTGGTGTCGCCGCCGCTGCTGGCCAGGGTGTGGCCGGCGTTGCTGCTGTCCGGGGCGACGGTGGTGGTGTTTTCCCTGCTGGCCGCGCGTGCGGTGCGGCATGTGCCGGGCGATGCGGTTGCGACCGCGGGCAGGGCGTTCGAGCCGAAGCAGGCGTTGCTGTTCGTGGCGGTCCTGGCCACGGTGATGTTGGCGGCGGCCGGGTTGCAGGCGTGGCTGGGCGACGTGGCGCTGGATGTCGTGCTGGCGGTGTCGGGGCTGGCCGATGCGCATGCGGCGGCGGCGTCGGCGGCGCAACTGGTGGCATCGGGGCGCGTCGCCATCGACGGGGTCCTGCCGGGAATGGCCCTGGCGGTGACGGCGAATTCGGCCGTCAAGCTGTTGCTGGCGGGAGTGAACGGCGGGCGCACGTACCTGCGACGCCTGTTGCCCGGGGTGATGGCGATGGTGCTGGCCTTCGCGCTGGGGCTGTGGCTTTGGGCATGACCCCGGTGGCGATTCAGCCGCCGGTGGCCTTGCGTACCGCCGCCACGAAGTCCGGGTCGGGCTTGGTGCCGATCTTTTCGCTGCGGGCCAGGATGCGGCCGTCGGCGTCCACCAGGATCAGCACGCTGCTGTGGTTGAAATTGCCGTCGGCCAGTTGCCGGTAGCGGATATCCAGCACCCCGGCCACCGCGCGCACGTCATCGGGGCGGGGGGCCGCCAGCGTCCAGCGCGCCGCGTCCAGCTTGCGTTGTTCCATCACCTTGCGCAGTGCCGCCGGGGTGTCGCGAGGCGGGTCCATGCTGATCAGCACGATGCCCAGGTGGGCTTGCTGGGCGGGGGTGAGCTGGCGTTCGATCGCCTTGCCGGATTCGATGATCAGCGGGCAGATGAATTGGCACGATGTGTAGAACATCGACACCAGCCGCGGTTTGCCGCGCAGGCTGCGCCAGTCGCGGGCCTGGCCGCTGGCGTCGGTGAGCGGCAGCGGCAGCTGGTAGATGGAATCCCCGGGCAGGGCCGATGCCGGTTGCGCGGCATTGGCAAGGGCGGTGAAGGCGAGCAGGCAGGCCATGGCGATGCAGCGGAGAACGGTGTTCATCGGGCGCTCCTTGCGCAACGGAAACCCAGGTTGGCGGTGGCGTCGCGGCCTTCCAGCGAAGACAGCATCGCCACCCGCATCAGCACCGCGTAGTTTTCACGGTCGTCCATCGACAGCGCCCCGGCACCGCAGAACTTGCCCTTGTCGGGGTCGCCCTGGTTGCGGTTGTCGCCGTCCACCATCAGCGAGGACGCGTCCTCGGTCCATTCCCACACCAGCCCGTGCAGGTCCTGCACGCCGTAGACGTTGGGGGCTTGCAGGCCGACGCGTGGCAGCGCTTCCTTCGAAGATCGTGCGTACCAGCCGAGGATGCGCTCGCGCCAGGCCGGGTCGCTGCGGGCGTCAAGGCGGGTTTCATCGGCCGCCGCCGCGTATTCCCATTCGTTCCAGCTGGGCAGGCGTGCATCCAGTGATTTGCAATAGGCTTCGGCCGCGAACCAGCTGACCCACACCACCGGACGGTCGGGCAGGGCATTGCCGCCCAGGGTCGTGGGGCCGGCCCAATGTTGCAGGTAGCGCGGTTCGGCGAACACGCCCGGCACCTTGCCCTTCTGCCATTGCGGATGGCGTTTCACGAACTCCAGGAACTGCGCATTGGTGACCGGCGTGCGCATCAGCGCGAAAGGCTGGATGCGCACGCCGTTCTTGGCGTCCTCATAGCGAAGCACCGACTTGAAGACGCCGCCCCGCAGCCCCGCGTAACGGCCGGACACTGCCGCCCCGGCCATCAGGCCGGCGACGGGCAGGGCCAGCAGCAAGGCGAGCAGGGCGCGGCGCATGGCCTCAGTGCCCCGCCGAGGCGCTGGCCGGCTTGGCGGCACGGGCCTTGGCCGCATCCTCGCGACTGACCTGACCTCCCGGGTTGCCCCAGCTGTTGAGCACGTAAGTGGCGATGTTGGCCACTTCGTCGTCGGTCAATTGCGCCATCGGCGGCATGTTGGAGTTGTAGTCCTTGCCGTTGACCTTCACCGGGCCCACCAGGCCATGGGTGATGATTTCGGGCACCCGCTTGGGATTGGCGCGGATGAAGTCGGAGCCGGCCAGCGGCGGGAACACGCCTTCCATGCCCTTGCCGTCCGGCTGGTGGCAGGTGGAGCAGGTGCCGGCGAACAGCACCTTGCCGGCGGCGATCTGGTCGTCCTTGGTCAGGGTGCCGGCCTTGAACGCGGCAGCGGCGGCGGCCACCGGCGCACGGCTGGTGCCGGCGGTCTGGTCACCCAGGTAGACCGCGTCCACTTCCTTGCCGGAGTAGATGTCCTTGCGCTCGGGGCCCTCGGCCTTGAGGATCGCCAGCGCGCCCTTGTTGAAGGCGCGGAAGATGCTGTGGTCGACCAGCACGTAGCTGCCCGGCACTTCCATGTGGAACTCCATCATCGCCGCGCCACCCGACGGGATCAGCGTGGTCTGCACGTTCTCCTGGAAGCGGGTGCCGCCTTCGTACCAGACCTTGTCGAAGATCTCGCCGATGACGTGGAAGCTGGACACCAGGTTGGGGCCGCCGTTGCCCACGTACAGGCGCACCTTTTCGCCGGTCTTGGCGGTCAGGGCCTTGTCGCCGGTCAGCGCGCCCTCCATGCCGTTGAACAGCACGTAGGTGGGGTGCTCGTCGATGGCTTTTTCCATATCGAACGGTTGATGGCCTTTCTCGCGGTATTTGCCGGCGGTGTAGAAATCACCCTGCATCACGTAGTACTCGCGGTCGACTTTCGGCAGCCCTTCCGGTGGCTCGACCAAAATCAGGCCATACATGCCGTTGGCGATGTGCATGCCCACCGGCGCGGTGGCGCAGTGGTAGACGTACAGGCCGGCGTTGAGCGCTTTGAAGCTGAAGCGGCTGACGTGGCCGGGCGCGGTGAAGCTGGAGGCCGCGCCGCCGCCGGGGCCGGTGACCCCGTGCAGGTCGATGTTGTGCGGCATCTTGCTGTCCGGCATGTTGCGCAGGTGGAACTCCACGGTGTCGCCCTGGCGGACGCGGATGAAGCTGCCCGGCACGGTGCCGCCGAAGGTCCAGAAGGTGTAGGTCACGCCTTCGGAAATCGGCATTTCCTTTTCAATCACATCCAGCGACACGATCACCTTGGCCGGCGTGCTGCGGCCGGTGGCCGGCGGCACCAGCGGCGGCGAGGTGAGCACGGCCTGGATCGGCTCGCCCACCGGCGGGCCGAAATCGCCCTTGGCGGAACCGCCGGTTTCTTCGTGCGGCACGGCACCGTTCGGAGCCGGGTTCGGCTGCTCGATGCGGCAGGCGGACAACCCCAACGTGGCCGCGACGGCCAGGGCAAGGGTGGCATACCGGACTGCGGGTTTCATGGTGGGTCTTCCTCGTCGGAGTGATGGTGTCTTGCGTTGCCGCAAGCATCGGCCCGGGGCGTGCCGGCGCTCGTTGACGCAGGTCAAATTGTACGGGCGGCAACGCGTGCCGACGCACTGGCTTGATTTGGGTCAACCGCCGGGAAGGCGGGTATGAATCTTGACCTGCATCAACGTCGGCATGCCGCGCGGGCCTAGCCTATGCACAACTTTCCAGGAGGACTCCACCATGTCCAAGCGCACCCTGCTTTTTTCCGCCGTTGCAATGGCCCTGCTTGCCGGCACGCCGGCACTGCGCGCCGCCGATGCCCCGAAAGCTTCGTTTGAATGGGACCTGCGCGCGCGCAGCGAAATGGTCGGCGACGACGGGTTTGCCCGCGATGCCGATGCTACCACCGCGCGCCTGCGCGCCGGCTTGCGGTTGGCCCCGGCGGCGGGCTGGACGGTCCTGCTGGAAGGCGAGGGCGTGGCCGGCTTCGGCAATTACAACAGCGGTGCCAATGGCAAGACCCAATACCCGCTGGTGATGGATCCCACCGGTGCCGAACTCAACCAGGTCTGGGTGGGCTGGAAGAATGCGCAGGGGGGCGTGACCGTGGGTCGCCAGCGCATCCTGCTGGACAACCAGCGCTGGGTGGGGAATGTGGGTTGGCGCCAGAACGAACAGACCTTCGACGCCGTTGCCGCGCAATGGAAGCCGGTCAAGGATCTGACCTTGAGCTATTACTGGCTCGACAAGGTGCATCGTGCGGCCGGCGACAAGGCGCTGAACAGGCTGGCGCGCGAGCGCCGCCTCGACACCCATCTGGTCAACGTGGCGTGGAAGCGCGGCCGCCAGCAGTGGGCCGGCTACGCCTACCTGCACGACGACCGCGACGTGGCCAGCGCGTCCAGCGCGACCTACGGCCTGCGCTGGACCGGCGCGGTGGCTGCGGACGGGCAGGGCTTCGGCTGGTCGGCCGAATACGCGCGGCAAACCGACCATGCCCGCAATCCGGCCCGTTTCAGCGTGAATTACTGGCTGCTGGAGCCCACCTGGACGCAGGGCAAGACCACCTTCCGTGCCGGCTGGGAGCACCTGGGCAGCAATGGCGTGGTGGCGCTGCAGACGCCGCTGGCCACCCTGCACGCATTCAATGGCTGGGATGACCAGTTCCTGACAACCCCGGCCAAGGGCATGGAAGATCGCTATCTCGGCGTCGGCGGCAAATTCGGCAGCGGCAAGGCGGCCGGCAAGCTCAACTGGGCGGTGTCGTGGCACGACTACCGCGCCGATGTCGGCAGCTTGCATTACGGCAGCGAGTGGAATGCTTCGCTGGGCTTCCCGTTGCCGGGGGGCTTGAACGGCATGTTGAAAGTGGCGGACTATCGCGCCGACCGCTTCTCGCGTGACAACACCAAGCTATGGCTGCAAGTGGAATGGAAGGGCAACCGCGCCCTGGCGCAGTGATCCGGCTGGATTTGCGTCACCTGCCGGCACCCGAACCACTGGTTCGGGCGCTGGCGGCCGCCGATGCCCTGCAACCGGGGCAGGCGCTGGAAGTGTTGACCCCGTTGTTGCCGGCCCCGTTGCTGGAAGCACTGGACGCGCGTGGCCTGCGCTGGCGTTCCGAACCGTGTGCCGATGGCGGGGCGTGGGTCGGCATCCTGTGCCCTGCCGGGTGATCCGGTTGCGATGACCAAACTGGTGATGCAGCAGGCGCCGACGCCGGCCATGCCGCGTCGGTTCCTGCTGTCCGCGTCGCTGTGGGGCATGGTGGCGGGTGCGCTGCTGGTGCTGGACGACGGCAGCGCGCTGGCATCGCGCTGGGGTGGCGGCACGCTGGCCCTGGCGCATGCCTTCACGCTGGGGGTGCTGGGCAATGCCATGTTCGGCAGCCTGCTGCAATTCCTGCCGGTGGCGGTGCAGGTGCGGGTGCGCGACGGGCACGCGGCGGCGGCGCTGCTGCATGCACTGTTGAATGCGGGGGCGGCGCTGTTGGTGGTCGCGCTGCGCTGGCCTGCGCTGGTGTCGCCGCACTGGGGTGGCGTGGTGCTGGGCGGCGCGTTCCTGTGGCTGCTGGCGATCCTGTTGCCGGGGCTGTGGGCGGCCGGCGGGCAGCGTTTCCTGCGCTGGGGAATGGGCTGCGCTCTGCTGGCGGCGCTGGTCACCGCCGGGCTGGGCGTGCTGCTGGTGCTGGGGGTGGCGGGTACGGTCGTCATCGCGCAGCCGCTGCTCACCGATGTGCATGCCGGCTGGGGTGTGCTGGGCTGGGTGCTGGGCCTGCTGGCGGCGGTGGCGCGGGTGGTGGCACCGATGTTCCAGGGGGCCAGGCCGGCCCCGCTGCGCATGCAGGGGGCATGGCAAGTTGCCTTGTACGGACTGTTGCTGGCGATGCTGATGATGGCGCTGGCCGGGCGCGTGCTGCCGGGTGCGCGCATCGGTGGCGGGCTGCTGTTGCTGGCGTTCGCGCTGGGGGGGCTGTTGCTGCAAGTGCGCGCGGGCAAGTTGCGCAGGGTGCCGCTGACGTTGTTCTGGCGCTGCGGCCTGCTGGCGCTGGCGGCGGCTGCCGGCAGCATGCTGGCCGGCGATGCGCACGTCGTGCAGGCGGGCGTGCTGGTGCTGGCCATCGGCTTGCCGCTGCTGGTGACCGGGATGCAACTGGAAATCACCGGCTTCCTTGGCTGGATCGAATTGCAGCGGCGCTGTGGGCGTGGCGTGCACTTGCCGGGCGTGCATGCGCTGGTGCCGGCGCGCGACAAATGGGCGTTGTTGGGCTTGCAGCTTGCCGCCGGCTTGACGCTGGTCATGGCGTGCCTGCGCGTGATCCCCGCCAATGGCGCAGGCGTGGCGCTGCTTCTGGCCCATGCGGCCGGCGTGCTGGTGCAATGCGCGGCGGTCTGGCGGGCGCGCCAATTCGAACGGCAGCGGGAGCGGATGCGATGAGTGAAAAATTGCCGTTGGTGTATGCCTGTTCGGGCTGCTCCAGCGCCGCGCAGATGGCCAATCACCTGGCGCTGCGGCTCGACCGCGAAGGCGTGGCGGAAATGTCCTGCATCGCCGGCGTGGGCGGTGGCGTGACCGGTCTGGTGCGCACCGCCCGCAGCCGACGCCGCATCCTTGCGCTGGATGGTTGCGTGCTGGCCTGCGCGGCGGCCTGCCTTGCACAGGCGGGCGTGACCGCAGATCGGCATCTGCTGTTGTCCGCCCACGGCGTGAAGAAACGCAAGCATGCCGATTACGATGCGCGGGAGGCGGCGGCGCTGTATGCCGCCGAAGTCCTGCCCGCCGCCCAAGCCCTGCACACTGGAGCCCGCCATGATTGAACATGCCCCCGGCCTGACCCCTGTCCGCGTGGCCATCGACGGTGTCGATGACGGTTTGGTGTTGCTGCTGGCCGCGCGGGCGCGGCTGGCGCGGCTGGCCGGCCGGTTGAAGGCGCAGGCCGGCATGCGGGGCCGCGATGGCCTGCGCGAAGCCCGCATCCGCCGCCGTGCCGAGGCGCTGGCCGCCGTCGTGGGCCTGGCACCGGGCACCGCCAGCGGCGTGCTGGGGGTGGCCATCGGCGCGGCTTGTCGCGCCCAGGGGCTGGATTCTGATTTGGATCAAGGTGGTGGTGCCGACGCAGGCCGCATGATGCCGGCCACCATGCACACGCACGCCACCGCCACGCCGTCACCGGCCCATTCCCTGCTGCGGCTGCTGCCGCCGCCGCGTCGCCTCGCCCCGCTGCTGAAAGTCGTGCCGCCCGCGGTGCAAGGCCGCCTGCTGGAGCGCGCCATGGCCAAGGTGCTGGCCGGGCCGCTGGCGGGCGATGCGCTGGAGTTCATGGCGGGTCGCCGCCTGGGCATCGAAGTGTCGGACCTGGGCCTGCGCTGGGTGGTGGAGTTGCAGGGTGAGCGCCTGCTGGTGGTCGATGCCCCCGCCGAAGCCACCGTGCGCGGTACCGCCACCGACCTGCTGCTGCTGGCGGGGCGGCTGGAAGATGCCGACACGCTGTTTTTCCAGCGCCGGCTGGTGCTGACCGGCGATGTCGAGCTGGGCCTGACCGCGCGCAACCTGCTGGACCGCCTGCCGTGGGAAAAAGTGCCACTGGGGTTGCGCATCGCCCTCAATCGCGGCGCGCGTTTCGCCAGTGCCGCACGCACGGCCTACCACGCCAAAGCCTGAGTTTCGCTAGAATCTGCACCTGCCCGCGCCGGCCACGCCGCGCGGGCATTGCGTATTCCCCCCTTGAGCTGAAATGAACGCATTCTCCGTACCGGCCTGGTCCCCCGAACTCGAAACCCGTTACGCACCACTGGTCGAAAAGCTTGAACAGTTGATGCCCTGCATGGAGGTCCCGCTGCATTTGCCGTGGGTGGCCGCCATCGAGGAACTCAAGCGCGAACGCGGCGCGGTGATCATGGCGCACAGCTACCAGTCGCCGGAGATCTTCCACGGCGTGGCCGACATCACCGGTGATTCACTGGCGCTGGCGCAGGCCGCGGCCCAATGCGACAGCGACCTGATCGTGCTGTGCGGCGTCCACTTCATGGCCGAGAGCGCCAAGATCCTCGCGCCCGGCAAGACCGTGCTGATCCCGGACCTGGAAGCCGGCTGCTCGCTGGCCTCCTCGATCACCGCCGCCGACGTGCGCGCGCTGCGTGCGCAGCATCCCGGCACGCCGGTGGTCAGCTACGTCAACACCAGCGCGGCGGTGAAGGCCGAATCCGACGCCTGCTGCACGTCGGCCAATGCCGTGCAGGTGGTCAACGCGATTGCCGCGGAGTTCGGCGTGCGCAAGGTCATTTTCCTGCCCGACCGCTACCTGGGGTCGTGGGTGGCCACCCAGACCGACATCGAGCTGGTGCTGTGGAACGGCGTGTGCGAGGTGCACGAGAAATTCACCGCGATGGAGGCCCGCCACACCCGCGAGCGTTTCGACGCGAAGATCGTGGCGCACCCGGAATGCGCACCGGAGGTGCTGGCCGAGGCCGATTTTGTCGGCTCCACCAGTGCCATGGGCAAGTGGCTGGAGAAGGAAAAGCCGGAGCGGGTGGCGATGATCACCGAGTGCTCGATGGCCGACAACCTGCGCAACCAGTTCCCGCAGGTGCAGTTCATCAAGCCCTGCAACCTGTGCCCGCACATGAAGCGCATCACCCTGCCCAACATCCATGCCTGCCTGCGCGACATGCGCAACGAAATCCACGTGCCGGCGGACGTGATCGTGAAGGCGCGGCGCGCGCTGGATCGCATGCTGGCGGTCGGGCGCGGCGAAAAGGTGTGAACACGGCGGACCCCATCCTCGTCGTCGGCGGCGGCATTGCCGGATTGACCACCGCATTGGCGGCCGCGCCCGCG
Source organism: Thermomonas sp. (assembly GCF_041905325.1). GTDB lineage: Bacteria > Pseudomonadota > Gammaproteobacteria > Xanthomonadales > Xanthomonadaceae > Thermomonas. The sequence continues at coordinate 17,931 of NZ_JAYRLK010000012.1, read as the reverse complement.
CCGGTGCTGTTGCTGACCCGTGCGCCCGGTGCGCGCGGTGCCGCCAGCGCGATGGCGCAGGGCGGCATCGCGGCGGCGATCGATCCCGGCGACACCGCGCAGGCGCATGCCCATGACACCTGCGTGGCCGGCAGCTTCCACAACGACGCGGCGATCGTCGACCTGTTGACCACCTGCGCGGCCGATGCCGTGCAATGGCTGCAGGAGATCGGCGTGGCATTTGACCGCGAACCCGATGGCAGCCTGCAGTTCGGGCGCGAAGGCGGGCACGACCGCCCCCGCATCGTCCACGCCGGGGGCGATGCCACCGGGGCGAAGGTGATGGAGGCGTTGGTGGCCACCGCGCGCGCCGCCGGCCACATCACCCGGCGCGCCGGTGTCGAAGTGGACGGCCTGGTATTGCGCGACGGCCGCGCCTGCGGTGTCTGCCTGACCGAAGCCGACGGCACCCGCACGGTGGTGCATGGCCGTGCCGTGGTGCTGGCCACCGGTGGCATCGGTGGACTGTTCGCGCAGACCAGCAACCCGGCCGATGCCGATGGCAGCGGGCTGGCGCTGGCGCAGGCGGCGGGTGCCGCCCTGCGTGACCTGGAGTTCGTGCAATTCCACCCCACCGCACTGGCCTTGCCCGGCCTGCACAGCCTGCCGCTGGTGACCGAGGCGCTGCGCGGCGCCGGTGCCACCCTGCGCGACAGCAAGGGCCGCGCGCTGATGGCCGGCGTGCACCCGCTGGGCGACCTGGCCCCGCGCGACATCGTGGCGCGGCAAGTCTGGCAGGCCTGCCGCGACGGTGGCGCGTTGCTGGATGCGGCCGTGGTCGGTGCCGATTTCCCGCGCAAGTTCCCGACCGTGTTCCATGCCTGCATGGACCATGGCATCGACCCGCGCGTGCAGCCGATCCCGGTGACGCCGGCGGCGCACTTCCACATGGGCGGGATCGCGGTCGATGCCGATGGCCGCAGCTCGCTGCCGGGCCTGTACGCGGTGGGCGAAGTGGCCTGCAACGGCGTGCATGGCGCGAACCGCCTGGCCAGCAATTCGCTGCTGGAAGGGGTGGTGTTCGGGCGTCGGCTGGGGGCGTTGTTGCGGGGGCTGTCGGCGGAGGCGGTGGATGGCGGTCATTACCGTTTGCTGCACCGTCCGCCCGCACTGGCAGATGCCGAGTTGGTGGCGGTGCGGACGTGGCTGATGCAGGCGATGGGGCCGTTGCGCACGGAAAGCGGGTTGCGGGAGGGACTTCAGGCCTGTGCCGGGTTGCAGGGGTGGCAGGCCACGCTGGCGACGGCGTTGCTGGACGCCGCGTGGAAACGCAAGGACAGCCTGGGCGCGCATTTCCGCGTGGATTGAGCCCCCCGGCCGGGTGCGTTGCATGATCGTGAATGGCACCTCCGATTGGGTCGGGAGGGTGCACGTTCGGTTCTCCGTTGCCCGGCCCGGGATCACACATGGAAGCTTTGCTCGTCTCCACCGGCGTCGTCGCGCTTGCCGAAATCGGCGACAAGACCCAGTTGCTGGCGTTCCTGCTGGCGGCCCGCTTCAAGAAGCCGTTGCCGATCATCCTCGGCATCCTGGTGGCCACCTTGCTCAACCACGGGCTTGCCGGTGCGCTCGGGGCCTGGATCACGGCCACCGTCAGCCCGTCGACATTGCGCTGGGTGCTGGGGCTGTCGTTCATCGGCATGGCGGTCTGGACGCTGATTCCCGACAAGATCGAGGAAGAGGAGGCGCAGGTGGCGCAGCGGTTCGGCGTGTTCGGCGCCACGCTGGTGACCTTCTTCCTGGCCGAGATGGGCGACAAGACCCAGATCGCCACGGTGGCGATGGCCGCGCATTACGGGACGCCGCTGCTGGTGATCGCCGGCACAACGCTGGGCATGTTGATCGCGGACGTGCCGGCGGTGTTCGTGGGTGACAAGTTGGCGGCGAAGATTCCGATGCGGCTGGTGCATGCGGTGGCCGCCGCCGTGTTCGCGGTGCTGGGCGTGGCGACATTGCTGGGTGCCGGAGCCCGGCTGGGGTTCTGACGGAGGCGTATTCCATGCAGGAGGGCATCATGCTGGATCTGGCGGTGATCGGGGGCACCGGCGTGTACGCGCTGGGGGCGTTGGCGGATGTCGAAACGGTGGAGCCGCAGACCTCTTACGGCACGCCTTCCGGCCCGATTCGCATCGGTACCCTGGCCGGCAAGCGGGTGGCGTTCCTGGCCCGCCATGGCGAAGGTCATTCGCTGCCGCCGCACAAGATCAACTACCGCGCCAACCTGGCCGCCCTGCGGGCAGTGGGGGCGAGGCGGGTGCTTGCGCTCAATACCGTCGGCGGCATCGGTGCCGCCTGCGGTCCGCGTGTGCTGGCCTGCCCGGACCAGTTGATCGACTACACCTGGGGCCGCATCGCCACCCTGTGCGAAGAGCCGGGCAGCGAGGTGCTGCATGTGGATTTCGGTGACCCCTATACCCCGGCGTTGCGCCGGCAGGTGGTTGCCGCTGCCGCGCAGGCCGGCGTTGCGCTGGTGGATGGCGGTTGCTATGGCGCCACCCAGGGGCCGCGGCTGGAGACCCGGGCCGAAATCGCGCGGATGCGTCGCGATGGCTGCGACCTGGTGGGCATGACCGGCATGCCCGAGGCCGGCCTGGCGCGCGAACTGGGCCTGGACTATGCCTGCCTGTGCATCGTGGCCAACTGGGCGGCCGGGGCGGGGCCGGACGTGGAGGAAGTCATCACCTTGCAGGACGTCCTGGACAACGTGGCCGTGGCGATGGCCGGGGTGCCGCGGATCCTGCATGCGCTGCTGGCGGATTGAGGCGGGGCATTGCACCGCAGCCCGGTTGTTGCATACTCGCGCGGTGTCGCCGCATGCGGCGCACGCCATGCAGACGGTATCTTTTTCCACACATCCGCAAGAGGTCTTCGCAACCATGCAGTACGGCACCGTGAAGTGGTTCAACGACGCCAAGGGTTTTGGTTTCATCGCGCCCGAGGATGGCAGTGCAGACGTGTTCGTGCATTTCTCCGCGATCGACGCGAGTGGCTTTCGCAGCCTGCAGGAAGGCCAGCGGGTCAGCTATGAAGTGCAGCAGGGTGCCAAGGGGGCGCAGGCGGCGGGCGTGAAGCCCGTGACCTGAAGGTGGTCATGCGGTGAGTGCGTGCCGCAAGATTTTCGAACCCCGCCCCGCGCGGGGTTTTTTGCGGTTGCTAGGGGCGTTCGAAGTTGCTGAAAAAAACAAGGCCCGCCATTGGCGGGCCTTGTGGTGCAGCTGATGTGCCTTGAATTACTTCTTGGCAGCGTCGGCAGCCGGGGCAGCCGGAGCAGCAGCAGCGTCGGCAGCCGGGGCAGCCGGAGCAGCGGCGGCGTCGGCAGCCGGAGCGGCAGCGGCGTCGGCAGCCGGAGCGGCAGCGGCGTCGGCGGCCGGAGCGGCAGCAGCGTCGGCAGCCGGGGCAGCGGCAGCGGCGTCGGCCGGAGCAGCAGCGGCGTCAGCAGCCGGGGCAGCAGCGTCGGCGGCCGGGGCTTCTTCCTTCTTGCAGGCCGACAGGGCCAGGACGCCAGCGGCGAGGAGCACGAAAAGCTTGTTGTTCATGGAAATCTCCAGAGAGGGTTGACTGAATTGGAACGTGGATGTGGATCAGGCAACGCCAGTGCGCTTAGCGAACCGGTTTGGGCCGGCGGGTCGTTCACTGACTTTCGTCTTTCCCGGTCGCCCGGGACACGAAAACGCCGTCGGCCTGCCGACGGCGTCTCCGATTCTTTCAAGCAATCGGATCGGCAAGTGTGCTTGGCCTATCCGATTACTTCTTGGCTTCCGGCTTGGCTTCCGCCGAGGTGGCAGCCTTTTCGGCGTCGTCCGCAGCCTTCTGGGCGTCGGCCGGGGTGGCAGCGGCATCAGCCGGAGCGGCAGCAGCATCAGCCGCCGGTGCTTCGGCCGCAGGAGCCTGGGCGGTGGCGTCGGCAGCCTGGGCGGCAGCTTGGTCCGCAGCGGCCTGATCGGCAGCGGCCGGGGCCTCGGTGCTGGCAGCGGTATCGGCAGCCGGCTCGGACTTGCTGCAGGCGGTCAGGGCCAGGCCCAGTGCCATCGCCAGCAGGATCTTGTTGATCGACATGATGCGGTTTCCTCGTCTTGAATTCTTGGCAACGCAAAACTGCGTGCCCTGACATGATGCCGCGCCTGCGGCCAGTGTCAAGGGTTTGGCCGATTTTTTTTCGATTCAGCGTTAGCCCGGCTTACGTCAGCTCGATGGCCACGGCCGTCGCTTCGCCGCCGCCGATGCACAGCGAAGCCACACCGCGCTTGCCGCCGCGAGCCTGCAAGGCATGGATCAGGGTCACCAGCAGGCGGGCGCCGCTGCAGCCGATCGGGTGGCCCAGCGCCAGCGCGCCGCCGTTGACGTTGAGCTTGTCGTGGGCGATGCCGAGGTCGCTCATCGGCGCCATCGCCACGCAGGCGAACGCCTCGTTGACTTCGAACAGGTCCACGTCGGCCACGTTCCAGCCCGCCTTGGCCAGCACCGACTGCACGGCCGCCACCGGGGCGGTGGTGAACCATTCCGGTGCCTGCGAATGGGTGGCGTGGGCGACGATCCGGGCCAGCGGCTTGGCCCCGGCGGCGGCCGCGGCCTCGGCCGACATCACCAGCAGCGCGGCGGCACCATCGGAAATCTTCGACGACGAGGCGGCGGTCAGCACGCCGTCCTTGCCGAATGCCGGGCGCAGTTCGGGGATCTTGCCCAAATCAATCTTGCCGGGCTCCTCGTCCTTGTCGACCACCACTTCGCCCTTGCGGGTCTTGACGGTGACCGGGACGATCTCGGCGGCGAACGCGCCGGCGGCCTGCGCGGCCTGCGCGCGGCGGGCGCTTTCGGCGGAGAACGCGTCGACGGTGGCGCGGTCGTAGCCGTACTTGGCGCAGGCGGCATCGCCGAAGATGCCCATCGCCTTGCCGTCGTAGGGGTTGGTGAGGCCGTCGTAGGCCATGTGGTCGAGGAACTCGGCACTGCCGTAGCGCACGCCGGTGCGCGAGCCGTTGAGCAGGTGCGGGGCGTTGGTCATCGACTCCATGCCGCCGGCGACGACCGCCTTGGCGGAGCCGGCCTTGATGATGTCGTGGGCCAGCATCACCGCCTTCATGCCCGAGCCGCAGACCTTGTTGATGGTGGTGCAGCCGGCGGCATCGGGGATGCCGGCACTGCGCGAAGCCTGGCGCGCGGGTGCCTGGCCGAGGCCGGCCGGCAGCACGCAGCCCATGATCACCTCGTCCACCTGCTCGGCGGCCAGCCCCGATTGCGCCAGTGCGCCGGCGATGGCGGCGCTGCCCAGCACGGGCGTGGGCGTGCCGGTGAACTGGCCGAGGAAGGAACCGATGGCGGTGCGCTTGGCACCGACGATGACGACGTCGCTCATGGGAAGCTCCGGAAATGTGGGGCCGGGCAGGCCGGCAAGCCCCGATTATCGCGCGAATCGGGGCTGCATGCTGCGCCGCCGCAAACAGGCCCGCAGGCATTGCATGAACAAGCGGTGCGGACTACAACGGGAGGCAATGCCTGATGCCTGCCGGGAGCCCGCCATGTCGCCTTCGTCTTCGCGCCGCCTGCTGCCTTCGTCCCCCGTCGCCTTGTTGCCCTGCGCGATCGCGCTGACGCTGGCCGCGTGCGGTGGTGGTGGCGGGGGCAGCGTGCGTTCCGATCCGCCGCCGGTCACGCCTACCGGCCCGGGGTTCACCCCCACCGTGGCCAACGATGCCAGCCTGGTGGTCAACCCGCCGGCCGTGCCCACGCTGGCCGCGCCGGCCACGCTGCCGCAATACAGCCAGCATTTGCAGCTCACCAATGCCGCCGGCGCGCTGGGGGCGGGGTTGATCGGCAGGGGGGTGACCATCGGCCTGATCGATACGGGGGTCAACCGCAGCCACCCGGCGCTCAGCGGGCGCGTCACCGCCAGCTTCATCCACGTCGATCCGAACACCAACAACACCAGCGTGGATGACGTGGTGGGACACGGCACCACGGTGGCGCAGATGGCGGCCGGCAAGGGCATCGGCAACTGGGGCGGGGGCGTGGCGCAGGGTGCCAACATCGCCTCGTCGCGCATCATCAGCGACACGCCGCCGGTGGACGATGGTTCCGGGGCGGGCACCGAGATCCATGCCGGCGAGGGGTACGGGGATTTCTTCAAGGGCATCAACGGCGAACTGGCCGATGCCGGGGCGAAGATCATCAACAACTCCTGGGGCGGGTTGTACTGGAACGATCCGGCGCTGACCACCGAGCTGGCCAACGCCTGGAAGGATTTCGTGGTGACCCGCGGCGGCATCATCGTGTTCGCCAATGGCAACAGCGGCGGCGACCCGCGCTATGCGAGCGAGCCTTCGGACAATGCACGCCTGCCCACGCTGGCAGGTGATGCACAACTGGAAAAGGGTTGGCTGACGGTGGGGGCGCTGGACCCGAACAATCCGACGCAGCTGACGGCGTATTCGCAAAAATGCGGTTCGGCGATGCATTACTGCCTGGTGGCACCCGGCAACGTGATCTTCATCGACCCGCAGGCCAAGGTGGGCGATGCCAGCTATGCCCTGTACCAAGGGGGCGGCACTTCGTATGCGGCACCGCAGGTGGCCGGCGCGGCGGCGGTGGTGTGGTCGGCGTTCCCGTATTTCAGCAACGACCAGGTCCGGCAGGCGCTGCTGGGCGGGGCCAGGGACCTGGGCGCGGCAGGCGTCGACCCGGTGTTCGGCTGGGGCTTGCTGGACGTGACCAAGGCGGCGATGGGGCCCAGCAATTTCGCCTGGGGCGATTTCAGCGTGGCGTTTTCCGGCAACTCGGTGTGGCGCAACGAAATCGTCGGCAGTGGCGGGCTGGTCAAGAACGGCAGCGGCACGCTGACCTTGCTTGAAGCCGGCAAGTTCACCGGTGCCACCGTCGTCAATGCGGGCGGGCTGGACGTGCGCAAGGGCCTGCGTTCGAACCTGACCATCGCCGACGGTGCCACGGTCTGGGCCAGTGGTGCGCTTGCCGGCCATGTCACCAACAGCGGCAGGTTGTTCAGCGGGGCGAGCACGCCGGCCAGCATCGGCGGCAACTTCAGCCAGTCCTCCACGGGCAATCTGGGCGTGTGGCTGGGCAGCGCGCTGCGCGTGTCCGGCAGCGCGACCTTGAACGGCACCCTCTCCATCCTCGGGGTGAAAAGCGGCTACACCACCACGGCCAGGGAAACCCTGCTGAATGCCGCAGGCGGGGTGAGTGGCACGTTTTCGTCCTTGAAGGCGGCACCGAACGTCTTCCTGGATGCCGCGCTGGCCTACGACCCCAACAACGTCTTCCTCAACATCAATCGCATCGACGTCACCAAGGCGGTGGCGGGCATGGGGCTGGAGGGCATCAGCGTGCCGACCGCCGTGCGCGTGGAAGCGGCGATGCAGGCCATCGACGTGCAGCTGGGCGGCAGCGTGCCGGGTGGCATCGGTGCCAGCTTCATCGAGGCCGCGGGTGCCTTCCAGCAAGCCGGCAGCGTGGCGCAGGCGGAGCGTTCGCTGCGCAGCCTGGCGGGGGAAATGCACGGGGCGTCCACGGCCTTGACGCTGGAAGCCGCCGATGCCGGCCGGCGCGCGCTGGGGCAACGGATCGACACCCTGCGTGCAACGCCGGCGCGTGCGGGTGGCTGGTATCGCGACCTGGCCAGCGATGGGCAACTGGCGCAGGCGGGCCAGGATGCAGTGGGGCTGGATTCCACGGGTGAAATGATCGGCAACGACTGGCGGGTTGGCACGGATGCGGTGGCCGGCATCGCCATGCACAAGCTGGAGCAGAGCAGCTGGCTGGGGGCATTCGGCGACCGCAGCCGTGGCCACCAGCGCGAGGTGCGGGTGTACGCGGCCGGCATGCGGGGGCCGTGGCAGTGGCAGGCGCAGTTCACCCACGGGGCGTTCCAGCGGCAGCTGCAGCGCAACCTGCTGCTGGGTGAGATGCAAGACGCGGTGGCCACGCAGCTTTCCGGCCACTACCTGGGGGGTTATGCCGAGGTGGGCGGGCGCGTGCAGCTGCACGGCATCGCACTGACCCCCTATCTGGGCAGCCAGTACATGCGTGTGGCCAATGCCGGATTCTCGGAAACGGGGGCCACCGGCTTCGGCCTGCGCGCGAATGCGTGGGACGCCAGCCGCTGGCAGATGCTGGCGGGGCTGCGGGCCGCACGCGAATGGCGCTGGGGGACTGCCGTGCTGCGCGCCGATGCACGGGCCGAATGGCAACAAGCACTGGCCACGCACGGAATGGCGTTCGCGGCCAGCTACGTCGGGTTGGAACAATGGGCTCCCTTGCAGGGCATGCAGCTGGCACCGCGCGGGCAAACCCTCGGGCTGGGGCTGGCGGCGGTCTGGCAGGACCGCGCGACGTTCCGCTTCGACCTGAGCCGGTACGGCGGCACCCTGGGCAAGACCGGCTTGGCCACGCTGTGGGCCAGCTACCGGTTCTGAGCGCGAACACCCTGCCGGTTGCAGGCGGGGTGGTGCGCCCAGCGCCGGCAGCGGCCGTTACCGCCGCCGGGACGCTGCCTCAGTGATTGCCGGCGAACAGCTCGCGGCCGATCAGCATGCGGCGGATCTCGTTGGTGCCGGCACCGATTGCATACAGCTTGGCATCGCGCAGGATGCGGCCGGTCGCGAATTCGTTGATGTAGCCGTTGCCGCCCAGCGACTGGATCGCTTCCAGCGCCACCTGCACCGCCGCTTCGGAGGCATGCAGCAGGCAGGCGGCGGCGTCGATGCGGCTCTTGTGGCCATTGTCATAGTCGCGCGCGACCTGGTAGGCGAACGCGCGGCTGGACTGCAGCGCCGTGTACATGTCGGCGATCTTGGCCTGCATCAGCTCGAAGGTGCCGATGGCCTGGCCGAACTGGCGGCGCTCGCGCACGTAGGGCAGGGCGATGTCCAGCGCCGCCTGCATCAGGCCGATGGGGCCGCCGGACAGCACCAGGCGCTCGGTGTTCAGGCCGCTCATCAGCACCTTGACGCCGTTGTTGACCTCGCCCAGCACGTTCTCCTGCGGGATCTCGCAGTTCTCGAACACCAGCTCGCAGGTGTTGCTGCCGCGCATGCCCAGCTTGTCCAGCTTCTGCGCCGTGCTGAAGCCCTTCATGCCCTTCTCGACGATGAAGGCGGTCATGCACTTGCTGCCCAGCTCGCGGCTGGCGGTGCGCATGTACACGATCAGCACGTCGGCCTCGGGGCCGTTGGTGATCCACATCTTGTTGCCGTTGGCCACCCACACGTCGCCCTTGAGTTCGGCGCGGCAGGCCATCGAGCCCACCACGTCGGAACCGGCCCCCGGTTCGCTCATCGCCAGTGCGCCCTTGAACTCGCCGCTGCACAGCTTGGGCAGGTATTTCGCCCGCTGCGCGTCGTTGCCGTTGGCGTACAGGTTGTTGACGCAGAGGTTGGAATGCGCGCCGTAGGACAGGCCGATCGCACCCGAGGCGCGGCTGATCTCTTCCATCGCCACCAGATGGGCCAGGTAGCCCAGCCCGCTGCCGCCGTACTCGCCCGGAATGGTCATGCCCAGCAGGCCCATCTCGCCCAGCATCGGCCACAGCTCCTGCGGGAACCAGTTGTCTTCGTCGGCCTTGGCCGCGCGCGGCGCGATTTCGGTTTCGGCAAAGCGGCGAACGGCGTCGCGCAGGGCATCAAGGTCTTCACCAAGGGGGAATGGGCGCATGGGGGGGCTCGTGAGGGTGGAGGGGGCGGTACTTCAAGCCCTCCCCGCGCGGGGGAAGGCGGCGCGGCGCATCAACTTCCGCGCACGCGACCCTGGAAGCGCGGTTGGCTGCGGCCCAGCGGCAACTTGAGCTTGCCGATCTTCTCGATGCGCTCTTCGGCCAGGCGGTCGGCGGCGCGGTAGGTCGGGATGCCGTCGCGGTCGGCGATTTCGTAGATGCGGGTGAGGTTGTGGTAGATGGTGCGCATCATCCGCATGGCGCGCTCGCGGTTGTAACCGTCGAGTTCCAGCGCCACGTTCATCACGCCGCCGGCGTTGACTGCGTAGTCCGGCGCGTACAGGATGCCGCGCCGGGTCACTTCGTCGCCGATCTCGTTGTTGGCCAACTGGTTGTTGGCCGCACCGCAGATCACCTTGCATTTCAGGCGCGGCAGGGTCTGTTCGTTGACGGTGCCGCCCAGCGCGCAGGGCGAATACACGTCGGCCGGCACGTCGTAGATTTCGTTCAGGCCAACGGCTTCGGCACCGTATTCCGACGTGGCCTTTTCCACCAGCGACGGGTTGATGTCGGTGACGAAGATCTTGGCACCGCGTTCCTTCAGCAGCTTCACGTATTCCATGCCGACGTGGCCCAGGCCCTGCACGGCGTAGGAATACTTGCCCACGTCCTCGTTGCCGAATTTCTTGTTCAACGTGGCCATCAGGCCCTGCAGCGCACCGTAGGCGGTGAACGGCGAGGGGTCGCCGGAACCGCCGTGGACCTGGTGCACGCCGGTCACGTATTGGGTTTCGCGGTAGACATATTCCATGTCGCTGACGTCGATGCCCACGTCTTCGGCGGTGATGTAACGCCCGCCCAGCGATTCCACGAATTGGCCGAAGGCACGGAACAGCGCCTCGGACTTGTCCTTGGCCGGGTCACCGATGATCACCGCCTTGCCGCCGCCGATGTTCAGGCCGGCCACCGCGTTCTTGTAGGTCATGCCGCGCGACAGCCGCAGCACGTCGTTCAGGGCTTCGGCTTCACTCTGGTAGGGCCACATGCGGGTGCCACCCAGTGCCGGGCCCAGCACGGTGTTGTGGATGGCGATGATCGCCTTCAGGCCGGCGTCCTTGTTGTGGCAGAACACGACCTGTTCGTGGCCGTAGGTGTCGAGCGTTTCGAAGATCATTGCGAAAACTCCGGCCGCGACCGGAGGTGGAAACCGGAGGCGGCGGCAGGCGGGATGGGGGCGAGCGGGCCTGCGTCCCGGCAGGGCCGGCAATGCAGGGCCGGCATTCTAATGCCAACCTCCGCGGGGCGCTTGAATACGGGTGCGTATCGTTTGCGGCTTGCCGTGTCAGTCGCGCGCCTGCGGCGGCTTGAAGCCGGCGCAGGGATCGGGGCGCACGCTGGCCGGGATGCGGTGGGTTTCATCGAATGCGGACGTCTCCGTCGCCGGCTCGAGGAACCCCACGCTGCGCGGATTGAAACCGGCCAGACGCAGCCAATAGGGCACCGCGATGTCGCGCCGCACATGGCCATTGCCGGCGATCAGCACCACGCCGCGGGCGGCGTGGGTGCGCAGGGTCTCGGCCATCACCACGTCGCGGGCGATCTGCGCCTTGGCCATGGGGCTGACGAACGGCTCCGGCAGCGCACCGCAGTGGCTGTCGCGCACCTCGGTTTCCTGCGCGGCCAGCACGGCGGCGGGCAGGGCGTCCAGCCGGTAGCGGGCGATCAACTCGGCCGGCAGCGCGGCGGCAAAGCCGTCCTTCACCACCTTCGAGGCATCGCCGCGCGACAGGTTGGCGGCCAGCAGCGGCAGCTTGAACTCCAGCGCCAACTGGATCACCGGCTTGTAGAAATCCCAGTTCCAGCTTGCCTTGGCGGGCGCGACCCGGGCGAGCACGCAGTCGGCATCGGCACACGCGGCCATGGCGGCTTCCAGCACCGGCTGCTGGGCGGTGTCGAACTGCTCCATCGCAATGGCGGGCCGCCAGCCGGCTTCGATCTTTCCGCGCAGCAACGCCGCGCGTGCGGCGTGACCGGCGGCACTGTCGTGCACTTCGCCCAGCAGCAGCACCGGGGGTGCCGGGCGTGCGGGTGCGTGCGTGCAGGCGGCAAGCGTGCAGGTGGCAAGCGTGGCGGCAACCAGCAAGGTGGGCAGGCGTCGGGTCATGGCGGCTGGATACGGAGGCGTCGGGGGCATCCTACCTTGCGCGTTACAATCGGCGATTGCCATTTCCAGAATTGTGGATGCAGTCGCATGAGCAGCCCGGCCCCCTCGATGACCCACCTGAACCCCGAAGCCACCCCCCTGCGCTTCGTCACCGCCGCCAGCCTGTTCGACGGCCACGACGCCGCCATCAACATCATGCGCCGGCTGATCCAGGCGCAGGGCGCGGAAGTCATCCACCTGGGCCACAACCGCAGCGTGGAAGACGTGGTGCGCGCGGCGCTGCAGGAAGACGCCGACGCCATCGCGCTGTCGTCCTACCAGGGCGGCCACGTGGAATACCTGAAGTACATGGTGGACATGCTGAAGCAGCGCGACGCCGCGCACATCCGCGTGTTCGCCGGCGGCGGCGGCACCATCACCCCGGAGGAAATCCGCGAGCTGGAGGCCTACGGCGTCGAACGCATCTACCACCCCAACGACGGCATGCACATGGGGCTGGTGGCGATGATCGAGGATGTCATCCATCGCGCGGGCGCCGCCCGCGATCGAAATGGGGGTCAGAGTCGACTTTCCGTTTCCGGGCCGTCGGGCGCCAGTCAAAACGGTGGGAAAGGCGACTCTGACCCCCATTTCGATGCCGCCTCCGAGATCCACGTGGGCCGCATGCTCTCCGCCATCGAGGAATCCGCGCTGGCCGAGTCCGAGCTGGCCCACCTGCGCAAGCAGTGGCAGCTGGCCGGCGGCAAGACGCCGGTGGTGGGCATCACCGGCACCGGCGGCGCCGGCAAGTCGTCGGTGACCGATGAATTGCTGAACCGTTTCCTGGCGCAGTTCCCGGAGATGCGCATCGCCGTGATCTCGGTGGACCCCACCCGCCGCCGCACCGGCGGCGCGCTGCTGGGCGACCGCATCCGCATGAACTCGCTGCGCTCCCCGCGCGTGTTCATGCGTTCCATGGCCACCCGCCGCCAGCACATGGCCACCAACGTGGTGCTGAAGGACTGCATCGCCTACCTGCGCTCGCTGGCGTTCGACCTGGTGATCGTGGAGACCGCCGGTATCGGCCAGAGCGACTCGGAGATCGTCGACCTGGTCGACTTCCCGATGTACGTGATGACCAGCGACTTCGGCGCGCCCAGCCAGCTCGAGAAGATCGACATGCTGGACTACGCGGAACTCGTGGTGCTCAACAAGTTTGACAAGCGCGGCGCCGAAGACGCCCTGCGCGACGTGCGCAAGCAGTGGAAGCGCAACCGCGTGGCGTTCCAGACCAAGGACGAGGACGTCCCGGTCTATCCCACCATCGCCAGCCAGTTCAACGACCCCGGCCTGAACTGGATGTTCGCCAACCTGTGCCGCCTGCTGCGCGAGAAGCTGGCGCTGCCGGCCGACGTGCTGCAGCCGGCGCTGGACACCACCCTGAAGGAACCCCGCGCCACCGTCCTCATCCCCGGCGCGAGGGTGCGGTATTTGGCTGAAATCGCCGAGCAGGGCAGGGCGATCAACGCCCGCATCGAGTCGCAGGCGGAGATCGCCGACCGTGCGCAGTCGCTGTGGGACGCGCTGAAGGAACTGGGCGACGCCGCGCTGCCCAAGGCGCTGGACCTGTACCCGGCCGAAGCCCTCACCGAGGGCGACGACCGCAGCCTGAAGACCCTGCGCCAGCGCTATAACGACGCCATCCAGTCGCTGGATTCCGAGGCGCTGAAGCTGCTGCGTGACTGGCCGGCGCGCCTCAAATCCATCACCGAGCCGGTCAACGAATACCAGGTGCGCGACAAGACCATCCGGGTGGAGAACTACCGCGAGTCGCTCAGCCACCAGCAGATCCCCAAGATCGCCGCGCCCACCTACAAGGCCTGGGGCGAGCTGCTGGTGTTCCTGCAGAAGGAAAACCTGCCGGGTTACTACCCCTACACCGGCGGCGTGTACCCGTACCGCCGCACCGGCGAAGACCCCATCCGCATGTTCGCCGGCGAGGGCACGCCGGAGCGCACTAACCGCCGCTTCCACTACCTCAGCCTGGGCCAGCCGGCCGCGCGCCTGTCCACCGCCTTCGACAGCGTGACCCTGTACGGCGAAGACCCGGCGCCGCGCCCGGACATCTACGGCAAGATCGGCAACTCCGGCGTCAACGTCCCCACGCTGGACGACATGAAGAAGCTGTACTCCGGCTTCGACCTGTGCGCGCCCACCACCAGCGTGTCGATGACCATCAACGGCCCGGCACCGATCATCCTGGCGATGTTCATGAACACCGCCATCGACCAGCAGGTGGAGAAATACCTGAAGGCCGACGACGCCCGCTGGCAGGCGGCGCAGCAGAAGATCGAACAGCTGTTCGAAGGCCGCCAGCGCCCGGCGTATTCCGGTGCGCTGCCGCAGGGCAACGACGGCCTGGGCCTGGCCCTGTTGGGCGTGACCGGCGACCAGCTGGTGGATGCCGAGACCTACGCGCGCATCAAGGCGGAGACGCTGAAGACCGTGCGCGGCACCGTGCAGGCCGACATCCTGAAGGAAGACCAGGCGCAGAACACCTGCATCTTCAGCACCGAGTTCGCCCTGCGCATGATGGGCGACATCCAGCAGTACTTCGTGGACCACGCCGTCCGCAACTTCTACTCGGTGTCCATCTCCGGCTACCACATCGCCGAAGCCGGGGCGAACCCGATCAGCCAGCTGGCCTTCACCCTGTCCAACGGCTTCACCATCGTGGAGTACTACCTGGCGCGCGGGATGAAGATCGACGACTTCGCGCCCAACCTGAGCTTCTTCTTCAGCAACGGCATGGACCCGGAGTACACGGTGATTGGCCGCGTGGCGCGCCGCATCTGGGCCCGCGCCATGCGCGAGCGCTACGGCGCCAGCCCGCGCAGCCAGATGATGAAGTACCACATCCAGACCAGCGGCCGATCGCTGCACGCGCAGGAAATCCAGTTCAACGACATCCGCACCACGCTGCAGGCGCTGTACGCGCTGTTCGACAACTGCAACAGCCTGCACACCAACGCCTACGACGAAGCCATCACAACGCCCACCGAAGAAAGCGTGCGCCGCGCCGTGGCCATCCAGATGATCATCAACAAGGAGCTGGGGCTGAACTTCTGCGAGAACCCGTGGCAGGGCAGCTTCATCGTCGACAAGCTCACCGACATCGTGGAAGAGGCCGTCTACAAGGAGTTCGAGGCCATCAGCGAGCGCGGCGGCGTGCTGGGCGCCATGGACACCATGTACCAGCGCGGCAAGATCCAGGAAGAGAGCCTGTACTACGAGCACAAGAAGCACGACGGCAGCCTGCCGCTGGTGGGCGTCAACACCTTCCTGCCCAAGGAGCACGGCGGCGACATCGTCACCGAGATCGAGCTGATCCGCTCCACGGAAGAGGAGAAGGGGCAGCAGATTGCGAACGTGGCGGGCTACCAGGGCAACCGTAACGAGTTCGCGGCCGATGGGCTCAGGTCACTGCAGGCCACCGCGCGCGAACGGCGGAATGTGTTTGAATCGCTTGTGGAGGCAGTGAAGACGCACTCGCTGGGGCAGATCAGCCATGCGTTGTATGAGGTGGGTGGGGAGTATCGAAGGAATATGTAGCCATGCCCAGTCTTGCCGCCCAGATTCGTGAAGCTTTGGCCGCGTTTGCCGATTTGCGAACGCCACCGGCTCTGATCGGTGGTTTGGCGTTGGCCATGCACAAGGTGGTGCGCGCTACCCGTGATGTGGATTTCCTGGTCGATGCCGAAGATGCTGACCGCCTGCACGGACTGCTGCTTGGGCTGGGATATCGCTGCTTGCACCGCAGCGTCGATGCGGCAAATTATCTGCGCGGGGACGAGGGGTTGGATGTGCTGTTTGCCCATCGATCTGAGGCGCTGCGCTTGCTCGCTACAGCCGAAACCCGGGAAACCGGACTGGGGCGACTGCGCGTGATCGACGCTGAAGGATTGATCGCGTTCAAATTGCAGGCACTGGTCAACGATCCCTCGCGGGGACGCGATCTGGACGACATCCGTTCGCTGCTGCGCAACAACGCCGGCTCGCTCGACATGGCGCGGGTGCGGCGCTACTTTGCGATCTTCGAACGCGAGGCGTTGCTCGATGAACTCGTTGGCGGATAACACAACGCGACCTGCCGCGAATGCGCGTGAACCCGTGCTGGTGGCGGAAGCCGGCGTGCCGTTCCATGCTGTGCCCGAGGGCGATGGCGCCGATGCATGGCTTGATCTGATGGCGGTGGTGGAGGCGTTGTGCCCGGAAGGAGCGGTGCCGCAGCCTGTGATTCTTCGGGATTGCAGGCTGTAGAGAAGCGAGCGTCTTGGGTGTTATTACAAAGTCGACTCTGCCCCGGGTTTTCGACCGGGTTTTCGCTGGTTCAGGCGGCTTGTGGCCATGGGCAACTCCACTTGGCAATGAATTCGCTCAGGCTAAACCGCCTGAGCCCATTTATCATCGATGGTGTTGCGTTACGCAGTTGAGCTCACACCGATGATTACTTGCGCTGGGTCGAGCAACGTCTTTACAACCGCCCACGCAAGGTGCTTGGATACAAAACCCCCATCGCCGTCTTCAACGAAGACTTGTCAGTCACTGTTGCGAATCGGAGTTGAATCCACCGGGGCACCGATTGCGCTTGTGGCCTACGGCCGCGAGAACCTCAACGCTCTTTGCGACAGCGGGCTGGGATTCGTTGTCGTGGGGCATAACTTCTAATTAACCGGCGGCACGTAGTGCCGTCCAGTGAGCGAATGCGAACGAGGTTGAATTATTTGTTATGCTATACACACTCGATTTCTACCGTCATTCTTCGCATGATATAAAGCACTATCTGCTTCTAGAAGTAATGTTTCTTCTGTTTTTTTATGTAAAATATTATCTGAACAGGAAACGCCAAAGCTCATGGTGAGAGAGAATCTATCATTATCTCTCTCAAATTTGAGCTCAGAGATCGCTTGGCGAATACGCTCTGTAATTAGCAGCGCATCTGTAGTATTAGTTTCACCCAATATAATTAAAAATTCTTCACCGCCGTAACGCCCAACACAGTCATAACTTCTTAAGTGACTAGTTAAACTTTTACTTACCTCTTTCAGAACTGTATCACCAGTGATATGACCATATGTGTCATTTATATGTTTGAAATGATCTATATCAGCAAGTATTACGGTGGTAGGTTGATTTTTTCTTGCGTCTTTTTCGAGAGTGTTTTTTAAAAATCCCATGATGGCACCTCGATGAAAGATGCTAGTAAGTGCATCACGAGAAGATTGCTCTTTGAGTTGCGATAACGCAGTTATCAACTGGTTATTTAAGTCATAAATATGCTGATAAAGGCGGCTTTTTTCGACTAAAACAGATATTTGCCTTGCAATACTAATAAATACCTTTTGGTGAGCGTCAATGTATGTGTTCTTTTCTTTGCTAGAAAAGAAAATAAATCCAATAGGCTTATCATCTGCAATAAGTGGACAGGTTAAACTTGATTGAATACCTTCAGAAACTATCAACTGAGTGGACAAAGACTTTGGGTTATTAGCTAAATATAAGTGTAGGTCATTAAGAATGCGGGGTTGTTGTGTTGTTAGAATTTTCTCCAAACTACTCCCCGCTAATGATGCAGTGTATCCTTTTTTTATTCTTGTTTTTTCTGGATAATTGGTTTTTGTCCAATGAGCTATAACTTTTTCATGATCATCAGATATTAATGCGTAGCCGATTCTGTCATAAGGTATTATTATATGAAATGTATCATAAATGCGATTTAGAACATCATCAAGTACACTGCCTTTGTTGATTTCAGTGGATATCTCTTGAATTTTATTGAACTCATCAAAGCGAACATCAAGCCACGCAGCCAACTGAATAAACTCAGATTCAAAATCAAGTATAGGTTCTATATCAGTATCTTTAGGAAAAGATAATGAACAGTTGCCATCTTTGATTTGTTTTATTGCTTCTCTGTATGCGACTAATCTTTGAACTGATAGCGTTATATTGGTCATACCTTATCCTTGTTGGGATAGCCAAATTCTCTTATAGCATAACGTGAAGTAGACGGCGAAAACGCCGTATACGC
>NZ_JAYRLK010000005.1:0-265399 GCF_041905325.1 Thermomonas sp. | reverse complement strand
CTCCGAAAGGGAATCCTCCTCGCCGGCGGCAGCGGCACCCGGCTGTATCCGCTGACGCAGGCGATCAGCAAGCAGCTGCTGCCGGTGTACGACAAGCCGATGATCTATTACCCGCTCAGCGTGCTGATGCTGGCGGGCATCCGCGAAGTGCTCATCATCACCACCCCGCACGAGCAGGCGCTGTTCCAACGCCTGCTGGGCGATGGCGCGCAATGGGGCATGCGGATCGACTACGCGGTGCAGCCCAGCCCGGACGGGCTGGCGCAGGCACTGCTGATCGGCGAAGACTTCCTTGCCGGTGGCCCCAGCTGCCTGGTGCTGGGGGACAACCTGTTCCACGGGCAGGGCCTGACCGACCTGCTCAAAAGCGCCGACGCGCGGAGCACGGGCGCCACCGTGTTCGGCTACCAGGTCCGTGACCCGCAGCGTTACGGCGTGGCCGAATTCGATGCGCAGGGCAGGGTGGTGGGCCTGGAGGAAAAGCCGGCGCAGCCGAAATCCAGTTACGCGGTGACCGGGCTGTACTTCTACGATGGCCGTGCCAGCGGCTTTGCCAGGCAGTTGCGGCCGTCGCAACGCGGCGAGCTGGAAATCACCGACCTCAATCGTTGCTACCTTGCAGACGGCAGCCTGCATCTGGAACAGCTGGGGCGCGGGTTCGCATGGCTGGATACCGGTACCCACGAAGCACTGGTGGATGCCTCCAACTTCATCCAGACCATCGAGAAGCGTCAAGGCTTGCGCGTGTGCTGCCCGGAGGAAATCGCCTACAACAACGGCTGGATCGATGCCGCGCAATTGCGCGTGCTGGCGCAGCCGATGGCGGGCAACGACTATGGCCGTTACCTGCTGGCCTTGCTGGCCCAGGGGTGAACGGCATGCAGGTCGTCAAGACGCGGCTGCCGGGGTGCGTGGCCATCCAGCCGGAGATGCACGTTGATGCGCGCGGGGTGTTCCACGAAAACTGGCATGCGGCGCGTTTCGCCGCACACGGGCTGCCGGCGCAGTTCGTGCAGCACAACGTGTCGCGTTCGCACCACGGCGTGTTGCGTGGCCTGCACTACCAATGGCCGCAGCACCCGCAAGGCAAGTTGGTCAGTGTGCTGGAGGGCGAGGTGTTCGATGTGGCGGTGGACATTCGTCGCGGCTCGCCTACCTTCGGCCAGCATGTGGCGGCGATCCTGAGTGCCGACAACCACCGGCAGTTCTGGGTTCCGGAAGGCTTCGCCCACGGGTTCCTGGTGCTCAGCGACACGGCGCTGCTCACCTATCTGTGCACTGCACCCTACGCCCGCGGCAGTGACAACGCCCTGCGTTGGGACGACCCGCAGCTTGCCATCGACTGGCCGCTGGCCGATGTCTCGCTGTCGGCCAAGGACGCGGCAGCGCCGCTGCTGGCCGACATTGCGCCGGAGTGCCTGCCGCAGTACCCCGCATGAAGCTGTTGTTGCTGGGTGGCAACGGCCAGGTGGGGCGCGAGCTGCGCCGTGGCTTGCCGGCCTTGGGCACGCTGCTGGTGGCGACCCGCGACGGTGCGCAGGCCGACGTGATGGCCGATTTCGACGCACCCGATGCGCTGGGTGCGCTGGTGCGGCGCATCGCCCCCGATGTGGTGGTCAATGCCGTCGCGCATACGGCGGTGGATCGCGCGGAACGCGAGCCCGATGCCGCATTCCGGGTCAACGCGCGGGCACCGGGAGCCATTGCGCAGGCGTGCGCCGCGACCGGCGCGCTGCTGGTGCACTACTCCACGGACTATGTGTTCGACGGCAGCGCCTCGCGCCCATACCGCGAGGACGATGCCACCGCGCCGCTGGGCGTCTACGGTGCCAGCAAGCTGGCCGGCGAGAACGCCATCCGCGCCAGTGGCGCGCGCCACGCGATCCTGCGCACGGCGTGGGTGTACGCCGCGCACGGCAGGAACTTCCTGCACACGATGCTGCGCCTCGCCGCCGAGTGCGACGAGCTGCGCGTGGTGGCCGACCAGATCGGCGTGCCGACGCCGGCTGCATGGTTGGCTGATGCCAGCGCACGGATCATCGAACAGGGCTTGCCCGCCTCCGGTATCTGGCATCTGGCTGCCGATGGCGCAACCAGCTGGCACGGGTTTGCCGAGGCGATCATGGACGAGGCACGGGCGGCGGGGCTGCTGGCGTACCGGCCGCAGGTACTGCCGCTGGCGACCGCCGATTATCCGACCCCGGCGCGCCGGCCTGGGTATTCGGTGCTGGACACCGGCAAGTTGCGCCGCGATTTCGGCATCGTGCCACCGGACTGGCGGGCAGGGTTGCGCGCCACCCTGCAGGAACTGCGGGCCGGTTCAGGCGGCTGAAAATCGCCAGTGCCAAGGTTCGTAGACGATGCCGTGCGGGTTGTCGCGCGGGTAGCTCATCGTGAAGCCGTATCCGCCGGCGTGATCGCGCAGCCATGCGAACGCCGGCGTGTGCTCGAACGTGTCCTCCGCCGGCGGCTCGCCGGGCGTGCCGATGTCGAGGGCAAGGCCGGCGTGGTGTTCGGAAAAGCCGGGCGCGGCATTGACGGCGAGGATCGCGTCCACGTCCAGCCCGCGTGCCTGCTTGCGTTCGAAAATGCCCAATTGATAGTCGTGGCTGCGGTAGCCGGAGATCGCCTCCAGCACGATGTCGTCGGCGAGCGCCGCTGCGCGCAGATGCAGCCACGCGCGGGCGGCATCGATGTGCAGCCACAACGGGCGTTGCCAGCAGTCGGTACCGGCAAAGGCCAGCCAGTCCGGTTCGGGTACGAGACCAAGGCCGGTGCGGGCGGCATAGGCATCGGCGTCCAGCCCGAGTGCGCCCAGCCGGTCGTGCAGGCGATGCAGTGGCAGCGTGCCGACGTGCTCCAGCCCGTTGCGGCGGTGCGCCAGTGGTTGCCGCACGGCGCGCATGGCATCGGCCAATCCTGGCGCGCGGGCCAGTGCCGGTACCAGCGCGTGCAGTTCACCCGCGCATACGGCGGCAAGATAGCGGCCATCGCGCTTGCGCCGCAGCACGGTCTGCGCGCGGGCCAGCAGGCGGGCGTGGGCATTGCCGCGCGCGCGCAGCAGGCCGGCCGGCCAGAGTTCGATATCTGCCGTGTTGCGCAGGGTGGTGTGCAGGGGCGTGGCGGGTGTGTGCATGCGGGCAGGATAGGGCCTTGCAGGCCCCGCGTCAGGCGGAACGCAGTGCATCCAGCAGGGCTTGCGGGCGCTCCAGGCTCAGCAGGATGTGCTGTTTGCCATCGCGCGATGGCAGCCACAGCACGCGTTGCCGTTGGGTCAGCAGGCAGAAGGCATTGCCCAGCCCCTTGCGCATCCGGAAGTGCCCGGCGGTGAACCCGAAGGTGGCATAGCCATTGGTTTTCCAGCCGGGACGCAATTCGGTGCGTTCGTCCAGGTTCACCACCCGCGCGCGTTGCAGGTCCAGTTCGGCGGTGGCGATGCGCTTGGTGTACAGCGCGGCACGGATGCACAGCGTGCCGTCGCGCCATTCCACCGCGCGCCGGCGCATCAGCAGGAGCAGGCCGATCAGCAGGGCGACCACGAAACCGACCGGGAACGCCAGCCCCCAGCGCGTGGTTTCCCAGTGCGAGGGGTCTTGCAGCAGGGTGTGGCCAATCATCGCCAGCGGCAGCACGCCCACCAGCAGTGCCATCGACAGCGGTGCCCACAGTGTCGGCGGGCTGACTGCAATGGGTTGCGGCACCGGCGTGGCCATCTCAATGCGCCTCGATCCAGTGGGCCACGTCGTCGATGAGTTGGCCATCCACATGCCCCGGCTGCTGGTATTCGGCCAGCGAGCCTTCACCCTCGCCGGCGATGCCCAGATGGTTGAGCTTGGGATAGAGCTTGAAGGTGGCCTGTGCATCACCATCGAAAGCATCACGCCAATTCTGCCAATCGGCATCCACCACCTGGATGTCGCGCGCGCCTTGCAACAGCAGCATCGGCAGCTTGAGCTGCCGGGCTTCGGCCACTGCATCCACCGCCTCCAGGCTGCGCCAGTAGCCGGCGGGCAGGCCCATCACGGTTTTGGTGGCGGCGGTGGTCTTGCCGTCACGGGTCTGGCGCACCTGCGCGATCAGGGCGTTGATGGCACCGCGTTCGGCATCGTCGATCTTGCCGTCGTTCAAGACGGCCAGGCGGCGATTTTGTTCGATCAGGATGTCCAGCAGCGGGCGCGCGGGCGCGGCCAGCAGCACCAGCCCGGCCACGTGCCCCGAGATCGCCGCGATGCGCGGTGCCATCATCCCGCCCTGGCTGTGGCCCAGCACGAAGATGCGCGCCGGGTCGATGCCTTCGGTCTTGCGCAGAGCGTCCACCGCCAGCACCGCATCATTGGTGGTTTCGTCATCCACGCCGAAGTCGCCGCCTGCAAAATCCTGCGGGCGCGCCTTGGTGCGCTTTTCATAGCGCAGCACCGCGATGCCCTGCGCGGCCAGGCCGCGGGCGATATCGAGGAAGGGCTTGTTCGGGCCGATGGTCTCGTCGCGGTCGTGCGGGCCCGAGCCATGTACCAGCACGATGGCGGGAACACCCTTTCCAGACGCCTGGTCGTTGCCCTTCGGCAGCGCCAGCGTGGCGGGCAGGCTGCGCTGGCCTTCGCCGACCACCAGGTCGCGTTCGATGAAGGGCGCGTCGGCGGCCACGGCCGGCGCGGGCGGGGCGGACTGTGCCGGTTGCACCACGAAGCCGGCGATCCTGCCTTCGGCGTCGATGGCGAAGCTCGCCACCAGTTCGGCCTTCTCGTAATGCAGCGGGATTTTCACCAGCGTCGCATCGCCCTGCGCGGACACGGTGGTGTCGCCGCGGCCGGTGGCCTTGCCCATCTGCGCCGGCAACGATTCCCACACCGCCTTCAGCTTGTCCGCCGGCACCGCCGCGGCCATCTGTGCGGCGAACGCTTGTTCGACCTGCGCATAGTCGCCGGCATCGAGGCGGTCCAGCGCCTGCCTGGCGATGGCGGCAGGGTCGAGTGCTTGCGCATGCGCGCCGAAGGAAAGGGCAGTGGCCAGCACGAGGGGCAGGGCGAGGCGCAGCATGTCAGGCGTCCTTCTTGAAAATGAGCATGGGCGAGGACACGGTGGGCGTGGCGTGGAGCAGGTTGACCAGCTCCCAACCGGCGCGGCCGTGCTTGTCGAGTTCTTCCTGCAAGTCCTGCGGCTTGAAGCCACCCAGCAGGCCGGTCTTCACGTCCACCACCAGGTATTTCCATTGTTGGCTCATGCGTCGTTCTCCGGTTTGGTTTTTGGCGCGGGCAGCCGCCCGGCCTTGCGCAACGCGTCGCGCAGCAGGTATTCGATCTGCGCGTTGAGGCTGCGGAGTTCGTCATCGGCCCAGCGCTGCGCCGCCGCCAGGATTTCGGCATTGATGCGCAGCGGGTAGGCTTTCTTCTCGGACATGGCGGGTCAGTCGCGCGGCGTGCGGTGGTGCCGTTCGGCAATGGCGACCACCAGGATGATTGCGACCACCACGGCACCTGCGGTTGTCATGCTCATGGATAGTCCTCCCGCCTCAGTACAACGTGCCGGCGTTGACGATGGGTTGGGTGGCGCGTTCGCCGCACAGCACCACCAGCAGGTTGCTGACCATCTGCGCCTTGCGCTCTTCGTCCAGATGCACCACGCCGTTCTTCTGCAGCTCGGCCAGTGCCATCTCCACCATGCCTACCGCGCCGGCGACGATGCGGGTGCGCGCGGCGATGATCGCGTTCGCCTGCTGGCGCTGCAGCATCGCCTGCGCGATCTCCGGGGCATAGGCGAGGTGGCTGATGCGTGCATCCAGCACCAGCACGCCGGCGTCGGCCAGGCGCTCGGAGAGCTCGTCGCGCAGATGCTGCGAGACTTCCGCGGCGTGGCTGCGCAGCGCGATCTGGCCATCCTCGTGCTGGTCGTACGGATAGCTGGTGGCCATCGTGCGCAGCGCGGATTCGGACTGGATGTGCACGAAGCTTTCGTAGTCGTCCACGTTGTAGACGGCCTCGGCGCTGTCCTGCACCTGCCAGACGATGACCGCGGCGATCTCGATGGGGCTGCCGTCGAGCTCGTTGACCTTGAGCTTGCCGGACTCGAAGTTGCGCACGCGCAGCGACACCTTTTTCTTGGCCAGGAACGGGTTGTTCCAGCGCAGGCCGTCGTGCTTCACCGTGCCCACGTACTTGCCGAACAGGCTGAGCACCGCCGCCTGATTGGGCTGCACCATGTACAGGCCGGTCAGGCTGAAGCCGACCAGCACCAGCAGGCCGGCCCCGCCGAACAGGGTGGTGGGCGAAGCCGGCCCCGCCGTGTTGGCATCCGGGCCGGTGCCGGTGACCAGCAGCCACACGCCAGCGGCAGCCAGCGCCAGCATGGCCAGCAGGAACGGAATGCCGGGCAGGGAGGACATCGGGTTTTCTTTCATGGCGGTGCTCGGTGGGTGATTGGTGATGTATTGATATCAAAATGATATCTAACAACGCAAGTGCCAGCCGACGAACGGCGGCCTGCCCGCACGGTCATTGCTGGGGGACGATGTAGAAGATCGGTGCCGGGTAGAACTCGCCGCTGGCATACAGGCCGGCCCCGCCGGCGCTCCACGCCAGCGCCTCGGCTTGTGGAATGGGGGGCACGTCATGGCTTTCCGGTGTCCGGGCCACCGCCCCGGCCCAGTCTTCGCCGTCGGCGCGGTGGTAGAACAGCACGCTGCCGTAGGTCAGCACCGCCAAAGTGCTGCGGTCTGGCGAAATGTCGGCGGCGGTGACTTGCGAAAACAGGGCCGCCAGCTTCGGATCCCGCTGCTTGAGTTCGGCCCCCACCTGCGGCACGTCGGACAGCCGGCCGATCCGGCGCGCCTCGACGATGCGGCCGTGCGGGTTGGCCAATGGCAGCGAAAACAGTTCCGGCGGCACGCGCTTCTTGGAGATCAGCAGCACTTGGCCCAGGGTGGCATCCACGGCCGCGGCTTCGCAGTCGCGCGGGCCGTCCGGCCAGCGGGCGTGGATCGTCCAGGCCGGTTTGAGCGTGCCGTTCCGCAGCACGGCGGGCTCTTCCAGGACATGCAGCAGGACATCACGCCGACGCCCGCCGTTGTCGCCGGTATCGGCCAGCAGCAGGTAGTGCTTGCCGCCCAAGGTGAAGCTGGCGATGTCCTCCCAGTCGGTGTTCTTCACCCCCGCCACGTCGAAACGGGCCAGCAAGCGCCCGCGCCGGCTGATCGCGTACAGCCGCGCCGGGTTGCCGCTGTCGTTGTGCGCCCACAGCACATCCTCGTGCACGTGCGAGGCCGCCAGCCCGCTGATTTCGTCCAGCTGGCGGTTGGTGATCAACCCGGCCAGCCGCGCGAACGGCAGTTGCGGTGGTGTGCAGCCGGCGAGGGCCAGCAGCAGCGCGATGGCGGGCAGACGCCAGTGGGAGAGGAGACGCGGCATTGCAACAGGATCGCATGACTGGCGGCGCGGTTCGCGCGTGTGCGAGGATGACCGGTGCCTGCGTCACGGCCTCCAGATCGGCAGACAGCGGTTCGCGCGTGTGCGAGGATGACCGCATGAGCGAAACGTCGGGCTATGCCGTGTTCTTTTTTCCGCAGGCGCTGGAGGCGCTGGGGGATGCCATCAAGCCTTACCTGCAAGCCGGGCCGGTGGGGCCGTTCGTGTCCTGCACGGAAGTGGATACCGGCGGCGCGTTCATTGAAATGACGCTGGAAGGGCATGCCCCGGACGGGCGCACCGTCGAGCTGGAGTTGATGGTGCCCGGCAACATGGTGCGGATGATCGTGTCCGCGCGCAGCGATTCGGATTTCGGCTTCCATGACCGCAAGCGCGCCCCCAGCCTGGAGCCGGGGATGGCGCCGCCAGCGGGGCGCTGACCGCGGGGCAGGCTTCGGCATCGCAGGTGCCCGGCGAGGCGCGCGATCCCTGCATCGGCGCGGGGAATGGTGCTACGGTGGAGGTCCTTTTTTTTTCGACTGAAGGGTCGCACCGATGCCGTTTGCCGAGGGTTCGTCACTGCTGGTACGCAACATCGATGCCTTCGGGCCGGCGCTGCGCAACATCCTGCTGCTCGGTACCGAAGCGGGGCTGGCCCGGGCGATTCCCGACTGCCAGCCGCTGATGGATGGCTACGAGGGCTTCGCCGTCACGCTGCCCGCACCTGTCGCGACGCAGTCGGCAGTGATCGAGGCGGCGCTGCCTGAAGGTGCCGATGGCAGCAACACGCTGATCCTGCTCGCCGACGCCGACCAGCTTGTGCTGAAGGCACTGCATGCCGCCACCGGCTTCCTGAAGGCGCGCGGCTTCGTCGTCAACACGCTGTATGCGCGCACGCTGTTCGTCGAGCCGGTGCATGTGCGCGTCAACCCGATCCACTACGAGGTGATGTTCAACGAGGCCGGCAAGGTCGCCGCCAACCTGCGGCGCGGCCATTACCTCGAGTTCGGCACCTTCGACGGCCGCACGTTCACGCTCGCCTGGCACTCGATGGCGAAGCGCTGCCCGTGGATGCGCTTCTTCGGCTTCGACAGCTTCACCGGCATCCTCGGCGCGCGCAACGACGAGGTCTATGCCGACGGCTACTGCTCGAACCGCGAGACCTTCGAGCACAACTGGCGCGTTGCCGGGCTCGATCCGGCGCGCTGCACTTCGGTGCCGGGGGGATTTCCGCGAGAGCCTGGCCGAACCGGGCCTGCGCGAGCGTCTCGGCATCGACGCCGCGGCCGTGGTGCACATCGACTGCGATGTCTACGAGGCGGCCAAGGCGGCGCTTGAGTTCGTCGCGCCGGTGCTGCAGCAGGGCTCGGTGCTGCTGTTCGACGAGTTCCACGCCAACCAGGCATCGAACGCCACCGGCGAGCGCCGCGCGCTGCGCGAGCTGCTGGCCGCGCATCCCGAGCTGGAGGTCGAGCGTTGGCACGACTACGCCGTCGAAGGGCGGTCGTTCTTGGTGCACCGGCACCGCTAGCCGGGCAGCAGCGTCCAGGCGCGCCCGTCGAAGGCTTCCAGCGGGCGGAAGCGGTGCTTGTAGTCCATCTTCGGGTGGCCGGCGATCCAGTAGCCCAGGTACAGGTGTGCGCGGCGTTCGCGGCGGGCCCATTCGATTTGCTTGAGGATGCCCAGCGTGCCCAGGCTGCGGGGGGCTTCGTCCGGGTCGTAGAAGGTATAGACCGCCGAGAGGGCGTCGACGGCCAGGTCGGTGACGGCCACCGCCAGCAGCCGGTGGCTGCCGGCCTGGCGCAATTCGAGGAAGCGGCTGTCGTTCCAGCTGCCGATCAGGAATTGTTCGAATTCGTGCGCGCCGTGGCCTTCCATGCCGCCGCCGCGATGGCGGGTACCCAGGTAGCGTTGGTACAGCGCCAGGTATTCGTCGAGGCAGGCCGGTGCGACGACATGGGTCTCGATGTCGGCGTTGCGGGCCAGGCAGCGGCGCTGGCTGCGGTCCGGGGTGAAACGCGCCACCGGCAGCCGGACCGGCACGCAGGCGCGACACCGGCCGCAACTGGGGCGGTAGACGATGTCGCCGCTGCGGCGGAAGCCCCATTGCAGTGCCATCGGGTACAGCGTGGGCAGGCGCGGGTCGCGTGGGTCCAGCACCAGGTCGCGCGCTTCGCGCTCGGGCCAGTAACCGCAGGAATGCGGGGCGCTGTGGAACAGCTTCAGGTTGTCGTCGTTGCCACCCATGCTGCCAGCATAGCGCCACGTTCAGCGACCGGTTGGAGTTTGGCGTCAACGCGGGGAGTGGCCATGCGTTTTCACCTGCAACCCCGGGCGGTACCGGGAGGAGAGGATCCCATGAACAAGCTGCTGTTGATGACGCTGGCGGTCTCCGCCGGGCTGGCCTCCACGATGGCGTTGGCGCAAGTGGCCGCACCGCCTGCGCCGCAGGCCAAACCGAATGCGCCGATGCTGCGGATGGATACCAATGGCGATGGCACGATCAGCAAGGAAGAGGCCGCAAAATTTCCGCGCTTGGCCGAAAAGTTCGACCAGATCGACACCAACAAGGACGGCAAGCTGAGCGCCGATGAATTGGCGGCGTGGCGCAAGAGCGCCGCGGGCGGGCGCATGCATGGGCAGGGCGCAGGCGACAAGGCCCCCGAAGAGATGCAGGCGCACCGCGCCGCACGCCAGGCCGAATGCTTCGACAAGGCCGATACCGACAAGAACGGCCAGCTGAGCCGCGAGGAATTCGCCAAGCTGCACGAGGTCTGCGGCCCGATGATGCATGGCATGCGACATGGCATGCGGCATGGCGGCATGGGCCAGATGCAACCGCCCGCGCCCCCTGCGCCCCCTGCGCCGCCGGCACCGCCTGCGAAGAAGTGAGACACGATTGATGACATGCCACGGCCCGCCACTGCGCGGGCCGTGGTGCTTGCGGGCTCAGTGCCGGCGCAGCACGCGCCAGTGGCTGCCGCTGCGCTCCACGTCCACCAACTGCGAATCTTTCACGTCCAGGTCCAGTTGCACCTGGCCACGGCCGCTGCCGTCGGTCATGTAGTCGTGCACGGCCATGCCGAAGCCACCTTTCGCCGGGCAGGCCGAGGCCGTGAACACGCGGGTGCGCGGCAGTTCCGGCAAGGCTTGCAACACCGCCGGTGCGGGATCCTTGCCATCCACTTCGAGGCAGGCCACGGCGGGTTTGCGGTTGTGCAGGGCTTCGTCCAGCAGCAGCGCGGCCAGCGCGGTCGGCACGTCGACGCGGTGCACGCTGAGCTCGGTGATGGTGTCCGGAACCGGCGGTGCGGGTTTCGCCGCCTGCACGGGACGTGGCTGGGGGGCGGCCGGTGCGGTGGGCGGTTGCTTGCGCGCGGTGAACGCGATCAGGCCGATGCCGGCGCCGATCAGGACCAACAAGCCGATGCGGAGGCGTTTGCCGTTCCAGAAGCCGCCGTTGCCGGCAGTGCCGGCAACCCGTGTGGGGGGCAGGAAGCTGGGCAGTTCTTCGCGGGTGCTTTCCAGCAGGCCCATCTCGCGTAGCAGTTGGCGGCCGCGTGGCTGGTCTTCGGCGCGCACGATCCACACTGCGGGGATTTGCGCGGGGGCCTTGCGGGTGTCATAGCTGAAATTGCCGCGGCGGTGGCCTTTCCAGCTGCGGCCGTTTTCGACTTTCACCTCGATGCCTTCGGCGCGCAGCATCCGGGCCACGGCTTCCACGTTTTCCAGGCGCTGGCTGGAGAACACCTTCCTCATGCGGACGTGCCATCGGCCAGCACGCGGATCAAACCTTCCTGCGCGGTGCTGGCCACCAGCCGACCCGTGCGGTCGTACACCATGCCGCGCGCCAAGCCACGCCCGGCCTGCGCGCTGGGGCTGTCGATCGCATACAGCAGCCACTCATCGGCACGGAACGGGCGGTGGAACCACAGCGCGTGATCCAGCGAGGCCATCAACACGTTCGGTTGGTAGTAGCTGATGCCGTGCGGGAAGGTGGCGGTACCCAGCAGGTGGAAGTCGCTGGCGTAGGCCAGCAGGGCGCGGTGCAGTTCCGGCGCGTCGCCCACGGGTTCGGTCAGCTTGAACCAGACTTGCTGGAACGGCGGGCGCTTGGGTGGATTGAGTTCATCGCGGGGATAGACGTGGCGGAACTCGAACGGGCCTTGCTGGTCCAGCCAGCGCTGCACCTTGATCGGCAGCAGTGCCAGCCGGTCCGGGGGAATGATCGGGGAGGGTTCCAGGTCCTCGGGTTTGGGCACTTCCGGCATCGACAGTTGGTGCTCGCCGCCGGGTTCCTCGTCCTGGAACGAGGCGGCGCAGAAGAAGATCACCTTGCCGTGCTGGATCGCGGTGACCCGGCGCACCGAGAAGCTGCCGCCGTCGCGGGTGCGGTCCACGTCGTAGACGATCGGCGCTTCGATGTTGCCGGCGCGCAGGAAGTAGGCGTGCAGCGAATGCGCGTGGCGTGGCTGCGTCAAGGTCGCCTGCGCCGCCGACAGCGCCTGCCCCAGCACCTGCCCGCCGAACACGTATTTGGTGCCGATGTCGCGGCTCTGGCCACGAAACAGGTTGTCTTCCAGCCGCTCCAGCGAGAGCAGTTCGATCAGTTCGGAGACGGGGGCGTTCATCCCGCGATTATACGTTGCAGCCTCGTTTCGCTTAGAACCGTTGGCCATGGGAACAGCGGCCCCGGGTCGCGTTTGCGGCGCACGGACACGCCGGGTGCGTCGCTGGCGGTCACTTCCCCCAGGTCCAGGTCCTCGTGTCCGGCGATGCCGCGCAGCGTGCCCACCTGGCCCTCCAGCCATTGCAACAGGGCGATCAGGGCGGTGATCTGCACGTCCGGGTAGGGTTCGGCCATGGCTTGATGGCGCGAATCCAGCCAGTGCGGGTAGCGGCCGGTGTTGACCAGCTCGATGCCGATGCTGCGCGCGTTCCAGCCGTGGGTATGGTGGGCCACGCGGTCGGGCGGCACGTATTCCTCGATGCGGCCGTCGCGGTCGATGTAGAAATGCCCGCTGTTGCCGGTGCCCGACGGGTAGAGCATGCGTTCGCCATAGTCGCGTGCGGTGGCCAGGTCCGGCAGTTCGGTGCAGTGGATGACCACGGTGTCGATGGCCGCCAACGGGCGGTGATCGAGCGCCAGCACATAGGGCAGCGGATGCGGATGCAGGGCGAAGGCGAACATGCGGCGATGCTAGCATTCGCCCATGAAAGGACATTGCATTCTCTCGCACGGCTTCGAAAGCGGCCCCGATGCGACCAAAGTGACCGCGCTGGCCGACGTGGCCGAGCGCTTGGGCTGGACCCACGAACGCCCCGACTACACCGACCTGGACGCACGCCGCGAGGTGACGCCGCTGGGCGACGTGCCGGCACGCATCGCCCGCCTGCTGGGGTTGGCGCAGGCTGCCGCGGCCCGCGGCCCGCTGGTGCTGGCCGGCTCCAGCCTGGGCGCCTACATCAGCGGCGTGGTGTCGATGCGGGTGCCGGTGGCCGGGCTGTTCCTGATGGCCCCGCCCGTCGTGATGGAGGGCGCGCCGCCGATGCCGGCGGCCGCCGTGCCGACCTCGGTCCTGCATGGCTGGCACGATGAATTGATTGCCGTGCGGCAGGTGGTGGACTGGGCGGCGGCGCGCGATGCGCGGCTGCTGCTGGTGAACGACTCGCACCGTCTCTCCGACCACGTGCAGGCCAGTGCCGAGGCCTTTGCCGCGCTGCTGGCTGGGCTGTGACGCCATGAAATTCTTCGCGTCCTGCGGCAAGGGCCTGGAATACCTGCTGGCCGACGAGTTGGTGGCCTTGGGTTGCGCGAAAGCCACCGCCACCATGGCCGGCGTGAACGTGGAAGGCACGCTGCTGGACGCGCAGCGCGCGGTGCTGTGGTCGCGGCTGGCCAGCCGCATCCTGTGGCCGATCGCCGAGTTCGAGTGCGCCGATGAACATGCCTTGTATGCGGGCGCGGCGGCGGTGGACTGGATGCGCCATCTCGCGCCCGGCCATACCTTCGCCATCGACGCACATGTCTCCGGCGCGGCCGTCACCCACGCGCGTTACGCCGCGCAGCGGGTGAAGGACGCCATCGTCGACACCCTGCGCGCCAGCACCGGCCAGCGGCCGGACGTGGACGTGGAGTCGCCGGATGTCCGCATCAGCCTGGTGCTGCGCAAAGGCCTCGCGATCCTGTCCATTGATCTTTCCGGCGGGCCGATGCACCGGCGTGGCTGGCGCAAGGTGCAGGGCATTGCACCGTTGAAGGAAACCGTGGCTGCCGCCGTGCTGCTGCGCGCCGGCTGGCCGCAGGTCTTCGCCGAGGGCGGCGACCTGCTGGACCCGATGTGCGGCAGTGGCACCTTGCTGATCGAAGGCGCGCTGATGGCCGCCGATGTTGCCCCGGGGTTGCTGCGCGGCCATGGTCTGCCGCCCACCCGCTGGCCGGGTTTCGATGCGGCGGCATGGCGCGCGCTGGTGGACGATGCGCAGGTGCGCGCGCAGCGTGGGCAGGCGGCGCTGCGGCCTTGCATCCACGGCAGTGACCTCGACCCGCATGCGATCCGCGCCGCCCGCGAGAACGCCGAACACGCAGGCGTGCTGGAAGCCATCGACTTCCGCGCGTGCGAGGTGGCCGCCCTGCCGGTGCAGGCCGGCGCGCGCGGCGCGGTGGTCTGCAACCCGCCCTACGACGCGCGGCTGGCCGCCGACCATGGCTTGTACCGCCAGTTGGGCGAAGCACTGAAGCGCGCAGCGCCGCAGTGGCGCGCGGCGCTGCTGTGCGGTGACGGCGAACTGGCCCGCGCCACCGGGTTGCGCGCGAAAAAGAGCTACCAGCTGTTCAACGGCGCCATCGAATGCAGCCTGATCGCGGTGGATCCGATCGCGCCGCCGCAGCGCGAAGGCATCGAGAAGCGCGCGCTGCCGGAAGGCGCGCAGATGGTGGCCAACCGCCTGCGCAAGAACCTCGACAAGCTGGCGCGCTGGCGGCAGCAGGCGCAGGTCAGCTGCTTCCGCGCCTACGACGCCGACATCCCCGAATACGCCTGCGCGGTGGACGTCTACACGACGGTCGACGGCGAGACCTGGCTGCACGTGCAGGAATACGCCGCGCCGGCCGAGATCCCGGAAGCGACCACCCGCAAGCGCCTGGGCGACCTGCTGCTGGCGGTGCGCGAGGTGTTCGGCCTGCCGCGCGAGCGGGTTGCGGTGAAGACCCGCCGCATCGGCAAGGGCGGCAGCAAATATTCCGAATCAGGAGCGCGCCACTTCGACCATCGCGGCGAGTTCCTCACGGTGGAGGAGGGCGCGGCGAAGCTGCAGGTCAATCTGTTCGACTACCTCGATACCGGCCTGTTCCTCGACCACCGCCCGCTGCGCGCGCGGATGGCGCTGGAGGCGCGCGGCAAGCGTTTCCTCAACCTGTTCTGCTACACCGGCGTCGCCACCGTGCAAGCGGCGGTGCAGGGCGCCGCGCAGACCACCAGCGTGGACCTGTCCGCCACCTATCTGGAATGGCTGGCCGACAACCTGCGCGGGAATGGTGTTGGCGGCACCCGCCACCGCATCGCCCAGGCCGATGCCTTGAAGTGGCTGGAGGCCGACACCGGCGCGTACGACGTGGTGTTCTGCGACCCGCCGACGTTCTCCAACTCCAAGCGTGCCGACGACTTCGACGTGCAGCGCGACCACGTGCGCCTGCTGCGCGCCGCGGTGGCGCGGCTGGCCCCGGGCGGCGTGCTCTACTTCAGCAACAACTTCCGCCGCTTCAAGCTGGACGAAGCCGCGCTGGCCGAGTTCGCGCAGGTGGAGGACATCAGCGCCTCCACCATCCCGCCGGACTTCGCCCGCAACGCGCGCATCCACCGTGCGTGGCGGATCGTCCCGCGCGGCGGCTGATCAGGGCTCCGCGCCGGCCTGCTCGCGCCGGTGCATCAGCAGGCCGGCGGCCACCACGCCCAGCGCGACCACGCTCACGATCAGCGTGGCCAGGGCGTTGATCTCCGGCGTCACGCCCAGCTTCACCTTCGAATAGATCAGCATCGGCAGGGTGCTGGCGCCGGGGCCGGAGGTGAAGCTGGCGATCACCAGGTCATCCAGCGACAGGGTGAAGGCCAGCAGCCAGCCGGCCAGCAGGGCGGGTGCGATCAGCGGCAGCGTGATGCGGAAGAACACCCGCCACGGGCGCGCGCCCAGGTCCATCGCGGCCTCCTCAAGGCTGTCGTCCAGCGCGCTCATGCGCGAGCGCACCACCACCGTCACGTAGCAGGTGGTCAGGGTGATGTGGGCGATCATGATCGTGCCCATGCCGCGCTCCGGCCACCCCAGTGCCTGCTGCAGGGTGACGAACAGCAGCAGCGAGGACAGGCCCAGCATCACGTCCGGCATCACCATCGGCGCGGAGTTCATCAGGCTGAGCAGGCCACGGCCGGGGAAGCGGCCGAATCTTGAGAGGGCGAGCCCGCAGGCGGTGCCCAGTACGGTGGCGCAGCTTGCGGCCACGGCGGCAATCGTCAGGCTGCGTGCCAGCGCCTGCAGGATTTGTTCGTTGGACAGCAGTGCCACGTACCAGCGAGTGGAGAAGCCGGCCCAGACCGTGGCCATGCGCGAGGCGCTGAACGAGTACACCACCATCGAGACGATGGGCACGTACAGCAGCGCATAGCCCACCGCCATCGCCGCCCACAGCCCCCAGTTGCGCCGCCTCATGCCTGCGCCTCGCGCCGCTCGCGGCGGTTCTCGACGTATTCGAACAGCAGCGTCGGGATCACCAGCAACAGCAGCATCGCCACCGCCACCGCGGCGGCCAGCGGCCAGTCGCGGTTGGTGAAGAATTCCGTCCACAGCACGCGGCCGATGGTCAGTGCGTCGGGCCCGCCCAGGATGTCGGGGATCACGAATTCGCCCACCGCCGGGATGAACACCAGCAGCGCGCCGGCGATGATGCCCGGCATCGACAGCGGCAGCGTCACCCGCAGGAAGGCCTGCCACGGCTTCGCGCCGAGGTCGGCGGCGGCCTCCAGCAGGCCGAAGTCCAGTCGCATCAGGGTGGCGGTCAGCGGCAGCACCATGAAGGGCAGGTAGTTGTAGACGATGCCGATGTACACGGCGAGGTCGGTGTGCAGGATCGCGGTGCCCGGTTCGACCAGGCCGATCGCGGCCAGCGCGCCCGTGAGCACGCCGTTGGCCTTGAGCATGCCGATCATGGCGTAGGTGCGCAGCAGCGAGCTGGTCCAGAACGGCAGGATCACCAGCACCAGCAGCAGCATCCGCCACGCCGGCTTGGCGCGGGCGATGCCGTAGGCGATGGGATAGCCCAGCAGCAGGCAGCACAGGGTGGACACGCCGGCGAACAGCAGCGACTTCAGGTAGGCCGCGACGTACAGCGGGTCCTGCAGCAACAGCAGGTAGCTGCCGGCGTGCAGGCGCAGGCTGGTGGCGCCGTCGGCGGCATGTTCCACCAGCGGCGTGTACGGCGGGGCCTGCCCGAACACCGCCTCGGCAAAACTGATCTTCAACACGATCAGGAACGGTACCGCGAAGAACAGCAGCAGCCACAGCATCGGCAGCATGGTCACGACGAAGCGCCCGCGCCGGGTGCGGAACTCGGTGCCCACCGCGCGGAACCAGCCGAACAGGTTGCGGACGACGTCCGCCCACAGTTGCGACCAGCCGCCGTTCGGCACGCTGCTCATGCGGTCAGCACCACCGCGCCGCTGGACGGCCAGCTCAGCCACAGGGTCTCGCCCCAGTCGTAGTGCGGCTCGGAACTGCGCTCGACGTGGGTTTCCTGCACGCGGATCACCGCGCCGGATTCGGTTTCGACGTGGTAGATGGACACGTCGCCGAGGTAGGCGATGTCGCGGACCTGGCCCACCGCCACGTTGTCGGCCTGCGGGCGCGACTCGTGCACGTCGATCTTCTCCGGCCGCACCGCGACGCTGACGGCGGTGCCTTCGGGCAGCGGGTCGGCGTGGCGGGCCAGCAGGGCGCCGCCGTCCACCGCGTCGCAGGCGATGCGGGCCACGCGTGCGTCGGCGTCATGCGCCAGCACCCGGCCTTCGAACAGGTTGATGCCGCCGATGAACTCGGCGACGAAGCGGGTGGACGGGTATTCGTACAGCGCGGCCGGCGTGGACACCTGCACGATGCGGCCGGCGTCCATCACCGCGATGCGGCTGGACATCGTCATCGCCTCTTCCTGGTCGTGGGTGACCATCACGAAGGTGGTGCCCACGCGCTCCTGGATGTTGACCAGCTCGAACTGGGTGCGTTCGCGCAGGCGCTTGTCCAGCGCGCCCAGCGGTTCATCCAGCAGCAGCAGCTTGGGCTGCTTGGCCAGCGCGCGCGCCAGCGCCACGCGCTGGCGTTGGCCGCCGGAGAGCTGCGAGGGCTTGCGCGCGCCCAGCTGCGGCATCTGCACCAGCTCCAGCATCTGCTGCACGCGGTCCTTGATCTCGCCCGCGCCCATGCCGTCCTGCTTCAGGCCGAAGGCGATGTTCTGCGCCACGCTCATGTGCGGGAACAACGCATAGCTCTGGAACATCATGTTCACCGGCCGCTGGTAGGGCGGCAGCGCGGTGACGTCCACCCCGTCGATCAGCACCCGGCCGCGGTCGGGCGTTTCCAGCCCGGCCAGGATGCGCAGCAGGGTGCTCTTGCCCGACCCCGATCCGCCCAGCAGCGCGAAGAACTCGCCGCGGTACACATCCAGCGAGATGTCATCGCAGGCGTACAGCTTGCCGAACGTCTTGGTGATGCCTTCGATCCGCAGGAACGGTTGCGCCGCCGGGTCCTTCCAGGGCTCCAGCGGCGCGGCGGAACGGATGGCCAGCGCCACCTCAGCGTCCGCTCTTGATCGCTGTCCAGGCGCGCACGCGCTGGCGCTGCACCACTTCCGGCAGGGTTTTCGGGTCCACCAGCTTGGCGCGCACGGCCTCCGGCGGGTACACGCCGGGGTTGCTGGCGATGGCGGGTTCGATCAGCGCGGCGGCATCCTTGTTGGGGCTGGCGTAGCCCACCGCATCGGAGATCGCGGCGGCGGTCTTCGGTTCGAGGATGTAGTTGATGAATGCCTGTGCGTTTTGCGGATGCTTGGCATCCTTCGGGACCGCCATCACGTCGATCCAGCGCAGCGCACCTTCCTTCGGGATCACGTAGCGGATGTCCGGCGCGGGCTTGCCGGTGGCCTGTGCGGCCTGCGCGGCGGCATCGGCGGCACCCAGGATGTCGCCGGAATACCCCATCACCACGCAGGCATCGCCATTGGCCAGCGCATCCTTGTATTCGGCGTTGTTGAAGGTGCGGATGTACGGGCGGATGGCGGCATAGACCTGCTTCACGGTCTCGATCTCGTCATCGGCTCCCGCATTCGGGTTCTTGCCTTTCCACAGCAATGCCGCACCGAAGGTTTCCTGGTCGTCGTCGAGCACACTGATGCCGCACTTGGCCAGCCTGGCGGCATTCGCCGGGTCGAACAGCAGGCTCCACGAATCCAGTGGCGCGTGTTCGCCCAGCACGGCTTTCACCTTGTCCACGTTGATGCCGAGGCCGGTGGTGCCCCACATGTAGGGCAGGACGTGGGTGTTGCCCGGGTCGATGTCGGCCAGGCCTTGCAGGATGGCGGGGTCGAGGTGCGCGATGTTCGGCAGCTTCGCCTTGTCCAGCGGCAGGTACAGGCCGGCCTTGATCTGGCGCTGCGCGAAAGGGCGCGCCGACGGGAACACCACGTCGTAGCCGCTGCTGCCGGCGGTCAGCTTGGTTTCCAGCGTCTCGTTCTCGGAATAGACGTCGTAGTTGACCTTGATGCCGGTCGCCTTCTCGAAGTCGGCGATGGTGTTTTCGGCCACGTAGTCGGACCAGTTGTAGACGTTCAGCACCTTTTCTTCCGGGCCGGCGGGCTTCGCGGCGGAAGCATCGGCGGCGGGCTTGCCGCCGCAGGCGGAAAGCAACAGGGCGCAGGCAAGGATGGACAGGCGCAAGGTCACGGCGATCTCCCGGTGGCGAGTCGGCAAATGGTACGCGCAGGCACGGTGCAGCGGGGGCCTGCGGAGGGGGTCAGTGGCCGCGCAGGCGGCCGAACAGTCCGGTTGCCTTGGGGCCGCCGGGCGTGGCGTCCGGGTTTGCAGGCGCGGGGCCGACAGCC
This sequence comes from Thermomonas sp., assembly GCF_041905325.1. GTDB lineage: Bacteria > Pseudomonadota > Gammaproteobacteria > Xanthomonadales > Xanthomonadaceae > Thermomonas. The sequence goes on along the minus strand of NZ_JAYRLK010000005.1, from coordinate 245,863 downwards.
TCGGCGTAGCCGGTGGCGAGGTTGGCGTTGATGAAGCCGGCCACCTCCGCTTCCGGCACGCCACTGGCCTCGGCGATCTCGGCGGTGGTGGCAGGCCCCTTCATCATCACCGTGGCGATGCGGAAATGCTTGGGGAATTCGCGCTCGGTCTGTGGCCATTTCTTCAACAGGTAGGGGCCCGACGTCGCCGCGTTGGACAGCAGTCCGCCCAACCATTGCAGGCGCGCCAGCGGTTGTTCCGGCCCCAGTGTCGCCGCCTCCGCATCCCACGCGGCGGCCGCGGGCACGGTGAAATCGTCGAGCACCAGCGTGCCGTCGAAGCAGGCGGCCAGCGACTTCAGCGCGGCGCCGCCGTGCCAGTGGCCGGTGGCCATGTCCAGCAGCAGCACGGGGGCATCGCCGTGTTGCAGGCGCAGTCGCTGCCGTGGCAACCCGGCGGCCAGCCAATGCCGCAGGGGGTGTTCCTGCGCGGGTGCCGGTGCCGGCGGAACCTCCGGGCTCGGTGCTGCGGGAACAGCCGGCGTGGGCTCGGGCACCGGTTCTGGCTCCGGCTCCGGCTCTGGCAGCGGCTCTGGCAGCGGCGCGCTGCCTGCCTGGGCCGGAGGCGTGCTGTCGGCTGCGGCACCGGCGGCATCCAGCAGGTCGGTGTCGGTGGCGATTTCGCTGAGCAGGACGGTGAGGTCGCTGGCGCGCAGCGGGTGCGGCAGGCTGAAATCGGTCTGGCTGCGGTCCGATGACGTCAGAGCAATGACCTTGCGGCCCAGCGCATGCAGCCGCAACCAGCTCATCGGCCCGTACAGGCTGTCCATGTCGATGAGGACGTAATCGGCAGCGTCCGCCTGCACCAGCGACCAGCGTTGGCCGGTGTCGGCATTGGCAGCCTTGAACGCAGCCACGGCTTGCGCTTCGGTGGCGGAATCCATGCCGGTGATTCCCAGGGTCAATGCCATCGCGGGGCTTCCTGCTGCAAGTCAGAGGTGAGTGTTGCCAAGCACGGCACGCGCGTCAATGCGCTGGAAGTCCTGCCGGGTCAGGCCTGGCGGGGATTGCGTGGCAGCTGCGCGCGCAGGAATGCCATCTGGTCGGCGAGGATGTTGCGGTTGGAGAGGATCAGGTGTTCCACCCAGCTGGGCCGGTACGGCACCGCCAGCAACGGCATGCCGGCCTGCTGCGGGGTGCGGTTGCCCTTGCGGGAATTGCACTGGAAGCAAGCGGTGACCACGTTTTCCCAGACGTCGCGGCCGCCCTTCGAGACCGGCTGCACATGGTCGCGGGTCAGCGTGCCACGCGGGTATTGGCGGCCGCAGTACAGGCACAGGTACTGGTCACGGGCGAACAGCGCGGCATTGCCCAGTGCGGGGGTGGGGTCGATGGCGCACGGCCGGACATGGCCGCGTGCGGCGATGATGGGATGCAGTTGCAGCAGGCTGCGGGTGCCACGTGCGCGGTTGATGCCGCCGTGGATGGCCAGGCACGGCGCGCCCAGTGTCCAGGCCACCGCGCCGCGTGCGTACAGACAGGTGGCGTCCTGCCAACTCAGCCAATCCAGCGCGCGGCCATGCGCATCCAGGCCCAGCAGGCGCAGGGAGTGGGTGGGCGGAGGGGCGGGAAAGCCGGCGGAAAGGGGGCCGTCCGCAACCTGGGCTGCGGAGTCGTGTCCGGCATGGACCGGACGATATGTCGCTGGGTCGGCCTCCATCGGGGATCCAGCTTATACGCTTCCGAACGGGGTTTGGATAGCGGCGGCCGTCCGTGGGTGGCGGACATTGGTGCGCCCGTGCCGGGCATGTGCAATCGAGCGAGCAGGGTGGATGGCTCAGTGGCCGTCCAGCAGCTTTTTCGCCGCCGCGCGGGCCTCGGCGCTGACATCCGCGCCGCCCAGCATGCGGGCCACTTCCTCGATGCGGCCGGTGGCGTCCAGCGCATGGACGGCGGATTGGGTGATGCCGTCGCTGGCGGCCTTGCTGACGCGGTATTGGGCGTGGCCGGCGGCGGCGACCTGCGGCTGGTGGGTGACGCACAGCACCTGCTTGGTGGCGCCCAACGCGCGCAATCGGGCGCCGACGGCGGCGGCCACCGCACCGCCGATGCCGGCGTCCACTTCGTCGAACACCATCGTCGGTACCGCGTCCCGTGCCTGGGTGGCCACTTCCACCGCCAGCGAGATGCGCGACAGTTCGCCGCCGGAGGCCACCTTGCGCAGCGGGCGCGGCGGCTGGCCGGGATTGGCGGCGACCAGGAACTCGGCGCGTTCGCTGCCGTTCGGGTCGGGGCTGTCGCCGGCGTTGGTGTCCAGTGTCACGTCGAAGCGCCCGCCCTGCATGCCGAGGGTGTCGATCAGGGTGGTGACGGCGGTGGCCAGGGCAGTGCCGGCCTGCTGGCGCGAGGTGGACAGGGCGGCGGCGGCCTGCTGCCACTGCAGCAGCGCGGCGGCGATGCCGGCATCGAGCTGTTGTAGGCGGGTGTCGGCATCGGCCAGTGATGCCAGTTCCTGCGCCAACGCGTCGCGGTGGGCGGCAAGCTGCTCCGGCGGCAACCGATGCTTGCGGGCGAGGTCCTGCACGCGGGTGAGCCGGCGTTCGAGTTCGGCCAGCGCGGCAGGGTCCAGGTCGAGGTCGTCGCGGATGCGCTGCAGCAGCAGTTGCGCTTCGTCGAGCTGGATCGCGGCGGCGTCCAACATGGCATCCACTTCCCGCAGCCGCGGCTCGTGCGCGGCTTCGCGTTGCAGGCCATGGCGCAGGCGTTGCAGGCGCGGGGTCAAGGTGTCGTCACCGGCCAGCGCGTCCAGCGCGCCGTCGCAGGCCTGGATCAAGGCGGCGGCGTGCGCGTGGCGGCGGTGGCTGGCGTCCAGCTCGGCCAGCGCGGCGGGCGTCAGTGGTTGCGCGTCGAGTTCGTCCAATTGATGTTGCAGCCAGCGCTGGCGTTCGCCGACGTCGCCACGGGCGAGCAGGGCGCTGTGTTCTTCGTGCAATTGCTTCCATGCCTGCGCGGTGGTGCGGGTGGCCGCCAGCAGGGCGGGATGGCGGGCGAAGGCGTCCAGCAGCGCGGTCTGCTGGCGGCGCTCCAGCAGCGCCTGCTGGGCGTGCTGGCCGTGGATTTCCACCAGCAAGCCCGCCAGTTCCGCCAATTGCGTCAGGGTGACGCTGCGGCCGTTGACCCACGCCTTCGAACCGCCGTCGGCGCGCAGGGTGCGGCGCAGCAGGCAGGCCCGGGTGTCGTCCGGCCCGGTGTCGTCCAGCTCGGCTTCGCGCAGCCAGTGCGCGGCGGCGGGGTTGTCGTCCAGGGTGAATTCGGCACTCAGTTCGGCGCGTTGCGCGCCGTGCCGCACCGCGCCGGCATCGGCCCGCGCACCGGACAGGAAGCCCAGCGCATCCACCAGCAGCGATTTGCCGGCACCGGTTTCGCCGGAAATGACGGTCAGGCCCGCGCCGAATTGCAGCTCGGCATGGGCGACGACGGCGAAATCACGGATCGACAGGCGGGTCAGCATGGCTGCGCATTGTGCCTGTGCGGGCTTGCACGCGATAGCGGTTGCGGCTTACAACGCAGCGCATGGCCCGCAAGCCCGTCCACGACATCACCCATGACCCGCGCGCCCGGCAATTGCTGCGCACGCTGGTGGCGCGGCATATCCGCGACGGCGAGCCGGTGGGCTCGCAGACGCTGGCCCGGCATGCGGGGCTGGACATCAGCCCGGCCACCATCCGCAACATCCTCGCCTCGCTGGAGGATGCCGGCCTGCTGGCTGCGCCGCACAGCTCGGCCGGGCGTGTGCCGACGGCGCAGGGCTACCGCCTGTTCGTGGACTCGCTGTTGCAGGTCAAGCCGCTGGGCAGCGACGACGTGGGCCGCCTGCGCAGCGGCCTGCCGGCGGGTGCGGGCACCCAGGCGCTGCTGGGCAGCACCTCGGAACTGCTGGTGGCGATGACCCATTTCGCCGGCATGGTCAGCGTGCCGAAGCGGGAGAGCTTCGCGTTCCGGCAGATCGACTTCGTGGCGCTGGACCCGCAGCGGGTGCTGGCGATCCTGGTGTTCGCCGACGGCGAGGTGCAGAACCGGGTGGTGCAGGTGCGGCGCGCGTTCTCGCCGTCCGAACTGGAGCAGGCCGCGAACTACCTGAACGCGCATTTCGCCGGGCAATCGCTGGCGCTGATCCGCGCCGCGCTGCTGCGCGAACTGCGCGATGCCCGCAGTGAAATGGAGGTGTTGCTGGCCAATTCCCTGGGCCTGGCCGAGCAGGCGTTTGCCCCGGCGCAGGAAGACGACATGCTGGTGGCCGGGCAGACCCGCCTGCTGGGCTTGCAGGAGCTGGGGGATCTGGATCGCCTGCGCGCGCTGTTCGAGGCCTTCGCGGAAAAGCGCGAGTTGCTGCAATTGCTGGAACGCACCGCCCGGGCGCCGGGGCTGCGGGTGTTCATCGGCGAGGAAACCGGGTTGGCACCGCTGGAGGGCATGTCGCTGGTGGCCGCGCCCTATGGCCGCGACGGCCAGGTATTGGGCGTGCTGGGCGTCATCGGCCCCAGCCGGATGGCCTACGAGCGGGTGATCCCGGTGGTGGAGGCGACTGCGGCGGTGCTGGGGGCGGCGCTGGACGGGGCGGCTTGAATCCGGCCGGTGGCACCCCCATCCCTGTGCACGGTGCGGCATCCCGCCGCGTAGCGAACCGTTGACATGAGCATGGACCCGACGCAGGACGTACACGACGAAACCGCTGCCGCCGACGGCGCGCATGACCCATTGGAGGCGCTGCGCGCCGAAGTGGAGCAGCTCAAGGCGCAATCCCTGATCGAGCGCGCCGACCTGGAAAACCAGCGCAAGCGGCTGGCGCGCGACATCGACATGGCCCGCAAGTTCGCCAACGAGCGCCTGTTGTCCGACCTGCTGCCGGTATTCGACAGCCTGGATGCGGGCCTGGCGGCCGCCGGCGAGGCCGACGCGTTGCGCCACGGTCTGGAACTGACCTACAAGCAGTTGCTGAAAGTGGCCGCCGACAACGGCATGGAAGTGCTGGACCCCACCGGTGCGCCGTTCAATCCCGAGCATCACCAGGCCATCAGCCAGGGCGAATCCGAGGGTGTGGCCCCGGGCCATGTCATCACCGTGTTCCAGAAGGGCTACGTGCTCAACGGGCGCCTGCTGCGGCCGGCGCTGGTGATCGTGGCCAGGCACGATTGAGTTTTCTCCCTTGAAGGGAAGGGCCTGCAGCCCCAGATAGCAACCATCGGCGCAGCGCGCCATCAGACACAGCATCCAAGAGGACATCGTCATGGGCAAGATCATCGGCATCGACCTGGGCACCACCAACTCCTGCGTCTCCATCATGGAAGGCGGCAAGGCGCGCGTCATCGAAAACAGCGAGGGCGACCGCACCACCCCGTCCATCGTCGCCTGGACCAAGGACGGCGAAGTGCTGGTGGGCGCGTCTGCCAAGCGGCAAACCGTCACCAACCCGAAGAACACCTTCTACGCGGTGAAGCGCCTGATCGGCCGCAAGTTCACCGACGCCGAAGTGCAGAAGGACCTGGGCCTGGTGCCCTACGCCATCACCCAGCACGACAACGGCGATGCGTGGGTGGGCCTGGCCGACGGCAAGAAGCTGGCCCCGCAGGAAGTCTCCGCCAAGGTACTGGAGAAGATGAAGAAGACCGCCGAAGCCTTCCTGGGCGAAACGGTCACCGAGGCGGTCATCACTGTGCCGGCCTACTTCAACGACAGCCAGCGCCAGGCCACCAAGGATGCCGGCCGCATCGCCGGCCTCGACGTCAAGCGCATCATCAACGAACCCACCGCCGCCGCACTGGCCTACGGCCTCGACAAGGGCGACAACAAGGACCGCAAGATCGCCGTGTACGACCTGGGCGGCGGCACCTTCGACGTGTCGATTATTGAAATTGCCAACGTCGACGGCGAGAAGCAGTTCGAGGTGCTGGCCACCAACGGCGACACCTTCCTGGGTGGCGAGGACTTCGACAACCGCGTCATCGACTACCTGGTGGAAGAATTCCAGAAGACCGACGGCGTGGACCTGCGCAAGGACCCGCTGGCCCTGCAGCGCCTGAAGGATGCCGCCGAGCGCGCCAAGATCGAGCTGTCGTCGAACCAGCAGACCGACGTCAACCTGCCGTACGTCACTGCCGATGCGTCCGGTCCGAAGCACCTGAACATCAAGCTGACCCGCGCGAAGCTCGAGGCGCTGGTGGACGACCTGGTCAAGAAGACCATCGAGCCCTGCCGCGTGGCCCTGAACGACGCCGGCCTGCGCGCTTCCGACATCACCGAGGTGATCCTGGTCGGTGGCCAGACCCGCATGCCGAAGGTGCAGGCGGCGGTGGCCGAGTTCTTCGGCAAGGAGCCGCGCAAGGACGTCAACCCCGACGAGGCCGTGGCCATCGGCGCGGCGGTGCAGGGCGGCGTGCTGGCCGGCGACGTCAAGGACGTGTTGCTGCTGGACGTGACCCCGCTGAGCCTGGGCATCGAAACCCTGGGCGGGGTGATGACCAAGATCATCGAAAAGAACACCACCATCCCCACCAAGGCCTCGCAGGTGTTCTCCACCGCCGAGGACAACCAGAGCGCCGTGACCGTGCACGTCCTGCAGGGTGAGCGCGAACAGGCCCGCTACAACAAGTCGCTGGCCAAGTTCGACCTGACCGGCATCGAAGCCGCGCCGCGCGGCATGCCGCAGGTGGAGGTGAGCTTCGACATCGACGCCAACGGCATCGTCCACGTCACCGCCAAGGACAAGAAGACCGGCAAGGAACAGAAGGTCGAGATCAAGGCCGGTTCGGGCCTGAGCGATGACGAAATTCAGCGGATGGTGCAGGACGCCGAAAGCCACCGCGAGGAAGACAAGAAGTTCCACGAGCTGGTCACCGCGCGCAACCAGGCCGATGGCCTGATCCATGCCACCCGCAGCACCATCAAGGACAACGGCGACAAGTTGCCGGGCGATGCCATCGGCCGCGCCGAAGCCGCCATCGCCGAGCTGGAAGTGGCGATGAAGGGTGACGACAAGGGCCAGATCGAGGCCAAGGCCAAGGCGCTGGAAGAAGCCGGCCAGGCGCTGTTCGCCGCGGCTGCCGCCGCCGGCCAGCAGGCAGGTGGCACCGGTGATGCCGGCAAGCCGGCCGACGACGTCGTGGACGCCGAGTTCACCGAGGTCAAGGACGACAAGAAGGCCTGAGGCGTGTAGCTCCTCTCCCGCCGGGAGAGGGCTGGGGTGAGGGTTCGGGATTCCAGTGATCTCGAACCCTCGTCGCATCACCAAACCCCCCATCCAGCCCTCCCCCGGAGGGGGAGGGAGAGATAGAGCATGAGCAAGCGCGATTACTACGAAGTGCTGGGCGTGGCCCGCAATGCCAGCGAAGACGAGCTGAAGAAGGCGTATCGCCGCTGCGCGATGAAGCACCACCCCGACCGCAACCCAGGCGACAAGAACGCCGAGGCCACGTTCAAGGAATGCAAGGAAGCCTATGAAGTGCTGAGCGACGGCGGCAAGCGCCGCCTGTACGACCAGCACGGCCACGCCGCGTTCGAACACGGCATGGGCGGCGGCAACGCCGGCCCCGGCTTCGGCGGTTTCGGCGGCGGCGCCGACATGGGCGACATCTTCGGCGACATCTTCGGCAACATCTTCGGTGGCGGCGGCCGCCAGCAAGGCCCGCGCCGCGGCGCCGACGTCGGCTACATGCTGGAACTGGATCTGGAAGAGGCCGTGGCCGGCATCGAAAAGACCATCCACATTCCCACCCTGACCAGCTGCGAGCCCTGCAAGGGCAGCGGCTCGGAGGATGGCAAGATCGAGACCTGTTCCACCTGCCAGGGGCGCGGCCAGGTGCGCATGCAGCGCGGCCCGTTCGTGATGCAGGCACCGTGCCCGCACTGCGACGGGGCCGGCAAGACCGTTGCCAACCCCTGCAAGCGCTGCAACGGCCATGGCCGGGTGGAAGAAGAAAAGACGCTGGCGGTGAAGGTGCCGGCGGGTGTTGACAATGGCGACCGCATCCGCCTGGCCGGCGAGGGCGAGGCCGGCCCGTCCGGCATGCCGCCGGGTGATCTGTACGTGGAAGTGCGGGTGCGCGAGCACGCCATCTTCCAGCGCGACGGCGACGACCTGCATTGCGAAGTCCCGATCCGCATTTCCCAGGCCACCCTGGGCGACAGCGTGCGCGTACCCACCCTGGGCGGGGATGTCGAGCTGCGCATTCCTTCCGAAACCCAGACCGGCCGGGTGTTCCGCCTGCGCGATCGCGGCGTGAAGTCCGTCCGCAGCCGCGCGCCCGGCGATTTGTACTGCAAGGTGGTGGTGGAAACCCCGGTCAACCTCACCGCCGAGCAGCGCGACTTGCTGGAGAAATTCGAAGCCACCTTCAGCGGCGAGGGTGCGCGTCGCCACTCGCCGAAATCCAGCACCTTCCTCGATGGCGTGAAGGGCTTCTGGGACCGGATGGTTTCGTAAGCCACCAACGTCCCGCCGGCGCGCAACCACACGTAAACTTCGGGCTCCAAAACGGAGCCCGCTTGCGTTGAACACGTCCCCCATCGTCGGCATCGTCGGCAGTGCCGGCGTTTACGGGCGCTGGCTGCGGGCGTTTTTCGAAACCCGGATGGGGCTGCACGTGCTGGGCCATGACCCGGCCGATCCGGGCTCCGACGGCGAAGACGCCTTGTTGGCACGGGCCGACGTGCTGGTGTTCAGTGCGCCGATCCGCCATACCCCGGCCCTGATCGCGCACTACGTGGCGCGCTCCGGCGGGCGCGAAGCCGGCCGCCTGTGGCTGGATGTCACTTCCACCAAGGCTGCGTCGGTGGCGGCGATGCTGGCTTCGCAGGCCGACGTGGCGGGCCTGCACCCGATGACCGCGCCGCCCAAGTCGCCCACCTTGCGTGGGCGCGTGCTGGCGGTATGCGAAGCGCGCCTCACCACCTGGCGGCCATGGCTGGAGGGCCTGCTGGCCGCGCTGGAGGCCGAGTGCGTGCAGGTGACGCCGGAGCGCCACGACCGCGCGATGGCGCTGGTGCAGGCGATGGTGCATGCCGGCCACCTGGCGCAGGCGGGGGTGTTGCGGACGCAGGGCGACGCGCTGGCCGAGCTGTTGCCGCTGCGTTCGGCCTCGTTCGCGATGGACATGGCGATGTGCGCGCGCATCCTGTCGCTGAACCCCGCCATCTACGAAGACATCCAGTTCGGCAACCCGCATGTGGGGGCGGTCCTGCGGGGGCTGTCCGTGCAATTGGCCCGGCTGGCCGTGCTGGTGGAGCAAGGCGACGATGCCGCCCGCGCGGCGTTCCGGGCCGAGTTCCTGGATGCCAATCGCGAAGCCTTCGACGCGGCGGCGTTGGCGGAAGGCAATTACACCTTCGAACGCCTGGGCTATCTGCTGGCCGACCTGGCCGATGCGCATACCCTGAGCGTCCACTTGCCCGAAGACCGGCCCGGCTCGCTGCGCGCATTGCTGCACGTGTTCGAGCGCCACGGTGTCAGCATCGCCTCGCTGCATTCCTCGAGGACGCAGGCGGGCGAGCTGCATTTCCGGCTGGGCTTCAACAGCGGCACCCGGCGGGAAACGCTGGCGGCGGTGGCGGCGGAGCTGGCGGGTTCCGGCATTGGCCGGGTGCTCCCAAGCTGAACGGTCGAAACCATCCGCCGAACGGTCATCCGTCGCGTTGGAACCATGATCGCCATCAACAACTTGGCTTTCCGCTTCCAGTACCGTTAACTACAGGGTCTCACCAAGCAGGCTTCGCCATGTCGTTCCGTTCCCCCGCGGAATCTCCGATCCCGTCGTCCCCGTCGCCGGCCTATGGCCAGGTGCTGGACGCCGTGCAGAAACATGTCATCGACCGTGCATCACCGGCGCTGGACAGCGCCTTGGCCGATGTCGATGACTACCTGTTCGACCGCAGCCAGTCCGGCGAGGAGGCGCTGGGCATGATCGCCCTGCGCGACATGCGCCGCGCGCGTGGCGAGATCGCGCAGAAATTCCGCCAGGCCTTGCTGGACCGGTTCCGCGGCCTGCGCGACCGCCGCATCGCCGATGGCCTCGCGGGGAGTGGGCTCAGCCTGCTTTCGGACCAGGCGCTGGAAGAGCAGCTGGCGGTCGAGCAATTGGCCGCCTCGGTGCTGCGCTCGCACGCCTCCGCATTCGAGGTGGCCAGCAAGCGGTTGTCGGTGGTGGTGGGCGTGGCTGCGCTCGACCCGCGGGAAAACCCGCTGGCACCGTCCTTCCTCGCCGGTGCCCTGAGCCATGCCATGGGGCAACTGGAAATCGATGCCGACTTGCGCATCGTGGTGTTCAAGTTCTTCGAGCGCGAGCTCACCGGCGCGCTCGGAGACATCTACGAACGCTGCAATGCCCTGATGGCCACGGCGGGCGTGTTGCCGGAGCTGCGGGCCACCGCCAAGGCACACCATCCGCCCGCGCCTCGCCACGGCGCGATGGCGCATGCGGCTTCCGCGGAAGCCGCTGCCCAGGCCCATGAAGCCGCACCCATGCAGGTCAGCCCGGCCGACCAGATGATGTTTGCCAACATGCTGGGCATGTTGCAGAACTGGCGTTCGGCGATCGGCATGGCGGCACAGACGCCCACCGGCCCCGCCATCGGCACCCAGGACCTGATGTCGATCCTGTCGTTGATGCAGCAGGATGCCTCCTCGCTGTTCACCCCGGCAGCACCGGGCGAGCAGCAATCGCTGGCCGGGCAGTTGCGCCAGCAGATGGCGCAAAGCGCACGCAAGCTGGGGGTGGCCGGCGACAACCTCAACCTCGATGGCCTGGACGGCGATGCCGTCGACCTGGTGGCGTTGCTGTTCGACGTGTTGCTCGACGGCCCGCAGTACGACAACCGCATTCGCCAGAAGATCGGGCGCATGCTGGTGCCGTTCGTGAAGGTGGCGGTGAAGGATCGCCGCATGTTCATGTACAAGGAACATCCGGCGCGCCGGTTGCTCAATACCGTGGCGGAGGCCTGCGAAGGCAACCGCGGCGAGGCGCCGCAGGAACGCGAGTTACTCACCCATGTCGACCACACCATCGACCGGCTGGTGGCCGAGTTCAACGAGGACGTGGCGATCTTCGAAACGCTGGAGCAGGAACTGCGTGCCTACATGGCCCAGCACCGCAAGCGTTTCGAGCTGGCCGAAAAGCGCACCACCGAGGCGCAGCGCGGGCGCGAGCGGCTGGAGCAGGCGCGTGCGATGGTCGCCGCCGACCTCAATTGGCACCGTGGCGGCCGCCAATTGCCGCCGGTGATCGATGACTTCCTGACCCGCCATGCCAGCCACCACCTGATCCAGATCGCCTTGCGCGATGGCAAGGGTGCACCGCGCTACGACCACGCGATGCAGGCGGTGTCCGCCCTGATGGTGGCCGTGGATCGCGCGACCAACCGGCAGGCCCCGGACCCGGCCAAGCCGTTACCGGAAGCGGAGTTGCTGGCCATGCTGGCCAGCGCCGGTTGCATCGGCGATGCCGGCGAGGCCGCGCTGGAAGCCCTGACCGATACCCTGGCACGCTTGTCCACGGGCCAGCCTGCGCAGGAAAGCGATCCACGCATCCCGCCGCAGGTGGTGATGCCGGAGCCGGTGGTGACGGAAGCGCCGCCGGAGCTGGCGGCGGCGGGTGGTACGGCGGGGCTGGATTTCGATGCCGCCATGCTGGCGCGCATCCGCACCTTGCAGGTCGGCAACTGGATCCAGCTGCAGACGGGGGACGGGCACTTCGCCCCGGCCAAGGTGTCGTGGATCAGCCCGATCTCCTCGCGCTTGTTGCTGGTGAACCGGCGCGGCATCCGCGTGCTGGTGGCATCGGTGCAGGAATTGGCGGTGATGGCGAAATTGGGCAAGGTCATCGTCCGCGAGGGCGCCAGCGCCTTCGAGGATGCCATGCACCAGGTAGCGGACCGGCTGCAAAGCGCATCCGCTCACGCCTGAGGGTGGTTTTGCGGGAGTGGCTCCCATCCTGCGGTTGACCGGAACCGTCGTGATGGGAGGCTCCCGCCATCGGTTGCCGCTTGCTGCCACCCCGGGCAGCCGTTAGCCTGCGCGGCATGACAACACCGGTTCGACTTCTGATCCATGGCGCCAGTGGCCGGATGGGGCAAGCCTTGCTGCGCCTGGCCGCCGAGGAGCCGGGTGGCCACGTGGTGGCGGCAGTGTCGCGCAGCGGCAATGCCGTGTTGCCGTTGCAGGTACCGCAGTTCCCGGCCACGGCGCTGGAGGCCGTGCCGGATTTCGACGTGGCGGTGGATTTCAGCTTGCCGGAAGGGTTCGATGCCGTGCTGGCGCTGTGCCTGTCCCGGGGCGCCGCGCTGGTATCGGGTACCACCGGGCTGGACGCCGCGCGCAAGCAGCGGCTGGAGACGGCGTCGGCCAGCATTCCGCTGGTCTGGGCCAGCAATTTCAGCCTCGGCGTGGCGGTGCTGCACGACCTGGTTGCGCGGGCCGCGCAATTGCTTCCGGGTTGGGATTGCGACATCGTCGAGGCCCACCACACCCGCAAGCTCGATGCCCCCTCGGGCACCGCGCTGACCCTGGGTGCGGCGGCGCAGGCCAGTGGTGCCCGGCCACACTATGCGTCCATTCGCGCCGGCGACATCGTGGGTGAACACGTGGTGCAGTTCGCCGCTGCGGGCGAGCGCATCGAGTTGGTGCATCGTGCCACCAATCGCGACATCTTCGCCCGTGGCGCGTTGCACGTGGCCACGCGCCTGCATGGCCATGCCCCGGGCCGTTACCGGGTGGCGGAGCTGCTTTGACGAAGGCCGTGCCGGCAGGGGCTGGTGTTCAAGCCTCTGGCGCAATCGCACCATCGCCGGTACAATTCGCCCTCGCCTAAACCCCCTCAGCTCCGAACCGGCCAGCCCGTTTCGGCGCTTTCTTGCAACCTCACGCAAGGCGACGCACTTGAATATTCCTGCCATTCTCGCGCTTGAAGACGGTACGGTCTTCGAGGGCATTTCCGTGGGTGCCCCCGGCCTGTCCGTGGGCGAAGCGGTGTTCAACACCGCCATGACCGGTTACCAGGAAATCCTGACCGATCCGTCCTACGCCCGCCAATTGGTCACCCTGACCTATCCGCACATCGGCAACACCGGCTGCACCGACCAGGACGACGAGGCCGCCAAGGCCTGGGCGGCCGGGTTGATCGTGCGCGACGTGCCGCGCCGGCCCAGCAACTGGCGCAGCCAGGTGGCGCTGCCGGAGTGGTTGCAGGCACGCGGCATCGTCGCGATCGCCGGCATCGACACCCGCAAGCTGACCCGCATCCTGCGTGAACGCGGCTCGCAGAACGCCGCGTTGTTGGCGGCCGCCAGCCATGACGAGGTGCTGGACGCCGAGCAGGCCATCGAAGCGGCGCGCAAGTTCCCCGGCCTGAAGAACATGGATCTGGCCAAAGTCGTCACCACCGCCGCGCCGTACCGTTGGAGCGAGGGCCAGCTGGACCTGGATGCCAACGACTGGGTGCGCGCCGAACCGAAGTTCAAGGTCGTGGCCTACGACTTCGGCGCCAAGCGCAACATCCTGCGCATGCTGGCCGAACGTGGCTGCGGCGTGCATGTGGTGCCGGCGCAGACGCCTGCATCCGAAGTGCTGGCGATGCAGCCGGACGGGGTGTTCCTGTCCAACGGCCCCGGCGACCCCGCACCCTGCGACTACGCGATCGCCGCGATCCGCGAATTCCTCAAGGCGAAGATCCCGCTGTACGGCATCTGCCTCGGCCACCAGCTGCTGGGCCTGGCCATCGGCGCGCAGACCGTCAAGATGCCGCACGGCCACCACGGCGCCAACCATCCGGTGCAGGACCTCGACAGCGGCCGGGTGTTGATCACCTCGCAAAACCACGGCTTCTGCATCGACGAAGCCAGCCTGCCGGCGAACGCGCGGGTCACCCACCGTTCGCTGTTCGATGGCACCAACCAGGGCATCGAACTGACCGACGCGCCCGCGTTCAGCTTCCAGGGTCACCCCGAGGCCAGCCCCGGCCCGCAGGACCTGGCCCCGCTGTTCGACAAGTTCGTTGCCCTGATGGAGAACAACACCAATGCCTAAGCGCAGCGATCTGAAAACCATCCTCATCATCGGCGCTGGCCCGATTGTCATCGGCCAGGCCTGCGAGTTCGATTACTCCGGCGCGCAGGCGTGCAAGGCGCTGCGCGAGGAGGGCTACCGGGTGGTGCTGGTGAACAGCAACCCGGCCACGATCATGACCGACCCGGACATGGCCGACGCGGTCTACATCGAACCGATCAACTGGCAGACGGTCGAGAAGATCATCGCCAAGGAAAAGCCCGATGCCATTCTGCCCACCATGGGCGGGCAGACCGCGCTGAACTGCGCGCTGGACCTGGCCGACCACGGCGTGCTGGAGAAGTACGGCGTCGAGCTGATCGGTGCCAAGCGCGATGCCATCCGCATGGCCGAGGACCGCGAACTGTTCAAGCAGGCGATGACCGAGATCGGGCTGGACAGCCCGAAGTCGGAAGTGGCCAAGACCTTCGAGCAGGCGCTGGAGATCCAGGCGCAGGTGGGGTTTCCCACCATCATCCGCCCCAGCTTCACCCTGGGCGGCAGCGGCGGCGGCATCGCCTACAACAAGGAAGAGTTCGAGGAGATCGTCAAGCGCGGCCTGGAACTGTCGCCGACCAGCGAAGTGTTGATCGAAGAGTCGGTGCTGGGTTGGAAGGAATTCGAAATGGAGGTGGTGCGCGACACCGCCGACAACTGCATCATCGTGTGCAGCATCGAGAATTTCGATGCGATGGGCGTGCACACCGGCGACAGCATCACGGTGGCGCCTGCGCAGACCCTGACCGACAAGGAATACCAGCGCCTGCGCGATGCGTCCATCGCGGTGCTGCGCAAAATTGGGGTTGATACCGGCGGCAGCAACGTGCAGTTCGGCATCAATGCGAAGGACGGCCGCGTGGTCGTCATCGAGATGAATCCGCGCGTGTCGCGTTCGTCGGCACTGGCCTCGAAGGCGACCGGCTTCCCGATCGCCAAGGTCGCCGCCAAGCTCGCGGTCGGTTACACGCTGGACGAGCTGAAGAACGAGATCACCGGCGGGCTGACCCCGGCCAGCTTCGAGCCGTCGATCGACTACGTGGTCACCAAGATCCCGCGCTTCGCGTTCGAGAAGTTCCCCGCCGCCGACGCGCGCCTGACCACCCAGATGAAGTCGGTGGGCGAGGTCATGGCCATTGGTCGCAGCTTCCAGGAATCGCTGCAGAAGGCGCTGCGCGGGCTGGAGACCGGCAAGATCGGGCTCGACCCGACGGGGCTGGATCTGGCCAGTGAAGACGGCTTGTTGGCGCTGCGCCGCGAGCTGAAGGAGCCGGGCCCGGAGCGCATCTTCCACATCGCCGATGCGTTCCGCGCCGGCATGAGCGTGGAAGACGTGCACGCGCTGTCGTTCGTCGACCCGTGGTTCCTCGACCAGATCGAGGAGCTGATCGATGCCGAGGTGGACGTGATCCATCGCGGCCTGGACGGGCTGGACGCCAGGCGCCTGCGTGCGCTCAAGCGCAAGGGCTTCTCCGATGCCCGCATCGCGATGCTGGCCGGCACCAACGAAACGGCAGTGCGCGCCTTGCGCAAGGCGTTCGGCGTGCGCCCGGTGTACAAGCGCGTGGACAGCTGCGCGGGCGAGTTTGCCACCGGCACCGCCTACCTGTACTCGACCTACGAGGACGAGTGCGAGGCCGCGCCCAGCGACCGCAAGAAGATCATGGTGCTCGGCGGTGGCCCCAATCGCATCGGCCAGGGCATCGAGTTCGACTACTGCTGCGTGCATGCGGCGCTCGCCCTGCGCGAAGACGGGTACGAGACCATCATGGTCAACTGCAACCCGGAAACCGTGTCCACCGATTACGACACCTCCGATCGCCTGTACTTCGAGCCGCTGACGCTGGAGGACGTGCTGGCCATCGTCGAGCTGGAACAACCGCTGGGCGTGATCGTGCAGTACGGCGGGCAGACCCCGCTGAAGCTGGCGAAGGCGCTGGAGGCCAACGGCGTGCCGATCATCGGCACCTCGCCGGACTCCATCGACCTGGCCGAAGACCGCGAGCGCTTCCAGAAGCTGGTGGACGACCTCGGCCTGAAGCAGCCGCCGAACCGTACCGCGCGCAGCGCCGACGAAGCGCTGACTCACGCGCGTGAAATTGGCTATCCGCTGGTGGTGCGTCCCAGCTACGTGCTGGGTGGCCGCGCGATGGAAGTGGTGCACGCCGATGCCGATCTCGCCCGCTACATGCGCGAGGCGGTGAAGGTCAGCAATGATTCTCCGGTGCTGCTGGACCGCTTCCTCGACAACGCGGTGGAAGTGGACATCGACGTGATCGCCGACCGCGACGGCAACGTGCTGGTCGGCGGCGTGATGGAGCACATCGAGGAGGCCGGCGTGCATTCCGGTGACTCGTCCTGCTCGCTGCCGCCGTACTCGCTCTCCAAGCGCACGCAGCAGCGGCTGCGCGAACAGGTGGTGGCGCTGGCCAAGGCGCTGCATGTGGTCGGGCTGATGAACACCCAGTTCGCGGTGCAGGTGGGCGTGGCCGAAGGCGAGGAAGCCGACACCATCTACCTGCTGGAAGTGAACCCGCGCGCCAGCCGCACCGTGCCGTTCGTGTCCAAGGCGATCGGCCGCCCGCTGGCCAAGATCTCCGCGCGCTGCATGGCCGGGATGACGCTGGCCGAGCAGGGCGCGACCGAGGAAATCGTGCCGTCGTACTACTCGGTGAAGGAAGCGGTGTTCCCGTTCGCCAAGTTCCAGAACGTCGATCCGATCCTCGGCCCGGAGATGCGCTCGACCGGCGAAGTGATGGGCGTGGGCCGCAGCTTCGAGGCGGCGTTCGCCCGCGCCGAGGAAGCGGCGAACATCCGCGCGCCGCAGCCGGGCAAGGCCTTCATCTCGGTGCGCGACCCGGACAAGGCGCGTGTGCTGCCGATTGCGCGCTACATGCTCGAACGCGGCTTCAGCATCGTCGCCACCCGTGGCACCGCCGACTTCCTGAGCGCCCATGGCGTGGCTTGCGAACGTGTCAACAAGGTGGCCGAAGGCCGCCCGCACATCGTCGACCTGATCAAGAACGGCGAGATCTGCTACATCGTCAACACCACCGAGGGGCGCACGGCCATCGCCGACTCCTTCTCGATCCGTCGTGAAGCGCTGCAGGCGCGCGTCACCTATTCCACCACCGTCGCGGGTGCCAGCGCATTGCTGCATTCGCTGGATCATCGCGGCAAGGGCGACGTGCTCTCGCTGCAGGAACTGCACAAGGAGCTGGCATGAGCCGTGCACCCATCACCGCGAAGGGCGCGCTGCGCCTGCGCGCGGAACTCGAGGAATTGAAGTCGGTCAAGCGTCCCGCGGTGATCGAGGCGATCGCCGAGGCGCGTGCCCACGGCGACCTCAAGGAGAACGCCGAATACCACGCCGCGCGCGAGCAGCAGGGCTTCATCGAAGGTCGCATCAAGCACCTGGAAGCGGAGCTGTCGCACGCGCAGATCATCGACATATCCACCCTCGACGCCGGCGACAAGGTGGTGTTCGGCGCCACCGTGGTCGTGGTGGACTGCGAGACCGACGATGAAAAAACCTACCAGATCGTCGGTGACCTGGAAGCCGACATCAAGCAAGGGCTGATCGCGATTTCCTCGCCGGTGGCGCGCGCGCTGATCGGCAAGCACGAGGGCGATGCCATCACCATCGAAGCTCCCGGCGGCACCCGCGAGTACGAAATCGTCTCGGTCGCCTACAAAGGCTGAACGATGGCGCGGCTGACGCTGCTGCTGCCGCCGGTTGCGAAATTCGCCGGCCTGGCCCTGCCCGGCCCGTTGGGCAAGGCCCTGGCGCGCGCGGATCGCCGTCGGGAGGCAGCGGGCGAGCAGGCACAGGTGCTGCGTCACTTCACCCTGCTGCCCAACCGGTTGGCGGAGGCGGCGCTGTCGCGCGTGGCCGATGCCGGCATGGCCGGCACGCAGGGGGCGGCGTGGCTGCGCGCCGACCCCGCGCACATCCGTCCCGACATCAACGGCGCGCGCTTGCTGGGCATCGGCCATGCCGTCGGCATCGACCAGGCCGACGTGGATGCGCTGCTGCCGGCGCTGCGCCCGCTGTTCGGCGATTTGGGCATGGCGCTGGATGCGCCGCATCCGGCACGGTGGTATGTGCGGCTGGAGGCGGGCGCAAGCCTGCCCGACTTCGCCGCACCGGAGGCGGCCCTGGGCGACGATGTGTTCGAGCACATCCCCGACGGCCCGCAGGCGCGGCGCTGGCGGGTGCTGATGAACGAGGTGCAGGTGGTGCTGCACAACCATCCGCACAACCAGATGCGGCTGGCGGCAGGGCGCGTGCCGATCAATGCGCTGTGGTTCTGGGGAGGCGGTCGTTTGCCCGACAGCGTGCAGGCGGACGTGGCTGCCCTGTATTCCGCAGATCCCGTCCTGCAAGGCGCGGCGCAGACGGGCCAACTGGCCTGCATGCCGGTGGTCGATCCCGACGCCGTGCAAGCCCCCGCGCTGGTGGACCTGCGCCAATCGCGCGACCCCCGCGGGTTGCTGGAACGCTGGCTGTTGCCGGCGGCACGCGGCGAGGCGGTGTTCGATTTCGCCGATGGCCTTGTCTTCACCTTGCATCCGCGCCAGCGCTGGCGGCTGTGGCGCGCGCCGCTGGCGACATTGTCCGCATGAGCCAGGTGCGCCGGATCGTGCGTCGGCAGGGCGTGCAGCCGGTGGGTGACTGGCCCGCGCACTGGCCGCAGGTGCTGCGGCGCGTGCATGCGGCGCGGGGCAGCGATGCCGACAGCGCGATGCCGAAGCTGGCGCAGTTGCTGCCGTATCACGCATTGAAGAATATCGATGCCGCCGTGGCGTTGCTGCAAGAGGCCATCGTGCGCGATGCGCACATTCTGGTGGTGGGCGATTTCGACTGCGACGGTGCCACCGCCTGCGCGGTGGGGGTGCGCGGGCTGCGCATGCTGGGTGCGCGCCGGGTCTCGCACGCCGTGCCCAATCGCATCGTCCACGGATACGGGTTGACGCCCGGGCTGGTGGAAGAACTCGCTGCCCTGCAACCTGATGTGGTGGTCACGGTGGATCACGGCATCGCCTGTCATGCCGGCATCGCCGATGCCAAGGCACGCGGCTGGCAGGTGCTGGTCACCGACCACCACCTGCCGGGGCCGACGCTGCCGCCGGCCGATGCCATCGTCAATCCCAACCAGCCCGGCTGCGGCTTCGCCAGCAAGGCGCTGGCCGGCGTGGGCGTGATCTTCTACGTGCTGCTGGCATTGCGCGCGATGCTGGGTGCGCAGGCCGACCTGGCCAGCCTGCTGGACCTGGTGGCGGTGGGCACGGTGGCCGACATGGTGCCGCTGGACGCCAACAACCGCGCATTGGTCGGCGCCGGCCTGCGGCGGCTGCGCGCGGGGCAGGGGTGCGCGGGCTTGCGCGCCCTGGCCGAGGTGGCCGGGCGCCGCGACGCCACCTTGTCGACCGTCGACATCGGCTTCGCCCTCGGCCCGCGCATCAACGCGGCAGGCCGGCTGGAAGACATGGGCATCGGCATCGAATGCCTGCTCACCGACGATGTCGCGCAGGCGCGGCAGATCGCCGCCACGCTGAACGCCATCAACGAAGAGCGCCGTGCCTTGCAGACCGACATGCAGGACGTGGCCGAGGCGCGGCTGGACGGCATCGACGTCCGCCATGCCGCCTGCCTGTTCGAGGAGGATTGGCACCCCGGCGTGGTGGGGTTGGTGGCATCGAAAGTGAAGGAGCGCCTGCACCGTCCCGCGATCGCCTTCGCTCCCGCCGAACCCGACAGCGACATGCTGCGCGGTTCGGCACGGTCGGTGCCCGGCTTCCACATCCGCGACGCGCTGGCGCTGGTGGATGCCCGCCAGCCCGGCCTGATCGCCCGTTTCGGCGGCCATGCCATGGCCGCCGGCATGAGCCTGCATCGCTCGGCGTTCCCCGCGTTCCGCGAGGCCTTCATCCGCGTGGCCGAAGAACGGCTGGGCGAAGACCTGCGCACCGAGCAACTGTTCAGCGACGGCGCATTGGTGGCGGAGGAGTTGACCATCACCGCCGCGCTGGCCCTGCGCGACGGTGGCCACTGGGGCCAGGGTTACCCCGAGCCGCTGTTCGACGACGTGTTCGAGGTGCTGCAATGGCGGGTGCTGAAGGAACGCCACCTCAAGCTGGAACTGGGCCTGCACGGTCGCCGCTACAACGCCATCCACTTCAACGGCTGGAATGGCGAGGAGCCCGGCCGACGCGTCCATGTTGCCTATCGGCTCGCGCCCGACGACTATCGCGGCGGCGATGCTATCCAGCTTGTGGTGGTGCATCGGGAAGCGGCGGCCGCCTCGGTTCCCGCCTGAGGCCGAACAGCGGCCGCAACACCGGTACCCGGCGGATCAGCTCGTAGCCGCCGAAGCACGCAGTGAAGGTCAACTCGGGCAACTACGTCAACCTGCGGGTACGCGGCCACGACTACCCGCTGCGCAGCACCCTGGGCGGCATCGAGGCGCGGCTCGACCCGGTCCGGTTCGCGCGCGTGCACCGCAGCTACATGGTCAACCTCGACCACATCGTCTCCATCGAACCGCTGGAGACCGGCGACGCGCGCGTGCACATGCAGGATGGCGCGAAGCTGCCGTGCAGCCGTACCTACCGCGCCGACCTGCGCCAGCGTGCCGGGCTGGAGGGTTGAGACCCGTTGGGTCCATGCGCGAGTTTGATCAACTCCACCCGTGGTGCGCCCGTCGCCAGCCGCCGCGGGTCTTCGCGCCCATTGCGGAGCTGCGCGTGGAAAGCTGGCGCAAGGATTGCGCACCGGCGCAAGAGGTGCCGCACGCTGTTAAAATGCGCGGTTCATCCGAACCCCAAGCGGTTTCCCCATGATCGAGCTCAATCCCATCCGAGCCCGCATCGCCGACCTGACCGGTCGGCTCGATGCGCTCCGGGGGTATCTTTGACTACGACACCAAGCGCGAACGCCTGGAAGAAGTAGAACGCGAACTGGAACATCCGGACGTCTGGAACGACCCCGCCCGCGCGCAGGCGCTGGGGCGCGAGCGGTCGCTGCTGGACAAGACCGTCAACGGCATCCGCAACCTGAAGGATGGTCTGGTTGGCGCCGGCGAGCTGCTGGAACTGGCCGAAATGGAAGACGACGAGGACACTGCGCAAGCGGTGGTGGCCGACGTCGACCAGTACGAGAAAGGCGTGGAAGCCATCGAGTTCCAGCGCATGTTCTCGGGCCAGATGGACAGCTGCAACGCCTTCGTCGACATCCAGGCCGGTGCCGGCGGCACCGAGGCGCAGGACTGGGCGGAAATGCTGCTGCGCATGTACCTGCGCTGGTGCGAATCGCGCGGCTGGAAGGCCGAGCTGATGGAGGTGTCCGGTGGCGACGTGGCCGGCATCAAGTCCGCCACCTTCCGCGTCGAGGGCGACTACGCCTATGGCTGGCTGAAGACCGAGATCGGCGTGCACCGCCTGGTGCGCAAGTCGCCGTTCGACTCCGACAACCGCCGCCACACGAGCTTCACCAGCGTGTTCGTGTCGCCGGAAGTGGACGACGACATCGACATCGAGATCAACCCGGCCGACCTGAAGACCGACGTGTATCGCTCTTCCGGCGCGGGCGGCCAGCACGTCAACAAGACCGAATCGGCGGTGCGCATCACCCACGTGCCCACCAACACCGTGGTCGCCTGCCAGACCGAGCGCAGCCAGCATGCCAACCGCGACCGCGCGATGAAGATGCTGAAGGCGAAGTTGTACGAACTCGAAGTGCAGAAGCGCAACGTCGAGAGGGACGCGCTGGAAGCCACCAAGTCGGATATCGGCTGGGGCAGCCAGATCCGCAACTACGTGCTCGACCAGAGCCGCATCAAGGACCTGCGTACCGGCATCGAGCGCAGCGATACCCAGAAGGTGCTGGACGGCGACCTCGACGAGTTCGTGGAAGCCAGCCTCAAGTCGGGCCTGGAAGCCGGCGCCAAGCGCAGCGATGCAAATTGAAAATCGCCTGATCCAGTCGCCGTTGTTGGTCATTCCCGCGTAAGCGGGGATGACGATCAACAGCAGGTTGTCCAGTGCTTCCTGACGCGCGTTTCAGCCTTGCGCGCGTACCGCGCGCAGGCTGCGGGCGCGGGCCATGCGCAACGACACGATGCGTGGCGTGCTGGACATCACGGTGATCAGGCCGGTGGCCGCCTCGGGTTGCTCCAGCGCGGCCTCGGCAGTGGCATCGTCCGGCAATTGCGCGCCCCAGTAACCCACCCAGGCATCGCGGTGGCGCTTGGCCGCGTACAGCGCGCGGTCGGCCATGCGCAGGGCGTAGTCCCAGCGATTGGCGGGGGAGGCGTGCTCCGCCGGGGCGTCGAAAAACGGAATCGGTGCCAGCCCCAGCGAGACCGTGACCGGCCGCGTGGCGTGCTCGGTGTGCAGGGTGTAGGCCATCGCCCGGCGCAGGCGGGTGGCGACCTGCTCGGCCTGTTCGCGGGTCAGGTTGGCGCAGGCCACCAGGAATTCCTCGCCGCCCCAGCGCGCCACCACATCGGTGGGGCGGCAGGCGGCTTGCAGGCGGCGCGACACTTCCACCAGCACGGTGTCGCCCGCGGCGTGGCCGTGGTTGTCATTGACGTGCTTGAAGTGGTCGATGTCGATCAGGAACAGCACATGGCGGGTGCCCTCCGGACCGCGCTGCGCAGCCATGGCATTCAGGGCGGCGGTGGCGGCGTGGCGGTTGCTCAGGCCCGTCAGTGAATCGACTTCGCTGAGCTGCCGCAGCAGCGACTGGCGCTTGCGCTGTTGCAGGAGGAAGCCGGCGGTGGCCAGCAGCAGCAGCGACAACACCGCGATGACCGTCACGTACTGCAGCTGCGACTGCCGGGCTTGCAGCGTCTGCACCTGATGGGCATGGCGCAACTGTTCCAGCGCACGCTCGGCATTGAGGGCGCGGGCCTGTGCTTGCAGCTCCTGCAACGCGGATTGCTGCCGGCTCAAGCGCCCTTGCAAGGCCAGGCACTGCGCACCGGCCTCCGCTGTCGTGGCGGGGGCGGGTGACGATTGCGGCGCGGCGGCGGGCACCGCCGGCAGGCACAGGGCCAGCACCAGCAGCAGCGGCAGCAGGCGGGCGGTGCGTGCGGTGGGCATGTGCATGGCGACGACTCCTCGAGCTTGCCTTCAGCTACGCAAGATGCGTGCCAGAGAGGTGACGGTTTCATGACGCGGCCAGCGTGCAGGGCGTGCTCTGCTATCCTTCCAGACCTGATCCGCTTGCCTCCCCCTCCCAGTGACGCGCCCGTGGCATGCGGGCGTGACGGATGCCCGATGAACGAAACCGCCGCCCCCACGCCCGTCGATGAAAACCACCTGATCGCCGAGCGTCGCGCCAAACTGGCCGCGCTGCGCGAACAGGGCATCGCGTTCCCGAACGACTTCAAGCGTGCCGACTTTGCCGGCGACCTGCAGGCCGAGTACGCCGATGCCGAACGCTGGACCGGCGAAGCATTGGAGGCCGGCGGCCGCAAGGTGGCCATCGCCGGCCGCATCCTCGCCAAGCGGGTGATGGGCAAGGCCGCGTTCGCCACCGTGCAGGACATGAGCGGCAAGGTGCAGTTGTTCCTGCAAGCCAATGCGCTGGGCGCGGCCTATGACGCGTTCAAGGGCTGGGACATCGGCGACATCGTGGCCGCCGAAGGCAGCCTGATGCGCACCAAGACCGGCGAGCTGTCGGTCAAGGTGGCATCGCTGCGCCTGCTGGTGAAGTCGCTGCGGCCGTTGCCGGACAAGTTCCACGGGCTGGCCGATGTCGAGCAGCGCTACCGCCAGCGCTATGTCGACCTGATCGTCACCCCGGAGGCGCGCGAAGTCTTCATCGCCCGCTCGCGCATCGTCCGCGCGATCCGCCACTGGCTGGACGCGCGCCGCTTCCTCGAAGTGGAAACGCCGATGATGCAGTACATCGCCGGCGGTGCCACCGCGCGCCCGTTCGTGACCCACCACAACGCGCTGGACCTGCAGCTGTTCCTGCGGGTGGCACCGGAGCTCTACCTCAAGCGGCTGGTGGTGGGCGGGCTGGAGCGCGTCTACGAGATCAACCGCAACTTCCGCAACGAGGGCGTGTCCACCCGCCACAACCCCGAATTCACCATGCTGGAGCTGTACGAGGCCTACGCCACGTACACCGAGGTGATGGACCTGACCGAAGCGATGATGCGTGACGTCGCGCTGGAGGCGATGGGCACCACGGTGTTCGAGTGGGACGGCCACGCCATCGACCTGGCGCCCGCCTTCCGCCGCTGGAAGCTGGAAGAGGCGGTGCGCGAGCTGAACCCTGAAATTTCCGTCGCCGACTGCCGCGACCGCGCCGCGCTGGCCGCGCACTGCGCGCGCCTCGGCGTGCATGTGAAGCCCGGCTACGGCTGGGGCAAGCTGCTGCTGGAAATCTTCGAGAAGACCGTCGAAACCGGCCTGATCCAGCCGACCTTCATCACCCACTACCCGGTGGAAGTCAGCCCGCTGGCGCGCGAATCCGACAGCGAGCCCGGCATCACCGATCGCTTCGAGCTGTTCGTCGGCGGCAAGGAGCTGGCGAACGGGTTCTCGGAGCTGAATGACCCGGAAGACCAGGCCGCGCGCTTCCGCGCCCAGGTCGAGGCGAAGGACGCCGGCGACGACGAGGCCATGCATTTCGATGCCGACTACATCCGCGCGCTGGAGGTGGGCCTGGCCCCCACCGGCGGGCTGGGCGTGGGCATCGACCGCTTCGTGATGCTGCTGACCGGCTCCAGCTCGATCCGCGACGTGCTGCTGTTCCCGTACATGCGGCCGGGTGGTTGAGCGCCGGCGTGGCCGGGCGCTTGCCAATGCCGCGTACTGTAAGGTAGACAGGCATAAATGATGCGTGGGCGGGGTGCCAGTATGCCCGGTGGGGCAGAGGGGTCAGCATGGACGTCGTGATTGTCGATGACCAGCCTTCGGTGCGTACCCTGTTGCGCCAGGTGGTGCAGGACATCAGCCCGCAGATCGAGGCCCACGAATTCGGTGAGCCGATGGCGGCACTGGACTGGTGCCTGAACAACCAGCCCGACCTGCTGTTGCTGGATTACCGCATGCCCGGCATGGACGGGCTGGAACTGGCCAAGGCCTTCCGGCGTTCGCCCGCCAATCGCGACGTCCCCATCGTGCTGGTGACGATCGTGGACGATGAGCCGGTGCGGCAGGCGGCGCTGGATGCCGGCGTGATGGATTTCATCCACAAACCGATCCGCATGCGGGACATGCGTTCGCGCTGCCAGAACCTGTTGCAGTTGCGGCAGCACAACGAATCGGTGAAGCAACGCGCGCTGTCGCTGGAGCAGCGGCTGCTGGCCAGCCTCCGCGAGGTGGAGGATCGCGAGCGCGAAACCCTTTCGCGGCTGGCGCGCGCCATCGAGTTTCGCGATGCCGGCACCAGTGCCTACCTGGAACGCATGGCCCACGTGGCCGGGTTGGTGGCCGAAGGGCTGGGCCTGCCGGAAGAGCAGGCGCAGGTGATCGAACTGGCCGCACCGCTGCATGACATCGGCAAGATCGCCATTCCCGATGCCATCCTGATGAAGCCCGGCCCGCTGGACGATGCCGAGCGCACGCGCATGCAGCAGCATCCGCGCATTGGCTACCAGTTGTTGCAGGACAGCCAGAACCGCTTCATCCAGATTGGCGCGCAGATCGCCCTGCGCCACCACGAACACTGGAACGGCAAGGGGTATCCGGACGGGCTGGCCGGTGACGACATCCCGATCGAAGCGCGCATCGTCACCGTCGCGGACGTGTTCGACGCGCTGCTCTCGCCCCGGCCCTACAAGCCGGCGTGGAGCATCGGCAAGGCGCTGGAGTTCATCGGCTCGCAAAGCGGCATGATGCTGGACCCGGACTGCGTGCGGGTGCTGCTGGGCAACCTGCCGCAGTTGTACGACATCTGCGACCGCTATTCGCAGGTCACCCTGCATCGGGACTGGCGCTGAGGCCGTGCACGCGGGCTGGCAATGGTTGCGGTCGCGCTTGCAGACGCGGGCGGACAGCGAGCATGCGCAGGTGTTCGTGCGCATCGTCATCACGTTCCTGTTCGCGGCGTACCTGGGGTGGGAGGTCAGCACCGGCGACGGCCGCCTGGCGCTGGTCGAGACCTGGCTGATCCTGCTGGGCGAACTGGGGCTGTCGCTGGGCCTGCTGGGTGCCATCCTGGCGGTGCCACGGCCGTCGCACCCGCGCCGCTGGCTGGGGATGCTGGCCGATTACGCGGCGATGGGCGGGGTGATGCACTTGCAGGGCGAGGCCGCCGCGCCGCTGTATGCGGTGTACCTGTGGGTGACCATCGGCAACGGACTGCGCTATGGCCCGCGTTACCTGTACGCGGCCACCGCGTTGGCGGTGGCGTCGTTCGCCACGATGATGTTCAACACCCCCTACTGGCTGGCCAATGCGTACCTGTCGTGGGGATTGCTGCTGGGGCTGGTGGCGGTGCCGCTGTATTTCGCCAACCTGCTGCGGGCCTTGACTGCGGCAATGGAGGAGGCGCGCCGCGCCAACCTGGCCAAGAGCCGCTTCCTGGCCAACATGAGCCACGAATTCCGCACCCCGTTGAACGGGTTGTCGGGGATGTCGGAATTGCTGGCAAGCACCCGCCTGGATGCCGAACAGCGCAGCTACGTGGAAACCCTGCAAGCCGCCACCCGCGCGTTGCTGGCGCTGGTCGAGGACGTGCTGGACATTTCGGCGATCGAGGCCGGCAAGCTCAAGCTGCGTCAGGAAAATTTCGACCTGCACGTGCTGCTGGAGCAGATCAACCTGATGCTGGCACCGGAGGCCCGCAACAAGCACCTGCAATACGCGGTGGACGTGGAGGCGGGCGTGCCCACCCGGCTGCGCGGCGATCCGGGCCACTTGCGCCAGGTGTTGGTGAACCTGCTCAGCAACGCGATCAAGTTCACCCATTCCGGGGAAGTGCGGATGACGGTGGCGGGCGTGGCCGGCAATGGTGCAAGGCAGGTGCGGCTGCGGTTCACCGTGGCCGATACCGGGATCGGCATTCCCGCATCGGCCCGGGCGAAGATCTTCGATGCCTTCGAGCAAGCCGACAACAGCATGGCGCGCAAGCACCAGGGCACCGGGTTGGGCACCACCATCGCCAAGGGGCTGGCCGAGGCCATGGGCGGCAGCATCGGGTTTGAAAGCAACGAAAACGTGGGCAGCCGTTTCTGGGTGGAGCTGCCGTTCGAACCGGTACCGGAGCCGGTGCTGGAACCGATGCCGGGGCCGGTGGCGGACGGCGTGCAGACGGAGCCGGTCACGGCGGCTGCGCAAGCGCCGAATGTCATCGCCTTCGGTGATCCCTTCGTGCGCCACCGCAAGCGGGTTCGCCCGATGCGGGTGCTGGTGGCCGATGACCATGCCGCCAACCGCCTGCTGCTGCAGGGCGTCCTGCAAAAGGCCGGGCATCGGGTGGTGGCCGTGGACAACGGCGAGGCGGCGCTGGATGCCCTGGCCGGAGGCGGCATCGACGTGGCCCTGGTGGACCTGCACATGCCGCAACTGGATGGCATCGACCTGCTGCGGCAGTTGCGGGTGATGCAGGCCGGGGGCGGGCCGCGCACCCAGGTCGTGGTGGTCAGCGCCGATGCCACCCCGGATGCCGCCCGCACCTGCCGCGAAGCGGGCGCGCGCGGCTTCATCACCAAGCCGTTTGCCATCGCCAAGCTGCTGGACATGCTGGCCGTCCTGGTCAATGGCGAAGCCACTGCCGAGGAATTGCCCGCGCCACTCGCACCGGCGCGGCCCGGGCAGGCGGAAGTGCTGGACCCTGCCGTGCTGGACGAAATCGCGTCGCTGGGCAAGGCCTTCGAGATCGAATTCGTGTGCCAAAGCATTACCGATGCGCGGGTGGCATTGGCGCGGATGCTGCATGCGGGGCAGCGGGGTGACTGGGATGAATTGCGCGAGCAGGCGCATGCGTTGAAAGGGGTGACCGGCAACCTCGGCCTGCTGCAATGCGCGGAATTGGGCGGGGCGATGATGCGGATGGGCACGCTTGAACTCCAGCGCGATTGGCAGCGCCATCGCGAGTTGCTGGCGCAGCGCCTGCGGCAAGGCGAGCAGGCGTTGGCGCAGCGCGGGAGCTGGACCCCCGCGCGCGAGGACAGTCAGTAGCGATCAGGCGTGTGCCACGGCGGCATCGCCGTGGCGGCGGTACTGCGCGCGGACCAGCCGTTCCATGGTGCGCAGGGACTTTTCGCCCAGTTGCAGCGCGGTATCCACCCATATGCCGGTGATCGCCAGCAGCTCCTCCAGCGGCACCGGCTGCGCCAGCGCGCGCACCTGGTGCATCGCCGCGCGCGCGCGTGGAATCCGGCGGTTGCTGCGCACGACATCCTCCACCGCCTGCACGCCCTGGCCGCGCGGCGCCAGCACATCCACCAGTCCCAGCTTGTGCAGTTCCTCGCTGGACAGCACCTCGCCGCTCAGCATCATCTGCTCGGCCTTGTGCGGGGCAATCCGCTTGCACAGGAACGAATAGGCCCCCATCCCCGGGAACAGGTCGAACAGCACTTCCGGCAAGCCCATGCCCACGCCCTCCTCGGCCACGATGGTGTGGCAGCTGAGCGCCGCCTCGAAGCCGCCGCCCAGCGCATCCCCCTGCACCAGTGCGATGCTGTGCGCGCCGGCACCCAGCCCGGCGTGGAAGGCATGCACGCCACGCACGCACTGGCGGGCGTATTGCAGCAGCGCGTCGCGGTCCTGGTTGCGGATCGCATTGCCGAAATACGCCAGGTCGCCGCCCAGATTGAATGCGTCGCAGTCGGAAGCCAGCACCACGTGGCGCAGACCCGTGTCGCCTTGCGCCTGCTCGCGGTGCAGGCGTTCCCCCAGGACTTGCTGGTAGTGCAGGATGTCGGCCACCAGCGCCGGCTTGAAGCAGGCCCGCCCGGTTCGGCTGGCGAGGTCGGCATGCATATGGCACCAGTGCACGGTGCCGTTGGCACCCTCATGGGTGCGCAAGGTGGGGAGGCGGGGTAGGGAAACCGGTGTTTCCGCGGTTGCAGTGGCCATGTTCGCTCCAGACTGGGGGCGCCAGCCCGGGCCTTGCCGGCGCGGCTCGGGGGAACCTCCTGATGCGGCCCGATGCGCTTCTATGCGCCCAAAACAGCGCCAGTGCAAGGCGGGGTGGCAACCGCTGGCGTGGCCGGCGACAAAAAGGCCCCGGGTGGTCGCCACCCGGGGCCGCAGGATGCGGAACGTGGCGGGCTCAGGCCTTGGCCGGCTCGCGCAGCTCCTTGCGCAGGATCTTGCCGACGTTGCTCTTCGGAAGCTCGTTGCGGAATTCGATGAACTTGGGCTGCTTGTAGCCGGTCATGTTTTCGCGGCAGAACGCCTTGATCTGCTCGACCGTCAGTGCCGGGTCCTTGCGCACCACGAACACCTTCACCGCCTCGCCGGATTTCTCGTCCGGGACGCCGATGGCGGCCACTTCCAGCACGCCCGGCATCATCGCGATCACGTCTTCCACTTCGTTCGGATACACGTTGAAGCCGGACACCAGGATCATGTCCTTCTTGCGGTCGACGATGTAGAAATAGCCCTGCTCGTCCATTTTCGCCATGTCGCCGGTGTGCAGCCAGCCGTCGGCATCGATGACCTTGGCGGTTTCCTCCGGGCGCTGCCAGTAACCCTTCATCACCTGCGGGCCCTTCACGCACAGCTCGCCGATCTCGCCCATTGCCAGGGTGGCACCGTCCTCGCCCTTGATGCACACATGGGTGGAGGGCACCGGCATGCCGATGGAGCCGTTGTATTCGCGCAGGTCCAGCGGGTTGATGCAGACCGCAGGGGAGGTCTCGGTGAGGCCGTAGGCCTCGGCCAGCGTCACTCCGGTCGCCTGCTTCCACTTTTCGGCCACCGCGCGCTGCACCGCCATGCCGCCGCCCAGGGTGAGGTGCAGGTGGGAGAAATCCACGCCATCGAAGCCGGGGGTGTTGAGCAGGCCGTTGAACAGGGTGTTGACGCCGGTGATGGCGGTGAAGCGCGTGCTCTTGAGTTCCTTGACGAAGCCGGGCATGTCGCGCGGGTTGGTGATCAGCAGGTTGCGCGCGCCGAACTTCATGAACACCAGGCAGTTCGCGGTCAATGCGAAGATGTGGTACAGCGGCAACGCGGTGACGATGGTTTCCTCGCCGTAGTGGATGTTGGCCCCCACCCAGGCGGCGGCCTGCTGCATGTTGGCCACCAGGTTGCGGTGGGTCAGCATCGCGCCCTTGGACACGCCGGTGGTGCCGCCGGTGTATTGCAGGAAGGCGAGGTCCTCGGGGGCGTTGCGGATCTGCGGCAGCGCGTGCATGCGGCCCAGGGTGAGGGTGTCGCGGAAGCGCACCGCGCCGGGGATGGCGTAGTCCGGCACCATCTTCTTCACGTGCTTGAGCACGAAGTTGACCAGCGTGCCCTTCGGGAAGCCCAGCATGTCGCCCAACCCGGTGGTGATGGCGCGCACGCCCGGCAGTTGCGCCAGCACCTCCTGGGCGACGTGGCCGAAATTGTCCATCACCAGCAGCACGCTGGCACCGGAGTCGGCCAATTGGTGCTTGAGCTCGCGCGCGGTGTACATCGGGTTGGTGTTCACCACCGTCAGCCCGGCACGCAGCACGCCGAACAGGGCGATGGGGTATTGCAGGCAGTTGGGCATCATGATCGCCACGCGATCGCCCTTCTTGAGTTTCAGCTCGCCCAGCAGGTAGCCGGCGAAGTCGCGGCTGAGGCGGTCCAGCGCGTCGTAGCTGAGCGTCTTGCCCATGTTGATGAAGGCGGTCTGGTCGCGGTATTTGCGCAGCGCCGACTCGAACACGTCGGTGATCGACGCGAACTCGTCCAGGTCGATCTCGGCAGGCACGCCGGCCGGATAATGGGCCAGCCAGGGACGATCGGAACTCATGCATTGCTCCCCTGCGTGAAGGCCATCGCTAAGTGCGGCGGCGTATGGATTCTCTCCGGATTTGAGCACAGGCATCCGAAGGTGGCAAGGCGCGGCGGCCCGTGCCGGGACGCATTCGCAAGTGGCCGGAACCGGCGTCCTTGTTCAAGCCATGGCTGGCCCAGGCCGTCCCTGCGGGGCCCCCTGCGCCAGCCGCGCGTCCAGCCGCGTGCGGATCGCCGGCCATTCGCTGGCCAGCACCGAATAGCAGAAGGTATCGCGCAGGCTGCCGTCCTTGTGACGCATGTGCGCACGCAGGATGCCGTCGCGCTGCGCGCCCAGCCGTTCGATGGCGGCTTGCGAACGCAGGTTCAGGTGGCTGGTGTGGAAGTACACCGCGCACATGCCAAGCCGCTCGAAGGCGTGGCTCAGCAGCAGCCGCTTGCAGGTGGTGTTGACATGGCTGCGCTGCACCGAGGCTGCGTACCAGGTGTAGCCGATGGCCAGGTTGGGCACCGTCGGGTTGATGTCGTAATAGCGCGTGCTGCCAACGATGCGGCCGTCCGCGATCACCGCGAACGGCAACATGCTGCCGTCGGCCAACCCGGCCAATGCCGCCTGCACATAGGCGCTGGCCGCTGCCGGCGTGGCGTCGGGCGCGCTGGTGAAAGACAACCGGCCGATGTCGCCATCCGCACTGGCGGCGGCCAACCCGTCGGCGTGCGCCAGCGTCAGCGGCTCCAGGCGCACGCCGTGGGCGGCGAGGGGGGCGGTTTCCATCTGGGTACTCCGGTTGCATTGCAATTGCGATGCGGTGTGGCGCGGCATGTGGAATTACAGAACCCGCTATGCCTCAAACGCCGCGCGGATCATGCCCCAGTCCTTGCGCTTGGGCATGACGAAGCGGAAGCGTTCGCCCGCGCGGCGCGCCCACAGCTGGCCGATGCGGCGCTTTTCCGCCTGCTCCGGGTTGTCGTACAGGTGCGCACCCTTGTATTCAACGACCAGCATGCGGCCATCGGTCATCCGCACCAGGAAGTCCGGGTAGAAACGCTGGTGGGACGTCGGCAGCGAGAACGCGCCGGGTTTGCGCTCGATGTTGCGCACCCAGTCGCGCACGCCGTCCAGCCGGTTGGCGATGAAGTCGGCGCATTCGAATTCTTCGCCCTGCGATTGCAGGTTGCCGATTTGCGGGAAGAAGTGCCTGGGCAGGGTGACGAAGCCGTTGTACTGCCAGTCCCAGGCGTAGCGGCCGGATTTGAACACGCATTGCAGGCGGGCATCGGCGCTCATCCGGCTCTCATCGCCCAGCAGGTTGAGGAAGCGCTGGTGCTGGCCGTGGCGGCGGGCGTGGGCGATGCGTTGGGCCAGCACGTCGATCAGCTTCACCCGCTGGTACACCAGTTCGCTGCAGCTGAAGCCGCGCACTTCCAGCAGGTGGCGCAGTGCGCCGGACAGCCAGGCGGCCAGGTCTTCCGGGTCCAGGTCGGGCGCGGCCAGGCGCTGTTCCAGCGTCCACTGCAGGTCTTCGAGGCTGGCGGTATCGCGCACGCCGAACAAGCCCAGCTGCACGTCGAGCTGTTCCAGCGGGTCCAGCTTGAGTTTTTCCGCATCGCCCAGCCGCAGGCGTGCGCGCTGCAGGGTTTCCAGCTCGCGCGGGAAGGTGGCGTCGTCCAACGCGGCATCCACCGCGGTCAGCGCCAGCGTGCCCTCCAGCGCTGGGGCATTGCCAAGATCGCAGAGCAAGTCGCCCTGCGACCACGCCAGCAGCGGCAGTTCAAAGGTCTGGCCCAGTTCGGAAGGCGTCTTCGGTGGCGCAGCCGCAGGGGATTGCAGGTGGGTGAAGGCCTGTTCCAGCGCGGCAACGGCGGCGGGTTCACGGAATGCCTCCTTCAGCGCCTTTTGTTCCTTGGCACTCCATTCGCCGCGCAGCGTGAGGCTGCCGGTTTCCGGGGACAGCTCCAGCTTGTTCTCGATCCGCTTGCGGGTGGCTTCGGGCAACTGCGAAAAATCCGGCAGCACCAGGCAGCCGTCCTGCGCCGGCAGCGGCACGCTGACGCTGGCCTGCGCGCGCAGCAGATCGTCGTTGCCGTTGCTCAATGCCGTGCCGCGCACCAGATCCTTGGCGTCCTGGCGTTCGAAGCCGGCCTGCACCAGCCCGTCGCGCAGGGTGGCGGCCACCTCGGCAAGGTTGTTCGACACCGCAAACGCATACGCGCAGTTCAGCGCTTCCTGCCGCTTGCGCGTGACCTGCGGCATCCGCAGCACGCGGCCCAGGATCTGCTCCAGCGCCATTTGCGTGCTGCTGCCGCGAAAGCTCATCAATACATAGGCCGCCGGCCAGTCCCAGCCTTCGCGCAGCTTGTCGGCGGTGATGACAAAGCGCAGCGTGGCCGGGTCGGCATCGCTCAGCTCGTCAACGCCGGTGGCCGAACGCGCGATCTGCGCGGCGGGCACGTCGAACTGTTCGATCAATGCCGCGCGCACGCGGTCGATGGTCATCGCGTCCGGGTTGTCCTTCTGCTGGCGCTCGGCCTGCAGCAACATGATCGGGCGCAGCGTCTCGCCGGTGGCGCTGCGCTCGGCATCGGCGGCGGATTGCAGCGCATCGAGTTTGGCGATGGCCTCGCGCAGCGCGATCCGCCAGTCCGGGTGCACCGCCATGTCCACCGGCAGCTTGATCATGTCCTCGCTTTGCAGGGTGGATGCGGAAATCGACACCAGCACGTTGGACGGCTGGTGCATGCGGTCGGGGGTGGCGGTCAGTTCCAGCACCGCGCAAGGGGCCAGCCGGGCCAGGGTGTCGAAGGCCAGCGCGCTGCCCTGGTTGTGCGCCTCGTCCACCACGATGAAGGGGCGACGCAGTGCCAGTGCCTCGGCCAGTGACCAGCCGCTGCCGTCGATGCCGCGGAAATGTTCCATCAGCGCGCCATTGGCGCGATACACCGCCAGACGGTCGGTTTCGGCCTGCTTGAAGGCCTGCATGGTGGTGACGATGATGGTGTCGTGGCTGTCCAGCACCGCCGGCGACACCGACAGCGCTTCGTCGATGTCCAGCACCGCCACCTCGCCGAACAGCGTGCGCAGCTCGTCGTGCAGCAGCGCGCCCGGCGTGCGCAAGGCCCGCAGGGTCTGGCTGCGGATGGCGTCGGTGGGCACCAGCCACAGGGTCAGGCTGTGCTCCACCGGCGCAAGGCTGCGCTTGACCCGGGCGATGGCATGGCCGCCGATCAGGGTCTTGCCGCCGCCGGTGGGCACCCGCAGGCAGACCACCGGGGTGTCGCTGGCCTCAAAGGCCGGCGGCGCGTGATAGGGAATGCGGAAGCCGAAGTTTTCCAGCGTGCATTCCTCGAACGCCAGCCGGCTGGCCACGCGCTCGCCCGGATGCGCCTGCGCCTGCGCGCGCCAGGCGCGCAGGAAGGTTTCGTAGCGGTCCAGCACGTCGGACTGGTAGACCTTCAGGCTCATGCGTCGTTGTCCTTGGGGGTGCGGGCGTTGCCGCGCTTGCGGGCCACGGGCTGCAAGGAATGGGCCGCATTGTCGAAATCGCGATCCACCGCCTGCGGCAGGGCCGATTGCTGCTTGCGCCAAGCATCGTATTGCTGCTGCGCGTGGCGCAGGGCATCGTCGTGGCGCACGCGTCCGGCATGCGTCAACAGGTCGCGCCCGCTCAGGTGCAGGAAATCGTCGAGCTTGGCGATCCAGTCCGCCATCGTCATCGGCTGGCGGTTCAGGGCCTGCAATTCCGCGAATTCCAGATAGGCGGTGACGATGCGGTTCAGCGCATCGAGTTCGGCTTCGTGCAGGTAATTCTTGGCGATTGGCGCATCCTGCCGGCGCGGTTGGCCGGCACTGGTGCTGGTCATGCCCATGTTGGGCTGGCGCGCATCGGCACGCGCCAGCACCACTTCGGCGGCGGTGTGGCCATGCGCCGCCCAGTGCATCTTGTTCTGCACGGTCTGGAAGAAGCGCTGGCTGGCGTCCGCCGATGCGTCGTAGTCAATACTGGTGGCGTAGATGTCCAGCACCTTGCGCCAGAACATCCGCTCCGAGCTGCGGATGTCGCGGATGCGCGCCAGCAGCTCTTCGAAGTAGCCATCGTCCGGGCCGCGCTTGAGGCGTTCGTCATCCATGGCGAAGCCCTTGACCAGATATTCGGACAGCCGTTGGCTGGCCCACTGGCGGAACTGGGTGCCGCGTGCGGAGCGCACCCGGTAGCCCACGGCCAGGATGGCGGCCAGGTTGTAGTGGTCCACCAGCCGGCGCACCTCGCGCGGGCCTTCGGCTTGAACAATTCGGAATTTCCGAATGGTTCGTTCAGGTTCGAGTTCTCCCTCGTCGAAGGCGTTGGCCAGATGTTCGTTGACCGTGGGGACGGACACCTGATACAGCTCGGCGATCTGCCGCTGCGCCAGCCACACGTTGTCGCCTTCCAGCCGCACCTCGATCCGGGTGTGCGCGTTGGCGTCGCGGTACAGCAGCAGTTCCGACTGCGGCGCGGGGTTGTCGTCCTGCGGGGTCACGGTGCCACCCGCAGGTGGTAGGGCAGTTGCTTGAAGGTGATGCCCAGCGCGCGCAGGCGGTCCGCGCCGATGGCGCAGCGGGCGCCATAGACCACGCGCGGACCGTCGTGGGCGGGCAGCAGGTCCAGCAGCGGGGTGGTGAGGACGTTGCCGCCGTCGATACTGCGGTCTTTCAGGATGCCGTTGTAGAGCAGGTACACGGCGCGGCCCTCGTGCACGCCCAGCAGCGGGCTGGCGGTGTCGGCGGCGGTGCGGCTGGCGCGGCTGGCCGGCAGGCCCATGCCGGTTTCGATGAACCAGACGAAGCGCGCCAGTTCGGCGAAGCGCACTTCATTGCTGATATGGCCGCGCGCGTCGAACAAGGGTTTGCCGAGCTTGCAGAACTGGAAGCCGCCGCCCAGGCCGGGCACGGCGTCGCCCTTGGCGTTGGTGTAGCCCTGTGCCACGCGCTTCACCCGCTCGGCGGTGACGTTGCGGGCGATGCCTTCATCCATTTCGACGAGGATGAAGCGGCGGTTGCCGCCGTCTTCGGCGTTCTGTTTCAGCACGGCGTGGGCGGTGGTGCCGGAGCCGGCGAAGCTGTCGAGGATGATGGAATCTTTGTCGCTGGCGATTTGCAGGATACGTTGGATTAGGCGGGTGGGTTTTGGCGTTGCAAACAAATCAGCCTGCTCGTACAAAATGGCCCTCAATTCCTTTTTACTTTGTTGATTGTCGCCTGCTATATCTGAAGAAAACCATGTCGTAGGCACAATGCCATCCGATACTTCCGAAAGGAACCTCTTCAGTCGTGGCATGGCGGAGCCATTTTTTCCAAACCATAGCCTGTTCTCGGTAAGTAGACGTTGATAAGAATCCTTTGGGACAGACCAACTCCTGCCAGCGGCAGGAGTAACCTCTCGCCCGCTAGGAAGTGTTATTGGATAAAAATCATGCTCTCTGTACTCCCGTCGAGTTAGGTCGCTCGACGTCCACGGCCCTCGCGGATCGTTATCTGGATTTTCGTATCGGGCGTCAGCTTCTTCTGTACGTGGCAGGCGAGAAAACTGGCACTTACTTTTGTTGCTTGCATAGCAAATCAAGTGATCGTGTACCGCCGTGACCAGGCGTTCATCATTATCAGGAGACACTCGTTTTTGGACGACGAAATCGGCCACAAAATTTCCGCCGCCGAGAATTTCATCCATCAGCAACCGCAAGGTTGCCACCTCGTTGTCGTCAATCGACACGAAAATCGCCCCGTCTTCCCGCAAAAACTGCTTCAACAGCATCAACCGTGGATACATCATGCACAGCCAGCGGTCGTGCCGGTCCAGGGTCTCGCCTTCCTTGCCCACCACCTCGCCCAGCCAGCGCTTGATCTCGGGCGAGTTCACGTTGTCGTTGTAGACCCAACCCTCGTTGCCGGTGTTGTAGGGCGGGTCGATGTAGATGCATTTCACCTGCCCGGCGTAGCGCGGCAGCAGCGCCTTGAGCGCCAGCAGGTTGTCGCCCTGCACGATCAGATTGCCGCTGTCGGCGGCATTGTCGGTATCGCCCGCGCACGACAGCGCCTGCACCGGCTCCAGCAGGCGGAACGGCACATCCTTGTGGTGTTTGACGACGGCGTCTTTGCCGATCCAGTTCAGGCTGGGCATTGCGGGGTGGTCCTTGCGGCGTGGTGAAGTGGGCCAGTCTGCGGGTGGGCCGTCGCAACGGCTGCGATGCGGCCCATGCGTCCCCCATCCATGCCGGGATGTCACGCTGGGCGGGCGTGCCGGAGGCGCCAGATGCCATCCCCGCCCGCGCGGGGATGGCGGGCATCCACTTTATTCCGCGCGGCCGCCGAATTCGCCGGTGGTGGTGTTCACCCACACCTTTTCGCCGCTGCCGATGTATTCCGGCACCATGATCTCGATGCCGGTGGACAGCTTGGCCGGTTTCGGGCGCTTGGTGGCGGTGCCGCCCTTGAGTTCCGGCGGGGTTTCGATGACTTCCATCGCCACCGACTGCGGCAGCTGGATCGCCACCGGGGCGTCTTCGATCAACTGCACGTAGATGCCGGTGAGGTCGTCGACGATGTAACCGGCGGCATCGCCGATGACGTCGGCATCCAGCGTGTACGGGGTGTAGTCCTCGTCATCGAGGAACACGAACGCATCACCGTCCTTGTAGGAATAGGTGCACTGGCGACGGCTCATGTCCACTTCGCGCAGGTCGTCGTCGCCGTCGAAGCTGGCATCCAGCTTGTTGCCGCCGGGGATCGAGTACATGACGAAGCGGAAGCGCACGTTGCCGCCGCGGCCTTGCGGGCTGCTGCGTTCGATGTCGCGGATCTGGTAGACGCCGTTGTTGTATTCGACGACGTTGCCTTTCTTGAAGTCGCAAGCCTTCATGGGTTGTTTTTCGCAGTTGGGAGCGCACGGAAGATGCGCTCGTTGAAGAACCAGGTGAGCAGGCCCCAGACGAGGCCGCCAAACAGGCACAGGGGCAGGGCCAGGGCCAGCACCAGCGGCAGGCGGGGGTGCTGCAGGCCCAGCCGGAATGCCACCAGCGCGGCCATGCCCAGGAACATCAGGCCGCCCCACAGCGCCAGCCCGCGCAGCAGCACGAACCGCCAGCGGCCACGGGCGCGGATGGCCGGCCAATGGGTGGCGACCCAGCGGTCGGCGCGCGGGCCGTAGCGGCTCACTTCGGTGCCAGCCGGGTGGCACCGTCCAGGCGGATGGTTTCGCCGTTGAGGTAGGTGTTGGTGAGGATGTAGGCCACCAGGTCGGCGTATTCCTGCGGCTGGCCGAGACGCGAGGGGAACGGGATGGTGGCGGCCAGCGACTTC
The DNA here is from genome assembly GCF_041905325.1 of Thermomonas sp. Classification (GTDB taxonomy): domain Bacteria; phylum Pseudomonadota; class Gammaproteobacteria; order Xanthomonadales; family Xanthomonadaceae; genus Thermomonas. The sequence continues at coordinate 207,566 of NZ_JAYRLK010000005.1, read as the reverse complement.
TGCACGTCGTCCGGCATGCCGTCGACCATCGGGGTCCAGAACACGCCGGGGGCCACGGTCATCACGCGGATGCCGAAGCGGGCCATCTCGCGCGCCATCGGCAGGGTCATGCCGACCACGCCGCCCTTCGATGCCGAGTAGGCGGCCTGGCCGATCTGGCCTTCATAGGCGGCCACCGAGGCGGTGTTGACGATCACGCCGCGTTCGCCGTCGGTGCCGGCATCGTTGTGCTGCATGACATCGGCACAGGCCTTGGCGACGTTGAAGCTGCCCACCAGGTTCACCATCACCGTGGTCTGGAAGTACGACAGCGCCATCGGCCCGGTCTTGCCCAGCACGCGGCCCGCACCGAGGATGCCGGCGCAGTTGATGGCGGTGTTCAAACCGCCGAGGAAGGCCTTGGCGGCGGCCACGTTGGCGGCCACCTGCTCCTCGTTGCTGACATCGGTCTTGAAGAAGCGGGCGTTGGCTTCACCCAGTTCGGCCACGGCGGCCGCGCCCTTCTCGTCGTTGACGTCGAACAGGGCGACCTTGCCGCCGTGGGCGACCAGGTGCTGGGCCACGGCGAAGCCGAGGCCGGAAACGCCGCCGGTGACGACGGCGCGGGCATTGGAAAGCTGCATGGGAGTTCCTGCGGGCGGGAAAGCGGCGATTTTAGCGGATGCCGATGGCCGGCCGCGCGCGGCGGTGGTGCTGGCCTGATCCCCGCAAGAACAAAGGCAGCCGTTCCTGGCTGCCTTTGGTTGGAACCTTGCGTATTGCTTCGATCGAGCGCCAGCCATCAATGCTCGATGCCGGCGCCAAACCTCACTTCGGGAGGCTGTAGGTCAACGTGTAATTGCCGGATCCGCGATAGGAGTAGACCTCCACCGTGTAATAGCCGGGGCTGGCGTTGTAGTTGATGGATTCGTTTGAGGTCGGTGATTCCGACTTCGCCACGATCTGCCAGCTGCTGCCGTTCCAGCGGTACAGATACAGCTCGAAATCCGCATTGGCCGGGCCTTTCAGCGTGGCATTGAGGGTGCCGCCGGTGCTGATGTACTGGTACGGATCCGGATGATCGGCGTAATACCCGCTGCCTGCCAATGCGCCGGTGGCGGTGACGCCGGTATCCGGATTGGGCTGCGGATCAGGCTGCGGGTCTGGCTGCGGGTCGGGCGTGCCGCCGGCAAACACCGCATACAGCAAGCGGTTGGCCGATCCCGTGCCGGCGCTGGCAACCTTGTTGGGCGTGGCATTGGCGTACAGCGCGGTTTCCACCTGCGCCGGCGTGGCACCGGGGTTGGCGGCCAGGTACAGCGCCACCGCGCCGACCACGTGCGGGGTGGCCATCGAGGTGCCGCTGATGGTGTTGGTGGCCGAGTTGCCGGTGTTCCAGCTGGAGGTGATGCCGCTGCCCGGCGCGAAGATGTTCACGCAGCTACCCCAGTTGGAAAACGACGAGCGGACATCATTGCTGGCGGTGGAACCCACGGTGATGGCCCCTTGCGCACGCGCGGGCGAGACATTGCAGGCGTCCTGGTTTTCGTTGCCTGCGGCCACCACCACCACCACGCCCGAGTTGCGCAGGCGGGCCACGGCTTGGTCGGTGGCGGTGGAGGCGCCGCCGCCCAGGCTCATGTTGGCCACCGATGGCCCGCGATGGGTATTGGCCACCCAATCCATGCCGGCCACGATGCCCGAAGTGGAGCCACTGCCGTCACAGCCCAGCACCCGGACCGGGTACAGCTTCACGCCCTTGGCCAGGCCGTAGGTGCTGCCGCCGATGGTGCCGGCCACATGGGTGCCATGGCCGGCGCAATCCGAGCTGCCATAGCCGTCGTTGATGGCGCTGTAGCCTTGCTGCACGCGGCCGCCGAATTGGCTGTGCGAGGCCAGGATGCCGGTGTCGATGACATAGGCGGAAACATTCGACGCGTTGGTGGTGTAGGTGTAGCGGCCATCCAGCGGCAGGTTGCGCTGGTCGACACGGTCGATGCCCCAGGTCGCGCCGGTTTGGGTGGCGCTGGCGCGCATCACGCCATCTTGTTCGATGTAGGCCACGCGCGGGTCGCGCAGCAGGCGTTGCACGGTGGCGGGCGTGGCGTGGATGGCGAAGCCGCGCAGCACTTCGTCGTAGGTCTGTTTGATGGTCAGTGGATATTGCCCGGCAAAGGTGCTGGCAAGGCTGCGCAGCGACGGTGCCAGGGGCTTGCCGCGCAGCAGGCCGTTCTTGGCGGCGGCCGCTTCACTGCGCAGGCTGGCGGCATCGTCCTTCAATACCACGATGTAGCGGTTGGCGATGGGCTGGCGGGCGGTGATCAATTGCTGTGCCGATGCCAGCAGCGGGGCCATCGCCAGGGTCAAGCCGCCCAGGGCGATGCAGAGGGGTTTGGTTTGCATGGATGTGTCCTTCAACAGGGGGCACGGCGGCCACATTCGCAGCCGCCGCAGGTGGGGGAGGGGCTCAGTTCGGCATCGAATACGTCAGCGTGTAGTTGCCGGACCCGCCATAGGAGTAGACCTCCACCGTGTAATAGCCGGGGCTGGCGTTGTAGCTGATGGATTCGTTCGAGGTGGGTGATTCCGACTTCGCCACGATCTGCCAGCTGCTGCCGTTCCAGCGGTACAGGTGCAGCTCGAAATCGGCGTTGGCCGGGCCTTTCAGCGTGGCCTTGATGGTGCCGCCGGTGGTGACGTTCTTGTACGGATCGGGGTGGTCGGCATAGGTGCCGCTGCCGCTGAGGCTGCCGCTGACGGTGCTGCTGCCATCGCCGGGTTGCGGGTTGGGCTGCGGGTCGGGGGTCTGGCTGCCGTCATCCTTGTAATTGTTGAAAATGCGGGTGGCCACGCCCCAGTTCACCGCATCCCAGGGGTAGCCCAGGTTGCGCATCTTCGAGTTTTCGGTGGGGCGATACACCCCACTGGCGCAGTAATTGCCACCCTGGAACAGGCCCACCGTGCCCAAGGCATAGCGGCCCACGGGGGTGGGCAAGGGCGTGGAACCGGCAATCTGGCTGCCCCATTTGATGTAGCCGCGCTGGGTCTGGCGGGTGACATTGGGGGCGGAAGGCTCGCTGTTGCCGTAGCAGCTGCCGTAGTCGTATTCGTCGGCCAGCCCGAACAAGGTGTGGCCCAACTCGTGCAAGGCCAGCTCGGTGGCGGCACTGTGCATGGTCATGGTGGCGATGTAACCGCCGCCGCCGCCGTAACGGGTGGTATTGCCCACCACCAGGATCACGTCGCGGCCGTCAGCCGTGGTGACTTGCGCGGCGGCATCGTAGGCCAGATTGCTGTCGGCGCAGACCAGGCGATCGATGCCCGAGCAGGCCATGGTGGCGTTCAAGGCGGTGTTGCGATAGATGTTGTAGGGCGGGTCATCGATGCCCGACTGCGCGCTCACCACGTCCACCCGGCGGATGTTGAAGGCACGGGCGTTGGCTGCGAACAGCGGGTCGCTCATCAGGCCGTTGACGACCTTCTGCGCATCGCTGCGCCATTTGCCCATTTCTGCGCTGGTATAGCCGTCGCCCATGATGACGATGTCCAGCCGCTTGGAAGACGGCCCGTTGTTCACCACCAGTTCGCTGCCGATCACCGGGCTGGCCTGCGCACTCTGGCGCGGCTTGCGTTGCAGCAGTTGCTGGATCTGCCCGATGCCGATGCTGCCCAGCGGGATGGCGGCGGCATGCAGCCCGGCGTTGGTTGTTGCGGGATGCATGCTGACCTGCACGTTGGCCAATGCCGCATTGTCCGGCAGCTGGATTTCGAACTGCTGGCGTGCCAGCACGATGTCTTGCGCCTGCTCGATGCGCCCGGTGACGGGGTTGAAGGACTCCGCATGCAGCAGGCGCGGGTCACGGATTTCCCGTGAGAACAAGGTGCGGCCATGGCGATCGCGGCCGGTTACTTGCAGGGTGCCCCTGCTGTCGCCCGGCAATTGCGGGTGTGGCGTGAAATTGCCGCGCTCGGCATTCACCAGCGTGATGTCGCCGCGTGCCGCATTCGCTTCCAGGCGCAGTGTCAGGTAATTGCCGGCATGCGCGGTACCGCCCAGCGCCAGTGCCAGCATGGTGGCTCCGGCGAGGCGGATGTGATGCTTCCTGTTCATGGTGTTGCGCGTCTCCCCATTGGTGATGAACGCCACGCCGCACGCATCGTGCAGGTGACGGTGGACCTCCCCGAAGAAGCGAAACACCAAAGGCGCGCCAAACCCGCCACTGCATGCCCGTCACCGGGGATTTGCATGCGGTTTGGCGGGAATGCGGCCTTGTCGGTGTTTCCACAATCAGGCGGCAATGCAATGCCTGGATCCGCACTCGCGGATCAATTGGGAGATGGCCGGGACGCGTCGATTGGCATGGCGTTGTCACGGCAGAGGGATGCATCGTTCGTGGATCAGGCGCGCATGCGCCTGGTTCGGTGAAGGCAGGCCGGGGATGGGCTTGCCCCGTGTGTCCTGAACCGAACTCGACATGGGGGTGATTTATGCGGCAGATGCGTTTGGGAATGTTGGCAGTGCTCCTGGCAAGTGGCGCAGCCATGGCGCAGGGGGGGGTGGGAAGCGGGGATGTCTCGACGGGAATGGCATCGCCGATGCAGGCGGCTGCCATGCGTGGCTTGAGCGCATTCGCGGCGCAATTCGGGAAGATGGATGACCGGTTGCCGCCGGGTTTCCCGCTGGCCCTGGCGGATGCGGGGGACCTGCATGGCGTGCGGATAGGCTGGGGATTCCAGGTCTATGACGTCGATGCGGCGGCCCTGGCTTCGAAGGCGAATCTGGAAGACGTGGCTCGCCCCACGGGTATCTGGCGCTACGAAGTGCTGGCCAAGGGGCGTCCGGTAGGGTTGGCCACGGTGGCGAAGACGTCACAAGGTTGGCAAGTGGTGTCGTTTGGAGGCACCGGCCTGGCGCGCGACATTCATGCATTGATGGTCAGCCACGGGACGCGGGCCGATACCCACCTGCGTTACGTGCGGGTGCCGCAGGCGACGGCAGATTTCATTGCCGTGCAGCGCGGCGGAGCACCGGCGCGGTTTGCGCCGTTGCAGGCCGCACGCGACTTGTTGCAAGGGCAGGGGCATGGCGTGCCGCGTGATGGGCTGCTGGACGGTGCAGTGCTGCGTGCCCAGTTGCGGCAGGCCGTGAAAACCAATGGCGCAAATTGACTCTGGCCGAAGGAGAACGTGAACATGAAAACCTTGCAACGCATTCTGGCCACGGGGGGTCTGGCGGCGCTGTCCTCGCTGGCCATCGCTGGCAGCGGCTACAAATACCTTGGGGTCGATGAGGAGATCCAGCAGCACAGCAACTGGTGCTGGGCGGCGTCATCGGTGGACATCCTCAAGTTCTACGGAAGCAAGCCAGCCCAGTGCAACGTGGTGAACTGGGCCTATGGGCGGACTGATGCCTGCACCAGCGCGCCGTTCAGCTGGAACTCGTATGCCAATACCCCGAACGGGATGTATGGCAGCAACGGCAGCATCCAGGCGATCCTGCGCAACTGGGGCGTGAACAGCAATGGCTACAACTACGCATCCAGCTGGAACAGCGTGGTCAGCGATGTGAATGCCGGGCGGCCATTCGTGATGCGCTTTGGCTGGTACAGCGGTGGCGGCCACTTCATCGTCGGGTATGGCTATTACGACCTGCAAGGCACGCAAACCATCGGCTACATGAATCCATGGCCGGGCGAAGGCTATACCTGGTCCAATTACAATTGGACCGTATACGCCGCCTACGACCACCAGTGGACGCACACCTTGCGTACCTACAAGTGACGGCAGACTTGGGCGGCGGGTGATTCAGCCGCCGCCCTTTTTCCCGCTGGCCACCGCCTTGCGAGCTTCCGCGAACATCCGGCTGCGGCAGTCGGCACGGGAACCAAGCGCATCCAGCGCCACCTGCAACAGGGGCTGGCCTTCTTCCGACTGTCCGGCCCGCACCAATGCCAGGCCCAGCCCAAGGCGCAGCACCGACACCGCGCGGGCGGTGTCCGGGTAGATCTTGCGGGCGGTGTCCAGGGCTGCCCGATAGCGGGTCGCCGCTTCGCTTGCGCGGCCTTGGGCCAGCGCAAGGTCTGCCTCGTTCTGCTGCAAGGCCAGTTGCACGTACGGCAGGTTGGCACCGTTGGCGCCCAGGTCACGCTTTGCCTGCGCCAGGATGGTTTCCGCTTCAGGCAGCTGCTGCGCCTGGACCAAGGCCATTCCCAGCACGCTCTCGGTCATTGCATGCCACGGGTGTTGCCGGCCCAGCACCTCGCTGCGACTGGCCGCCACCTGCCGCAGCCAGCGCGCTGCAGCCTCCGGCTGGCCGGCGCAGGTCATGGCCAGCCCCAGGTCGTGCGCGACGGTCAACGTGGTGGGATGGTTGCGGCCATAGCGATGGTCGAGTTTTTCCAGCAATTCACGCAGCACCTGCACGGCTTCGTCGTAGCGACCCGAGCCCAGCAGGGCCGATTCGATGCCGATCTGGGTTTCCAGCGTCAATGGATGATCCGCTCCGAAGTTGCGGGTGTTCATGTCCTTCGCGGTGCGTGCGTGCGCGAGGGCCTGTTGCCAACGCCCCAACCGTGATTCGCACAGGCCCAGGATGATGTGGACACCCGCCTGTTCGTCGGGGGTGCCATCGACCAGCCTGCCCAGCAAGGCTTGGTAGCGCGTGCGGCAGGTTTGGAAATCGTCACGCAGGAATGCGGTGCGGGCCAGATAGGCATCCATTTCGAACAGCAGGGCCGAATGCGGCCCCAATGCAGCCCGGATTTCTTCCCGCAATGGCTGCAGGTGATGATCCGCAGCGGGCAGGTTGGATGGGTCGATGTTGTTTTTTTCCAGCGCCAGACGCGTGCGCAGCGTGCGTTCATCCCGTGGCCCATAGGCATGGGTGTAATACGCGATGGCAAGGCGGAAGGCGCGATCGGCCGCCCGCAGCCGGCCAAGATTGGAAAGCGTGTCGCCCAGGCTGGCAGCCACCCGGCCAGCCACTTCCGGCTGTTTGCCCAGGCGGGTTTCGATGCGGTCCAGTGCATGCTCGCTCAGGTCCGCCACGCTGGCATCGCTGGAGCCCGCTTGCAGGGGGTCGGCACCGGGCAGGAAATCCCGCAGCAGGTAGTCGTTGACTTGCTCGCTGACCAGCTGTGCGTGGCGGGCGGCATCACGCTCGTGCGTCAGCCGCAGCAGGAAGCCGGCAATGGTGGCGATGAACGCCAGTGTCACCATGGCACTGATCGCGCTGCCCAATGGATGGGCGCGCAGCAGCAAATGCAGGCGATGCCGCAGGCCGGCGCGACGCGCCGTCACGGGCTGGTGGTGCAGCAGCCGGTGCAGGTCGGCACGCAGGGCCGACGTGGTGGGGTAGCGGTGTTCGGGTTGGGGTGCCTTGGCCTTGGCGATGATGGCGTGCAGGTCGGCAGGAATGCCGGGGGCCGGGCAGGCCGTGGAGGTGGCCTGCAGCACGCAGGCAAGCAGGTGGCCCAACTGCCAGATGTCCGACGCGGTGTTCACGGGGGCACCGTCCAGCTGCTCGGGGCTGGCAAAACCGGGGGTGCAGGCGTGGATGACGTCGGCATCGGCCAGCATCGCGGCCACGCCGAAGTCGATCAGTTTGGCCTGGCCGTTGCCATCCACCAGCACGTTGTCGGGCTTGATGTCGCGATGTACCAGCAACTGCCCATGCGCGCATTGCACCGCTTCCACGACCGGCAGCAGCAAGCGCACGCGTGCTTGCCAGTCCAGCCCGGCTGCGGCGGCATGACGGTCGATGGGCAAGCCTTCGACGTGTTCCAGCGCAAACCACAGGCGGCCATCTTCGCTGCAGCCACCGTCCAGCAGGCGGGCGATGTTGGGGTGGTTCAACTGCGCGAGGATCTGCCGCTCGCGGCGGAATTGCGTGGACTGCACGGTGTCCAGCCGGCCGACCGGCAGCCATTTGATGGCCACTTGCTGCGCGTAGGCACCATCGGCACGGGTGGCCAGGTACACGATTCCCATGCCGCCGCGCCCCAGTTCGCGCTCGATGCGAAACGCGCCCAGCAAGGTGCCGGGCACCAGTTCCCGCAAGTGCAGGCAGCGTTGCAGCAAATCACCGGCCAATGCCCCTTGCCAGAGGCGGCCGGGTTCCAGCAGCCGGTCCAGTGCGTCCATGCCGCTCATCCCGGTTGCAGGTGCTCACGCAGTTTTTCGCGGGCCAATTGCCAACGGCGCTGCACCGTGCGCAGCGGCACGCCCAGTGCATCGGCGGTTTCCGTTTCGGTCAAGCCGCCGAACAGGCGGCATTCCACCACCTGCGCCAGTGCGGCGTCTTCGCCTGCCAGCCTGGCCAGTGCGGCGTCCAGCATCAGTACTTCGTCGGCCTCTTGCGCCACGCTGGCCTGATCCTCCTGCAAGGTGACGTGAATGGCACCGCCGCCGCGCTTGTCAGCCAGCCGGTCGCGGGCGTGGTTGACCAGGAGCTGCCGCATTGCCCGGCTTGCCAGCGCCAGGAAATGATTGCGATCGACGATGGCCCCGGGTTGCCCGCGCGCTACCCGCAGGTAGCATTCATGCACCAGTGCGGTGGCATTGAGGGTGGGTGTGCCGCCCGCCGCGGTGCGTCTGGCGATGCGCAACAGGTCGCCGTACAGCAAACCCATCACCTGCTCCCACGCGGCCGGCTCGCCTTGGCGCGCACGCTCCAGCAGCACGGTGATGTCGCCCACGGCCAGCCCCTTCGTTGCCTCCCCACCCGAGTCTAGCATCGGCCATCCAGTGGCCGGCCGGGCGCATCGTTCAAAGCGCGAGCAGGTAGAACCTGTTGCAGCCGCCATGCTGGGTGGCCCCGAATTCGGCGTGGATCGGGCAGGTCACGGGCGTGGCTGTGCCGACAGGCGTTCGCCGAATTCGGCGGGCCGCAGTCCCGGCGCGAACAGGAAGCCTTGCCAGACATTGACCCCCAGATGCTGCATGAATTCGCGCTGCAATTCCGTTTCGATGCCTTCGGCGACGATGTCCAGCCCGAGACTGTTGGCGATGCCCAGCACCGCCTGGCAGATGGCCACGTCGCTGGGGTTGTCGGGCACCCCTTTCAGGAAGCCGTAACTGAGCTTGAGGGTGTGGATGGGCAGGCGGCGCAGGTAGCTGAGCGCGCTGTAGCCTTCGCCGAAATCGTCGATGGACAGGCGCACGCCCAGCGCGCGCAACCGGTCCAGCGTGTGCAGCGTGTCGGACGAATCTTCCACCAGCACGCGTTCGGTCAGTTCCAGTTCCAGCGCATGGCCGGGCAGGCGGGCTTCTTCCAGTGCCTTGGTCACGCTGTTGACCAGGTCTTCGCCGACGAACTGATGGTAGGACACGTTCACCGCCACCCGTTCGATGGGCAGCCCCGCATCCTGCCAGCGCCGCAACTGGGTGCTGGCTTCGCGCAGCACCCAGTGGTCGATGCGGACGATTTCGCCGGTGGCTTCGGCCAGGTCGATGAAGCGGTCGGGCCGCATTTCGCCCAGCACCGGGTTGTTCCAGCGGATCAGGGCTTCGGCGGACAGGATGCGCCCGCTGTTCAGGTCCACCTGCGGCTGGTAGACGAGGTAGAACTCGCCATTGTCGAGCGCGCGGCGCAACTGGGTCTCGATCTGCAAACGCTCCTGCTGGCGGCTGGCCAGCTTGGGCGTGAAGGCCTGGTAGCCGTTGCGGTGGCGACGCTTGCTGTCGTACATCGCCACGTCGGCATTCTGGATCAGCTGCCGTGGCGTATCCCCCCGGGTGGATGCCCGCGAGATGCCGATGCTGGTGGTGACCTTGAATTCGTCGTTGCCAAGGTGGAAGGGCAGGCCGAAGGCTTGCTGGATGCGCAGCGCCAGCCGCTCGGTGCGGGTGTCGTCGTCGTTGATGTGGCAGGCCACCAGGAATTCGTCGCCGCCGAAGCGGGCGATCACCCCTTCGCCGGCCACCGCGTTGCGGATGCGTTGCGCGGCTTCCACCAGCAGATGGTCGCCGGCGTCGTGGCCCAGCACGTCGTTGACGATCTTGAAGCGGTCGAGATCGATGTACAGCAACGCCAGGTCCGGGCCGCCGCGCGCCTGCAGGCGCTGTTCGATGCAGGTCAGGATGGCATCGCGGTTGAGCAGCCCGGTGAGGGCGTCGGTCTGCGCCTGCTGGCGCAGCCGTTCTTCTTCCAGCTTGCGATCGGTGATGTCTTGCAGGGTGCCGCTGATGCGGTCGTGGCTGGGGTCGTGCGGGTCCGGTTCGCCGATCATCCGCACCCAGAACGGGGTGCCGTCGGCTTGCTGGCCCTGCAGTTCCAGCTCGAACCCGGTGCCGTCGTCGATGCTGGTCAGGGTCTTGTGCAGGCGCTGGCGATCCGCCGGTTGCAGCTGCGCCAGCACGTCTTCCATGGTTTCCGGCGTCCTGGCCGCACCCAGGATATGGATGGTTTCACTGGTGAGGTAGAGGGTGCCGTGGGTGCGGTGCCATTGCCAGCCGCCGATGCGCGCCAATTCCTGCACCCGCAGGAACAGGGTCTTGTCGCGTTGCAGGGTGCTGAGGTCGCGCGCCACCGCCACGATGGCGGGCTGGCCGTCGTGGGTCAGGCTGGCCGACGACACTTCCACCGGGAAGCGGCTGCCGTCGGCGCGCATGTTGGTGGCTTGCTGGACGTGGGTCTCGCCGCGGTCGATGGCGTCCAGCACGGGGGCAAGGAAGTCATCGCGCAGGTCCGGATTGAGGACGTGCAGCGGCTGGCCGATGATTTCTTCGCGCGTGCGATCGTAGGCGTCGAGGCTGGCCTTGTTGAGGTCCAGCACCACGCCGTCGCGACTGAGGATGCTGACCGGGTCCGGCACCGCGTCGAGCAGGGCCCGGTATTGGTCGTGCCCAACCGCCAAGGCGGCCTGTGCCCGCCGCAGGCTGGCATGCAGATGTTGCAGCAGCGCGGGGTCGGGGGTCGGGTTTTCGGCGTGACGGGCGTGTTCCAGGGGGAGCAGTGCTTGCTCCAGTTGCTGGAGGGCGGCGTGCAGTTCCCGGTGGTCGGCCGAAGATGGGTTCATGCCGCCATCGCCCGGCCTGCCTTGCTGCCGGTGTCGCGGCCCAGCAGGCCGGCCAGCCAGCGGCCGGTGTCGGCCAGCAGCGGCAGGTCGATGCCGGTGTGGATGCCGAGGCCGTGCAGCATGTACACCACGTCCTCGCTGGCCACGTTGCCGCTGGCACCCTTCGCATACGGGCAGCCGCCGGCACCGGACACTGCGCTGTCCACTACCGCCACGCCTTCTTCCAGACAAGCCAGCACGTTGGCCAGCGCCTGCCCGTAGGTGTCGTGGAAATGGACGGCCAGTGCGGCCATCGGCACCTCGCCGGCGACCGCCTTCAGCATCGCCCGTGCCTTGCCCGGGGTGCCGATGCCGATGGTGTCGCCCAGCGAGATTTCGTGGCAGCCCATGGCATGCAGCGCGCGCGCCACGCGCACCACGTCGGCCAGCGGCACGTCGCCCTGGTACGGGCAGCCGAGCACCGTGGACACGTAGCCGCGCACGCGCACGCCGTCGATCTTCGCGCGCTCCAGCACCGGCGCGAAGCGTTGCAGCGACGCATCGATGCCGGCGTTGGTGTTCTTCAGGTTGAACGCTTCGGAGGCGGCGGTGAACACCGCCACGTCCTGCGCGCCGGCGGCGCGTGCGCGTTCGTAACCTTGCTCGTTTGGCACCAGCACCGGGTAGCTGATGCCCGGCACGCGGGTGATGCCGGCCAGCACCTCGGCCGCATCCGCCATCTGCGGCACCCATTTGGGGCTGACGAAGGCGGTGGCTTCGATGCTGGCAAGGCCGGTTTTCGACAGCCGATCGATCAGCTCGATCTTGCGTGCGGTACCGATGTCGGTCTTTTCATTCTGCAGGCCATCGCGCGGGCCGACCTCGACGATGCGGACGTGTGCGGGCAGGGCCATGCTCATTGCTCCAGCGTCGCCAGCACCGCGTCGGCTTCGACGAATTCGCCGGCCTGCGCGCGCAGCTCGTCCAGCACGCCATCGCGCGGGGCCTTCAGCGCCAGCTCCATCTTCATGGCTTCCAGAACCAACACGACATCCCCCATCTTGACGGCATCCCCGGGCCGGGCCTGCACCAGCACCACCCGGCCCGGCATCGGTGCGCGGATGCGGTGCTCTGCGGCGGTGCCGGCCCCCGACAGCCGACGATACACCGACGCCAGTTGCAGGCGAAGCCGTTTGTCGCCGTCGTGCACGAACAGCTCGTGGCCGTGGGCGCTCACATGGAAGCGGCGCATGCTGCCGTCCAGCCGCAGGCTCAGGTCGCCGTCTTCCAGCCGCGCACCGGCGATGGCGTAGTCGCTGCCATCGAGGTGCAGGGCGTACTGGCCGGCGTGGCCGCGCGCGAGCAGCTCCACCTGCGCCTCGCCATGCAGGAAGGCCAGCCGGCGCGCGCCGCCATGGCCCAGCCGCCAGCCGTCGGCACTGGCCCAGGGGGAGGCGGGGTCGCTGGAGCGGGCGGCCGCGGTGGCGGCGGCACTTTCCTGCTGCAGCAGGCTGTAGCAGGCGGCCGCCAGCAGCAGCGGCGGGTCGGCCTGCGGCGGCGCGAGGAATTGGTCGAGGTGGCGGTCCAGGTAGCCGGTGTCGATGCTGGCATCGACGATGGCCGGGTGGCGGATCAGGCGTTCCAGGAAGGCGATGTTCGATTTCGGGCCTTGGATCGCGCAGCGCGACAGCGCCTCGCGCAGCCGTGCCAGCGCACGCGGGCGGTCTTCGTCGTGGACGATGAGTTTGGCGATCATCGGGTCGTAGAAGATCGTCACGGTGTCGCCTTCGACCACGCCGGAATCGATGCGGATGTTGCGCGTGGGTGCCGGCAGCCGCAGCGTGTGCAGGGTGCCGGAGCCGGGCAGGAAGCCGGCGTCCGGGTCTTCCGCGTACAGCCGCACTTCGATGGCGTGGCCGCGCTGCACGATGCCCTGCTGGCGCAGCGGCAGCGGTTCGCCGGCGGCGATGCGCAGCTGCCACTCGACCAGATCCAGCCCGGTGACTTCCTCGGTGACGGGGTGCTCCACCTGCAGGCGGGTGTTGATTTCCATGAAATAGAAACCGCCGTCCTGGCCGACGATGAACTCCACCGTGCCGGCATTGGCATAGTCGATCGCGTGTGCGGCCTGCACCGCCGCCGCGCCCATCGCCGCGCGCAGCTCGGGGGTGAGGAAGGGCGAGGGCGATTCCTCCAGCACCTTCTGGTAGCGCCGCTGCGCCGAGCATTCGCGCTCGCCGAGGTGGATGGCGTTGCCGTGGGCGTCGCCGAAGATCTGGATCTCGATGTGGCGCGGATGCTCGATGTAGCGTTCCAGCAGCACGCGGTCCTTGCCGAAGGCGTTCTTGGCCTCGCGCTGGCAGCTTTCGAGGTGGGCGGCAAACTCGCCGGCCGCGCGCACGATGCGCATGCCCTTGCCGCCGCCGCCATGCGCGGCCTTGATCATCAGCGGGTAGCCGATGCGATCGGCCTCGCGCTGCAGCAGGTCGGGCGTCTGGTCTGCGCCGGTATAGCCGGGCACCACCGGCACGCCGGCGGCGGCCATCAGGTCCTTGGCGCCGGCCTTGCTGCCCATCTTGCGCATCGAGTTGCCCGACGGGCCGATGAAGGTGATGCCGGCGGCGGCCACCGCGTCGGCGAAGTCGGCGTTCTCGGAGAGGAAGCCGTAGCCGGGATGGATGGCCTGCGCGCCGGTTTTTTTCGCGACGTCCAAAATGGCGTCACCGCGCAGATAGCTGTCGGCCGGACTGGGCCCGCCGATGCAATGGGCCTCGTCCGCCAGCCGCACGTGCTGGGCGTCGGCGTCGGCCTCCGAGAACACCGCGACGGTGCGGATACCGAGCTTGCGCGCGGTGCGGATGACGCGGCAGGCGATCTCGCCGCGGTTGGCGATTAGGATGGTCGAGAACATTGGCAGGGCTCTTCTCCCTCCCCTTCAAGGGGAGGGCTGGGGTGGGGATGGGTCTTGTCTGGATTGGATTGCGCGCAGGATCACTTCGAGCACGCCGTCGATATTCTGGAAGACATCGTGATTCCAGAATCGAAGCACCTTGAATCCAGCCTTGCGCAGGCATTCGTCACGGTTGTCATCGTAAGCGATAGCGTTGGCATGCTGGCCGCCGTCGAGTTCGACGACGAGTTTCTGCTGGAGGCAAGCGAAGTCAAGGATGTAGTCCCTGTAGGGGTGCTGCCTGCGGAACTTGGCGCCGGCCAACTGGCGACCGCGCAGGTGTTGCCAGAGTAAATGCTCGGCATCCGTGGGCGCGTTGCGCAGGGCGCGTGGGCGGCGTTCGGCGCGGATGCGGGGGTTGGTTTGGCCGTCCATAGTGGTGTTTGGGCAGTGGGGAGCGTTGCGGGAAGCCCATCCCCACCCAACCCTCCCCTTGAAGGGGAGGGCTTTGGAGCAGGACTCCGCTTGAAGGGGAGGGCTTTGGAGCGGGATTCCCCTTGAAGAAGATGATTTTTTTAAAGCGTCCACGCGGGTTTGCGCTTGTCGAGGAAGGCGGACAGGCCTTCCTGGCCTTCGGGCGAGACCCGCAGGCGGGCGATCAGGGCGGCGTTGTCGGTGTCGTGCCGGCTGCCGTCGTGGTGGGCGCAGACGGCGCGTACCAGTTGTTTGGCGCTGGCCGATGCCAGCGGGCCGGCTTTCAGCAGCAGGTCGATCTGGCGCTGCACCGCCGCGTCCAATGCGTCGGCGACGACGACCTGGTGCAGCAGGCCGATGCGCAGCGCCTCGGCGGCGTCGAAGATCTCGGCGGTGGCGAAATAGCGGCGCGCTTGGCGCGGGCCGATCGCCTGGATGACGTAGGGCGAGATCACCGCCGGCAGCAGGCCCAGCTTGCTTTCGGTCAGGCCGAATTTGGCTTCCGGCACGCCGATGGCGATGTCGCAGCAGGCCACCAGCCCCACGCCGCCGCCGAACGCCGCGCCCTGCACGCGGGCGATGGTGGGTTTCGGCAGTTCGTCCAGCGTGCGCATCAGGCGGGCGAGGGCCAGCGAATCCTGCCGGTTCGCCTCTTCGCTGGCCTTGGCCATGCCGCGCATCCAGTGCAGGTCGGCACCGGCGGAAAACGAGACGCCATCGGCCTCCAGCACCAGCACGCGCACGTTGGCGTCGTCGGCGACTTGCGCCAATGCAGCGGTCATGTCGGCAATCAGTGCGTCGTCAAACGCGTTATGCACTTGCGCGCGGGTCATGCGCAGGTGGGCGACGGGGCCGTCGCGGTGCAGTTGCAGGGCCTGACTCATACGTGAAAACGCATCCCCAAAAATTGATCTGACACATGATAGCGGGTGGCGAAACTGCTATAGTTGAGAACAATTCCTATTTAGAATCCTGGTGCGGCGTCGATGCGCTTGACCGAACTTCCCAGACGCCATCGTGCCGTGGTCGAAACCGTGGAGGATCGCGTCCCCAATGACCCGGTGGCGCGTCGCCTGCGCGAGCTGGGGTTCGTGGCCGGCGAGGACATCGAGGTGGTGGCTGCCGGCCCGCTGGGTGCGGAACCCTTGCTGGTGCAGGTGGGGTTCACGCGTTTCGCGCTGCGGCGGGTGGAAGCGGCACGGGTGTGCCTGCGCACCGATGGCGGTGCGGCATGAACCCCACGTTGTCGGTATCGCGCATTGCCCTGGTGGGCAACCCCAATTGCGGCAAGACCGCCTTGTTCAACCTGCTGACCGGCAGCCGCCAGAAGGTGGCGAACTACGCCGGGGTGACGGTGGAGCGCAAGGAAGGCCGCCTGCATGCGCCATCCGGCCGCCAGTACGCGGTGCTGGACCTGCCCGGCGCCTACAGCCTGAACGCCGCCAGCCTGGACGAAGCGGTGACCCGCGACCTGATCCGTGGCTTCTACCCCGGCGAAGCCGCGCCGGACCTGCTGGTCTGCGTGGTGGATGCCACCAACCTGCGCCTGCACCTGCGTTTCGCCCTGGAGCTGCGCGCGCTGGGCAAGCCCATGCTGGTGGCGCTGAACATGATGGATGCGGCGCGCAAGCGTGGCATCGTCATCGACGTGGCGGCGTTGCAGCGGGAGCTGGGCGTGCCGGTGGTGGAAACCGTGGCCGTGCACCGCCACGGCGCGCGCGCGCTGCTGGCGACGCTGGAAGCGCCGATGGCGGAGGTGCCGCCGGCGCATGCGCCGCTGGACGATGATGCCCTGCATGCCGAAGCGCGGCGTCTGCTGGCACTGGCGGTGGCGATGCCGCGCCGCACCGCCGTGATCGACGACACCCTGGATCGCTGGTTGCTGCACCCGCTGTTCGGCCTGCTGGCGCTGGCGGTGGTGATGTTCCTGATCTTCCAGGCGGTGTATGCCTGGGCCACGCCGTTGATGGATGGCATCGAAGCGGCCACCACGTGGCTGGGCACGCAGGCGGCCGCGCAGATGCCCGAAGGCCCGCTGCGCAGCCTGCTGGTGGACGGCATCATCGCCGGCACCGGCGGGGTGGTGGTGTTCCTGCCGCAGATCCTCATCCTGTTCGCCTTCATCCTGGCACTGGAGGAATCCGGTTACCTGCCGCGCGCGGCCTTCCTGCTGGACCGGATGATGGCGGCGGCGGGCCTGTCCGGGCGCAGCTTCATCCCGTTGCTGTCCAGCTTCGCCTGTGCAGTGCCCGGCATCATGTCCACCCGTTCCATCCAGGACCCGCGTGACCGCTTGGCCACCATTCTGGTGGCGCCGCTGATGACGTGCTCTGCGCGGCTGCCGGTCTACACCTTTTTGATTGGCGCCTTCGTGCCGAAGAAGGACGTGGCCGGCTTCAACCAGCAGGGTCTGGTGCTGTTCGGGCTGTATGCCGCGGGCATTCTCAGCGCGCTGGCGGTGGCATGGACGATGAAACTGTGGCGGCGCGACAAGAGCGAGCATCCGCTGCTGTTGGAACTGCCGTCCTACCGCGTGCCGCACCTGCGCGACATCGGCATCGGCCTGTGGGAACGGGCGATGATTTTCCTCAAGCGGGTCGGCGGGATCATCCTGTCGATGACCGTGTTGCTGTGGTTCCTGCTGAGTTTCCCCGGCGCGCCGGAAGGGGCGGCCGGGCCGGCCGTCGATTACAGCTTCGCCGGCCATATCGGCCATGCGATGACCGCGGTGTTCGCGCCGATCGGCTTCAACTGGCAGATCTGCATCGCGCTGATCCCCGGCATGGCCGCGCGCGAGGTGGTGGTGTCCTCGCTGGCCACCGTCTACGCGCTGTCGGCAACCAGCGACGACGCGGCGGCGCAGGCGTTGTCACCGATCCTCCAGAGCCAGTGGTCGCTGGCCACCGCGCTGTCGCTGCTGGTGTGGTTCATCTATGCGCCGCAGTGCGTCTCCACCCTGGCCACGATCAAGCGCGAAACCCACTCGTGGAAACAGACCGCGTTCGCCGCCGGCTACCTGTTCGCGCTGGCTTATCTGGCGTCGCTGCTCACTTACCAAGTTGCGGTGGCGCTGGGGGCGGGATGAGCGCCGGGCTGCTGCTGCAATACGCCATTGTGGCCCTGGCGGTCGTGCTCAGTGCCGCCGTGGTGATGCACAAGCAGTTCCCGAACGCGACGCGGCGGCTGCGCGTGGCCATCGCCCTGCCGCTGCTGCGCGAGGGCCGGCCGGCGTGGCTGCGCGGGTTGGCGCGGAAGATCGCGCCGCCGGGGCAGGGGGGCGGCAAGGATTGCGGCGGCTGCAACGGCTGCGGTTGAGCGCGCCGCACCCCGGCGGTCACGCCGTCATGCCGTCAGTGGGCCGGCCGCGCGCTGGCGCCATTGCACCACCAGCCCCAGCGCCACGCCCAGCGCCGCCATCGCCAGCATGTAATGCAGCGGCGCGGCGGGATTGTTTTTCATCGCCAGGCTGAGCAGCACCGGGGTCAGGCCGCCGGCGATCGCATAGGCCACGTTGTAGGCAAACGAGAGCCCCGAAAAGCGCACCTGCGCAGGGAATCCGGAGAGTGCGATGGCGGGAACCATCGCGGTCAGCCCCACTGCGCTGCCGGCCAGTGCGTACAGCGCGTGCGAATACGCGCCCGCCTGGGCGGCGTGGAAGAACCCCCAGAACGCCGCCCCCAGCAGCAGGCTCCACAGCGACAGCACGCGGCCGGCACCGAAGCGGTCGGCCAGTGCGCCGGCGATCAGGTTGGACGCCATCGCCGCCAGTACCGCCAGCGCATTGCCGGCCAACGCATCGCTGCGCGCCACGCCCATGCCTTGCAGGAAGGTCGGCATCATCAGGATGGTCACCACCACGGCGGCGGTGAGCAGCCAGGTCAGCAGCATGCCCAGCACCACCGCGCCGGCGTGTTCGCACAGCACCGCCTTCAGCGGCAATTCCGTCGCCAGCCGTCGTTGCGCCTGCAACTCGGCGAACACCGGGGTTTCGTGCAGTTGCCGGCGCAGGTGCAAGGCCAGCAGGCCGAACACGCCACCCAGCAGGAACGGGATGCGCCAGCCCCAGGCCAGCAGGTGCGCCTCGTCCAGCCGGGTGTTGATGGCCAGTGCCACCAGCGAGCCCAGCAGGATGCCGGCCAGCAGGCCCAGCGACAACGCGCCGCAGGCGAGATTGCGATGGCCGGGGGCCACATGTTCGCTGACGAACACCCATGCCCCCGGCGCCTCGCCGCCAATCGCCGCGCCTTGCAGGATGCGCAACAGCAACAGCAGCAGCGGTGCCGCCACGCCGATCTGCGCATGGGTGGGCAGCAGCCCCATCAACAGGGTGGGAACGGCCATCAGCAGGATGCTGAGCATGAACATCCGCTTGCGCCCGGTGACGTCGCCGAAATGCGCCATCACGATGCCGCCCAGCGGCCGTGCCAGATAGCCGGCGGCGAAGATGCCGAAGGTCTGCACCAACCGCATCCAACCCGGCATGTCGGCGGGGAAGAACAGCGTGCCCATGGTGCCGGCGAAGAACACGAACACCACGAAGTCATAGAACTCCAGCGCGCCGCCCAGCGAGGCCAGGGCGAGGGTCTTGCACTGCTGGCGGGACAGGCCGGGGGCGGGGGCGTCGTGTGCAGTCATCGTGCAAGGGTATGCGAAAGCGTCCGGGGGATGCACCGGCAGCCTGTTCAACCGCAAACCACAAGGCCCGCAGCGATGCGGGCCTTGTGCGTCATGGACGATCAGGAAGTGAACCTGACCTCGTTATTCGGCTTTCCCGTTTTTTGAGACCGGGGTGCCCCGGAACCGCAGCGATTCTGGAATTTAACAGTTACCTGTGGAAATACGCAATTCGTCTCCGCCCTGGCAGCAAGCTGCGCAACCGGGCGTGCGCCTGCTGCCTGATGCCATTTCGCATCGACACGCGGCTTGGATATTCAGGGGGTGGGCGTGGTGGCGAATAACTCCTCCTGCGCCGGGCTGCCGTTGGCTTCCGCGAAGCCGGACAGGCCCACGCCCACCAGGCGGTAGCGCGTGGACGCAGGCAGGGTGACGCGCTCGCGCAGTGCGCAGGCGATGTCGGCCAGCGCCTGTTCGGAGGTTGGCGGGGTGGTTGCGGTCAGGCTGCGGGTGAGGGTGCGGAAGTCGGCGGTCTTGAGCTTCAGCACCACGGTGCGGGCGATGCGGCCGGGATGGCGTTGCCATTCCTTGCCATAGCCGGCCCAGGTGGAGGCCGCCAAGCGGCGGATATGCGATTCCAGTTCGCCCAGCAGCAAATCGCTGGCGAAGGTGTCTTCGCTGGAGATCTGCACGGTGGGGCGCTCGCTTTGCACGCTACGAGCATCTTGCCCCAGCGACAACTCATACAAGCGGCGGCCCCATTGCCCGAAGCGGACCTCCAGCGCCTGCGCGCCGGTGGTGCGCAAGTCGGTGCAGGTGGCGATGCCGAGTTCGGCCAGCTTTGCTTCCATCACCTTGCCCACCCCCGGCAATTTGCCCACCGCCAGCGGCGCAAGGAACGCATCCACCATGGCCGGCTTCACCACGAATTGGCCGTTGGGTTTGTTCCAATCGCTGGCGATCTTGGCCAGGAACTTGTTGGGTGCGATGCCGGCGGAGGCGGTGAGCCGGGTTTCGGCGAAAATCGCGGCACGAATTTCGCTGGCAATCGCGGTGGCGCTGCCGAGATCGCGCTTGGGTACGGTGACATCGAGGTAGGCTTCGTCCAGCGACAAGGGCTCGATGCGGTCGGTATAGCGTTCGAAGATCCCGCGCACCTGTTTCGACACCGCCTTGTAGCGGGAAAAATCCGGCGGCACGAAAATGGCGTGCGGGCACAGTTTTTCCGCCCGCAGCGCCGGCATCGCCGAGCGGATGCCGAATGCGCGCGCCTCGTAGCTGGCGGCGCATACCACCGAGCGCGCTCCTTTCCAGGCCACCACCACCGGCAGCCCGCGCAGCGCGGGGTTGTCGCGCTGTTCCACCGACGCGTAGAACGCGTCCATGTCGACGTGGATGATCTTGCGCTGCGGTGCGTTCACCCGCCGATTTTATGCCGGCATCCGTCGCGGCTCAGCGCCAGAAGGGAATCGCGTCGTAGCCGGGGTCCGGGTGGTCCTTGTCCGGCTTGCGCGCGGCGCGCACGGGGCGTGCGATGCGCAATTCGTGGCGTCCGGGGTCAAGCTGCCGCACGTCGATCATCGCCAGCAACGCGGGGCGGCCCGTACGCGGGTCGCTGGCGATGTCGTAGCGCAGCGCGGCGAGTGGCTTGCCGTCCAGCATCGCGCCGTGCAGCGATTGCAGGCAGGCCAGGCGGGCGGCTGCCCGGGCTGCGCTGCCGAGCCCGTGGGTGCGCCCGGTGCAGGTGGCGCGCATGGCGGCTTCGTCACGGTTCGGGCGATAGGGCACCACCAGCCTCAGGTAGGGGCCGGACACCACCGTGGACTGCACGAAGGGCAACGGAGCGTCACGATACGGGTCGCGCTGGTCGTCGTAATGGGCGGGATTGATCGCCAGCGTGTCCGCATCGGGGAATTGCGAGTAGTTGCCGGGGCCGGTGGCCCCCCGCATGAGGACATCGGCGGTGATGACGCCGATGATGGCCGCCAGCATCACGCCCATCACCACCGCCATCATCCGGCGCTCGCCGCCGTTGCTGGTGAGGATGGCGATGATCCGGTTGTTGCGGCGGCCCATGCCGATCCGTGCGTAGAACCGCAGCATGGCGTCGATCACGCGATGCGCGAGGCTTCCGTGGCGAAGGCGGGCGGCCAGCGCGTGATCCAGCAGGACGGCGGCGATGTACGGTGCCATGAAGAGGCCGAAGATGGCATACATCATGAGCAGCGGGTCCAGGGGCCAGCCCAGCATCTGGACAAGCAGCGTCACCGCCAGCAAGGTGCCGCAGAAGCCGATGCACACTGACACGATGACCAGCGCCACGCTGACCCCGAGCGCGAACGCGACGCTGGCGTGGTTGTCCGCGCGCTCGATGGCGTCGGCCGTGCTGCCGGGCTGCGCCTCTTCGATGGCGCGCTGGATCGGGCCCATCTTCAGCCGGTCCAGCCGGATGCCCAGTGGATACACCGAGTGCATGCCGACCAGCGCGATCCATTGCGCGCGCAGCAGCAAGTGCAACGCGAACGTCGCCGCCAGCACCACGGCGGCACTTTTCGCATAGTAGTAGGACAGCTTCAGCACCGGCAGCCACTCGTCGCCAAGGCGCGGCGCCAGCGCGAACATCTGGTCGTCCAGCCAGCCCGGCAATTGCAGCATCGCGAACACCGCCACGCCGGAGATCAGCAGCTCGACTTCCCAGGTGGGCGTGGTGCGGCGGGACAGGTGGGATGCGTCTTCGAGGGGGTCGCTCATGGCCGCCGATGGTGCGGGCGGCGCGGCGTGCTGGCAAGCCCGGCCAGGCCAGTTCGGCCAGGCCTGCCCGCCGGCGTGGTGCAGGTCGATCACCACCCACACCGCCCGCGTCCGTCCTGCACCGCCGGCGTGGGGTTGCCGGTCACCGTCGGCACGCAGCGGGGTTTTCCACACCGGTTGTGGATCAATTCCGTATAAGGATGTGGATAACTGCCGAAGCACGTTGCGTGGCAACGGTGTCAAGGGGTGTGGTCAAAAAATCGCCACACGTCCGGCCCGTGGTGGCCCGGCATGGCGTCACTGCGCCGTCCAGCCCCCGTCCACCGGCATCGCCGTACCGGTGATGTTGTGCGCCTCGCGCCGGCACAGGAACACCGCCAGCGCGGCGATCTCGGCGGGCAGGGTCATGCGCAGGCTGGGCTGCTTTTCCGCCAGCAGCGCGCGCACGCCGTCATCGCGGCTGCCGCCCTGCATGCGCGCCTCGATCTGCGGCTCGATCAGCGGGGTTTCCACCCAACCCGGGCAGATGCAGTTGACGGTGACGCCGCCGGAGCCGCGGTTGCCCTGCGCGGCGTATTCCAGCGCCGCGACCTTGCTCAGGCCGACGATGCCGAACTTGCTGGCCACGTACGGGGCCTTGTCTTTCGAGGCCACCAGCCCGTGCACCGAGGCGATGTTGACCACCCGCCCGTAGCCGCGGCCGGCCATCGCCGGCATCGCCAGGCGCATGGTGTGGAAGGCCGAGGACAGGTTGATGGCGAGGATGTCGTTCCACTTCGCCACCGGCATCTCGTGCAAGGGCACCGCGTGCTGGATGCCGGCGTTGTTGACCAGGATGTCGATGCCGCCGTTCGACCAGCCGGCAAGCTCGGCCATCATCGTCTCGATCGCGGCGGGGTCGCGCAGGTCGGCGCCGAAGTGCCGGGTTGAAGCCGGCCGGGTTCCGCCATCGCCTGCGGCATCCACTTCGGCGATCGCGGAAGCGATCTGCTCGGGCGAGCCCAGGCCATTGATCGCCACCTTCGCGCCAGAAGCCGCAAGCCCCTTGGCGATGGCCAGGCCAATGCCGGACGTGCTGCCGGTCACCAGCGCGGTGCGGCCTTGCAGGAACATGTCACTCATGATGCAACCAGCCCTTGCGGGCATTCGAATGGGGCTTCATACGCTAGCAGGATCACGTGCAGGCGGGGTGTGACGAAGGTGCGGTGCACCGTGCCCGCCGATGCTTAGGTGGGCACGGTACCGGCCATCGGCAAGCCGCCATGGCCGGCGCAGCACGCTCCGCATGGCACGATTCGCTGCCGCGGCTTCGGTTAGGCTCTGCACACAGGCAAACCGGAGTCGCCGATGAAACAACGTCATTTTTCGATGCTGCGCGAGTTCCGCCTTGCCGACTGGTTCACGCTGGGCAATGCGTTCTGCGGCACCGGTGCGATCTTCGCGGCGATGCGGTTCCTGCAGGACGGCCGGGTCGATGACTTGTTGCTGGGCATGGCGCTGATTCCGCTGGCGTTCGTGTTCGACACGCTCGACGGGCGCATCGCGCGCTGGCGCAAGGTGGCCTCCACCCTGGGGCGCGAGCTGGATTCGCTGGCCGATGTCATCAGCTTCGGCGTTGCCCCGGCGGCGCTGGGCTATGCCTGCGGCTTGCAGGGCGGCTGGGACTGGATGGTGCTCAGTTACTTCGTCGGCTGCGGTGTCAGCCGGCTGGCACGCTACAACGTCACCGCCGAACAGCTGTCAGGGGCGGAGGGCAAGGTGCGCTATTTCGAAGGCACGCCCATTCCCACCAGCGTGGTGCTGGTGGCGGTGCTGGCGTGGGCGGCATGGGCGGGTGCGCTGGGCCATGCCTTGTTGCTGGGCGTGGTCCAGCTGGGGCCGTGGCAGTTGCATCCGCTGGTGCTGCTGTATGCGTTGTCCGGCTCGCTGATGATCAGCAAGACCCTGCGCATTCCCAAGCCCTGACCGGCGGCCAGGATGTGCGGTTTCGGCATGCCATCGTGATGGCGATGCAGCATCGGCGTTGCTAGCATTCACGCAAACGTGGAGGACATATGGCGACACCCGACGATTTTGCGGCGCTTGCGCGCCAGTACTGGGGCGTGTGGGAAGACGCCCTGCGTGGCGCGATCCCCGCTTCCGGCGATACCGCCGCACACGGCCTGCGCGGGATGCTGGATGGCTGGATGCAGCAGGCCAAGGGGCAGGGCGGCATGGGCCATGTGCTGGAGCACTTCAACCGCCAAAGCCGGGATTGGCTGGCGCAGATGCAGCAGGTGGCCGCGCAGTTCGCCGGCCACGACCACAAGGCCGCCGACGTGGCCAAGGCCTGGCGCGACGCCTTTGCTGGCAGCCACCCGTTTGCCGGGTTGCTGGACGGCATGCGTGGCCCCGGGCTGGAAAACTTCACGCAGTGGAGCGAAACCACCGCGCCGTGGCTGGCCGGCTTGCGCAACGAAGCGATGAAGTCCCTCGGGGTGCCGGCGTTCGGTTTCACCCGCGAGCATCAGGAACGCCTGCAGGCGCTGGGCAAGGCGCAATTGCGCTTGCAGCAGGCGCAGGATGCCTACGGCCGGTTGTTGTCGGAGATTTCGAAGCAGGCATTCGACCGCTTCGAATCCAGGCTGGCCGAACACGAGGAGCCCGGCCGGCAGCTGGGCAGCGTGCGTGCCCTGTTCGACCTGTGGGTGGATGCCGCCGAGGAGGCGTGGGCGCAGGCGGCGCTGTCGCCGGAGTATCGGCATGCCTTCGGCGAGCTGGCCAACGCGCAGATGCAGTTGCGCGGTGCCGCGCAGGCCATCGGCGAACAAACCACCACCCAGCTGGGGCTGCCGGGCCGCACCGAGCTGGACAGCGCGCATCGCAAGATCGCCGAACTCGAACGCCAGCTGCGGCGGCTCCAGCGCGACGCGGCAGGGCCGGCTGCTGCCGCGCCCGTTCGCACAGCGACGGCAAAAAAACCTGCCACCAAGGCCGCAGCGAAGCGCCCCGCACCCGCCAAGCCTGCCGTGGCCAAGCCTGCTGCCACCGGAGTCGTCGCGCGCAAGTCCGCAAAATCCGCCAAGCCGGCCACCCGCAAGGCCGCTGCCCGGCCCGCCCCCCGCAAAGTCGTGAAGACCGCCCAGCCAGCGGCAAGGAAGCGCTGACATGAACGGTCCGTTGAACATCACCCCGGAATCGCTGGCGGAAGAAGCCGACAAGCTGCAACGCAAGCTCGCCGCCGGTGTGCAGACCTTGCAGGCGATGGACGACGTGCACTTCGGCGTCACCCCGCGCGAGGAAGTCTGGCGCGACGGCAAGGTGGTGCTGTACCGCTTCCGGGGTGAACGCCCGCCTGCCGCGCGGGTGCCGATCCTGATCAGCTACGCGCTGGTCAATCGCCCCTACATGGTGGACCTGCAAAACGATCGTTCGCTGGTCAAGGGCCTGCTGGCGCGCGGCGAAGATGTCTACGTGATCGATTGGGGCTACCCGGACCGTTCCGATCGCTTCCTCACGCTCGAGGATTACATCGAGCGCTTCATCGGCGGTGCGGTGGATTACCTGTGCGCTGCCCACGGCCTGCCGTCGATCAACCTGCTGGGCATCTGCCAGGGCGGTGCGTTCGCGCTGTGCTACGCCGCGCTGCATCCGGACCAGGTGAAGAACCTGATCACCATGGTCACGCCGGTGGATTTCCATACGCCGGACAACATGTTGTCGAACTGGAACCGCGAGATCGACGTGGACCTGCTGGTCGACACGCTCGGCAACGTGCCGGCCGACATGATGAATTTCACCTACCTGATGCTGAAGCCGTGGCGGTTGTTCGCGCAGAAGTACGTGGGCATGGTGGACATCCTCGACGACAAGCATGCGATGGAGGACTTCCTGCGCATGGAGAAGTGGATCTTCGATTCGCCCGACCAGGCCGGCGAGGCGTTCCGCGAGTTCAGCCAGCAGTTCTTCCAGCAGAACCGTTTCGTCACCGGCACCCCGCGCGTGGGCGACCGGGACGTGCATCTGGGCATGGTGGACATGCCCATCCTCAACATCTACGCCGAGCAGGACCACCTGGTGCCGCCGGATGCCTCGCGCGCGCTGCGCGGGCTGTGCGGTAGCGACGACTACACCGAGCTGTCGTTCAAGGGGGGGCACATCGGCATCTACGTGTCCGGTCGCGCGCAGAAGGAAGTGCCGCAGACCATCCACGACTGGCTGGCCAAGCGCGCCCGTTGAGAATGCATGCGCTGCCACGCGGGCTGCGCTGGCTGGCGCTGGGCACCGGCCTGCTGTGGGCGCTGCCGGTGACCGTGCCGGGGCTGCTGGCGGGCTGCGCCGCCGTCGCCGCCGGCGCGCGCGTGCGGTGGCAGCCGCAACGGCATTGCCTGGTGTTCCATGGCGTGCCGTGGGGCCCGGGCGGTGCAATGACGCTGGGCAACGTGGTCCTGGACAGCGGCCACTCGCTGGAGCGGCACTGCAATACCTACGCCCACGATGCCGGGCTGTGCCGGGAGGCCCCCATCGTCATCGGCAATCACGAACACGCGCATGTCCTGCAATGCATGGCGCTGGGCGTGCTGTTCGTGCCGCTGTATTTCCTGTGCGGCGGGGTGTCGGTGCGCAATCGTTTCGAGCGCGCCGCCGATCGCTATGCGCGGACCGGACAGGGCTGGTGGCCGTGGTGGCGGGAATGAATGCGCGATGCCGACGAGCGGTCGGCGGGGCAACGGTCGCCTTAGCTTTTTCCTAACGACGGCTTGGGTAGGGTGGGCCCACCGGGGAAAAACTTCGCGACGTGCAAGGCGTCACGGAAAATCGCTCCGGCCCCGACCCGGTCCCCTCCAGGCGCAACGCCCGCGAGACCGGGTTTTTTCTTTGGGAAGGGTCTCCGTCCCGCTCCGGGAAAGGCGATGCGGCATGCTCCCGCGCGCAGGCGTTCCAAACATCCTGCAACCATGTAAACTACCGGGCTGCGGTATGCGGCGGGCCAGACACGTGGCCAGCCACATGCGGCGACGGCCGGAGTTCCGCGGCCAGACATCCATGGTGGCCCCGTCGGCCCCTCGCGACGCTAGGTTGAAAACCCCGCCAGGGCCGGAAGGCAGCAACGGTATCGACTGACGCGGGCGCCGAGGCCAGCCGGCGGGGCCGCCGCCTTTTCCGCCATTGATTGCCGTGCTGCCTCAGTAACCCTTGTTCCAGACCAGCTCATAGGCCGCATGCAGGCGGGCAAACCCGGCATCCACCTGTTCCTGGCTGCGTTCGCCGCGCAACTTGCGCAACGAGCGCAGCAGCCGTTGCAGGTTGGCTTCGCGCCAGCCGGTCGCGGGAATGCGCAGGCGCGATTGGTCGAGATCGATCATCCAGCCACGCCCTTGCGCATCGAACAAAATATTGTTCGCATTGAGGTCGGCATGGTCCAGGCCGGCGCGATGGAAGCGGGCGATCAGCAGCCCCGTGTCTTCCCACGGTGCGTCCCCGGTGGCGGCCAGCGATGCCAGTGGGCGCACGTCATGCAGGCGCTGCATCAGGATCGCCGCGCGGTAGTGCACACCCTCGCGCCGATACAGGGCGGCATACGGCAGCGGCACCGGCAGTTGCCTGGCCCGCAATTGCCGCAGCAGACGGAACTCGGCGAAGCTGCGCACGCGGTTGATGCCGCGCCACAGATGGCGATCGTGGCTGAACCGGGCGATCAGCCCGCCGCGCAGGTAGTGCCGCAGCAGCGCATCGCCCTGGCCGAAATCGATGAACCAGGCCGCGCCGCGGCCCCCCTCGGTCACCGCCTCGGCCGCCGTGCCCCAGTGCGCGGGGTCGAACCAGCTTGGCTCGGGTTGCCGGACATGCGTGCGGTCGAACAGAATCGCACCGTATCCGCGCCCATCGCGGAACGGCGTCAGATGCTCGTTGGCGTCGAATCCGGTCATTCCTGCGAGTGTAGCAACCGCGTGCCCCAAAATACCCATGCCCCGCGTTCGATCTGCCTGTTGCGCCTGTCGGCGCTGGGCGATGTCACCCATGTGCTGCCGCTGGTGCACACCCTGCGCGCAGGCTTGCCGCAGGCCGAGCTGACCTGGGTGGTCGGCAAGGCCGAGCGCCGCCTGCTGGACGGCCTGCCGGGCGTGCGGCTGGTTGAATTCGATAAGGCGACCGGCCTGGCCGGGATGCGTGCGCTGCGCCGCGAACTGGGCCAGCGTTTCGATGCGCTGCTGCAATTGCAGCTGTCCGCGCGCGCCAACCTGCTGTCGGCCTTCATCCCGGCGCGGCGGCGCATCGGCTACGACCGCCTGCGCAGCAAGGAAGGGCATGGGCTGGTCATCAACGAGCGCATTCCCGAGCACGCCGGCGGGCACGTGCTGGACACCATCGGCCGCTTCCGCGAGCCGCTGGGGCTGCCGGCGCTGCCGGTCGCGTGGAAGCTGCCGGTGCCCGCCGATGCCCATGCCTGGGCGCACGCGCAGTGGGACGAGGATGGCCGCGACACCCTGTTGATCTCGCCGTGTTCCAGCCACGCGCTGCGCAACTGGCGCGCCGACCGCTATGCCGCGCTGGCCGACCACGCCGTTGCGCAGGGCTGGCGGGTGGTGTTGTGCGGCGGGCGCAGCGCACTGGAACGCGACACCGGCGACGCCATCCTTGCCGCGATGGCAAAGCGCAGTGACGTGCTGGATCTGATCGGCAAGGACACCCTCAAGCAGTTGCCGGCGCTGCTGGCGCGCGCCGACCTGGTGGTGACGCCCGATTCCGGCCCCATGCACATCGCCAACGCGATGGGCACCAAGGTGCTGGGCCTGCACGCGGCCACCCACCCCGGCCGCAGCGGCCCGTATTCCGACCGCCGCTATTGCGTGGACCGCTACGACGATGCCGCGCGCAAGTACCGCGGCCGACCCGCGGCGGAACTGCCCTGGGGTACGAAGATCGAGGCCG
Source organism: Thermomonas sp. (assembly GCF_041905325.1). Lineage (GTDB taxonomy): Bacteria > Pseudomonadota > Gammaproteobacteria > Xanthomonadales > Xanthomonadaceae > Thermomonas. Next base: position 178,949 of record NZ_JAYRLK010000005.1, on the reverse strand, counting down.
AGGGCGTGATGGACCTGGTAAGCGTGGCGGATGCCGTGGCGGCGTTCGAACGCTACCGCGCCGAGGCGGGGTGATCAGGCACCGTTGCCGGTGCCGTAATCCTGGTACGACTTTTCCTCGACGTAGGCCGAGCCCAGCGCCAGGTTGATGTCTTTCTTCACCCGCGCGCGGATGTCGTTTTCGAAATAGACGCTGCGCGCCAGCTTCACGAATTCGGCATCGAAGGCCTGCGCTTTTTCCTTCAGGCGGATGTCGTCCTCGATCACCCACAGGCGCTCGTTGACCGCCTTCAATTCGGCGCGCAGCGTGGCGATGTCCTGTGTCGCCGCCGGATGCGCCGCCCAGGTTTTTTCCAGTGCCGCCAGTTCGTTGCGCACATTGGCCAGCTTGGCCGCATCGTGCATGCGCTCGGACTTGATCTGCAGGATGGCGATCTTGTCCAGCAACTCGCCGAACGACACGGGGACCAGGATCTCGGACATGGGAATCGGGCTGCGGAAAGGGCCCCCAGTGTACCCGCCGGCTTGCCGGCCCGGGCCCGCGCGGCTAACCTGCGGCCCCGTATTGCGTGTTGTTTGCCTGATGCCGAAGCGTTCCAGCCTGATCGTTGCCGCCGCATTGCTGCCGTTGTGGGCGATGCTGTCCATGTCGCCGGCCCGGGCCGATGCCAGGAAGCAGGACACCGCCGCGGTCGCGCAATTGCAGCAGCGCATGGACGCCGCCGAAAAGCGTTACCGCGATGCGATGCTGGCCGACAGCGAGGAGGCTGCCGCTGCCACCACCACCGCGGCGCTTGCCGAAATGAAGGCGGTGGTGGACGCCTGCACCAGGCAGCGCGGTTGCGCGGTGGACGCCATGCTGACCACCTACGAGCGCCTGCTGAAGGCCACCCCGCAGTTCGACGACGGCATGCCCGGCGATGGGGATGTGGAGCCGCTCGACGAGCGCGATTTCGCCGCCACCAACGTGCCCGCCAACGCCAACGCCGCGTCGCTGCTCAGCGAGGACGGGCAACGGTTCGTCAAGATGGTGCAGTTCAACCCGGCGGTGCAGGCCGGCATCCGCCGCTGGCTCACCGACATGCGGCCGGCGCTGATGGACAGCTACGAGAACTACCGCTACATGCAGGACATGATGGCACCCGCGTTCAGGAAGTACGGCCTGCCCGAGGCCTTGCTGTTCGGCATCATGGCCAAGGAGTCCAACGGCAAGGTGCACGTGGGGTCGCGCGCCGGTGCGGTGGGGCCGCTGCAATTCATGCCCGCCACCGGTCGTCGTTTCGGGCTGGGCAACGACGGCAGCGGCTTCGATACCCGCTACGACCCGCGCGCCAGCGCCGATGCCGCCGCGCAATACCTCAGCGAGCGCATGGCCCAACTGGGCAACAGCATCGAGCTCTCGCTGGCCGGCTACAACGGCGGCGAAGGCCGCGCGCTGCGCGTGTTCCGTGAGACCGGCGGCCGCAGCTTCTGGGACCCCGACGTGTACAACCAGTTTCCGGCGGAAACCAAGGACTACGTGCCGATGGTGATCGCCGCCGCGTGGCTGTTCCTGCACCCGAAGGAATACGGCATCCGCTGGCCCAGCGTCAGCACCCGGCAATCCTCGATCAGCCTTGCGCAACCGGCGTCCCTGTACGAGTTGACCATCTGCCTGGGCAACTGGGGCTCGCGCGATGGCTACCTGCGTGCGCTGCGCAACCTCAATCCGCGCTGGAGCGCCGACGAGCAACTGCCGGCGGGCACGACCCTGAATGCCACTTTCCGCATCAGCTGGCTGTATCGCTTCAACTGCGCCCACGGCAATCGTCTGGCGATGGCCAAGCAGTTGATGGCCAGCAACGTGCAGTCGGCGCTGGTGCGGGTGGGCGACCCGATGCCGGTGGGCCCGCTGGCCGCCACCGATGCCATGCCGGCCCCGGCCGCCGCACCGACGGTGGAGCGGAAGGCCCCGGCCAGGGCGGCCAAGCCCAGGACCTACAAGGTGCGGCGTGGCGACACCATGAGCAGCATCGTGCGCAAGTTCCAATGCGAGCTGGACGACCTGGCGCACTCCAACAAGCTGAAGAAACCCCGCTACGCCATCAAGCCGGGCCAAACCCTGGCGCTGGCGGGTTGCAAGGGCTGACCGGCGTCACCGTCTGCCTTTGCGGGGCGCGGCGCTGGAGCGGTGGTGGCGGGCCCGTACCCGCCCCGACACCGTTTCCGTCGCGTTCCGCCGCCGCAGCCCGTCACCGCAGGCCCGAAGGCGGCAGGAAAACGCGCTACAATGACGCGCTTCCCCACTTCCCCACGGGACTGCCGATGCTGCGCATCCAGGCTGAAGCACTGACGTACGACGACGTTTCCCTCGTCCCCGCGCACTCCACCATCCTGCCCAAGGATGTCTCGCTGGAAACGCGCCTCACCCGCGACCTGCGCATCCGCCTGCCGATCGTGTCGGCGGCGATGGATACCGTGAGCGAAGCGCGGCTGGCGGTGGCGATGGCCCAGCTGGGCGGCATTTCCATCATCCACAAGAACATGACCGCGCAGGCGCAGGCCGCGCAGGTGGCGTGGGTGAAGAATTTCGAAGCCGGGGTGATCCGCGACCCGTTCACCGTGGGGCCCGACACCAGCATCGGCGAAGTGCTCAAGCTCACCCGCGCACGCAACATTTCCGGCGTGCCGGTGGTGGACGAGTCCGGCCATCTGGTCGGCATCGTCACCGGTCGCGACATGCGCTTCGAGAAGAAGCTGGACGATCCGATCCGCCACATCATGACCAAGAAGGAAAAACTGGTCACGGTGAAGGAGGGCGCCAGCGACGACGAGGTGCTGGAACTGCTGCACAAGCACCGCATCGAGAAGGTGCTGGTGGTCAACGACGAGTTCGCGCTGCGCGGCCTCATCACCGTCAAGGACATCCAGAAGAAGTCCGACAACCCCAATGCGGCCTACGACGCCAGCGAGCGGTTGCTGGTCGGCGCTGCGGTCGGCGTGGGTGGCGACACCGAGCAGCGCGTGGAAGCGCTGGTGGCGGCCGGCGTGGACGTGGTGGTGGTGGACACCGCGCACGGCCATTCGCAGGGCGTGATCGAGCGCGTGGCCTGGGTCAAGAAGACCTTCCCGAAGGTGCAGGTGGTGGGTGGCAACATCGTCACCGGCGACGCCGCGCTGGCGCTGATGGACGCGGGCGCGGATGCGGTGAAGGTGGGCGTCGGCCCCGGCTCCATCTGCACCACCCGCATCGTGGCCGGCGTGGGTGTGCCGCAGATCACCGCCATCGACATGGTGGCGAGCGCGTTGCAGGACCGCATCCCGCTGATCGCCGATGGCGGCATCCGCTATTCCGGCGACATCGGCAAGGCGCTGGTGGCGGGTGCGTCCAGCGTGATGATCGGTGGCCTGTTCGCCGGCACCGAGGAATCGCCGGGTGAAATCGAACTGTTCCAGGGCCGCAGCTACAAGAGCTATCGCGGCATGGGCAGCCTGGGCGCGATGGAAAAAGGCAGCAAGGACCGCTACTTCCAGGATGCCGCCGACACCGACAAGCTGGTGCCGGAAGGCATCGAGGGCCGCGTCCCGGTGCGCGGCCCGCTGTCGGGCGTGGTGCACCAGTTGGTGGGCGGTTTGCGCGCGACGATGGGCTACGTCGGTTGTGCCACCATCGACGACATGCGCAACAAGCCGCAGTTCGTCAAGGTGACCGGCGCGGGCCAGCGCGAAAGCCACGTCCACGACGTGCAGATCACCAAGGAACCGCCGAACTACCGGGCTGGGTGATCCATCCACGCAAAGGGAGCCGCAAGACTCCCTTTGTTGTATCCAATGACGAAAAACAGCCAGCACATGACCAACATCCACTCCGACAAGCTCCTGATCCTCGACTTCGGCGCGCAGTACACGCAGCTGATCGCGCGCCGCATCCGCGAGTTCGGCGTGTACTGCGAGATCTGGGCCTGGGACCACGATCCGGCCGAGATCGCCGCGTTTGGTGCGAAGGGCATCATCCTGTCCGGCGGCCCCGAATCGACCACCGAGCCCGGCTGCCCCGCGGCACCCGCGCAGGTGTTCGAGGCCGGCGTGCCGATCCTCGGCATCTGCTACGGCATGCAGACGCTGGCCGTGCAGTTGGGCGGCGCCACCGAGGCCGGCAACCAGCGCGAATTCGGCCACGCCGCGCTGGAGATCATCGCCGAGGACGCGCTGCTGTCGAAGGTGGCCACCACCGACGCGCTGCGCAACGTGTGGATGAGCCACGGCGACCACGTCGCCCGCGCGCCGGAGGGCTTCACCGTCACCGCCCGCACCGACCGCCTCGGCATCGCCGCCTTCGCCCATGACGCGAAGAAGATCTACGGCGTGCAGTTCCATCCGGAAGTCACCCATACCGCCGCCGGCGAGGCGCTGTTGCGCCGCTTCGCGGTCGACATCTGCGGCTGCGCCACCCTGTGGACGGCGGCCAACATCATCGACGACCAGGTCGCCCGCGTGCGCGAGCAGGTGGGGTCGGACGAAGTGATCCTCGGCCTGTCCGGCGGCGTGGATTCCTCGGTGGTCGCCGCGCTGCTGCACCGGGCGATCGGCGAGCAGCTGACCTGCGTGTTCGTGGACACCGGCTTGCTGCGGTGGCAGGAGGGCGACCAGGTGATGGCGATGTTCGCCGAGCACATGGGCGTGAAGGTGGTCCGCGTGAACGCCGCCGACCGCTACTTCGAGAAATTGCAGGGCGTGTCGGATCCGGAAGCCAAGCGCAAGATCATCGGCAACCTGTTCGTCGAGATCTTCGACGAGGAATCGGCCAAGCTGAAGAGCGCCAAGTGGCTGGCGCAGGGCACCATCTACCCGGACGTCATCGAGTCGGCCGGCAGCAAGACCGGCAAGGCCCACGTCATCAAGAGCCACCACAACGTCGGCGGCCTGCCCGAGCACATGAAGCTGGGGCTGGTGGAGCCGCTGCGCGAATTGTTCAAGGACGAGGTGCGCCGGCTGGGCGTGGCGCTGGGCCTGCCGCGCGAGATGGTCTATCGCCATCCGTTCCCCGGCCCTGGCTTGGGCGTGCGCATCCTTGGCGAAGTGAAGCCCGAGTACGCCGAACTGCTGGCCAAGGCCGACGCCATCTACATCGACGAGCTTCGCAAGGCCGGCCTGTACGACAAGACCAGCCAGGCGTTCGCGGTGTTCCTGCCGGTGAAGTCGGTGGGCGTGGTCGGCGACGCGCGCGCCTACGAATGGGTGATCGCGCTGCGCGCGGTGGAGACCATCGACTTCATGACCGCGCACTGGGCCCACCTGCCGTACGACTTCCTCGGCACCGTGTCCAACCGCATCATCAACGAACTGCGCGGCGTTTCGCGCGTGGTCTACGACATCTCCGGCAAGCCGCCGGCCACGATCGAATGGGAATGAATCGCTTGTTTGCGCGCCATGGCGCGCAAGCGGTTCATTGACCGGCCATGGATGGCCGGGTCGGGCGATCCGAAGGCAGGAACGTTGCACCATGGACGGCCGCATGAGCCCCGAACGAAACGAGGTCTGCGCGTGACTGATCCGGATTCGACCACGACCAACGACCAGCGCTGGATGCGCCATGCCCTCGCGCTGGCCGAACGTGCGCGCGACGAGGACGACGAGATCCCGGTCGGCGCGGTGGTGGTGGATGCCGACGGCAACCTCGTCGGCGAGGGCTGGAACCGCAACATCGCGGAATGCGACCCAAGCGCGCATGCCGAGATCGTGGCGATGCGGCGCGCGGGCGCGGCCCTCGGCAACCATCGTTTGATTGGCTGCACGCTGTACGTGACCCTGGAGCCCTGCGCCATGTGCGCGATGGCGATGGTGCACGCCCGCATGGCGCGGGTGGTGTTCGGCGCGTTCGATCCCAAGACCGGCGCCGCCGGCAGCGTGTTCGACCTGTTGGCCGACCCGCGCCACAACCATCGCGTGGAGGTGGCCGGCGGCGTGCTGGCGGAAATTGCCGGGCCGTTGCTGACGGACTACTTCCGCATGCGGCGTGGCAAACCGCGTGCAGGCGGTTAAGCGCGCTTGCGCGGGATGCCCTGATCCAGTTCCAGGTCGAAACTCTTCACCGCCAGGCTGACTTCGCGCCACATCGCGAAACTGGCTGCCAGCAGGAACAACACGCCCAGTACCGCCATCGTGGTGGGCAATGCCCCCAGCGTCGAATCCAGCAGGGCATCGGCCGCCAGCGCCAGGCTGGTACCCACGAAACTGGCCAGCGCGCCATACAGCAGCCGGCAGGCCCGCAGCACCAGATGCGCGCGTTGGCGGTGGCGATGGATCTGTTCTTCGCGGTCGCCGGCATCCGGCGCATCGCGCTCCCAGCTCACGATCAGCGCGCGCAGGCGATCCACCACCCGCGCCAGCCGGGTGTTGGCGGAGGCCAGCAGGGCGGCGGTGGCGGTGAGGAAGAATGCAGGCGCCAACATCGCGTTGAGGATGGCGTGCGGTGCCGCGATCAGGGGGGATGCTGGCGGAAGCATGCAGGATTCCGGACGTGTGCCGTTATCATGCCCATCCCGTCCCGATGATGCGAGCCCATGTCCACGGATGCCCCCAATGACCGCCTGATCTGGATCGATCTGGAAATGACCGGGCTCGACACCGACCGCGACGGCATCCTCGAGATCGCCACCGTCGTCACCGATGGCCAGCTCAACGTGCTGGCCGAGGGGCCCGAGCTGGCCATCGCCCATCCGCTGGCGACGCTGGAGGCGATGGACGACTGGAACCGCAACCAGCACGGCAAGTCCGGGCTCTGGCGGCGTGTCCTGGAAGAAGGCGTGCCGCTGGCCGAGGCCGAGGCACGCACGCTGGCGTTCCTGCGCGAGTGGGTGCCGGCCAACACGTCGCCGATGTGCGGCAACTCGATCTGCCAGGATCGGCGCTTCATGGCGCGCCTGATGCCGGCACTGGAGCGCCATTTCCATTACCGCAACCTGGATGTCAGCACGGTCAAGGAACTGGCGCGGCGCTGGTCGCCCAAGGTGCTGGAAGGGGTGAAGAAGACCTCCGCGCACACCGCGCTCAGCGACGTACACGATTCCATCGCCGAACTGCGGCACTATCGCGGTCACATGGGGACGTTGGCCGGGCTTCCGCCGGGTTGATCCCCGCAGGGCAGGAGGGGGCAAGCCACTGATGGGTTCCGTCCGCACCCTGTTGTTGGCATCGCTGCTGGCATTGCTGGCCATGGCGGGCGGAAGTCCCGCACGTGCGGCGCTGCCGGCACGGCCGGCCGCTGCGGCAATGTCGCGCGGTTTTCCGGACAAGCCGATCTCGGTGTTCTATCGCGAAACCTGGACCACCCGCCAGGGCCTGCCGCACAACCAGATCAAGGCCATCGCGCAGACGCCGGATGGCTACATCTGGCTTGGCACGTGGGAAGGGCTGGTGCGTTACAACGGGTTGGAGTTCCAGCTGTTCGACCGCAGCAACACCCCGGCCTTGCGGGACAACGGCGTGCGCTCGCTGCGCGTGGCGGCCAATGGTGCGGTGGTGATCGGCACCGCGCGAGGCGGCGTCACCGTCAAGCAGGGCGACCATTGGCAAACTTGGGGCGAGGCCGATGGCCTGGCCCAGGACGAGGTCCTGGATGCCCTGCTGGATCGCGCGGGCCGCTTGTGGGTGGCGACCGAAAGCAAGGGCCTGACCCTGCTCGACCATGGCAAGGTCACGCAGTTCAATCGCGGCAATGGCCGGTTGCCCGGCGACGTGGTCGCGGCCATCGAGGAAGATCGCGATGGCAGCCTGTGGGTCGCCACCACCGGCGGCCTGGTGCATGTCGTCGATGGCCGCGCCACCACGCTGGGGGTGGCGGCGGGCCTGCCGGATGCGCCGCTGCTGCGGTTGTTGCAGCGGCGCGACGGCACCCTGCTGGTGGGAACCGAGCGCGGCGTGTACCGCCGCATCGGTGGCGATCAGTTCACGCCGTTGTCTTCGGCGTTGCCGAATGACGCCGTTCCCAGCCTGGCCGAGGATGGCGATGGCAAGCTGTGGGTGGGCACCGTCAACAATGGCCTGTTCCGCCTCGACGATGGCGGCGTGGAGCACTTCACCAGTCGCCGCGAATTGCCGAACAATCGCGTGGTGTCGCTGCTGGTCGACCGCGAGGGCAGCGTGTGGGTGGGCACCGATGCCGGGCTGATGCGCCTGAGCAATCCGCCGTTCACCACCTGGGGCGTGGAGCAAGGCCTGACCGATGACTATGTCCGGGCGGTGGCCGAGTCCCGCCATGGCGGCATCTGGGTCGGCACCGGCCGCGGCCTCAACCTGTGGCGCGACGACGCCATCGTGGCGCACTACACGCATGCCGACGGGCTGCCGGGTGATTCCATCCTCAGTTTGCTGGAAGTCCCCGATGGCAGCCTGCTGGTGGGCACCTACACCGACGGCGTGTTGCGGTTGCGCGATGGCAAGGTGGTGGCGCGCTACGACAATGCCGCCGGCATGCCGGGCAGCAACCAGGTGCGCGCATTGGCGATCGGTGGGGACGGCGATGTCTGGATCGGCACGACCCGCGGGCTGGTGCGCCTGCGTGACGGCAACTACCACCGCGTGGACCTTGGGCCACGCTTGCCGCGCGCGTTCGTGACGGCGCTGCTGACGGCCCGCGACGGCAGCTTGTGGGTGGCGACCTCGGACGGTGTGGCGCGGGTCGTCAATGACCAGGTGCATCCGCTCGACGTGCATTCCCTGCGTGGCACGCAAGTGGTGTTCGGATTCCACGAGGACGCCGATGGCACGGTGTGGATGGCCACCGATCGCGGCTTGTTGCGTGAACGCAACGGCCGGCTTGCCGGCATCGGGCTGGAGAACGGCCTGCCGGTAGACACCCTGTTCGCGGTGGTCGATGACGGCCTGGGCTCCTTCTGGCTGACATCCAATCGCGGCGTGCTGCGGGTGGCACGCAGTGAAGTCGACGCGGTATTGGCGGGCCGGCACCATCGGCTGGCATTCGATCATTTCGGCGAGGCCGACGGACTGATCAGCGCCCAATGCAATGGCGGCTCCGGCCCGTCCGCCCTGCGCGACAGCCATGGCCGCATCTGGGTAGCCACGGCTCATGGGGCAGCCATGGTCGCCCCCGGCACCCTGAAGGCCTACCGCAGGCCGCTGCCACGCGTGGTCCTGGAGCAAGTGCTGGCCGATGACAAGCCGCTGCCCACCAACCGGGTGCTGCGCCTGCCCGCAGGTACCAGCAAGCTGGAATTTCATTACGTGGCCCCCAATTTCGTGATGCCGCGTTTCCTGCGGTATCGCTATCGATTGGTGGGGGTGGATGACGGCTGGATGGAGCGTGGCAGCGAGCGGTTGGCGCAGTACACCAACCTCGGCCCCGGCCGCTACCGCTTCGAGGTCGAGGTCTCCGCGCCGGGGTTGGGGCAGGGTTGGAGCCGGGACATCACGTCGATCAATGTCGAAATCGCACCACAGCCCTGGCAGCGGCGCAGTTTCATTGCGGTGGCGGTGTTGCTGGGGTTGCTGCTGGCGTACGGGTTCTATCGGTGGCGCGTGGGCAGCCTGCGCCGGCATGCCGTGCAGCTGGAAGTGATGGTGGCGCAGCGAACCGCCGACCTGCACGCGCAAACGGAACGGCTGCGCGAGTCCGATCATGAAAAATCCGTGCTGCTGGACCGCCTGCGGCAACAGTCGCAGGCGTTCGAGCGGATGGCGCACGAGGACGCGCTGACCGGCATCGGCAATCGCCGCAGCATGGACAGTCGCCTGGCGCAGGTGTTCCAGCGCGCGGTGCGCAAGAACCAACCATTGAGTTTCGCCTTGTTCGATATCGACCGCTTCAAGCAGGTCAATGACAGCTATTCCCATGATGCCGGCGACCGTGCGCTGATCGCGGTGGCGCACGCGCTGCGTGATGGCGTGGGCCTGCCCGACATGGTGGCGCGCTGGGGGGGCGAAGAGTTTGCGGTGCTGCTGCCGGGGATGCCGCTGGAACAGGCGCGCGCACTCTGCGAACGCCTGCGGCAGGCCGTCGAGGCCATCGACTGCAGTGGCTACGCCCCGGGCTGGAAACTGACCGTCAGTGTCGGCGTGGCCGAGCGCACCGGCCTGGGCCACCACGAAAAACTGGTCAGTCGCGCCGATACCCGGTTGTATGAGGCGAAGGACGATGGCCGCAACCGGGTGTGCGGCTGAGCCGAGTCAATCCATGCGCCGCCCCTTGATCCACGCATAAATCACCGGGATCACCACCAGCGTCAGCACGGTGGACGACACCATGCCGCCCACCATCGGTGCGGCGATCCTGCGCATCACCTCGGAGCCGGTGCCGTGGCTCCACATGATCGGCAGCAGGCCGGCCATGATCGCCACCACCGTCATCATCTTCGGGCGAACGCGCTCCACCGCGCCGCTGACGATGGCGCGGTGCAGGTCGAAGGCAGACAGCGTCCGGCCTTCCGTCGCGCAACGTGCCTGGATGTCTTCCAGCGCGTGGTCGAGGTAGAGCAGCATCACCACGCCGGTCTCCGCGGCCACCCCGGCCAGTGCGATGAAGCCCACCGCCACCGCCACGCTGAGCTGGTAGCCCAGCAGCCACAGCAGCCAGACCCCGCCGACCAGCGCGAACGGCACCGACAGCATCACGATCAGCGCTTCGCTGATGCGCCGGAAGTTGAGATACAGCAGCAGGAAGATCAGCGCCAGCGTCACCGGCACCACCACCTGCATGCGCGCCTTGGCCCGTTGCATGTATTCGTACTGGCCGCTCCAGCTCGCGTAAGTGCCAGGCGGCAGCCGCACCGATGTGGCCACGGCCTCCTGCGCGCGCCGCACGTAGGCACCGAGGTCGCTTTCGCGGGTGTCCACGTAGATGTAGGCCGCCAGCTGTGCGTTCTCGGTGCGGATCGACGGCGCACCCTTGCGGATGTCGATCGAAGCCAGTTCGCCCAGCGGCACCTGCGCGCCGCCGGGTGTGGCCACCAGCACTTGCGTTGCGATCTGCTCGGGCGTGTCGCGCAGTTCGCGCGGATAGCGCACGATCACCCCGAAGCGTTCGCGGCCTTCCACCGTGGTGGTGACCAGTTGCCCCCCCAGCGCGCTGGCGACCACGTCCTGCACGTCGCCCACCGACAGCCCGTAGCGGGCCAGTTGCGGCAGCTGCGGCACGATGTCGAGGTAATAGCCGCCGGTCAGGCGTTCGGCGTAGGCACTGGTGGTGCCGGGCACCTTGCGCACCGCCGATTCGATTGCGCGCGCGGCCTGCTCCAGCTCGGTCAGGCTGTTGCCGAACACCTTGATCCCCACCGGCGTGCGGATGCCGGTGGACAGCATGTCGGTGCGCGCCTTGATCGGCATCGTCCACGCATTGGCCACGCCGGGGAACTGCAGCGCCTTGTCCATTTCCGCAATCAGCTTGTCCACCGTCATGCCATCGCGCCACTGGTCTTCCGGCTTGAGGTTGATGGTGGTTTCGAACATCTCCAGCGGCGCCGGGTCGGTGGCGGTCAACGCGCGGCCGGCCTTGCCGAACACCGATTCCACCTCCGGGAACGACTTGATGATGCGGTCCTGCTGCTGCAACAGCTTCTGCGCCTGCGTCACCGACAGGCCGGGCAGGGTGGTGGGCATGTACAGCAGGGTGCCTTCGTTGAGCGTGGGCATGAATTCGCTGCCCAGTTTCGATGCCGGCCACAGCGACGCCAGCAGCACCAGCCCGGCCACGCCGAGGGTGAGCGCGCGGTGCTTCAGCACGCCGTGGATGACCGGCCGGTACAGCGCGATCAGCAGCCGGTTCACCGGGTTCCTGTGCTCGGGCACGATCTTGCCGCGCACGAACAGCAGCATCAGCACCGGCACCAACGTCACCGACAGCAGCGCGCCTCCCGCCATGGCGAAGGTCTTGGTGAACGCCAGCGGCTTGAACAGCCGGCCTTCCTGCGCTTCCAGCGCGAACACCGGCAGGAACGAGACGGTGATGATCAGCAGGCTGAAGAACAGCGCCGGCCCCACTTCGCGGCAGGCCTCGACGATGATCCGCGCGCGCGGCTTGCTGCCGTCGTCGCGCTCCAGGTGCTTGTGGGCGTTCTCGATCATCACGATGGCGGCGTCCACCATCGCGCCGATGGCAATCGCGATCCCGCCCAGGCTCATGATGTTGGAGTTCATGCCCAGCGCGCGCATGGCGATGAAGGCGATCAGCACCCCGACCGGCAGCATGATGATGGCCACCAGCGCGCTGCGCACGTGGAACAGGAACAGCACGCAGACCAGCGCCACGATCAGGCTTTCCTCCAGCAGTGTGCTGCGCAAGGTGGCAATGGCGCGGTCGATCAGCTGCGAGCGGTCATACACGCTGCGGATGCGTACGCCCTCCGGCAGCCCGGACTGGAGTTCCTGCAGCTTCTCTTTCACCGCCAGGATGACCGCGCGCGCGTTCTCGCCATAGCGGGCGATGGCAATGCCGCCCACTGCTTCGCCTTCGCCGTCGAGTTCGGCGATGCCGCGGCGTTCGTCCGGCACCAGCTCGACGTGGGCGACGTCGCGCACCAACACCGGCACGCCGCCGTCGGCCTTCAGCACCAGGTTTTCGATGTCCCCGATCCCGCGCAGATAGCCGCGCCCACGCAGCATGTATTCGGTTTCCGCCAGCTCCAGCGAGCGCCCGCCGACGTCGCGGTTGCTGGCCGCGATCACATCGTTCACGTGCTGCAGCGGGATGCCGTATTCGCGCAGTTTGACCGGGTCCACCGTCACCGAATACTGGCGCACGAAACCGCCGAGGCTGGCCACTTCGGCCACGCCATGGGCGGCGGTGAGCGGATAGCGCACGAACCAGTCCTGCAGCGCACGCAGCTGATCCAGCGAATGGCGCTTGCTCTCCAGCACGTACTGGTACACCCAGCCGACGCCGGTGGCATCCGGCCCCAGCGTGGGCGTGACCCCGGCGGGCAACTGGCGGCCGGCGGAGCTGAGGTATTCAAGCACTCGAGAACGCGCCCAGTAGAGGTCGGTGCCGTCTTCGAAGATCACGTACACGAACGACGCGCCGAAGTAGGAGAAGCCGCGCACCACCTTTGCTTTCGGCACCGCCAGCATCGCGGTGGTCAGCGGATAGGTGATCTGGTCCTCCACCACCTGCGGGGCCTGGCCCGGGGCTTCGGTATAGACGATGACCTGCACGTCGGACAGATCCGGCTGCGCGTCCAGCGGCGTGTGCAGCAGCGCGTGGATGCCGCCGGCGATGAGCGCCACGGTCAGCGCCAGCACCAGGAACACGTGCCGCGCCGACCATTCGATGATCCGGGTCAGCATGTCAGTGCTCCATGTCGGACATGTCGTGGCCGCGCATGTCGTGGCCGGCGTGCGGGTCGGGCTTGGGCTTGTCGGGCATCGCGTGGCCGGCGTGCGGGTTGGCGGCCGCTTGCGATGCTGCGGGCATGGCGTGGCTGCCCATGTCGTGGCCGGCATGCGGCGTCGCCTGCGCTGGCGTCATGTCCTGCAATGCGGCGCGCAGGTTGCTTTCGGCGTCGATCAGGAAATTGCCTTCCACCACCACGCGCTCGCCTTCGTGCAAACCCTCCAACACTTCGACGCGGTCGCCGTTGCGCTGGCCGGTGGCGATCGGCCGCGGCGCGAAGCGGCCCGTCGCCACTTCAACCAGTGCGATCTGGCGCTCGCCGGAATCGATCAGCGCCGAACGCGGGATGGTCAGCCCTTCGCGGCCATCGTCCCCGGCCAGTGCCACGTTGCCGAACAGGCCCGGCCGCAGCCGCCCGTCGGGGTTCGGCAACGCCACCCGCACCGCCAGCGTGCGGCTGGCCGCATCCAGCACGGGCTGCAGGAAACTCACCTTGCCATCGAACGACTGGCCGGCCAGCGCCGGCGAGGTGAAGCGGGCGGGCTGGCCCAGCCGCACCTGGCCGATCTGCGCGGCCGGCACGTTCACCGTCACCCACACCATGGACAGGTCGGCCAGCCGCAGCAGGGTGTCGCCGGCGACGAAACGCGTGCCTTGCACGACGGGTTTTTCCACGATCACGCCGCTGGCCGGCGCGGTGATGGCAAGGTTGCCCGGCGGCAGGTGGGCGATGTGCTCCAGCTGGTCGGCACTGATGCCCCAGTTCAGCAGGCGGCGCTTGGCGGCGTCGCGCAGGCGCTGCATCGATTGCAGGCTGGCAGCGTCGCCGCCGCGCAGCTGACGCAGCGCCGCATCGGCCACGCGGTAGTCTTCCTGCGCGGCCAGCAGCTGCGGGCTGTACACGGTCGCCAGCGTCTGCCCGCGCTTCACCGCCATGCCGGTCTGGTTGGCCTGCAGGGTGTCCACCCAGCCGTCGAAGCGCGGGGCGATCACGTGCTGGCGGGTTTCATCGACGGTAATCGTGCCGCTGGCCTGCAGGCCGGCAGCCAGTGGTTGCCGCTGTACCGGCTCGGTGCGCACGCCGAGGGTCTGGATCTTCTCCGGCGACAGCGCCACCGTGCCGGGTGCGGCATTGGCTTCGTCCTCGGCATACACCGGGATGTAGTCCATGCCCATCTCGTCCTTTTTCGGCACCGGCGAGGTGTCGGGCAGGCCCATCGGGTTGCGGTAGTACAGCGGCTTGCGCGCTGCGGGTGCAGTTGCGGTGGTGGTAGCTGCGGGTTTCGACAGCCGGCCCAGCGCGATGCCGCCGCCCAGCGCGACGATCAGGCCGGTGGCGATCAGGATGCCGTGGGAATGCTTCATGGGGTGTCTCCTTCGAGGGCGCGCACGCTGGCGGCACCGAGCTGTTCGTCGCGGGTGGCATCGAGTTGGGCAAGCCGGGCGTCCTGCCAATCGTTCAAAGCATCAAGCAGGGCGTTGAAATCGACCTCGCCGACCTGATAGCTGGCCAGCGCGGAACGGTAATTGGCTTCCGCCTGCGGGATGCGGGTGGTGCCCAGCAGGGCGCGCTGGCGCTGCGCGCTGCGCCACTGCGCCCAGGCCACGCTCAGTTGGCCGCCGAGCGTCGTGTGCACACCCTCGGCACGCGCCTGTGCGGCGTCTTCGAGGCGTTGAGCTTCGCGCTCGCGGGCATGCAGTGCGCGTCGCTGCAGTGGCAGCTCCACTTCCAGCATCAGCTCATAACCGTCGATGCGGTGGCCGCGCTGCATCGCGCCGATCCCTACCGAGATATCCGGCCAGCGTTCGCGCTGGCGCAGCCGCAGGCCGTCCTGCGCCGCCTCCACCTGCGCGTTTGCGGCCTGCAGGGCCGGGTGGCTGCCCTTGTCGAGCCGGGCCAGTGCATCGCCCAGGCTGGCGCTGGCCACCGCCAGCTGCGGTGCCTGCAGTGCGGGCGCGAGCGGTGCATCGGCGCGGCGGCCCAGCAGCAGGTTGAGCAGCATCCCCGCCTCATTGCCGGTCTCTTCCAGCGCGATGCGTTCCCCGCGCAGGCGGGTGGTCTGCACCTGTGCGCGGATGGCGTCCTGCTGCGGCACCATGCCCAGCGCGTAGCGCACGCCGGCGATTTCCTCCAGCGATTGCAGCAGCGCGATCTGTTCATCGACCAGCCGCAGCGCCTGCCCGGCGTGCCAGTAGCGCACGTAGGCGGCTTCGGCCTGCGCCAGCAGGTCCAGCGCGGCGGCTTCGCGGCCGGCGTCGATGGCGTCGGCATTGCGTTCGGCGATGCCGCGTGCCAGCCCGCGCTTGCCCCACAGCGGGATGCGCTGGCGCAGCTGGTAGCTGGTGGCGCCCACGTTGGCCGGCAGCAGACTGGGACGGTCCGGCGAAATGCCCTGCAACGAGATGCCGAGGCTGGGATTGGGCAGGCTGCCGGCGGCGATGGCCTGCGCTTGCGCGGCTTCGGTTTCCGCTTGCCGGGCGCGCAACTCCGGGTTGTGGGTCAGCAGCCAGCTGCGAATGGAGGCGACATCGGCACCGGGTGGGGTGGCGTCTGCTTGTTGGGCGGCAACGGGCAATGCGGGCAGCAGGCAGGCCAGCAGCAGCGTGCGCGAACACCATTGCGCGAGAACCGTGCGCAAGATGCGGTGGAATCTGGAAACGGGCATGTTCGACCTCGATCAATCCGGATCGCCGATGCGCGTTCGACGCGCACACGGCATGGCAGCGGCGATGCCGTGTGCATCGCCACCGGGAGCGAGGGTCAGGGGGTCAAATCAGCAGGATGGCTGCCGGATGCGCGGTGGGCCGCTTCCATGGAATGGGCGGCGGGATGTCCGGTTGCAGCCTGGCCTGTGCCAGCGTCGGCAGCAGGGCCACAGTCATGGCCGGCACCAACGCCGGCAGCACGGGCACGGCGGGGATGCGGGCAACGTCAGGGCTGGGGGTGCCTTGGTCGCAATGCGCCGCGCACAGGCTTGCATCGTCGCCTGCCGGCGGCGGGGCATCGTGGCAGTTGCCATCGTGGCCAGCCATCGCCGGCATGACCTGCGCGACCGTCGCCGATGGCCCTGCCGCGCACAGCGCATGCCATGCCAGCGCGGTCTGCGACCACAGCAGCGCCAGCATCGCGACGAGCGCGATGCGAAGGCGAAGGCGGTGGCGCAGCGGTTTCATCGGGAATTCGGTCGTCGGGGTCGGGCTGGACGGAGCGCGGCCAGTATCGACCTTGCCCCGGGGGCAAGGTCAAGCCGCGATGCGTCAGTGCTTGGCCTTCGCCAGCGCCAGCCAGGTATCGACCACGGTGTCGGGGTTCAGCGACACCGATTCGATGCCCTGTTCCATCAGCCACTGCGCGAGATCCGGATGGTCGCTGGGGCCCTGTCCGCAGATGCCGACGTACTTGCCCTTGGCGCGCGCCGACTGGATCGCCATCGACAGCATTTTCTTCACCGCCGGGTCGCGCTCGTCGAACAGGCCGGCCACGATGGCGCTGTCGCGGTCCAGGCCCAGGGTGAGCTGGGTCATGTCGTTGGAGCCGATCGAGAAGCCGTCAAAGATCTCCAGGAACTCGTCGGCCAGCAGCGCGTTCGAAGGCACCTCGCACATCATGATGATCTTGAGATCGTTCTCGCCCTGCACCAGGCCGTTCCCGCGCAGCTCCTCGACCACCTTGCGGCCTTCGTCCAGCGTGCGCACGAACGGGATCATCACCCACACATTGTCCAGGCCCATCGCCTCGCGCACGCGCTTGACCGCCACGCATTCCAGCGCGAACGCGTCCTTGAAGCTGGGGTCGATGTAGCGCGAGGCGCCGCGGAACCCGATCATCGGGTTCTCTTCATGCGGTTCGTACTTGCCGCCGCCCAGCAGGTTGGCGTATTCGTTGGACTTGAAGTCCGACAGCCGCACGATCACCGGCTTCGGATACACCGACGCGGCAATCGTGGCGATGCCTTCCTTCAGGCGTTCGATGTAGAACTCCACCGGGCCTTCGTAACCGGCGATGCGGGCGTCGATCTTCGCCTTGGTGTCGGCGTCCTGCTTCGCATATTCCAGCAGCGCCTTCGGGTGCACGCCGATGTGGCTGGCGATGATCATTTCAAGGCGGGCCAAACCAATCCCGGCGTTGGGCAGCTGGCCGAAGTCGAAGGCGCGGTCGGGGTTGGCCACGTTCATCATGATCTTCAGCGGCGCCGGCGGCATGTTGCCAAGATCCGTGGTGGTGCGCTCGAAGGGCAAGGCACCCTGGTAGATGAAGCCGGTATCGCCCTCGGCACAACTGACGGTGACCGTATCGCCATCGTGGATGCAATCCAGTGCATCGCCGGTGCCGACCACTGCCGGCACGCCCAGTTCGCGGGCGATGATCGCCGCGTGGCAGGTGCGGCCACCGCGGTTGGTGACGATGGCGGCGCTGCGCTTCATCACCGGCTCCCAGTCGGGATCGGTCATGTCGGCGATCAGGACGTCGCCGGGCTGCACGCGGTTCATGTCGTCCAGCGAGCGCACCACGCGCGCGGTGCCGCTGCCGATCTTGTGGCCGATGGCGCGGCCTTCGGCCAGCACCTCGCCGCGAGCGCCCAGCGCGTAGCGCTCGATCTGGGTGGCATGCGCGCGCGACTTCACCGTCTCCGGGCGCGCCTGCAGGATGTACAGCTTGCCGGTGTGGCCGTCCTTGCCCCATTCGATGTCCATCGGCCGGCCGTAGTGCTGTTCGATGACCAGCGCCTGCTTGGACAGCTCCTCCACGTCGGCATCGGTGACCGAGAACCTGCCGCGCAGTTCGGCCGGCGTGTCCTCGGTGCGCACGCGCTCGCCCGGCGCATCGGAATAGACCATGCGCAGCTGCTTGCTGCCCAGCGAGCGGCGCAGGATCGCCGGCTTGCCGGCCTGCAGAGTGGGCTTGTAGACGTAGAACTCGTCCGGGTTCACCGCGCCCTGCACGACCATTTCGCCCAAACCATGGCTGGCGGTGACGAACACCACGTCGCGGAAGCCGGACTCGGTGTCCAGGGTGAACAGCACGCCGGAGGCACCCACATCCGAGCGCACCATCAGCTGGATGCCGGCGGACAGGAACACGTCCTCGTGCTTGAAGCCGTGGTGGACGCGATAGGCAATCGCGCGGTCGTTGTACAGGCTGGCGAAGACTTCCTTGACCTTGCGCACCACGTCGTCGGCGCCGGTCACGTTGAGGAAGGTTTCCTGCTGGCCGGCGAAGCTGGCGTCCGGCAGGTCTTCGGCGGTGGCGGAGGAACGCACGGCCACGGCGATGTCGGCTGCGCCGCTGTCGGCGCAGAGCTGCGCGTAGGCGCTGCGGATGTCGGCATCCAGCTGCGGCTGCAGCGGGGCGTCGATCACCCAGCCGCGGATCTCCGCGCCGGCGGCGGTCAGCGCCGGCACGTCCTCCACGTCCACCGTCGCCAGCTTGTCGTAGATGCGCGCATGCAGGTCGTTGTGGGCGATGAAATCCTTGAACGCATCGGCGGTGGTGGCGAAGCCGCCCGGCACCGAGACGCCCAGGTCGGCCAGTTGGCCGATCATCTCGCCGAGCGAGGAGTTCTTGCCGCCCACCTGGGCGAGGTCGGACAGGCGCAGGTCGTGCAGCCAGAGGACATTCTTGGCGGAAGCGAGGGAAGTCAAGGCAGGCTCCGTGGGGGCAGGGCAGCTGGAAGTCCGCTATTTTAACCTGCCCGCCAGCGAGGAATGCCGATGGATTCCGCCCGCCCCGTTTTTTATGTCTCCGACGGTACCGGCATCACCGCCGAAACCATCGGCCACAGCCTGCTGACCCAGTTCAGCGGCTTGCGCTTCGTGAGCGATCGCTTGCCGTTCGTGGACTCCGCCGACAAGGCGCGCGAGGCGGCGGCGCGGGTGCGGGCTGCCGGGGAGGCGTTGGGCCTGCGCCCGATCGTGGTCAATTCCTGCGTGGATGAAGCGCTGAACCGCATCCTGGCGGAAAGCGGGGCGTTGATGCTGGACGTGTTCGCGCCGTTCATCGCGCCGCTGGAGCAGGAATTGGGGTGCAGCCGCGAGGCACAGATCGGCCGCGCGCACGGCATCGTGGACTTCGACATCTACCACCAGCGCATCAACGCGATGAACTACGCGCTGACCCACGACGATGGGGTGAAGCCCGACTACAAGGATGCCGACGTGATCCTGGTGGCGGTGTCGCGCGCCGGCAAGACGCCCACCTGCGTCTATCTGGCCCTGCAGCACGGCGTGAAGGCGGCCAACTACCCGCTGACGCCGGAGGATCTGGAAAGCGAGCACCTGCCCGCCAAGTTGCGCCAATACCGCGGCAAGCTGTTCGGCCTGACCATCGACCCGCTGCGTCTGCACCAGATCCGCCAGGAGCGCCGGCCGGATTCGCGCTACGCGCAGCTGGACACTTGCCGTCGCGAAGTCGCGCAGGCCGAGACGATGCTGCGCCGCGAGGGCATCGAACTGCTCAGCACCACCAATGCCTCGATCGAGGAAATCTCCAGCCGGGTGATGAAGCACCTGGGCATCAGTCGCGAAATGTACTGAGCGCGTGCAGTCGGCAAGCAGGCAGCCGGCCTCTTCAAAACTAGGCCGGAAGCGGCCTGCCGTCAATCCTGCCGGAGCGCGATGGGCGCGTGTAGGATCAGGCCATGCCGCTTGCCACCGTTCATCGCAAACCACTGCCCATGCTCAGCCGCTTCGGCTGGCTGATGGGCCTGTATGCCGAGAACCATGCCCGCATGCAACGCCTGTTCGAAGCCGGCGATCTGGCTTGCGGCCACTACGTGTCGCAAGTGGGCGATGGGCTGGACGTGCACCTGCACGTACTGGAGCAGCATGCCTATACCACCGAGCTGCGCCTGAGTTATGGCCTGCTCGACCCGCAGACCGGCATGGCCGATCCGTCCGCCAGCCTGCGCCTGTACCGCGACGCGCGACAGGTCGAGGCCACCCATTGCTACGCCGGTCGCCGCTGGCAGGACGTGATCGGCATGTATCCGCCGCCACGGCGCGTGCTGGATCATCGCCTGCGCATGAACACGTTCCTCGGCAAGTGGTTGCAGTACCTGGCCGAACGCGGGCATGGCGTGGCGACCTTGCGCCTGCTGGATGACGCACCGCCAAAAAAAGTTGCAGAAAACGCTTGACGGTTCCCGATTTCACCCCCAGAATGCGCGTCTTTCCAGCCCGTGGGGCCATAGCTCAGCTGGGAGAGCGCCTGCATGGCATGCAGGAGGTCGCCGGTTCGATCCCGGCTGGCTCCACCACGTTTCACAATGTTTCCGGTTCTGTCCCCATCGTCTAGAGGCCTAGGACATTACCCTTTCACGGTAGCGACCGGGGTTCGAATCCCCGTGGGGACGCCACCTTCGGAATCGGCAAGCAACGCACCACGCAAACGGCCACCTTCGGGTGGCCGTTTGCGTGGTGGCTCAGAGATAAATCATGCGTTGCTGGCGCAGGATTTCACTCGTGTGAAAGAGTAGCTTTGCAACACCCAGCCACCGTTGCCGCTGGTACCTACCCAGAGATACACCCATTGCTGGGAAATTTCGCCGCCGCACGAACTAATGCCGATGGTTTGGCCTGGGCTGCCGCCGGCGGGAAGCGGGACAGGCGGGTAGGGATCACTGAAGGTGTTGCCGGGGGAGGGCGTGTCCACGCGAACCGTGGTCTCCCCCAGACTGTCAAAGTCACCCAGCAATTGTCCCTGTTCGGTTCTGGATGCACGGTCGATCAGCCAGCGTTTGACAGCAGCAGCCTCTGCAGTATTCGCGCGATAGGTGGCTTGAACGCTGGATCTGTACTTGACCTGCGCCTGCAAGGGGAGCGATGCGACGCAGGCAAGGACGATTGCGAAAAAAGCGATCCTCAGGCGCATCGAAATTCTCCTGAAATGGGACTTTCTGGCGGGCAGTCGCTTGAACCTACTATTGGATGGGGGGGGGGGATGTCAACAAGTCTGCGGTGCCTCACGCGTCCTTGTTGTGCCGTCGCATCAGCCGCTGTTTCTCGCGATTCCAGTCGCGTTCCTTGCTGGCCTCGCGCTTGTCGTGGGTTTGCTTGCCGCGTGCCAGTGCCAGCTCGGCCTTGACCTTGTTGCCTTTCCAGTACAGCGCGGTGGGAATCAGGGTGTAGCCGTCGCGCTGCACGCGACCGATCAGCATGTCGATCTCGCGACGATGCAGCAGCAGCTTGCGGGTGCGGCGGTCGTTGGCCACCACGTGGGTGGACGCCTGGATCAGCGGGGTGATCTGCGCGCCGATCAGGAACAATTCGCCTTGCAGCACCACTGCATAGGCGTCGACGATGTTGGCGCGGCCGGCGCGGATCGCCTTCAGCTCCCACCCCTGCAATGCCAGGCCCGCTTCGAATTTTTCCTCGAAGCTGTATTCGTGGCGCGCACGCTTGTTCAGCGCGATGGTGCCGACGCCGTTTGCCTTATCCTTGTGGTTCTTCTTGCTCATCCCGCCATTCTCGCCGATTCGCCCGTGCAGCGGTGCGGATTGCCTGCACGGACCCTTCGATGCCCATCATCCAGCGCAGTGCCTTGGTCGAACATTCCACCGCGCGCATGTTCGCGCTGGTCAACGATGTGCTGGCGTATCCGCGCCGTTTCGACTGGTGCCGGCAGGCGCTGGTGCTGGAGGCGGGCGAAGGACGCCTGCTGGCGCGGCTGGACCTCGGGGTTGGCGGGTTCCACACCTGGTTCACCACCGAAAACCTGCTCAGCCCCCCGCACCACATCGACATGGCGCTGCGCGACGGCCCGTTCCGTCAATTGCAGGGGCGCTGGGAATTCCATGCGTTGGACGAGTGTGCCTGCAAGGTGCTGCTGCGCCTGGAATTCGAACCCCTGTCGCGGTTGCTGGCGCCGGCCCTGCAGATCGGGATGCAGGGCCTTGCCGACCGCATGGTGGACGATTTCGTGCGCGAGGCCGACAAGGGGGGCGATTGATGCAGGTGCAGCTTGTGCGTGCCTGGCCGGAACGTCACGAGGCCGTTGTCGTGGATGTCGCAGCCGCGGCCGACATCGCGGCGGCGTTGGCGGCCGCGGGCTGGCAGCTGGATGCGGAATTCGTTGCGTTGGCGGTGTTCGGGCAGGCGGCCACGCCGGCCACGCGGTTGCATCCCGGCGATCGCATCGAGTTGTTGCGGCCCCTGCAGATCGACCCCAAGCAGGCGCGCCGGTTGCGTGCCCAGCGCGGCAAGCCGCGTTAACGACGCCGCTTCTTGTCCTTGTCCTTGGCCAGGTTGGGGCCGAAGTACTTGATGGAGTCGCGTGCCAGCTCGGCATCCTGCTCCGGGAAGTATTCGCCTTCCCAGCGCGACAGCTGGCCGTTTTCGAACCACAGCGTCATGGTCTTGACCACCGGCTTGCCGGTGCGGCCGATGCGCTGGCTGGCCACGTAATCCCAGCGGTTGTGGTGGAAGGGGTCCTGGATCGATGGCGTTCCCAGCAGCATCATCACCTGGCGCTGGTCCATCCCGGCCTGCAATTGGTCCACTGCGGTCTTTTCCAGCAGGTTGCCTTGGAAGACGGGTTGCCGGTATTGCAGGCCACAGCCGGTTGCCAGCAAGGTTGCAAGGAAAAGAGGCAGCAGCTTTTGCATCGGCGGGGCGGGGCAGTGGTGGAAGCGCCGATGATACACTCCAATGCCAGCTGTTCGGCTGGTTCGTTTTCCGGCATGAGCGGCCCGCGATGTTCCGTTCACGCGCCGTTACCCACTACCGGGCGTACCCACGGAGGAACACCGATGTCGCAGGATCTTCGCAAAGCCGGGCTCAAGGTCACCCACCCCCGGCTACGCATCCTGGAGTTGCTGGAGCATGCCAAGCCGCAGCACATGACCGCCGAGGACATCTACCGCCAGTTGCTGGCGGAGGGTGAGGACATCGGTTTGGCCACGATCTACCGGGTGCTGACCCAGTTCGAATCCGCCGGGTTGGTGCTCAAGCACAACTTCGAAGGCGGCACCGCCGTGTACGAGCTGGATCGTGGCGAGCACCACGACCACATGGTCGACCTCGACACCGGCAAGGTGATCGAGTTCCACAGCGATGAAATCGAAGCCTTGCAGCAGAAGATCGCCGCCAGCCACGGCTACGACATCGCCGACCATGCGCTGGTGTTGTACGTGCGCAAGCAGCGTTGACCTGCCCTGCCTGCGGCGTGCCATGCGCGCAGGGAAGGGGCGGGGCCGCGAAGGGAGCGCCAACGAAAAAACCCGCCGTCACCGGCGGGTTTTTCATGGATCAGGCGTCGCAGCGGATCAGACCTGCATCGCCTTGGCGACTTCGGCCAGGTAGTCTTCCTGCACCTTCTCGATGCCTTCGCCAACCACCAGGCGCTGGAAGCCAACCACGTCGGCACCGGCGGCCTTGACCACGGCTTCCACGGTCTTGTCACCGTCCAGCACGTAATTCTGGCCGTACAGGGTCACTTCGCTGACGATCTTGTTGATCTTGCCGCTGATGATCTTTTCCAGGATCTCGGCCGGCTTGGCCTTGTCCTTTTCGCTCATCTTGGCCAGCTCGATTTCCTTTTCCTTGGCCACGAACTCGGCCGGCACGTCGGCGGCCTTGTTGTGCGGCGGGTTCATGGCGGCCACGTGCATGGCCAGGCCGCGGGCCAGCTCTTCGCTGCCGCCGGCCAGTTCCACCAGCACGCCGATCTTGCCGTTGGTGTGCACGTAGGTGCCCACGTTGTTGCCGGTGTCGAGCATGATCAGGCGGCGAATCTGGATGTTCTCGCCCAGCTTCTGCACGGCGGTGGCGCGGGCTTCCTCGACGCTCTCGCCGGACACCAGCTTGGCTGATTTCAGGGTTTCGACATCGGCGCTGCCAGCGGCCAGCGCGGCGGCGGCCACGGCATCCACGAATGCCTTGAAGTTGGCATCGTTGGCCACGAAATCGGTTTCCGAGTTCACTTCCACCAGCACGGCCTTGCCGCCGGCCTGGGCCATGGCCACGCGGCCTTCGGCGGCGACGCGGCTTGCCTTCTTGTCGGCCTTGGCAGCGCCGGACTTGCGCAGCGCCTCGGCGGCGGCGTCGATGTCGCCATTGTTTTCGGAGAGTGCCTTCTTGCACTCCATCATGCCGGCGCCGGTGCGCTCGCGCAGATCCTTCACGAGGGAAGCGGTGATTTCAGCCATTGGGGTAAACCTCTGAATTGGGTGCTGTGAGCCCCGCTCCCGTGACGGGAGGGGGGTTGGGGAAGGGGTGCGCGATTGCGCGCAACCCCCTCATCCGGCGCTACGCGCCACCTTCTCCCGCAAGGGGAGAAGGGAAAGCATGGCGTGCCCGGATTGCGAGGCGATTACTCGCCTTTCTTGCCGTTGCGGCGGGCCGGCTTGGCGGCTTCCTCGCCCTCGACCGCGGCGGCGAAGTCTTCTTCGCGCACGTTGGCGGCGTTCGGGGCGGCGGCCTTGCCTTCCAGCACGGCGTCGGCGGCGGCGCGGGCGTACAGCTGCACGGCGCGGATGGCGTCGTCGTTGCCGGGGATGGCGTAGTCCACCAGCTCCGGGTTGTAGTTGGTGTCGACCACCGCGATCACCGGGATGCCAAGCTTCTTGGCTTCCTTGATGGCGATGTCCTCATGGCCGATGTCGATCACGAAGATGGCGTCGGGCAGGCGGTTCATTTCCTTGATGCCGCCCAGGCTGGCCTGCAGCTTGTCGCGCTCGCGGCGCAGGCCCATCACTTCGTGCTTGACCAGCTTCTGGAAGGTGCCGTCGGTTTCCGCGGCTTCCAGTTCCTTCAGGCGCGCCACCGACTTCTTCACGGTGGCGAAGTTGGTCAGGGTGCCGCCCAGCCAGCGCTGGTTCATGAACGGCATGCCGCAACGCTCGGCTTCTTCCTTGATCGCCTCGCGCGCGCTGCGCTTGGTGCCCAGGAACAGGATGGTGCCGCGCTTCTGCGCAACGCCGCTGATGAAGTTCATCGCGTCGTTGAACAGCGGGACGGTCTTTTCCAGGTTGATGATGTGGATCTTGCCGCGGGCACCGAAGATGTACGGGCCCATCTTGGGATTCCAATAGCGGGTCTGGTGGCCGAAGTGGACGCCGGCTTCCAGCATCTGGCGCATGGTGATCTGGGGCATTGCTGAAACTCCTGTAGTGGAACCCGCGCCGGTTGAATGAAGGCGCTGCGCCGCGGCCGCAGGGGCTGGCGCTGGATTCCGGGGTTGGGCCTCCCCGTCGTCACCGCTTCCGAACCCGCTTGCGCGGGCACCCCGGAGCGGGGATTGCCGACAGGTGTGGATTCGACGTGCCGGGCACATGGTTCCGGCTTGGCAAGCCGCCCGTCGTGGCGACCGTGAAACCAGACAAGTATGTCGGAAATGCGACGGAAGCGCAATTTCGGCCGGCAAGGCAGGGCTCACAAGCTGTTGCGCATTGCAGCATGACATGCGAGGATTCGCCCACGATGCACGCCTACCTCGCCACGCGCCATGCTTGCTCTGCCCGGATGGCCTCCGGCATGACGTCGCGCGCGCGCCGACCGGAACCCTCACATCCCGCTGGGTAATCCGGACGCGTCGTCGTGCTTCACCATCCGAACCCAGCCCCCAGGCTGGGTTTTTGCGTTTCTGGCCCCCGAAAATCTCCCTTCCCACCGAGTCGACCGTCGATGAAGCATTTCCTCAACACCCAGGACTGGAGCCGCCCCGACCTGGACGCCCTGCTGGCGCAGGCCGCCATGTTCAAGCGCAGCAAGCTGGGCGACGCCATGAAGGGCCGCTCGATCGCGCTGGTCTTCTTCAACCCGTCCATGCGCACCCGCACCAGCTTCGAGCTGGGCGCGTTCCAGCTGGGCGGCCATGCGGTGGTGCTGCAGCCGGGCAAGGACGCGTGGCCGATCGAGTTCGACCTGGGCACGGTGATGGACGGCGACACCGAGGAGCACATCGCCGAGGTGGCGCGGGTGCTGGCGCGCTACGTGGACCTGATCGGCGTGCGCGCCTTCCCGAAGTTCGTCGACTGGTCGGTGGACCGCGAGGACCGGGTGCTCCAGGCCTTCGCGAAGTACTCGACGGTGCCGGTCATCAACATGGAGACCATCACCCATCCCTGCCAGGAGCTGGCCCACGCGCTGGCGTTGCAGGAGCACTTCGGCACCAGCGACCTGCGCGGCAGGAAGTACGTGCTGACCTGGACCTACCACCCGAAGCCGCTGAACACCGCCGTGGCCAACTCGGCGCTGACCATCGCCACCCGCCTGGGGCTGGACGTGACCCTGCTGTGCCCGACCCCGGACTACGTGCTGGACGAGCGCTACATGGGCTGGGCCGCGCAGAACGTGGCGGAAAGTGGCGGCTCGCTCCAGGTCAGCCACGACATCGAGAGCGCCTATGCCGGCGCCGACGTCGTCTATGCCAAGAGCTGGGGCGCGCTGCCGTTCTTCGGCAACTGGGAACCCGAGAAGCCGATCCGCGACCGCTACAAGCACTTCATCGTCGACGAGGCGAAGATGGCGCTGACCAACGACGGCGTGTTCTCGCACTGCCTGCCGCTGCGCCGCAACGTCAAGGCCACCGATGCGGTGATGGACTCCCCGCGCTGCATCGCCGTCGATGAAGCCGAAAACCGCCTGCACGTACAGAAGGCCGTGATGGCCGCGCTGCTGCGCTGAGCCCCGATTCCCCTTTCCCGTCGTCCCCCTCGGAAATCCCAATGACTGCCCCCAACGACTCCCGCGACATCGTCCTCGCCTTCTCCGGCGGCCTCGACACCAGCTTCTGCGTGCCCTACCTGAAGGAGCAGGGCTGGAACGTGCACACCGTGTTCGCCGACACCGGTGGCGTGGATGCCGAGGAGCGCGCCACCATCGAGGCGCGCGCGGCCGAACTGGGCGTGGCCTCGCACGTCACCGTCGACGGCGGCCCGGCGATCTGGTCCGGCTTCGTGAAGCCCTTCGTGTGGGCGGGCGAGGGCTACCAGGGCCAGTACCCGCTGCTGGTCTCCGACCGCTACCTGATCGTCGACGCCAGCCTGGCGCGGGCGCGCGGGCTGGGCACCAATGCCATCGCCCACGGCTGCACCGGCATGGGCAACGACCAGGTGCGCTTCGACCTGGCGGTGAAGTCCAGCGGCGACTACCGCATCGTCGCGCCGATCCGCGAAATCCAGAAGCAGCACACCCAGACCCGCGCCTTTGAACAGGCCTACCTGGAGGCGCGCGGCTTCGGCGTGCGCGCCAAGCAGAAGGCCTACACGATCAACGAGAACCTGCTGGGCGTCACCATGTCCGGCGGCGAGATCGACGCCTGGGAAGCGCCGGGCGAGGGCGCGCGCGGCTGGTGCGCGCGCCGCGAGCACTGGCCGGCGGAGCCGCTGGAAGCCACGCTGCGCTTCGAGAACGGCGAGGCGGTGGCGCTGGACGGCCACGACCTGCCGGGCGAGAAGATCCTGGCCAAGCTCAACACCATGTTCGCCCAGTACGGCGTCGGTCGCGGCCTGTACACCGGCGACACCACCATCGGCCTCAAGGGCCGCATCGTGTTCGAGGCGCCGGGTCTCACCGCGCTGCTGGCCGCGCACCGCGCGCTGGAGGAAGCGGTGCTGACCAAGCAGCAGAACCGCTTCAAGCCGGACGTTGCCCGCAAGTGGGTGGAACTGGTCTACGAGGGCTTCTTCCACGATCCGCTGAAGGCCGACCTGGAGGCGTTCCTGGCCTCCAGCCAGCGCATGGTCAACGGCGAGGTGGTGCTGCGCACCAACGGCGGCCGGGTGGATGCCATCGCGGTGCGCTCGCCGCACCTGCTGAACGCCAAGGGCGCGACCTACGCGCAGTCCGCCGACTGGGGCGTGGAGGAGGCCGAGGGCTTCATCAAGCTGTTCGGCATGAGCAGCACGCTGTGGGCCGAGGTGAACGGCGGGCAGGGCGGTGGCTGACATGCTCGACGCGGTCCTGCGCCACCTCGACGCGCTGGTGGCCTTCGACACCCGCAACCCCCCGCGCCGGATCGGCAGCGGCGGGATCTTCGACTACCTGCGCGCGCAGCTGCCGGGGTTCCGCTGCGACGTCGTCGACCACGGCGACGGCGCGGTGTCGCTGCTGGCTGTGCGCGGCACCCCGCGGCGCGTCTTCAACGTGCACTTGGACACGGTGCCGTCGTCCGAGGCCTGGGACGCGGACCCGCTGCGGCTGCGGGTCGTTGGAGATCGCGCCGTCGGTCTGGGCGCCTGCGACATCAAGGGCGCGGCGGCGGGACTGGTGGCCGCGGCCAATGCCACGTCGGGCGATGCCGCGTTCCTGTTTTCTTCCGACGAGGAGGCCAACGACCCGCGCTGCATCGCCGCGTTCCTCGCCGAGGATCGCGGCTTCACCGAGGCGATCATCGCCGAGCCCACCCGCTGCGAGGCGGTGCTGGCGCATCGCGGCATCAGTTCGGTGCTGCTGAAGTTCAAGGGCGAGGCCGGGCATGCCTCGGGCGCGAACGCGATGAACGCCAACGCGCTGCACCAGGCGATGCGCTGGGGTGCCAACGCACTCGCGCTGGTCGAAGGCGAGGCGCATGCGCGCTTCGGCGGCCTGACCGGTCTGCGCTTCAACATCGGCAAGGTCGAGGGCGGCATCAAGGCCAACGTGATCGCGCCCAGCGCGGAGGTGCGCTTCGGCTTCCGCCCGCTGCCGTCGCACGACCTCGATGCGCTGCACGCCCGGTTTGGCGCTTGCGCCGCGCCGGGGGCACTGGAGCGTTACGAAGAGACCTTCCGCGGGCCGTCGCTGCCTGCCGGCGATATCGCCACTGCGGAGGAGCGCCGCCTGGCCGCGCGCGACCTCGCCGACGCGCTGGGCCTGCCGATCGGCAACGCCGTCGATTTCTGGACCGAAGCCTCGCTGTTCTCGCAGGCCGGCCTGACCGCGTTCGTCTACGGCCCGGGCGACATCGCCCAGGCGCATACCGCCGGCGAATGGGTGGCTCTGGACGAGCTCCAGCGCTACGCCGAGTCCATCACCCGCATCCTTGGAACCTGACCTGCCGTGACCCCGATCCTCTCCCCACACGCCGTGCACGATCCGCAGACCCGCCAGACCATCGTGCGGCTGCTGTCCAGCATGGGCAGCGCGAAGGAAATCAGCCAATACCTGAAGCGCTTCTCGCAGCTCGACGCGGCGCGCTTCGCCGTGGTCAAGGTGGGTGGCGCGGTGCTGCGCGACGACCTCGACGCGCTGGTCTCCTCGCTGGCCTTCCTGCAGGACGTCGGCCTGACGCCCATCGTCATCCACGGTGCCGGCCCGCAGCTGGACGTGGAGCTGTCCGCCGCCGGCATCGTCAAGCAGACCATCGACGGCCTGCGCGTGACCTCGCCGGAAGCGCTGGCGATCGTGCGCCGCGTCTTCCATGCCCAGAACCTGAAGCTGGTGGAAGCGCTGCAGGCGGCGGATGCGCGCGCCACGTCGATCGTGTCCGGCGTGTTCGAAGCCGACTACATGGACCGCGAGCGCTACGGGCTGGTGGGCGAGGTGAAGCGCGTCGACCTGGCGCCGATCCAGGCCAGCCTGCAGGCCGGCTCGATCCCGGTGATCGCGTCGCTGGGCGAGACCATCGGCGGGCAGATCCTCAACGTCAACGCCGACTTCGCCGCCAACGAGCTGGTGCAGGAACTGCAGCCCTACAAGATCGTGTTCCTGACCGGCACCGGCGGGCTGCTGGATGCCGACGGCCACATCATCGACTCGATCAACCTGTCCACCGAATACGACCACCTGATGCAGCAGCCGTGGATCGAGGGCGGCATGCGGGTGAAGATCGAGCAGATCAAGGACCTGCTGGACGGCCTGCCGCAGGCCTCCTCGGTGTCCATCACCCGGCCGTCCGAACTGGCCAAGGAACTGTTCACCCACAAGGGTTCGGGCACGCTGGTGCGCCGCGGCGAGCGCGTGCTGCAGGGTGATGCCTGGACGGACTTCGACCTGCCACGGCTGCGCGGACTGATTGACTCGGCGTTCGGGCGCAAGCTGGTGCCGGACTACTTCGAGACCACCCGGCTGCATCGCGCCTATGTCAGCGAGAACTACCGCGCCGCGGTCATCCTCACCCGTGAGGAGGACGGCGTGTACCTGGACAAGTTCGCGGTGCTGGACGAGGCGCAGGGCGAGGGCCTGGGCCGGGCGGTGTGGCTGGTGATGCGCGAGCAGAACCCCGCACTGTTCTGGCGTTCGCGCCACGGCAACCCGGTCAACGCGTTCTACGACGCAGAATCCGACGGCTGCATCAAGCAGGAGAAGTGGAAAGTGTACTGGTACGGCGACGCCGGCTTCCCGCTGATCGAACGCTATGTCGCGCTGTGCGCGCAGCGACCGGCCACGCTGGAGGAGCCGGCGTGAGCGCGGCGATCAAGGTGGGCCTGGTCGGCGCGCGCGGTTACACCGGCGCGGAGCTGATCCGCCTGTTCGCGGCGCACCCGCGCTTCGAACTGGCGTTCGTGACCTCGCGCGAACTGGACGGCCAGCGCGTGGCCGATCACAACGCCGGCTTCGCGGGCGAGCTGCGCTACAGCTCGCCCGACTACCGCGACCTGCCGGGGCTGGGCGCCGACGCCGTGGTGCTGGCGCTGCCGAACGGCAAGGCCGCGCACATCGTCCAGCAGTTCGACGCCGCCGGTGTCGATCCGGTCATCGTGGACCTGTCCGCCGACTATCGCTTCGATCCGTCCTGGTACTACGGCCTGCCGGAGCTGACCCGCACGCGCTATGCCGGGCAAAGGCGCATCAGCAACCCGGGCTGCTACGCCACCGCGATGCAGCTGGCGATCGCGCCGATGCTGAATGTGCTGGACGGGCCGGTGCAGTGCTTCGGCGTCAGCGGCTATTCCGGCGCCGGCACCACGCCCAGCGACAGGAACAATGTCGAATTGCTGCGCGACAACCTGATGCCGTACGCGCTGGCCGGCCACGTCCATGAGCGCGAAGTGCCGCACCAGCTGGGCCATCCGGTGGAGTTCATGCCGCACGTCGCCCCGCATTTCCGTGGCATCACCCTGACCGCCAACCTGCACCTGTCGATCGCGTTCGAGCGCGAGGAAGTGCGGGCGCGTTACCGCGGTCGCTATGCCGGGGAGCCGCTGGTGCGGGTGCAGGATGAAGCGCCGTGGGTCAGCCGCATCGCCGGCAGGCACCACGTCGAGATCGGTGGCTTCACCCTGTCCGGCGACGGCAGGCGGCTGGTGGTGGTGGCCACCGAGGACAACCTGCTCAAGGGCGCGGCCACCCAGGCGCTGCAGAATCTCAACCTCGCCTTCGGGCTGGACGAACTGGCCGGCATCCCGGCGTACGAGGAGGCGGCATGAGCGATCTTCTGTGGCAGAAGCCCGGGGTGGCGGTGGACGCCGGCATCCAGGCCTTCCTGGCCGGCGACGACGTGCTGCTGGACCGCGCGTTCTTCCTGCACGATATCGCCGCGAGCACGGCCCATGCCGAAGGCCTGCAGCGCATCGGCATCCTCACCGTGGACGAACTGGGCGGGCTGAGGCGCGAGTTGGCCAATCTGGCCGATGATTTCAGCAACGGTGCCTTCGTCCTCGACGAGCGTTTCGAGGATGGCCATTCCGCCATCGAGGCGCGGTTGACCGAGCGCCTGGGTGATGCCGGCCGCAAGATCCACACCGGCCGCAGCCGCAACGACCAGGTGCTGGTTGCGACGCGCCTGTGGCTGAAGGAGAAACTGGCGCGGGTGGCGCAGCTCTCGCGCGAGATCGCCAAGGTTGCGCTTGACCGCGCCGAAGCGGAGAAGGACCTGCCGGTTCCCGGCTACACCCACATCCAGCGCGCCGTGGTGTCGTCGGCCGGGCTGTGGTGGGCGGGCTGGGCGGAGGCGTTCATCGACGATGCGGTGCGCGCCGCCGACACGCTGGCGCTGGTGGACGGCAACCCGCTGGGCACGGCGGCCGGCTACGGCGTCAATCTCAAGCTGGATCGCGAGCACACCACCCGCGCACTGGGCTTCGCGCGCATGCAGGTGTCGCCGGTGTACGCGCAGCTGTCGCGCGGCAAGTTCGAGCTGGCGGCGCTGGAGGCCTTGGGCAGCGCGACGCTGGATCTGCGTCGTCTGGCCTGGGACCTGTCGCTGTTCACCAGTGCGGAGTTCGGCTTCGTCGCGCTGCCGGCGCAGTACACCACCGGCAGTTCGATCATGCCGAACAAGCGCAACCCCGACGTGATCGAACTGATGCGCGCCACCCACGCCAGCGTGGCCGCGGCGCGTACCGAGATCGAGCAGCTGCTGTCGCTGCCGTCCGGCTACCACCGCGACCTGCAGGCGTCCAAGGGCGCGATCTACCACGGCTTCGGCCGCGGTCTCGCCGCGCTGGAACTGCTGCCGGCGCTGCTGGCCAATCTCGACTGGCGTGAAGACCGCCTGCGTGCGGCGATCGACTCGGGCATGTATGCCACCGACGTGGCGGTGGAGGCGGCGGTCGCTGGCGTGCCGTTCCGTGAGGCTTACAAGGCGGCAGCAGCGACGGCCGGAGAGGCCGGACAGGGCCGCACGCCGGAAGGCTCGCTGGCGGCGCGCACTTCGCCGGGTGCCGCCGCCGATCTCCTGCTGGACGTGCTGCGCGCGCGCTGGGAGGCGCTGTGAACACCACGCCCCTGCGCCATCTGGTGCTGGTGCTGCGCCGGCCTGGATTCGATGCCGGCCTGCTGCCGGCGCATGCCGCCTTCCTTGATGGACTGCGCGAACGCGGCGTGCTGGACACCAGCGGCGGCTTCACCGATGGCAGCGGCGGCGCCTACCTGCTGCGCGGCATCGCCGGGGTGGAGGAGGCGCGCAGGATCGCGGCGTCCGATCCGCTGGCGGTGCATGGCGCATCGGACATCGTCGTCCACGAATGGAAGATGCATTGAGCCATGGACACGCAGGCCTTCCCCGCCCAGATCCTGCCGCCGTGGAAACGCGCGGTGCTGAAGGTCGGCAGCAGCCTGCTTGCCGCCGAGGGTGGCGGCCTGAGCCCGCGCTTCGCGCTGGGGCTGGCGCAGTTCGTGCTGGCCAGCCGGCAGGCCGGTCGCGAAGTGGTGATCGTCTCTTCCGGTGCAGTGGCCGCCGGCCGCGCATTGCTGGCCAACGGCAGGGACGCCGCCCCGGCGATTGCCGCCAAGCAGGCACTGGCGGCACTGGGGCAGGCGCAGCTGGTCGCGCTGTGGCAGCGTTTTTTCGAAGCGCCGGTGGCGCAGGTCCTGCTGACCCACGATGACCTGCGCAATCGCCGACGCTACCTCAATGCGCGCACTGCGCTGCTGGAGCTGTTGCGCGTCGGCGCGGTGCCGGTGGTGAATGAAAACGACACCGTTGCGGTTGACGAGTTGAAGCTGGGCGACAACGACAACCTGGCCGCGGCGGTGGCCTCGCTGGTGGATGCCGACCTGCTGCTGATCGCCACCGACATCGACGGCCTCTACAGTGGCCATCCCGTGCGAGACCCGATGGCCCGCCCGATTCCGAGGCTGGAGGCGGTGACGCCCGAGGTGCTGGCGATGGCGGGCGAGGCCGGCGCGCTCGGCACCGGCGGCATGCGCACGAAGCTGGAAGCGGCGGCGAAAGCGGCGGCGGCAGGCGTGAGCACCGCCCTGTTCTGTGGCCGCACCGCCGCCACCGTGGCGGCACTGGGGCAGGGCGTGCTGCACGGCACCCTGATCGCCGCGCACGACAGCCGCCTGAGTGCACGCAAGCAATGGCTGCGGCATGCGCCGCTGACGGGTGCGGTGGTGGTGGATGCCGGGGCGCAGGCGGCGTTGCTGCGTGGGGCGTCGCTGTTGCCCGGTGGTGTCTCCAGCGTGACGGGGGATTTTCGCCGTGGCGATGTCGTCGCCGTGCATTCGCCCGGCGGCGCGCTGCTGGCGCATGGCCTGGTGCAATACAACGCCCGCGATGCATCGCGCATCGCCGGCCACCACAGCCGCGACATCGACGGCCTGCTGGGCTTCCATTACGACGAAGCGATGATCCATCGCGATGACCTGGTGTTGCTGCAACGGGAGGGCACATGAGCGGATACGTACGCGCACTGGCACAGGCCGCGCGCGCGGCGCAGGCGCATGTCGCGGCTGCCAGTGGCGACATGCGGCAGGCCTTGCTGGAGGCGATGGCCGCGCAGTTGCTGGCCGGGCAGGACGCCATCCTTGCCGCCAATGCGCAGGACATGGCCCGGGCGCAGGCAGCCGGTGCCAACAAGGCCGCGCTGGATCGCCTGCGGCTGGATGCCGCGCGCGTGCAGGGCATGGCCGATGCGCTGCGTGAAGTGGCAGCGCAAACCGACCCGTTGGGTGAAATCACCCGCCGCGACAGTCGCCCCAATGGCATGGTGGTGGAGCGCCAGCGCATTCCGCTGGGGCTGGTGGCGATGATCTTCGAGGCGCGTCCGAACGTGACCGCCGAAGCTGCCGCGCTGTGCCTGAAAGCCGGCAACGCGGTGCTGTTGCGCGGCGGCTCCGAGGCGGCGGCCAGCAACGCGGCGATCGCCGATTGCCTGCACATGGCATTGCGCGAAATGGGTCTGCCGGAAGCGGCGGTGGCGCTGGTCACCGATACCGCCCGCGAGCACGTGCTGGAATTGCTGCAACTCAGCGACCTGGTCGACCTGGCGATCCCGCGCGGTGGCGAAAGCCTGATCCGCTTCGTCGCCGAACACGCCCGCGTGCCGGTCATCAAGCACTACAAGGGCGTCTGCCACCTGTACGTGGATCGTGCCGCCGACGTCGAACAGGCCATCGCCCTGCTGCTGGATGGCAAGGCTTCGCGTCCCGGCGTCTGCAACGCGCTGGAAACCCTGCTGGTGCATCGCGACATCGCGCCGGCGTTCCTGCCGCGTGCGCTGGCGGCGCTGAAGGCGCGCGGGGTGGTGGTGCGCGGCGATGCCGCCGTGCGCGCCTGCGATCCCGCGCTGGCCGCCGCCACCGACGCGGATTTCGATGCCGAATTCCTCGACCTCGTCATCGCCGCGCGCGTGGTCGACTCGCTCGAGGACGCCATCGCCCACATCCATCGCCACACCTCCGACCACACGGAAGTGATCGTGACCGAAGACCCGGCGGCGGCGGCGGCGTTCGTGCATGCCATCCGCAGTTCGGCGGTGATGGTGAACGCCTCCTCGCGCTTCAACGATGGCGGCCAGCTGGGGTTGGGCGCGGAAATCGGCATTTCCACCACCCGCCTGCACGCCTACGGGCCGATGGGGGTGGAGGCGCTGACCATCGAACGCTTCGTGGTGCGCGGCAACGGGCAGGTGCGGCACCCGGAGCTGCTGCGCGACCCTCCAGCCGACTGCTGAGCGATCACCGGCGGCGGGTCACTTCGCGCTGCCGGGTGGGGTGGCCGGTACCGCAGGGGCGGCGGGCGGGGTGGCGGCGGGCCCCATCTTCACCGGCAGGCTTTCGCCGATGCCCAGCGCCGCATCCTCGGCCGACTTGGTCATCACCACGATGCTGATGCGGCGGTTGATCGGGTTCAGCGGGTTCTGCTTGTCGAACGGCACCGATGCGCCGAAGCCGACCACGCGCGCCATCCTCGCGGTGTCCATGCCGCCTTCCAGCAGCGCGCGGCGCGCGGCGTTGGCACGGTCGGCACTCAGCTCCCAGTTGCTGTAGCCGATGCGGGTGGAATATTGCGCGGTGTCGGTGTGGCCGGCGATGCTGACCCGGTTCGGCACCTTGTTGATGAAGTGCGACAGCTCATGCAGGATCCCCTCGGTGTAGGGCATCAGGCGTGCGCTGCCAAGGTCGAACATCGGCCGGTTCAGCTTGTCCACGATCTGGATGCGCAGCCCTTCCGGGGTGATGTCCAGCAGCAACTGGTCCTTGAACGGTTCCAGCGCCTGGCTGCTGTTGATCGCCTCCTGCAATTCCTGCATCAACTCTTCCAGCCGCTTCTTTTCCTGCTGGCGCTGCTCGGCATCGCTGGCGGATTTGTCGGCCGGGTCGCGGGTGAATTCAGCGCCGGGGCCCTTGGGCAGCTCCATGGTGCCGCCCAGCTTGATCATCGAATTGCTGGCACCACCGGGGCCGTTCATGCCGCGGGCCGGGGCCGGGCTCTTGCCGGCCAGCGGGCTTGGGCTCTTGAAGTAGTCGGAGACCGCCTCGCGCTGCTTGGTGGTCAGTGCGCCCACCAGCCACATCACCAGGAAGAACGCCATCATCGCGGTCACGAAGTCGGCATAGGCGACCTTCCATGAACCGCCGTGATGGCCGCCGCCATTGATTCTCTTGATCCGCCGGACGATGACCGTCGGCTTGTCGTCGTTGCCGGCCATGGCTTATTTCAATGTCTTGAGATGCTGTTCGAACTCCAGGAAACCCGGTCGCAGTTCGGTGGGCACGGTCTTGCGGGCGAATTCAAGCGCGATCTTGGGTGGATATCCGCGCAGGCTCGCCAGCAGCGCGGTCTTCACCGATTCATAGATGCGTGAGTCCTGTTCGGCGCGGGCCTCGATGGCCGATGCCAGTGGAGCCACGAAGCCGTAGGCCAGCAGGATGCCGAGGAAGGTGCCCACCAGCGCGCCGGCCACGTGCGCGCCGACCAGGGCGATGTCGCCGCCGATCGAGCCCATGGTGATGACGATGCCCAGTACCGCCGCCACGATGCCGAAGCCCGGCAGGCTGTCGGCCATCTTGGTCAGGGCATGGGCGGGGGCCAGGGACTCATGATGATGTTTTTCCAGCTCCAGCTCCAGCAATGGCTCCAGCTCATGCGGTTCGATATTGGAGCCGATCATCAATCGCAGGCAGTCGGTCATGAAATCCAGCAGGTGATGATCCCCCTGGATGCGCGGGTAATTGGCGAATACCGCGCTTTCATGCGGGTTTTCGACATGACTTTCGAGGGCCATGAAGCCTTCCTTGCGGGCGCGATTGAGCAGGTCGTAGAGCAGGCTGAGTGCGTCGAGGAAGTCCTGCTTGGCATAGCGGGGGCCCTTGAGCACGCCGGTTGCCGCGGCGATCGTCTGTTTGACGGTCTTGATGGGCGTGGCGACCAGGAAGGCACCGATGGCGGCACCGCCGATGATCACGAACTCGTAGGGTTGCCAAAGTGCGGCCAACTTGCCATGCGAGCCGATGAAGCCGCCGATGACGCTGAGAATGACGACGACGAAACCGACAATGATGAGCATGGGCGCGCGCGCGGCGGAGACGTCTGCATCTTAGCGCCTGTCTCCGGGAAAAGCTGCAGTGCGCCCACTCCGGCAACCCGCACGGCAAGCACGCGCCAATCCGGACATGCGGACATACCCTGTTCGCGCTATGCCTTATCGCGAATAGCCTAGACCGGCGGGGTGTTCCTAGACTCCACGGATCGCGCAGGCCCCGGCCTGCTGACCCTCGGGAGTCTTCCGCATGCCCCGCGCCGCATTCCGTTTCTCCGGCCTTGCCATCCTGTGGTTGGGCTGTTCGCTGGCCTGCACCACGGCCAGTGCCGCCTGTGCGCCAGACACCGGCGCGTCGATGCCGGCATCGCCTCAGCACGCGCAAGTGGCTGCCGCCGGAGCGGGCGATGCCGGCCCAGCGGCATCCGCTGCCGCCCCCGATGCCACCCAGGCGGCCACCCAGGAGGCGCGTGAGGTACTGGCGGCCATCGGCAGACTGGATGATGCCGACACCGCCCTGTCGATGGCGACCGAAGGCGCGGCGCTGTACCAGCAGGAAAAAGTGAAGCTGGATGGTTACGCCTATTGCAGCCAGGCGGTGGAGCTGGCCGAGCGCGGCGAGTTCCGCGAAAGCGCCCAGGCTGCCAGCAAGGCCCTGCATGTGGCCCTGCAGACCGGCAATATCGACCTGCTGGGCAAGGCGTATCGCGACCTGGCCATTGCCTTCAGCTACGCCGGCCGGCTGGAACGTGCCGAACAGTTCGCGACCCTCGCACTGAAATACCCGGGCACGGACCCCTCCCAGGTCAATGGCCCGGCGCGCAAGACGCTGGGCGACGTGCGTACGCGCCAGGGGCGCTATGCCGAAGCGATCGCCTATTACGACCAGGCGCGCGAAGCCAGCTCGCCGCGGTTCCGGCCACTGGTGGAGGCATCGCTGGCCAATGCCCTGATCCTGTCCGGGGATCTTGCGCGCGCGCGCAGCACCCTGGACGCCTTGCCGGTGCCGGCCGACGCGGCGCAGCAGGCGCAATTGCAGCGCACTCGCGGGCGTCTGCTGCTGGCCGAGAACAAGCCTGCCGAAGCGCTGGCGCTGTACCAGCAATTGGCGGGCGCACCGGTCTCCGGTGACGAAGGTTTTTATCGCGCGTGGGCGCTGGACGGCGTTTCCAAGAGCGAGCAGGCCCTCGGCCGCGATGCCGAGGCGGCGCAGGCGCTGGATCAGGCCATCGACCAGTTCGACAAGGCCCGCGCGCAGTTCCGCAGCGACGAGTTCAAGATGGGCCTGTTCTCCGACCTGCAATCGGTGTTCGAACGGGCGATCGCCCTGCACGGCAAGCTGGGGCAGGCCAGCCAGGCCTTCGACATCAGCGAGCGCAGCCGCGCGCGCGCGCTGCTGGATGCGGTGGCCGGACGGGTGGAGATCGACAAGGGCGAGGCGGTCGCCATCGATGCCAAATCCTTGCAGGACATGCTGCGCCCGGACGAGACCGTGGTCGCCTTCCACACCCTGCCGGACCGTTTGCTGGCATGGGTGCTGACCCGCGAAGGCGTGCGCGAGGTCAAGTTCCCGGTGGCCCTGCCACGCGCCGACCTGGCGCGGTTGGTGGATGCCTACCGCGATGCGTTGATCCGGGTCAGCCCGAATGCGCAGGCCGTCAGCGACAAGATCGGCCAATTGCTGCTGGCGCCGCTGGGGGTGCCGGCCGGGCAGCGGCTGGTGATCGTGCCGCATGGCCCGCTGCATTACCTGCCGTTCCAGGCCTTGCGGCTGGACGGCCAGTACCTGATCGAACGCAACCCGATGTCCATTGCCCCGTCGATCAGCGTGGCGGCGCGGTTGGCGGCCCGCACCCCGACGGTCGCCCCGCAATTGCTGGCCTTCGGCAATCCGGCGATCAACCCCGAGGTGGCCGATCCGCTGCCCGGTGCCGAGCGCGAGGTGCATGCATTGGCCCAGCAGTTCCCGGGGGCCACCCTGTTCTTCCGCGAACAGGCCAACAAGGACAATTTCCTCCGCGATGCGCCGAATGCACGCTTGGTGCACATCGCCGCGCACGCCATGGCCGATACGCTGGACCCGCTGCATTCCAAGGTCTTGCTGGCCGATGAAAACGGCCAGCCGAACTACCTGGAAGCCAAGGACGTGCTGTCGATGCGGCTGGGCAATGTGGCGATGGTGGCGCTGTCGGCGTGCGAATCCGGGCTTGGGCGGGTGGAAAACGGCGACGAGGTGCTGGGGTTCACCCGCTCCTTCCTGTCCGCCGGCACTTCCACCTTGCTGGCATCGCTGTGGCCGGTCTCGGACGCCGCCACCGAAAAATTGATGACCACGCTGTATGGCGATCTGGCCAAGGGCGAGGAAGTGCAGGATGCCATGCGCGATGCGCAGCGGGCGGTGTTGGCCAATCCGGAAACCGCGCACCCGTATTACTGGGCGCCGTTCAACCTGATCGGCAATTGGCGCTTGCAGGTGGGCAAGTGAACGCGGCGCGCAGGAGGAGCACGGGGATGACGAGGGACAACCACGGGATGCAACGCACCTTGCTGGCGCTGGCGCTGCTGGCCTGCCTGCCGCTGGCGCACGCCGCCGAGGCGGATGATGCGGCCCTGCCGCAGCAGGCGCAGGCGTTGCCGGAGCCGCAGATGGCGGCGCAGACGCAGGCCAGCTTCGTGCTGCGCGCGGTCGAGTTCGATGGCGTCACCGGCGTGCCGGAGGCCGAATTGCAGGCCGCGGTGGCCGGCAGGATCGGGCAGACCGTGAGCTTCCACGACCTCGAGCAACTGGCGGCGCAGGCCGCCGAAGTCTATCGCCGGCATGGCTATGCGCTGGTGCAGGTGTTCGTGCCGGTGCAGGAGGTGGTGGACGGCAAGGTGCACTTGAACGTGGTGGAGGGCGCGCTGGGCGATGTCGATATCGACATCGCCCCCGGCGCACCGATCCGGCAGGAGCGGGTGGCCAGGACGCTGGCGGTGCTGGAACCGGGCAAGCCACTCAACAACCGCCGCTACGAGCGCGCGATGCTGTTGTTGTCCGACATGCCGGGCATCAAGCCGCAATCGGCGGTGTCGCTGGGCGGGGCTTCCGGTGCGGCGGACCTGAAGGTGCAGGTCACCGCGCGCGACCGGGTCAACTACGGGCTGGAGCTGGACAATTACGGGACCCGGGATTCCGGGCGTCTGCGCCTGACCGGCAGCCTGCGGTGGGCCAGCCCGTTCCAGCGCGGCGACAATCTCGACCTGCGGATGATGGTGGCCGAGGGCATGCACACCGCGTTCGGCCGGCTGTCCTACGAGTCCCCGGTAGGCTATGCCGGCCTGCGCCTGGGGGGCGGGCTGGCCCGCGTGCAGTATGAATTGGGAGGGCCGTTCGCACCGCTGCGCCCCACCGGCGTCGGCGAGGTGGCCGACCTGTCCTTCAGTTACCCGCTGCTCCGCCAGCGCAGCGTCAACCTGTTCCTGCGTGGCGGGCTGGATGACAAGCGCCTGACCGACCGCTTCGAGGCGGTGGGCTTCAAGAGTCGCAAACGCATCCATGGCGTGAACCTCGGGTTCTCGTTCGAACGCCGCGACCGCTTCGGCGGTGGTGGCTATACCAGCCTGAACGGGCAGGTCTACTTGGGCACGCTGGATATCCGCGACCCCTTGAGCGCGGCGTTCGACAAGCCGCCGTTCGGGTACGGCACGGCCGGTGATTTCACCAAGTTCACCCTGCAATTCGCCCGCCTGCAGTACCTGGCACCCAGATGGAGCCTGTTCGTCGGTGGCGGCATGCAGCAGGCCAGCCGCAACCTCGATGCCTATGAAAAGCTGTCGCTGGGCGGGCCGAAAGCGGTGCGCGCCTATCCCGTTGGTGAGGTGCTGGTGGATGACGGCTGGCTGGGCACGCTGGAGCTGCGCTACGCCCTGCGCCCGGAGGCCACCTTGTTCGCTTTCTACGATGCCGCGCATGGCGATCTGTTCCATCGGCCACGGCCGTTCGATGGCGATCCCGGGCGCAGCCTGCGTGGTTACGGCATCGGCTTCAACTGGAGCAAGCCGGGCAACGTCAGCATCAACCTGAGCGTGGCGTGGCGCGGCACCGGGCCGGGGCTGACCGACGGCGGGGACCGCAATCCGCGGGTGTTCTGGTCGATCCAGAAGGCATTTTGAGGGAGCGATGGCAATGGGCATCAACAAGACCACCCACAAGCAGTTCCGAACCCTGCGCCGCCGTCGCCTGGCCTTGGCACTGGCCGGGGCCATGGCCATGCCGGCCGCATTCGCGCAAAGCCTGCCGGACACCGGCAACGTGGTGTCGGGGACGGCGACCATCGGCCAGACCGGCACCCAGATGACGATTACCCAGTCCAGCCAGGGCGCGATCATCGATTGGAACGGCTTCAGCATCGACGCCGGCTACGGGGTCACCTTCGACCAGCAGTTCGGCACCACCAGCGTGACCCTGAACCGGGTGGTGGGGGCGTCGCCGTCGCTCATCAACGGCAGCCTGAGCGCCAATGGCAGCGTGTTCATCATCAATCCCGCCGGCATCACGTTCGGCGGCACGGCGCAGGTGAGCGTGGGGGGGCTGGTGGCGGCCACCATGGACATCAGCAACGCGAACTTCAACAGTGGCGTCGGCAGCGGGCATTACCAATTCGAGCCGATGACCACGACGGGCAACCAGACCATCAGCGTGGATGCCGGCGGCACCATCACCACCGACGCTGCCGGTACCGTGGCCCTGCTGGGCCGCCAGGTCAGCAACAGCGGCACCATCACGGCCCCCGGCGGCAGCGTGCTGTTCGGTTCCGCGGAAACCATCACCCTGGATTTCCAGGGCGACGGGTTGACCATGTTGACCCTGCAGGGCCCCGGCATCGCCAAGCCCGGCGCGGTGGCGTGCCCTTCGCTGCCCTGTCCGGGGCCGGTGAATCCGCTGCTGGTCAATGCCGGTACCATCACCGCCGATGGCGGGCAGATCCTGCTGCGCACCGCTGCCACGGCGGTCGGTGGGGGCGGCGACATCATCAACATCGGCACGCTGCGTGCGCAAAGCCTGGTCAGCCGCCATGGCCGCATCGAGTTGACCACCGACCTGGGGGTCGTGTCCCTGGGCTATTCCTCGTCGGTGGCGGGGGGCTTCGCCGGCACCGTGGATGTGTCCGGGCAGTCCGGTGCCGGGGGCGGCACCGTGCTGGTGCGGGCCGGTGATTTCGCGATGTTCAACAACGACAGCAATCCGCTGAATCCCACCGGCCCGAGCTCGGTCGGCAGCGTGATCGATGCGTCCGGCGACGTGGACGGCGGCACGGTGGATATCCAGGTCGCCAACGCGGCCACCCTGTATTCGCTGTCGTCGATCCGTGCCGACGGTGCCAATGGCCAAGGCGGGCAGGTGTCGCTGGGCGCCGATACGCTGGCGTTCGGTGCCCAGGCGCGGATCAGCGCCAATGGCGGTGCCGGTGCCGGTGGCAACCTGCTGCTGTCCGGCACCAATGGGCTGTCGTTGTACGGGCTGCTGCAAGCCACTGGCAGCAGCGCCGGCGGTACCATCGGCACGTCCACCAATGCCGACAGTTTCGACCTGCGCGGTCTGCGGGTGGAGGCGGGTTCGCCTGGTGCCGCCGGGACCTGGACGCTGGGCGTGCCTTCCCTGACCGTCATCAACGGCAGCGATGCCGGTGAGTTGGACGGCATGCTGGGCGGCAACACCTTGCAGGATGCCGAACTCAACCATGCGTTGGGTTACGGCACCAGCGTGGTCATCAACGCCAAGAGCGACGTCTATTTCCGGGGTGCCCAGATCCTGGCCGGCAGCGCCGTGCCGCAGCTGTTGCAGGTCAACGCCGACGGCCGGATCGGTGGCAGCGGGTTTTCCATCGGCTCGCTCGCCGCGCCGCTGGACATGCACTTCAATGCCGATGCGTCCGGGGCCAATGCGGGCGTGGCCGGCATCGATTTCAGCAGCGGCAATTTCGACAGCCATGGTGGCGACATCCTCATGTATGGCCAGTCGGACGCGGCCAACGGGTTTGCCAGTGATGAGTCCCACGGCATCCAGCTGTATGACGTGAATATCCTGACCGGTGGCGGTGACCTGCTGCTGCGCGGGGACAGCACGGGCGCGGTGGTCACGTCGGGCGACGCGGGCGTTTCGCTGTACCAGACCACCATCGATACCGGCGGTGGCCAGGTCACGCTGACGGGGACCGGCGCCAATGCCGCCGGGGGCGTGTATGCACGCGGCGATTCGGTGCGGATCAACGCCGGTGCCATCGACATCAACGGTACCGCCAGCGGCAACAGCGATGGCGTGGCGATTTTCGACGTGGGGCTGGTGACTTCGGCCGGCGACATCCACATCGTCGGCGTGGGCGGCGGGCGTGGCGTGGTGTGGTCGGACTATGGCAGCGGCATGCTGGCTTACGGCGGTGCCATCTATGTCCATGGCATGAGCAGCCAGGGCAACGGCACCGACCTGACCGGCACCATCGACAGTGGCGGCGGTGCGATCACCCTGTATGGCAACAGCAAGGCGGGCACCGGCCTGCATTTCGATGCCGGCTACAGCGGTACCCTCGTCAGTGGTGGTGGTGACATCAGCCTGACGGGCATCGGTGCTTTTGCCGGGGTGGCGCTGGTGGGGTCCAGCTATGCCAGCAGCATCATCGACAGTGGATCGGGTGCGATCGACGTGTCGGGCATCGCCAGTGGCTCGGGAGGGACGGGCGTGGCTCTGGATGCGATCCAGGTGCAGGCCGGCGGTGGTGCCATCACCCTGTATGGCATCGACACCGACGGGGCCGGCGTGCAGTTCACCAGCGGCGGCGGCGTGACCACCACCACCGGTGACATCCTGGTGTCCAGTGTCGGCCTGTTTGTGGGGTTGGGCCTGTACGGCGGGGAAATCAATACCGGCAGCGGCAACATCGACCTGCGTGGCCGCGGCATCGGCACGGATG
Organism: Thermomonas sp.; assembly: GCF_041905325.1. Classification (GTDB taxonomy): domain Bacteria; phylum Pseudomonadota; class Gammaproteobacteria; order Xanthomonadales; family Xanthomonadaceae; genus Thermomonas. The sequence continues at coordinate 134,611 of NZ_JAYRLK010000005.1, read as the reverse complement.
CCAGCGGGCTGGTGATTGGCCAGTACACCAACCTGGTCAGCAACGGCGGCGACATTCTTCTCAGCGGCGAGGGCCTGGGTGGCGCCGGCGTGCGCATCGACAGCTTCGCCAACGTGGATGCCGGCAGCGGCATCGTGGTATTGCGCGCCGCCAATGACGGCAACAGCGATGCCGCCATCATCGACGGGGCCATCCACAGCACCACCGGCGTCAATCTGCGGCCGGGCGGGGTGGATCTGAACGGCATCGCCTACGACCGCGTCAACGACGCGATCCTGCTGGGGACCGGTACCGGATTTGCGCTGGACGATGCCGAACTGGACCGGATCGCGGCCCCGGAACTGGTCATCGGCAGCCAGCAGCATACCGGCGCGATCCAGGTGGCGGAGGCCGTCACCCATGCCGGCAACCTCACCTTGCAGAACGGTGGCGGCAGCGGTGGCATCGACCTGCAGGCGGGCATCGATGTGGGGACCTACAACCTCGCCCTGCTCAGCGGCGGCACCATCGGCCAGACGGCTGCTGCCCCGATCCTCGCCCACAGCCTGCTGGCCACTGCCGGCGGTGACGTGCTGCTGGATGCGGCTGGCAACGACGTCGCCAGCACCACCCTGGCAGGCTCCGCGGGCGGCGACTTCCGCTTCCTCGACGGCAACGACCTGGCCATCGGCAATGTGTCGGCGGCGGGCTTCGATGCCACCTCCGGCGCGTTCTCCAGCGTGGGCAGTGCCGGCATCATCGCCACCGGCAATGTGCAGGTGCAGAACCAGTCCGGCAACCTGACGCTGAATGCCGGCATCACCGGTACCGACATCCTGCTGGCCACCGCCGGCACCCTGCAGAACACGGCTGCGGCCAGCCTCAATGCCAGCGGCAACTGGCAGGTATGGGCCGCGACCTGGGTGGGTGAACTCCGCGGGGGGTTGGGTGGCAGCGGCACGTTGCCGAACCTCTATGGCTGCGCCTACCTGGGCGCGTGCGGTGTCACCGTGGGGAGTGGCGAGAACCACTTCATCTATGCACAGCAGCCCACGCTGTTCATCACCATCGACGATGCCGTCCGCGAGTACGGGTTGGCCAATCCGTCGTTTGCCTACAGCGCCACCGGGTTGATCCTCGGGGACAGTCTGGCCAATGCCATTGCCGGTGCACCCACCACGGTGGCCACCCAGGGCAGCGACGTCGGCAGCTACATCATCGGCAGCGGTTTCACCTCGGCGGCCGGCTACCAGATCCAGTTCGCCACCGGCACCCTGTCCATCACCCCGGCCACGTTGCTGTTCACCGCCGACCCATTCGTGCGTTTCCTCGGCCTGCCGAATCCGGACTTCACCGGCACGATCACCGGTTTCCGCAACGGCGATACCGCGCAAAGCGTGTTCGGCACCGCCATTCCCTGGTATTCACCCGCCGGCAGCAACTCGCCGGTGGGGTATTACCCGATCATCGGCGGCGCCAGCGCGAAAAACTACGTCTTCGTGCAGGCCCCGGGCAATGCCACGGCGTTGCGGATCGTGCCGCCGCAGTTGCCGGACGTGCCGGTGACCATCGTCGGCGATACGCCCAATACCTACGTCTATGACCGCAATTTCGGCGGTGCGCCGGCCTGTGCGGTGAATGCTTCGCTGGACGATCAGCGGTTGGCGGGCGGCGGGGACATGCTTTCCACCGAGTGGTCGAAGGTGCGTACCCGGCCGAACCTGACCAATTGCTTCGACAGCGAACGGCGCAGCGCCTGCGGGGATTTCTGAACCCCGCAGCGGCCCTGGGCGGCGGTACCCGGACTAGGCCGAACGGGGTATCGAAATCGCTGCCCGGGCGGGGCAGACTGCCGACATGCGCGGCAGTTTCCGCGCTGTCCCGCGCCATGGCACGGGCACACCATTCCGGCCGGCAGGCCGTATCTTCGAGGACGCAACGATGAACATCAGGAACGTATTGCGCGGCGCGCTGGTGGTGGCCTTGCTGGCAGGTGCCGGCAGCGTGTTCGCCCAGGACGCGCAGAGCGCGCCACCGGCACAGAATGCACAGTCGGTGGATTCGATCATCGACAGCCTGAAGGCCGACAGCTCCGCCCAGTCGCAGGGGCAGACCCGCGCCTTGCGCCCGGGTGCCGCCTCGATGGCCACCACCGCCCCGGCACCGGCCCCGGTGCCCAAGCCGGCCAAGCCGGCGTCGATCAACATGCAGATCAATTTCGAGTTCAACTCCGATCGCATCTCCGGCAGTTCCGAGCACACCATGGCCAACCTGGCGGCGGCGCTGGCATCGCCGCAATTGCAGAACCGCAACTTCACGGTCATCGGCCACACCGATGGCAAGGGGTCGGCGGCCTACAACAAGGCGCTGTCCGACCGTCGCGCAGCCGCCGTGCGCCGCTACCTGATCGACAAGGGCGTGTCCGCTTCGCGCCTGCGTGCAGTGGGCAAGGGCATGGGCGAATTGCTCAACAAGGATGATCCGTTCGCCGCCGAGAACCGGCGCGTGGAGATCCTGGCCACCGGCGGCTGAGAGGGGCTGTCCCACCGCCGGCCCTTGGCTGGCGGCGGGCGGAAGCGAACCATGCCGATTCAGGTCGTCAATGGTGCCACCCTGATGTGTGCCTTCGGGGTGGCGCCTTCCACGTTGGTCGTGACACCCGAAAAGCGGGTGCTGTCCGGCTCGATGCCGGCGGCCACGATCATGGATTTCGTGCCGATGAAGAACATCCTCCCGTTCGGCATGTGCATTACCCCCAGCAACCCGCAGGTGGCGGCGGCGACCGCCGCGGCGATGGGTGTCCTGACCCCGCAGCCCTGCATTCCGGTGACCACGCCGTGGAAGCCCGGGGCGCCGACGGTGATGATCGGCAACATCCCGGCACTGGACAACGTCAGTACCAGCCAGTGCACCTGGGGAGGGGTGATTACCGTGGTCAACCCGGGGCAGATGACCGAGATGATTCCCTGACCGCGCAGCGGCGGAGCTGCCGGGTGGTGCAAGCAGGCGGCCATGGCCGCCTTTTTCATGCCTGCCGGGGGCTGCCGTCAGCCGAACAGATTGCCCAGCGAGTTGGCGGCATTGCCGATCGCCTGCGTGGCTCCCGCCACCGCCGATTGCGCGCCGGCCACCGCCGAGTTGGCCGCCTGCGCGGCGGCGGAGGAGGCATTGCCGATGGCGGACTGGGCGCTGGCGATGGCGTCCTGCGCGGCGGCACCGGCACTGGCCGCCGCTTCCTGCGCGGCGGTCTGCGCACTGTTGAGTGCCGACTGTGCCGCGCCGTTCAAGGCCTGCTGCGCCTGTTGCGCGGCCTGGTTGGCCTGCGCCAGGGTTTGCTGGGCCGCCTGTCGGGCCTGCTGCTGCGCCTGCTGGGCGGCTTGATTGGCGGAATCCAGCGCTTGTTGCGCGGCATCCCCCGCTTGCTGCTGTACCGAGTCCACCGCGGCCATGGCCCGGTCCATCGCGCCGTTGACGGTCTGCTGCACCTGGTCCCTGGCCGAATTCACGGCGTCCTTCGCTTGCGCGATCGCCTGTCCAGCCTGTTCGCGCACGACGTTCTGGGCTTGTTGAACGGCCCCCTTGGCGGTGTCCACGGCCTGTCGCGCGGCCGCATTGGCGGTGGCCTGGGCCGCATCCAGCGCCTGCATCGCCTCGTCCATCGCACCCATTGCCTGGTCTGCCAGTGCATCGGCCTGGTCGAGCATGCCGTTGGCCTGGTCGAGCAGTGGCCCGGCAACGTTCTGCAGGGCATTGGCGGCATTGCCCAGCGCGGTGTTGGCGCTGGCGGCACGGCGCGCCAGCGCATCGTACAGGGCGCGCACGTAGGGACAGTCCGAGGCCGGGAAATCGACCGGCAGGTTGGGGAACGACGTGGGGAGCGCATCGAGCGCGCCGGCGACGGTACCCAAGGCATCGCGGGCGCGATCCAATACCTCGCTGCGCGCCTGCTGCAAGGCGTCGGTGGCGGCGTTGCGCAGCAGGTCCTGGGCTTGGTCGATGGCCGAGTTGGCGGCGTCGAGCGCGTTGTTCACCCCGTTTTCCACCAGTGCAGTGGCGTTGTCGACCATGCCCATGGCGCGGTCAAGCTGCTCTTGCGCAGCCTGTTCGGCGGTTTGCATGGCATCGTCCAGCGCCTGGCTGGCGGTATCCAGTGCGCCCTGCACCATAGTGCGGGCCTGCTGCTGGGCCGCATCCACCGCAGCGTGTGCCTGGTCCAGTGCCCCCTGCGCGGCCGCACCGGCCTGCTCACGGGCCTGGGTGAGCGCTGCATTGGCTTGTGCCAGCGCGTTCTGCGCCATGTCGTTGGCGGCATTGCGGGCGTTGTCCAGCGCCTGGTTGGCTTGTTGAAGCGCGCCTTGTGCGGCGGCACCGGCCTGGGCAGCCGCCTGTTGCGCCGCTTGCTGGGCCTGCGCCACCGCCCCGTTGGCGGCACCGGCTGCGGCGGTGGCGGCATTGGCAACGGCGGTTTGCGCTTCGGCGATGGCACCTTGTGCGGCGGCCGCGGCCTGCTGCGTGGCGGCGGTGGCGGCTTGCTGCGCCTGCTGCACGGCTTGCCCGGCGCCGGCGCCGATGCTCGTCAAGCCTTCGGTCAGGGATTCGAACATGCTCATGCCCCCTGCATCCGGCGATGGTCGCTGTAAGCGGACGCGGTCCACATCTCGATCAGCAGGGCGCGGTCGATCTGGGCGCTGTTGCGGTCGGCGAGGATGCCGATGATGGAGGGATCGCCCGCCACCCGGTCGTTGCCGAACAGGGAGCAGGCAAGCGCATAGGCGGCCACCGCGCGCTGGCTGCGCAGGCCGGCCTTGCGGCAGTGCTCGATCACCGCGTCGAGCTCGGCATCCAGCTGGTCAAGTTGCAGCGGGGCCTTGCCGCCCAGGTGGCGATTGAGGAAATCCGCAAGATTGTTGCGCAGCTGGGTCTCGCCGATGGCGGCCATCTGCTTGCGGTCAAGCTCGAGCATGGGGGGCTCCTAGGCGGCGGCCGGCAACGGCAAGGTGTCCGGTTGCTCGGCACCGTCGCGGCGGAACTGCAGGACGCTGTCGCCACCGCGGCCTTCGATGTAGCAGGTCTGGATGGGGCCGAAGAAAGCCATGCGCTGTTGCGCATCGAAGGTGGGTACCACGCTGCGGAAGGCGCGCGGGTCGTAGAACCGGAACAGCATGGATTGCCCGCCGGGCGTGCTGACGCGCAGGATGCGCCGCAAGTGCGCACGCAATGCATTGGCATCGGTGCCGGGATCGGCCACCAGGATGATGCCCCAATGTTCGTTCCAGCCGTCGCGCAGGGCCAGCGCGCTGGCGCCGGAACCGGCCCGCATCGGCACCAGGTAGGGAGCTGCCGCCGCCAACGCCGGGTCGAGGTCGCCGGAGAACAGGCACATCGCGTCCGGCGCGTGCTGGCGCAGGCGCGCAGGCAGATCATCGATGATCGCGCCGTCCAGCACCGCGTAAACCGGTTGCGGCCCTTGGGTAAAGACCGTGCGTTGCAAGTGTTCGAACTGTCCCTGACCGATCACGAAATCTGTTCCACGTTGTCCTGTTCCGCGAGATGGACCTGCCGCGCCATCGCCGCCCCCCCCGGATGCGATGGATGCCGATTGCCCGGTGTGCAATGAAGCAATACGGAAGCTGGAGGTCAATTCGGACATGGCGTGTGCAATTGAGGGAAAATCGAGGATCGGAGGAGGGTGGATCAGCCGCCGCCGAGTGCTCCCAGCGCCCTGCGCGCGGCCTCGCATTCCGCGCAGAACGGTTGCGCGTTGCGTGCGGCATTGCGCAGGGCGCGGGCCTGGAGTTGCTGGGCCGGGTTCGGTACCTGGCCGGCCTTGCCTTCGATGGCCTCCTTGGCCTTGGCGGGCTTGTCTGCCTTCTCGGCTTTTTGTGCTTTCTGCGCGGACAGCGGGCTGCCGCCGGAGTTGATCATCACCAGGTTGCCGGTGATGAACACGCCTGCCGGGTTGATGACGATGGAGTTGCTGCCCGCCTTCAGGCTGATGATGACGCCGGCCTCCGCCACCAGGTTGACGCCGGCCTTCATGTCGATGTTCACGCCGGCGCTGACCGCGGTGTTCACGCCCGCATTCAGGTCGATGTTGACACCGGCGGTGACCGCCATGTTGGCACCGACGTTGGTGTGCTGGTTGGCACCGACGGTGAGGTAGTCATCGACCCCGGTGGTGAAGGCGCGGTTCATGCCCACCGAAACGGACTGGTTCTTGCCGATGGAGAGCTGCGCGTTCTCGCCGATGCTTTCCACCCGGTCCTTGCCGATGGTCAGGTTGGAATGGGTGCCGATGTTCTCGGTGCGGCAATCGCCGGTGCGCAGTTGCAGGTCCTTCTGCGCGTGCAGGAAGATTTCCTCGTTGCCCTTCTTGTCTTCGAAGCGCAATTCGTTGAAACCGCCGCCGCCCTTGGACGACAGGGTCTTGATGGTGGAGCGGGTGGCCTCGTCCGGCAGGTTCAGCGGCAACGGATTCTGTCCGTTGTAGACGCAGCCCACCACGATCGGGCGGTCGGGATCGCCTTCCAGGAACTCCACCACCACTTCCATCCCCACGCGCGGCAGGAAGAAGGTGCCGTAACCGCCCCCGGCCCACAATTGCGCCACCCGGACCCAGCAGGACGCCTTGTCGTCGGGCGCGTTGGTGCTGCGCCCGGGCTGTTTGCGGTCCCACGGGAAGCGCACCTTGATCCGGCCCAGCGCGTCCGTGTACACCTCGTTGCCCTGCGGCCCCGTCACCACGGCGGTCTGCGGGCCGCGGACCTGCCCGCGCGGGGTGTTCATCGGCGGGCGGAAGGTGGCCTCCTTGGCCTGCAGGACGAAGGTATTGGAATAACCCGCCACCGCACCCGGCACCATCAGGTTGTTGCGCGCGTGATGCTGTACCGACACCACCATGTATTCCGCGTTGAAGGCGTCGATGAGGTCGTGGTTTTCCAGTTCGAACAGATAGCCCGGCGTGAGCGAGCGCACCTGTCCTTCACCGTGGAACAGGTGATGGCTGCTCTCCTGCGCCTCCATCAGCACCTGTGCCAGATGCTTGCCGGTGGCGGCGTTGGCCTGGCCGCTCTGGGCCGCGAAGCCGCCGGGATAGCGGTACAGCCCCAGGTCGAATTCGCTGCCGGCGTGCAGCAGGGTGGGGGTGTTCGCGCTCAGCGCGCTTTTCTTCATGTAGTCCCAGTCGGCGAGGGTGGCTTCGCGCGTGCGCACTTCCTGCGCCGACGACAGCTTGCGGATGGCGTCGGTGCCCTCGGCGTGGCCTTCGTGATGGAACGGGACGTGGAACGGGTCCAGGCGCGGGTTGTGGTCCTTGTTGTCGCTGAACACCAGGATGTGCCGGGATTCCTCGTGCTCGTCGTGGCGGAAGTAGAAGTAGATGCCGTCGCGCTCGATCAGCCGGCACAGGAAGGCGTAATTGCTTTCGTTGTACTGCGTGCAATATTCGAGCTTGGGGTAGGTGGCCGACAATTCCAGCTTGTAGTCGCTGTAACTGAATTCCTTCAGGATCTCCTCGATGATGTCCGGCACCGACAGGTTCTGGAAGATCCTGCAGTCTTCGTTCTGGGTCATGAACCAGAACCACGGCACGATGTCGCATTCGTAGCAGTAGATATCGCCGCTCTTGTCGTGCGCGGCGGGGATGCAGCCGGTCACCGCGAAACGCGAGACGTAGCCGCTCCAATGCCGTTCGCCGCCGTCGTGGTGGGTATCCCAGGTTTCGATCCGCAGGTTGGCGCTCTTGCCGATGAAGTCTTCCGGCTTGAAGTGCGATTCGCTGGACAACAGCTTCAGGCGGAAATGGAACAATTGCGAGACGCCTTCCTCGCCATGCATTTCGTCGATCAGCAACTGGTCTTCCTGGTGGCCGTCCAGGGTCAGGAAATACATCCGGTTGCGGGTGGACAAGTTGGACATGGCGGTTTCAGGGTTGCTGGTGCCTATCGTCGTGGCTGCGGGTGCCGGCGAACATTCACCCGAAGTGCTATGCCCCGCGCCGGCTGCGGAGCCGGCATAGGGCAAACGGGCTAGGTCGCGCGCCCTTGCGAGGGCGCGCGCAGCACTCAGGTCACGGCATAGGTGAAGTGGCCGCTGCCGTCTGCACCGATGTGGATGGCGGTGATGCCGCCACCCTCGGCCATCCGCTCCAGCACGTGGCCGGAGACCTCGGGCAGCACCGTGCCGGTGAGGATGTTGTCGATGTTGCGGGCGCCGGAATCCACTTCGGTACAACGGTTGGCAATGGCGTCCACCACTGCTTCGTCGTACTCGAACGCGGCACCGTGGTTGGCACGGATCCGCTTGCCGATCTTGTTGAGTTTCAGGCGCACGATCTTGCGCAGGTTCTCGTCGCGCAGCGGGTAATACGGCACCACTGCGGTGCGGCCCAGGAAGGCGGGCTTGAACACGCGGTTGAGCTCGGGCTTGAGCAGCTCGTTGAGATATTCGACTGTGGGCAGCTCCTCGGACTCGGTGCAGGCCTGCATCACCAAATCAGTGCCGGCATTGGAAGTGAGGATGATGAGGGTGTTGCGGAAGTCGATTTCGCGGCCTTCGCCATCTTCCATGCGGCCCTTGTCGAACACCTGGAAGAACAGTTCCAGCACGTCCGGGTGGGCTTTCTCGATCTCGTCCAGCAGCACCACCGAATACGGCCGCCGCCGCACGGCTTCGGTCAGCACGCCGCCTTCGCCGTAGCCCACATAGCCGGGCGGGCTGCCCTTGAGGCTGGAGACGGTATGCGCTTCCTGATACTCCGACATCGCAATGGTAATCATGCTGCGCTCGCCGCCGTACAGCGCATCGGCAAGGGCAATGGCGGTCTCGGTCTTGCCGACGCCGGAGGTGCCTACCAGCAGGAACACGCCCTTGGGCTTGTCCGGGTCTTCCAGGTTGGCGCGCGAGGTGCGCACGCGCTGGGCGATGGCGTCCAGCGCATGGCTCTGGCCGATCACGCGTTCTTCCAGTGTCTCTTTCAGCTTGAGCACGGTCTGGATTTCGTCGGCCACCATGCGGCCCACCGGGATGCCGGTCCAGCCGGCGATGATCTGCGCCACCGCGGAGGAATCCACCACCGGGATGACCATCGGCTCGAAGCCTTGCAGGGCTTTCAACTCGGCGCGCAGGGCATTGAGCGTGGCCACCGCATCGGCGCGTTCGGGGGCATCGGGTGCCAGTGCTTCCACCTTGTCCAGTTCTGCGTGGATTTTGCCCACCAGCTCTTTTTCCTGGCCGAAACGGGCTTCGTCTGCCGCCAGTGCTTCGCCGAGTTTGGTGGTTTCTTCGGTGATTTCGTGCAGGCGCTTGCCGTGGTCGGCACCGCCGGCGGCTTCTTTTTCCAGCTGCGCGCGTTCGGTGGCCAGCACGTCCAGTTGCCGGCGTGCGTCCTCGATTCTTGCCGGGGTGGCATTCTGGCCGATCGCGATCTTGGCGCACGCGGTGTCGAGCACGCTCACCGCCTTGTCCGGCAGTTGGCGGCCGGGGATGAAGCGCGAGCTGAGTTTCACCGCCTCGGTGATCGCCTCGTCGAGGATGCGCACCTTGTGGTGCGCGGCCATCGCCTGGCCCACGCCGCGCAGCATCGCCACCGCCTTGGCATCGTCCGGCTCGTCCACCTTCACCACCTGGAAGCGGCGGGTCAGGGCAGGGTCCTTCTCGAAGTACTTCTTGTATTCGCTCCAGGTGGTCGCGGCAATGGTGCGCATCTCGCCGCGCGCCAGCGCCGGCTTGAGCAGGTTGGCGGCATCGTTCTGGCCGGCCGCGCCACCGGCGCCGATCAGCGTGTGCGCCTCGTCGATGAACATGATGATCGGCTTCGGGCTGGACTTGACCTCCTCGATCACGCCCTTCAACCGGTTCTCGAACTCGCCTTTCACGCTGGCGCCGGCCTGCAGCAGGCCCAGATCCAGCGACAGCAGCTCCACGCCCTGCAACTGCGGCGGCACGTCATCCTGCGCGATGCGCAACGCCAGGCCTTCGACCACCGCGGTCTTGCCGACGCCGGCCTCGCCGGTGAGGATGGGGTTGTTCTGGCGGCGACGGGTCAGCACGTCGATCATCAACCGGATTTCCGCATCGCGTCCGAGCACCGGGTCCAGCTTGCCTTCGCGCGCGCGCTGGGTGAGGTTGATGCAGTACTGGTCGAGGTTGGGCGTCCGGCTGGGCTTGCCGCCGCCGGCGGCCGCACCCGGTGCCGGTGCATCGCCACCCACGCCGGCGCTGCCGGCATCGCCGAGCGCACGCGCGTCCTTTGCTTCCGACGATGCCTCGGTCAGGGCGTGGAAGTTCTTGGTCAGGGTTTCGAGGTTGATCTTCTCCAGCGAGCGCGCACTCACCGACACCAGCCGGCGCAGTTCGGCATCCGCCAGCAACGCCACCAGCACGTGGCCGCTGCGGATCTTCGCCTCGCCGAATTCGATGGACGCCCAGCCCCAGGCGGCTTCGAACAGTTTTGGCAGCATCGCCGACAGTGCCGGGGTGCGCTGGTTGCCGCTCTTGAAACCATCGAGTGCTTTGCCCAATTCGCGTTCCAGCGCCTCGGGCGCGATTTCGAATTGGCGCAGGATGCGGCGGATGTCGGTGTTTTCCACCTCCATCAATTTCACCAGCACGTGCTCCACTTCCACTTCGTAATGCCCGCGCGACATGCACAGGCCTGCCGCGCCCTCCATCGCGCCGCGGACGGTGGTATTCAAACGCGCGATCAGCGCACGCAGGTTCAGTGCCATGATTGGCCTCCCATTGCGGAAAAGTGGAATTCGGTATCGGTGGTGGGGTGGTGGCCGCGACGTCCGCGCAGCCAGGTGTTCCAGCCCAATTGCGGGCGGTCTTCGCCGCGTGCGCCCAGCCGCAGCGGCGGGACTTCGTCGGCGCGCAGCGACAGCCGCACGCGCAGGTCCAGTGCCAGCCCGGTAAGGAAGCGCGACAGTTCGATCACGTCGCCCAATTGCGTGCCGCGTGGCAGCAAGGCGTTGAACCTGGCGCGCGGCAACGGGCCGATGGTCAGGCGCAATGTGGTTTGCCGGTCCCAGTAGCGCTGGCCCAGCATGCAGCCATCGCCCAGGCGGTGGCTGCTGCGGCCGAGGCGGGTACGCGCATCGGCGGGCACCGGTTGCCAGGTCCCCAGGCAGCCGCTGGCCTGCACGGGGGCGGCCACCACCGCGGAGACCACCTGCGCGATCGCGCGTTCACCGTGCGGGCGCTGGGCGATGAGCCCGGAGAAGTACGCCATCGCCGCCGCCGGGAGTGGTTTCTGGGCGTCGGTACCATTGCGCCTGACCGGATGCAGGCGCGCTTGCAGCGCCGGGGTGCCCAGGCCCACCAAGTGTTCGAGGTAGCGCAGCACCGAGTTGTTGAAGCCGAACTGGCGGCCGATTTCGGGGCGGTGCTTGGCCCATGCCAGCCAGAACAGGGCGATCAGGCGGTGGTTGAAGATGTCGAGGAAATCCTGCGCGCTGCGGTCGCGGCCCAGCTTGCGGGCGATCAGCAGCTCGGTGTAGCTGCGCGGCAGCACGCCGGACGGGCCGGTCAGGCCCATGAAGTTGACACACACGCGGGTGTGGCCGTCGGCCTGCTCGACCGATGCCAGCTCCGATGGCGGGAATGCCAGCGATGCCGGCGTGGTGAAGCGCAGCGGGCCGGGCCGCGCCCCCGTGCCGCGCCCGTCGAAGCCGTGTTCGGCATACAGCAGGCGCACGCTCTGGAAGAAGCCGAAGCGGCCGGGTTGTGCTTGCAGCCGCAGCAGCGCCGGCGCCATCGGGTCGATGCCGCCATCCGGCGTGGGCGAGAAGTGCGTTGGCGTGCCTGCCGGTTCGCTCATGTCAGCGGCAGGCTCCCGCTGCGGGGTGCAAACCGCACCATCACGTCCTCACGCTGCGTGGTGCGCACGCTCAGGCGCGTGTAGGAATTGGCGGTGCAATACAGGCCGAAGAAGCGATCCAGCATGCAGGCCATCAGGTACACGCCGGAGCCGACGTACTGGTTTTCGTCGAAGGTCAGCTCGATCTCGGTGCCGCGTACGAACGCCTGTCGCGGCGCGCGCCCGACCCGCGTTACCGACGGATGGCCACGTACGTCGGTGATGCCGGCGATCTGCTTGCGCAGGGTGCCGGAGTCGGCAAAGTTGTACAGGTTGAGGATTTCCAGCAGCGCCTCGCGGCCGCCGTCGACGATCGACAGGTGGTTGAGCGACAGGTGCGAAATCAGCCGCCACTGGTTGGCCTGCCGCATCGGCGCGCGCCAGGTGGCACTGGGTTTCTTCAGCAGGCGCGCGGACGCGATCACGCCGCCTTGCTCGGGTTGCAGGATGCTGTCCTCGCCGCCGAAGGGCAGTTGCGAGGGCAGGTCGCGATTGGTGCAGGTCAGGTTGATCGACAGCGTGTCCACGCCGGGCGTGCCCGGGTTCATGTCGCGGTCGACCAGGCTCAGCATCACGTCGGAGCCGTCGTCGTTGGGCAGCAACGAGGGCCGCCGTTGCAGGTACCAGTAATGGCCGTCGCCGTCGTCGTGCAGGCCGTGCTTCACGGAGTAGGCGGGGTGGAATTCGATCGAATCGTTGCCCTCCGGCGTGCGGCTGAACTTGCGCACCCAGTCCACCGAATAGACCTCCAGCCCCAGTGGCCGGCGCACATCGGGGATGACCTGGTATTCGTGGCGCTCCTGCGACAGGCGGATGGGCTCGCCTTGTTGCTTGAACAGGTTGACCACCGGCGTGCAGAACAGCCGGAAGGTGTCGGCGCTGATGGTTTGCTCCAGGCGTTGCAGGCGGTCCGGACGCCCGAAGGGCTTGAATTCGATGGCCACTTCCAGCGCGCGGTCGAAATGCGAAAGGTCCAGCCCGACCAGGTCGACGAACAGGAATTTTTCCGGCAGCACGAAATATTCCTGGATCAGGCGATAGCCCAGGAACGAGCGCGGGTCGTACTCGAGCAAGGCGTCGTCGTCCTCGAAGCCCACCGCTTGCAGGCTGTCGGCGGGCAGGCGCTGCGGCGGCACCGGCGCGGCATCGCCGGGTGCGCGCACGGTGATGCCGGCTGCCGAGTTCAGCAGCAATTCGTGCAGGGCATGCACCAGCGGGCTTTCGCCGTCCAGGTACAACCGCAGGCGCGGGATGGCCAGTTGCGAGAGGGGCATCTGCCCGGTGGCTTCGATGCGCAGGCGCAGCGTGGCCACGGTGTCGTTGCGGGTGACGGCGAAGGCCGAGCGTTCGGCCGCCTCCAGCCGTGCCTCGGCGATGCGGATCGGCCACACCTGGACCGGGTAGGCGGTGCGGTAGCGTACCGGCAGCCCTTGTACCGGGCGCGTCAGCAGCTCGCTGTGGCGCGGCATTTCCTGCATCTCGTTGATGTCCGCGCCCGGTGCCAGCTGCAGTTGGGCAATCGACATCGACGGGACCGGACGCAGGAAGTGCGGGTACAGCACCGACAGCATGGCCTCGGTGATCTGCGGAAACTCGTCGTCCAGCTTCTTGTGGATGCGCGCGGTGAGGAACGAAAACGACTCGATCATCCGCTCGACATGCGGGTCTTCGCAGGCCTCGCCTTCCATTTGCAGGCGCGCGGCGATCTTCGGGTAGCGCGCGGCGAACTCCTTCGACAGCCGCCGCAGGTAGGTCAGTTCGTTCTCGTAATACGGCAGCAGATCGTCGAGCATGGCGGCCCTGCGTCGGAAACCGCGGCGCAGGGCGCGCGCGCGGTGATGGTTCAGGCTAAAGAGCCATCGTCCGCAAGGCCATTCGCCGGATGGTCTATGCCCTCCGGCGCGGGGCCGTCAGTCTTCCACGCACAGCTCGTCGTCGGGTACCGCGCAATCGCGCAGTGCCGCGCCGCCACGCGTCTTGATGCCGCTGGCGGCGGCGCTGCCGGCCACCGACTTCGGCAGCAGCAGCCACATCCGCACCGGCTGGTTGGTGGCCAGCGCCATCTTGCCGGCCTTGTCGCCGAAGCCCCAGAAGAAGTCGCCGCGCACGCTGCCGCGGATCGCGCCGCCGGTGTCCTGGGCGAAGACCAGCCGCTGCATCGGCGCGCCGCTGCCGGGCTGGGTACCGGCAATGAAGACCGGGGCACCCAAGGGCGTGGCGCGTGGGTCCACCGCCATCGAGCGACCGGCGCTCAAGGGCACGCCGAGTGCGCCGATCGGGCCTTCGGGGCCGTCGCTGATGCGGCGGAAGAACACGTAGCTGGGGTCGGGGATGCCGGTGGCAGCCACCGGTACGCCGGTCCCCACCGCCTGCCCGGCGGGTTTGCCGGTGGCGGCCGCCTGGTAGGCGGACATGTCCATCGGTGCGGAGTTGCCGGACGAGCCGTTGGCGCCGCCGGCAATCGCCGGGCCTTTCGCCGCCGCCATTGCAGGTGCCGGCGCTTCGGGTGCAACGCTGCCGGTGTCGGCCACCGGCGCGTGCAGCAGCAACTGGATCATGGCGGCCACTTCCTCGGTGTTGGTCGCTGCCGGCGCGGCGCTGGCGGGGCGGACCCCGGGGCGCTTCGGCTTCACGCGTGGTGCAGGCCTGGCAGAGGCCGTCGCGGCCGTCGCCACGCCACCACCGCCCTGCAACGCGGCGATGATGCGGGCGACATCCGCGTCCACGCCGTTGCCGGTGCCGGGTTTCTTCATGCCGCGGGTCGCGCCGACACCGGGGACGTCCACTTCCAGCGGCGCGTCCAACCCGCGCGCCTTGATCGCCAGCAGCACCGCGTCGGAATCGCCGCGGGTGGCATTGGGCATGAACGGCAGGCCGTTCTGCTCGGCATAGGCCAGCCGGATCAGGCCGCCGTCCTTGAGCTGGATCTTGCCGGAACCCTGGACCTGCATCGAATACAACTTGTAGGGGTCGGCCACCCACGCCAGCACCGGCGCGTCGATGCCGTTGGCGTCGATCTGCTGGCGGGTGTAGTAGGCGCGCACCACGTTGCCGTCGATGCGCACGCGGTAGCGCTTGTCGCGCGGGTTGGGCGCGGCACCGGCGAGGTCGATGCGGTACTCGCGCGCACCGGGCTCGCCGGCGTCGGCACCCGCCAGCCGCCCGTCCACCACCTTCAGCCAGCGGCTGGGTTGCCCCGCCACGGTGCGGGAATCCACCGTCAGCATGTCGGCCGGAGTGCCGTACACCGGGTACCGGTAGGCCCCTTGCCGCGTCAGCGAGCCGGCGATCAACGGTTCGAAATAGCCGGTCAGCTTGCCAGTGCCGCTGCGGGTGGGGGTGAGCATCTGGTAGGCATAGAACTCGTCATGCAGGAATTGCTGCAAGGCGGCATTGTCCTTCGGCAGCCGTGCCAGACGGGCGCACAGCGGTGCCCAGGCGCTGCGCCGCTGCATGGCCTTGCAATTGCCGATGAAGTTGGCCTGCATGCCGGCGAAATCCTCATTTTCCCAGCCGGGGATTTCGTCCAGCAGCACCGGCACGTAAGCGGCGTTGCGGGTGGAGAAAGCCGGGCCGAGTTCCGGATTGACGGGCAGGGGGGGCTGTTCGGGCGCGCTTTGTGCGGCGGCAAGGCTGCAGAGCGCGATGCCGAGGGTCAGCAGCGCGGAGCGCAAGGGGGAAGGCAGTCGGTGGAGCGACGGGGGGGCGATGTGGGTCATGCGGCAGTCTCCACGGCCATGATGGCCATGCGTTGCCGCTCAGGCTGCGCCGCCACGGCGGGCCGGACAATACGGCGGATGCACTATGGCGGGGAGGCGGGGTGGAGCGAGGCGGGTCAAAGCCCTTGCAGCTTGCGCGAGGCCACCACCGCTTCCACCCGGTTGCGCACGTTCAAGGCGCGGAAGATCGCGGCCAGGTGGATTTTCACCGTGCCTTCGCTGATCCCGAGGTCGCGCGCGATCAATTTGTTCGGCTTGCCCTGCGACAGCAGCCGCATCACGTCGATCTGGCGTTCGGTCAACAGCTTGCGCAAGCCATCCAGCGAGTGCGCGCCGCCCTGCGCGGCCGTGGAGGCCGCCGCCGGCGCGCGGGTGCCGCCGGGTTGCCAGCCCTGTGCCTGCGCATTGGCCAGCAACAGCGGCGGGATGTAGACGCCACCCGCCAGCACCAACCGGATGGCCGACAGCATCACGTCCGGGGAATAGGCCTTGGGGATGAAGCCCAGCACGCCCAGGTCCATCAAGGCGCGCATCAATTCCACGTCTTCCGAGCCAGACAGCACGATCACCGGCAGGTGCGGCGCCTCCGCGCGCAGGCGCGCCACGTGCTGGTGGCCCTGGGTGCCAGGCATGGCGATGTCCAGCAGCACCAGGTCCAGGGTGGCACCGTGGTCGGCGATGGCGCGGTCGAGCTCCTCCAGGTTCATCGCCACCACGGTTTCCACCGCGGGATCCAACTCCGCCAGCTTGAGTTTGACGCCTTCGATGATCAGGCGATGGTCGTCGGCCAGCAGTACTTTCACGAGAATCCCTGCATGCTTGCGCCGCCAGGGCGCATGTTCGTGGTGGTGGCGCGACGGTGGCCGGGTGTTGCCGGCGGCGAGGCTGCTTCCAAAGCAATTCACGATAGATGGCGTCGCCAGCGGACAGCAAGGCATAAGCGCCGTTCCAACGGCATACGCCCTACGGCATATGGTTGCGGCATCGCTGCAACCGAAGAATGCCGCAGATGCGCGCCGCGACCGGCGTTGCCCGTCTTCGTCGAGTCATGCCGATGCCCGTTGCCTTCCGCACGCACTGCCCGTTGCCCGCCGCGCGCCGCGCGCGGTGGCTTGTGCTGGCGTGCCTGCTGGGCGTGTCGTCCGGCCTTGCGTTGGCGCATGCCGGCATGCGCGACGCACGGGGCGCGCAGCAACGCCGGGGGTCGGCGCAGGCCGCCAGCCATGCAGCCACCGCCGATGTGCAGGCCGTGGAACCTGCGGCGGCGGTGCAGCAGCCGACGCCGGCTGTACCTGATCCCGCATTGCCGGCCGCAGCCCCGCCGCCGGCCGCCATGCCGCCGCGCGATCGTGGCGTGTTGTTCCGGGTCACTGCGCCGGCGCTTCGGGAATTGCCCGCCGAGGCCGCGGAGATGGCGTCACCTCCCGCCGCCCCCGGCGACACGCGCCCCAGCTACCTGCTGGGCACCATCCATTTCGGCACGCCCGAGGAACAGGGAACCGATTACGAACACCTGGGTCGCCTGCTGGCCGACACCGATACCTTCGTCAGCGAAGCCGACATCGACTCCCCGTGGAAGCCGGAGTACGACGGCTATCGGTGGCTGCCGGTCGGCACGCCATTGGGCGGGATGCTCGACAAGCAGGGCATGGCGATGGCGCAGGCGTTGCTGCCGGCGGTGCGTCCGCAGGACTTGCAGCGCATGAAACCCTGGGCGGTACTGGCGCTGCTGGAGGCGCGTGGCGAAAGCGGCAGCGATGCCAGCATGGATGCGCGCCTGCAGAAAATGGCGCAGGCTGGCGGCAAGCGGTTGGTGCATCTGGAAACCCTGGAGCAGCAGTTGCAGGCACTGGATTGCGTGCCGGCAGCCGAGCAGGCGGTGGTGCTGGCCGAGCGCCTGCGCAAATCGTGGATCCTGCGCATCGAATCGGCCGAAGCCATGGCCTTCTATCGCAGCCGCAATCTTGATGCATGGCTGGCCAGCGTCGACCGCATGGACGGGCTTGGGGAGGCCGCCAAGGCCATCGAACAGCGCGCCCGCGTATGCCTGCTGGAAGAGCGCAACGCGCGCTGGATCGGGCCGCTGGAAACCTTGTTCCGGGACGGCCCCGGGTTTGTCGCGGTCGGGGCGATCCACCTGGTGGGCCCGGATGGGCTGATCGCCCGCCTGCGGCGCGACGGGTTCACGGTCGAGGCGGTGCCGCCATGAGCGGCACCTTGCGTTTGGAAGTGGGCGGGGCAGTGCAACACAAGTCTAGGGAGCAGGCGGCATGGCATTCGGCATGAACGGGGATCGGCAGGTGCATTGGGGGCAGGGTGCATTCCTGAGCCCGCAACACCTGCAAGCGCAGGACGCCTGGGCGCGGGCAGGGCAGCATGCGTTGCACCTGCGGGTGACGCCGTTTCCCTGGGGGTACGAGGCGCTGCGCCTGCGTGAAGAGGCGCTGGGCAGCGGGGTGGTGGATGTGGAGCACTTCGTGCTGAGTACCCGCGACGGCGAGCGCCTGCAGGGCGGCTCGGCGGACACCGTGCCGGGCAACGCGCGCGTGGCCACCCGCAACATCGCCGACTTGCGCGTGACCGGCAACGACCCGATCCCGCTGTGGCTGGTGTTCACCGCCGAGCGCACCTTGCAGGGGCTGGGGCGGCGTGATGGGGAGCGGTTGCTGGCGCGGCACACGCTGGCGACCGAAACCCTGGCCGATCCGTTCGACCCGCAGGCCCCGGAAGCCGATGTCGACTTCCTGGTTTACCAGGCCAACATCGTCACCGGGCTGGACGAGAACGCCGAGGCCATCGTGCGCGGCTCCGACAGCTACAAGTTCGCCGAACTGCTGCCCGCCGGGCCCGGCAAGTTCAAGTTGTCGGCCGATTACATCCCGCCCGTCACCGCCATCACCGCGTCCCGCAACCTGGCGCGCTGGACGCGCGCGCTGCGCGACCTTTTGGTGTCGCGCGGGCAGGACTTCGCCGCGATCAAGCGCCAGCGCGGCATCCGCGCCGCCTCCACCAGCGCGCAGGAAGTGATGCGCGTGCTGATGATGCAGACCTTCGCGCGCCACATTCCGCAGTTCCAGGAGCACGCGCGGCTGGATACCGTGTCCGCGTATGCGATGTACCAGGACTTGCGCCGCCTGGTGGCGGAGTTCTCGGTGTTCTCGGAGGACATCGGCTACTTCGGCGAGCTGGCCTCCAACCCGCGCGAAACCGAACTTCCGGACTACGATCACGACGACCTGCGGCGTTGCTTCCGCGTCGGCTTCGACCGTGCCGAGACGCTGATCAAGGCACTGACGGTGGGTGCCGAAGTGGGCATCACCCTGACCTACGACGGGCGCTTCTACCGCGCCGACCTGCCGGTCAACCTGTTCGAAAGCGACAAGACGCGGTTCTACCTCGCCTTCGAGTCCGAGCAGAAAGGTGCGGATCTGTTCGCCCGGCTGTCGCGCACCGGCAAGATCGCGTCGATGGACGAAATGCCGCGGCTGCTGTCGGCGGCGCTGTTCGGCCTGAAGATCGACCTGCTGCCGGTGCCGCCGGAAGAGCTGCCGCAGAAGAGCCCGAACACCACCTATTTCCTGGTCGATACCACCCATCCGTTCTGGCAGATGATCAAGAACGGCCGCAACATCGCGGTGTTCTCCGACCTGCCGCCGGATTCCACCGTCATCAAGCTGTTCCCGGTCGCGGGGCAGGACTAAGCCATGGCCAGACTCCTGCATCACTTCTCCGCGCTGTTTTCGTTCGGGCTGGCGCTGGACGAACAGGTGGCCGGCAACCAGGCCAGCGAGCCCGCGGCGGCCGTGGTGGCGCGCGCGCGCGAGCTGATCGAACGCGCCAAGGCTGCGGCGATGGCCGATGGCAAGCGCCCGGAGCAGGCCGACAATGCCGCATTTGCGGTGGTGGCGTGGATCGACGAGATCATGGCGCGCAACCCGGTCTGGCTGACCAGCGGCGTGGCCCCGCTGCAGGTCACGATGTTTACCACCAACAATGCCGGCAACGAGTTCTTCACCCATCTGTCGGCCCTGGGGCAGGATCAGGACGAAGTGCGCGAGGTCTATTACCACGCGCTGCTGTGCGGCTTCGTCGGCCAGTACTACTACGAGAACGGCGACACCGGCGAGCTTGGCAAGCTCAAGGAGATGCACGGCCGGCAACTGCCGGTGGCACCGGCACCCATCCATACCCTGCGCGAGGAAAAGATCACCCCGCAACCGTATGGCGTGGCCGATCCGGCCGGCCCGCGCCTGCCGCGGCAATGGGACCGCGCGCTGCTGGGCATCGGCGCGTTGCTGGCATTGCTGATCCCGGTGTTGTACCTGGCGTGGATCCTGCTTGCCGCGCCCAAGCCGACCATTTCGGTACCGGTGCAGCAAGTGGTGGCCCGGTTCAACGCCGATTGCGCCGACCTCAAGGTGGAAACCGACGACGACAAGGGCAGCGTCAAGGTGGCCGGCTATGCCAAAAGCACCGACGACATGGCCTCGATCAAGCAGCAGCTGGCCGCCATCGAAGGCGTGAAATCGGTGGATGCGCAATTGCAATTGCGGATCTGGCCGCATTGCGAGGTGGTGCGTGCGCTGGCGCCCTACAAGGCGCGCAACGACGACAGCGGCCAGCATCTGACCATCACCCCCAGCGTCGGGCACTCCGACCGCTTCATCGAGGGCGAGAACGTGATCGTCAAATTGCAGGAGCCCAACTACGACGGCTACCTGTATGTCGACTACTACACCGTCAACGGCGACGTGGCGCACATCTACCCGAATGCCGGCGAGCCGGACAGCGGCCGCCTGCTGCATGCGCTGGAACAGTTCGAAGTCGGTGCCACGCCCTCCAGGACCTGGACGATCTGCGCGCCCTTCGGGCAGGAGCTGATCACCGTGATCTCGTCGCCGAAGCCGCTGTACCAGGAGGCGTTGCCGGAAATCCAGACCGCGCAGGAATACCTGCCGAAGCTGCGGCAATTCCTCGAATCCAACCGTGGCAATTCCCAACTGCTGGCCTCGCACCTGTTCATGCAGACCGAGCCGGAAACCGACCCATCCAGGAAGCAGCACGCACTTGCGGCGTGCCAGCCGGCGCCCGAGAGCGCGCCGCAGCAGGAGCTTGCGCAATGAATCCGCTGACCTCCGTGGAAAACCTGTTTTCGATCATCGGCAATGTGTTCAACCGCATCGGCTCGCTGTATTCGAAAAGTTCGGAAGCCGCCAAGACGCCGTGGTTGCGCCGGATCGTGGTGACGTTGCTGCTGTTGATCGTGCTGGCCGGCCTCGTGTTCCTGGCCATGGCGATCCTGCCGCAATTGCCGATGCGTTTCTGGCAGGTGCTGGGGTTGTGCGTGGTGGTGGCGGTGGTGCTGTGGTGGTTCATGGCGGGCCAGCGCAAGGCCTCCCTGAAGGGGCGCACGCGCAAGCGCATGGGGGATCTTGGGCCCGGCAACGCCGACGACGAGCGCGAGCCGGTGGCGAAGATGGCGGCCGCCATCGCGGAAGCCAAGCGCACCATTGCCAGGGCACCGGAGATTGCCCAGGGCCGCACGCCCCTGTACCGCATTCCGTGGTTGCTGTTTGTGGGCGATGCGGCCGCCGGCGTGGAAGGCCTGCTGCGCGCCGGCAGCGAAGTGTCGCCGTTCCCGGATTCCGACAAGCCGGCGATGGCAGCGGACGATGTCTGGCGGTGGTGGTTCCACAAATCCATGATCGCCATCGAAATGCACCCGCGCGTGGTCTGCGATACCGGTGCGCGGCTGGATCGCGGGTTGTGGTACCAGGCATTGATGAAGCTGGCCGACGAGCGCGAAAAACTCCCGCTCAACGGCATCGTCGCCGCAGTGTCGGTGCAGACCCTGCTGGGCCCGGCGGATGCATTGAAGGACACCGCCACCCGCCTGCGCCGGCTGGTGGACGAGGCCATGGAACACCTGCAGGTGCAGATGCCGGTGTATTTCGTGGTGACCGGGCTGGAGCGGTTGCCGGGATACGCGCAGCTGCGTGCCACCCTGCCGGCGGAAGCCTTCACGCAGGCGCTGGGGCATCGTTTCGCCGAAAACGAGGTGGTCAGCGCGGCCGCCAGCGGGCGCATCGATGATGTCCTGCGCCCGATCGAGGACCGCCTGCATGCGCTGCGCATGACCGCTTTGCGCGCCCAGCACACGCCGCAGCAGCGGCGCGCGGTGTTCGATTTCGTTGAATCGCTGCGGCTGGCGCATCCGGGGTTGTCGCTGTTCGTCAACCTGATGCTGGAAGACAACCCGTTCCAGCGCACCCCGCGCTGGCGGGGCCTGTATTTCGCCGGAGGGGCCGACCCCGTCCAGCGCGGCGGCGCGTTCGTCGCCGACCTGTTCACCCGCTTCCTGCCCAGCGACCAACCGTTGGCGGGCACCAGTTTCCGCGGCAATGCCGGCCGGCTGGCGATTGCGGGGGCAGGGGTGCTGGCGATGCTGGGCCTGTCCGCGTCCTTCGCCTACGGGCTGAAGGCCGCGCATCGCGACGATGCGGCGCTGCTGGCGCAGACCCGCAGTGCCTGCGCGGAAGTGGCCAACCGCACGTCCACCGGGCGGATCGAATGGGTGGCCAGTTGCGGCCGCACCATCGAGGAGCTGGAGGCCGCGCAGGGCGACACCTGGCTGAGTTTCGGCATCCGGCGTGCCGACAGCGACATCGCGCGCCTCAAGCAGCGGGTGATCGATGATTTCGCCAACCTGATCCTGGCCCCCGAGGACCAGATGCTGGCCACCGACATCGACCAGCACCGCGCCGGCATCGAGCACGTGCTGGCCATCACCCAGCGGTTGCGTCTGCTGGAGAATTGCAGCAGCCAGCGCGACGCTTGCCGTGTCAACGAGCTTCCCAACAACGTCAGTTTCGACGCGCGCTCGCGGTTGTTCGCGCCGTTCGTCAGTGCCGACAACGATACCCGGCGTGACCGCAACAATGCCAATGCCCTGTTCGCCACCTACCTCGGCTACCTGCGGTGGCAAAAAAAAAACGTCCGTGACGCCGAACACGATCGCCTCGAAGGCCTGCTGAAGAAATTGCTGGCCAGCTACACACCGCGTGCCGCCGACCTGCGGCAATGGGCCGATGCGCGCGGCACCGGTATCGACCTGGGCACCTTCTGGCTGCCGCAGGGCGCGGTGGTGGGCACCGACGGCGGGCAGGTGGAAGGCATCTCCAATGCCTATACGCGGGATGCGTGGGAAGGGGTGGTGCAGCCGATGCTGGCGACCCTGCGCGAACAGGCCCCCGACCGCGCGACCCGTTTCGATGACCTGCGCGATGCCTACTTCCACGACTACTTCAGCCAATGGGCGAAGTTCCAGACGCGGTTCGCGGACGGCATGGCCCTGTGGCGGGGGCGCAACGGCGACTTGCTGGTGCGCGCGGCGGGCAAGGACAACCCGTACACCCTTTTTTTCGCATCCGCCCAGCGCAACCTGTACGAATTGCCGCTTGATTGGCCGTTCGCGTCGCGCTGGGCAGCCACATGGGCGGGGATGAAGGCGAAGTGGCTGTCGTCATGGCGGCCGTTCGGGCGGTTCGTCGCCGCATCGTTCCGCTTCGGGGGTGAAAAAATCGCGCCGCCGGTCTGGCTGCTGGCCATGCACGATACCCAGACGACGGTGTTGCCGGGGCAGGATGCGGCATACGCGCGTGCCTACCTGCGGCTGTCGGCTGAGGGCTCGGGCGAGGATGTCTACCAATTGGCGTCCGACCTGTTCGCCAGCAAGGGCAAGGCCGACAAGCCCCCGGCCAGCGACTACACGCAGTTGATCGAGGCGGTGGACAAACCGGCGGAAAAATACGCCACCGCGTTCCAGGGGAACGACATGGCCGCCTGGTCGATGGTGCAGGGGCCCGCCCGGTTGTTGCTGTCCCTCACCGTCCACCGTGCCGGCGAATACGTGCAGGAGCGCTGGCGCGACAGCGTGGTCAAGCCGCTGGCGCAGCTGCCGCCGGAACAGCAGGTGGAAGCCCTGTACGGGCCGCAGGGCAAGCTGGGTGCTTTCGTCAACGACTGGCTGAAGCCCTTCATCACCGAAAAGGAGCGCTTGCCGGTCAAGGTGGACGGCGTGGCCATGCCGCTCAGTGGCGCCTACCAGGGCATGGTGGCATCCGAGAGCAAGTTCTTGCCGGTGCTGGGCAACGTGGCCCCGTTCCTGGCCGGCAGCTTCACCCTGACCCAGCCCAGCCAGCTTGGGGCGTTGGATGAAGGCACCACCGGCACGGTGCTGGAAGTCGAGTGCCGTGAGCGCGTGTATCGCGCCAGTTCCGCCGGCGCATCGCTGGCCGAGGCCACCGCGCAGGTGTTCTGGTCGCCGTCCAGCTGCCTGCAAGCGCGCATCCGCATCAACATCGCCGCGCCCCCGGCCGCGCCGGGTGAGGCGGTGCAGGAATTCGATCCGGCCACCAGCCAGATGCAGGCGGCCACGCCCGCACCCAGCGACATCGAGCTGGTGCGCAGCTACGCCGGCGCCGATGGGTTCGCCGAATTGCTGGCGGACTTCGCCAACGGCACGCATGCCTATGCCCTGGATGATTTCCGCGCCAGCTACAGCCCCGCGCAATGGGGGCAGCTGCGCGCCCGCCTCGACGCCATCGGGTTCCGTGGTGCCCGGGTGTACCTGAAGGCGGACCTGTCGGACGAAATGAAACGCTACCTGGGTGCCAGCACCGCGCGCGCGGAAGTGCCCAGCATGATCCTGGAATGACCAACCGGAGGGCCCATGGCCATCGACATCACCGAACTTCTCGCCCCGATCCCCGGCAGTGACCCGGCCGGCAGCGACGCCAGTTTTTCCGACCAGTTCGACCGCATCCGCGAGGCGCGCCGGGCCGACGATCCGAACCTTGCCCAGGGCGAGTGGCAGACCGAATTGAAGGTGGCCGATTGGCGCGAGGCGCAAAGCCTGGCCGAAGACGTGTTGCTGCGCACCAGCAAGGATCTGCAAGCCGCCGTGTGGCTGGGCGAGGCGATCATTGCAAGGCAGGGGCTGGAAGGCGCGCGGGATGCTTTCGACCTGTTGACCGGACTGCTGGACACCTACTGGGACGGCCTGTATCCACGCATCGACGATGGCGACCTGGAGGAGCGCGCCAGCAAGCTGGCCTGGTTCGCCACCTACGGCGGCCGCGTGTTGCAGACCACCCTGCTCAATGACGACCCGCAGGCAGCGTTGACATTGGCAGGCTGGGTCGACTCGCGCGAGGTCGACAACCTCGGGCGACAGAACGCGGAGGCCTACCAGGCTGCGCTGGACGAAGGGCGCATCAACGGCGAGGCCTACGACAGCCGGATGCTGGCCACCCCGGATGCGCTGATTGCAGAGCGCATCGCGCAGGTTGCGGCGGCGCGCGAAGCGTTTGCCCGTCTCAGTGCCATGTCCGATGCCAAGCTTGGCCGCGAAGCCCCCAGCCTGAGTGCGCTGGAGGATGCGCTGAAGAAGATCCAGACCATTTATGCCCGCGTCGCGGCCAGCAAGGGGCTGGGCGGTGCGGTGGAAGCCGATGCCGGCGGCGAAGGCGATGCCGGCGTGGCGGTGGCCCCGGCTGCGGCAGGGGCGGGCGGTGCGGCACTCAATCTCGGCGGCGGCAGCCTGGCGTCGAAGGAATCGGCCCTACGGGCGCTGAACGACATCGCCGCGTTCTTCCGCCGCACCGAGCCGCACAGCCCGGTGGCGTATCTGCTGGACCGCGCGGTGACCTGGGCCAACATGCCGCTGGAGCAGTGGCTGGCGGAAGTGATTCGCGACGAAGGCACGCTGTCGTCCATCCGCGAGCGCGTCGGGTTGCCGCCCAGCTATTGATCCGCCGCAAGGCGGGGCGGCGGCCGCCACGCCGAACGGCATATGCCCAAGTCTGGCCGTCCGTGGGATGTCGTCTGCAAAGCACCCTTCCTAGACTCGCAAATACGCTCCGGGATGCGTCGCGCAGCGACCGCTGCCCCGGTTACATCGCCAGCTCCACCCATCGCGCACGGGGAATCCCATGGCCAAGAAAGAAAGCACCCAGCACAAGCTCGATCGCGTTCGCGCCCCGCGCGTACAGCTCACCTACGACGTGGAAGTGGGCGATGCGATCGAGAAGAAGGAACTCCCGTTCGTGGCCGGCGTGATCGGCAATTTCAGCGGCCAGCCGGCGGAGCCGTTGGCGAAGATGAAGGACCGCAAGTTCGTCAACGTCGACAAGGACAACTACGACGACGTGCTCAAGGGCATGAAGCCGCGGGTGCAGATGCAGGTGGACAACAAGCTCGCCGAGGATGGTTCCAAGCTGGGCGTGGAGCTGACGTTCCGCAGCCTGGAAGACTTCTCGCCGGAACGCGTCGCCAACCAGATCGAGCCGCTGCGCAAGCTGCTGGAGGCACGCCAGAAGCTGGCCGACCTGCGCAACAAGGCGGCAGGCAACGACAAGTTCGAAGACCTGCTCAACGAAGTGCTGCAGAACACCGACAAGATCGCGCAGTTGAGCAAGGAAGTCGGTTCCAAGTCCGACGCATGACCGGCAGTACGCCGAACCGACGCACACCAACTCCAGCGAGCGAATATCACCATGGCCAATACTGAAACCCAGGCGGCATCTGCCGCATCCGCCGAAGCCGTCGAGGGCGGCCTGCTCGACCAGATCCTGAGCCAAAGCAGGATTGCCCGTTCCGACAGCGAACGCACCCGCGCCCGCGACCTGATCGCCGAGCTGGTGGCGCAGGTCAGCGATGGCGCGATGACCGTTTCCCAGGACGCCATCGGCGCGCTGGATGCGCGCATCGCGGAAATCGACCGGGTGCTGTCCGACCAGTTGTCGGCGGTGATGCACGCGCCGGAGTTCCAGCAGTTGGAAGGCAGCTGGCGCGGCCTGAAGTATCTGGTCGACAACTCCGAAACCAGCACCACCCTGAAGATCAAGGTCTTCAACACGACCAAGAAGGAACTGGTCAAGGATTTCAAGAACGCTTCGGATTTCGACCAGAGCAACCTGTTCAAGAAGCTCTACGAAGAGGAATACGGCACCTTCGGCGGTGCGCCGTTCGCCACCCTCATCGGCGATTTCGAGTTCGGCCGCCATCCGGAAGACATGTACCTGATGGAGGAAATCTCGCACGTCTGTGCTGCCGCGCACGCGCCGTTCCTCAGCGCCGCCTCGCCGGAGCTGCTGGGCTTCGATGACTTCACCGAGCTGTCAGGCCCGCGCGACCTGGCCAAGATCTTCGACACCGTCGAATACGCCAAGTGGAAGAGCTTCCGCGCCTCCGAGGACTCCCGTTACGTGGGCCTGGCGATGCCGCACGTGCTGGGCCGCCTGCCGTACGGCCCCGACACCGCACCGGTGGAAGCGTTCAACTTCGTCGAGCGCACCGATGGCACCGACCACAACAAGTACCTGTGGATGAACGCCGCCTACGCGCTGGGCACCAAGGTGACCGATGCCTTCGCCAAGTACGGCTGGTGCGCGGCGATCCGCGGCGTCGAGGGTGGTGGCCTGGTCGAAGGCCTGCCCACCCATACCTTCGCCACCGACGATGGCGAAGTGGCGCTGAAGTGCCCCACCGAGATCGCCATCACCGACCGCCGCGAGAAGGAGCTGGCCGACCTCGGGCTGATCCCGCTGGTGCATTGCAAAGGCACCGACTACGCGGCGTTCTTCTCCACCCAGTCGGCGCAGAAGGCCAAGGAGTACAACACCGACGCCGCCAACGCCAACGCGCGCCTGTCCTCGCAGCTGCAGTACATCTTCGCGGTCAGCCGCATCGCCCACTACCTGAAGTCGATGATGCGCGACAAGATCGGCAGCTTCGCCTCCAAGTCCAGCGTCGAGCTGTTCCTCAACAACTGGATCTCGCAGTACGTGCTGCTGGACGACAACGCCTCGCAGGAAGCCAAGGCCCAATACCCGCTGCGCGAGGCCCGTATCGAAGTGGCCGAGATCCCGGGCAAGCCCGGTGCCTACAAGTCGGTGGCGTTCCTGCGCCCGCACTACCAGCTGGACGAATTGAGCGTGTCCCTGCGCCTGGTCGCGGAACTGCCCAAGTCGGCCCGCTGATCCCCATTCCGCATTCCGTCATACCCATCCAACCTCTGAGGAGATACCACCATGGCATCCGATTACCTGCTCGAGCTCGACGGCATCAAGGGCGAATCGCTGGACGAAAAGCACAAGGACAAGATCGAAATCGACTCCTTCAGCTGGGGCGTCAGCAATGAAGGCAACATGGGTCGCGGCGGCGGCGGCGGCACCGGCAAGGCCAATTTCCAGGACCTGCACTTCACCAAGCAGACCGACAAGGCCAGCCCGTTGCTGGTCAAGGCGGCCGCCACCGGCGACCACATCAAGAAGGCGGTGCTCACGGCGCGCAAGGCCGGCGGCAAGGGCGGCCAGGTGGAGTACTTCCGGGTCACGATTGAAGACGTGATGGTCAGCTCGTTCACCACCGGCGGCAATGCCGGGAGCTCCTCCATCCCGGTCGACAACTTCAGCCTGAACTACACCAAGATCAAGTACGAATACATGCCGCAGAAGGCCGACGGCAGCCTGGAAGGTGCCATCGTGGCCCAGTACGACCGCGCCCTGAACAAGGCCACCTGATCGTTGCGTGGCGCAAGGCGGCCCGTCGCAGATCGCGGCGGGCCGTTGCCGTTTGCAGGCGAGTCACTGACGAGGAGGTGGCATGCGTGGGCTGATGGACCGGTTGGTGGATGCGCCATTGCCGGAGGACGCCGGGCGTCGGGTGTCGGTCACCGACATGCGCAACAGCGTGTCCCGCGACCTTGAAACCTTGCTCAACACGCGTTCGGAAGGCGCGCGGGTCATCCCGGATGTCTTCAAGGAATGCCGGGCATCGTCGCTGACCTACGGCATCCTCGATTTCTCCTCCTACAGCCTGCTCAGCCCGCACGACCGCGACCGCATCCGGCGTTCGCTGGAACAGGCCATCGGCTTGCACGAGGGGCGCTTGAGCCGCGTGCGGGTCACGCTGGATCCGCAGCGCGAGCTGGACCGTGCCCTGCGTTTCCGGGTCGATGCGCTGATGGAATTGGGCGACGACAACGAGAAAGTGCAGTTCGATGCCGTTCTCCAGCTCAATACCCAGACCTACATGGTGCGTTGATCGATCACCATGTCGGCGGCGTCCGGGTAGTGTTGCCGCGCCCGTGCCGCCAGCACCGCTGCCAGCATGGCTTCGCGCAGGCGCTGCGGCGGCACCGGCTTGAACAACACCGGGATATGCAGGGTGGTGATTTCGCCGATGCGCTCGGGCCGGGTTTCCCCGGTGACCAGTAGCCGCGCGAACGGCGGGGAGGCCGGGTCTTCACGGTAGTACCGGGCCACCGCCGCCAATACGTCCGGGCCGAACAGGTTGTCCCCCAGGTGCAGGTCGCTGATGATCAGGTCCGGAGGGGTGAACCAGCCTTCCAGGCGTTCCAGCGCGCTTGCCTCGTCCGATGCAGTGCGGATGTCGCATCCCCATTCCTGCAGGAGCGTGCGCAGGCCCTCGAGGATGCTGGGCTCGTCGTCGATGGCCAGCACCCGCAGGCCGCTGATGTCGATGGGATTGTCGATGTCGTCGTCGTTGCTGGGCAGGTGGGCCTGGCAGGCCGCCAGCGTCACCGAGATGCAGGTGCCTTTCCCGGGGCGGGAGGCAAGCGTGATCGCGCAACCGGTCAGCTCGGCCAGCCGGCGCACCGTGGCCAGCCCCAGGCCCAGGCCACGGCCGCGCTCGCCACCGCGATGCGCTGGCTGCTTGACCTGGTAGAACTCCTCGAACACCCGCTGCTGGTGCTCGGGCGGGATGCCGCAGCCGGTGTCCCAGACATCGATGCGTACCTGCCCGGAATACTGGTGGCGCACGCCCACCAGCACGCCGCCCTCATCGGTATAACGCAAGGCATTGCTGACCAGATTGTTGAGGATGCGGGCCAGCATGGTGCGGTCGCAACGCACCCAGGCATCGGTCTTGCGCACCACCAGCCGCAGGCCGCGGGATTCCGACAACATGCGGAAGTTGCGGCTGACTTCGTCGAAGACGCCATCCAGGCGGACATTGGTGACTTCGGCCAGCATCGAGCCGGCTTCGAGCCGGGACAGATCCAGCAATTCGGAGAACAACTGGTCCAGCGACGCCACGCACTCTTCGATGTGCATCACCCTGGCAAGCCTGTCCGGGTCGGTTTCACCGGCACGCAGGGTGGAGGAAAACAAGGTCAGTGCGTACAGCGGCTGCCGCAGGTCGTGGCTGGCGGCCGCCAGCAACCGGGCGCGCGCCTGGCTGGCGGCTTCAAGCTTGGCATTCTTGTCCACCAGTTCGATGGTGGTGCGGCCCAATTCGCTTTGCATGCGGTTATGGGTACTCGCCAGCATGCGCGAAGCCTGGTTGACCCCGTGCTGCAAGCGACTGATGGCACCACCCTGGCGGGCAATCGAAAGACTGACCTGCTCGCCACGCCCCACACGCTCGATGGCACCGATCAGTTCGTCCAGCGGGCGCACCACCCGCAGGGCGATGTTCCAGCTGATGGCCACCACCAAGGCCAGCGCCGCCAACAGCAGCAAACCGCCCAGCCAGAGGATGCCGGTTTCACCCATCGACAGGAAGGATTGCGCGTGCGCCGCCCACAGCAGCAGCGCGAAGGCGGCGCAGACGGCCAGCAGCAATGGCAACACCACGCGCAACGCCCACTGCCGCAGCAGCGAGTCGGGAACGGCGGGCGAATGGTGTGGTGGCGTGGTGGGGTGCACGGGTGCGTCCGCGTGGCGGTTGACCTGATTAAACGCAAGTCCATGCCGCTTCGGGTCACAACGCCACCGCTGCAACCGTCGCACCCAGCCACGTCTGTTTGCAGGTCACCCGCGCCCCGCGCCGGCGAAGGCGCGGGGAACGCGCGGGGAACGCGCGGGGAACGCGAGTGTGTCAACGGCGAGGGGCAGGGCATGTGGAAGGATTGTTCCGGCATCTTCGGGTGATTTGGAAATTCGACTCTGACCCGGGTTTTCAAGAACCGGGGCCACTCCAACCCGACCCCGTTATTTCCGTTTTTTCGTTTTGGTGGCGGTGAGCCCGTAGCGTGCTAGCGGCCGTGGACTATTGGTGGCTTTGCCGCCTCAGCGTGTCGGTCTTCTCGCGTTTGGCGCGGCAGCAGTTACCCTGCAGTTACGAAAAAACCGCCTTTCGGCGGTTTCGTCGTAAAGCCTTGAATTTATTGGTCGGGGAGACAGGATTCGAACCTGCGACCTCTACGTCCCGAACGTAGCGCTCTACCAGACTGAGCTACACCCCGACAGCTGAGCCGCGCATTCTAGGGGCATTGGCCGTTTACGGCAAGTCCCCCGGCCTGGAATTTTTCGCGGAGCAGGGCCGGACACGGAAAGCGGGCCTCTGCCCGTTAAACTTGCGTCTTTTCCGCTTCATCGGAGCCCCCACCGTGATCAAGCCACGCACCCCCGCCGGGGTCATGGAGCTGCTGCCGCGCGACCAGATCGCGTTCCAGCGGATGCTGGACACCATCCGCCAGACCTTCGAGCGCTTCGGCTTCCTGCCGGTGGAAACGCCGGTGATGGAGCTGTCCGAGGTGCTGCTGACCAAGTCGGGCGGCGAAACCGAGCGGCAGGTGTACTTCGTGCAGTCCACCGGTGCGCTGGAGAAGTCGCTCGACAAGGGCGGGGCGGACGGCCTGCCGGAACTGGCGCTGCGCTTCGACCTGACCGTGCCGCTGGCGCGCTACGTGGCGGAACATGAGCACGACCTCGCGTTCCCGTTCCGGCGCTACCAGATGCAGCGGGTGTACCGCGGCGAGCGCGCCCAGCGCGGGCGCTTCCGCGAGTTCTACCAGTGCGACATCGACGTGATCGGCAAGGACAGCCTGTCGCCGCGCTTCGACGCCGAGATCCCGGCGGTGATCGCCGCGGTGTTCGAGCGGCTGGCGATCGGCGAGTTCACCATCCAGTTCAATCACCGCAAGCTGCTGCGCGGCTACTTCGAGGGCTTGGGCATCGAAGGCGAGGCGCAGCTGCTGGTGCTGCGCGAGCTGGACAAGCTGGACAAGCGCGGCGCGGACGCCGTGCGCGAAACGCTGGCGGGCGAGGGCTTCGGGCTCGGCGCGGAGGTCATCGACAAGTTGATGGCGTTCTCGCAGGTGCGCTCGCACGGCCACGCCGACGCGCTGGCCAAGCTGGACGCGCTCGGCGCGGGCACGCCGCTGTTCGACGAAGGCCGCGAGGAGCTGCGCACCATCCTCGACCAGCTCAAGGCGCTGGGCGTGGCGGAGTCGCGCTACGCGCTGAACCTGTCGATCGCGCGCGGGCTGGATTACTACACCGGCATCGTCTACGAGACCACCCTCGACGCCTATCCGCAGATCGGTTCGATCTGCTCCGGCGGCCGCTACGACAACCTCGCCGGCCATTACACCAAGTCGAAGTTGCCGGGCGTCGGCATCTCCATCGGCCTGACCCGGTTGTTCTACCAGTTGCAGGACGCCGGGCTGGTCGGCACCGCCGACAGCTCGGTGGACGTGCTGCTGGCGCTGCTGGACGATGCCGGGCTTGCGCATGCGCTGGCGCTCTCGCAGCGGCTGCGCGCGGCTGGCCTCAACGTGGAGACCCAGCTGGAGCCGCGCAAGCTGGCCAAGCAGTTCCAGTATGCCGACAAGGCCGGGATCCGCTTCGTGGTGATGCGCGGCGAGGACGAGGCCGCGCGCGGCGTGGTCACGGTCAAGGACCTGCGTCGCGGCGAACAGTTCGAGGTGGCCGAGGCCGAGCTGGCCGCGGCCCTGCTGGTGGAACGCGAGCAGCTGCGCAGCGCGGCGGGGAAGGCATGATGAAGGATGTCGTCAAACTGGACGGGGTGTCGCTGACCCGTGCCCAGCTGGTGCAGGTGGCGCGCGGCGCGCAAGTGGCGCTGGATGCGCAGGCGCTGGAGCGTGTGGCGCACGCCGCCGAGTTCCTGCTGGAGCAGGTGGCGAAGCAGGAGCCGATCTACGGCATTTCCACCGGCTTCGGCAGCAATGCCGACAAGCTGCTGGGCAGCCACCGCCTGCGCGATGAGCTGCCGGGTGCGTCCCGGTCCGGGCAGCCGCCGCATATCGAACTGCAGCGCAACCTGATCGTCACCCACGCGGTCTGCGTGGGCGAACCGTTTGCGCCGGAAGTGGTGCGGGCGATGCTGTGCATCCGCATCAATACCCTGCTGCGCGGCTATTCGGGCATCCGCGTGCAGACGCTGCAGGCGCTGGCGGCCATGCTCAATGCCGGCATCGTGCCGGTGGTGCCGCAGCTGGGTTCGGTGGGCGCATCGGGTGACCTGGCCCCGCTGTCGCATCTGGCCATCGTGCTGCTGGGCGGCGGCGAAGCCTTCGTCGACGGCCAGCGCATGCCGGGTGCCGACGCGCTGGCGCGCAAAGGCCTGCAGCCGGTCGAGCTGTCGTACAAGGAAGGTCTGGCACTGAATAACGGCACCGCACAGATGCTGGCCACCGGCGTGCTGGCGGTGCAGCTGGTGGAAGACCTGCTGGACACCGCCGACCTTGCCGCGGCGATGACGATCGATGCCTTCGCCGGCCGCCTTGGTGCGTTCGCGCCGGAAGTGCACGCGCTGCGCCCGCATCCGGGGCAGGTGCAGACCGCCGCCAACCTGCGGCGCCTGCTGGACGGTTCCACCCTGTCCGACATCGCCTACCACCTGGTGCCGAAGTTCCGCCAATGGCTGCCGGGAAGCTGGGACAGCCCGTCGCTGCAGGCGCTGGGCTTCGACATCGGCTGGGACTGGGTGGGCTTCGCCCAGCGCCATGGCCGCGAGAAGTTCTACCAGCGCTTCCTGCCGTTCCGCGGCGGCAAGAAGCACCAGCCGCAGGACAGCTATTCGCTGCGCTGCATTCCGCAGGTGCACGGCGCGGTGCGCGATGCGCTGGCGCAGGCGCAGCGGGTGCTGGACGTGGAATTGAACGCGGTGACCGACAATCCGCTGGTGTTCCCGGACAAGACCGGCGCGGCGCACGTGGAAGAGCAGGTGATCTCCGCCGGCCACTTCCACGGCATGCCGCTGGCGCTGGCGATGAGCTACCTGAAGGCGGCGATCCCGGTGCTGGCCTCGATCAGCGAGCGCCGCCTCAACAAGCTGGTCGATCCTGCCACCAACGATGGTTTGCCGCCGTTCCTGATCGGCAACGAGGACGGCACCGAATCCGGCCACATGATCGTGCAGTACACCGCGGCGGCCATCGTCAACGACCTTGCCAGCCGCGCGATGCCGGCCTCGGTGTATTCCATCCCGACCTCGGCGAATGCCGAAGACCATGTCTCGATGGGCGCCAACGAGGCGCGCCACGTGCTGGCGATGGCGCAGGACCTGGGCAAGGTGCTGGGGCTGGAGCTGTTCACCGCCGCGCAGGCGCTGGACCTGCGCCGCGACATGATCAATGCCGCCCGCGAGCTGGCCCGTCGCAGCGACGCCGCCGGCTTTGCCGCCAAGGTCGGCGGCGGCCCGCTGCCGGACGCCGCCGAGCGCGCCGGCTTCCTCGATGAAGTCGATGCCCTGCGCGAGCAGCTCGCCCGTTCCGGCGAATTCCAGCCGGGCAGGGCGGTCGCCACTGCCCACGCCGCCATCCGCGCCCGCATTCCCTATCTGGACCGCGACCGCGCGCTGGATGGCGAAGTGGCCGCCGCCGTGGCGATGGTGGCGGACGGGAGCATCCTCGCGGCGGTGCGCGCGGGCTGAGATTGCGCGCTCATATGTGCGTGACATGGGCACCTTCGGGTGCCCATTTTTTGTTGCGTGCCGGCTGGGCTGCTGTCCTGGACCGGTGCGCCCGTTGACATTGTCAGATTATCAAATTAATGTATTAGCACGCTAATACATTGATGTGCTACGTGCTGCGTATACAGCCCGAACGCACCCCCGAGGCCCCGATGAAACAACGCCCCGAACCCCTGCCGAAATACGACGCCGCCGTCGCGATCGACGCACTTGCCCATGTGTTGTCGAAGCTCGATGGCGCCGAAGAGGTGCGCGCCTTTCTCGATGACCTGTGCACGCCGGCGGAGCTGGAGGCGATGGGCGACCGCTGGCGGGTGGTGCCGCAGCTGCTGCAGGGCGTGCCTTACCGCGAAATCCACGAGCGCACCAAGGTCAGCGTGACCACCATCGGCCGGGTGGCGCGCTGCCTCGAGCGCGGTGCCGGCGGCTATCGGGTCGCCGCGAGCCGGCTGGGCCTGGCCAACACTTCTTCCTGAGTTCCCACGATGACCACTGCAACGACAACCGCCGGGCGTGATCGCCTGCGCATCGCCATCCAGAAAAACGGCCGCCTCAGCGAGCCGGCGCGCGCATTGCTCGCATCCGCGGGTTTGAGCTGGCGAGAAAGCCGCGACAAGCTGTTCTGCTACGGCGAGTCCCTGCCGGTGGACCTGTTGCTGGTGCGCGACGATGACATTCCCGGCCTGATCGCCGACGGCGTCTGCGACCTGGGCGTCGTCGGCCGCAACGTGCTGCTGGAGCAGGCCGGCGAGCGCGCCGAGGCCGGCAAACCGGCGGTGTTCCGCGAATGGCGCGCGCTGGGCTTCGGCGGCTGCCGCCTGTCGATCGCCGTGCCGGAAGGCTGGGACTGGCAGGGGCCGGCGCAACTTGCCGGCAAGCGCATCGCCACCACCTATCCCAACCAGCTGCGCGCGTGGCTGCGCACCCAGGGCGTGGAGGCCGAGACCGTGGTGCTCAACGGCTCGGTGGAAATCGCGCCGCGCCTGGGCCAGGCCGACCTGATCTGCGACCTGGTCTCCAGCGGCGCCACGCTGGCCGCCAACCAGCTCAAGCCGGTGCTCGACATCCTGCGCAGCGAGGCGGTGCTGGCTGGCCCGGTGGCGCCGTTCGGCGATGTCCGCGCCGAGCTGGCGGACCTGCTGCTGCGCCGCATGGACGGCGTGCTGCGCATCCGCGACAGCAAGCTGCTGCTGTTCCAGACCCCGCGCGAGGCGCTGCCGCAGGTGCTGCAGCTGCTGCCGGACGCCGAGCCGCCGACGATGTGCGCGGTGGATGGCAGCGAAACCCTGGCGTTGCAGGCGCTCTGCCACGGCGCGATGACCTGGCAACGGCTGGAAGACCTCAAGCGCGCCGGCGCACGCGGGCTGATGGTGCTGCCGGTGGAGCGGATGCTGGCATGAAGCGGATCGACTGGAATGCGCTGGACGCAGGCGAACGCGCCGCGGTACTGCAACGACCGACGCAGGCGGTGTCGGAAACGCTGCGCGAAGGCGTGCGCGCGATCTTCGAGGCGGTGGCCACCCGCGGCGACGATGCGTTGCGCGACTTCACCACGCAGTTCGACGGCGTCCGGCTGGAGGATTTCGAAGTCGGTGCCGCGGAGTGCGATGCCGCCGCCGCGCAGGTGACGCCTGAGGTGCAGGCGGCGATCCTGGAGGCGGCTGCGCGCATCGAAGCCTTCCACCGTGCCGGCATTGCGCAAGCTTACGAAGTGGAAACCGCGCCGGGCCTGCTGTGCCAGCGCGTGCAGCGCCCGATCCGCCGGGTCGGCCTGTACGTGCCGGCGGGCAGCGCGCCGCTGCCGTCGACCGCGCTGATGCTGTGCATCCCGGCGCGGCTGGCTGGCTGTAGCGAGGTCATCCTGTGCACGCCGCCACGCGCGGATGGCAGCGCCGATCCCGCCGTGCTGCTGGCGGCGCGGCAGGCGCCGGGCGTGCGCGTGTTCAAGCTCGGCGGCGCCCAGGCGATCGCCGCGATGGCGCTGGGCAGCGCCAGCGTGCCGCGCTGCGACAAGCTGTTCGGCCCGGGCAACGCGTGGGTGGACGAAGCCAAGCGGCAGGCCGCGCAGCGGCCGGGCTGCCTCGCCATCGACATGCCGGCCGGCCCGTCGGAAGTGCTGGTGATCGCCGATGCCGGCGCCAACGCCGCGTTCGTCGCCGCCGACCTGCTGTCGCAGGCCGAACACGGGCCCGATTCGCAGGTGCTGCTGCTGACCGACAGCCCTGCGCTGCTGGACGCGGTAGCGACGGAGGTCGATGCCCAGCTGGCCGCGCTGCCGCGGGCGGACATCGCCCGCCGCGCGCTGGAGGCGTCCAGGCTGGTGCTGGTGCGCGACATCGCGCAGGCCATCGCCATCAGCGATGCCTACGCGCCGGAACACCTGATCCTTGCGCTGCGCCAGCCGCGCGAATGGCTGCCGCACGTGCACAACGCCGGCAGCATCTTCCTCGGCGACTGGACGCCGGAAGCCCTGGGCGACTATTGCAGCGGCAGCAACCACGTGCTGCCCACCGGTGGCGCCGCGCGGGCGTGGAGCGGGCTGTCCGTCGCCAGTTTCCAGAAAGCCATCACCGTGCAGGAAGCCAGCCGCGCCGGGATCGCCAGTGCGGGACCCTGCGCCGCCACGCTGGCGCACGCGGAAGGCCTGCAGGCGCATGCGCGGGCGGTGGAGTTGCGACTGGAGCAGGCCGCATGAGCGCGACCGTGAATGCGCTGCTGCGCGAGGACCTGCGGGATTTCGCTGGCTACAAGTCGGCGCGCAGCGAAGCGCTGGCCGGCTCGGTCTGGCTGAACGCCAACGAGTCCGCGTGGGCCAACGGCAGCGATGCCGACGGCCGCCTGCGTCGTTATCCGCAACCACAGCCGGAAGCGCTGTGCGCGCGGCTGGCGGCACTGTACGACGTGGCGCCGGCGCAACTGCTGGTCGGGCGCGGCAGCGACGAGGGCATCGATCTGCTGCTGCGTGCCTTCTGCATGCCGGGCCGTGGCGCAATTGTCATTGCGCCGCCGGTGTTCGGGATGTATGCGGTGTGCGCGCGTCTGCACGGGGCGAAGATCGTCGAGGTGCCGCTGCGCGAGACCGGGGCCGGTCTGTGCGCGGACCTGCCGGCGATGGGCGATGCCGCGCTGGCCAGCGCCGCCTCGCTGCTGTTCCTGTGCTCGCCGGGCAATCCGTCCGGCGAACTGCTGGAACTGGACGCCATCGCGGCGCTTGCGCAGCGCCTGCGCGGACATTGCCTGGTGATCGTGGACGAGGCCTACATCGAGTATGCCGATGCACCCTCTGCGACCCGCCTGCTGGAGCAGCACGACAACATCGCCGTGCTGCGCACGCTGTCGAAGGCGCATGCGCTGGCCGCTGCGCGGGTGGGCTGCGTGCTCGGCAACCCGCAACTGATCGCGGCGCTGCGCCGCGTGCAGGCGCCGTATCCGCTGCCGCAGCCCGTCGTCGATGCGGCGCTGGCGGCGCTGGCACCGTCGGCACTGGCGCTGACCCGCAGCCGCATGGCGGCGGTGTGCGAGGCGCGCGCCCGGCTGGCCGATGGTCTGCGCATGCTGCCGCAGGTGCGGCGGGTCTATCCTTCGGCCGGCAATTTCCTGCTGGTGCGGTTCGCCGACGCGGACGCCGCGTTCGCCGCGCTGCTGTCGGCCGGCGTGGTGGTGCGCGACATGCGTGCGATGGCGCAGCTGGGCGATGCACTACGCATCACCGTCGGCAGCATGGAGGAATGCCGACGCGTGCTCGCCGCGCTGGAAGCGGCACGCATGGAGGTGGCGGCATGAGCCTGCAGCCGATCCTGTTCGTGGACCGCGACGGCACGCTCATCGAGGAGCCCGCCGACTTCCAGATCGATGCGTTCGAGAAGCTGCGCTTCGTTCAGGGCGTGATCCCCGCGCTGTTGAAGCTGCGCGATGCCGGCTACCAGTTCGTGATCGTCAGCAACCAGGACGGGCTGGGCAGCGAGGCGTATCCGCGCGCCGCATTCGACGGCCCGCACGCGCTGATGCTCCAGGTGTTCGAAAGCCAGGGGATCGTGTTCCGCGACGAACTGATCGACTGCAGCCTGCCCGCCGACAACAGCCCGAACCGAAAGCCCGGCCTGGGCATGATGACGGCCCTGCTGCAGGACCGGAGCATCGACTGGGCGCGCAGCGCGATGGTCGGCGACCGCCAGACGGACCTCCAGTTCGCCGACAACCTGAAGATCCGCGGCTTCCAGCTTGCCACCGCGCAGTTCGGTGGCGACTGGGACTGGGCCGGGATTGCGCATGCGCTTGCCGATGCGCCGCGCCAGGCGACGGTCGTGCGCAACACCAAGGAGACCAAGGTCCGCGTCGAAGTGGATCTGGACCGTGTGGCCGAGCCACAGGTCGCCACCGGGCTGGCGTTCTTCGACCACATGCTGGAACAGATCGGCAAGCACGGCGGCTTCGACCTGCGCATCCGTTGCGAAGGCGACCTGCATATCGACGAGCATCACACGGTCGAGGACACCGCGCTGACGCTGGGGCAGGCGCTGCGCGAAGCGCTGGGCGACAAGCGCGGGATCGGCCGCTACGGCTTCACCCTGCCGATGGACGAATGCCTGGCCAGCGCCGCGCTGGATTTTTCCGGGCGGCCATACTTCGTGTTCGAGGGTGCGCTGCGCCGCGAGCGCGTGGGCGACCTGCCCACTGAACTGGTGCCGCATTTCTTCCGCTCACTCTGCGATGCCGCAGGCTTGAACCTGCATCTGAGCGTGCAGGGCGAGAATGACCACCACCAGATCGAAGCCTGCTTCAAGGCGCTGGCGCGGGCACTGCGACAAGCCATCCGGCGTGAAGGCGCCGAGCTGCCTTCGACCAAGGGCCTGCTGTGATGGACACCGCGGTGATCGACGCCGGCGGGGCCAATTTCGGCTCGGTCTGCTACGCGCTGGAACGGCTCGGCGCGCGCCCGCGCGTCGTGCGCGATGCCGCTGGCCTGGCGGACGCGCCGCGGGTACTGCTGCCCGGCGTGGGTGCGGCCGGGCCGGCGATGGCGCTGCTGCGCGAGCGCGGTTTCGCCGAGGTGCTGCCGGCGTTGCAGGTGCCCCTGCTGGGCATCTGCCTGGGCATGCAGCTGCTGTTCGAATCCTCCGAGGAAGGCGGCGTGGACTGCCTTGGCCTGTTGCCCGGGCGGGTGCGGAAACTCGCCGGCGGGCCGGGCCTGCGGGTGCCGCACATGGGCTGGAACACACTCGAGCAGGTCGCCGCATCGCCGCTTCTCGCCGGCATCGGCAGCGAAGCGCGCGCCTATTTCGTCCACGGCTATGCCGCGCCCGTCACCGCGGATTGCATCGCCGCTTGCCGCCACGGCGAACGTTTCGCGGCGGTGGTTGCGCGTGGACGCGTGGCCGGCGCGCAGTTCCACCCCGAGCGCTCTTCCGCCACCGGCGCGCGGTTGCTGGCCAATTTCCTGCAATGGAACCCGACATGAGCTTCACCGTCTATCCCGCCATCGACGTGCGCGACGGCCGCGTGGTGCGGCTGCGCCAGGGCGATTACGCCGACGAAACGCGCTACGGCGACGACCCGCTGGCATTCGCCGTGCGCTACGCGCAAGCCGGTGCCAAGTGGCTGCACCTGGTCGATCTGGACGCGGCCAAGGCGGGCGGTTACACCCTGCTGCCGCTGCTGCGCGACATCGTTGCTCGCACCGGCTTGCGGGTGCAGACCGGAGGCGGCGTGCGCTCGCGTGAAGACGTGGCGATCCTGCTCGATGCCGGCGCCGCGCGGGTGGTGATCGGCTCGCTGGCGGTGCGCGCGCCCGGCACCGTGGCGGAATGGCTGGCGGATTTCGGTGGCGACCGCATCACCGTCGCGCTGGACGCCAGGCAGGACGAGGCGGGGGCGTGGCGCCTGCCGGTGCACGGCTGGACGCAGGTCGCGGAGGAGACGCTCGACGAGGTGCTGGCGCGTCATGCCGATGCCGGGTTGGTCCATCTGTTGTGCACCGACATCGCCCGTGACGGCATGCTGGCCGGGCCGAACATCGAGCTGTATCGGCGCCTGTGCGAACGCCACCCGGACCTGCGCGTGCAGGCCAGTGGTGGTATCCGCGACGTGGCCGATGTCGGCGCCGCGCGCGCGGCCGGTTGCGCCGGCGCGGTGCTGGGCAAGGCCCTGCTGGAAGGCCGAGTCGACCTGCGCGGGGCGCTGGCATGCTGAGCCGCCGCATCATCCCGTGCCTGGACGTGCGCGATGGCCGCGTGGTCAAGGGCGTGCGCTTCCGCGACCATGTCGACATGGGCGACATCGTCGATCTGGCGCTGCGCTACCGCGATGCCGGCGCCGACGAACTGGTGTTCTACGACATCGCCGCCAGCCCCGAAGGGCGCAGCGTGGCGCGCGACTGGGTGGAGCGGGTGGCCCGCCTCATCGATATCCCGTTCTGCGTGGCCGGCGGGATCCGCAGCGTCGAGGATGCGCGCGCGGTGCTGCGCGCAGGCGCCGACAAGATTTCCATCAACACGCCGGCGCTGGAGCGGCCTGCGCTGATCACCGAGCTGGCCGAGGCGTTCGGCGTGCAGTGCGTGGTGGTGGGCATCGATTCGGTGTGCGAGGACGACGGGCAATGGCGGGTGCGCAGCCACACCGGCAGCCCGGATGCGATGCGCGCCCCCGGCCGCCTGACGCTGGACTGGATCATCGAAGCGCAGCGGCTGGGCGCGGGCGAGGTCGTCCTGAACTGCATGGGCAGCGACGGCGTGCGCGCCGGTTATGACATCGAGCAACTGCGGGCAGCACGCGCCGTGTGCCAGGCGCCGCTGGTGGCATCGGGCGGCGCCGGCGCGATGTCGCACTTCGCCGAGGCCTTCGTCGAGGCGGATGTGGACGCCGCGCTGGCGGCCAGCGTGTTCCACTCCGGTGCGATTGCAATTCCGGAACTCAAGCAATTCCTGCATGGGCAGGGCATCGAGGTGCGGCCATGAGCACGACGACATTCGACATCGACGCACTGGCATGGGACAAGCAGGCTGGCCTGCTGCCGGCCATCGTGCAGGACGCCGCCACGCTGCGCGTGCTGATGCTGGGCTACATGGACCGGGAGGCGCTCGGCGTCACGCTGACGAGCGGCAAGGTCACGTTCTTCAGCCGCAGCAAGGGCCGGCTGTGGACCAAGGGTGAGGCGTCCGGCCATGTGCTGGAACTTGTATCCATCGAGGCCGACTGCGATGCCGACACCCTGCTGGTGCAGGCGCATCCGCACGGCCCGACCTGCCACCTGCAGCGCGCCAGCTGCTTTCCGGCCGCGCCTGCGGACGGATTGGCCGAACTCGATGCGCTGATCGGTCAGCGCGAGCGCGAGCGCCCGCAGGGCAGCTACACCACGAAGCTGTTCGAGTCCGGCGTCCGCCGCATCGCCCAGAAGGTGGGCGAGGAGGGCGTGGAAACCGCGCTGGCGGCGGTGGCGCAGGACGAAGCCGCGTTGCTGGGCGAAGCCGCCGACTTGCTGTACCACCTCACGGTGCTGCTGCGCGCGCGCGGGTTGTCGCTGGAGGATGCCAGGCGCGTGCTGGCGGCACGGCGCGGCTGACCCCGGCCCGAGGCGGCCACCGGCTCAGGCGGTGGTGAGCGAGTGCCGCACGCAGTTGCGGCCGTCGTCCTTGGCGCGGTAAAGCGCCTGGTCGGCAAGGCGGATGATCTCATCCGGTTGCAGCGAGCTGTCACGTTCGATGGCATGCACGCCGATGCTGGCGCTGAGATGCACGACGTGGCCGTGGCTGTACACGGTGGTCAGTTGAACGCGTTGCCGGAGTGCCTCGGCGGCCTGCAACCCGGCTTGCGAATCGGCACCCGGCAACACCACCACGAATTCCTCGCCACCGAACCGTGCCGCCAGCCCGTTGCGCGACTGCGCCACTTCCTCGATGCAGCGGGCAGCGGCGATCAGGCAGTCGTCGCCGGTCTGGTGGCCGTACTGGTCGTTGATGCGCTTGAAATGATCCAGGTCCAGCAGCAGCAGGGCCAATGGTTGGCCCTTGGCCATGCGGGCATCCAGTGCCTGCTGCAGGGCTTCGTGGAAATGCCGCCGGTTGTACACGCCGGTCAGCGGGTCGCGCCGGCTGTATTCCCGCAGTTGCACATTGGCTTCGCCCAGTTGCGCCATCGCCGTTCGCAACTCGCGGGTCCGGTCGATCATGTTGCGCTCCAGCCGCTCGTTGGTTTCCTGCACGATGCGGATGTTCTCCTCGCGCAGGCTGGCGTAACGCCGCCCCAGCGCCAGCGACAACAGCAGCAGCTCGAGCGCGGAGCCGATCTGCACGCCGTATTGGGTCCAGAAGCTTTGCGGCAGGATGCCGAATGCCAGCAGGGTGAAGGCCACGGTGCCGGTGAGGAACATCGACCATGCCAGCAGGAACAACAATGCCGGCCGGTAGCCGCGATGCAGCATCACCAGCGAGGCGGTGATGATCCAGACGATGCCCAGCAGCACGGCACGCGATGCGATCGGGGTGGCGACGCTGTAGGGCAGCCATGTCGAGGCCACCCCCAGCATCGCGAAAAACGCCACCAGGCACAGGCAGGCGATGTTGCCGGCCGGCCAGCGTTCGGGCAGGTTGAGGAAACTGCGCGAGAACATCTGCATGCCCATCAGCGCCAGGCAGATCGACAACGGCACCGAGGCATCGGCCATCCAGGCCGAGTTGGGCCACAGCAGTTCGAAACCGTAGCCATTGAGGGTGAACAACACCATCCCGAACGCGCAGGTGTGCAGCAGGTACCAGAAATAACTGGCGTCGCGCAGCATCAGCCACAGCACCAGGTTGTAGCAGAGCAGCGCCAGCACGATGCCGTAGTACAGGCCATTGGCGAATTGGGCATCGCGCAGCAGTTCGGTGAACGCTTTCGGCGAATACAGCACCAGCGGCACCTGCATCGAGCTTTCGCTTTGCACCCGCAGCAGCATCTCCACCCGTTCGCCGGCGGGCAGGTCGAGCCGGAAATTGGGATGGCGATAGCGGATATAGCGGTCTTCGAACGGCACGTGGTCGCCGCCATCCTGATGCTCCACATGGCCATCCGGATACCGCAGGTACAGGTCGAGGTTGTCGCTCAGCGCGTATTCCTGCACCAGCAGCCAGCGGCGCTCGTCGTGCTGCAGGTTCTCGATCGGCAGATAGAACCAGTACGCGCCGGATTGGAAGCCGAACGCGGGGTTGCCATCCGGCAATGGCGCGAATTGGCCGTCATGCGCATGCGCGAATGCTTGCTCGGGGTCGGCGGTGGCGGTCTTGTCGTGCCAGTAGCGCAACGTCGGCGACAGCGGGAAGCTGGAATCGCCCGCGTTCAATTGCAGCGCGTCCCCCGTCGCGGAGGCGGGCAGCGCAACAGCCAGGCATGCCAGCAACGCCAGCAGGCAGGCGGCCAGCGAATGCCGGAATGCAAAGAACAGACGGGTCCCCATTCCGGCATTCTAGTGCAGTGACGCCGGCCTGCGCATAATGGGAAGATGCGTATCTTCCTGAGCCTGTGGGCCCTGCTGGTCCTGTCGTTCCCGGCGTGGTCGGCCCCTCTTGCGTGTGTCCCGGTGGATGTCGAGGCCGGCCAACCCTTGCCCCGTGCCGATGGCTGGCGTGGCCCGGGGTGCATCGACTACCGGCGCGTGCCGGCGTCGGTGGCCGGTGCGTCCGCGCAGGTACTGGTATTCGGCGACCCGCAGGTGAAGTCGGCCGAGGATGTCGATTATTTCCGCCGCGACATCGTGCAACCCTTGCGGGGCAGGTATCCGGCGCGGCTGGGGTTGACCCTGGGCGACCTGGTGGATGATGTGCCGGCGCTGCTGCCGCAGGTCAGGCAGGTGACCGAAAGCCTGGGCGTGCCGTGGATGCATGCCCCCGGCAATCACGACATCGACCGCGGCGCGAGCAGCGACGCCGCCGCCCTCGGTGCCTTCCACCAGACCATCGGTCCGGATACCCGGGCACGGCAAACGCCACTGGCCAATGTCGTGGTGCTGGATGACGTGATCACCCTGCCGGGGCGCAAGCCTGCCTACATCGGTGGCTTCCGCGAAGACCAATATGCGTTCCTCCAGCGCTGGTTGCCCACCCTGGACAAGGACCAGCTGCTGGTGCTGGCCATCCACATCCCGCTGTTCGACGAGGTGGACAAGCAGAATTTCCGCGCCGCCGACCGTGCCCGCCTGTTCGCCCTGCTGGCCCCGTTCCCGCATGTGCTGGTGCTGAGCGCGCACAGCCACAACCAGCGCCACGTCTTCCATGCCGCCGCCGACGGCTGGCAGGGGGCCGTGCCGTTGCACGAGTTCAACCTGGGGGCGGCCTGCGGCTCGTACTGGTCGGGGGCGAAGGATGCCGAGGGCATTCCGGATGC
Organism: Thermomonas sp.; assembly: GCF_041905325.1. Classification (GTDB taxonomy): domain Bacteria; phylum Pseudomonadota; class Gammaproteobacteria; order Xanthomonadales; family Xanthomonadaceae; genus Thermomonas. Next base: position 89,953 of record NZ_JAYRLK010000005.1, on the reverse strand, counting down.
GCGCATGGACGACGGTACGCCGAATGGGTACGCCGTTCTCACCATCAAGCCGGCAGGCGCTTATGCGCTGGAATGGCACGCGGCGCGCGACGCCGGCGATACCCAGATCGGCCTGCACGTCCCCAAGGTACTGCGGCGCGGCGCCTATCCGGCCTGGGGCGTGTTCGCCAATTACTACATGGGCGATGATGCATCGACGCTGGAGTTCCGCGTTGATGGCGGCGCGTGGATGCCGATGAAGAAAGTGCGGCTGCCCGATCCGGGCATGGTCGAAGAAAACATGCGCGACGACCTCACCGCCACCCTGCGCGGTTACGACCGGTCACCGGAGGCCGCGATTTCCCCGCACCTGTGGCGCGGCGCATTGCCCACCCAGCTCGCCGCCGGCCACCATCAGGTGGAAGTTCGCGCGTTCGACCGCTGGCGCGGCGAGTTGCGCGCCAGTACCGGTTACGAATTGCTGGAATACCAGCCCTGACTGCACTCAGGGCGTGATGTCGGCGAATGATTCCACCCGCAGATGCCCACCTGCGGCCTCGCCCAGGCGCGGCTGCGGGTAGTCTTCGCGGCGGTCCAGCAGCACCGTGCGCAGGCCAGCGTCACGAGCGGCGTCGAGTTCTGCCACCACGTCGGAGAGAAACAGGATCTCGGCCGCCGGTTGCGCCAGCTGCGCGGCGATGCGGCGATAGCTGCCGGCCTCGCGCTTGCCGCCCACCTCGGTATCGAAGAAACCGGAAAACAGCGGTACCAGATCGCCGGCGTCGGTATGCGCGAACAGCAGTTTCTGCGCCGGCACCGAGCCGGAGGAATACACCGCCAACCGATGCCCGACGGCGTGCCAGGCCCGCAGCGCGGGGGCCACGTCGGGGTAGAGCGGGGCGGTGAAGTCGCCGTCCCGGTAGCCGGCTTGCCACACCATGCCTTGCAGCGCCTTCAGTGCGGTGTGCTTGCGATCGGCGTCGATCCAGCCTTGCAGGGTTTCCACGATCACCGCGTCCTGGCAGGCCCCGGCGGATATCTCGATGGCCACCTGGTCCAGCCAGCGGCGCACCTCGGGCTGCTGGCCGTGTGCGTGCACGAAATCGGGCAGGGCCGCGCGCGCATACGGGTACAGCACGTCCTTGACGAAGGAAATGCTGGAAGTGGTGCCTTCGATGTCGGTGAGAAAGGTGGTCATGGCGTGGCGGGTGTCGAAGCCTCTTGTGTCAGGCGGGACGTTGTTTCATTCGTAGCGCGGGAAGCGCCGGGCGATGTCGCTGCCCGTGAAGTAGCCCACCCAGCCATCCGGCTCGGTGAAGAAGCGGATCGCCACGAAGCTGGGGGCCGGCCCCATGTCGAACCAGTGCGTGGCACCGTCGGGTACCGAAATCAGGTCGCCGGCCTCGCACAACACCTCGTAGACCTTGCTGCCGACGTGCAGGAAGAACATGCCGCTGCCGGCGACGAAGAAGCGTACTTCGTCCTCCTTGTGCGAATGCTCGTCGAGGAATTTGGCCCGCAACGCGTCCTTGTTCGGGTTGTCGGCGGCAATGCTCACCACATCCACGCTGCGGAAGCCGCGCGCCAGCATCAGCCGGTCAATGTCGGTCTGGTAGGCCGCCAGGATCGCCTCGGGCGGGTCGCCCGGTTGCACCGGGTGTGCCGGCTGCCAGCGCCGGAATTCCACGCCGATGTCCCTCAGTACATGGGTAATGTCGTCGGGCGTGCTGGCCTGTTGCAGCACGCTGATGGGGTCGTTGTCGTTGAAAACGCGCAAATGGCTCATTCGAGTGCCCTCAGCGCACGCCCAGGCGGCGCAGTTCCAGTTCGCAGCCCAGCATGAATTCGAACGCATCCAGATGCCGGCGTGCTTCGCTGATGTCGCGGCCCCAGGCATACAGGCCGTGGCCGGCGATCAAATAGCCCCAGCTGTTGGCGGCACCAAGTGCGGCATCGACGCTGGTGGTGAGCGCGTCCATGTCCTGCGAGTTGGGCACCACCGGCAGGTCCACTTCGATTTCGTGGGTGGCGTGCCCGCGCAAGGCCTTGAACAACTCGTAGTCGCGCAGGCGCACGCGGCCCTGCCCGGCGTACAGCAGGCCGGCGATGGTCTGGGTGGGGGAGTGCGTATGCAGCACCGCGCCCACGTCCGGGTAGCGGCGATACAGGTGGGTGTGCAGGGCCGCTTCCGCCGAAGGCCGGTGGTGGGTGGCCACCGGTTCGTTGGCCATGTTCACCACCATGATGTCGGCTTCGGTGAGGCGGCCCTTGTCCTTGCCGGAAATGGTGATGGCGGCGTGTTCCGGCCCCATGCGGATGGAGAAATTGCCGGCGGTGGCGGGGGTGAAGCCCCTGGCGGCCAGTTCGCGGGTGTGCGCGATGATTTGCGCGGCGCAGCCGGCATACAGATTGTGGTCGAAGGCAGGTGTGGTCATGCGCGCATGGTACTGGTTGCGGGCATGCCGTCTACATGACGATTTCGATGACGGGCATCGCGTTCATTCAGGCGGCCGTTGCTGGCCGTAGGTCTTGAACTTCTCCAGCACCACGGCCATTTCATCCGCCGGCAGGTTGCGGGTGGGGCCCAGCGAGCGCGCCAGCAGGTACTGCCGCGCCAGGTTTTCCACTTCCTCGGCCAGTGCATAGGCCTCCGACAGGCTGCGGCCGGTGGCCACCTGGCCATGGTTGCCCATCAGGCAGGCGCGCAGGCCGCCGCGCAGGGCGTGCATGATGCTGTCCGACAGCTCCGGCGTACCGAAGGTGGCATAGCCGGCGCAGGGGATGCGGTCGCCACCGGCCACCGCCACCATGTAGTGGAAGGCCGGGATTTCCTCGCCCAGGCAGGCCAGCGCGGTGGCATGGGTGGAATGCACGTGCACCACCGCGTGCATGTCGGGGAAGGCGGCCAGGATGTCGACGTGGAAACGCCACTCGCTGGACGGCAGCAATTGCCCGGGCGGGCAATGGCCGTCGGCATGCAGGTACACGATGTCTTCCGGCAGCAGGCGGTCGTAGCTGCGCCCGGTGGGGGTGATCAGCAGGCCGTCGCGCCAGCGCAGGCTGGCATTGCCGGACTTGTTCAGCGACAGCCCGCTGGCGTTCATCGCCCGGCAGTGGTCGATCAGGGACTGGCGGGCGGCACGTTCGTGGTCGTGCAGAAGATGGGAATTCACCATCGGCACAGGATACCGGCTTGCCCCAACGAAAAACCCGGCCGGAGCCGGGTTTTCGTTGCAAAGAGACGCAGGGATCAGGCCTGCGGGCCTTCGTGGAACTTCGGTTCCGGCTCCATCTTCGCCGCGTCCGGGTGATCCACGCCACGGGCCAGCTCGCTCTTGCGGTAGCCGTACAGCGCATACACGATCAAACCGATCACCGCCCAACCAAAGAACAGGCCGATGGTGTACATCGACAGGTTCAAGAACAGCAGCAGGCAACCGGCGATGGCCAGCGGGCACACCACCCACGCCATCGGGGTGCGGAACGGACGGCGGCGGTCGGGTTCGCGCTTGCGCAGGATCAACACGCCGGCGGCCACCGCCATGAACGCGAACAAGGTGCCGGAGTTGGAGATGTCGGCCAGGATGCCCACCGGGAACATCGCCGCGAACAGTGCCACGAACACGCCGGTGATGATGGTCACCACATGCGGGGTGTGGAACTGCGGGTGCACCTTGGAGAGGATGTCCGGCAGCAGGCCGTCACGCGACATGGTGAAGAAGATGCGGGTCTGGCCGTAGATCATCATCAACACCACCGATGGCAGCGCCAGCGCCGCAGCCAGGCCGATCAGGTTGCCGACCTTGGCGAAACCGATCACCTTCAGCACATGCGCCAGCGGTTCCTTGCTGCACACCAGCGCATCCGAGCCGGCACAGGCGGCCGCCATTTCGGGGGTGCCCGGGTGCAGCGCAATGCCGTTCACGATCATCGGCTGCGAACCAATCGCACCCACCGCGCCGTAACCCACCAGCATGTAGAAGATGGTACACACCAGCAGCGAACCGATCAGGCCGATCGGGATGTTGCGGTTTGGGTTCTTGGTTTCTTCGGCGGCGGTGGACACCGCATCGAAGCCGACATAGGCGAAGAAGATGGAAGCGGCCGCCCCCAGCACGCCCACGCCACCCAGCGGGCTGCCCCAGCCGGTGGGGAAGAACGGTTGGAAGTTCACGTCCTTGGCTGCCGGCACGGCGATGAAGATGAAGGCGGTGAGGGCAATCACCTTGATCAACACCAGGATGGCATTGACCTTGGCCGACTTCGACGTGCCGATCACCAGCAGGCCGGTGATCACCAGTGAAATGGTGAAGGCCAGCAGATTGAATGCGCCACCATCCATCGGGCCGGTTTTCAGTGCCATCGGCAGTTCAATTCCGGCACTGGCCAACAACCCGTTCATGTAGCCGGACCAACCCACCGCCACCGCACCGGCGGCGACCGCGTATTCCAGCACCAGTGCCCAGCCCACGATCCAGGCCAGGGCTTCGCCCATCACTGCATAGGTGTAGGTGTAGGCAGAGCCGGACACCGGCACCATCGAGGCCAATTCCGAATACGCCAGCGCAGCCAGTGCGCAAACGATCGCGGCAATCACGAACGCCACCATCATCGCCGGGCCGGCTTTCTGCCCGGCTTCCGCGGTCAGCACGAAGATGCCGGTACCGATGATGGCACCGATGCCCAGCATGGTCAGCTGGAACGCGCCCAGTTGGCGGGTGAGGGATTTTTTCTCGGCAGTTTCAAGGATCTTGTCGAGCGGTTTGACTCGCTGGAACAGCATCAGGTGACTCCCCGTGATTGATGCGTGGTCGACAGGCCCGGGCAGGCCGCAAGCCGCCGACCTTAAACGGTCATGGCCATCCAGCACAAGCATCCGAGGTCATGGCGGGGGATAATGCACCCCATTCATTTTGCAGGGATGCCCGCCGTGGATGCCCCATCGGAAACCGAACTGGCGCAAGCCCTGGCCGCGTACGCGCATCGTTGGCCGGGGGAAGTCGCCACCGTGGCCCTGTTCCGCGAATTGCTGGACGATGCCGAAAATCCGTTCGCGCGGCAGCGCCTGGCGGGTCACTTCACCGCCTCGTGCTGGTTGGTGGACCGCGCGCAGCAGCGCGTGCTGCTCACCCACCATCGCAAGCTGGGCATGTGGCTGCAACTGGGCGGGCATGCCGATGGCCAGCGCGAGTTGCACCTGGCCGCCTTGCGCGAGGCGGAGGAGGAGTCCGGTCTGAGTGGCCTGCGCGTGGTGGACGAGATCTTCGACCTCGACCGCCACTGGATTCCCGAACACAAGGGCGTGCCCGCGCATTGGCATTACGACGTGCGCTACGTGGTGCATGCCGGCGAGGATGAAACCTACGCGGTCAGCGAGGAATCACTGGATCTGGCCTGGCGCGCGATTGCCGAGCTGGCGGTGGACGCCGACGCCGACCCGTCGGTGCGGCGGATGGCGGGCAAGTGGCTGGCACGCTGAGTGCGCCCTCGAGCCTTCCCCTTGAAGGGGAAGGGGAAAAGCGTCAGTACAACACCCGCGTGCGCAGCGTGCCGTCGATCGCGGCCAATTCGTCCTTGATCGCGGCCGCCTGGGCTTCGTCGGCGGTGATGTCGATCACCACGTAACCCAGCTTGGGGTCGGTGCGCAGGAACTGGCCGTCGATATTCACCGCATGACGGCTGAAGATCTCGTTGATCTTCGACAACACGCCCGGCACGTTGCGATGGATGTGCAGCAGGCGCAGGCTGCCCTCGTGCTCGGGCAGCGTCACTTCGGGGAAATTGACCGCCGACAGGGTGCTGCCGTTGTCGCTGTAGCGCACCAGTTTCGCCGCCACCTCCACGCCGATGTTGTCCTGCGCCTCCAGCGTGCTGCCGCCGATGTGCGGGGTCAGGATCACGTTGTCGCGGCCGCGCAGCGGCGATTCGAAGATGTCGCCGTTGGCCTTGGGCTCGACCGGGAACACGTCCACCGCGGCGCCACCGAGACGACCGGATTCCAGCGCCGCGGCCAGTGCCTCGATCACCACCACGGTGCCGCGCGCGGCATTGATGAGATGCGCGCCGGGCTTCATTTTCGCAAGCTGCTCCGCGCCGATCATCCACTGCGTCGATGCCGTTTCCGGCACGTGCAGGGTGACGATGTCGGCGCGTGCCAGCAGGTCGTCCAGCCCTGCCGCCGGTTGTGCATTGCCCAGTGCCAGCTTGGTTTCGATGTCGTGGAACAGCACCCGCATGCCCAGCGCCTCGGCCAGCACGCCCACCTGGGTGCCGATGTGGCCGTAGCCGATGATGCCGATGGTCTTGCCGCGCACTTCGTGGCTGCCGGTGGCCGCCTTCGACCAGCCGCCGCGATGACACTCGGCATTCTTCTGCGGGATGCCGCGCGCCAGCAATACCGCCTGCGCCACCACCAGCTCTGCCACGCTGCGGGTGTTGGAATAGGGGGCGTTGAACACCGGGATGCCGGCCATTTCCGCCGTGCCCAGGTCCACCTGGTTGGTGCCGATGCAGAAGCAGCCGACCGCCATCAGCCGCTTGGCCTCGGCCAGCACCTCCGCGGTGAGCTGGGTGCGCGAGCGCAGGCCGACGATGTGCGCCTCGGCGATGCGCGCCTTCAGTTCCTCTTCCGGCAGCGCCTTGGTGTGGTATTCGATCTGGCTGTAGCCGGCGGCCTGGAAGATGTCCACCGCGGTCTGGCTGACGCCTTCCAGCAACAACACACGGATGTCCTGTTTCGGGAAAGAGGTCTTCTTGCTGGCCATGGGGCAGGTCTTCTGGTGGCGGGTCCGGGCCTTCGACTATGCCAGAAAGCCGGCGGTTTTGTTGCAGCGCGTCATGCTATTTTCCACCCCAGACATGCCGCATCGCGGCGCTGGCAAACGTCACTGGCGCCGCCCTCCATCCTGGACATCACATGCCTGCCACCCGCCTGACTTCCCTGCGCGATGCCATCCCCGGTTTGCGCTTGCTCACCGACCCGGCCGACCTGGAGCATTACGGTCGCGACTGGACGCGGCGCTGGGCCCCGGCACCGTTGGCGATTACCTTGCCCGACAGCGTGGAGGAGGTGCAGGCCGTGGTGCGCTGGGCCAATGCCGAAGGCGTGGCGCTGGTCCCTTCGGGCGGGCGCACGGGGCTGTCCGGTGGCGCGGTTGCCGCCCATGGCGAGCTGGTGGTCAGTCTTGAGCGCATGCACCGCGTGTTGGGCTTCGATGCGGTGGACCGTACCCTTGCCGTGCAGGCGGGCATGCCGCTGCAACGCGTGCAGGAACTGGCGCAGGAGCACGGCCTGCACTACCCGGTGGATTTCGCCTCGCGCGGCTCGGCCAGCATCGGCGGCAGCATCGCCACCAATGCCGGCGGGATCCGGGTGGTGCGCTACGGCAACACCCGCGAGTGGGTGGCGGGCGTGAAGTTCGTCAGTGGCAGTGGCGAGTTGATGGAGCTGGGGCGCGCGTTGGTGAAGAATTCCAGCGGTTACGACCTGCGCCACCTGGCGATTGCCTCGGAAGGCACGCTGGGCATCATCGTCGAGGCCACGCTGAGGCTCACCGACCCGCCGCCGGCCAGCAACGTGATGCTGCTGGCGCTGCCGTCCTTCGAGGCGTTGATGCAGGTGTTTGCCGTGTTCCGTGCGCGGTTGCAATTGCAGGCATTCGAATTCCTCACCGATGTGGCCCTGAAGCACGTGCTGGCCCACGGCGCGCAAGCCCCGTTCGCGGACGCACACCCGTATTACGTCGTCACCGAATTCGCCAGTGTCGATGCCAGCGAGGCGGAGGCGCTGGCGGCGTTCGAGCAGTGCATGGAACAGGGGCTGGTCAGCGATGGGGTGATTTCGGCAAGCGACGCGCAGGCGGCGCAACTGTGGCGCCTGCGCGAGGGCATCACCGAAAGCCTGGCCCGTTACGTGCCCTACAAGAACGACGTGGCGGTGCGTATTTCGGCGATGCCGGCCTTTCTCGCCGAAACCCAGGCACTGCTGGGGCGCGAATACCCGCAATTCGAGGTGGTGTGGTTCGGCCACATCGGCGACGGCAACCTGCACATCAACATCCTCAAACCCGATGCGATGGCGCAGGGCGAGTTTGTGGCCCATTGCGAGCGCGTCACCAAGCTGTTGGCGCAGGTGTTGCAGGCCCATGGCGGCAGCATCTCCGCCGAACACGGCATCGGACTGGTGAAGAAACCCTATCTGGGCTGCACCCGCAGCGGTGCCGAGATCGCCGCCATGCGCGGGATCAAGGCGGCGCTGGACCCGAACGGCATCATGAACCCGGGCAAGGTCTTCGACCCGGCCTAGGCTTCAGCCCACCAGTTTGCCGAGAATGCGGGCCCCGGCCATCCATTCGCCGGCAATCGTGCCGAGGTTGGTCAGCATGAACACCAGCACCACCCGGGTGACGCGGTTGCGGTACCAGCCACCCAGGGTCTGGGCATCGTCGCGCAAGGCCAGGAAATCCGGATAGGCCGGTTTGCGCAGGCGCACTTCGGCCAGCGCACTGAACATGCCGGAAGGCAGGCCGGGGCGGAACGGTTTGAATGGGGCGGCCAGCGTGCCGGCCAGCAGGCTCAGGGGGTTGGCACCGGCCAGCAGCGCGCCCACGGCGGTGAGCCCGCAAGTCCAGGCCACCCATTGCAACAGCAGGTCGCGGCCAAGATCGCGGCCGCCGTGGTAATAGCCCCACCCAATGCCGCCGAACACCAGCGCCAGCAGGGTCAGGGTGATCCACGGGATGCTGCGTTTCTTGCGCAGTGTCAGCAACCGTTCGGTGACGGTGGCGGTGGGTTCCCGGCTTTCGGCCAGGTAGCGCGCCATGCCTTTCAGGTGGCCGGCCCCGACCACCGCCAGCACGTGTCGGGCACCATCGCTGCGTTCGCGCAGCTTCGCCGCCATGTACTGGTCGCGCTCGTCGATCAGGGTGGCGAACAGGGTCGGCGTTTGCTGCGCGAATTCGCCGAAGCTCGCTTCCAGCATGTCGCCTTCCTTGAGCCGCTCGATGTCGTCGGCAGACACGTCGTCGTGGCTGAACAGGCTGGCGACGACCCCACTGGTGAGCTTCATCCGGTCCCACCAGCGCAGGCCTTGCAGGATGCGGCGGAAGGTGATGCCGACGTCGCGGTCGATCAGCTGCAGCGGCAACCCGCGCACAACGGCTTCGGTGGCGGCGGCCTTCAGCTCCGCGCCGGGTTCGATGCCCATCTGCTCGGCCAGCCGCCGCTGATAGGCCGCCAGCGCGAGGTTGGCGGCGAACGGTGCCACCTTCTTCTCGCGGATGACCTTGACCAGATCCAGTTGCGCCATCGCTTCCGGTTGGGTCAGGGCCTTGTGGCGCTGCTCGTCCAGTTCCACCGCCACCGCATCGAAGCGACCGCTGTCGATGGCGGCGAGTACCGCTTCGACGCTGGCTTTCGAGACATGCGCGGTGCCCAGCAGGGTGTAGTGGACGCCATCGCGTTCGAGTTCGATGACGGGCTGGCCGGCGTAGCTTTCAGGAATGGTCATGGAATGCTTCTGCTCGTCATTCCCGCGAAGGCGGGTATCCAGCGCTTGATGCTTCTGGATGGATGGGAAAGCTGGACTCCCGCCTTCGCGGGAATGGCCGGCATCAATCGTCGCGGTAGCGCTTCGTCAGGTCGCCGTAGGCGTCGATGCGGCGGTCGCGCAGGAACGGCCAGATGCGTCGCACGTGCTCGCTGCGCTGCATGTCCACCTCGGCCAGCAGCAGGGTCGGCGCGGTGCCGGCTTCGGCGATCAGCTCGCCCTGCGGTCCCAGCATCACCGAGTTGCCCCAGAAGTCGATGCCGGAGGCGCCCAGCGGCGAGGGCTCGTGGCCGATGCGGTTGCACGACAGCACCGGCAGGCCGTTGGCGACGGCGTGGCCGCGGTGCGACAGCACCCACGCGTCGCGCTGGCGGGTCTTCTCGTCCTGCGCATCGTCCGGGTCCCAGCCGATGGCGGTGGGATACAGCAGCAGCTCGGCGCCGGCCAGCGCCATCAGGCGCGCGGCTTCCGGATACCACTGGTCCCAGCACACCAGCACGCCCAGCCGGCCCACCGAGGTGTCGATGGGGGTGAAGCCGAGGTCGCCCGGCGTGAAGTAGAACTTCTCGTAGAAGCCCGGGTCGTCCGGGATGTGCATCTTGCGGTACTTGCCCGCGGTGCTGCCGTCGGCATCGAAGACCACCGCGGTGTTGTGGTACAGCCCGGTGGCACGCTTCTCGAACAGCGAACTCACCAGCACCACGCCGTGGCGCTTGGCCAGCGCCGCCAGGCGCTCGGTGCTGGGGCCCGGGATCGGCTCGGCGAGGTCGAACTCGTCCACCGACTCGTGCTGGCAGAAGTACGCGCCGTTGTGCAGCTCCTGCAGCAGGACGAGTTTCGCGCCTGACTGCGCGGCCTCGGCGACGCGCGCCTCGATCACCGCGAGGTTGGCGGCGGCATCGCCGTGGTTGCGCTCCTGCACCAGCGCGACGGGGAGCTTGCTGTACTTGGACATCAGACCAGTCCTTCGGGCAATTGCATGGTGATGCAGTGGAGGCTGCCGTTCTGCCAGATCAGCGGCCGGCACGGCACCGGCACGATCTCGCGCCCCGGGAAGGCCTTCGCCAGCACGGCGGCCGCGGCGGCGTCGGCGGGATCGCCGTAGGCCGGCATCAGCACCGCGCCGTTGACGATCAGGAAGTTGGCGTAGCTGGCCGCCAGCCGGCGGCCTTCGTCGATCACGGGCTGGGCCCAGGGCAGCGGGAACAACGCGTAGGGCCGGCCGTCGCGGGTGCGCAGCGCGGCGATCTCGTCGGCCATCGCCTTGAGGTCGGCGTAATGCGAGTCCGCCTCGTCATCGCAGGCCTGGAAGACGATCGCATCGCCGGGGGCGAAGCGGGCGAGGGTGTCGATGTGGGCGTCGGTGTCGTCGCCCTCCAGCGCGCCGTGGTCCAGCCACAGCACGCGGTCCAGGTGCAGCCACGCCGACAGCTGCGCGGTCAGCTGCTCGCGGGTTGCGTCCGGGTGGCGCTCGTGCAGGCAGTGCCAGGTGGTGAGCAGGGTGCCGGCGCCGTCGGTCTCGATGCCGCCGCCTTCCAGCGCGAAATCGATGCGCTGGCGGGCCGCGCCACCGAACAGGCCCTGCGCCGCCAGCGTTTCCACCAGCAGGTCGTCGCGGCCGGCCTCGAACTTGCCGCCCCAGGCGGTGAAGCGGAAGTCGAGCAGGCGGAAGCCCGCGCCATCGCGCAGCGTGATGGGGCCGGAATCGCGCAGCCAGGTGTCGTCGTAGGCGACGGTCACGAAGCGCACGCGCGCCATGTCCACGCGGTTCGAGCGCAGGCGCATCTCGGCGCAGGTTTCGATGTCGTCGTCGGCCACGCAGATCACCACCGGCTGGAAGCGGGTGATGGCCTGGACCAGGGCGATGTAGGTCTCTTCGACCTCGTCCAGGCGGTCGGCCCAGTCGGTGCCGGCGTGCGGCCACGCGATGAGGATCGCCGATTGGGGCTCCCATTCGGCGGGAAAGCGGAGGGGGGAAGCGGTCATTCAGGTCAGGGCTTGGCAGGCTTGGGGCCAATCTCGTCGGGGCCGGCCTGGTTGGCGACGGCATCGACCACGTGGCCGTGGGCGAAATACACGGTGAAAGCGGGGTAGACCCAGCGCTGGATCGACGGCCATGCTTTCTTCTGGCCGCCGCGAGGTTCCAGTTTCTGGCTGGGGGCGCCGAACTTGGCTTCCACCTGCGCCATGCTGGCACCGTGTGCGGGCATGTTGACCGGTTCGTGGCGCACGCGCTGGATCAACAAGGTGTCGGCGGTGGCAGTACCCGACAGGGCCAGGGTGGCCAGGGCGGCGGCAAGCGCGAGGTTGCGGGGCGTACGGTGCATGGCGGGGCTCCCGGGGGAATGAGGCGTCGATTCTAAGCCGATACGCAAAAGGCCGCCCGAAGGCGGCCTTTTGCTCTGCGCGTCACGGGCGAGCCCGTGCGCCCGCATGGCTCAGCGCTGGCGCGCCTTGAAACGCGGGTTGGACTTGCAGATCACGAAGACCTTGCCACGACGGCGAACCACCTTGCAGTCGCGGTGACGGGCCTTCGCCGACTTCAGGGAGGACAGGACCTTCATGACAGAAACCTCGGCAAATGGAATGGGATGAAACGTGAAGCCGCGCATTTTAGCGGGTATTGCGGTGGCGAATCAACAGGTTGCCGGGTTTTCTTGGTGAACGGCGCGGCGTGGCAGTGGAAGTCTGCCTGCCGGGCGGTGCTTCCGCCATACTGCGCGGATGAATGCGCCCACCGTCCCCGTACTCACCATCGACGGCCCTTCCGGTTCCGGCAAGGGCACCATCAGCCGCCTCGTCGCTGCCCGGCTGGGCTGGCACTACCTCGACTCCGGGGCCCTGTACCGGGCGGTGGGGATCGCCGCCGGCTGGTCGGACATCGATCTGTCCGACGCATCGGCGCTGGTGCGTTGCACCTTCGACACCACCATCGGTTTCCGTGACGATGCCGGTGGCGAGCCGCGCGTCATCGTCAACGGCGTGGATGCGACGGACGCCCTGCGCACCGAAACCGCCGGTGCGGCGGCCTCGGCCATTGCCGCCATCCCGGAAGTGCGGGCGGCGCTGAAGGATCGCCAGCGCGCCTTCCGGCAGGCACCGGGGCTGGTGGCCGACGGCCGCGACATGGGCACGGTGATCTTCCCCGATGCCGGCTGCAAGGTGTTTTTGACCGCCAGCGCCGAAGAGCGTGCCGAAAGACGCTATAAGCAGTTGAAGGACAAGGGGGTTTCGGTCACAATGGACGGTCTGTTACGGGAGATTCTCGCCCGCGACGCCCGCGATGCCAGTCGTGCGGTGGCGCCGCTGCGACCGGCCGATGAGGCGGTTTGCATCGACACCACCGGCTTGTCCATCGATGCGGTGGTTGCCCGGGTGCTGGACGCCCAGTCCCGCTCCGCGCAATAGCGGCGACGAGTTTTTCGAGGCAGACCCGTGCCGTGGGCGCATTGCGCCCGCGGTTTTCCTTCATCCACACATGGCTGGAGCGCCTCCTGCGCGAACGCCAACCAACCCAGGTGGGCCGCCCCGTTGCTGCGGGTTGCCCGTGTATCCACCCGAGATTTTTCATGAACTCCGTAGCTACCGAATCCTTCGCCGAGCTGTTTGAAGCCAGCCAGGCCAACCTTGCCAAGCTCAAGCCCGGCGCCATCGTCAAGGGCATCGTCATCGCGGTCACCAACGACGTGGTGGTGATCAATGCCGGCTTGAAGTCCGAAGGCATCGTGCCGATCGAACAGTTCCGCAACGACGCCGGCGAAATCGACGTGGGCGTGGGCGACGAGGTCAAGGTTGCCCTCGATTCGCTGGAAAACGGTTTCGGCGAAACCGTGCTGTCCCGCGAAAAGGCCAAGAAGGCCATGGTGTGGGACGAGCTCGAAGAGGCGCTGGAAGCCAATGCCACGATCGTTGGCCGCATCGACGGCAAGGTCAAGGGCGGCTTCACCGTCAACATCAAGGACGTGCGCGCGTTCCTGCCGGGTTCGCTGGTCGACGTGCGCCCGGTGCGCGACCCGGTCTACCTGGAAGGCAAGGAGCTGGAGTTCAAGCTCATCAAGCTCGACCGCAAGCGCAACAACGTGGTCGTCTCCCGCCGTGCGGTGGTCGAGACCGAGCATTCGGAAGAGCGCGAGCAGCTGCTCGAGAAGCTGGTCGAGGGTGCCGTGCTGAAGGGCGTGGTCAAGAATCTGACCGACTACGGCGCGTTCGTGGACCTCGGCGGCATCGATGGCCTGCTGCACATCACCGACATGGCGTGGAAGCGCGTGCGCCATCCGTCCGAAGTGGTCGAAGTGGGCCAGGAACTGGAAGTGCGCGTGCTCAAGTACGACCGCGAGCGCAACCGCGTGTCGCTGGGCCTGAAGCAGCTGGGCGAGGATCCGTGGGACAACATCGCCCGCCGTTATCCGTCGAACTGCCGCGTGTTCGGCAAGGTCTCCAACGTCACCGATTACGGCGCGTTCGTCGAGATCGAGCCGGGCGTGGAAGGCTTGGTACACGTCTCCGAAATGGATTGGACCAACAAGAACGTCAACCCGGCCAAGGTGGTGCAGGTCGGTGACGAGCTCGAGGTCATGGTGCTGGACGTGGACGAAGAACGTCGCCGCATCTCGCTGGGCATCAAGCAGGTCACCAGCAACCCGTGGGAAACCTTCGCCGCGATCCACAAGAAGAACGACAAGGTGTCGGGCCAGATCAAGTCGATCACCGACTTCGGCATCTTCATCGGCCTGGACGGCGGCATCGACGGCCTGATCCACCTGTCCGACATCAGCTGGAACTCCACCGGCGAAGACATCGCCCGCAACTACAAGAAGGGCGACACGCTGGAAGCCGTCGTGCTGGCGGTCGATCCGGAGCGCGAGCGCATCTCGCTGGGCGTCAAGCAGATGGAACAGGATCCGCTGGGTCAGTTCATGGCCGCGCATCCGAAGGGCGGCAAGGTCACCGGCACCGTCAAGGAAGTGGACGCCAAGGGTGCGGTCATCGATCTCGGCGACGGCGTGGAAGGTTACGTGTCCGTGCGCGACATCAGCCACGAGCGCACCGAAGACGCCAGCCAGGTGTTGAAGGTCGGCCAGCAGGTCGAAGCCAAGTTGGTGGGGACCGACCGCAAGGGTCGCAGCCTGCAACTGTCCATCAAGGACAAGGACGCGGCGGAAACCGCGGAAGCGCTGGCCGAGTACAACAAGGCCAATGCCGATGCCGCCAGCGGCACCACCAAGCTGGGCGCGCTGCTGCGCGAGCAGCTGAACAGCAAGTCCGAGTAATTCCCTCGGCTTCGCAATCATGGCGGCCCGGTTTCGGCCGGGCCGCCATTTTCATGGAAGACCAGACATTCAGGTTTCATGACCAAGTCCGAACTCATCGAGTTGCTCACGCGTCGCCAGCCGCACCTGAAGGCCGACGATGTCGACATGGCGGTGAAGGCGTTGCTGCAGATGATGGGTGGCGCGCTGGCCTCCGGCGAGCGCATCGAGATCCGCGGGTTCGGCAGTTTTTCCCTGCATTTCCGTCCGCCGCGCACCGGGCGCAACCCGAAAACCGGCGATGCCGTGGCATTGCCCGGCAAACACGTGCCGCACTTCAAGCCCGGCAAGGAATTGCGCGAGCGGGTCACCGGCGTGGTGCCGCTGCCTGCGCAGGATTGATCGCGCGCCCCAGCTGATTTCAGGAGCCTGACCGTGGATTTCCTCGACCAGTGGATGTGGTTCGTGATCTTCGTGCCGCTGGCCGGTCTGTTCGGCTGGGTGCTGGGACGCCGCGGCGGCGAGCAGCACAGCGGGAACCAGGTCAGCAAGCTTTCCACCACCTATTTCCGTGGCCTCAATTACCTGCTCAACGAGCAGCCGGACAAGGCCATCGAGCTGTTCCTGCACGTGGCCGAGCTGGACATGGACACGTTCGAAACCCAGGTGGCGCTGGGCCATCTGTTCCGCCGGCGCGGCGAAGTGGATCGTGCAATCCGCCTGCACCAGGCACTGGCGCAGCGCGCCGATCTCAGCGACACCCAGAAGGTGCAGGCGCTGGCCGCATTGGGCGAGGATTACATGCGCGCCGGCCTGCTGGACCGCGCCGAAACCGTGTTCAATGACCTTGCGCAGCTGGATCGACGCGCACCGCAGGCATTGCGCCACCTGATCGGGATCTACCAGTCCGAGCGCGATTGGGAAAAGGCGATTGCCAACGCCGCCCGTTACGAAGAAGTGACCGGCGAGCCGATGGGCAGGCTGGTGGCGCAGTTCGAATGCGAGCTGGCCGACCGCCATCGCGCCAATGGCGACCGCGATGCCGCGCGTGCCGCCATCGTCCGGGCCTATGCGGCCGACCCCACCGCCGTGCGCGCGGGGATTGCCGAAGGACGCCTGGAGGCCGAGGCCGGCCACCCCCAGGGGGCCATCCGCGCGCTGGAGCGCGCTGCGCGCCACGACCCGGAATTCCTGCCGGTGATCCTGCCGCTGCTGCTGGAAAATTACGCCAAGGCCGGTGAGCGCACGGGTGCGCGGGCGTTCCTGGCCGGGATGTGCGAGCACTATCGCGGCATCGCGCCAGTGCTGGCCTTGACCCGCATGGTGGAAGAGGAAGAAGGCGTGGGGCCGGCACGGCGCTATCTGGCCGAGCAGCTCAAGGACCGCCCGTCGGTGCGCGGGGAAGCGGCGCTGATCGACCTCAGCCTCGCCGACCAGGTCGACGCCACCGTCACCTTGCAGGATCTCAAGCTGGTCACCGACCAGTTGCTGGTGCGCAACCCCAGTTATCGTTGCAACCGCTGCGGCTTCGGTGCACGCAGCCACCACTGGCAGTGCCCCAGCTGCAAGGAGTGGGGTACGGTGAAGCCGTTGCTGAACTATGCGGTGGTCTGAACCCGCGACAAGCAGCGAAGACCTGCTGGGGCGGGCACCGCGCCCGGCCGATCATGCGGCCATCCGCCACTGGGTGCGCGGCCAATCGATCGTGGTGACCGGTGGCGGCGGCAGCATCGGTGCCGAACTTTGCCGCCAATGCGCCGTGCATGGCGCGCGCCGGGTGACGGTGGTCGACATCGACGAAGGGGCCCTGTTGCGCATCGATGCCGAATTGCGCGGCAGCCATCCGGGCGTGGAATGCATTCCGGTGCTGGGCGATTGCGGCGACCCGGCGGTGATGGCGCATGCCTTGCGGCTTGCCGCCGCCGATGCGGTCTTCCACGCCGCCGCCTACAAGCAGGTGCCGTTGCTGGAAGGCCAGTTGCGCGAAGCCGTGCGCAACAACGTGCTGGCCACCGAGGTGGTGCTGCATGCCAGCCAGGCGGCGCGGGTGGAGACCTTCGTGCTGATTTCCACCGACAAGGCGGTGGACCCGGTCAACGTGCTGGGGGCCAGCAAGCGTCTGGCCGAGATGCTGTGCCAGGTGCAGGAACCGGCGTCCGCCACGCGCATGCTGCTGGTGCGTTTCGGCAACGTGCTGGATTCGGCGGGCAGCGTGGTGCCGCTGTTTCGCGAGCAGATCCGCCGGGGCGGGCCGGTGACGGTGACCCATCCCGAGGTGACGCGTTACTTCATGACCATCCCCGAAGCCTCCTTGCTGATCCTGCAGGCGGCCACGCTGGGTGCGCCACAGGCGTTGTACACGCTGGACATGGGGAAGCCGGTCCCGATCCGCCTGCTGGCCGAACGGATGGTGCGCAGTGCCGGCAAGCAGCCAGGCATCGACGTGGCCATCGAATACATCGGCCTGCGCCCCGGCGAGCGCCTGCATGAAACCTTGTTCCATGCCGACGAGCGCTATCGGCCCACGCGCTATCCGGACATCCTGCAAGCGACGCCGCGCATGGTGCCGCCCGCCCGCGTGGCGCAGGCGATGCGGAGCCTGCGTGCGGGCGTGCAAGCCTACGATGTGGAGCTGCTTGCCCGCGTGCTGCGCGAAGCGGTGCCCGAGTTCCACCCGCTGCACGCCGCCGCACCCACCACATTGCAGGCGGCCTTGCCTTAGAATCGCCGGATGCACGACATCTCCGGCGCAAGGCGCATTCGCAAGGCGGTATTCCCGGTGGCGGGTCTGGGAACCCGCTTTCTTCCCGCTACCAAAACGGTTCCGAAGGAGATGCTGCCGATCGTTGACCGGCCGCTGATCCAGTACGCGGTGGACGAAGCCATCGCCGCCGGGTGCGACACCCTGGTGTTCGTCACCAACCGTTACAAGCACGCGGTGGCGGATTACTTCGACAAGGCCTACGAGCTGGAACAGAAGCTGGAGAAGTCCGGCAAGCACGAGCAGTTGGAACTGATCCGCAACGTGCTGCCGGAAGGCGTGCGCGCGGTGTTCGTGACCCAGGCCGAGGCGCTGGGGCTGGGGCATGCGGTGCTGTGCGCCCGCCCGGTGGTGGGCGACGAGCCCTTTGCGGTGCTGCTGCCGGACGACCTGATCTGGAGCCGTGGCGACGGCGCGCTCAAGCAGATGGCCGACCACGCGCAGGCCACCGGTGCCAGCGCGGTGGCGGTGCAGGACGTGCCGCGCGAGCAGACCGGCAGTTACGGCATCGTCGCCACCGATGCCTTCGATGGCCAGGCCGGGCGCATCCGCCAGATCGTGGAAAAGCCCCGGCCCGAGGTGGCACCCAGCCAGCTGGCGGTGGTGGGGCGCTACGTCCTGAACCCGGCCATCTTCGACTTGCTGGAGCGCACGCAAAAAGGGGCGGGTGGGGAGATCCAGCTCACCGACGCGATCGCCGCGCTGCTGGAAGCCGAGCGGGTGGACGCCTTCCGCTTCCGTGGCACCCGTTTCGATTGCGGCACGCACCTGGGCCTGATCGAAGCCACCATCCGTTACGCGCTGGACAACGAAAAGCTCAGTGACGCCGCGCGCAGCCTGATGCAGAACGCATTGGGCGAGATGGGCGTGGTCGAAAGCTGAGCCCCGCCGGGGCGCTGGCTACAGGAAACGGTCCAGCAACTTGCGGTCGGGCTTGCCCAGGCGGGTGGCATCCTTCACCAGGTAATGCACGCCGTGGCTGTCGGCGATCAGCAGGGCGTTGCCGCGCAGGCGGCGGATGTCTTCCTCGCTTTTCAGGGTGAAGGTGGTGGTGCCGCGATCGGTGGCCACCGTCCATTGGCTGGGCGTGGCGAACGTGGACACCGCCAGCAGGCGCTCGATCACCGGCACGAATTCGCGCTGCGCGAGTTCGGCCAGCAGCAGCGCGCGCAGGGCCTCGTCCAATGCATCCAGGTGCGGCACCCACGCCAGTTCGTGGCCATCCTGGCCCAGCAGCGAGATGGCTTCGTTGGGTGCGGCGATGGGGAAGGCGCGCACCGGCACCACCCCCGCATGCACGCTGCCGTCCGCCAGGGTCAGCAGCAACTGGCCCAGCGCATCGTGTGCCAGCCGGAAATCAGCGTTGGTCATGGCGGTCGCCTCCGGCGGCGCGTTCCGGCAATTCGTCCGGGTGGTCGACGTTGCGCAGTTGCGCCTGGTACAGCCGCCAGTACGCGCCCTGCCGTTCCATCAGGGCATCGTGCGGGCCCACCTCGACGATGCGGCCACGGTCCATCACCACCAGCCGGTCGGCCTTGCGCAGGGTGGACAGGCGGTGCGCGATGGCAATGGTGGTGCGGCCCTTGACCAGGTTGTCCAGCGCCTTCTGGATTTCCTTCTCGGTTTCCGTATCCACCGCCGAAGTGGCTTCGTCCATGATCAGGAATTTCGGGTCGATCAGCAGCGCGCGGGCGATCGAGATGCGTTGGCGTTCACCACCGGACAGGCCCTGCCCACGTTCGCCCACCAGCGAGTCATAGCCGTGCGGCAGGCGCAGGATGAACTCGTGTGCATGCGCCGCGCGGGCGGCGGCGACGATTTCGGCGCGGCTGGCGTCCGGATTGCCGTAGGCGATGTTCTCGGCGATGGTGCCGAAGAACAGGAAAGGCTCCTGCAGCACCAGCCCGATGTGTTTGCGGTAATCGGCGATCGCCAGTGCGCGGATGTCCACGCCGTCCACCTGGATCGCGCCTTCGGTGACGTCGTAGAACCGGCAGATCAGGTTCACCAGCGTGCTCTTGCCGGAACCGCTGTGGCCCACCAGCCCGATCATTTCGCCGGGCTGGATGTGCAGGTTGATGCCACGGATCACGCCGCGGCTGCCATAGCGGAAACCGACGTCGCGCAGGTGCAATGCGCCATTGACTGCCGGCAGCGCCGCCGGCCGCGCCGGCTCGGGGACGCTGGAGACATGGTCGAGGATGTCGAAGATGCGCTTGGTGCCGGCCGCGGCCTTTTGCGTGGCCGACACGATCCTGCTCATCGAATCCAGCCGCGTGTAGAAACGGCCGATGTAGGCGAGAAACGCGGTCAGCACGCCCACCGTGACCTGGTGGCGCGACACCTGCCAGATGCCGAACGCCCACACCACGATCAGGCCGAACTCGGTCAGCAGGGTGACGGTCGGGGAAAACAGCGACCACACCCGGTTGAGGCGGTCGTTGACATCCACGTACTGGCGGTTCGCTTCGCGGAAGCGCCGGGTCTCGCGGGCGTCCTGCACGAAGGCCTTGACCACCCGGATGCCGGGAATGGTGTCGGCCAGCACGCTGGTCATTTCCGACCACGAGCGATCGATCTTCTCGAACCCGGTGCGCAACTTGTCGCGCACGATGTGGATCATCCATGCAATCACCGGCAACGGCAGCAAGGTCACCAGCGCCAGCCAGGGGTTGATGGAAAACAGGATGCCGGCGGTCATCACCAGCATCAGCACGTCGGTGGCGAAATCCAGCAGGTTCAACGACAGGTACAGGCAGATGCGGTCGGATTCCGAGCCGATGCGCGCCATCAGGTCGCCGGTGCGCTTGCTGCCGAAATATTCCAGCGAAAGCTTGAGCAGGTGCTCGTAGGTGGTGGTGCGCAGGTCGGCGCCGATGCGTTCGGATACCAGCGCGAGGATGTAGGTGCGCGCCCAGCCCAGCCCCCATGCCACCAGCGCCGAGGCCAGGATGCCGGCCAGCAGCCAGCGCACGGTGGCGTGGTCGATGTCCTGGCCGTTCTGGAACGGAATCAGCACCTTGTCCATCAACGGCATGGTCAGGTACGGCGGCACCAGGGTGGCGCCGGTGGAGGCCAGGGTCAGCAGGAAGCCGGCCAGCAGCCGCCCCTTGTACGGCTTGGCGAAGCGCCACAGGCGCAGCAGCGTCCAGGTGGAAGGGGGCGTGTGCAGCTCACGCGCGCAGACCGGGCATTCGTCCTCGTCGGGGGGCAGCGGTGCCTTGCAGATCGGGCACAGCGCATCGTCGTCGTCCGTCGGTGGCTGGCCGCTGGCGAGGCTGGTGATCTGGCGTTCGAACAGCGTGACCAGCCGCAAGGCGGCAACGTTCTGATCCAGCGTGAAACGGCAGTGCAGCAGGCGCGCATCGGCATCGAACAGTTCCAGCTGGCCCACCCCGGCATGGTCGCCATGGCGCAGCCGCAACTGCGGCGTCAACGGCCATGCGTCCCACTGCGTGCTGCCGGGCAGGCGTACCAGCAGGCGGCAATTGCTGAGCACCACCACGCCGTCGCCGAAATGCAGGCGGGCATCGAGGTCCAGCGGTGCGGCCGCCAGTGCCTGTTCACCGGCCGCCAGCACGTGCAGCAGGGCTTCGCGCCAATGCCCGGCAAGGCCGTGGCAGGCCGCCAGCAGCGTGCTGTCGGCAGCGACGGGAACGGGGGAACCGGGAAGTTGCGAAGGCGACATGAAGGCGAATTCTAAAGATTCCGTAACATGACGCCTGCACGCGGCTACGGTAGTCTGGCGATGTCCTGGAATGGGCTGGAAGTATACCGAGGGGACGGGGATGCAACGCCGTTCGTGGCGTCCACCCGTTCTCCCGCAACGTTGCCGCGATGGCATGAGCATGAAGCACGACGACATCAAGTTCCTGCGGGTCACCTATCTGCGTGGCCCCAATCTGTGGACGTACCGCCCGGTGCTGGAAGCATGGGTGGACATCGGTGATCTCGAGGATTACCCGTCCAACCTGATCGAAGGTTTTGCGGAGCGCCTGGCCGCGTGGCTGCCGGGCCTGCAGGAGCATCGTTGCGGCATCGGGGAGCCCGGCGGGTTCCTGCTGCGCCTGCGCGAAGGCACCTGGCCCGCGCACATCCTCGAACACGTCACCCTGGAGTTGCAGAACCTGGCCGGCATGCAGACCGGCTTTGGCCGCGCCCGCGAAGCCGGCCCGCGCGGGGTGTACAAGGTGGCCATCCGGGTGCGCGAGGAAAGCGTGGGGCGGGCTTGTCTGGTAGCCGCCAGCCAGCTGTTGATGGCGGCGATCAACGACACCCCGTTCGACCTCGAGGCCTGCCTGCGCCCATTGCGCGAGCTGGCCGACCGCCGCCTGCTGGGGCCCAGCACCGCGGCCATCGTCGAAGCCGCCGGCGACCGCGGCATCCCGCATATCTGCCTGACCGAAGGCAACCTCGTGCAATTGGGCCACGGCAAGCACCAGCGCCGCATCTGGACCGCCGAAACCGACCATACCAGCGCCATCGCCGAAGGCATTTCGCGCGACAAGGACCTCACCAAGACCCTGCTCGCCAGTTGCGGGGTGCCGGTGCCGGAAGGGCGCATCGTCGACGACCCCGACGATGCCTGGGACGCCGCCGGGGACATCGGCCTGCCGGTGGTGGTGAAACCCACCGACGCCAACCACGGGCGCGGCGTGTTCACCAACCTGCTCACCCGCGAGGAGGTCGCCGCCGCGTTTGCCAGTGCTGCCGAAGAGGGCAGCGGGGTGATGGTGGAGCGCTACATCCGCGGTGCCGAACATCGCCTGCTGGTGGTGGGCGGCAAGCTGGTGGCCGCCAACAAGGGCGATGCCGCGGCGGTGGTGGGCGACGGCCGTTCCAGCATCCGCGAATTGATCGACGTGCAGATCAACAGCGACCCGCGGCGTGGCGAGGAGGAGCATTTCCCGCTGGAAACCCTGCTGCTGGAGCGTGAACCGATCGCCATGCACGAGTTGCAGCGGCAAGGCTTCACCCCCGAATCGGTGCCGCCGGAAGGCCGGGAAGTCCTGATCCTCCGCCACGGCAACATGGCCTTCGATGTCACCGACGACGTGCACCCGGAGGTAGCCGCTGCTGGCATCCTCGCCGCCAGGATCGTGGGCCTGGACATCGCCGGCATCGACCTTGTCACCGAAGACATCGGCAAGCCGTTCAGCGAAACCCGCGGCGCGATCGTCGAGGTCAACGCCGGCCCCAGCCTGCTGATGCACCTGAAGCCTGCCGTGGGCAGGCCGCGCCCCGCCGGGCAGGCCATCGTCGACCACCTGTTCCCCGCCGGCAGCCGCGCGCGCATCCCGGTGGTCGGGGTGGTGGGGCGGCGCGCGCCCACCCTCGTGTCGCGGCTGGTGGCGCGCCTGCTGCACTTGGCCGGGCGTCACGTGGGGCTGGCCTGCGGCGACGGGCTGTTCCTTGCCCAGCGCCAGCTGGAAACGCGCCCGGCGGTACGTTTCGAAGCCGGCGAACGCCTGCTGATGAACCGTGCCATCGATGCGGCGGTGATCGAAACCAGCGCCCGCGCGATCCTTGCCGAAGGCTTGCCCTACGATCGCTGCCAGCTGGCCATCGTCACCGATGCCGGCGGCCACGAGGAGCTGTCCGAGTTCCACATCGATTCGCCCGAGCGCATGTTCAACGTCTTGCGCACCCAGGTCGACGTGGTGTTGAAGCACGGTGCGGCGGTGCTCAATGCCGGTGATCCGCAGTTGCACGACATGGCCAGGCTGTGCGATGGCGAAGTGGTTTTCTACGGCCTCGATGCCGCCCTGCCGTCGCTGGAGGCGCATCTGGCCGATGGCGGGCGCGCGGTGTTCGTGCGCAATGGGCAGATCGTGCTGGCCAGCGGTACCAGCGAAGACCCGCTGGCGCGCATCGAGCGCTTCGGCCTGACGGCCCCCGGGATGCCGGAGGCACAGGTCGAGGCGGTACTGGCGGCGATCGCCGCAGGCTGGGCGCTGGAGGTGCCGGTGGACCTGATCCCCGTCGGCATCGAACATTTCGAACAGGAACAGGCGGCTGCCGCCCGTTCCCGCTGACCCCAGAAGGCCAGATGGACATCACCCGAATCCGGGCCCTGCGCGGGCCCAACCTGTGGAACCGGCGCACGGCGCTGGAGGCCATCGTCACCTTGGCCGAGCATGAGCGTTCGCTGCAGACCCTGCCGGGTTTCGAAGATCGCCTGCGCGTGCGTTTCCCCGCGCTGGGCCTGCTGCGGCCCACACGCCAGGCCGATGTGCTCAGCCTGGCCAATGCGCTGGAATTCACCGCGTTGAGCCTGCAAGTACAGGCCGGTTGCCCGGTCACGTTCAGCCGCACCGCGCAGACCGTCGAGCCCGGCACGTACCAGATCGTGGTCGAATACGGCGAAGAGGCGGTCGGCCGCCTGGCGCTGGGGTTGGCGGAGCAGTTGTGCCGTGCCGCACTCGACGACCAGCCCTTCGATCTCGCCGGCGCAGTGGCGCAACTGCATGCATTGGACGAGGACAGCCGGCTGGGCCCCAGTACCGGTGCCATCGTCGAGGCAGCAGTGGTGCGCGGCATCCCGTATCGGCGTCTGACCACGGGGAGCCTGGTGCAGCTGGGCTGGGGCAGCCGGCAGCGGCGCATCCAGGCGGCCGAGGTGGATCGCACCAGCGCGATTGCCGAGGGCATCGCGCAGGACAAGGCGTTGACCAAGAAGCTGCTGCGCGCCGCCGGGGTGCCGGTGCCCGAGGGACGTCCGGTGGTCGATGCCGATGATGCCTGGGCGGCGGCACTGGAAATCGGCCTGCCGGTGGTGGTCAAGCCACTGGACGGCAACCAGGGCAAAGGGGTGGCGGTCAACCTGCGGGAGGAAGCGGAGATCAAGCGCGCCTTCGAGGGGGCTCGTGAATTCCGCGATGAGGTGCTGGTGGAGCGCTACCTGCCCGGCGGCGACTACCGCATGCTGGTGGTCGGCGACAAGCTGGTGGCCGCCGCGCGGCGCGAACCCCCCAACGTCAGCGGGGACGGCGTGCTGACCGTGCGCGAATTGGTGGAACAGGTGAATGCCGACCCGCGTCGTGGCGAGGGCCATGCCACCTCCTTGACCCGGATCCGTTTCGACGAAATCGCCCTGCGCACGCTGGAGAAGCAAGGCCTCGACGCCGACTCGGTACCGGAAAAGGGCCGGCGCGTGGTGTTGCGCAACAATGCCAACCTGTCCACCGGCGGTACCGCCACCGATGTCACCGACGACGTGCATCGCGAACTTGCCGCGCGTGCGGTCGAAGCCGCGCAGATGGTGGGGCTGGACATCTGTGGCGTCGATATCGTCTGCGACACCGTGATGCGGCCGCTGGAAGAACAGGGCGGCGGCATCGTCGAAGTCAACGCCGCGCCGGGCCTGCGCATGCACGTCTCGCCGTCCTACGGCAAGCCGCGCGATGTCGGCAAGGCGGTCATCGAACACATGTTCCCGGCCGGAGACAACGGCCGCATACCGGTGGTGGCGGTCACCGGCACCAACGGCAAGACCACCACGGTGCGGCTGGTTGCGCACCTGCTGCGCACGCGCGGCTTGTGCGTCGGGATGACCAATACCGATGGCGTCTACATCGACGGCAGGCAGATCGATGCGGGCGATTGCTCCGGCCCGCGCAGCGCCCGCAACGTCCTGCTGAACCCGCTGGTCGACGCTGCCGTGTTCGAAACCGCGCGCGGCGGCATGTTGCGCGAAGGGTTGGCGTTCGACCATGCCGATGTCGCGGTGGTCACCAATATCGGCATCGGCGACCACCTGGGCCTGAACTTCATCACCACCGTCGACGATCTTGCGGTGCTCAAGCGGGTGATCGTGAAGAGCGTGGCCCCCGGGGGCTACGCCGTCCTCAATGCCGACGATCCGGTCGTGGTGCCGATGGGCGCCAATTGTGCGGGCAAGGTGATTTTCTTCGCCGCCGACGGCGGCAACCCGGTGATCGCCGCGCACAAGGCGCAGGGCGGGCGTGTGGTGTATGTGCAGCAAGGCGATCTGGTGGCGGTCGAAGGTGGCTTCGAGGCGCGCCTGCCACTGGCCGGGGTGCCGCTGACGCGCAACGGCAGCATCGGGTTCCAGGTGGCCAATGCGATGGCTGCGGTGGCGGCGGCGTGGGCATTGGGGCTGGATTGGAGCGTGATCCGGCACGGGCTGGCCAGTTTCGACAACGATGCCGGCAATGCGCCCGGCCGCTTCAATGTCATGGAATACCGCGGTGCCACCCTGGTCGCCGACTACGGTCATAACCCGGATGCCATGCAGGCGCTGGTGGCGGCAGTGGACAACCTGCCGTCCCGACGCCGGGTGGTGGCCATCAGCGGGGCCGGCGATCGCCGTGACGACGACATCCGCCAGCAGACCCGCATCCTGGGGGGCGCGTTCGACGAGGTGGTGCTTTACCAGGATGCCTGCCAGCGTGGCCGTGCCGATGGCGAGGTCATGTCGCTGCTGCGTGATGGCTTGCGCGGGGCCACCCGCACCACGGTGGTGGAGGAAGTCCACGGCGAATTCGCCGCCATCGACCGGTTGCTGGAAAAACTGCAGCCTGGCGATCTCGGGCTGGTGCTGGTGGACCAGGTGGAGGCAGCGCTGGCGCATTTGCAGAAACGGGTGGCCGAAGCCACCCGTCCGTAACCACCTGCCTGCAAAACCGCCGGAACACCCGGCACGCCAGCTCCGCAACGGCGTGCCGGCGGCACTGGGTTTACAGCGCCTCGAAAATCCCCGCCGCGCCCATGCCGGTGCCGATGCACATCGTCACCATGCCGTACTTCTGCTGGCGGCGGCGCAGGCCATGGACAATCGTGGCGGTGCGCACCGCGCCGGTCGCGCCCAGCGGGTGACCCAGCGCGATCGCGCCGCCCAGCGGGTTGACCTTGGCCGGGTCCAGCCCGCAGTCGTTGATCACCGCCAGCGACTGCGCGGCAAACGCTTCGTTGAGCTCGATCCAATCCAGTTGGTCCTGGGTCAACCCGGCTTGCTTCAGCGCCTTGGGGATGGCGGCAATCGGGCCGATGCCCATCACTTCCGGGCGCACACCGGCAACAGAAAAACTCACGAAGCGCGCCAGCGGGGTCAGGCCGTAGTCCTTGATCGCCTGTGCCGAGGCCAGCAATACCGCGCCAGCGCCGTCGCTCATTTGCGAAGAATTGCCGGCGGTCACGCTGCCGCCGAACTGGCCATTGCGGAACACCGGGCGCAGCTTGGCCAAGCCGTCCAGCGAGGTGTCCGGGCGCGGGCCTTCATCGTGCTCGGCCAGCTTGTTGCGGGTCAGGATGCGGCGGCCATCGGCCAGGTCCGGCTGGTGGCTGATGATCTCGTACGGGCTGATCTCGTTCCGGAACTCGCCGGCCGCCTGCGCCGCCAGCGCCTTCTGGTGCGAAGCCAGCGCGAAGGCGTCCTGCGCCTCGCGCGAGATCTTCCATTCCTCGGCCACCTTCTCGGCGGTGATGCCCATGCCGTAGGCGATGTTGACGTGCTCGTTGTCGAACACGCTCGGTGCCATCGCCACCTTGTGGCCCATCATCGGCACCATGCTCATGCTTTCGGTACCACCGGCCAGCATCAGGTCGGCATTGCCGAGGCGGATCTGGTCAGCCGCCAGCGCCACCGCCTGCAGGCCGGAGGAGCAGAAGCGGTTGATGGTCTGCGCGGCGATGGTGTTGGGCAGGCCGGCCAGCAGCACGCCGATGCGCGCCACGTTCATGCCTTGCTCGCCCTCCGGCATGGCGCAACCGATGATGGCGTCGTCGATGCGGTTGACGTCGATGCCCGGTGCCTGCGCCACCACGCTGCGCAGCACGTGCGCCAGCATGTCGTCGGGACGGGTGTTGCGGAACATGCCCTTGGGCGCCTTGCCGACCGGGGTGCGGGTGGCGGCGACGATGTAGGCGTCCTGGATTTGCTTGCTCATGATTGTTCTCGATGTATTTGGGTTGATGAATTCCTCGCTCGTCATCCCCGCGAAGGCGGGGATCCTTGGACGTTTGCGTTGAGGTCAACGTCCATGGGTTCCCGCCTTCGCGGGAACGACAGGCAAGGCATCAATTCCGCAGCGGTTTGCCGGTCTTCAGCATGTGCAGCACGCGGGCCTGGGTCTTTTCCTGCTGGGCCAGCTCGACGAAGTGCTGACGCTCGAGCTTGAGCAGCCACTCCTCGTCCACCAGCGCACCGCGATCGACCTTGCCGCCGCACAGGATGGTGGCGATGCGCTCGGCGATCTCGTTGTCGTAGTCGCTGATGAAGCGGCCTTCCAGCATGTTGACCAGCAGCATCTTGAAGGTGGCGATGCCGACGTCGCCGGCCACCTGGATGCGCCGCGCCGGCAGCGGCGGGCGGTAGCCGCCCTCGGCCAGCCCGCGCGCCTCGGCCTTGGCGATGTGCAGCAGTTCGAAGGCATTGAAGACGACCTTGTCGGTGGCGCGCAGCAGGCCCAGCTCCTTGGCGTTGACGGCGGAGTTCGACACCTTGGCCATCGCCACGGTCTCGAAGATCTTCTTCAGCTCGGCGAACACGTCGCCGCCGGAGCCGGCCGCCTGAGAAGCACGCACCGCGAACTCCTTCAGCCCGCCACCGGCCGGCAACAGGCCGACGCCGGCTTCGACAAGGCCGATGTAGCTTTCCAGATGCGCCACGGTCTTGGCGCTGTGCATCTGGAATTCGCAGCCGCCGCCCAGTGCGAGCCCGCGCACCGCGGCCACCACCGGCACCAGCGAATACTTGATGCGCTGGCTGGTGCGCTGGAAGTTCTCCACCATCGCCTCGAACGCATCCAGCTTGCCGGCTTGCAGCAGGCCAATCGCGCCCGACAGGTCGGCGCCGGCGGAGAACGGCTCCTTCGGCTGCCAGACCACCATGCCGGCGAAATCGCGCTCGGCGCGCGAGACCGCTTCCTGCAGGCCATCCAGCACCGCGTCGGAGACGGTGTGCATCTTGGTCTTGAAGCTGACCACCGCGATGTCGTCACCGTCGTGCCACATCCGCAGGCCGTCGTTCTCGAACACGGTGGTGCCCGGCGCGAACGTCTCGCCCAGCAGCGGATCGGGGAAGCGCTGGCGCTGGTAGACGGGCAGGGTGGAGCGCGGCTGCACGGCATTGTGCGCCGGGCTGTAGCTGCCTTCCGCCGCGTGCACGCCGCTGCGGCCGTCGAGCACCCACGCCGGCAGCGCGGCAGTGCTCATGCTCTTGCCGGCGGCGATGTCATCAACGATCCATGCCGCCACCTGCTGCCAGTCGGCCGACTGCCAGGTTTCGAACGGCCCCTGCGCCCAGCCGTAGCCCCAGCGGATGGCCAGGTCGACATCGCGGGCGGTGTTGGCGATATCGGCCAGATGGAAGGCGCTGTAATGGAACAGGTCGCGGAAGCAGGCCCACAGGAATTGCGCCTGCGGATGCGCGCTGGCGCGCAGTTTGGCGAACTTTTCCACCGGATTCTTCAACTTCAGGATCTCGACCACCTCCGGCGCGGCGCCGCGGTCGGCAATGCGGTAGTCCTGCTTTTCCAGGTCGAGGACGACGATGTCCTTGCCGACCTTGCGGAAAATGCCGGCGCCGGTCTTCTGGCCCAGCGCGCCCTTGCCGATCAGCGCCGCCAGCCATGCCGGCGACTGGAAGAAGCCGTGCCACGGGTCATCAGGCAGGGTGTCGGCCATGGTCTTGATGACGTGGGCCATGGTGTCCAGGCCGACCACGTCGGACGTGCGGTAGGTGGCCGACTTCGGCCGGCCCAGCAGGGGGCCGGTCAGCGCGTCCACTTCGTCGAAGCCGAGCTTGAACGCGGCGGTGTGGTGGATCACCGACAGGATCGAGAACACGCCGATGCGGTTGCCGATGAAATTCGGGGTGTCCTTGGCGTACACCACGCCCTTGCCGAGCTGGGTGACCAGGAAGGCTTCCAGGCCTTCCAGCACCGCGGCGTCGGTGGTGTTGGCCGGAATCAATTCAGCCAGGTGCATGTAGCGCGGCGGGTTGAAGAAGTGCACGCCGCAGAAGCGATGGCGCATTTCCTCCGGCAGCACCGAGGCCAGCGCATTGATGCCCAGCCCCGAGGTGTTGGAGGCCAGCACGGCGTGCGCCGGCACGAACGGCGCGATCTTCCTGTACAGGTCCTGCTTCCAGTCCATCCGTTCGGCGATCGCCTCGATGATCAGGTCGCAGTCCTTGAGCTGGTCCAGGCCGCCGTCGTAGTTGGCGGGCGTGATCGCTTCGGCCAATGCCTTGCTGGCCAGCGGGGCAGGGCTGAGCTTGCCGAGGTTGGCAATGGCCTTCAGCACCACGCCGTCGGGGTGGCCCTCCTTGGCGGCGAGGTCGAACAGCACGGTATCGACGCCGGCATTGGTCAGGTGGGCGGCGATCTGCGCCCCCATCACGCCGGCACCCAGCACGGCGGCGCGGCGAACGAGCATTTTCTGGGACATGAGCATCAACTCCTGGAACGGTCAAGTAGCGTCGGCATGGAAGCCGGCAACGGCAAAACGGATCAGCGCCTTGGCTGCACGCTGGCGATGGGTGGCGTCGGAGACGCCGGCGGGGCGCTTGATCAGGCCGAAATCGGCCATCGCATAGGTCAAGGCGCCGGACAGGAAATCCAGCCTGCGGTACAGCTCTTCCTTGTCCAGCGCCGGCACGCAGGCATGGATGGCCTTGGCGAACTCGCGCGGCACATGGCCGTACTGGTCGGACAGGAACTTGCGCAGCCCGGTGTTGCTCTCGGCATAGGCACGGGCGATCACCCGGATGAAGGCCCCGCCGCCGTGGCGGTCCTGCGCCATCGCCAGGGCCGGCTCGACGAAGGCGGCCAGGATGGGCTCCAGCTGCCCGGGTGCGGTGTCCAAGGTGTTGCGCAGCGCGTCCAGCCGCTGCGCGCTCATCACGTCCATGCGCCGGCGGAACACCTCGTTGACCAGGTTGTCCTTGCTGCCGAAGTGGTAGTTGACCGCCGCGATATTGACGTCGGCGCGGCTGGTGACCTGGCGCAGCGACGTCGCTGCGAACCCCTGCTGGGCGAACAGATCTTCCGCCGCGTGCAGGATCCGGTCCTTGGTCGAGAAGTGTTGCAGGCTCATGCGGGCTCCGCTTCAAATCAAACGCTTGTTCGAAACTACTCCGTACGCAACCGTACGTCAACTGTCGCCGGTGCTGCGATTGCGGCCCCAAGGCTGCGGAACGGGCCGGGAATAGGCTAGAATCCGCCCTAGCCATATCGGCCAAACCCGCGTCAGTACGCGGGTTTTTCTGTTATCCTCGGGCGCTCCGGCAAGGACGCCCACCCACTTTTCCGGAGAGTCCCATGGCGCTGGAGCGCACCCTTTCGATCGTCAAGCCCGATGCCGTTGCCAAGAACGTGATCGGCGAAATCTACTCCCGCTTCGAGAAGGCCGGCCTGAAGGTCGTGGCCGCGAAGATGAAGCACCTGTCCAAGGCCGAGGCCGAAGGCTTCTACGCCGTCCATCGCGAGCGTCCGTTCTTCAACGCGCTGGTCGAGTTCATGATCTCCGGCCCGGTGATGGTGCAGGTGCTGGAAGGCGAGGGCGCGGTGCTGAAGAACCGCGAACTGATGGGCGCCACCAACCCGAAGGAAGCCGCCGCCGGCACCATCCGCGCCGACTTCGCCGACAGCATCGACGCCAACGCGGTGCATGGCTCGGACTCGCTGGAGAATGCCGCGATCGAGATCGCGTATTTCTTCCCGGCCACCGACGTCTACGCGCGCTGAGCCAGCGCCATGACTGAAGCGCGCAATCCCGCCATCGAGATCGCCCTGCTGGGCGGCGACGGGGCTGCGCCTGCCTCCACGCCGGCGAACGCCGGCGTGGACGGCCGCACCATTGCGGCAGCGGCTTCGGCCGATGCCGGAAAAACCAATATCTTCGACTTCGATCGCGCCCGCCTGGAGCGTTTCTTCGAGGAAGATCTGGGCGAGAAGAAGTTCCGCGCCCATCAGGTGATGAAGTGGATCCATCACCGTTACGCCACCGATTTCGCGGACATGACCGACCTCGGCAAGGCATTGCGCGAGAAGCTGGCCGCGCGTGCGGTGGTGCATGCGCCGCAGGTCATTTTCGAAAAGACCTCCACCGACGACACCCAGAAATGGTTGCTCGGCATGGACGCGAAGAACGCCATCGAAACCGTCTACATCCCCGACAAGGGACGCGGCACGCTGTGCGTCTCCTCGCAGGTGGGCTGTGCGCTCAACTGCGGGTTCTGTTCCACCGCCACCCAGGGCTTCAACCGCAATCTGTCCACCGCCGAGATCATCGGCCAGGTGTGGGTGGCGGCGCGCGCACTGGGCAACGTGCCGCACCAGCAGCGCCGGCTCACCAACGTGGTGATGATGGGCATGGGCGAGCCGCTGGCCAATTTCGACAACGTCGTGCGCGCGATGAGCATCATGCGCGACGACCTCGGCTACGGCCTGGCCAACAAACGCGTCACGTTGTCGACTGCCGGCCTGGTACCGCAGATCGATCGGCTGGCGCAGGAATCCGACGTGTCGCTGGCGGTCTCGCTGCATGCACCGTTCGACGAGTTGCGTACCCAGTTGATGCCGATCAACAAGAAGTACCCGCTGGCCGAACTGCTGGACGCCTGCGTGCGCTACGCGTTGCGCAAGAAGGGCGAGTCCGTGACCTTCGAATACACCCTGATGAAGGGCGTCAACGACCAGCCCGAGCACGCGCGTGCGCTGATCGGCCTGCTGCGCGATTTCGACCGTCGGGTGCAGATGAAGGGTGCGGCCAAGATCAACCTGATCCCGTTCAACCCGTTCCCGGGCACCGGTTTCGAGCGCCCCGGCGACGAGGCGATCCGCGCGTTCCAGAAAATGCTCAACAACGCCGGCATGATCGCGCCGGTGCGGCGCACCCGTGGCGACGACATCGACGCCGCCTGCGGCCAGCTCAAGGGCCAGGTGATGGATCGCACCCGCCGTTCGGCCGAACACCGCAAGCGGCTGCAGGCCGCGGGAGCGCACTGATGCGCATGTCGATCATCGTCCCGGCCCTGCTCGCCACGTGCCTGCTGGCCGGGTGCCGCCAGCTGGAACGATTGAGTATCGTGCGCCCCAGCGCCGAGCAACGCGGCTACACCCAGGTGGCCCCCACCTATGACGTCAGCGGCAAGAAGGGACACGCCAGCGCCGACCCCATCCTGTTGCTGACGGCGGCCACCGGCCTGCTCCAGCAGGGGCGTTACGACGAGGCGGAGCATCAGGCGCGGCAGGCGCTGAAATTGCAGCCCGGCTCCGGGGATGCCAATACCCTGCTGGGGGCCATCGCCGGTGCCCGCGGCAAGGCGGCGGAAGCCGGCGCGTATTATCGCGCGGCGGCGATGGCGGCACCGACCAACGGGGTGTACGCCAACAACTACGGTGGCTGGCTGTGCAGCAATGGGCAGCCGGCGGCATCGCTGGAGTGGTTCGACCGCGCGCTGGCCGATCCGGCCTATCCCACCCCGCTGGGGGCGTTGGTGAATGCCGGAACCTGCGCCGCCAAGGCCGCGCAGCCGGTGCGTGCGGAGGCGAGCTGGCGGCAGGTGCTGGCGCTGGACCCCGGCAACCTGCCGGCACTGGCGGGGATGGCGGCGCTGGAAGCCGGGCGCGGCAACTATCTCGAGGCACGCGCATTCGCGGAGCGCTGGCTGGCCATCGCGCCCGCCGACGCCGCCGGTTTGCAACTGGCTGCCGATATCGAGCAGAAACTGGGCGACAATGCGGCCGCTTCGCGCTATCTTTCCCGTTTGCAGGCGATTCCTCCCGGCTCCAGTACGGTTCCGCGCACGCAATGACCTCTCCAGCACCCATCGACCCCACCCATCAGGCCCTTGCCGGTTGCGGCGAGCGCTTGCGTGCCGCGCGTGAGGCCGCCGGCCTGGACATCGACGAGGTCGCATCCCGCTTGCGGATGCCGGCGCGGGTGGTGCGCTCGCTGGAAGCCGAGGACTGGTCGCGACTGGGAGCCCCGGTGTTCGTGCGGGGCCAGGTGCGCAGTTATTCGCGCCTGCTGGGCTTGACCACGGCGCCGATGATGGAGGCGCTGGACGTGGGGCAGGTGGAGCCCACCACCCTGGTCAGCCGTACCCACACCCCGCGCGCGCAATGGTGGGCCGAGCAGATCGGTCGCCGCCTGGTCTACATCGTTCTCACCCTGTCGTTGGCCATTCCGGCATGGGTGGCCACGCGCCAGCACCTGGCTGCCGGCAATGCGCCGGTGGCCGCGCTGGATGCGCCGGTGGATCCGGCCATCGCCACTGCCGCGCCGAAGACCCCGCGTACCGTGGTGGCCTCGATGGCACCATTGCCCGCCAGCGCCACCACCGAGGCCGCCTCGCCCGCAACCGACATCGTGCTGCGCACCACCGGCAAGACGTGGCTGGAAGTGATGGGTACCGACGGTGACACGGTGGAGCAGACCTTGCTGCCGGCAGGCGCCGAACGCCGTTACGCCACCGCTCAGGTGCAACGCCTGACCATCGGCAACGCCGGTGCGGTGGAGTTGCAGCAAGGCGGGCATCCGGTTGACGTGGCCGCGCATGCGCGCGCGAACGTGGCCCGCTTTGCGGTATCCTCCGACGGCTCGCTAGTCGCGGCAGACTGACCCGCGCCCCGCGCGGGGCATCCCCGACTCCGCACCATTCACAGCAACGTCCCGTCGTGGAAGACGGGCGAGAGGCAGCATGGCGATCGACGAACTGCTCAACGAACACGAACAGAGCGAACAAGTACGCAATTGGCTCCGCCACAATGCCCTGGGCATCGTGGGCGGCGTGGGTCTGGGTCTGGCGGTCATTGCCGGTTGGCAGTGGTGGCAGAGCCAGCGCCTGCAATCGGGCATGGGCGTGAGCGCAAGCTATTCACAGGCCGTGGATGCCTTCGAAAACGGCAAGCTGCCCGCCGACAACGGCAAGGCCGTGCTGGCCAGCCTCGACAAGGGCAATCCCACGCTGGGCACGCTGGCGGCGCTGCAACTGGCCAAGGCGCAGGTCGAAGCCGGCAAGCGCGATGCCGCCATCGCCACCCTGCGTGGTTTGCAGGTGGTGGAGGCCGACCTCAAGCCGGTGGTGAGCCAGCGGCTGGCCCGTTTGCTGATCGACGCCGGCAAGCCCAAGGATGCCTTGGCGTTGCTGGGCGACGATCACGACGCCGACATGCTTGCCGCGCGCGGCGATGCCAAATTCGCGCTGGGCGACATGGCCGGTGCGCAGGAAGCCTACCGCAAGGCACTGACACTGGTGGATGTGGGCCTGCCGCAGCACCGCCTGCTCGCACTGAAACTGATCGAGGCCGGCGGTACCCCGCCGCACACCGAGGACAAGACCTGATGACCCTGGGCATGCAACGCACCCTCCGCCTGTTCGCCACGGCCACCGTGGCGGTGGCCTTGCTGGCCGGCTGCGGCACCGTGAAGAACCTGTTCGGCGGGCGTGGCAAGGACAAATCGGGAGAACCGGCCAAACTGGTCGATTTCACGCCCAGCGTCACCGTCAACAAGCTGTGGTCGGTGTCGGTCGGCAAGGGCGAAAAGCTCCTCGGCATCGGCCAGCATCCGGCGATCCTGGACGGTCGCGTGTATGCGGCGGCGCTGGAAGGGGGCGTGACCGCCATCGACCTGAAGACCGGCCAGACGCTCTGGCAATACCCGTCGAAGCTGCGCCTTGGCGGCGGCCCCGGCGTGGGTGACGGGCTGGTGGTGGTGGGTGGCCTGAAGGGCGACGTGGTGGCGCTGGACGCCGCCGACGGCCACGAGAAGTGGACCGCCAAGGTGGGCAACGAAGTGTTGTCCGCGCCGGCGATCGGCGGCGGCATGGTGTTCGTGCATTCCAACGATGGCCGCGTCACCGCGTTCGACGCCGCCACCGGCGAGCGCCGCTGGTTCTACAGTGAAGACCTGCCGGCGCTGACCGTGCGCGGCACCAGTGGTCTCACGTTGGGCCCGAACCTGGTGTTCGTGGGCGGCGACAACGGCAAGCTCACCGCCCTGCATGCCAACGACGGCAGCGTGGTCTGGGCGACCGCGGTGGCCGAGCCCGATGGCCGCAGCGAGCTGGAGCGCATGGCCGACGTCGATGGCGAGCCACTGCTGGAAGGCACCACCCTGTTTGCCACCAGCTACAAGAACCACACCGTGGCCATCGACGGCCCCAGCGGCCAGGTCATGTGGGATACCGAGCATGGTGGTGCCCGTGGCCTGGGACTGAGCAATTCCGCCGTGGTGGTGACCGACAAGAACGGCAACGTGCACGGGCTGGACCGCAACAGCGGCGGCAGCTTGTGGCAGCAGCCCGGCTTGGCCAATCGCAACGTGACCGCGCCGGCGGTGCAGGGCGACTACGCCGTGGTGGGGGATTTCGAAGGCGTGGTGCACTGGTTGCGTCTGAGCGATGGTGCCTTTGCCGCGCGCAGCAAGGTGGGCGGCACCCTCAACGGCAAGCCGGTGGTGGCCGACGGCATCGTGGTGGTGCAGGGTACCGACGGCAAGCTCACTGCTTTCGCGTTGCAGCCATAACGCCGGTTTTCCATCCGACGCTGGCACCCATTCGCGGCCCCGGCTACCCTGCCGGGGCCGCGGCCGTATCCACTTTCCGGATGTTTCCGGTCGTTGAAGTCCCTGAAGGTTTGATCCCATGCTTCCCCTCGTAGCCCTGGTCGGACGCCCCAATGTCGGCAAGTCCACGCTGTTCAATGCGTTGACCCGCACCCGCGATGCGCTGGTGCATGACGAGCCCGGCGTCACCCGCGATCGCAATTACGGCGTCTGCCGGTTGCTGGAAGGACGGCCGTTCGTGCTGGTGGACACCGGCGGCATTGCCGGCGTGGACGAAGGCCTGGCCGGCGCCACCGCGAAGCAGTCGCGCGCCGCCGCCGAAGAGGCCGACCTGATCCTGTTCGTGGTGGATGGCCGTGAAGGTGCCTCGGCGCTGGACGACGACATCCTGCGCTGGCTGCGCAAGCAGGCCAAACCCACCTTGCTGGTGGTCAACAAGGCCGACGGCATCGACGTGCAGGCGGCATTGGCGGAGTTCGCGCGCTACGGCTTCGGCGATGCCTTGCCGGTCTCGTCGGCGCATCGCACCGGCATCGACGCGGTGCTGGCCAAGGTGGTGGCGCTGCTGCCCGAGGAGGGCACCACCGAGACCCTGGACGACGACCCCACCCGCATCCGCATCGCGTTCGTCGGACGCCCCAATGTCGGCAAGTCCACGCTGGTGAACCGCATCCTCGGCGAGGAACGGATGATCGCCTCCGACGTGCCCGGCACCACCCGCGACTCCATCGCGGTGGATCTGGAACGCGATGGCCGCAAATACCGCCTCATCGACACCGCCGGCCTGCGCCGCCGTGGCAGGGTGGAAGAGGCGGTGGAAAAGTTTTCCGCGTTCAAGACCCTGCAATCCATCGAGCAATGCCAGGTGGCGGTACTGATGCTGGATGCCAGCGAAGGCGTCACCGACCAGGACGCCACCGTGCTGGGCGCGATCCTGGATGCCGGGCGCGCACTGGTCATCGTGCTCAACAAATGGGACGGTCGCACCGATTACGAACGCCAGCAGGCCGAAGCGCTGGCCGCGCGCAAGCTGAGCTTCGTCGACTGGGCCGAGCGCGTGCGGATTTCCGCGCTGCACGGCTCAGGCCTGCGCGAACTGTTCAAGGCCATCCACCGCGCGCACGCGTCGGCCACGCATGTCTTCAGCACGGCCGACGTCACCCGTGCGATCGAAGCGGCCTACACCGCCAACCCGCCGCCGGTGGTGCGTGGCCACGTTGCCAAGCTGCGCTTCGCGCATCCCGGTGGCGACACTCCGCCGACGTTCGTGGTGCATGGCACCCGCCTGAAGACGCTCAGTGCGACCTACCAGCGCTATCTGGAAAACTTCTTCCGCAAGCGCTTCAAGCTGGTGGGAACACCCGTTCGCTTCGTGTTCCGGGAAAACAGCAATCCCTACGAAGGCAAGAAGAACGTGCTGACCGACCGCCAGGTCGAAAAGAAGCGCCGGCTGATGCGGCATGTGAAGCGCGGCGGCTGATGCTGGATCGGTCCGCGGTCACGCTGGGGATTCTGGCAGGGGGGCAGGCCACCCGTCTCGGCGGTCTCGACAAGGCGTGGCTGCTGCGCGAAGGCGTGCCGCAAGTGCTGCGGTTGGCCGCTGCATGCGTGCCCGTCTGCGCCACGGTGCTGGTCAGCGCCAACCGGGATCTGCCCCGCCATGCGGCGCACGGGTTGGTGGCGCTGCCGGACCGGCAGCCAGGGTGTGGCCCGCTGGGGGGGCTGGATGCACTGGCCGCCGCCTGCGCCACCCCTTGGTTGTTCACGCTGCCGGTGGACATGCTGGAGGCCGGTGCGCCACTGCTGCATGGCTTGGCGGCCGCCGGTAGGCAGGGTGCGGTGGCGCGCGATGACGAGGGCGTGCAGCCGTTGGTGGCGCTGTACCGTGTCGACGCATTGCGTACAGCCACGCGGGCGGCACTGGCGGCCGGCGCGTATTCGGTCAAGGCCCTGCAGGCGGCGCTGGGGTTGCCGGTGGTCACCTTCGCCGGGCAGCGCTTCGGCAACCTCAATACACCTGCCGACCTGCTGGCCGCCGGCTGCCGCGCGGATGGCGGGCATTGAGGGGATAATCCGCACATGGAGTCGCGTTGCATTTCCCCGTTGGATGCCCACGCCCGCCAACAGGCAGGAGCCTTGCTGATCGACGTGCGTGCCGCCCACGAACGTGCGCTGGGCATCGCCGACGGCGCACGGGGCATCGTTCGCGAAGACCTGCTCGAAGACCCCGCCGCGCATCTGCCGGACCGCGATGCCGAGATCCTGCTGCTGTGCCAGGCCGGCATGCGTTCGGCGCAATGCCTGCCCGCACTGGCCGCGCTGGGCTACCGCAACCTGTGGTCGGTGGCCGGCGGCACCCGCGCGTGGGAAGCGGCGGGCCTGCCGATGCACAAGCCGGACATCGATGCCGATTTCAGCGAACGTTATTCGCGTCACCTGCGGTTGCCGGAGGTGGGGCTTGCAGGTCAGCGCAAGCTGGAAGCGGCGCGGGTGTTGCTGGTGGGCGCCGGTGGGCTGGGCTCGCCGGCGGCGTACTACCTTGCCGCCGCCGGCGTCGGCAGCCTGCGCCTCGTCGACGACGACGTGGTGGACCGCAGCAACCTGCAACGGCAGATCCTGCACACGGATGCGCGCATCGGCGTGGCGAAGGTGGAATCGGCGGCGCAGGCGCTGGCCGCGCTGAATCCGCGCACCCGCATCGAGGCCGTGCGCGAGCGCGTCACCGCGGCCAATGTCGAGCGCCTGCTCGAGGGCGTCGACGTGGTGGTGGACGGCGGCGACAACTTCCCGGTGCGCTACCTGCTCAACGACGCCTGCGTGCACCTGCGCAAGCCGCTGGTGCACGCCGCAGTGCACCGCTTCGAAGGCCAGCTCAGCGTGTTCGATGCCGGCCGCCAGCGCGGTTGCGCGCCGTGCTATCGCTGCCTGTTTCCGGAACCGCCACCGGCCGAGGCGGCACCCAATTGCGCCGAGGCCGGCGTGCTGGGCGTGTTGCCGGGGGTGCTGGGGCTGTTGCAGGCCACCGAAGTGCTGAAGCTGGTGCTGGGCATCGGCGAACCGCTGGCGGGCCGGCTGCTGCAATTCGATGCGCTGGGCATGCACTTCCGCGAGTTCCGCATCGACGCCGACCCGCAGTGTCCGGTGTGCGCCCCGGATTGCGCTTTCCATGGATATTCCGATATCACTGCACATTGCGCCGGAGGCCCACCTT
Source organism: Thermomonas sp. (assembly GCF_041905325.1). Lineage (GTDB taxonomy): Bacteria > Pseudomonadota > Gammaproteobacteria > Xanthomonadales > Xanthomonadaceae > Thermomonas. Next base: position 50,669 of record NZ_JAYRLK010000005.1, on the reverse strand, counting down.
GATGTCTGCATGCGCATGGATGCGTGGATGGCTGCTTGCCTTGTTGTTGGCCCCCGGCCTGCTGCTGGCGGGGCAGGCGCGTGCCGGCGATGCCTGCCCCGCGCTGGCCCAGCGGCAAGCGGACCCGGTGGTGGCGGTGCGCGTCGCGGCGGTGGCCTGCGCCGAACACCTGCGCTGGAATCGCCCCTTCATCGACGAACACGGCCGCTTGGCCAGCCTGGTGGCCTACGAGGCCGAGAGCAACGGGCTGCAGGACGGCAGCGCCCCTTGGCGACGGGTGGCGTTTTATTGGCAATCCAGCGGGTTGCTGGCGGCGATGGCGTTCAGGGCAGGGGCCAGCGATTGCGGCTATGCGGCGCTCAGCCTGTCGTATCCCGGCTTGGGGTGCCGCGCCTTCGTGGTCGACAACCCCTGGTCGGCGGCCTTCATCAGTTGGGTGATGCAGCGTGCCGGCGTGCCGGCATTCCGGAGCTCGGCCAGCCACTTCGATTACGTGCGTGCGGCACGGCTTGACCCCGCGGGCAGCCCGTACCGCTTCGTTGCACCGGAATCGGCACCCATCGAACAGGGGGACCTGCTGTGCTACGTGCGTGCCGGCCTCGTGCATGGGACGGAAGGGCTGGCCAGGCTCCTGGATGGCCGTGGCGGTGGCTTGCCGATGCATTGCGACGTCATCGTCGCCACCGAGGCGGGGCGTGCCTATGCGGTGGGTGGCAACGTGCAGCAGGCAGTGACCATGCGGCTGCTGGATCTGAACGCGCAAGGCCGCCTGTGGGGCTTGCCGCGACGGCTGGCCGGGGACACGGCGTGTTCGCCGGACGCCGCCGACGCCTGCAACTTCAATCGGCAGGACTGGGCGGTGCTGCTCAAGCTCAAGCCACAGGAGGAACTGGCCCGCCTGGGGCCGGTGGAACCGCCGGCCGCGCTGCCCAATCCGCCGGTGGCACCGGAAACGCCGACATGCTGCGTCCAGTGCGTGCTGGGTGCGGATGTGCCGCGCTGCCCGGTGTCGGGGCCGCCGCCGGCCACGCCGCCGGAAACCGTGCCCCTGCAAGGCGCGGGATAGCCGTCAGCCGGTCGGTTCCGGCTTGCGGCGCGGGCGCGGCTTCGCGCGTGGTTCCATCTGCACGCCCAGTACGGCCCGGCAATGAATGCAGCTGTAGCTGAGGCAGCGGGCCTTGCTCTCTCCGGCCACCATGCCCAGCACCTGTTCGACATGCACGTGCAGCACCCGCTTGCCGCACTTCGGACATTCACCCTGGATCGTCATCGCGCCTCCGTCGGGCGCGATTGCGATGGGCGCGCCACAGTTCACGACAACGGCATTGCCCCTGGCCAGCGGCCAGCGGCGGCGTGGCTGGGCGATAATACGCACCCGCCTGTTCTCCGGACCGCTGCATGACCGCCCGCACCCTCGATGGAAAACGCATCGCCGACACCCTGCTGGACAGCCTGAAAGCACAGGTGGATGCACGCCTGGCCGCCGGCAAGTCACGACCGGGCCTTGCGGTGGTGCTGGTGGGCAGCGACCCGGCTTCGGCGGTCTACGTGCGCAACAAGAAGCGGGCGGCGGAAAAGGTGGGCATCCAGGCCTTCGATTACGACCTGCCCGCAGGCACCAGCGAAGCGGAATTGCTGGCCCTGATCGACCGGCTCAACGCCGACCCGCAGGTACACGGCATCCTGATCCAGTTGCCGCTGCCCGGCATCCGCGACGCCAGCGCGCTGATCGAGCGCATCCACCCCAGCAAGGACGTCGACGGCTTCCACCCGGAAAACGTCGGCCACCTGGCGTTGCGCCAATTCGGCCTGCGCCCGTGCACGCCGCGCGGCATCACCACCCTGCTGGCGTGGACCGACCGCCCGGTGCGCGGGCAGAGCGCCACGATTGTCGGAGTGTCCAACCACGTCGGCCGGCCGATGGCGCTGGAATTGCTGATCGCCGGCTGCACCGTGACCAGCTGCCACAAGTTCACCCCGGCGGACGTATTGCGCCGCCACGTCGGCGAGGCGGACATCCTGGTGGTGGCCGCCGGCAAGCCGGGGCTGATCCCGGGTGAATGGGTGAAGGACGGTGCGGTGGTGATCGACGTCGGCATCAACCGGCTGGACGACGGCCGGCTGGTGGGCGATGTCGGCTTCGATGAGGCCGCCAAACGTGCCAGTTGGATCACCCCGGTGCCCGGCGGCGTCGGCCCGATGACCGTGGCCACGTTGATGCAGAACACCCTGGAAGCGGCGGAACTGGCGGATCGGGCACAAGCGACCTCCGATTGACGCCTGCGCAAGCGGGAAGCGTTGCCCGCCGGGCCCCGCGTACGGCTCAGGCGTCGAGGCGCTGCGCCGGGTAGTCCTCTTCCGCCAGCGCGGCGATGGCGGCGTCGGCGCTGAAGGCGCCGCTGGCTTCCACTTCGCCCTTGGCCAGGTCCACGCGCACCTGCGCGGCGGGGTCCAGCGCCTGCAGGGCGCGGGTGACGGCGTTGACGCAGTGCTGGCAGCGCATGTTTTCGACCTTGAACAGCATGGGGGTCTCCCGGTGTGGTGGATGCAGGCAGTGTCGGCCTTGCCACGGTGGCAACGTCAAGCCTAGGCTGCGCGCTTGACCTTCCCATGTTGGGAAGGTGGAAGCTGGCCGCGAACCATCATCGTAACGAGGCCGTCATGAGCACCGATTCCACACTCCAGCTGGGCATCACCGGGATGACCTGCGCCAGCTGCGCGGGCCGGGTGGAGAAGGCCCTGCGCAAGCTGGACGGGGTGGAAGATGCGTCGGTGAACCTGGCCACCGAGGTGGCCTCGGTGCGCGCACCGGGCCTGCCGCTGGCGCAACTGGTGCAGGCGGTGGAGCGCGCCGGCTACGGCGTCGCCGCCGATGAGACCCACCTGGCCATCGAGGGCATGACCTGTGCGTCCTGCGTGGGGCGGGTGGAAAAGGCGCTGGGCAAGGTGCCGGGCGTGCTGTCCGCCAGCGTGAACCTGGCCACCGAGACCGCGCTGGTGCGGCACCTGGCCAGCACGCCGGTGTCGGCGTTGCAGGCGGCGGTGGTGAAGGCCGGCTACCGGGTGCGCGAGGAGGCGACACGGGCCGCGCCGGCTGCCGGCATGCCGAAGGAATTGCGGCATGTGCTGCTGGCCGCGGCGCTGTCGCTGCCGCTGGTGTTGCCGATGCTGCTGATGCCGTTGGGCGTGCACTGGCAGCTGCCGGGCTGGGCGCAGTGGCTGCTGGCCACGCCGGTGCAGTTCTGGCTGGGTGCGCGCTTCTACCGCGCCGGCTTCGCCGCGCTGCGGGCGCGCAGCGGCAACATGGATCAGCTGGTGGCGCTGGGTACCAGCGCGGCCTACGGCCTGAGCGTGTTCCACCTGCTGGCGCCCGCGTCCGGCCACCACGCGCCGCCGCTGTATTTCGAATCCTCGGCCGTGGTCATCACCCTGATCCTGCTGGGCAAGTGGCTGGAGGCGCGCGCCAAGCGCCAGGCCAGCGACGCCATCCGCGCCCTGCAGGCGCTGCGCCCGGCCACCGCGCGGGTGCTGCGCGACGGCGCGGAGGTGGAGCTGGCGCTGGCCGAGGTGGCGGTGGACGACGTGGTGGTGATCCGCCCCGGCGAGCGCGTGCCGGTGGATGGCGTGGTGATGGAAGGCTGCAGCCACGGCGACGAATCCCTGCTCACCGGCGAGTCGCTGCCGGTGCCGAAGGCGCCCGGCGATGCCGTGACCGGCGGCGCGGTGAACGGCGAGGGCCGGCTGCTGGTGCGCACCACCGCGGTGGGTACCGAATCGGTGCTGGCGCGGATCGTGCGCCTGGTGGAGGACGCGCAGGCGAAGAAGGCGCCGATCCAGCGCATCGTGGACCGGGTCAGCGCGGTATTCGTGCCGGTGGTCATCGCCATCGCGCTGCTCACCCTGCTGGGCTGGGGCATTGCCCGGGGCGACTGGGCGCAGGCGCTGCTCAACGCGGTGGCGGTGCTGGTGATTGCCTGCCCGTGCGCGCTGGGGTTGGCCACGCCGGCAGCGGTGATGGCCGGCACCGGCGTGGCCGCACGCGCCGGCATCCTGGTGAAGGATGTGGAAGCGTTGGAAACCACCCGCCAACTGCGCAGCGTGGCCTTCGACAAGACCGGCACGCTGACCCTGGGCAAGCCCGCGCTGACGCAGCTGCACGCGCTGGACGGTGACGAGGCGGCGCTGCTGGCGCTGGCCGCCGGCCTGCAGCAAGGCAGCGAACATCCGCTGGCAAAGGCGGTGCTCGCCGCCGCCAGCGAGCGCGGCATCGTGACGGCCGCAGTCACCGCCATCGCCGCCGTCACCGGTCGCGGCGTGCAGGGCAGGGCGGGGCAGTCCCGCGTGGTGCTGGGGCATGCGCGCTGGATGGGCGAATTGGGCATCGACCTGTCGCCCGCACAGGCGCAGGCGGATGCGGCCTCGAACGCCGGGCAGACGCAGTCGTGGCTGGCGCGGGAAACCGATGCGGGCTGGCAGCTGCTGGGCCTGCTGGCGTTCGGTGACGCAGTGCGCCCGCAGTCGGCGGAGGCCATTGCCGCGCTGCATGCGATGGGCATCCGCCCGCTGATGCTGTCCGGCGACAACCGCGCCGCTGCCCGCGCGGTGGGCGCGCAGCTGGGGCTGGCCGACGACGAAGTGCGCACGGAGTTGCTGCCGGCCGACAAGGTGGAAGCGATCCGCGCACTCGCGGCGCAGGGCCCGGTGGGCATGGTGGGCGACGGGCTCAACGATGCGCCGGCGCTGGCCGCGGCCACCGTGGGGTTCGCGATGGGCAGCGGCACCGACGTGGCGATGCACGCCGCCGGCATCACCCTGATGCGGCCGGACCCGCGGCTGGTGGCCGACGCCATCGACATTTCCCGCCGCAGCGTGCGAAAGATCCACCAGAACCTGTTCTGGGCCTTCATCTACAACGTCATCGGCATCCCGCTGGCGGCGCTGGGCCTGCTGGACCCGATGATCGCCGGCGCGGCGATGGCGCTGTCCAGCGTCAGCGTGGTGGGCAACGCGCTGCTGCTGCGGCGCTGGTCGCCACGGGCGCGCGACTGATCGGCAAGGAGAACGACATGGCATCCAACACCATCCGCCCGGAACTGGCCGACGCACTGGAGGCGGGCCTGCACAACATCGGCCAGGCCGCGGCGCTGACCGGCGTGTCGGCGAAGATGATTCGCCACTACGAAAGCATCGGCCTGATCGCGCCGGCTGCGCGCACTTTCGCCAACTACCGCCTGTACAACGAGGCCGACTTGCACCGGCTGCGCTTCATCAAGCGCGCGCGCTCGCTGGGGTTTGCGGTCAAGCAGATCGAGGCGCTGCTGGCGCTGTGGGACGACCCGCAGCGCGCCAGTGCCGAGGTCAAGCAGCTGGCGCGCGCGCACGCCGCCGAACTGGGCGAGAAGATCCGCGAACTGCAGGCGATGCAGCGCACGCTGGAAACACTGGCGCGGCGCTGCCACGGCGATGGCCGACCGACCTGTCCGATCCTGGACGATCTGGCGTCCTGACCGACCGCGGTGTCGCGGCATGCCAACCGCAAGCGGGAAGTCCGTCGACGGGATGCGGCATTCCCCGACCCGGGTGCGGCGCTTCCAGCGACTGCCGTGCGCCCGTGGTCACGCGATGCTGCGGGCACGCCCCGACGTGGAATGCCCGATGCACCTGTTCACCCGCCTGCTGCTGTTGGTCGCAAGCGTCCTCGCGTTGCCGGCGCAGGCGGACAGCCTGTACCGCTGCATCGCGCGCGACGGCGCGGTGAGCTACCAGTCGCAACCCTGCGCGGCGCGGCAGCGGCTGGACCGGGTGGTGGAGTACCGGACAGAACCGTTGGCGGCGCGTTCCGGGGGAGTCCCCGAGGTATCGCGACGGCAGCCGCGTCGCTACGCGAACGGCAGCGGCGGCAATCGCATCGTGCGCGTGGGCAGCGCAACCACCGCCAGCCAGCGCTGCCGGGCAGGCAAGGCCAAGCGTGAGGCCGCGCTGCAGCGCCTCGGCCTGAAGCGCAGCTATGACCAGCTGAGCGCACTGGATACGCAGGTGCGGGCGGTCTGCGGGGGCTACTGAGCCGGCGCGACACGCCCGCCGTTGTCAGCGGTTGTCCGCGAAGGTGGTGGCGGAATGGGGCACCGTGCGCCACTTCGACAGGTCGTAGCCCAGCCCGCGCAGGCGCTGGCGCGCGCGTTCCAGCTCCGCGTCCGCCACGTCGGGCGAGCGGGCGAACACCCACGCATAGTCGCGGGCATCGCGGGCCACCACCATCAGGCTGTAGTCGTCGCGCAGCCAGGCCACCACGTACTGCGCCTTCATCGGCCCGAACACGCGCACGTCCCAGACCGCGTTGCCGGTGCCGGGGCGCACCCGTGCCGGCGCCTCGATGTGCTTGCGCGGGCCGTCGGCGCGGCCATGGTTGAAGGTCAGGGTGGTGCGGATGCTGCCGTCGCGGCGCAGGGTGTAGGTTTCCACCGCGTTCCACGCATCGCGTTCATAGCGGGTGGGGATGCCGCCCACCAGGTACCACGTGCCCATGAAGCGGGCCAGGTCCACATGCGGGACCGGGCGGATGGCGGGCAGGTTGGCGGCCACGCCGCCGATGAACAGCAGCGCGGCCAACCACCACCACCGTCGTGCAGGCAGGCGCATGGCGGTGCTCCGGTCAGTGACGCTCGAACAGGTAGTGCGACACCATCCACTCCTGGCCCTCGGCATAGCCGAACAGCTCGGCGCAGGCCATCCAGAACATGCGCCAGCGCTGGAACCACAGGCCGGCGGCATCGCCATAGGCTTCGCGCAGGATGGTCATCACCTTGTCGCGATGCGCGTCCTGCTGCTGCAGCCAGTGGTTGGCGGTCTTCTCGTAGTGGCTGCCCTCCACCAGCCACTGCTGGCGGATCGCCAGCGATCCCTGGAAGTGCAGCAGCGTGTCTGCCGCCGGCATCAGGCCGCCGGTGAAGAAATGCCTGCCCATCCAGTTGTCCTCGCCCTGCGTCTCGAACGGGTACAGCAGGGTGCGGTGCACGAAGATGTGCACGAACAGCCGCCCGCCCGGGCGCAGCCAGCTGCCGATGCGGCCCAGCAGGCTGTCGTAGTTGCGCATGTGCTCGAACATCTCCACCGACACGCAGCGGTCGAAGCTGGCGGCAGGCAGGGCGAGGGTGTTCACGTCGCGGGTCAGCACCTGCACGTTGGCCAGGCCGCGCTCGCGGCAGCGCGCTTCGATGAAACCGCGCTGGCCGTTGGAGTTGGACACCGCGGTGATGCGCGCGTTCGGGTAGTGCTCTGCCATCCACAGCGTCAGCGAGCCCCAGCCGCAGCCCAGCTCCAGGATGTCCTGGCCGTCGGCGAGGCCGGCGCGCTCGCAGTACAGCGCCAGCATCGCTTCCTCCGCCTCGGCCAGGGTCTCGTTGCCGCGCGGGTAGTAGCAGCTGGAGTACTTCAAGCGTGGGCCCAGGCAATGGAAGAAGAACGCCGGCGGCAGCTCGTAGTGCTGGGCGTTGGCGGCGTCCGTCTCGATGGCGACGGGGCTCTGCCGCAGCAGCTCCAGCAGCTCCTGCTGGCGCAGCGACTGGAGCTCGACGCCGCCGGCGCGCTCGTCCTCGAGGCGCTGCGCGCACAGCCGGCGGATGCCGGCGCGGATGGCGGCGTCGGGCAGCAGGCCGCGCTCCGCCAGCCCCAGCAGGCCGGGCGCGGCGCGGTCGCGGGAGAGTTCGTTGGCGTCCAGGGTGGCGGTGGTCATGCGCGCGCTCCTTGTCGAAGGGTCAGGATTTCGGGAACCACGGGAACAGCATCGGGGTGGTGCGCTGGTACTCGCGGTAGTCGTCGCCGCGGCTGCGCAGGGCCTGCTGCTCGGTGAAGGGGATGCCGCTGACGTAGCGCAGGAACAGGTACATCACCACCGGCCCCAGCCAGCCCAGCCACGCCAACGGCGCGCCGATGGCGGCGACCGCGTACGCGCACCAGTGCAGCCACTCGAAGAAGTAGTTGGGATGGCGCGAATACCGCCACAGGCCGCTGCGGCAGGTCCTGCCGCGGTTGCCGGGATCGGCGCGGAAGCGCGCCAGCTGCGCGTCCGCCAGCGATTCGCCGGCCACCGAGACCAGCCAGATGGCGATGGCCAGGCCCAGTTGCCACGCTGCCGGATCCGGATGCGCTGCCACCGCCAGCAACGGCAGCGAGAACAGCAGCACCAACAGCGCTTGGAACTGGAAGAAACCGAAGAACTTCAGCTGGCTGCCCTGCCAGTGTTCACGCAGGGCGCGATAGCGGCCGTCTTCCGGCTCGCTGCGCACGCGCGCCCACAGATGCAGCGCCAGCCGCAACGCCCACGTGGTGGCGAGGATGCCCACCAGCAGGCGCGCGGCGGGCGCGCCGGTGCCGGTGAGCGCCAGCAGCAGCGCCGCGCCGGCAAGCCCGGTAGCCCACAGCACATCGACGATGCCGGCATTGCGGCGGCTGCGCTGCCACAGCCAACCCAGCACCATCAGCGCCGCGGCCAGCAGCCAGATCCACGACAGTTGCTGCGTGGGAGTCATGCCGCGCCTCCTTGGATATCCTGCTGCAGGCCGCGCCGGGCCAGCCACGCCAGCAACGGCATCGCCAGCGCCCAGCCGGCGGCCAGCGCCAGCAGGCTGTGCCACTGCGAGCTGGCGAACTGGACCACGTCCCAGCCGCGCGCGGCGCCCAGATAGGCCAGCGGGCCACCGATGGCACCGAACAGCGCGGCCAGCAGCAGGCGCCGGTGCAGGTAGCCCAGCAGCGGCACGATGGCCAGCGCGAATGCCCACCACAGCGCCAGGATCCACGCCGGCGAACCCGTCCACGGCCAGGCCGCGGCGTAGTCGAGCAAGCCGCTGCGCACCCACAGGTTCTCCAGCACCAGGCCGACGGCCAGCGCCACCAACACCAGCCGCGCTTCAAGCGCCCGGTGCGGCGACACCGACAGCCGCCACAGCGCGAACAGACCGGCGGCGGCCACGCCCGGCCACCACAGCCCTTGGCCAGCGCCGATCACCGCTGCGAACCAGGTGGCCTGATAGCCCAGCAGGGTCAGCCAGAACGTCATGTCGCCTCCGAACCCGACGGACGCCAGCCCGGCTTGGCCATCAGCAGGTGCGAGACGCCGATCGAACGCTCGCGGAAGCCGCCTTCGCAATAGGCGAGGTAGAACTCCCACATGCGGATGAAGCGCTCGTCGAAGCCCTGCGCCCGTACAGCGGCCAGCTGCGCGAGGAAGCGTTCGCGCCAGGCATGCAGGGTGCGCGCATAGGACAGCCCGAAATCCTCCAGCGCGACCAGCGCCAAGTCACTGCTGCGGGTCTTGGACGCCAGCATCGCGCTGACCGAGGGAATGAAGCAGCCGGGGAACACGTGGCGCTTGATGAAGTCCACCGACTTCAGCGCCTGCTCGTAGCGATGGTCCTCGATGGTGATGGCCTGCACCAGCGCCAGCCCCTCCGGCTTCAGCAGGCGGCCGATCTGCGCGAAGTAGCTGTCCTGGAAGTCCGCGCCCACCGCTTCGATCATCTCGATCGACACCAGCTTGTCGTACTGGCCACTGAGGTCGCGGTAGTCGGACTGCAGCAGGGTCACGCGTTCGCCCAGCCCGGCCTGCTGGATGCGCGCCGCGGCGAGGTCGTGCTGCTCGCGCGAGATAGTGGTCGTGGTGACGCGGCAACCGTAGTGCTTCGCAGCGTGGACGGCGAATCCGCCCCAACCGGTACCGATCTCCACCACATGGTCGCCCGGGCCCAGCGCCAGCTTGCGGCAGATCAGGTCCAGCTTGCGCGAGGAGGCCGCCTCCAGCGTGTCCTCCGCGCCGGTCCAGTAGGCCGACGAATACATCAGGTCCTCGGACAGGAACAGCTGGAAGAACTCGTTGCCGAGGTCGTAGTGGGCGGCGATGTTGCGCCGGCTGCCGCTGCGCGTATTGCGACGCAGCGCGTGCAGTGCCTTCATCGCCAGCCCGCCCAGCCGCGCGGTGCCGGTTTCCATGCCGTCCAGCAGGTCGCGGTTGCGCACCAGCAGCTGCACCAGTGCGACCAGGTCGCTGCAGCGCCACAAACCATCCATGTAGGCCTCACCGGCACCGACGCTGCCATTGCCGGCCAGTGCCCGGTAGAAGCCCGGGTCCAGCACATCGAGGACGACGGTGGAGCCGTCGCCGGCGCGACCGAACTCGGCGCTGCCCAGCGCGTCGTTGACCAGCAGGTGGCCGTGGCCCAGCGCGGACAGGCGCTGCAGCACGCGCTGGCGCAGGAACTTGTCGAAGGCGCCGAATGCGCTGGCGGGTGCGGTCTGGACGATGGCGTTCAAGAACGGCCTCCTGAAAGTCGGGGGTGGTCGTGGAAGGGGGTGCGCTTGAGCCACAGCCGCAGGGCATGCCAGTAGATGGCACCGACCACCTGCGCGGTCATCAGCGGATAGCGCCACAGCACCCGCGCCAGCGCGCCGCCGGTCAGCGGCCGGCGCTGCAGCTGCAGGTGCGCGTCGAATTCGCGGCCGTTTGCGCCCAGCACCGCCATGTTCACGTGCAGGGCGTCGGCGGGCACGGTGAAGCGCCAGTCGTAGCGGCGCGCCATGCCCACGAACGGCGACACGTGGAAGGTCTTGTCGAAATCCCAGCGCAGCATCCGCCCGTTGCCGCTGGCGGCGTCCACCGGCAGCACGTAGGCGTGGCGCTCCAGCCACGGTGTGTTGGTGATCTCGGCGACGATGCTGTGCAGGGTTTCGCCATCGGCGTCGAAGCAGTAATAGAAGCTGATCGGGTTGAACACCATGCCGGCGTAGCGCAGGTGCGCGAGCAGGCGCACCGGGCCGGCCGGGCGTTCGCCGATGGCGGCCTCCACCCGGTCCTTCACCGCTTCCTTGAGCGGTCGCTCCGGCGGGCCGAGAAAATCGGCGCGGCGGAATTCGGCCAGGTTGCGGCGCGCCACCGACCACAGCCAGCGGCCGCGGAACACCGCATCCACTTCGTCCAGATCGAGGTAGAGCTGCGCCATCCTGTAGGTGAACGCATGCGGCTGCGGCGCATGCCGGCGATGCCGCACGCTGCCTTCGTAAATCGCGCTGCGCAGCGGTCCGGTCATGGCCAGCGCACGCCCAGGCCTGTGGCCACGTCCACCGCGCTGCGCATGCCGTCCTCGTGGAAGCCCCAGCCCCAGTAAGCGCCGGCAAACCAGGTGTGGTTGCGGCCCTGGATGCGGTCCTTGCGGCGCTGCGCCGCGACCGACAGGGCGCTGTACACCGGGTGCTGGTACTGCATCCGCCGCAGCACCTTGGCGGGGTCGATGGCCTCGCTGCGGTTCAGCGTCACCACGAAGGGCTCGGGCGACTGCAGGCCCTGCAGCAGGTTCATGCAGTAGCTCACCGTGCAGGGTGCGTCGGCGGCGTCGGGGATGAAGACGTTCCAGGCCGCCCACGCCTTGCGGCTGCGCGGCAGCAGGCGGGCGTCGGTGTGCAGCACCACGTCGTTGGGCTGGTAGCCGATCGCGCCCAGCACGTCGCGCTCGTCGGCGCTGGCGTCGGCCAGCAGCGCCAGCGCCTGGTCGCTGTGGCAGGCCAGCACGATCTGGTCGAAGCGTTCGCTGCCCGCTGCACTCTCCACCACCACGCCGTGGCCGTCGCGGGTCACCGACCGCACCGGGCAGCGCAGCCGTTCCTGCACCTGCCAACGGGCCCGCAAGGCCGAGACATAGGTGGACGACCCGCCGCGCACCACCCGCCACTCGGGGCGGCCGCTGACCTGCAGCATCTGGTGGTTGGCCATGAACTGCACCAGGTAGCGCGCAGGGAACCGCAGGATCTGCTCCGGCGGCGACGACCACAGCGCCGAGGCCATCGGCACCAGGTGGTCGTCGCGGAAGGCCGCGCCGTAGCCGTTGGCCTCCAGCCAGTCGCCGATGCCCGGGCCCGGGCCGTCACCCACCAGCAGGGACGGCGCCTGCCGGTAGAAGCGGAACAGGTCGCGCACCATGCCGAGGAAGCGCGGCGACAGCAGGTTGCGGCGCTGGCAGAACAGCGCGTCCAGCGAGGTGGCGTTGTACTCCAGCCCGGTGCGTTCGCTGTGCACCGAAAAACTCATGGTGGTGGGCTGCGTCGCCACGCCCAGGGTGTCGAACAGGCGGGTCAGCAGCGGGTAATGCACCGGGTTGTGGACGATGAAGCCGGTATCCACCCGATACGAACGCCCGGCCTGCTCGACGTCGTGGGTGTGGGTGTGCCCGCCGAGGTAGTCGTTGGCCTCGAACAGCACCACCTCGTGCGCCCGCGACAGCAGCCAGGCGCTGGCCAGGCCGGCGATGCCGGAACCGACGATCGCGATGCGCATCTCAGCGCTCCGCCTTCGCCAGCACCCACGCGGGCACCGGCTTGAGGTCGCGCACCAGCCCCAGCAGCGCCATCAGCCGCAGGCCGTACCAGGTCAGGTCGATCTCCCACCAGCAGAAGCCCTGCCGCGCGCTGCTGGCATAGAAGTGGTGGTTGTTGTGCCAGCCCTCGCCGAAGGTCAGCAGCGCCAGCCACAGGTTGTTGCGGCTGTCGTCGGTGGTGGCGAAGCGGCGGCGGCCGAAGCGGTGCGACAACGAGTTGATGGTCACCGTTGCGTGGAACAGCACCACGGTGGACACGAAGAAGCCCCACACCAGCAGCTGCGGCCCGCTGGTGCCCAGCGTCGGCGCGAAGCGCTCCAGCAATGCGCCCAGCGCATACAGGCCCACCGCCATCGCAGCAGGGACCGCCACATCGAAGCGATCCAGCCAGCGCAGCTCCGGGTAGCGCGCCAGGTCCGGCACCCGGCTGAGGTCGGTGGCGAACGCACGGCGGGTCAGGAACCAGCCCATGTGGCTGCGCCAGAACCCGTGACGGGGCGAGTGCAGGTCTTCCGCGGCATCGGAATGGCGGTGGTGGTGGCGATGGTGCGCGGCCCACCACAGCGGACCGCGCTGCACGCTGGCAGCGCCGATCAGTGCGAACACGAACTGCAGCGGACGCGAGGTACGGAACGCGCGGTGCGAGAAATAGCGGTGGTAGAAGCCGGTGATGGCGAACATCCGCACCACGTAGAGCAGGGCGGCGACCAGCACCGCCACCGGCGAAACGCCGACCCACGGCACTCCGATGCAGCCCAGGTGCAGCAACACGAACGGCAGCACCCGCAGCCAGTCCACCCGGTCCGCGTCGGCGCCCCCGGCAGCCGGCACGGCGGCGCTGTCGAACCATTGCAGCAGGCTGCGCCGGGCCGCGCGCGCGGGGGCGTTGTCGGCTGGAGAGGGGAGGGGTGCCGGGTCCTGGGGCATCGCGGGCTTCCGTTTCGGATACCGGCCCTTACGCGACGGCACGCGGATTGGATGCAGCCGCGGCTGCCGGTTTCGCTGCATCCAATCCGCAGCGGCGGCCGTAGAGGGTGGTGTCCGTCCCAACTGGCCGCGTTTGCCCTACCATGCGTTCCGACCCCAACCGCAGGAACCTGTCGCCCTTCGAGGCGGCCAGAGCCATGTCCATCGCCGAAGCAAGCCCCGGGGACCCGGGCTACTGGTCCGGGCAGATGCAGGCGGTCGCCCGCCGCCGCGACCAGACCTGCTTCATGCGGATCTACGACCACTTCGCCCCGCGGGTGCGGCTGTACCTGCGCGGCTTGGGCGCGCGCGAAGCAGTCGCCGAGGAACTGGCGCAGGAAGCGCTGCTGCGGCTGTGGCAGCGCGCCGACAGCTACGACGCGGCCCGCAGCTCGCTGGCCACCTGGCTGTTCCGGATCGCCCGCAACCTGCACATCGACCGGCTGCGGCGCGAGAACCACTGGATCGCCGTGGACATGGAGCCGCTGGAGTTCGAAGCGGAAACCGACAATCCCGCGTTCTCCTCCGCGGAGAGCTTTGCCGCCCACGCCGACCTCAACGAACGCATCGAGCGCCTGTCCGCGACCCAAGCCCGCCTGATCCGCATGTCCTATTTCGAAGCCAAGTCCCACCAGCAGATCGCCGATGAACTCGGGATGCCGCTGGGCACGGTCAAATCCTCCATCCGCCGTGCCTTCCTGCGTCTGCAGTCGGGCGTGCAGGAGGCGGTATGACGCCGCGCCACCATCTCGACCCTGCCACCCTGGTCAGCCATGCCGCCGGCGCGCTGTCGCCGGAAATGGCGGCGGTTGCCGACACCCACCTGGAAGGCTGCGCCTACTGCCGCCAGCAGCTGGCAGCGGCCGAGCGGGTCGGCGGCGTGCTGCTCTCGCAGCAGCAACCCGCGGCACCGGAGCCGCAGCAGGCCGCACGCCTGCGCGAGGACATGCTGGCGCGCCTGAGTCAGCCGCTGCCCGCGGCGGCGAATGGCCTGTCCGAAACCGCCGATGCCCCGCGTTCGCTGGATGCGCTGCCGCGCCCGCTGCAGCCGTATTTCGGCAAGAGCTGGAAGGCGCTGCGCTGGCGCTGGATGGCACCGGGCGTGCACATGATCCGGGCGCCGCGCAGCAGCGGCGACACCCTGATCCTGCTCAGGATCGCGCCGGGCAAGAGCATGCCGGTGCACAGCCATGGCGGCAGCGAGCTGACCCAGATCCTCAAGGGTGCCTACGACGACGAGCTGGGCCATTTCGGCCCCGGCGACATGGCCGACCTGGACAGCGACATCGAGCACCAGCCGGTGACCTCGCCGGGCGTGCCCTGCATCTGCGTGGCGGCGCTGGACGGCCCGCTGCAGTTCCGCGGCTGGCTGGCGCGCAAGCTGCAGCCGATGGTGGGCCTGTAACCCGGGCCCACCGCCGAACGCCTCTCCTGTCCCAAAAGGAAACGGCCCGCATCTCACAATGCGGGCCGTTCGTGTTGGTGAAGTTGGCCCCGGTCAGCCGCGGTGGCGCAGCGACAGGAACTCCTTGCGCAGCGACGGGTCGGCCAGGAAGCGGCCGCGCATCACGCTGTTGATCATCTTCGACTCGTCGTCCTTCACCCCGCGCCAATGCATGCAGTAGTGGTCGGCTTCCATGACCACGGCGATGCCGTCCGGCTTCAGCCGCTGCTCCAGCAGGTCGGCGATCTGGCTCACCGCCTCTTCCTGGATCTGCGGGCGGCTCATGATCCAGTCGATCAGGCGGGCGTACTTGGACAGGCCGATCAGGTTGGAGTCGGCGTCGGGCAGCACGCCCACCCAGACCCGACCCATGATCGGGCACAGGTGGTGCGAGCAGGCGCTGCGCACGCGCAGCGGGCCGACGATCATCAGTTCGTTCAGGCGCTCGGCGTTGGGGAACTCGGTGACCGCGGGCGCGTGCTGGTAGCGGCCGGCGAACAGCTCGCGCACGAACATCTTGGCCAGCCGGCGGCCGGTGTCGCGGGTGTTGTGGTCGTTGTCGACGTCGATGACCAGCGCCCGCAGCATCTCCTGCGCCTTGGCGGCCACCTCGCCTTCGATCGCCTCCAGCTCGCCGTCCTCGAGGTAGTCGGCGATGTTGTCGTTGGCGTGGAAGCGGGTGCCGGCGCTGCGCAGGCGTTCGCGGACGCGCTGCGACGCGGTGAGCAGCGCCAGTCGCTGGATGGGTGTGGGGTCCCGCAGGGGCTGTGACATGGGAGAGCCTCGAAAGCTGGAAGGGGAAAGGGCGGATCGCATGCCGACGGCAAGGTCGCGACTGCAAGCGGCTTTACGCGCGCCGGCGGGGATTGGATGCGCGGTGCGTCAGCCCGTGCGCTGCGGGCGGGGCCCGCGTCTGCCGAACCACAGGGTGGCCAGTGTCGCCAACACCACCAGCACGGCCAATGCCAAGGCCACGTTGGCCGCGACCCCGGCACCCGGCAATGTGGCGGCGTGTTGCTTCGCATGTACCCCCAGCAAGCCCCAGACCGCCGCCGCTGCATACCAGGGGTTGCCGCGCAGCTTCACGATCGCCGTCACCAGCAGCGTCCCGGCCAGCGCGAACAGCACCAGCGTCCACGGCAGCATGCGGTCCACCGACAGCAGCTCGAACGCCACCACCACCTGCGCGACGTTGAGGAACACCGCCAGCGACACCCAACCCGCGTGCAGCGACAGCGGCAGCCATTGCCACCACGGGCCGCGGCGGTGATGCCGGGTCTGCGAGGCCAGCCAGGCGGCACCCAGCAGGCAGCCCAGACTGCCCCAGATGATCGCCAGCGCCAGCCAGAACCATTGCAGGGTGAACACCACCATCCACAGCGAGGTCAGCGCGAAGCCCGCCGCGGTGAGCACGCGGATGCGCTGCAGGCGGGTGCCCGGCTCGCGCACGCGGGCCTGGGCGATGCCGAACACCACGTCCAGCAGGAAGATCGGCCCCCAGATGGCGAAGGCGTAGCCGGCCGCGACGATCAACGTGGGATAGCGGGCGGAGATCTCGCCATTGGTCGGGCCCAGCAAGCCGGTATTGGACAGCCAGCCGACCAGCGGCATCGCCAGTGCGAGTGCCAGTACCAGGAATCTCATCGGCATTCTCCGTGGAAGCTGTCGCGTCCGGCATTGCCTTCCGGCCAGCGCTGCGGCACGCGCTCGATGCGGCGCACGTCGTAGCCCAGAGCGCCGGCCCGCGCCAGCATCGCCTGGTAATCGCCTTCCGGCACGGTGGGCGTGCGCGCCATGTACCACAAGTAGTCGCGGGCATCGCGCACGATCAGCACCTGGCTGTAGTCCGGCGCCAGCCAGCCCACCTTGTACTGTGCCTTGAACAGGCCGAAGAAGCGCACCTTCCATTCGGCATTGCCGGTGCCGGGTACCACCAGCCCGGTGGATTTCAGCAACTTCACCGGGGCGTCGAAGCGGTTGGGCCGATAGCGGTACCAGGTGCAGACGTTGCCGTCGCGGTCCAGGCGGTAGGTTTCCACCGGGTTGTGGTTGCCGCGTTCCAACCGGGTGGGGATGATGCCGATGACGTACCAGCGGCCCATGAAGCGTGGCAGGTCCACCTGGTCCACCGGCTTGATCGGCGTGCTGGCTTCGGCGCACCCCATCAGCAGGGTGGCGAGCAGGAGAGGCAGGGTGGAGGCGACGAGGCTGCGCATGGCGGCGGCACCGGGATGAAGATGCTGGAAGTTACGCACCCCCATCGGAATCGGATGCAGCCACGGCGGAGGTGATCGCCTGGCCGGCATGTCTCAGTGCTTCGCCAGCGTGCCCCACGCCACCAGCGCGGCATCGCGTGACGCGCCCAGCTCCACCATCGGTGCCGGGTAGCCGCGGGCCGCCAGCAGGGCGGAATGCTTGCCTGCTTCGTGCAGCACCTTGGCGGGCAGCGGCGCGAGTTCCGGCAGCCAGCGCTTGATGTAGGCGGCGTCGGGGTCGAACTTCGCCGCCTGCAGGTACGGGTTGAACACCCGGAAGTAGGGCGCCGCATCGGCCCCGCAGCCGGCCACCCACTGCCAGCCGAGGGTGTTGTTGGCCAGGTCGGCATCCACCAGCGTGTCCCAGAACCAGTGCGCGCCGTGCCGCCAGTGCTGGCGCAGGTTCTTGGTCAGGAAGCTGGCCACCACCATGCGCACGCGGTTGTGCATCCAGCCGGTGTGCCAGAGCTCGCGCATGCCGGCGTCCACCAGTGGAATGCCGGTGCGGCCCTGCTGCCAGCGCGCCAGCAGCGCGTCGTCGGCGGGTGCCCACGGAAACCCGTCGAAGCGCGGGTTGAAGTTGGCTTCGGGCGTCTGCGGGAAGTGGAAGAGCAGGTGGTGCGCGAATTCACGCCAGCCCAGTTCGCGCAGATAGGGTTCGAGGTCGGGGCGTTTTCGGGCGTCAATGCGCGCGGCGCGATCGTGCAGGATTCGCTGGATCTGGGCCGGGGTGATTTCGCCGAAATGCAGATGCGGCGACAACCGGGATGTCCCGTGGCGCGCCGGCAGGTCTCGGCCTTTCGCATAATCCAGCACGGCATCGTCGGCGAAAATCTCCAGCAACTCCTGCGCGCCGGCTTCGCCGGGGGTCCAACTGGCCTCCAGCCCGATGTCCCAGCGGAGCGTCGGCAACAAACCCAGCGCGGCAGTCGGCAGGCTGCCCGGCAGGCACAGCCATTCGCGTGCCCGCGCTGCCGGTAGTGGCACCGGGTTCGGCAACCTTGTGCGCAGCTTGCGCCAGAACGGGGTGAACACCCGGTACGGTTGGCCGGTATCGGTGGCCAGCGTCCACGGCTCGCTCCAGAGCCCGCCGGCGTGGCTGTGGACGACGATGCCGTCCTCGCGCAGCGCCGCTTTCAACGCGGTGTCGCAGGCAATCGCAGCGGGCTCGTAGCGGCGATTCCAGTGGATTTCGGAGGCACCGCTGGTGCGGATGAGGGTGCGCAGGGTGTCCAGCGTGTGGCCTGCAGTGACGTGCAGATCGCCCCCTTGCGTCGCCAACTGGCCGCGCAGGGCTTGCAGCGAATGGTGCAGCCACCAGCGACTGGCGGCACCCGGCTGCCACGGCGCATGTTCCGACGGCGCGTGGATGTAAACCGGCAGCACGCGCGCATGGGCCCGGCAAGCGGCGGTCAGCGCGGCGTTATCGGCCAGACGGAAGTCTTGCCGGAACAGCACCAGGGCCGTGGACATCGGATACCAGACCTGCGATCAACGAATGGAGTCGGTGTATACGCGAAACATGAGCAAGTCGATGCAATGTAGCACTTGACATAATATGCATTATGCGAAGTTACGGCAGACAAGTCGGTAGGCATTTCCTGACAAGCATTCAACTACTTCTCCTGTCTGCAGAGGCCTTCCTTGCTACGCATCCGCACTGTTGATGCCACGCCAGTTCAGAAAAGCATGCTGCAACCCTGCGCACGTCAGAAAATCATGCATCAGCGCCGACGCAGGTGGACTGATGCTCAAAGTAAAGTACGCAACGATCGGTGTACGGATCATGCGGAACGTTGTGATCTTTTGGGCGTACGCTTCAACTTTGTGCTTGACGTCGCCTGCTTGAGTGCTTTTTCCACGGCGGACGGCAGGCGCTGAAGGCGTGCCAACTGAGCATCAAGAACTTCCGCTCGTGCACGCTGAGCCGCGGCATCACGACAAGCGTCCGCTGCTTCAGTCCGGGCGGCCTCGATGTCCTTGAGCTGAGATTTACGCGCCGCGTCGTGCTCTCGGGTGACTGACGCCAATCGTTGTTTCAGTTCCAGTACCTCCTGCCGACCACGATCCACCTCAGCATGGGCCCGATCTTCGACAGCGCGGACATGTCGGATGAGGTCGTCTCGCTCTGAAGCTGCTTGATCCTGCTGTGTCTGCAGGCGTGCCTCTGCAACCTGACGCTGGCTTTCGGCTTCCGTCACGCGAGCATGAGCAGCCTCGCACTGACGAGCAAGTTCCCTATTCTGCCCCTGCAGTTGATGAACAAGGCGCTCCAGCTCCACTGCACGAGCCTGGGCGAGTTCCCGCAGTTGGGTAGCATCCGCGGCCTGTTGGCGCAGGAGGGCTGCTTCGTCACGAAACTCCTCTTTAGCGGTTTTCAACGCGGCTTGTTCGGCCTGCAGCGCCTCACTTCTTTGAGAAATCGCGATCTCTGCATTGGCGCGGGCATGTTCCATCGCAAGGGACCACCACTCTCCTGCCAGAGAAGCCACCGCATCTGGGGCTTTCGGCAACGCACGATGCGATTGTTGCTTCTGCAACCGCTCACCCAACTGCTTCCACCAAGTATCCAGCCACCGTGTGACGGTGTTGGGCGAACCGGTCCCCAAGTGCGCGCGGATGCGCTCGACGGTCGGGCGTTCTCCGGCGGCGACGATCTCGTCTGCGGCCGTGTGGACGTCGGTTTCGGTGATGCCCTTGGCCAAGGCTTGTGCCTCCTATGTGGCCGCCCTACTCTGCTGTTTCCGTACTCACGATAAGTGATGATTATCGTGGCTACAGACTCAATATCGTAGTAAAACATACATACTATGAAAGATAATCACGCGATTCCGACCCTCGCGCAACCGGCTTCCAGCCTGGTCTTGCCGGACCAGTTGGCCCAGCAGGCCGCCGACGCGGTGCGCGAGCTGCTCGCCGAAGCGGCTGCCGCGAACACCACCCGCAGCTACGCCAGCGCCCTGCGCTACTGGGCCGGCTGGTACGCCGCCCGCTATGGGATCGAGCTGCCCTTGCCGGTACCCGAAGCCGCCGTGCTGCAGTTCGTGGTCGACCATGTGGTCCGCCGCAACGCCGACGGTGAGCTGGCCTGGGAACTGCCGCCGGCGGTCGACCAGGCGCTGGTGGCCGCTGGCCTGAAGGCCAAGCCCGGCCCCTGGACCCTAGCCACTGTCCGGCACCGGGTCGCGGTGCTGTCCACGGCACACCGGCTCAAGCAGCAGCCCAATCCCTGCGAGCAGCCGGCGATCCGCACCGTGCTCAGCCGTGCCGCCCGGGCGGCCGTCAAGCGCGGCGAGCGGCCGCGCAAGAAGACCGCTATCACCTTGGCCGAACTGGAGGCCATGCTGGCCACCTGCGACGACAGTCTGGAAGGGATCCGGGACCGCGCCCTCCTCTGCTTTGGGTTCGCCAGCGGCGGGCGCCGGCGCAGCGAGATTGCCGCCGCCGACTTGCGCGACCTACGGCGGATCGGCGAGGCGGGTTATATCTACCGTCTGGAGCACAGCAAGACCCAGCAGGCCGGCGTCACCGCCGCCTCGACCCCGGACAAGCCGGTGCTCGATCGGGCCGCGTTGGCGCTGGAGGACTGGCTCGAAGCGTCCGGGATCACCGAAGGGGCGATCTTCCGGCGGCTATGGAAACAGCGCGTTGGTCCTGCCCTGTCCCCCGCCGCGGTAGGCGAGATCGTGCAGCGGCGGGCGCGCCTGGCGGGGCTGGAGGGGGATTTTGGCGGGCACAGTCTCAGGTCGGGATTTGTGACCGAGGCCAGCCGCCAAGGGGTGGCGCTGCCGGCGATCATGCAACTGACGGAGCACCGGGCGGTCTCGAGTGTAATCGGATACTTCCAGACCGGCGGAGCTTCAGCGAATCCAGCTGCTCGACTGCTGGAGGATTAGAAACAACAGGAATTTTGATGCTGAGTGGCCCGGTCCCTGACTGGGCCGAGAAGGCTTATGGCAGGCCGATCGAGATCTCTTCGGGCTTGATCCAGCCCGTGGTTAGGAGCTGATCCCCAATCCGTGCCGGATTGGCGGCGTAAGCGACCAATGCAAGTGAGCGTTCCGCGCGACTGCAGGTAACGTAGAGCAACCGACGGGTCGATGCGGTTTGACCGTCGTCAGCGCCGCCGCCGAAAAGCTTTTCGTACTTGAACAGAAAGCCGCGCGCCTCGTGATCATCCATGACGACCATGACGCGGGGGAACTCGAGTCCTTTCACGCCCTGATGCGTATCAAAACGCGCCTTGCCACTCACGTATTTGGCATAGGCCCGTACCTGCAAAAAGGGAATCGCTAAAAACTCGGCGATAGCTTTGTCTCGATCGCTGCGCTCCTGCTCGTCCTCAGCATCGCCCGCTTCAGCGGCAGCGGCAGCGGCAGCCAAGGCCACATTGAGCGTGTCGGGAATTGCGAAAAGACCGGTCTTGGCCACGTTATGAAGGATCTCACCAAACGTCACGGACGGATTGCCATCGAGCAGTGCAATCAGCGCATCCACGGCCGCCTGCGCACGGGCCAGCTGCTCAAACTGATCAGGAGCATGCTTCAGCGCAGATGGGCTCAACAGGGGTGAAGCTGCCCGCATGATCCGTGCGGTGCCAAACTTGTCGTCCTTGGCGCCCCATAGGGGAAGGATCAGGTTCGAGAAGAAGTTGACTGCAGGCAGTGACCCATCCAGCAACGACGTCCGAAACTGTGCTACCGGATAGAGCGCTGCCAGCAAATCATCAAACCCCATCCGAAGGGCCGCCATACGATGCTCCAGGATGAGCACTTTGACCGCATCCTCATCCAGCCACTCCTGATCGGCAGTAAGACCGGCCATGTGCGCGCAGATGGCCTTCTCCGCGGCGACCTTATCGATCCCTTCGGAGGGAAGCACGAACATCCGCACATGCCCCTCGATCGCGGCGCTACGGGGGATCTGGGTCTGCTGATCGGTGGACTCGCGGATCTTGTTAATGAGCTCGATGACTCGCCGCGGGCACCGAAAGTTCAGCCGCTTGGTCGGTGTGGCCCAGTCATCGGGCAGGTTCTCGCCCAAGCCCGGCTGACCATCGCCGTAGATGCGCTGCATCATGTCGCCGAAGAGGCCGACCACAACTTCGTCCTTGTGCGCGGCCTGGAAGGTGAACAAGGCTTCCACGATATGACGGTTTGTATCTTGGCTTTCGTCAACCAGTATGTAGGGATAGCCATCGCGCAGGATGTGCCGGAGCACGGGCTTGGACTTCAAGAAATCCCCCGCCAGATGTAGCACTTCGGCGTGATTGAGCGAGTCCCTGCCCCGGTTGTCACCGTCAGGGCTGTAGACGAAGGTCTTGGTCGTGTCGAGTCGGGCTAGTCGTCGTGTCTTGGACGCGATGTCGGCGATCCGCTCCGCGGAAGCTTTCGTGCCTGCGCGCCCCTTGGCTTCCTTGGCTTGCAGATCCTCAATGTCGGCCTTGAGTGAAACCCGGAGCCACTCCCGGATGTCGTGGTTGAATCCTTCAATCAAGGTCCAGGCAAAACTGTGGATCGTGGACACGGCGATGATGGGATCAAACTGCGTGCGCCGGATAATTTCATCACGCGCTGCCTTGGTGTAGGTGACGACCGCGACCTTCTGCCCACGGACTCTCAGGCGTGCGCCGGCCGTGTCGCGGAGGTAGTCCAGGGCCCCCACCAGCGAGCGAGTCTTACCCGAGCCAGCTCCGGCGAACAGGAAGAAGCTTCTGGGAGCCTGGGGATCGAGGCAGTGTTTGATCTCCTCGTCCACATGACGATCGAGTTCATCGTTGGGGACTGCGGCGGCCTCACTGGTCATGCTGCACCGGCCTTGGGAGCAAGATCCGCCTCCTTGCGCTTCAACTGCTCGGCCAGCCACAGCAATCCATGCTCGATATAGGCCGGCACATGGAGTTGCTCAATGTCGTCGCTGAACAAGAGCTCGAGGGCGAACTCAGCCTTATCCCCTTCCTTGATCGCCTTGGCGACATCGGCTGTCAGCTGATTGCCGTCTTGGGCGGCATCGGCGATGGCCTGGAACTTGCCCGCCAGGCCAGTGGCCTTGCGGGCCTTGAAAAAATCAAAATTCCTGTAGAGCAAAGCGTCTTCGAACGTGTTGGCGTGGATCTCCACATCGACTGCCCCGAGCTTCAGTTTCTCTCCCGTCTGATACGCGGAGCGCACGGCATAGCCATTGGGATGAACGATGGCTTTCTCCTTCTCCTCCAGCTTCATGAGGATATCGACATCGGTCTGCTTGGGTGCCCAAGAGCGCAGCGTTTCATTGCGCGCTTCAAGTCCCTTGCCTAGCGCCGGCGTCCTGGCTTCGTTAGAAGCCGGATCCTTCGCGTCGAGGTCGGTGATGATCAATGTCGTCAGGCCCAGGGTGTCCACCAGACCCTTGAACCGGTGCGCATGGCTGCCGCCCACCTCCAACCAGGTGATATAGCGCGTCCGCAGATACTCGAATACATCGGCCTGTTCGACGAAATGGGGAACAAGGATGCGCTCGGCGCTGCCTTCGATGAAAATAGCGGCGTCGGCGAAGAACAGGTCGCAATGCGTCGCCTTGAGGTAGCGCGCCACAAACTTTTCCGTCTGGTCCGGTTTGCCGAAGACTGATGAGAGATTGACCACGCAGGCGGTGGGGGTCTTGCGCCCCTCGGAAGGGGGAAGCCGCCGGAAGTAGCGAAGCGCCGCAAAATCGCAGGCATGGGCGATGTGGCTGGAATGGGTGCTCACGACAAGTTGCGTGCTGAAATCAAGCGACTTTCCAAGGGCAGGATCATTGCGTAGCACGTCATAGGCGTGCCTGATGAACACCTGTTGTACCTGGGCATGGAGATACGCCTCGGGCTCTTCGACCAACATCAGGTGCAGCGGCGGGGTGGGCTTTACATCGTGTCCTGTTCCGGCTTTGCCCACCCGCATCCATGCATCGCGATAGCTCATCAGGTTGAAGACCATTGAGACCAAGTTCTGGTAACCCAGTCCGTTGGAGTCTTCCGGCAGGCGGTGCATGTGCTCACCCGCCGCCGCGGGGATTTCGTACTGAATGGCGGACTCATGGCTCAAGCCGTCCTGCAGCTTGAGCTTGGTAGCAATCTTCAGCTTAGGGTCGGATATGCCCGGATAGCCAAGCTTCTGCAGTTCGATCAGCGCTTTGTCGAAAGCTTCCGATAGCCTTTCATCGAAGGCCTTACGTGCCTTCTCCAGTGCCTCCATGGCCTTGATATCGGTCAGTTCCGGGGTATCACGCCAGTCCAGGTGCCTGTCATAGTAAGAGCGAAGCTGGGTGGAGAGCCGACCTGCAGTGCGTGCATCTGCGCCTGCATCCTCGCGCTGCGTACGGTTACTGGTGGCCCCGAAACCTCGCTGCGCGCTGATTTCATCGATCTGGATGAGGCCGTCGAGTGGATTGCCCTCAATGGGCTCGGCGTCATCGGACAGGGCCTGCATGCGGGCAACGCCATCAGTGGGTTCCTCGACTTTCGCCGGGTCCAACAAATATGCCTTCACTTTAAAGAAGGTCCGCAGGCGACGCTCCAGAAAATCGATCAGATTGAGCGGCCAGAGCTCCAATTGGGGCGGATCTTCCTTCCCTTCGACAGCTTGGGCCGCAGCGACCGTGATGTCGGCCGCCTTCCTTCTCGCCGCGATGTACTCCTGCTGAAACTTGACGGCGTCTTCGGGCTCAAAGCGAAACCGAACGCCAAGAGGGGCGGTCTTCCAATCCAGCGTCGGAAGCAGCTTCTGCACGTAATGCATCTCGCCCTTCTTGACTTGGAGCCACACATCCAGCTGCGGCAGGAACTCCAGAATGCCGGGCGCAGGCAACTCTGTGTCCGCGGCTATCGCCGCCTCCCAAGTCTCCCCTTGCGCATTCAGGGCTTGCCAATGCGCAAGCGACAGATCGTTGATGGAAAACCCACGCGTATCGACAAGGAAACGACGCAGCGCGGTCATGGCGGAGGTCTTGCCACTATTGTTGGCGCCCACCAGCACCGTCTTATCGGGGGCGAAAGCAATGCGCGCGGCCAACAGCTTCCGGTAGTTCCCAATCTCGACCATCGTTATCAGCACGTCCCTACTCCTTCAGGATTCTCACTTGTCTCAGCGCCCCCCCCATTTGACGTGCAACGCAGGTGGCGGCAGCGGCCGGGGTTTGGATGTCCAGCTAAGCTAGGCGTCGTGCGACTACGCCCAAGTCTCGCCAGGCCTCGGCGTGGCAGCTGAAGATCAGGATCTGATGACGGCTCGCCGCATCATAGAGAACCCGCTTCATATGCCCGAGGCGCTCCTGGTCGGTGTGTACCAGGGCATCGTCAAGGATGACGAGCGTGGGTTTGCCCGCCTCCTTGAGCAAGTCGGCATAGGCCAGTCGCGCCACCACGCCCAGTTGTTCCCGTGCCCCGAAACTTAGCTCCAGGAATTCGCCAGTTTCGGCACCATTTGCGCCCATGCGGGTGACGGTCCCTGGAGACAAGTCTTCGCCGACCTCGACGTGAGCGCCAGGAAACAGTATCTGGAGATAGTGATTGAGATACTTCTGCAACGGAGCACGCAGTCGTCGCGCCAGTGCAGATCGCTTCTCACTGAGCAGTTTGAGCAGGTGATCGAGCGCCTTGGCGCGGCGCCCGAGCTCCTCACACCGCCGGCGTAGCTGTTCTAGCTCGCGCTTCTTCTCTGCAGCGGCTTCCTCTTGGCCTAACGCACCCTTTGCTTCCAACTCAGCTTCGAGGCGGGTGATATCCGTATTGCGTTGGGTGTGCGCAGCCACTGTTTGCGTGGCGCTACGATCCAGGCGCTCGACATCCTGCTGCAGCACTAGTAGGTTGATCGTCTGCAGTTGCTGGGCCAGCTCGCTAGCCTGGCTCTGGGCGGCGCTCTGTTGTGCCCGCGCATCGGTCAGCGCTTGACTGGCTTCGATCTTCTTGGCCGTCCTGAGGGGATCATCCAATGTTGTTTGTAGAGCGGCGAGTTCCTCTGCCGCTGCCTTAGCCTGCGCACTTGCCTCGCCGACGGCGAACTTGGCCTCGTTGAGCTCCGTTGAAGCATCCTCCAAGGCGTCGCGGGCGGCGAGGTCTTCGGACTCGGCTTGGGATACCGTGAGCGCCGATGAGGTAGTGTCTTCGCCCAACGTATCCAGGGCGGACCGGGCATCGGCGAGTTTGGCGGCTTGCGCCGCCAACTCCGCAGCCAATGCAGCGAGTCCCTCGGGCGCATGGGCCGCCAGCACCGCCGCGGAGGCTTCGGCCTCGGCCACACGCTGGACATGGCGTCGCGCACGCTCTTCAGCCGCCGCCAGGCTGCCAACCCCGATCGATTGGAGCAGCGTGGTCAGCTCATCCTGTTGGCGATTACGTCCTGCAATGAGAACCTCCAGGTCTTCACCGCCCGGCACGACCGTGATCCGGCCGACACCGTCGATGTCTATATCGGTGCGGGTCTCGATGGCCAAGCGCTTGGTATCGCTTAGTGGCGCCTGTCCAACCTGTACCTTCGCGGTGGCGTCCAGCTCGAACTCAAGGGTGGTCGAGATCGCGTCCAGCCTGGCCTGCGCGGTACGAAGGTCTTCCGAGCACGCTCTCAGTCGATCGAGCTGATCCGACGGCACGGCTAGCGCGAGCGCATCGGCCTGCAGGTCGGTCAGTTTGTTCTGCTGGATCTGTGCTTCGTGGTGATTGTGTTGCAGGGTGGCGAGAAGCGCGGTCAGATCCGTGACAGTTCTCTGCTGCCCCTGGCGCTCGGCGGCCAAGCGGGCCAGCCGCAGGTGTTCGCGTGCCCGTTGGCTGGCTTCCACGGCCGCAGCGTGACGTGGCTCCCAGGCGTGTAGGTGACCTCGGGCTTGATGCAGCAAGTCTTCGGTAGCCTTCAGGTTCGCTTGGCGTACGCTGAGGGCGTCCTGTTCGCGCTCCATCGCCTGAAGCTGGTCACGCAGGGCGGTGACGTGCGCTGTTGCCTGGGTGAGGACGAGGTCCTGTGCTGCTTTTCGTTGGGCCAGACCTTGGGCATCGGCCAACTGCGCCTGGGCTTGGGCAAGTTGGGTTTGCAGGACAAGCCAAGGGCGCTCAGCCGCTTCTCGGTCATGTGCGAGCCGAAGGCTTGCCAGTCGATCAACCCCGCCCCGATAGGCTTGGATGTCTGCTTGCAAGATGGCCAGTTCCCCCTCGATTGCCGACGAGCGCTTGAGCGCTTCCTGGTACGTTCCGCGTGGGGCACCTGTCGACGGCGTCAACAGCTCGTTGCGTTCCTCCTCGACAATGCGAATGATCTCGTCGCCCTGGCTGGCGGCCAGTTCTCCCAGCGCATCGCCTAACGCATTGCGAAGGTAATCCCTGGCAAATCCCACCGGTTTAGCAATGTCATGCGTGGAACCCTGCTTGATCCAAAGCAGGCCCGGGATGCCCATGTGCTCGGGTGTGCTGGCCCCTTTGCCGGCAAAGCTGAAGCCGAGCAGGCCGCCCAGATGGTCTTCTGCCGCAAGTCCGTCGAGCTGCCGACCGTCGATGACCAGGTTGCAGCGCTTCCTGCCAAGAAATGCTTTGGTCAGGCGGGCAGGCTTGCCGGCGATATCAAAGTCGATCTCCACCGTGGGCGTTGCCGAGGGGTCATTCCAAGGTCGCAGTCCGACGACCGAACTGGACTTGTGTCGCTCGAAGAACGCCGCGCGGATTGCTTCAGCAACGGTGGATTTTCCGGATTCATTCGGCGCAATGAATAAGTTGAGGCCCTCTACAAGATCGCCCAACTCCAGGGGATCACGGAAGCGCTTGAAGCTCTCGATGCGAAGACGATGGAGTTTCATGCGCCGGCTCCTGTGCGAGGGCGGCGGCCGTCCAGGATCCTGGCCAGGGCGAGGATGGCATCACGTGCCAGTTCGCTGGTCTGACCAGTCTGCTCTGCGCGAAGTTCTTGCAGCACCTCACCCACGAAACCATCGGCGTGAAGCGCCTGCATGTCTTCCTCAGTGGGTTCGAGCCGCAATCCTGAGGTGTCCCAAACAACTGCACGGGCCCTTGCGCTCGCGGCAGCGAGTGCATCGGCCAGCCTGCGATGCCCCGTCAAGCTGCAGGTGCCAGCGACACGGACCTGGAGGACGTCTTCGCTTGCGATCCGTTCAAGCTTTTCGACCAGTACATCGATTTCCGCGTCTACCGCCGCGTGCCAGTCCATCTGGCGCCAGGTATACCTACCGATCGGCACCGGTGTGACCGTGGCAGGGGCCCCTTGGCCTGCAAGGGACACCAGCAGCACCTGACCTGAGTCGTTGTCTTTGAAGCGATCGGCTTCCGGCGTGCCGGCGTACCAGGTCCTGTCATCAATACGCTTGGCCCCATGCCAGTCGCCTAGTGCCAGGTAAGCCAAGTCGGCCTCCTCGGCTCTGCCAGCGGCGATCGGATTCGCCGAGTCGATGTCCTCAGAGAGGATGCCCTGCACGGAGCCGTGCGCGAGACCGATCCGCGGCAACTCGTCCTGCCTCGGGGTGGTGCTAAACCAGTCGGTCAGATCGTTGTAGGTATTGCGTTGTGTCAATGGCGCCGGCAACACGGTGAATTTCTCCGCCACCACCACCGGCTCGGGTTCCAGGCACAGCAGGACATTGGAGGGCACGGCGTGCAGGCGCTGGGCCTGGGTCCATACCGATTCTGTCAGCGCCGCATCGTGGTTGCCCGGGATCAGTACCCAAGGTCCGGTAAAGCCCGCCATCGCATTGAACAAGCGACGGATCGTCTTCTCCGTAACCGTCTGTGCTTCGAATACGTCGCCAGCGACGAGGATGGCATCGACCTGATGTTGGGTCGCCATGCTCGCCAGTCGTTCCACCGCCAGGAAGCGCGCTTCGAACAAGGCGGCCGCATCATCGGGCTCAAACTGCGAAAACACCCGTCCGATCTGCCAGTCGGCCGTGTGGAGGATAGAAATCATGGCGCCTCCCCTTCGATGTTCCGTTCGTCAGGAAACTGGCCGGCGCTACCCCGATCACGCGCCGCTGTCCTCCCTAATGTATCCAACCGGGCGCACGGTGCAGCAAACACCATGTCGGCCTGCTGCTGCTCGGCAAGGGTGTCCTGTGGGCCTCTGCCCGCCAAGGTACGCGCTGCCGACGGGCGGCAGCAACATAGACCCGCTTGCACCCTGCCCTGTTGTGCCAGGGTCGGGCTTGCCGTAGCGAGGCCCAGCGCGCTGCAGGACGCCTCAGAACAGGAGCGAAGCTATTTTCGAGCGCTTCCATCGCGCTGTCGACACGCCCGTGCGGGGCAGTGGCATCGAACTATCGTTGATGGCCGATATCGCCCAGTCCCACTACGCCCTCATTACGACAGGCCAAGGCCTAGATGGACGCGGATTACGGGTGCGGGTGCTGTTTCCTACCCTCACCGGCTAGCGTATTGCCCTATGAGCTCTCTCGCTGCGTCGGTACCAACACCGCGGTGCAAGCAAAGCCGCACCGACCTATCGCGACAATGTCAGCATGAATTCGTCGGCCATCAGGATGTCGGTCGGATCCACACCGTTGTCCCGCTTTTCCAGCATGTCGATAACGGCCTGATCATCGAGCACCAGCATGAGCTTTCCATGCTCGCGCATCGCCCCTTTTGCCATTTTTCGCGCGCCCTCATCCGCCCCATGGCGAGTCAGGATGAAGACCACCTTTCGCAGAGCCGGGGCGAGCAGGTACTTCTCTGTGGTCAACACCTGCCCTTGGCTGATCGGGTCCTGATAGTTCTTGAACTCGAAAACAACATAGCGACTTCCAAGATCCTCGATGACAAATCGCCAGAACTCGTGCGTCGGCTTGGCGCGACAGACGCAATCGAGTCGGTTCAATCGATCATCGGTCGTATTCTGGGCCTACCAGCCCACCAAGTCCCGTCCAAATAGAAACTTGAGGATTTCTATTGAAAGCTGCTCGTAACGCGTCGCGTCATCCCGGCCAGCAGCAAGCGCCTTGAGTCGCCCGGCGAGCACATTCCCCTCGTTGCTGGTAGAGCCAGTCGGGGCGGCTCTTGCTCTTCCGAGAGCCTGTCTGCTGAGCCCGTTTCATGTCGCGGCTGATCCGTCAGATCAGAACGGGCTTCTAGTACGGCATTGAGCTCGTCGGTTAACTCTGGCCACGCTGTCGCCCTGATCGCCAAGTCGGCTCGATCGATGAACGCAGCAGAATACTTCTGCCCGAGCGTCTGCCGCTGTTCGGGGGTAATGAACGAGGACACGACCAGCGCAGCGCGGTCGGCGTGGGCTGCCAAGCCATTGTTAATCACGCGTGCTACTGCTGCCTCGATCAATGCCATCTGGGCACGGGCGCTTCGATAGAACTTGACCTCGATCGCCCACTTCAGATTTCCAAATGTGGCATCGAAGTCGAAGCCTGCATCGCCTTGAGGGGAGTGCGCTTGAATAGCGTACTGATGGTGCTCGAGGATTTTAACGACCACATTCTCGAACGGCTTCCATGTCGGCAGTTCCCCATCCTGGACTTTCATCGTGGCATCCTGACTTGCAGCAGAGAGGGACGGCAGGCGCGGTCCGTCGACGAAGCCTGAAACCTGTTCTGGTGGCCGCCTGTGGGCATCGAGTTCCGACAGGCGGCGGCTGATCTTAGATCGGTCCAGCACCGCAATCAACCTAGTTCTGCTGATCAATCGGACGCGAGGAATC
Source organism: Thermomonas sp. (assembly GCF_041905325.1). GTDB lineage: Bacteria > Pseudomonadota > Gammaproteobacteria > Xanthomonadales > Xanthomonadaceae > Thermomonas. The sequence goes on along the minus strand of NZ_JAYRLK010000005.1, from coordinate 19,993 downwards.
AGGATGCCTGTTTCTAGAAGTCGGGAAACTCTTCATCCACGACAGCCACTTTGTCAGCGCGCTCAATGAGTAGCTTGTCCACCTCGAAAGCGAACGCGTCGATGGCGACGAATAGCGCATCAAGCTCCTCACGCAAAATCTGCACGGAATTTCCCGCCTTGTCGTGTCCGCCCCGGTGAACGATGTCGTGGCGCTTCTGAAGCGGTGCATCGAATGCCTTCAGGCTTGGTAGCTTGATCTCCAGTCCAAGCTTAAAGAACGGCACCACTTTGTCCCAACGATGCCAGACCATGTTCTGCAGGTGGCCTTTGACATGGGTCACTAACCCTTTTTGACGCTCAAACATCTCGCCCAAAGTGATTTTTTCGTCTCGAAAGACCGGAAGCTTCCTGACGATGCTCTCCAGAGCCGCTTTATCGTTGTCGACCCAGTAGTAGACCGTCTCGTAAAGGAACGCTTCCAAAACACCGATAGAATTACTGAAGACCAGTTTCATAGCTAGGTCTTTGGCTTCTGCATCGCCCTGCAAGCCAAGTATCTTCTTAGCTTGTGCGAGCCGCTCTCTGAGCTTCGCAAGTGGTGCGGAGCGGGCACTTACGTCGAAATCGAAACGCTCGTCCCATTCGTCATCTGGAGTGTGATTAATGGGGGCCCAGGCGTCGCCGTGCTCGCCCACCAACTCATCAACTACCCCTTGAATCAGGTCTTCGTCCACGATTCCGGAGAAACGGTCAGGTATCTCGTCCCCTGGGTCATAGGGGCCACCATGGATGAACAAGTAGCCCCCTTCCCGGCCGTTGTAGGGGGTCTCATGGGCAGGGTCGCAATAGCGAGCCAGAAACCACTCCCGCATCGCAGTGAGTTGGTCATCGCGCTCTGCGGCTCTGAGCCAGTTATCGTCAGGATCGAATGGGCCGTCTGTATCGAAGACATTGCCATAGGCCTCCGGCGGGAGATTCGCAAGTTCACTGTCTTCAAAAGGGTCGTATCCCATAGTTCCTACTCCGAGTGCAGCTACCATTCTAGCTACATTCGTAGTTCAGCCGGCGACCTGTGGAAGCCGGGAAACTGCTACTCACTGTGTTGCCGTAGGGGGGGGGCGGCATTGGCCGCATCAAAGCAAGCGACCTCGTACAAACATGTCGGGTGGGGTAGGAATTAGCCGAAAAGCCGATCCTCAGTGAAGCGTGGTCTCGACTGGACCTGTCAGCGTTGGATTGATAGCGGACCTGCCCTACCCTCGATAAATCTCCCTTATCTCGAATGCGTTGCCACCGGCGTTGGAACCCCACGATTGACCAGACCAAGCGCTACAGAAACCGGTGGAGCGCATAGTCAACGGTGGAATTCCTTCGCGAGCGCGATCGAGATTAATGCCTGCCCCATGTCGCCGAATAGCCAGAGGTAACGCTCTGGATCGAGCACAAAATCGGCCGGTGCTTGCGTGAGCGTGTTAGAAAGCTGGGTGACTACGTCCTCAAGTACGAGCCGGGCCGCGGCGTTCAGGCCGTCGGTGCTGACGGGGTCGGGCTGCGTCGCCTTAATGGCGCCCTCCCGCACCCATGCCCCCATCTGCGTGCCCGCGTTGCCATGCTCGGCAAACATGCTGATGTGGTTCACCAAGCGCTGCCGGCGCAGCGCGACGAAGTCTCGGATGGCCGCTTCCCTCGCCGGCGACGACAGTCCTCGGACCGCCTCGAATTCCTGTTGTGCCTGCTCGGCTTCGAGTCGGTCGCGCCGGTCAATCACGCGCCGCATGACGGCGGCAACCTGCTGCTGCATGCGGCCGCTTTGGAGCACCGCTTGCCCCAGGTAGTCCGGGCCGACCTGGTCGCCGATCAGCGCATGGTCGAATTCGTGGATCGTCCAGTCGTCGCCGTAGCGCGTCTTCAGCGGGTCGACGTGGACCACCACGGTGCGATCGGCCGTGTCAGGCGCGGCCTGTCCCAACCGGATGGTCCAGCACTGCAGGTCGAGCAGCGACAAGTAGGCCAGGACTTGCCCGGCACGAAGGCAGAGGACGATGGTGTGACCGAGCCCGGTTGAGGGTCGGCAGGGATTCATGCAAAAAACAGCCGTTCGGCGCCTAACCTTCTGATGTGAAGGGATTTTGGCTGCCAGGCGCAGTGGATTCATAGCGAAAGCTTGCGCTCCATCATGCCGGCCACAGGCTAGGTCTTTCGAGTCTGCCGGGATGGGACTGTCGATCGTTCCGGCGTTTCGGGCTTGTCTTCCTGTAAGCGCAATTGCGCGAGCAACTGCTCCAACGTCTCCAACCGGACGCCGGCGCGCAGCGCCTCCGCTTCAGCATGCTCGCGGCGCTCCCGTTCCTTCGCGGCGTCCGTGCGGGCGCCGGTCAGTTCGGTGTGTGCGGCTTCCAAGGCCTGGAGATCTTGCGCCCACCGTGCCTGCAGGGCCTGGTGCTCCACCGCTGTCTGTCGCAATGCGTCCAATTCCTGTTGCTGGGCTTGCGCCGCTTGGCGGGTTTGCGTCAATTCCCGTTCCAGGCGGCCGTGCCGTTCGAGCCACTGACTGTTGTCGCGGTTCAGTTGCAGCAGCTCGTGGTTCTTGGCGGTCAGGGCCTCATTGGCCTGACGCAGGGCGACCTGCAGTTCCTGGACCTGGTGTTCGTGCCGGCGCTGTTCCTGGTCACGCTGCTCCTTGACCGAGGTTCGGTAATGTTCCAGCGCCTCGCGGGCATGCTGGTGCCATGCGCCGCACTGGCCGTTGCCGTTGTGTTGGCTAGTCGCGCGTTATGAAATTGCGCCCGAACGGGCCTTACGTCGTGCCCGTCGTGCGTCGCGAGAATTCCCGCACCTCCCTGGATGACATCAGGGCGCCGATGACGATCTCGGCGCAATTCACATCACACCTCGCGCTAGACAACATCGATGTGGGCGATTTTCCGGAACCGTACGAAAACGAACTGATCTTGGCTGCGTAGCGTGGTTAACCCGTGCTGTCACAGCAGGAACTGTTTTGCTGGATGGGCGGACACGGCACGGTGCCGTACGAGCAAAAAACACAACAGTCGCCCGGCTTGGGTTTCAGTAGCTCGCCGCAGCCCACGCACTCGTACAAGAACTGGCACGCCGTCGTCGGCATGGTTTCGACAGCCTGATGTCCACACTGCGGGCACGTCAGCGTGCTCTGCAACTGCAACTCAGCCACCCTTTGCCCTCACGCTGGCAGGAAAGCCGGCGTCCGTAATGGCACGCGTTACGACAGGCAAGCTTGTTCGCTCCGCGTCGAACGTCACGACCACTGTTCCCGCCTGGGTATTCACCTGCCTGCCCGTCACGCCCGGCACTTGGTCCAAGGCCTTCTCGATGGTGATGCTGCAAGCGGGACAGGTCATGTTCTTGACGTTGAGTACGACCTGCTTGGGTGTCGCCGCGATCGCCACGCCGACCCACGCCATCATCACCAAGCCCAATATGGATTTGCGCATCGATCAACTCCTACAGAAACCAGCCTACGTAATAGGGGAACAGCAGCAACAAGCCGATCAGCACCGTGGCGATCCACAGCCAACGCCTGCGGCGATACAGAACCCGAGGATCCACGCATTCTCCGTCGGTACGGCAGCGTGACGCCGGCCCATAGAGGGCCCAGAAAGCCAGACCCAAGCACCCCAGCGTGGCGGCACTGAACCAAGGTCGCCAGGCATCCAGCGCGGTGAGGTTGGCAATCCATGCGCCGCTGATGCCCAGCAGCACCAAAACCAGAGGCACCACGCAGCACACGGATGCCGCGAAGGCGGCAAGACTCGCCGCAATGATGGCTGGAAGGGAGGATCTGGCAGGGAGTCTGGCCATGGGCGCATACTACGGTCCGTACCTTGGTACGGAGTCAAGTCATGGCCGCGAGCCCCCTCACTATCAGCAAACTGGCGGCTTCCGCCGGGGTGCACGTCGAAACCGTGCGCTACTACCAGCGCCGCCGACTGTTGCCGGAACCCCAGCGACCCCAAGGCGGTTTTCGCCACTATGGCTCGGCTGATGTCGCCCGCCTGCAGTTCATCCGGCGCGCCCAGGCGATGGGTTTTACCCTGGATGAAATTGCCGGGCTGTTGGAGATCAAAGGCAAGCGCGCTTGCGAACAAACGCGTCAACTGACCGCGCTCAAGCTGGTCGATGTTCGCCAACGACTCGATGCATTACACCGGTTGGAAGTCGATCTGATGAGCCTCATCGCCGAATGCAGTCAGGCGCCGGGCGGCGGTTCATGTCCGACACTCGAACTTCTCGATCGATCGTGATTTGGCGAATTCCCCCCGCACTGGGACCGCGGCTCCAAGCAACGAAACAGCGCCGCGCAGTCGATCCCGGATAGTCAACGTGCGCTGTGGATCGCCCACTTGCCCACATCCATTGCAGCTTCCTTTAGTGCTTCCGGCAAGGTCGGGTGGGCATGACATGTACGCGCGAGGTCATCGGCAGCGCCGTGAAACTCCATGGCAACGACCGCCTCGTGGATCAGCGATCCGGCTTCGGGTCCCAAGATATGCACGCCCAAAATGCGGTCCGTCTCGGCATCGGCCAGTACCTTTGCCAATCCTTCGGTCTGGGCCTTGGCCCGGGCGCGACTGTTGGCGTTGAACGGAAAACGCCCCACTTTGTAATTCACGCCAGCATCCTTCAGCGCTTCCTCGCTCAACCCGACCGATGCCGCCTCGGGCGCCGTGTAGACAATGGCGGGAATCGCGCCGTAGTTGACATGGCCAGGCAAACCGGCGAGTTGTTCGGCCAGGGCGATGCCTTCCTCGGTGGCCTTGTGCGCCAGCATCGGGCCGCCGATCACGTCCCCGATCGCGTAGATGCCTTCCACATTCGTGCGCCACTGCGCATCTACCGTGATGAACCCTTTGCGGTCGCGTGCGACGCCGATGGCATCCAGGCCCAGCCCGTCGGTGTATGGGCGCCGGCCGACGGATACCAGCACGCGATCGGCGCGTAGCTCCTCGCCAGCGCCTCCGTTTGAAGGTTCGACGGACAGAACCACGGCATCTCCGTCGATGCGTGCGGACGCCACCTTCTGGGAAAGCCGGAATTCAAAGCCCTGCTGTTGCAGCACCTTGTGCAACGCCCGCGCGAGTTCGGCATCCATGCCGGGTGTGATCCGGTCCAGATACTCAATCACGGTCACCTTGGAACCCAGCCGTTGCCAGACCGAGCCCAATTCCAGGCCGACATAGCCGGCGCCGATCACGACCAGGTGCTCGGGTACCTGCGCGAACGACAATGCGCCGGTGGAGGAGACGATCCGGTCTTCGTCGATCGGGACATTCGGCAAGGTGGCGCCCGCCGACCCCGTCGCAATCACGATCGCCTTGGCCTGGAGCGTCTGACTGGCGCCATCGGCGGCAGTCACGCTGACCTGGCCGGGGCCAGGAATCGATCCGGTTCCAAGCAGTCGCGTGATTTTGTGCTTGCGGAACAGGTAGTCGATGCCGTCGCCCAAGCCGGAGACCACCTTGTCCTTGTGATCCAGCAAATTCGCGAGATTCAATCGCAGGCCATCGAACTCGACGCCATGCGTGGCGAATTCGGTTTTGGCCGCCATGAAGCGTTCGGACGATTCCAGCAAGGCCTTCGAGGGAATGCAGCCGATGTTGAGGCAGGTACCACCCATGCGGGTGCGGGTTTCGACGCAGGCCACCTTCATCCCCAACTGCGCGGCACGTATGGCGGCCGGGTAGCCGCCCGGCCCGCCACCGATGATGACCAGATCGAACATCACATTTGCGTCCACTATTCGTTCTCCGTGAATGAGCCACGCGGCAAGCCGTTCTAGCCGCGCCGAAAGATGCCTTGCAACACCAGAATTGCGGCACCGGTGACGATGGCGACATCGGCCAGATTGAATGCGGGCCAGTACCAGTCGCGCCAATGCCACTGGATGAAATCCACCACATGCCCGCGCATGATGCGATCCACCGCATTGCCCAAGGCGCCTCCGATAAGCAAGGCGTAGGCAAGCGCCGGGGGCCATGCATGACGTGGCAGCTTGGTGAGCCAACGCGTCAACAGCGCGGCGATCGCCAGCGCAAGGAACGTCAGGACATGGCGTTGCCAGCCGCCGGCCGAGCTGAGGAAGCTGAAGGCAGCACCGGTGTTATAGGAGCGGTACCAGTTCCACCAGGAGTCGAACACGGGCACCGCCGTGTGCTCCGGCAATGCGGTCAGCACCCAGTATTTGGTGAGCTGATCGACGGCCAATACGGCGGCGGACACACCGAGCCACGGCAGCGCGCTTGGCATTCGCGGCACGCCACCCTGCGCGGTGCGTCTCTCACGCATGATTGCGCTCACGGGTCTGCCACGCCGCTCGCAGCAGCGCGGGAAGGCGCCGGGCGTCACGCGCCAGGAGCATGCCCGCCAGTGCCAGATAGAGCCAGGCGATGGCCGTCAGCACGAAGATTTCCTGCTCGGGGTTGGATTGATAGAAGAACGCCAGCATCAGCTGCCCGACGAACAGCACCGCCAACGCCACGGCGCCAACCAGGCTCAGCCGCATGCGCAGCAGCAATGCCAGTGCGAACATCGATTGCGCGGCGGTCAGGAAGAATTCCTCGTGCTGGCGTGCGTCCAATGGCAGCGAGGTCAACTCACCGGCACCAATGCTCATGGCAATCGGCAGCATGCCCACCAGCAGGGTCCATTGATTGATCTTGTCGCTGATCATCGTGGTCAGACCGGCGCGGGCGCGGCCATCCAGCACGAACAGGATCGCGATGGTGACCGCCGGCGCTTCGCTGGCCAGCGGTGCCAGCCACTGGATCAACAGGAACTCGTCCATCCCCAGGCGTCGACCCGAAGCCACCAGCGATTCGGCGAAGGGTTCGGCCGCCAGCAGGATCACGCCTGCGGCCGCCACACTCATCACTGCCATCACCGTCCAGCGCTTGCCGGGCGACAACTGCGCGATCACCGCGCCCGGGCCCGGCTCTTCGTCTTCTTCCTCTTCTTCGTTCTCGGCCTTTGATGTGCGCCACAGGTACAGGCAGAACAAGGCACCCAGCACGACGAAATCGAACAGGCCGATGCGGTTCTTGAGGATGATGACGAAGGCATACGCGCTCGCCAACGCAAGGAAGACGATTTCGACCGAATTTTCGACCTGCAACGCAATCCCGCGTTGCCGCGAGCGCCACCAGTGCAACCCCACCAGCAGCGGCCAGGCAAGCCCGATCAACAGGCGATTGGCACCGGTCATGTTGGCGGCGGCGTAGGCCACATACCCGGACGCCGGATCTTGGCCGGCGCGGTAGGCGTAGTAGAAGTCCACCGCGTATTCGGGCAGCACCGTGATAAGTGCGACCACCGCCAGCACGAAGCCGGTGGCGATGTACTTCTCGGCAGCCTCCGCGCCCCACGACAGCAGGAAGCCGGCGGCCAGAATCGCCATGCCGAACAGCACCATGTCGCCCAGGGCGCCGACGCTGCTCCCGGTCACACGCAGGTACAGCGCGGGCACGACGGCCAGCGCTGCCAACCCCACTGGAACCACGAATTCTCGGACTGCGCTGTGTGTTCGCATGACGTGCCAGCTCCCTTGGGTCCTACGCGGTGCCGTCGATGGGGAATGCTTGCTCCACCGGGCTGACATAGACCCAGCCCGCGTCCGGTCGCCCCGTCCGCCCGACACGGCGGAAGATTTCCACAGCCCGGGCCACGTCTTCATCCTCGCAGAACAGCTCCATCTGCACCTCGTTGATCACCTGGTCGCCGAACTCGACCGAATACTCCTGCTCGCGTGCACTGAGTGCACGCAGCAGGCCCTTCACGTCGAACAGGCTCAGGCGCTGGAAGCCGGCGGCTTCCAGCGCGTGGATCAGGTCGGAGACCCGGTTGCGGTGCACGAACGCCTTGATCTGTTTCATCACACGGTCTCCTGCGGGTTGGATCCGGCCCCCTTGCGTTCGGCGCGGGTTTCAAGCCATTCGTACAGCACGGGCAACAGCACGAGCGTCAACAGCGTCGAACTGATCAGGCCACCCACCACCACCGTCGCCAACGGACGTTGCGTTTCCGCGCCGACACCGCTGGACAGCAGCATCGGCACCAGACCGAGGATCGCCACGCTCGCGGTCATCAGCACCGGTCGCAGACGCAGAGCCGTGCCCTGCACCACCGCTTCGCGCACCGACAGGCCTTTCTCACGCAGCTCGTTGAGGAAGCTCACCAGCACGATGCCGTTGAGCATCGCCACGCCGAATACCGCGATGAAGCCGATCGCTGAGGGCACCGACAGGTACTGGCCGGTGACAAACAAGGCCAACAATCCGCCAATGGTGGCGAACGGCACGTTGGCCAGAATCAGCGCCGCGTACTTGACCGAGTTGAAGGCGGTATAGAGCAACACGAAGATGAAAAAGATCGTGACTGGCACGATCAGCGCCAACTTGGCCAGCGCACGCTGCTGGTTCTCGAACGCCCCACCCCACTCGATCCAGTAGCCCGGCGGCAGCTTCACCTGCTGCTTAATCGCCGTCTCAGCGTCCTGGACGAAGCTATCGACGTCGCGGCCTCGGACGTCCATCTGGATCACCGCATAGCGTTGCAGTTGCTCGCGACGGACGAACGAGTAACCTTCGGCCACGTTGATGTCGGCTACCTCCGACAGCGGCACCAAGGCGCCGGTTGCCGTGCGGAGCGGGATGCGACGCAATGACTCGACCGAATCGCGTGTCGCGTCATCCAGCCGCACTGCGATATCGAAGCGTTTCACGCCATCGAGCAGTACGCTCACCGGTTCGCCGCCCAGGCCATTGCGGACGATGGTGAGCACCTCCTCAGCGTTCATGCCATGGCGGGCCAGTTCGTCGCGCTTGACCGCGATGCGAATCTGCGGCTTGCCGATGTTGGCTTCCAAAGCAAGGTCGGCCACGCCCGGCACCTTGTCCAGCACGCGCTTGATGCGGCCGCTCAGCTTGTCGAGTTCGCCCAGGTCTTCACCGTAAAGCTTCAGCGCCAAGGTGGCGCGCACGCCGGAGATCAGTTCCTCCACGCGCATCTGGATCGGTTGGGTGTAGCCGGGCACCACGTTCGGCACGACCTTCTCCAGCGTCTCCTGCATCGCCGCTTCGAGCTGCTTGATGTCGCGGCCCGACTTCCACTCTTCCTCGGGTTTGAGCGCGGTGTAGATCTCCATGTAATTGACGTCGGCGGTCTCGCCCTTCTCGGCACGGCCGATCATCGCCAGCGTGGTCTCGACCTCCGGGAATTGCTTGAAGGCCGCGGCGATGGTGTTGCTGGTCTTGATCGATTCGTTGAGCGAGGTCGACGGGATGCCCGTCACGCGCCACATGATCGAGCCTTCCTGCAGTTGCGGCATGAACTCCTTACCCAGGAAAGGGAACAGCGCCAGGCTCGCGACCAAGGCGACAAGCGCGCTGATCACGACCACTTTCTTGCGGCCCAGCGCCTTCGCCAACAGCGGCTGATAACCACGCTTGATCCTGGCCACCAACCACGTATCGCGCTCGGGCTTGGGCTTGAGAATCATCGACGCCAAGACCGGGATCAGCGTCAGGCTCAGGATCAGCGAACCGGCCATCGCGAAGGCGATGTTGAATGCCATCGGCTTGAACATCTTGCCTTCGAGGCCTTCCAGCGCGAACAGCGGCAGGAAAACCACGATGATGATGCCGATCGCGAACGTGATTGGATTGGCCACTTCCTTAGCCGCGGCCAACACCGCAGAAGTCTTGTCGACCTTCTCTCCGTGTTCCAACCGCTCCGCCATGATCCGGAAGGCGTTCTCCACCATTACCACCGCGCCGTCGACCATCATGCCGATGCCGATCGCCAGGCCCGCGAGCGACATCAGATTGGCGGACAAGCCGACCTGCCCCATGCCGATGAAGGCAATCAGCATGGCCAGCGGCAGTGTGACGATCACGACCAGCGCTGAGCGGACCTCGCCCAGGAACAGGAACAGGATTACCGCGACCAGCAGCGAGCCTTCCACCAGCGCCCGCACCGCGGTTTCGACCGCCTTGTTGACGAGGTCAGTGCGCTCGTACATCGGCTTGAGCACCATGGTCTTCGGCAGTGCATCGCGCACCACGTCAAGCTTGCCCTTGACCGCCTCGACCACGTCCTTGGCGTTCTCGCCGATGCGGGCCAGCGCCTGGCCCATCACGACTTCCTGGCCGTCGCGGGTCACCGCACCGAAGCGCGGCGCGGGGGCTTCGACCACGGTTGCCACGTCACGCAGATACACCGGCACACCGTCCTCCGACTTGAGCACGATCGCGCCGATGTCCTCGGTCGACTTCAGCAAACCCAGACCGCGCACCAGGAACTGCTCGCGGCCCACGTCCATCACGTTACCGCCGACCTGGCCGTTGTTGGCGGGGAGCGCGTTGATGACATCGCCGAAGCCCAGCCCGCGGGCGTAGAGGCGTTGCGGATCGATCTGCACCTGGTACTGGCGTTCGCCACCGCCCCAGGAACTAACGTCGTCCACGCCCGGTGCCGTGCGCAGGATCAGCCGCACGGTCCATTCCTGCCAGGTGCGCAGGTCCATGTCGGTGACCTGATCCTTGCTGACGCCGGGCGCTCGTTCGACGGTGTACCAGTAGACCTGCCCCAGGCCCGACGTGTTCGGGCCCATGCTGGGTTTGCCGTAACCCTCTGGCAGGCGGTCGCCGATTTCCTGCAGGCGCTCGTTGACCAGTTGACGGGCGAAGTAGATGTTCATGTCGTCCTTGAAATAGACCGACACGTACGACAACCCGAACAGGCTGACCGAGCGGATTTCCTGCACCTTCGGCAAGCCGGCCAAGGCCGACTCGACTGGGGTGGTGAGCAGTTGCTCGACATCCTCGGCGGCCAAGCCGGGGGATTCGGTGTAGACATTGACCTGGACTGGAGTGACGTCCGGAAACGCATCGATCGGCACGTTGCGCACCGCGCTGATGCCGAGGAAGGCCACCACCGCGAACACGATCAGGACCAGGAACTTGTAACGCAGGGAGAGTTCGACCAGGCGATTCAGCATGGCGCACCTCCCGCGCGGGCGGGATTGGCGTCAGAGGTCATCACTCTTCTCCCAACTGCGACTTGAGCATCTGCGCCTTGACGGCAAAGGCGCCTTCGACCACGACGGCATCGCCGGGCTTGAGGCCTTCGCGGATGACGGTGCGATCACCGATGGCTTCACCGGTGCGAACCGGCGCCGGTTCCAGCGCACCTGCCGCATTGCGGCGGAACGCCACCGTGTCGCCTTCCAACTGCACCAACGCGTCGGTCGGCACCGACACCGTGGTCGCGGCGGCGTTGCCGTCCTTGGCGACATCGCTGGCCTCGAAGAACACATCGACGTAATCGCCGCTGTGCAGGCGGTCGTCCCGGTTCGGAACCTCGATCCGCACCACCGCATTGCGGGTCGTGTCCGACGTGCGATGCGCGGGATGCTGAACGGTACCCTTCAGGCGCCCGCCGTTGAACACCACCGTCGCTTCCGTGCCGGGTGTGATGCGCGGAACGATCCCCGATGGCAGCTTGGCGTCGACCCAAACCACCGATTCATCGACCAGGCGGAACAGCGTCTTGCCCGGTTCAATTTTCTCGCCGACGACCACGGCATCCTCGGTGATTCGCCCGGCATGCGGCGCGGTCAAGGTGAACTGGCCGTTGCTGCGCCCGGCCGCCGTGCCCGGCAAGCCATACGCCTGTGCCGTTGCGCGAGCGCGATCGAGCGCGACCTGTGCCTCGTTGATGCGGCGCCCGGACACGGCCTCACGACCGAGTGCAGAGACGCGGCGCCATTCCTGTTCGGCGATGCGCAACTCTGCCTGGGCATTGGCGACTTCGACGCTGGACAGCGTCACCAGCGGTGCGCCGGCGCGCACTTCGTCGCCGAGCTTGGCATGGCGACGCACGACCAGGGCTTCGACACTGGGCGTGATCAGCGCCGTGCCGTAGGCATTGTCGAGCACTTCACCGGGCGCACGCAGCTGTTCGCTCATCGAAGCGGGCTGCAACGCCTGCACGACGATGCCGGCAGCTTTCATCGCTGCGGCATCGAGCTTGACGGGCGCGATGCCGGCTTCGCTTTCGGTGGGCGCTTCAGCGCCTTCGGCTTCGGTCGGGGCCGACTCGGTCGAGGGGGACCTCGAACATGCGGCCATGGCAAGCAGTAACGCCGCGGCCAGCAACGGCGACATCAGACGGAACGGGGTCATCGAAAGTTCTCTCATGGGGTGCCCTCCAGGCCGGCCCAGCGTTCAAGCTGTCCGGTGGCGGCGAGGTAATCGGCGTAGCTGCGCCACAGGCGCGCTTCGAGTTCGGCGCCGGCGAGTTGCGTGTCGAGGGTCTGCTTGAGTTGCAGCAGGTAGTCAGCGGTGGACAGCTCGCCCTCGCGCCACAAGCGCTCAAGGAGAGTGGCGCGACGCTCCACATCCGTGCCGCGGCTCGCCTGCCAGCGCGACCAGGCCGATTGCGCTGCGGCGTAGCTGTCGATCGCACGGCGACGATCGGCATCGAGTTCGACGCGCACGCGCTCGGCCTCGGCGATCGCGACATCGGCATCGGCCTGAGCTGCCACTACCTCGGCGCGATAGGAATTGCGCACGAACAGCGGAATGCTGAGCGACACGCCGACCACGTTGTCCTGCACATTGCCGTAGTCGATGCGTCCGCCGCGCACGCCCACGGTGGGATCGGCCACCCGATTGCGGCGGGCAACGGTCACTTCGCGTTCGGCAGCCAGCGCAGCGGCTTGTGCGGCTTGCCAGTCGGGCAACTGTTCGATGCCGGTATGGGAGGGCATCGGCGGCGGCAATGCGTCGCTGGGCAGCGTCAGGCTCGCCAGGAGTTCCGGCGAGCCGCCGACCGCGCGGAAACGCGCTTCGGCCTCCGCCTGTTCGGCGACGAGTTGCGACTGCTGGGCTTGCGCTTCATCGCGGGCCAGCAGTGCCAAATCGCGCTCCAACCCGGAAATGTCGGCTGCAGCAAACTGCTTTTGTGCCAACTCGCCAAAGCGCGTGACCAACGCCAATCGACGTTCACCGGTGCGCACACGTTGCTGCGCCGTCTGTAGCTCAGCCCAACTGGCGAACCACTGCTTGGCGAAATCGCGGCGACGCAGCTTGGCTTCAGCGGTGGCTAGATCGACCCGCGCGGAGGCCGCGTCGCGACGCGCGCGACGCTTGCCGCTCAGATCGAGCGTGAGGTTGAGGCCAGCGGTTGTGGTGCGATCCGGGCCTTCATCGTCGCCGGCCAACTCGACTTCGGGGTTGTAGAGCGGTCGTCCGGCCGCATCGTACCGGGCACGGGCTGCGGCCAGTTGCGCTTCGGTGGCGCGATAACTCGGATGGTGTTGCCAGGCGGCCTGCAGCGCCTCGCGAAGTGCGACTGGGGCCTGTGTATCGGGGGTTTGGGCGGCCATGGCCAAGCCCGACAGCAAACTCGCTGCCAGAACCAGGACGGCCAGCCGCGCGACGCGACGTCGTCGCGGCGAACGAACAAGGTGCATTGGAAGATCCTCTGAGTCGGCGGTGTCCTCTGGCGCTCCGCGCCAAAGGGGCAAAACACCTGACTCAGGCGATCGGCGGCCTCAGTTCCAAGGGTTGCGACGCGCTGGGCGGCAACCCGGACGTACGCATAGGCAGCGCCTGCGGCACGAGCACAACCACGATCTGCGTATCCGGCACCATGGCGGCAGCATGATGGCAACCGCAGTGACTGCAAGCGGCATGCCCGAGCTTGAGCTTCGTGGAATCGTCATTACCGCTATCCAGCGGCGATGCCTTCACCGCCACGGCATGGCTGCCATCCGTGCCGAAGCCCATGTCCGCGAAATCGTGCTTCGCGCAGGCGACCGCCGCGCCGATCTTCAGAGCGAAGATCAGCAGCACCAGTACCGCCAGCCGCGTGGAAGCGCGCAGGCGGGCCAGCAGCAGGCAGGAGGAGGCGACCGGGTTCATCCTGCCATCCTAGCCGGTGCCACGGACGTTATAAAATCTCATCAGGCCGGTTCCCGGGAGCGGGTCATGCCGTTCCTCGCTCGTGGACACATGCGCGACGGTATCCACGTCACTTCCTCAGCAGGCGCATGCCGTTGCCCACCACCAACAGGCTGGCGCCCATGTCGGCGAACACCGCCGCCCACATCGTGGCTTGGCCTGCAAAGGTCAGCACTAGAAAAACCGCCTTGATCCCCAGGGCCAAGGTGATGTTCTGCATCAGCACGTGAGCGGTGGCGCGCGAGAGCCGGATGAAGGCCGGAATCTTGCGCAGATCGTCGTCCATCAAGGCCACATCGGCGGTTTCGATGGCGGTGTCGGACCCGGCCGCGCCCATCGCAAAGCCGATATCAGCCCGCGCCAACGCCGGGGCATCGTTGATGCCGTCGCCGACCATGCCGCTGGTGCCCTGTGCGGCGAGGGCTTCCATTTCCCGCAGCTTGTCTTCGGGTAGCAGGTTGCCTTGGGCGCGGTCGATACCGACCTCACCGGCGATGGCCTGCGCCGTGTGCGGGTTGTCCCCGGTCAGCATCAGGGTCTTGACCCCGAGCGCGTGCAAGTCGGCAATGGCCTGTCGGCTGCTGTCCTTGACCGTGTCGGCCACGGCGAAGATCGCCTGCACGCCATCGCTTGCCAGCAGCGCCACGACGCTCTTGCCTTGTGCTTCCAAGCTGCTGAAATGCGCTTCCAACGCTGCCGAGCTGGCACCCAGGTCCTGCACGAGCCGATGGTTTCCCAAGTGGTAATGCGCACCTGCCACCTGGCCGCGTACACCGCGGCCCGGCAAGGCGGCGAAGTCCTCGACTTCACGCACGGTCACCGCATCGTCCTGTCCCGCCACGGCAATGGCCTTGGAGACGGGATGGTCGGAGCGAGCGGCCAAGCTGACCGCGATCGCGCGAGCCAGGCCTGGGTCCGCCTCGCCCCATGCGGCGAAATCGGTCTGCTTGGGTTTGCCGTGGGTGATCGTCCCGGTCTTGTCGAGCGCCAGCCATCGCAGCTTGCGACCATTCTCCAGGTACACGCCGCCCTTGATCAGGATGCCGTGCCGTGCCGCCGCGGCCAGTCCGCTGACGATGCTCACCGGGGTGGAGATCACCAGTGCGCAAGGACAGGCGATTACCAGCAGCACCAATGCCCGGTAGGTCCATTCCAGCCACGCCGTCCCCATCAGCAGGGGTGGCACCACCGCGACGCCGATGGCGACGGCGAACACCAGCGGGGTGTACCAGCGCGCAAACTGGTCGACGAAGCGCTGGGTGGGCGCACGATTGCCCTGCGCCGCCTCCACCGCGTGGATGATGCGCGCGAGGGTGGAATCATTGGCCGTGGCCGTGACCCGATATTCGAGCGAACCGGCTTCGTTGATGGTGCCGGCGAACACCGGATCGCCCTCGGCCTTTTCGACAGGAAGGCTCTCGCCGGTGATCGGCGCCTGGTTAATCGTGGAGCGGCCCAGGACCACCACGCCGTCCAGCGCGATGCGCTCGCCCGGCTTGACCCGCACCCGGCTATCGAGCGCGACCGTCTTGGCATCCGCCTCGACCCATCGGTTGCCATCCTGCAGCACCGTGGCCCGCTCGGGCGCCAGGTCCATCAAGCCCCGGATCGCATTGCGCGCACGGTCCAGCGATTTGGCCTCGATCACCTCGGCCAGCGCGAACAGCACCATCACCATGGCCGCTTCCGGCCAATGGCCGATCAGCATCGCGCCGGTGACCGCGATCGACATCAGGGCGTTCATGTTGAGATTGCGGTTCTTCAGCGCAATCCAGCCCTTCTTGTAGGTGGACAGGCCGCCGGTACCGATCGCCACCAGCGCCAGTGCAATGACCAGCCACGCAGGGGCCCCGAGCCACGACACGACCTCGGCGAGCAGTGCCGCCGCACCGGAAACGATCAACGGCCACCAGGCTGTCCGGGTCCGCACCGGTGCAGTCAACTCTGCGCCGCCGGCCGTGGCGACCGCTTCGGCCTCGAAGCCCAGCGACTTCAAGGCGGCCAGCACATCCGGCAAGACGCCGGTCGCGTGGCGGACGGTCAGGGTGCGTTGCACGAGATTGAAGGCCAGCGCGTCCACCCCCGGCATGCCACTCAACTTGCCGCGGATCAGGCCTTCCTTGGTGCGGCAATCCATCTTCGCGATATGCAGCGCCGTTTCGACGGCAGACACAGCCGTATCCAAAGGCACCGCCTGCATGCCGATCGCCGCCAGCGCGTCTTCCACAGGGGCCAGCGCAGGCAACTGGTGAAGCACTGTCAGCGTGCGCTGCACCAGGTTGAACTGCAGGTCCGTCACGCCCGGCACTTGGCCGAGCTTGTTCCGGATCAGCGCCTCCTCGGTGGGGCAGTCCATGTTCTCGATGCGATAACGCATAGCCTGGGGTGAAGGCGCAGGAAGTTGCGCCGTGGTCACCGAGCCATCACAGCTGTTGCAAGACGTGCTCATTGCGCGCGGTCTCCCTTGACGGCTTGCGCGGGCACACGCGAGTTGCGCGCATTGAAATAAAAACCACCGATCGCAATCACCGCCACGGCCAACTGCGCCAGCAGGGATTGCCAGGAGGGGTACACGCCCAGCCAATCGATGCGCGGCGCGGCGACCAGCGCCTGACCGACCCAGCCGGCTTCCTGCAGCGCCGCGATGCCCTTGCCGACCAGCACGACGGCGAGCACGGCAATCAGGATCGAACTGATCGAGAAGAACTGGCCAATCGGCAGGCGCTTGCTCATGCGCAGCATCCAGTACGCCACCCCGGCCAACACGACGCTGCCGGCGACCAGCCCACCCAGAATCGCGGTGCTGTTTTCCTGGTTCCACATCGCGATGAAGAACAGGATCGTCTCGAACACTTCGCGGTAGACCGCGACAAAGGCCACCAGGAACAGGAAGACCGCCGAGCGCCGGGTCAGCGCGGCCGAGACCTTGGCATGCAGGTACTGCTGCCAGCGCCCGGCCAGGCTCTTCTGGTGCATCCAGATGCCCACGCTGAGCAGCACCACCGCGGCGAACAACGCCGACACGCCTTCGGTGACCTCACGGTTGGCGCCGCTCACATCGACCAGATGGGTCGCGATCGCCCAGGTCGCCACACCCGCCAGCAACGCCCCGACCCAACCGGCGTGTACCGCCGGCAGGACCTCGCGGCGTTCGGCCTTGCGCAGGAAGGCGATCATGCCGATCACGATCAACAACGCCTCGATCCCTTCGCGGAGCAGGATGGTGAAGCTGCCCAGGAACGCCGTGGTGCGATCGGTGTGCGCATCCTGCAAGACCGCCTCGGCGCGATCGAACAGCGCGCTCACCTGCGTCGCCTGCGCTGTCGCATCGGAGGCAGGAACGCGGCGGCCGATGGCATCGCGATAGCGCGCCATGGTGGTTTCGAGCTCACGCATCAGCGCGTTGTCCCGCGCGGCGAGTGTGGGCTCGACCGGTTCGACGCCATCCAGGTACGCCGACAAAGCCGCCGTCTTCGCCTGCCCGGCATCGCCCGCCTGATAGGCGCGGAGGCTCTCGGCCATCCGTTGCCGAGCCAGTGCGAGCGATTGGACTGCTGCCACGCCCGAGGCTGCGGTCTGGACGGCCTGCGGCTGCCCGCGCAGGTAAGCGATGATGGCCCGCGCCTGTGTGTCCTGGCTGCCGGCGCCGATCAGATCCGCCTCGCTGGTGCGGGTCAGCGCTTCCAGCGTGGGAATGCGCTGGTGCCAGGCCGGCGCGTCGCGCCACAGCGCTTCGCCCTCGGCCCGCATCTGCGGCGAATGCGACAAGCTGCCGACGTAGAACGCCAGCGCCCAGCGATCGGCTTCCGGCAGGGACGAGAAGCCGGTCATGGCCGTTCCCTGGATCCCTTGGGAAATCGCTTCGTACAAGGCGAAGGGACTGCGCTGGGCGGCGCGGGTGGCATCGGTGAAGGCAATGGGCGGCGGATCCAGGCTCGCCGCAGCCGGCCCATCGCCGTGGCCGGCCGGACCATGGCAGGCAGTGCATTGCGCGGCGTAGAGCTGTGCCCCCCGGGCCGGATCGGGCGGCGTCGCCGGCACGGCACCGACCGGATAGTTGGCCAGCAGGCCGTCGGCCAGCCGATGCGCCAGATCGGCGACGTGCCTGGCGTCGGCCTTGGACTCGACAGCGGTCACCAGCTGATCGGCTTGGGCGATCAGGCCGGCCTGGCCGGGCGTCGACGGCAGCGCGGCCAATTGGGTTCGCACCGCCCCCGCAAATTCGCGCATCTCCGCGTACTCGGCCTCGGACGCGACACTGCCGGATTTCACGGCCGCGCCATAGTCGACGGCCACGTAGTCCAGCAGTTGCCAGGTCTGGCGCGGGTTGACCGCGGACGGCGCGGCGGCGAAGGCCGGGAAGGACAGCCAAGCCAAAAACGCGATCAGCAGGCAACGACAGAGGGAGTTGGTCACGGGGAGCGCCTAGGTGAAGGGCAATAAACGGGAATGGGAACCAGTTGCAACAGCGAGCGTACACCCCGTACCTGCTACGGAGTCAAGGGCAGGACTCCACGACATGACAGCCCCTCCCTCTGTGTGCCATAGCCCCCGTAGGCCTCACAGGGTAAAGTCCGTAGCAGCTATAGGGTCAAGAGGCGTCGATGAAGATCAGCGAAGCGGCCGAATCCAGCGGCTGTCATCTGGAAACCATTCGCTACTACGAGCGCGTGGGGCTGATGCCCAAACCGCGCCGAACCGCCAGCGGTTACCGCGAGTACCGCGATGACGAAGTGGATCGGCTGCGTTTCATCACCCGCAGCCGCGACCTCGGCTTCAGCCTGGATGAGATCCGCAGCCTGCTACGGCTGGAAAGCGACCGCACGCTCTCCTGCGGCGAGATCGATGCGATTGCCCGCGAGCATCTGACAGATATCCGCAGCAAGCTCCGCGAGCTCAATCGCATTGCCCGGGAATTGGACCGCACGATCAATGCGTGCTCCGGAGGCGCACGGGGCCAGTGCTCGATTCTGGCCACCTTGCGGGAACCGATGCCTGCCTCGCGGGTCAAGACGACAGACGTGCGTCGGAAGCGGTCGGCATGAAGCGTCTGGCGATGCGATGCCTTGATGGGAACTGCCCGTGAGCCTGCGTATCGCGTTGGTCCAGGCGGACTTTCCCGTCGGGGACATCGACGGCAACGCAGGGCGCATTGCCGAGCGGATCGCCGAGGCGCGCGATCGCTATCACGCCGACCTGGTGCTGTTTCCGGAACTCAGCCGTACCGGACCAGTCACATCAATCGCTTTGGGGACTACACACTCGACTTGAGCCGGGAGATCGCGCCGCTCGATTATTCGAGCCGGATCCTGGCGAACTAGGTCGGAAGTGGGGACCTGCCGGCTTATGATTTTGGCGACTTTTTGGAGGCTAATAGGCCACTTCGTGGCCTCAGCAAAGCACTAGGCTCAGAAGCAAAAGCACCGCAACATCAAGAGCTTAAAAGGCGAACGGCTGCTTTTTACATGAATCCCTGCCGGCCCTCAACGTCGTGGGAATGTCATTGGCATATCTCCGTGAATGCCGCACGCAGCGGCATGCGGACGAAAAGCGTCCGGAATGGCACAAAACGGAGTGTTAAGCGATCGGTGGTCGCAGGAGCGTATCGAGCGATCGCGAGAGATACGTCGGAGTGTTTCCGGTCGCGTGGGTGGCATGCGGCGGAACCGATGCCACGACATCCGGCAGCGCATGCAGATAGGCGGTGCCAAAGCAGGCGGTCAGATCGCAAGAGGCAGGCTTGCAGCAATCGCAAGGCATCTCGTGCGTGTCGAGCGACGGGGCCATCTCATCACCACATGGCATGTCCGCCATGGCCGCGGCCATTTGCGCTGCCGCGATCTGCTGGAGCGCCTCGTTTGCCGCCTGCGCTGGCTCGACCAGTGTCGAGGCGATCAGGGTGATGATCACCAACCAGTGCACCAAGCGGGACACGCGTCGCGGCATGGAAAGGATTCTAGTCCCGGGTGGCAGGTTGCGGCTGACCGCGCGTCGGATCCAGCAGGGATTTCATCT
>NZ_JAYRLK010000011.1:0-65044 GCF_041905325.1 Thermomonas sp. | reverse complement strand
GGGGGGGGGGGGGGTGGGGGGTGGGGCGTGGCAGTGGGGGGGGGAGCGGCGGCGGGGTGAGGGCGACAGGCGCGACGTCTTCGCTTGCGCCTGCCGGCGTTGGCAAGGCATCGGTGGCGGCACTGCCGGCCACCACGGCCGGCGCGAATTCGGCGTCGAATTCCGCCAGCAGGGCGGCGACCAGGCCCGGGTCGACGGCCGGCACCGGATCGGCGTCCGCTGCGGCAGGTGCATCGGCGGCCACGGTGTCGGGGTTGGCCGCGCCCGCAGTGTCCGGCATCGCGTGTCCGGAGGCTTCGGATGCCTCCACCGCAGCGGTTGCGTTGGCATCGAGCGGGGGCAGGGTGTCCTCCGCTGCCGGTTCCGCTGCCGGTTCCGCTGCCGGTTCCGCTGCCGGTTCCGCTGCCGGTTCCGCTGCCGGTTCCGCTGCCGGTTCCGCTGCCGGTTCCGCTGCCGGTTCCGCTGCCGGTTCCGCTGCCGGTTCCGCTGCCGGTTCCTGGGCCGGTTCCGGTGCCGGTTCCGGTGCATCCGGGATCGGAGCCGGGGGGGCGGGCGCAACCGGCGCCGGCCCCAGCAGGGCTGCGAGGTAATCGTCCACCGGCTGGCTTGGGTCATGAGGCGGCGGGGTGGCAGCGTGCGGGCACATCAGGCGGCCTCCTCTTCGCTGGGTGCGGTATCCAGCAGCCATTGCAGTGCGTGTTCGTAGGCGATCATGCCGCGCCCGTAGAGGTGCTCGCGCGAGGCCAGCGACATGGCATCGCGCAGGCGAGTGTCCACCGGAATGGGGAACGGGCAGACGCCCACGCCCGGATAGGTGTGCATGTGTTCCAGGGTTTGCTGGCCGGTACGGGTGCGGCGGTCGAACAAGGTGGGCAGGATCTGCCGCGCCAGCGGCCGCGAGCGCGAGCGTTCCACCATGGCGGCGGTGCGCAGCATGCCTTCCAGCCCGTGCAGGGCCAACGGGTCGGCCTGGGTGGGCACGATCAGGCGGTCGCAGGCGGCCAGCGCATTGACCAGCAACAGGCTGAGCGTGGGCGGGCAATCCAGCAGGGCGTAGTCGTACTGGTCGTCCGCATCCAGCAGGGCGCGGCGCAGGGCCAGCCCCAGTCCCGGCTGCGTGGCACTGCGGCGTTCCAGCGTGGCCATGGCCGGCTGCGCGGCGATCAGGTCGATATGCGGGTAGCCCGAATGGTGGGCGAGCTTGTCGATCGGTTCGCCATTGAAGAGTTCATGCGTGCCTTGCGGCGGCGGTTCCACGGGCACCCCGAAGGCGCGCGTGATCGAGCCGTGCGGGTCGAGATCGACCAGCAGCACGCGCCGGCCCTGGTCGGCCAGGCAGCGGGCCAGGCACAACGAGCTGGTGGTCTTGCCCACGCCGCCTTTCTGGTTGGCGATCGCCCAGGTCCGCATCAGTGTCCTCCGTTGTTCATGCCTGCCGCCGGCGACGTGGCGCCGGGCTGGGTGGCGCGTGCATCCAGCCCGGCCATCACACTGTCCACGCCTTCCGCCGCGGCCAGGATCACCAGTTCCACCCGTCGGTTGGTGCTGCGGCCGCTGTCAGTGGTGTTGTCGGCGATCGGCTGGTATTCGCCATAGCCCATTGCCGCCAATCGCGACGGCGCGATGCCCGTGGCGATCAGCTCGTATACCACGTTGGTGGCGCGGGCCGAGGAAAGATCCCAGTTGGAGCGGAATTGCGTCGTATGGATGGGCTGGTTGTCGGTATAGCCCTCCACCCGCACCGCGTTGGGGACGTCGCGCAGGACCACCGCCAGCTGCCGCACGGTATCCAGTGCCGCCGTGGTGGGCGTGGCCACGCCGCTGGGAAACAGCAGGTCGCTCTGGATTTCCACTTCCAGGAAGTTGTGGCCACGGCGCACGCGCACCAGGCCACTTTGCACCAGGCCCGACAACGCCTGTTCGATCTTGTCGCCCAGCGCGTGCAGTTGCTGCTGGCTGGCCTGCTCGCGCTGGCCGGCCTTGGCCGGGTCTTCGCCGCCTTGGCCGGCCTGCGTGTCGCGGTCGCGGCGATTGAGCGGCATCGGCACTTCCACCGGCGTGGCGCGGGCGGGGCCACGCCGGGCCCCGGTATCGATCACCGAAGGATGGTCGAAATCCCCGCCGCGCAATTGCACCTGGCCGGCCTGGATCGGCTTGATGGAGCGCGGCGCACCGCCGAACGCGGCCGACAGCGAGTCGGCCACCACCCGGTACTTGCCTTCGTTGAGCGAGGAAATCGCGTACATCACCACGAAAAACGCCAGCAGCAGGGTGATGAGGTCGCCATACGGGATTGCCCATGCCTCGTGGTTCAGGTGTTCCTCGTGCTGGTGGCGGCGTTTGCCCATGCGCGCGCCTTCAGTGCACGAAGCCGTTGAGGCGGGCTTCGATGTTGCGCGGGTTCTCGCCTTCGGCAATGGCCAGCAGGCCTTCGATCAGCATTTCGCGCTCCACTTCCTGGCGGTGGATCACGCCCTTGAGCTTGGACGCCATCGGCAGGAACAGCAGGTTGGCCGAGGCGATGCCGTAGATGGTGGCGGTGAAGGCGGCGGCGATGCCGTGGCCCAGCTTGCTGGGGTCGGCGAGGTTCTTCATCACCGCCATCAGGCCCAGTACCGCGCCGATGATGCCCAGCGTGGGCGCGTAGATGCCCATGCCCTCGAACACCTTGGCGGCGGCGATGTCGCGCTGGCTTTGTGCATGCGATTCGATTTCCAGCATCTGCCGCATGGTGTCCGGCTCCACGCCGTCCACCACCATTTGCAGGCCCTTGCGCAGGAACGGGTCGGCCTGCTTTTCCAGCAGCGGTTCCAATGCCAGCAAGCCTTGCTTGCGCGCCGTGGTGCTCCATTCGACCATCAACGCGATCACCGCCACGTGGTCTTGCGGCGGCGGCCGGAACACCCAGGCCACGATTTTCAGCGCCCGCTTGAACGAGTGCATCGGGGTTTGCAGCAGGATCGCGGCGATCGTGCCGAGGATGACGATGGTGAACGCGGCGGGGGACCACAGGCCGGAGATGCCGGCACCCTTGAGGATGCTGCCACCGATCAGGGCGACCAGCCCGAGGATCGCGCCGATGATGCTGAGGATATCCATATGTTCATCGCTATCGGCCGCGCGCGCTTGCGCTTGAGCTGCGCTGCGCGGATTCCAGCAGCGCGTCCACATCCATGATGAGTGCCATGCGACCATCGCCGATCAGGCTGGCGCCCGCATACCCGCGCAGGCCACGCAGGCTGCGCGGCAGTGCCTTGATGACCACTTCCTCGCGGCCCAGCACGCGATCCACCAGCAGGCAGAAACGTTGCTCCCCGGCTTGCAGCACCACCCCGCGGGTGGCTTCCGCGGCATCGCGCGGCATGCCCAGCCAGTTGCGCAGCGACAGCACCGCCAGCGGGCGCTCGCGCAGGTCGAGGATTTTCTGGCCGTCCATCCACAACACCTGCGTCTCGTCGTGCGCCACCACTTCCAGCACGCGCACCAGCGGCAGGGCATAGACGTCGTGGCCCAGTTCCACCAGCAGGGTGGGCAGGATGGCCAACGTCAGCGGCACGCGGATGATGAAGCGGGTGCCTTCGCCGGGCTCGGACTGGATTTGCACCTGCCCGGAGAGTTCGCGAATCTTCGATTGCACCACGTCCATGCCGACGCCGCGCCCGGACAGGTCCGAAACCTCGGCGCGGGTGGAGAAGCCCGGCAGGAAGATCAGCGCCAGGCATTCGTCGGCGGACAACCGGCTGGCGGATTCGGCATCGATCACGCCCTTGCGGATGGCGCTGCGACGAATCACGTCGGGGTCGATGCCGGCACCGTCGTCGCTGACTTCGATGGAGACGTGGTCGCCTTCCTGTTGCGCGGCCAGCCGCACGCGCCCCATCTCCGGCTTGCCGGCGACGCGGCGGGCATCGGGCATTTCGATGCCGTGGTCGATGGCGTTGCGCACCAGGTGCACCAACGGGTCGGCCAATGCTTCGACGAGGTTGCGATCCAGCTCGGTTTCCGCACCTTCCACCACCAGGTCGACCTGCTTCTTCAGTTGCCGGGCGACATCGCGCGCCAGCTTCGGGAAGCGGGTGAAAACGCGGCTGACCGGTTGCATGCGCGCCGACATCACCGCGCCTTGCAGGCGGGCGGTGACGGTGTCCAGCGCGGTCACCGCACGGTCGAGGTTTTCGTCGTGCATGCCCGGACGCAGGGTCTTCAGGCGGTTGCGCGCCAGCACCAATTCACCCACCAGGTTGACCAGTGCATCCAGCCGGCGCACGTCGACGCGCACGGTCAGCTCGGCTTCTGCCGGCGGTGCGGGCTTGTCGGCCTTTTCGGCTGCCGTGCCGGGCTTGGCGGCGGGCTTGGCGGCGGGCGGTGGTGCGGCGGGCACGGCCGGGTTCTCGCCTGGCATCACGCCGACGCCATGCAAGCTGTCCAGCAAGGCATCGAAATCCAGGTCGTCGAGGTTGTCCGGCAATTCGATCGGCACCGCCGGGGCGGCCGCCGGCGCGTCTTCGCCGCGCACTTGGCGCAGCAAGGCGGCGTCCACGGCGGCGAGCTCTTCGCCGCGGGTCAGTGCTTCCAGCATGTCCAGCAGCTGGTCCACCGCGCGCTGGGCACCGTCGAAGGCGGCCGCATCCAGTGCACGGGTGCCGCTGCGGGCGGCATCGATGCGGTCTTCGAACGCATGGCACAGCGTCACCATCGGCGGCAGGTCGAGGAAGCCGGCCCCGCCCTTGATGGTGTGAAAGCCGCGGAACACCGCATCGAGAACCGCGCGGTCGCCGGGATCCTGTTCCAGCGCCACCACCTGCTCGCCGAGGCGGTCGAGGATCTCGCGCGCTTCGACGAGGAAATCCGCGCGGGCGTCGTAGCCGTCCGACGCCATGGTCAGATCCCGAGCGCGGCCAGCAGATCGTTGGCCTCGTCCTGGGTGGCGGCGGGCGGGTCGACGCCGCTGACACTCGGTCCGTGGCCCTTGTCATCCGTGCTGTGCAATGCCTGGATGTCGCCCAGCCCGCTTTGCAGCGAACGGATCAACTGGATCACGCGCTGGATGATCTGGCCGGTCAGGTCCTGGAAGCTCTGCGCCTCCACCATGCCCGACAGGCGGGTGCGGATGGCGTCCACGGTGGCCTCGTGTTCGGGGCCGATGGTGCCCAGCAGGGTGCGGCATTCGTCGGCGAGGTCGAGGGTGCGCATGCTGGCCTCCTCGGTCATCTTCACCACGTGCTCCAGCCGGCTGCAGGCATCCGGCAGGCCGCCGGGCGGTTGCTGCGCGGTGGGAATGCGCACTTCGATGGCGCGCTCCAGGTCGTCCAGCTCGCGCGCCAGCTTGACCAGGCTTTCCACCACCGGTTGCCGGCGCCACTCCAGCAGCGAGTCGATGTGGTGCTGCCAGGCGTTGGCATCGCCTTGCTCCAGCGCGGCCATCGCGGCGTGCAGGCGTTCGACGACGGTGGCATCGTCACTGGGGATGGACGGCGGGCGGGAGGGCGTGCTCATGCGGTGGCTCCCATGCGTTCGAATATCTTGGACAGCTTGTCTTCCAGCGTGGCTGCGGTGAAAGGCTTGATGACGTAGCCGTTCACGCCGGCCTGTGCAGCCTCGATGATCTGCTCGCGCTTGGATTCGGCGGTGACCATCAGCACCGGGATCTTGGAGAACGCCGGGTTGGCGCGCACTGCCTTGAGCAGTTCGATGCCGGGCATGCCGGGCATGTTCCAGTCGGTGATGATCAGGTCGAAGTGACCTTTGCCCAGTTCGACCAGCGCCGTGGTGCCGTCGTCCGCTTCCGCCGTGTTGGTGAAACCCAGGTCGTTGAGCAGGTTCTTGACGATGCGGCGCATGGTCGAAAAGTCGTCAACGATGAGGATGCGGATGCCCTTGTCCATAGTGAGTCCTGTAGGTATGCGTCACGGGTATCGGCCGTGTCACGGAAAACTTGATGTGACCTGTTGCCGGTTTTGCATCCACCAAGGTGGCGGCATTCATTCGTCGTCGGCATCGACCTCGCTGCGCCAGTCGGTGAGCCGTGCGCGCAGGCGCAGCATGGCCTGGCCGTGGATCTGGCAGACCCGTGACTCGCTGACGTTGAGCACTGCGCCGATCTCGCGCAGGTTCATGTCCTGCTCGTAGTACAGCGAGAGCACCATTTTTTCGCGTTCGGGAAGATTGTCGATGGCTTCCCCCAGCGCCGTCCGGAAGGCGCCCTGCTCGAAGCGGCGCGCCGGGGTGATGTTTTCCTGCTGGCCCAGCCGTGGCTCGCCGTCGTGCTCTTCGGCGTATTCGTCGAGGCTGAGCAACTGGCCGCGGGCGGCGTCCTGCAGGACGGCGTGGTAGTCGTCCACGCTCATGCCCAGAGCCGCGGCAATTTCCTGTGCCGTGGCGGCCCGGCCTTCCCGCTGTTCGATGGCGCGGGTGGCGGCCACCACGTCGCGATAGCGGCGGTGCACCGAGCGTGGCACCCAGTCGCCGGCGCGGATGGCATCGATCATGGCGCCGCGGATGCGGATCGAGGCGTAGGTCTCGAAGGTGGCGCCCTGGTCGGACTGGAAATTTCGCGCCGCTTCAAGCAGGCCGATCATGCCGGCCTGGATCAGGTCGTCGATTTCCACGCTGGAGGGCAGGCGCGCGGCGAGATGGTGGGCGATGCGTCGAACCAGTTCGGAGTGTCGCCCGATGATGGCAGAGGCATCGCCGGTCTGCTGTGCACGGTATTGAGCGGCTCCGGTATTCATCATGCGCAGGCACTCCCTTGGGCGGCAATCAGACGTTCGGTAAAGAACTCCACGTGCCCGCGCGGCCCCTGCGGCGCCTGCCATTGGCCGACCTTGCGGGCGATGTCGCGGAAGGCCAGTGAGGCGGGGGCGGTGGGGAAGGCATCCACCACCGCTTCCTGCCGCTGCACGGCCAGCCGCAGCCATTCGTCGCGCGGGATCGCGCCAAGGTACGAGAGCGTCACGTCGAGAAAGCGCGAAGTCACCCGTTCCAACTTCTCGAACAGCGTACGCCCTTCGTTGGGGTTTGGCACCTGATTGGCCAGCACCTGGATCCGGGTGACGCCACGGTCGCGGCTGAGCACCTTGATCAAGGCGTAGGCGTCGGTGACCGAGGCGGGTTCGTCGCAGACCACCAGCACCACGTCCTGCGCGGCCTGGCAGAAGGTGAGCACGCTGTCGGAGATGCCGGCGGCGGTGTCCACCACCATCACGTCCAGCGGGATGTCCAGATGCGAGAAGGCATGCACCAGCCCGGCGTGCTGCTGTGGCAGCAGTTCGGTCATGTGGCGCTTGCCGGAGGCGGCCGGCACCACCAGCAGGCCGCGCGGGCCTTCGAGGATGGTGTCGCGCAGTTCGCAACGCCCGGCGAACACGTCGGCCAGGGTGAAGTGCGGCGACAGCCCCAGCATCACGTCGACGTTGGCCAGGCCCAGGTCGGTGTCCAGCAGCAGCGTGCGCTGCCCGGCGTGCAGCAGGGCCATGGCGAGGTTGATGGAGACGGTGGTCTTGCCAACGCCGCCCTTGCCGCCGGTGACGGCGATGACACGCGGCGCGGCGGGGATGTCTTTCGCGTTACGGGCGGGGTCAGGCGAATGCATGGTGGCCTTCGTCGTTGTGGGGGATGGCCGTGTTGCCACGGCGCGGGAGGTCGAGGAATGCCGCCAGGCGCGGGCCATCGGCCAGTTCAAGGTCGTCCGGCACGCCTTGGCCGGTGGTCATGTAGGCCAACGGCAGTTCGTGCTGGATCAGGACCGACAGCGCCGCCCCGAGGCAAACGCTTTCGTCCAGCTTGGTGAGTATTGCGCCTTCCGGCGCCGCCGGACGGTACCGACGCAGCAATTCCGCAAGATCGGCCGGGTGCGCATTGGCCGGCAGCACCAGCAGGCTGCGCATGTTGCTGGCGGCGCGCATCCACAGGATCTGGCGCAGCAGGGCGCGGTCGCGCAGGCCGTGGCCGGCGGTGTCGATCAGCACCAGCGGATAGTCGGCCAGCTGCGCCAGCACCCGTTCCAGGGCGTCGGGGCTGTCGGCGTCGCAGACGGTGATGCCCAGCCGACGGCCCAGCACATGCAGTTGTTCGCGGGCACCGGCGCGCTCGCCGTCGGTGCTGACCAGTGCCACGTCACGGGCGCGGTGGCGCGCGGCATACCGGGCGGCCAGTTTGGCAATGGTGGTGGTCTTGCCGGCGCCGGTGGGGCCCAGCAGGGCGATCACGCCGCCGGCTTCCAGGAGTTCGTCCTCGGCCACCGGCAACAGCGCGGCGAGTTCCGCGCGCAGGGGTGGCAGCACGGCATCGGCGGGCAGACCGGGGTCGATGCGGGCGGCAAGTTGCTGCGCCAGAGGGGCGTCGAGGCCGAACGCTTCCAGGGCATCCAGGGCGGCGGCGCGGGCGGGTGCGCCGCGCATGCGTTCCACCGCGAACTGGCCCAGCTCGCGTTCAATCACCTTGCGCATGGCGGAAAGTTCGGTGCGCAGGGCGGTGACGGCGGGATCGGTGGCCACCGCGCGCAGGGCCGGGGCCTCGTCGATGCGCGGGGTGGCGACGGGCGCGGGATGTGCGCCGATGTCGGCCAGCGGGGGTTCGCTGTCCATCGCCGGCACGGGGGGCGGCGCGGGCAGGGTGTCTTGCGGGTTGGCGCGGCGCAGGGCTTCGGCGAAGTCGACCGCCGGGATGTCGTCATCGTTGCGAAAGTCGGCCTGGCTGGTGGTGGCGGCCATCGGCACGGGGGCTGGCGCGGCAGCTGGCACGGCGGGCTTCGGGGCCTTGAGTACGGCCATCACCTGTTCCAGCCGGCTGGGCGTGCGTTCGCGCGGTACGGGGGCGACCGCGACCGCCGCCGCAGTGGCGGGCATGGCGGATTCGCCATCGATGCGGAACACGGCGCGGCCCTGCACGCGTTCACCGGCCACCGCCTTGGCGAGCAGGCTGCTGGCCTGCGCATCGGCGGCCTCGGTCGTGGCCATGTTGCGCAGGGCCTGGTGCACCAGTGCTTCGTCGTAATCGGTGGCGGCCACCACTTCAACGCCATCGGACGACGGGCGGTTCGACAGGATGACGGCATCCGGCCCTTGTTCTTCGCGCACCAGCCGCAGCGCGGTGCGCATGTCGGGGGCGGTGAAACGCTTGATTCTCATGGTCGTGATCCGGATGTGGAAGGAAAGCTGCCTGCGGACGCGGACCGATCACCTCAGCCAACCGCCCCCAGCAACCGCAACCGCTTGTCCTCCGGTACCTCGGCATATGCCAGGACCGCCAGTTGCGGCACGCTGTGGCGCACCAGCCGCGAAATCGCCGCGCGGATCCCGCCGGGAACCAGCAGGATCGCGGGCTCGCCGCGTTGCTCCTGCCGGGTCACGCACTCGCTGAGGTTCTGGTGCAACCGTTCAGCGAGCCCGGGTTCCATCGCGGCACCTTGTCCGCTGACAGAGTCCTGCAAGATGCGTTCCAATTGCGGGGCCAGGGTGAACACCGGCAGTTCAGGCGCCATGCCGTTGAGTTCCTGGACGATGAACGAGCCCAGCGCCACCCGTACCGCGGCCGTCAGTGCCGACGGGTCCTGGGTGTGGATGCCGTGCTCCAGCATGGCTTCAAGGATGCGCCGCACCTGCCGCAGCGGCACGTGCTCGGCCAGCAGCGATTGCAGCACCCGCACCACCACCGACATCGGCAGCAGTTTCGGCGTCAGGTCTTCGACGAGCTTGGGCGACGTCTTGCCGACGCTGTTCAGCAATTGCTGCACTTCGTCATGGCCCAGCAGTTCGGCGGCGCGCTCACGCACCAGGTGCGACAGATGGGTGGCGATGACGGTGCCGGCATCCACCACGGTATAGCCCAGCGATTCGGCATGGGCGCGCTGGCTGGGCAAGATCCACACGGCGTCCAGCCCGAACGCCGGGTCCTTGCCGGGAATGCCTTCCAGCGGCCCGAACACGCGCCCGGGGTCCAGCGCCAGCATGCGCTCCGGATGCAGTTCGCCGGTGGCCACCGGCACCCCGTGGACCAGGATGCGGTACTGGCTGGCGGCCAGCTCCAGGTTGTCGCGCACATGCACCGCCGGGATCAGGAAGCCGAGGTCCTGGGTCAGCTTGCGGCGCACGCCCTTGAGCCGGGTCAGCAATTCGCCGCCCTGGGTCTTGTCGACCAATGCGATCAGCTTGTAGCCCACTTCCAGCCCCAGCGGTTCGACCGGGGCGACTTCATCCCAGCTCAACTCCGCCAGCGGCGAGCCGCCGGCGGCGGCTTCGGCACCGGCCTCGGCGGCGGCCGTGCCTTCCTCCGGTTCCTTCATCCGCCACGCCGCATAACCCAGCACGCCGGCCAGCAGCAGGAACGGGACGTTGGGCATGCCCGGCACCAGCCCGATCATGCCCAGCAGGGACGCGGCCACGACCAGGGCGCGACGATGGCCGAACATCTGCGTACTGACGGCTTCGCCCATTTCCTGTTCGCGGGTGGCACGCGTCACCAGCATGGCCACCGCGGTGGACACCAGCAGCGCCGGCAGCTGCGCCACCAGACCGTCGCCGATGGCCAGCAGGGTGTAGGTCTGCATCGCCTCGCCGAAGCCCAACCCGTGTTGCAGGATACCGATCAGCACGCCGCCGACCATGTTGATGGCCAGGATCAGCAGGCCGGCCACGGCATCGCCGCGGACGAACTTGCTGGCACCGTCCATCGAGCCGTAGAAATCGGCTTCGTTGCGCACTTCCTCGCGGCGCAGCTTGGCTTCCTCGCGTGACAGCAGGCCGGCGTTGAGGTCGGCGTCGATCGCCATCTGCTTGCCGGGCAGGGCGTCGAGGATGAAGCGCGCCGACACTTCCGAGATGCGCCCGGAGCCCTTGGTCACCACCACGAAGTTGACGATGGTGAGGATGGCGAACACCACGATGCCCACCGCATAGCTGCCGCCGACCACGAAGTTGCCGAACGATTCGATGACGTGGCCAGCCGCCGCGCCGCCCTGGTGGCCATGCAGCAACACCACGCGGGTGGAGGCCACGTTCAGCGACAACCGCAGCAGCGTCACCATCAACAGCACGCTGGGGAAGATGGAGAACTCCAGCGGCCGGCGCACGTACACCACGCCCAGCAGCACCATCAGCGACAGCGCGATGTTGACGGTGAACAGGATGTCCAGCAGGAACGGCGGCAGCGGCACCACCACCATCGACAGCATCGCCAGCACCACCACCGGCGCGGCGGCCCCGGAGCGCAGCGCGCGGGTGAGCGACGCCATCGCGCCGCCTTGCGGGGTATTGCCGGGCAGGGTGCTCATCGCGGCGTCTTCCCGTCATCGAAGGCCGGGTCCACGGCAATCGAGGCCAAGCTGGGCATCGGCCCGTGCGAAGGGTGCCAGCGGCGCAGTTGGAACACGTAGGAGAGCACCTGGGCGACGGCGGCGTAGAGCTGCACGGGGATTTCCTGGTCGAGCTTGGCATGCCGATACAAGGCGCGTGCCAATGGCGGCGCTTCCACCATGCTGACCTTGTGGGCCTTGGCCAGTTCGCGGATGCGCAGGGCGATTTCGTCCACGCCGGTGGCCACCACCTTCGGTGCGCGCATCTTGCCGGCCTCGTATTTCAGCGCCACCGCGTAGTGGGTGGGGTTGACCACCACCACGTCGGCGGTGGGCACCGCTTCCATCATCTGCTGCTGCGCGGCACGCAGGGCCAATTGGCGGATCTTGCTCTTGACCTGCGGGTTGCCTTCGTTCTCCTTGAACTCGTCGCGCACTTCCTGCCGGGTCATCTTCAGTTTTTCGTGGTGCGACCAGCGCTGGTAGGGCACGTCCACCGCCGCCAGCAGCGCCATCGAGCCCACCATCCAGGCCAGCGCGTGCAGCATGAAGCCCAGTCCGTCGGCGATGGCCCGCTCGATCGGTGCCTGCTGCAACTGCGGCATCGACAGCATCGCGCGGTGCAGCACCCAATACCCCACCGCCCCCACCAGCAGCACCCGCAGCAACGCCCGCAGCAGTTCCACCCGACCTTCGCGGTTGTACATCCGGGCCAGGCCTTTCAGCGGGTTCATGCGGCCGAAATTGGGCTCCAGCGCTTCAGTGCTGAAATGCAGGCCACTCATCACCAGCGGGGAGATGAAGCAGGCCGCCAGGGCAATCGCCACCAGCGGCAGCGTGGACAATGCCAGCTTGCCCAGTTGTACTGCGGCATGCGGCAGCAGCCTGTCCTGCTGGTCGAGCAAGGCGGGATCGAAGACCAGGGCGTCGCGCATCCAGTCCAGCGCGGCGGTGGACACGCCCGGCCCCAGGACCAGCAAGCCGATGACCGAAGCACCCATCACCGCCACATTGGCCAACTCGCGCGAACGCGGGACGTCGCCACGGTCCCGGGCCTGTTTCAGGCGTTTGCCGGTAGGGGATTCGGTGCGGTCTTCGCGGTCGGCGGTTTCACTCATCAGTCTCAGCCCGTGACGGCGCGGGCGGCCTCGAAAGCCTGCCCAAACAACGCCTGCACAGGCCCTAGCAAGTCACGTGCCAGAACCACCAGCAGCGCCAGCCCCGCCAGCAGCGCCACCGGCATGCCGATCTGGATCGGGTTGAACTGCGGTGCCGCGCGCGAGAGCACGCCCATCACCATGTTGACCGCCAGCATCGCCACCGTGACCGGCAGCGACAACGTCACCGCCGCCTTCAGCACCAGCGGGAAAAACGCCGGCACCACCCCGAGGAACGCCTGCAGATCCGCCAGTGGCTGGCCGATGGGCTGCGCACGGTAGCTTTCCACCAGCAGCTGGAACATGGCCAGGTGCGCGTTCAGGGTGAAAAACACCAGCCCGAAGATCAGGTAGAACCAGATCGACAGCACCGGAGATGAGGTCTGGTTGGCGGGGTCGGTCATGGTGGCGAACGACAGCGCCATGCCTTGCGAGGCGAACTGGCCGGCCAGCGCGCCGGCTTCGAAGGCGAGCTTGAACACCAGCCCGATGCTCACCCCGATGGCGAATTCGCGCACCACGTTCAGCACGGTGGCGGCATCCACCGCCGCAGGCGGCGGTGGCGGCAGCACCCCGGACAAGGCGGCCGACAAGGCCAGCACGAACACCATCCGCACCCGTCGCGGCACGCCGCGGGCACCGATCATCGGCATGACCTGGATGGCGGCGCCGATGCGGATTGAGTGCCACAGCACCATCGACAACAGGGCAAACAGGTTCAGTCCGTCCGCCGTGGTGAGGGTGACGGTGTCCATGGCGTGCCGGCGTCAGCCGATCAGGTGCGGGATCTGGTGGAACAGTTCGGTGGTGAACGACACCAGCCGGCCCAGCAGGTAGTTGCCGGTCAGCGACAGCGCGGCCACCAGCGCCCCCACCTTGCAGACGAAGGCCACGGTGGGCTCGTTGATCGAGGTGGCGGCCTGCAGGATGCCCACCACCACGCCGGTGGCCAGCACCGCCAGCAGCAGCGGCGCACCCAGCAGCATGGCCAGGTACAGGCCCTGGGAGATTTGCGACAGCGCGACTTCGGGGGTCATGGCGGGGCTCCGCAGTGTAGGGCTAAATGGGATTGAAGCTGGCCGCGAGCGAGCCGACCACCAGCACCCAGCCATCCACCAGCACGAACAGCAGGATCTTGAACGGTGCGGAGATCAGCATCGGCGACAGCATCATCATGCCCATCGACATCAGCACGCTGGCCACCACCAGGTCGATGATCACGAACGGGATGTAGATCAGGAACGCGATTTCGAACGCGGTCTTCAGCTCGCTGGTCAGGAAGGAGGCGGCCAGCACCCCGAACGGCACGTCCTGCGGGCTGGCATAGGGGCCGCTGCCGGCCATGCCGGCGAAAGTCATCAGATCCGATTCGCGCACCTGCGCCAGCATGAAGCTGCGGAACGGGGTGGAGGCCGCTTCCCACGCCGTGCGGAAATCGATCTGGTGGTCCAGGTAGGGGGCGATGCCCGCCGCCCAGGCCTGGTTCAACACCGGCTGCATCACCATGACGGTCAGGAACAGTGCCAGCGCCAGCAGGATCTGGTTGGAAGGGGTTTGCCCGGTCCCCAGCGCCTGCCGCAGCAGGCTGAGCACGATGATGATGCGGGTGAACGCGGTGACGCCCAGCAGCAATGCCGGCAGCAGGGTGATGCTGGTCATCAGCAACAGCACCTGCATCGGCATGCTCACCGGCTCCTTGCCGATCTGGCCCACGTTCACCGCCGGCAGGTTCGGCAGCGGCGTGGCGTTGGCAGGCGGTGCCAGCGGCGTGGTGGCGGGGCTGGCGGCGGGTGCGGCAGCCTGCGCGAACGCCGGCGTGGCACAGGCCAGCAGGCACACGGCCAGCAGGACCAGCAGGATCGAATGCAGGCGCGTGCTCATGCCTTCCTCCCCAACTGGCGTGCCAGCACTTGCGCGAACGGCAGCGGGGCCGGCGGCTCGGCGGCCGGCAGCGGCGCATCCAGCCGGTGCAGCAGGCGGGTGCCCGAGGTGCCGCTGCCCAGCAACAACTGGGCGCCCCCCACGTCCACCACCAGCAGGCGTTCGCGCGCACCCAGCGCCAGCGAGGCGACCACTTTCAAATTGTTGCCGCGCTGTCCGGCCACGCCCGGCATGCGCCGTGCCAACCAGGCCAATGCGAAGATCAGGCCGATCACCAGCGTCAGGGCGAACAGGGTGCCGCCAATCGACCCGGCGGCGCTGGGCGAGGCAGGATGCACCGGTTGCGCCGTCCAGGCCTGCGCATGGGTGGGACGTACGGGAGCCGGCAGGCCGACCACGGCCGGCGGGGCTGCCGGCGTGGCCAGCGGCACGGCGGGCGCACTGGCAACCGGCGCATTCGCGGGGGCGGGGGTGGGGGCGGGGGCGGGGGCGGTTTGCATCGGTCCTCAGCGCAGGCGCTTGATGCGTTCGGCCGGGCTGACCACGTCGGTCAGGCGCACACCGAAGCGGTCGTTCACCACCACCACCTCGCCCTGCGCGATCAGGGTGCCGTTGACGAACACGTCCAGCGGCTCGCCGGCACCGCGTTCCAGTTCCACCACCGAGCCCTGGTTCAATTGCAGCAGGTTGCGGATGGGGATGCGCGTGCGCCCCACTTCCAGCGACAACGTCACCGGGACGTCGAGGATCACTTCCAGATTGAGATCATTCCCGCCGGTGGTCGCCTCGGCGGTCAACGCGTCGAATGCGGCGCGTGAGGCATCGGTATCGCTGCTGGTGGTGTTCATGGCGTGGATACGGGGTCCTGATGGGTGCGGGGGGAATTGATGGCGGTGATCTTCACGGCATTACGCCCGTTGTGGATGCCGAACTCGCCGGTGAACAGGGGCAGGTGCTCCACCTGCATCGGCACCGTCGGCCGCAGCTCCAGGGGGATGACATCGCCCACCTTGAGCCGGCTGAGTTCGCGCAGGCTGATCTGGCGCGTGGCCAGCGTGCTGCTCAATTCGATGTCGGCATCCAGCAATTGGGTGCGCATCGCGCGGATCCAGTTTTCGTCCTTCTCGATGCGGTCGCTCTGCACGCCGGCATCCAGCTGCTCGCGGATCGGCTCCAGCATCGACCACGGTAGCGCCAGGTGCAGTTCGCCGCCGCCGCCTTCCAGGTCGACGTGGAAGCGGCACACCACGATGTATTCGCGCGGGCTGATGATGTTGGCGAAGTGCGGATTGACCTCGGAGTTCATGTATTCGAACTCCACGTGCATCACCGGTGCCCAGGCTTCGGCGAAATCGGCGAAGGTCTGCTTCAGCAGCAGCTGGATCACCCGCATCTCGGTGGGGGTGAACTCGCGACCCTCGATGCGGGTGTGGTACTTGCCGTTGCCGCCGAAGAAATTGTCGACCACGGTGAATACCAGGCGCGGCTCGAACATCACGATGCCGGTGCCCCGCAGCGGCTTCATCTTCACCAGGTTGAGGTTGGTGGGCACGTGCAGCGAATGCATGTATTCGCCGAAGCGGATCATGTCGATGCCGCGCACCGACAGGTCGGCCGAGCGCCGCAGCAGGTTGAACAGGCCGATGCGCCAGGTGCGGGCGAAGCGTTCGTTGATCATCTCCAGGGTCGGCAGGCGGCCACGGATGATGCGTTCCTGGGTGGCGAAATCGTACTGGCGCACCTCGCCGGGCGCCGGTGGCGGTTCGGTATCGACCGCGCCGGAGTCCACGCCGTGGAGGAGGGCATCGATCTCGTCCTGGCTGAGCAGGTCGGTACTCATCGCGGCGTCCCGTTACTGGATCACGACGCTGGTGAACAGCAGCGCATCCACCTTGTTGGCGGCGTGTTGCGCCTTCAGTACCGCCCGCACCTCCGCAAGTGCCTGTGCTTGCAGGCGTTCCTTGCCGGTACGGCCGGTGAGCTGTTGCGATGTTTGCTGCCCGAACAGCAGCAGCAGGCGGTTGCGGATGATCGGGGTGTGCAGGCCGATTGCGGCTACGGTGTCGGGATCGCGCGTCTGCAGCTGCACATCGGCTTGCAGGTAGCGGACACCATCGGTATCCGCCAGATTGACGATGAAGGCGGGCTCCAGCGCGATGTATTGGGCTGGCGGCAGCACCTTGGGCTCGGCGTGGCTGGGGCGCAGCAGGAAGAACGCCGCCGCGCCCCCCCCCCCAGCAGCACGATAATCAGGATCAGCCACAACAGCTTGCGCGATTTCCGGGCCGGCGGGGCGACGGCTACGGCGGCCGGTGCGGCGGATTGGGCGGGTTTGGCGGGGGCTGCAGCCACGTGGCACTCCATCCTGGATCAGGTCTTGCCCCTGTCATGCAAACCATGTGCCAAAGCTGAATGGCGCGCGTTGCCGTGGCCGGATCAGGCGTAGACGTCGAGCAACCGATGGGGGTGACGGAAATCCGGCGGCAACGGGCTGGGGGCTTGGCCTGGCAACACCAGGATGCCCGCCTCGTCATGGCCGGCCGGCTGGGTGGGATGCGTGTGTCCCTGCGGCTGGCCCTGGCCCTGGCCGCGGCCTTGGCCCACCCCCGCATGCGCCAGTTGCAGGCCATGCTGATCCAGCATGTCGCGCAGGCGCGGCAGGCTGGCTTCCAGGGTCTGTCGCACGTCGGCGCGGGCGCTGTGGAATTCGGCGCGCACCTGCGTGCCATCCACTTGCAGGCGGATGTCGATCGTGCCCATGTGCTCCGGGCTGACCCGGATCGTGGCCTGGGTGATGCGCTGGCCGGCCAGCATCGACACATGGTTGGCAAAGCGATCGTCGTAGCCGGCGGACGGGTCGGCCGGTTGTGCCAACACGGGGGCTGCCGTCACTGCGGCCTGCATCACGGGCGTCGCCGGCAACAAGCCGTGGGTCAGCGGGACGGCGGGCGGTGGCGGGGTGCCGGTGGCCAGCAATGCATGCGGAGGAGGTTCACTCGCAGACGGGCCGGCATGCGGCGCTGCCGTCACGCCCAACGCCTCGCTGATGGCAGCGACCGTGCTGGCGAATTCGTTGCCCGGGGTGGCGGCGGCATTGCCGCGCGTCCCCGCATCGGCGGCAAACGCCAGTGCCGTGGCGAACAGTGGCGGCGCCGTGTCGGCGGTCACTGGCGAGGGGGTGGGTGCGGCAGGGCCGGGAGGCCATGCCGCCACCGACAGCGGCATAGGCGTGGGCAAGCCGATGGCAGGTGCCGAGGGCGGGGCGGTTGCCGGCACCGGGGTGGGCGTCAGCGTCACCGCCGGCACGGGTACCGCTGTCGCCATCGGCGCGCCCCCCGGCATCACCGGGGCCGGAAGCGGAGTGATCGCGGGGTGGGCGGGCGTGGCGCGCATGACCGGCGTACCGGTGCCTCTCGATGCGGTGGCCCCGGAGGTGATGGCGGTCGTGGAATCCAGCGGGGTGGCCCATTCGGCCAGCCGGTTGTCGGTGTGTGCCGGTGGCAGCGGCGAAGCCGGTGGATCGGCATTGCGCAGTCCGTCCGCCATCGCCGGCATGCCGGCAAAGGCCACCGTCACCATGCTTGCCGTGCCGGCTGCCGGCATGCGTTCGGCCGGGATGTCGACGGTGGAAACGGGCGGGGGCGCGGGTGTGCCGATGCCGGCGTTGGCGGGCAACCCAACGGTGGGCACGGCCGGCTGAGTGGGCAGGTGGGGCAGCGCGGCCGCAGGCTGCGCGACAAACGCCGAGGGCACCAACCGGGCCGGTGCAGGTGCAACCGGACGCTGGTTGTCCCGTGCATCGAAGACAGCGGGGGCGGCATTCGCCGGGCCGATTGCATCGGCATCGATGTCCGGCACGGCAGGGCTGCCTGCCGGGAAGCCGAA
This sequence comes from Thermomonas sp., assembly GCF_041905325.1. Lineage (GTDB taxonomy): Bacteria > Pseudomonadota > Gammaproteobacteria > Xanthomonadales > Xanthomonadaceae > Thermomonas. The sequence continues at coordinate 46,831 of NZ_JAYRLK010000011.1, read as the reverse complement.
GGCAGTGGTTGTCGTTTCCGGTGCAGTCGTGACGGGTGCAGTTGCGACAGGGGCGGTCGTGGCAGGGGCGGGCGTGGCAGGGGCGGGCGTGGCAGGGGCGGCGATGGCAGGGACAACACCCTGCATGGGTGCGGCTGCGGCCGGCACCGCCGGTTGCGGGGATGCCGCTGCACCGGTGGAAGTCACGCCGCCCGCCGTGGTGGTGACCACCGGTGCCGCCGCGGGCTGCGGGGTAACGGCCACCGGGATGGGCGTAGGCGACAAGGACGGTGGCAGATGAGCCAGCGCGGGCAGCAACGGGGCATCGGCCGTGGCCGCTTCGGACGGTGGGAGGCGCGTGCCGGCAGGGCGGAATTTGGTCGTACCCGGGGTTGCCGGCTGGCCGGGTTCGCCACTGGTGGACGCGGCCAGATCCAAGCCCAGCAGCAGATCGAAGCTCGCCGCATCGGCAGGTGCGGTGCCGGGCTCGGCGTCACCTTGGGGGGCGGCCTGGGCGGCCGCCTGGGGGGCGACTGCCGACACGCCGGGCAGACCGGCGGGGCGCGGCAGGGCGGCGGACTGGCCCATCATGATTCACCTTCTTCCCGGGCGGCACGTGCACGCCGACCGCCCAGGTCATCCAGTTCGCGTTGCTCGCGCTGGCCCGCCACGCGGGTTTCTTCGCTGCGGTAGGCCGCCGCCAGTTGCTCCAGCACCTTGTTGTCGCGGCTGGCCAGCATCAGGCGGGCGCGCTCCACATCACAGGCTTGGCGGCTGGTATCCACCGCCCGCGACTGTTGCTGCAAGGCCACGTCGAGCTTGGCGCGGAAGGCCAGGTGGTTGGCCAGCATCGCCGGCGCCAGCGTGCTGCCGGCCGGCGCCGGGGTATAGGTGTCGGCATATTGCTGCAGCAGGTCGAGGCGTTGCTGCTGCTCGGTCAGCGCCTTGTCGCGTTCGGCCAGTTGCTTGGCCACGCTGTCCTGGCGTTGCTGGGTGACGCGCAGCAGGGGATCAAGGCGTTGCGAACGGGTCATGCGGCCTCCATCTGGCCATCCAGCAAGCGGGCCAAGGCCTCACGGCTGGCGGCCACGTCGGATGATTCGGTGACATCCTGCCCGAGGAACTGCAGGATCTGCGGCCACAAGGCCAATGCGTCGTCCACCAGCGGGTCGTTGCCGCGCTGGTAGGCGCCGATGGCGATGAGGTCGCGTTGTGCGTTGTAGGCGGACATCAGCTGCTTGAGGCGACGGATGCGGGCGCGCCAGGCCGGGTCGGTGATGTCCTGCATCACGCGGCTGACCGAGACTTCCACGTCGATCGCCGGGTACAGGCCGGCGTCGGCAATCCGTCGGGTCAGCACGATGTGGCCGTCGAGGATGGCGCGGGCGGCATCGGCGATGGGTTCCTGCTGGTCGTCGCCTTCGGTCAGCACGGTGTAGAACGCGGTGATCGAGCCGCGCCCGTCGGCACCGTTGCCGGCACGCTCCACCAGGGCCGGCATGCGCGCGAACACCGACGGCGGGTAGCCACGGGTAGTGGGCGGCTCGCCCACCGACAGGCCGATTTCACGCTGGGCATGGGCAAAGCGGGTCAGGGAGTCCATGAGCAGGAGCACATGCAAGCCCTGGTCCCGGAACCATTCGGCGATCGCGGTGGCGCGCAGTGCGCCATGCAGGCGGGCCAGCGGCGGTCGGTCGGCAGGGGCGGCCACTACCACCGCGCGGCGCAGGCCTTCCGGCCCCAGCGTGCTTTCCACGAAATCGCGCACTTCACGGCCGCGTTCGCCGATCAGGCCGACGACAATCACGTCGGCCGCGGTGTAGCGGGTCATCATGCCGAGCAGTGTCGATTTGCCGACGCCGGAGCCGGCGAACAGGCCTACGCGCTGGCCGCGGCCGATCGGCAGCAATGCGTTGATCGCGCGCACGCCCACGTCCAGTGACCGGGTGATGGGTTCACGCATCAGCGGGTTGATCTGGATGCCGGTGAGGCCGGTGTAATCCTCCACCCGCGGCACCGGGCGGCCATCCAGCGGAATGCCGTCGCTGTCGATCACGCGGCCCAGCAGGCCTTCGCCCACCGCCACTTCGCCGCGCCGTGGCCGGGTCAACACGCGGGCATTGGGCAGCAGACCGGACAGGTCGGAGGTGGGCATCAGGAAGGTGCGGTCACCGGCGAACCCCACCACTTCGGCGTCCACCCAGCGCCCGTCAGCGCTTTCCACGCTGCAGCGCGCACCCAGCGGGGCACTGCAACCGGTGGCCTCCAGGGTCAGCCCCACCGCGCGGCGCAGGATGCCCTCGCGCACCATGCCCATGGCCTCCGGGCGTGGTTCCACCGCACGCAGGCGTGAAGCCAGCCGCAGGCTGCGGGCAGCATCCCATTGCGCGGCGGCGACACTCATGCGCGTGCTCCCGACGGGTGAGGTGCGGAATCGAACTGCGGCACGTGACGGGAATCACGCTTCGCGCTGCCTATCCAGCGCCTTTTCCGGGCAAAGTGCAAGGGAAGGAACGGGCCGCGGTTCATTTCTTTTTTCCCGATGCAATCGCCTGCAAAGCGGCGTTCAGGCGCGCCGACAGACTGCCGTCGATGCGCACGCTGTCGGCATGCACGCGCAGGTCGCCACGGGCCAGGTTGGTGTCGGCCACCAGCCGCACGCCTTCGAGGTTGGACAGTTGCGGCGCGAGCAGCCCCAGATCGTCCGGGTGCAGGCGCAGTTCCACCAGCCGGCTGTCGTTGCCGGCGATCTCCAATGCTTCACGCACCAGCGCTTCCAGCAGTTGCGGGTCGGCGGCGTAGCTTTGCCCCAGCAGGGCACCGGCGATGCGTACGGCCAGGTCCCCCAGCGCATCGCCGACCTCGGCATCCAGCCGCGCCAGCGGGCGGGTGAAGGCGTCGAGGATGCCCTCCATCTGGGCGATGATGCGGCGGATTTCGGCTTGCCCGGTGGCGACCCCCTCGGCATGTCCGCGTGCAAGGCCTTCGGCGCGCGCGGCCTCCTCGATGGCCTCCAACTCCTCCACGCTGGGCAGGCCGCGCAGGGCCTCCGCCGGCGGCGGGGGCGCCAGTTCCGGGGCGGCCCAGCGCACGGTGGTGCTCATACGAAGACCTCGGCCTTGGCGGCCAACTGGATGGTGCCGTCTTCGGACAGCTTGCGCACGATGGCCAGGATTTCCTTCTGCGCGGCTTCCACTTCCGCCAGTCGCACCGGGCCGCGTGCCTCCATGTCTTCCACCAGCATCTCGGCGGCGCGCTGCGACATGTTGCCGATGATCTTGTCCTTGACCTTGCTGTCGGCACCGCGCAATGCCAGTGCCAGCTTGTCGGCGGCCACTTCGCGCAACACCGTCTGCATGGCGCGATCGTCGATCTCGGCGAGGTTGTCGAACACGAACATCAAGTCGCGGATCTTGCCGGTCAGCGCCTCGTCGATCTGCGCGATGTCGCCGAGGATGGTTTCATCCATCCCGCCATCCATGAAGTTGAGGATATTGGCCGCCACCTTCACGCCGCCGATGGAGGACGATTTCAGGTTCTGGTTGCCGGCGAACTGCTTGGCCATCACGTCGTTGAGCTCGTTGAGCGCGTGCGGCGGGATGCCGTCGAGGGTGGCGATGCGTACCAGCACGTCGGCGCGGGTGCGGTCGGGCAGGAATTTCATCGCTTCGGCGGCCTGATCGCCATCCAGGTGCGACAGCACGATGGCGATGATCTGCGGGTGCTCGTTGCGGACCAGGTCGGCGATGGCGCGCGGCTCCATCCACTTCAGGGTGTCCAGGCCGGTGGTGTTCCTGCCCATCAGGATGCGGTCGATCAGGCTGCTGGCACGGTCTTCGCCCAGCGCCTGCACCAGCACCGCACGCACGTACTCGTCGGCACCGCTGCCCAGGCTGGGGCGCTCCAGCGTGTCGACGAACTCGTCGATCACCTTTTCCACCTCGTCGCGCGACACACTGCCGACCGAGGTCATCGCCACGCCCAGCTTCTGCACTTCCTTCGCGCCCATGTGCTTGAGCACTTCGGCGGCCTGCTGCTCACCCAGCGAGAGCAACACCACGGCGGCGCGTTGCACACCGGACAGGGCATAGACTTCAGCCATCGGAATTCACCAGGTCACGAACCACGGCGGCCACCCGCTTGGAATCGCTGCTCACGGCGGCCCGTGCCGTTTGCAGTTTGTCGTCCAGTGACACCCGGCCCGGGTGGTGTTCCTGGGTCAGTGCCGCCGGCAGGGGCGAGTGGCCATCCTGCGCCAGGATCTGCGCCTCCGGTACATCCTCGTGCGCCTGAACTGCCACGCGCGGGGTGGTGATCGAACGGAACGCCGGCCGCAGCACGAACCACACCACCAGCAGCACCGCCAATCCGCCCATCAAGGTGCGCAGCAGGTCGCGGGCGCGCGGGTCTTCCCAGAACGGAGTGGACGCCTCGGGCTCCACCGGCTGGCGGGCGAACGGGGAGTTGACCACGCTGACCGCATCGCCGCGCTTGGCATCGAAGCCGATGGCCTGCTCCACCAGTGCCTGCATGCGCTGGATTTCCTGCGCACTGAGGGCGCGCTCGGTCACCTTGCCGTTCTTGCCCGGTGCGCCGGCGATGTTGTCCACCAGCACGGCGGCGGTGACGCGGCGGATGCGCGAGGGCGCCTGGCGGGTGTGGGTGAGGGTGCGGTCGATTTCGTAATTGCGCACCGCATTGCGGGTATTGGCGGTGTTGGAGGTATTGGCGGCGGAGGCATTGCCGGCGGCAGGCGTGGCATTGGCCGGCGGCGTATTGCTGGCGCTGCCCGGCACGCCCTGCGCGGCGCCGCCGGTGCCGGTGGCATCGGTGGTGTTGGTGGCGGCCAGTGAATTGCCGGATTCGGACACCTGTTCGCTGCGCACCAGGCCGGCCTGCGGGCCGTACACCTCGCGCGCTTCCTCGGTCTGGGCGAAATCCATGTCCACGCTGACTTGCGCGCGCACTTTGCCGGGGCCGGTGATCGGTTCCAGCAGGGACTGGATGCGCTGCGCGAAGGCGGTTTCCTGGCGGCGCTGTTGCTCGTATTGCTTGGCGCTGATGGCGGCGTCGCTGTCCGGGTCCGAGGTGGAGAGCAGGCGACCGAACTGGTCGACCACGGTGACTTTGTCGGCCGGCAAGTCGGGGATGGACGAGGAAACCAGGTGCACGATGGCATCGACCTGGCCGGATTCGAGGCTGGCACCGCTTTGCAGCATCAGCACCACCGAGGCGGTGGCCGGCTCGCGCTGGCGGGTGAAGGCCGAGGGCCGCGGCAGGGCCAAGTGCACGCGCGCCTCGCGCACCGGGCGCAGGTTGGCGATCGTGCGGCCCAGCTCGGTTTCCAGCGCGTGCTGGTAGCGGGCGGTTTCCACGAACTGGCTGGTGCCAAAGCCCTGGTCGCCCTCCATCGATTCGAATCCCTTGCCGTCACCACCGCCCAAGCCGGCACCGGCCAAGGCCATGCGCGCCTCGCCCAACTTGTCTTCCGGCACGGTGAGCAGGCCGCTGGCGGGGTCGATCTTGAACGGCACCTGGGCCGTGCGCAGCAGGTCGCGGGCCTCGGCCGAGGTCTTGGCATCCAGCCCCGGCAGCGGCGTGTAGGCCGGTTTCTGCGTCCAGAAGAACAGCCACAGGCCCAGGGCGATGGCGGCGGCCACCGTGCCCAGGGTCAGCAATTGGCGCACCAGCGGGATGTCCTGCAGGCGGCCCAGCTTCTTCAGGTCGTTGGGGGTCTTGGGGAGGGCGATGACGCTCATGACGTAGATCTTGGCCGGTTGTGCGTGGGGTCTGGCGGGAGGTTTCTGGCATCAGGTGGAACGTGGTGCAGCGGCGGGCGCGGCCCGTCAGATCGGCATGTTCATGACCTCTTGGTAAGCCTGGACCAGGCGGTTGCGCACCTCCACCGCGGCCTTGAAGGCCACCTGCGAGTGCTGCATGGCCACCATCACCCGGGCCAGGTCGGCGCGCGGATCGCCGACTTCGAAGGCCTGTTGCAGGGCTCCGGCGTCGTTCTGGGCCTTGCTGACGCCATCGATGGCGTTGCTCAAGGTTTGCTGGAAACTGGGGGCCGCCGGTTGTGCGGTGCCGATGGCATTGGAAGGACGGGCGTCACCGGCTGCCGACGCCGGGCCAAGGCTGCCCTGCGTCCGCAGCTCGTGGGCGCGGATCTGGGAGAGGATCGAGCTGATGGCGTCGGTCATCTCGGCATCGGAGGGAAAGGGCCTGCCGTCCTATAGGCAAGTTCCGTGCCGATGCCGCGTCAAAATTCCGTGTCAGGGCGTCCCGCTGCCTTCTTCGGTCGCGGTTTCGGTACCGCGCTCGATGCCGTACTTGCGCAGCTTTTCCAGCAACGTGGTGCGGCGCAGGCCCAGCAGGGGAGCCGCATGGGCCACCACCCCGCCGGCCTGCTGCAGGGCCTGGCGGATCAGTTCGTTTTCGATGTCGGCAATGTGCTGGCGCAGGTCCAGCCCGCCGGCAGGCAGGGAAACCAGCGGCGACAGGTTGGCGGGATCGACCGGCGCACGCGGGGCCGGGGCCGGCAGGCTGGGGGGCGGCAGCGGCGGCTCGACGTGGAAGTCCTCGGGCAGTGCGGCACGGTAGCGGGCCGGCAGCTCGGCGACGCCCACCCGGCCGTCGGGGTTGAGCACCGCCAGGCGTTCCAGCAGGTTGCTCAATTCGCGCACGTTTCCGGGCCAGCTGTAATGCTGGAGCGCGGCGATGGCGTCGTCGGTCAACGTCACCCGGCCGCGTCCGGCGTCGGCCAGCTGGCGGGTGATGGCGGTCACCAGGTCGGGCAGGTCGTCGCTGCGCTCGCGCAGCGCGGGCATTTCGATGGGGAAGACGTTGAGCCGGTAGAACAGGTCTTCGCGGAACTTGCCTTCGGCGATATGGTTTTCGAGGTTGCGGTGGGTGGCCGCCACCACGCGCACGTCGCACTGGATCGGCGCACCGCCGCCCACCCGTTCGAACACGCGCTCCTGCAGCACCCGCAGCAGCTTGACCTGCATCGCCATCGGCATGTCGCCGATCTCGTCCAGCAGCAGGGTACCGCCCTCGGCCATCTCGAAGCGCCCCTTGCGCTGGGTCAGCGCGCCGGTGAACGCGCCCTTCTCGTGGCCGAACAGCTCGCTTTCCAGCAGGTCGGGCGGGATCGCGCCGCAGTTGATGGCAACGAACGGCTTGTCCTTGCGCGGCGAGCGCGCGTGGATGGCGCGCGCAGCCACTTCCTTGCCAGTGCCCGATTCGCCCAGCACCAGCACGGTGGTGTCGAAGCGGGCCACCTGGTCGATCATCCGGTTCAGCCGCAGCACCGCCGCGCTGCGGCCGGTGGGACCGATCTGCGGGAGTTCGCGGCGGGCATCGTCGTCCATCCGCTTGATGCTGGCCCGACGCAGCACGTCCTGCAGCTCATTGCGGCGGATCGGGTAGCCCAGCGCCCAGACCATTTCCGGGTGCAGGTGCTTGCGCCAGCCGGCGTCGCCGGACTGGTCCGGCAGCATGATCACCGGCGGGTGCAGCGGTTGCCGCGACAGCCAATGGGTGAAGGCATCCCAGGCCTTGGCATCGCCGACGTCGCCGGCGATCACCGCCACCCAGTCGCTGGCGCGCGACTTGCCGACGTCGATGTCGGCCGCATCCACCACGATGCGCGGCGTGAAATCCATGAAATCGAGCAGGGTGGCCAACCGCTCGGTGCGGGCTTCGTCGGCGTCGACCAGCAGGATGCGCGATTCGCTCATGCGTCGCCCTCGTGCGTGCCGCCCGACGCGGCCAGCCGCTCCAGCAGCGGCAGCACTTCCTGCATGTAGTTGAGCTTGCTGACGAAGGCATCGCTGCCGGCGCGCAGTGCGTGTTCGCGATGCTCGCTGTCATCGAAATGGCTGACGATGGCCACGAATGGCGGGGCGTCCTGCGCCTTGATCAGGCGGGTGGCCTGCAGGCCGCCCATTTCCGGCATGGCCAGGTCCATCAGCACCACGTCGGGGCGCAGGGTTTCGGAGCGGGACACCGCCTCGATGCCGTTGCCGGCGGTGCCGACGATGTCGATCCACGGGTGCTTGCGCATGTGGCGCAGCACCGCGTTGATGAAGCCCTCGTGGTCGTCCACCAACAGCACCTTGATCGTGTTCAGCATGTCCAGCCCCATACGAAAATCATCCCAGCCGCAGCCGTTGTCCCTGTTCACGGCGGCGTTGCCGTGCCGGTGCGATGGCCAACTGCTCACGATACTTGGCCACGGTACGGCGCGCCACGCGGATGCCCTGCCTGGCCAGCATCGCGGCGATCACGTCGTCGGCCAGCGGCGCGTGCGCGGGTTCATCGTCGATCAGGCGCCGCACCATCGCCTTGATCGCCGCACCCGAGACCTCCGCGCCTTCCAGCCGCACCGCGAACAGCCGCTTGAGCTCCAGCGTGCCGCGCGGGGTCTGGATGTACTTGCCGGTGGTGATGCGCGAAACGGTGGATTCGTGCACGCCGATCTCCTCGGCCACTTCTTTCAGGGTCAGCGGGGCGATGGCCTCCTCGCCGCGCTCCAGGAACCCCTGCTGGCGCGCCACCAGCACCCGCGCGGTCTTCAGCAGGGTGTCGTTGCGCATGCCCAGGCTGCGCAGCATCCAGCGCGCCTCGTCCAGCAGTTCACGCATGCCGGCATGGCCGGCGGCCTGCTCGGCATAGGCGCACAGCCGCAGGCGCGGGGTGCTGCGATGATTCAGTCGCACTTGCCAGCCACCGGCGGCGCGCCAGGCGATGACATCGGGGACGATGAAGGCCGGCTCCGGCTCCGGCGGCTGTTCCACCGGGTGCGGTTGCAGCGACAGGATCAGGGTGATGGCGGCCGCCACGGCCTCCGCCGGGGCCGACAGGCGTGCAGCCAATGCCCCCAGGTCATGGCGTGCCAGCATGTCGAGGTGGTGGGCCACGATGTCCAGCGCCAGCGTGCGGGCAGGGCTGGCGGGCAGGGCCCGCAGCTGCGCGTGCAGGCATTCGCCGGGGTCGGCGGCGGCCATCCCCGGCCATTCCCCCGCCAGCAGCAGGCGTTCGCGCGCGGCCAGCAGGGTGGCGGCGGGGATGCCCAGCGCCTGCTCCCCCTGGCGTGCCAGCGGCCCGGGGGCATCTTCCAGGTAGCCGCGGTCGTCGCAGGCATCCAGCCACCACGCCGCCATCGCCAGCTCTTCCGGCGTGCAGCGCAATTGCATCTGCTGCAGCAGGCGCTGGCGCGGGTCGCTGGATTCGCCAGCGGCAATCCGGGCGGTGGGGTCGTCGTCGGCATCGCCCGCGTAGCTGCCGCCCGAGAGAAACATCGGTTCCGGCAATTCGTCCCAGGCGGCGGATTCCAGCGTGGCGGCCTCGGACGGATCCGGTGCGGGGGGGGCATCGTCCTCCGGCACCTGTTCCAGCAACGGATTGCGCTCCAGGACCTGCTGCAGTTCCTGCCCGAGCTGCAACGAGGTGACCTGCAGCAGGCGGATGGACTGCAGCAGTTGCGGGGTCAGCGTCATCTGCTGCCCCATCTTTGCCTGCAAGCTCGCCTTCATCCTTGCCCTCGTGTCAGATCCCGTGCCCCCGGATGGAACGTTTCAAGTTGCGCGCAGCCACTATCGGGAAAAAAACAGGAAATGTCGAGTTTCCGACGCGCCAGCAGGGAACCGGTGGATTCGGAGCGTGACCGACGCCTCAAGCGTGACGCCTGCGTTCGGCAATGGCACGCCGGTGCTGGCGGAACAGGTGGCGTTCCAGTGCCGATACCGCCCCTTCGGTCAGCGGGCCGAACCGCAGCCACAGGTGCAGCGCACCATTGGTGCCGGGCTGGCAGGCCATCACGGTGGCAGGCAATTCCAAGGGCTCGGCCAGCCAAGGGGCGGCCTGGGTGCGGAACATCCCGGTGCTGCCTTCCGCCAACGCCGTTTCCACCGGCATCCGCGCGCCCACCGCCGACCAGCGCAACGGCACCACGGCATCGGCATGCCCTTGGTGGCGCAATGCGCCCACCAGTGCCATCAGCAGTTCCAGCCGGGCCTCGATGCGCCGCAAGGCCGGGGACTGCGGGCTTTCGTCATCCTCGTTGCCGCTGTCTTCGATTACCGCGATGGCGTGCAGGCAGGCCTCGGCGCGCGCGCAAGCAGCCTCCGCTGCCACGGCATCCACCGGCTGGGCGGAAAATGCACTGCGCTGGGTTTCCTCGCAGGCCAGCGCGTCGCCGAACAGCACGGCGTCGGCCTGGTCGCGGTTCATCCCATGGCCTGCAGGTAGGCGTGCGCCCCGCGCTGGTGGCGTTGCAGCATCCGGATCTGGTCGGCGGCGTGGTCGCGCAATGCGCTCAGCTCATCCAGCAAGGCCTGGTGGGCATCGGCCAGATGCTGCCATTCCTGCATCTGGCGGGGGTCGGGCAGGGCGTCCGGCCCCAGCGCCTGCCGCACGGCGCGGTCATGGGCATCCAGCAATGCCTGCGCCGCGTCCAGGTCGGCCTTGCCCAACGCTTCCCGCAGGGCGTCAGCCGGCAGTTGGGGAACGGCGTCGGGGGCGTAGTCGGTCATGGGGTGGCGGCCGGCTCGATGGCTTGCCAGGCGCTCTGGATTTCGGCGATCAGGCCATCAATTTCGCGCAATTTCCCGGCATCGTTATGAAGATTGGCTTCCACCAGCCGACGCTGGGCGTAGTCGTACAGGGAGGCCAAACCGGCGGCGATGTCACCGCCCGCCTTGTGGTCCAATGAACCATCCAACTCCCCAATGATCATGCTGGCTTCGCTGATGGCCTGACCCTTGCGCGGGATGTCGCCGGCGGCCATGCAGGCACCGGCCAGTTGCAGGCGTTCGCGGATGCCGGCCAGCATCAGGGCCACCAGCCGGTGCGGGCTGGCGTCGAGCACGGCGCTGTGGACGGCGGTCTGGCGGTAGTGCTGGGCGGAGGCACGTGCGTTCATGGCGGTCTCAGCGGCTGTTGTTGAGCTGGCTCAGTTGTTGGGAGACGTAATTCTGAGTGCCTTGCAACTTCGACATCATCGTGTCCAGTGCGGTGAACTGGCGGCGATAGGTCGCCTCCAGGCGATCCATGCGGGCATCAAGGTCCGTACGCTGCCGGGCAAGCACCTTGCTGCGGGCGGTCAGGCCCTGCTGGCGACTGGGCAACAGGCCTTGGTCCCCCAGGAAGTTGTGCAGCACATCGCGCATACCCTTGCCGAAATCGGTGGTTTCGCCGAACAGCTTTTTCACGGCGTTGGGGTCGGACGCCAGCGCGGCGTCGAGCTTGCTGGAATCCAGCGTCAAGGTGCCGTCCACGGCGGTTTTCAGCCCCAACGTGCTCAAGCCCTGGTAGCCATTGCCGATCGTGTTGCGCAAGGTCTGCATGATCGAGCGCGGGGCGGCGTCGCCACTCAGCGGGCCGGCCACCGCATCCTGCCCGCCCGCAGCGGAAAGCGTGCGGATCTGGGTGATGGCGGCGTTGTAGGCGGTGACGAACCCATTGAGCGTGGTTTTCAGGGAAGCCGGGTCTTCGGCCACATCCAGTGCGAACGCGGTGCCCGGCTTGGCCGTGGACAGGTTCAGGGTGATGCCGCTGATGGCATCGCTGATGGTATTGCCCTTGGCGGTGCGGGTGATGCCATCGATGACGACCTGCGCATCCTGTGCGGCGTCCTTGGTGGTGATGGTGCCACCGCTGGTGTTCAGTGCCGCCAGTCCGCCATCGCCACCGCTGGCGGCGATCGTGACGGCACCGGCGGTGCCGCTGATGCGGGACGTCACGAACAGCACGTCGCCGGCATCACCACTGACCACGGTGGCCGCGACCTTGTCGCCGGCCTGTGCGTTGATGGCATTGCGGATGTCGGCCAGGGTGCCGCTTCCGGATCCGATGCTGACGTTGATGGGGGTGCCTGCCCCCACGCTGATGGCCAGCGTGCCATACCCCAACTGGGCGGCGCTGCCGTCGCCATTGCGGGCCAGCGTGGCCGATTGCAGGCGATGCGCCTGGGCCAGGCTCTCGACGCTGATCATGTAGCGGCCGGGGGCGGCGCTGCTGCTGGCGCTGGCGGAAAACCCGGCACCATCGGCCATCGTGGCCTTGCGGCCGGCCTGTGACCCGGTGCCATCGAATTTCTTGATTGCGGTTTCCAGCGCCGACAACGCGGAACTCAGGCTGCCGAATGCGGACACCTGGGCCTTGATGTCCTTGTCGACCGCATCCAGTCGCTTGTCCGCAGGGGCCCGCTCGGCCGTCATCAGCTGCGAGACGATGCTGTTGACATCCAGGCCGGAGCCGATGCCGGTTGCGGTGATGGCCATGTTGCCTCCCTCTGGTCGCCGTGCCTTTGGCGCCAATGACTTCGTGAAGGTTATCGGCAGCCCAGGCCGTGGCTTGAGTCAACGATACCGTTAGCGTGCCTACCCTGCGCCGCTCAGGCGTGCTGGTCAAGCAACCCGCTGCCGGTCTCGGCCAGCCGTTTGGCCAGCGCCAAGGCGGCGGCATCGGGAATCTGCATGATGGTCTTGCCGTTCTCGTCGACCACCGACACCACGATGCGCTTCACATCTTCGTCCACGCGGAACCGCAAGGATGTCTGGGTGCGGGACTGGGCCATGGCTTCGTCCAGCTGCTTTTGCAGCTCTTTGGCAGCCAGTTCGCTGCGCGCCTGGTTGGCTGCAATGGCGGCCTCGGCGGCGGCCTTGCCGGCATCGTTGCGCGCAACCTCGACCGGGGGTTTCGCTGGTTCCGGTGCGGCCTGGGACAGGGCAACCGCCGCCCGCGACGAAGCCCCGGCAACGCTGGTCGGGGCGGGGCGGGCCTCGACGGGCGAGGCATGGACGGACGCGATGCTGGACATGGCGGCACATCATTTGAAAGCCGTGCAGGGAGGCCGTGCGTGCGGCCTCCCCGACGGGTGGAGCGTGAGGATCAACGCAGCAGGCTGAGGACGCTCTGCGGAGCCTGGTTGGCCTGGGCCAGCATGGCGGTGCCGGCCTGGGTCAGGATCTGCGTACGAGTCAGCGATGCGGTTTCGGCAGCGAAGTCGGTATCCATGATTCGACTGCGGGCGGCCGATGCGTTCTCCACCGTGATCTGCAGGTTGCCGATCACCGAGTCGAAGCGGTTCTGGGCCGCACCGTAAGTGGCGCGCTCCGCATTCAGCTTGTCCAGGGCCACGTCGATGTCCTTGATGGCATTGGTGGCGTTGGTGCCATCGGTACCGGTGATTTTCGAACCACTGGAAGCGGTTACGGTGGCGATCACGTCCTGGGCAGAATCGCTGCTGGTGAGGCCGCCCGTGCTGCCGGCAGTACCGCCGGAAAGCTGGTTGCGGGCCACGGAGACCACATCATTGCTGGTGGTGCCGGCACCAACCTGGAAGGAGAACGACGTGGAACCCGTGAACAACGAGGTGCCGTTGAAGGTGGTGCCGCCGACCACGCGGGAAATTTCCTCCTGCAACTGCGTGAACTCGGACTGCAGGTTGGTGCGGTCGTCGGAGCTGTTGGTGGCGTTGGCGGACTGCACGGCCAGCTCGCGCATGCGCTGCAACGAATCGCCGATCTTGCCCAGCGCGCCTTCCGCGGTCTGCGCCAGCGAAATGCCGTCGTTGGCATTGCGGATGGCCACGTTGTTGCCGCGGATCTGCGCGTTCATGCGCTCGGCGATGGCCAGGCCGGCGGCGTCGTCCTTGGCGCTGTTGACACGCAGACCCGAGGACAGGCGCTGGATGGTGGTGGCCTGCGACAGGCTGCTGGTGTACAGGTTGCGCTGAGCATTCAGCGACATGATGTTGGTGTTGACGCTATTAGCCATGATCGTTCTCCTGGAGTGGGGCCGGCGGGCTGGGCCACTGCCGGGGGTTACCGCAGAAGTTGCCGTTGTGTGGCCCTTTCCTCTGCTGGACTAGGTAACGGCGCTGGCTGCGCGCCCTTGAGGGAAATATCCGGAAGTGCGATCAATGGCGCAGAAATAAAATTTTTTCTGTGCATCCCCTAAAGAAACCGTCAAGGCGGCGGACGGCCAGGCTGGCAGCTGCCGAATCCGACGCCGACCACGTGCGAAGTGTGACGACGTGCGCGCCACATGCGAAAACGCCGCCTTGCGGCGGCGTCCGACCCTGATTCCGCGTGCTCAGAAGAACCCGTATTCGCGCGTGAGTTTTTCCACGTCGGCACCTTCCGAGATGTCGATGATGATGCGCTTTTCGTTGGTGGCGATGCGCAGTGCGTCCTCCAGGACGGCCTGCTCGATCCGCCGCGGGATGACCACCAGACCTTCCCGATCGCCGAACACCAGGTCCTCGGGGCACACCTTCACCCCGCCCACGACGATGGGCCTGTTGACGTGGTCCAGCGTCGCGCGCTTGCGCACGTCCTGGCAGGAGTACCCGCGTGCGAAAACCGGCAACCCCAGGCGGATGACATCCGCGCTGTCACGCGTCATCCCGCCGACGACGACACCTGCCGCACCCCGGCGAATGGCGAGGTTGGCGTTCAATTCCCCGAAATATGCGTATTCGCCGATTTCGTTCTCGACCACGATGACGTCGTTCGGAACCACGGTGGCGTAGCTGTCCAGCGCCTTGTAGATGCCACGGAAATCCTCGCCCTCGGCAAGCTTGCGCAGGCGCAGCGTCTTGGCGCGACCCAGCATGTGCACATCGGGGAGATTGGGGGCCAGCCCGCGGATGACCTGGTTCGGGTAGCCGTGGTCGTCGAGGATGTCGGACAGCATCGGGCTGGACAGCAGGCCCTTGAGGTTGTTCAGCAACGCCCGGTCACGCTCGCGGCGGCCCGCCTCGATCAGCTCCGCAAGCGCGAAGTCCTCTGGCCAGTTCACGTCGATGGCTTCCAGCGGGCTTGCCTCAAGCAGGAACGGGGAATCGCCGATCCGGCGTTCCAGCTGCATGGCGGCATCGCGCCGCACCATGTACAACCCCATCGTTTCGATGATGGTTTCTTCCAGCGTGAAGCTGTTGGGGATGTTGGCGATGTCGTAAACCGGGCGCCCGTCCTTCCATGTATAGAGCCGGTCCTTGCGCACGAGGACGGCAGAGTCATGTCGTGAGTCCGGTTTGGAAAGTTCTTCCACGCCCTTGCGGATGGTGGATGGTTCAATGAACGGGCTGGTGCAAAGCATCTGGATGCAGATGTCGGCCTCGACCTGGCGTACCTGATTCATGAACAGCCGGTTGCCATCGGTGGCGTTGCTGGCAAGCGCGGGGTCGCGCATCAGCACCTTGCAGCCGCGGTCGGCCACCATCGCGGCAATGTCCTCGGACTCGGTATCCAGGCAGACCTCGTCGATGAAGTCGCAAGCAAGTAGCTTGTCGATGCCATGCAGGAACAGGGGCTTGCCATCGAGCAGGCGGACGTTCTTGTTGCCGATGCGGTCACTGCTGCCTTTGGCTGGGAGAAAAGCGACGACTTTCATGTGGCAGGTTTCCTGATGAGCCATCTTGGAAGGTTGTTCGACGCAAACGACAGGCGCTCCTAGGTGGAGGAGGACATCGCCGGAGCTTGTGCGGCGATGAAATCGGCCAGTTGATCGATGCCGTGGCGGATATGGGAGTGGCGGTCATCTTCCCGGACGAGATGGCGGTTGCAGAGGATGCCGATCAAATGACGTGCATTCCTGCGCTTGCTGGCCGCATCCACATCATTCAGCCAGGAATCGATGTCAGACTTAAGGGTGGCAGAGCTCAAGCACGAGTATGCCGCACCTGCGCGAGCGGCAAGACTGTTCCCGAAAACCAGCAATGGTTTGTCTCTCAGCAAGACCTCGTATTGCAAGGTCGTCGTGCCGACGCAGATCACGCGATCAACGCTACTGATCAGATCGCCAATGGGAATCTTGTCCGCCTCCATGAACCGGGAGGGCTTTCGCAAAGGATTTTCCGCGAGAATCAGGCGATTGATGGGGTGATCACGAAAGAGGATGGTGCAATTATCGGGAAGATGTGCGTCCAGCGCATCGATGGCATCCTGAAACGACCGCCAGATCGGTTGACTCAAATCAATGGAGTGCTGCCCTCTGGGCTCGATGGATGATCCAATCGCGCTGGAAAGCAGCAGCACCGACCGGTGCCCTGCAAGCGGCCATGCAGCTAGGGATGCAGCATCGACAGGGTACCTGTCGACCGGGTTTTTGGTAGACAGTGCGCGTGCGGCTTCGAAAGCCCCCTTGCCCTGATATTCCATGTCGCCCTGCAATCCCGCATGCAGGGAAAATGTGGCCAAGGTGTCATCCCAGGCATTCACTTCACCCATTTGCACTTGGTAGGAGCCGGCGAGTTGCCCTCGCTCGATGCACCATGCCGGTACGCCATGCACCTGCAGGACATTGCGCGCCACCCGACTGTGCGGGTGGGTGGTATTCCACAGCATTGCCGCAAAAGGTTTCAGATCATGGATTACCCCGCGATAAAACCATTCGCATCTGGCTGTCGCCATGGAGCAAAGTTCCGTGGTTCCCAAGTAGCCTGACCATGCATATTCTGCGGCCAGCAGGGGGGCAACCGGATGGAACGGCGCACTGCATTCTTCGGTGATGCGGTCGTTGAAGCCATACAAGGAGTACGGAATGTCGAGGACGGGATATGGAAAGCCGGCGACCTTTTGTGTCGCCAGCATGACCAGCCGGATACCGCGGGATTCCAGTGCGTCACCCAATCTCCGGAAAAAGCCGGCGCACCGCTGATCCGCAAAGGCAAAGCAGCTTGCAAGGAATATCCTGTCGATTGTCATCACCCACCATGCCGTGACCGGCAGTGCGGCCTGTTGTCAGGATGCAGCAGTTCTGCACGGCGTCGAACGCGATGGCAGTTGTTATTGCTTCCGAAAATGATCAAGGCAACCCCACCAATGGCCGAAACACGATATCCAACGCCAATTTGATCGGTCCGGCCGTGGCCGTACCCGCCGGCAACATGACCAACGCGGAGTTCGAGGTGCATTCCAGCAGGCCGTTGCCGTGATCCTGCATGCCATCCAGGATCAATGCGTTGCGCACGTCGGTGCCGGCATCGAAGTCGCTGTCCAGCACCAGCTCTCCCAGCCGCAGGACCCGCGCCTCCACCAGTTGCAGCCATTGGTGGCGATCCCCGAACAGCAGGCCCACGTCGGTGTCGCCGGTACCCAGCGGGATCTGCACGCGATAGCAACCGTCATAGGTGGCGACCGCCTTGACCGGAAGGCGGGCCACATTTTCCCCACGCAGCAGCAATGCGGTGAGTGGCTCGGCGCGCAATGTCCAGTCGCCGGCACGGAACAGCAGCCCGTACCGATAGGAGGCCAGCATCGACAGGGTCATCTCCAGGCCGGCATGACGCAGTTCGTGCGGGGTGTTGATGCGTTGGTCAAGATTGTTGCGTGCCGCATAGAACAAGCCGTGGCGGCGCAGTTCGGCCAGGCTGCGATCGGTGTCATGCAGGCGCACCACGCGGTCGGTTCCCATGTTGAGTTCGAGCGCGAATTGGTCGTAATGCGCAAGTTCTTCACGGTCGGGGAAGAACACCATGCGCGCGAACTCCGCCAGCGCAGCATCGCGCAAATCATCGGTGCAAGGGCGCTTGTCGCCGGCGACATAGCGTGCTTCGGCCTGGCGGATGAAATCCAGGGCATGCTGCTGGATGCGAACCACCTTCTCGGTCTGCTTCTTGCCGGTGGCGTTTTCCGACAGGATCGGGCTGCCGTCTTCGCCATAGTCGACAACGGAGCCGGCGCTGGTGGTGCTGAGGCTTTCCAGCAGCGACACGAACGGAAGCAGCGTGGCAATGGTGCGCGGGTCGTAGCGGGTGGAATCGATCATGCCCAGCCGCGTGGCACCCGTGCCGGCCATCGGGGTGCACATGAAATACCAGCCATGCAGGTCCACTCCCCATTCGGCGTGCATCATGGGGGCCAGCACCCGCTGCGCGTTGCCGACATATCCCAGGTCGACGAATACCAGCGTATCGCCACGGGCAAGGCCGAGTTCGCTCTCCAGATAGGTCTTCAGGCGTGCGCGGTATGCGGCCGAATGCGTGGTGATCATTTCCAGGTGCTTGGGCAGCAGGACTTGGCGAATGAGTTCCTGTTGCGGTCGCTTGTGCTTCTTGACGGCCTCGATGATGCGTTTGGCTTCGTCACCGCAGATGCCAAGCTGTTTCAGCAGCGCCGCGTACATGTTGGTATTGGAGAAGATGGCCAGGTAACGCTCCACGTCCTCGGCATTGCGGAAAGATGCTGCGAATGCCGCGAAGCGGGAGATGTAGACCGGCTTGCCGTCCATGTCGCCGGTGAGTGCCCGGTATGCCTCGCATGGCATGTAGCCGTCGCGCAGCAGGAACGCCATTTTGACCTTGCGGCCCTGCGCCAGGCTGGCCTGTTTGCAATCGCGCAGCCAACTGGCAAAGGCATGCATCATCGGCCCCAGCGTGGTGTAGCCGACTTCCTGATCGATGCCCACAGGGGCACCCACCGCTGCTTGCACGGTGTGGTATCCGGCCGGCATCGGGCGGCGCGAGCGCACATCCGGCTCGAGCAGGCGAAGCACGGTGGATTGGTGTTGAAGCCTGGATTCCAGCGCGGCGGGAAGGTGCCGCAGGTGCAGGCCCCGGATTCCGGCGGCGCGGGCGGCAAACCAATCGGAGGTCGGGTTGTCCCCGATGTGCAACATGCCGGCCGCCGGCAGGTTGAAGCGTTGGATGAGGTGTTTGATCAACCCGCCGCCCTTGGTCATGTCGTAATCACATGACACCGCGACCCGCCCGATGGCGGCGTAGGCATCTTCGGGCAGGCAGGCTTGCAGCAACCGGCGCAATTGTGGTTCGCGCAGGTACATGTCGGAAACGATCATCACCTTGATCCCGCGACGCGCGGCATCACGAATCAAGGCCACCGCCTCGGGCAGTGCGCGGCAGGCATCGATTTCCGCCTGCAGCTCGGCTTCCTGCAACGCCGCGATGGCCTCGGGCGTCAACCCGTCGGCGGTGGCCTTGCAGATTTCTTCCAGCGACACTTCGGAACTGCCGCGTCGGACGGTGGCCAATTTGCGCGCCATCGTTTCCGACAGCGCCCGCATCTGGGCATCCAGACCGATCGCCTGCCATGCGGGCGATGCCTGCAAGGTGTAGAACACATCGGCTGGATGCGCCACCTTGCGCCAAAGGATGGTGTCGAAACAGTCCAATGACAGCAGCTTGATACGCGAAAAACGATCAAGGACGGTGCCCAGCTCGGAAACCGTGATCGTTTCTTCGGGTTGGATATCAATCGACTGATGGCTGGCCATGGCATCTCGCTTCGCGGGCAATGCGTCAGACAAGCAAATATCGTTCCACTTGCCCGCAAAATAGCGTAGCAGGCGATGGTACGCACCTTGACTACGCAAATTAATGGGGGTACGTTAATTTGCATGGATATCGAGTTCGACCCGGCGAAACGTGCCATGACCCTGCTGGAGCGCGGGCTGGATTTTGCCGATGCCGGGGCGTTGTTCTCGAATACGCACTACACCCGGTCAGACAGCCGCAAGGATTATGGCGAGCCGCGTTTCCAGACCATTGGAATCCTGTACGGTCGCGCGGTCTTCATTGCATGGACGCCACGCGGCGACGCTCGCCGCATCATCAGCATGAGGTATGCGCATGAACACGAAGCTCAAGCATTCGGAATGGATTGATCCCGATGACGTGCCGGTTTGGACGGAAAAGGAGTTTTCCGATCCAAAGGGTGAGTGGCGCATCGGCGACCAGTTGGTGACGCGCGAGGAAGCCCGCGCCGAACTCGCCAAGCGTGGGCGTGGGCGGCCAAAGTCCGAAGCCGCGAAAGTGGCCGTGAAACTGCGCCTCGACCCCGATCTGCTGGCGGTGCTGCGAGCCACCGGCGATGGCTGGCAGACGCGGGTGAACCGCATCCTGCGGGAGCGGTTTGCACTGTAAGCTTCACGGCGGCGCGGCCGGTCGGTTGTTGCGTGATGCGCAACATGATGCGGTCGTGAAATGATCAAATTCTTTCGCCACAAAGGGCTGCGCCGGCTGTTCGAGACCGGCAATGCCTCTGGTGTTCAGGCGAACCATGTCAAACGCATCAGGCTGCAACTGTCCGCGCTGGATACGGCCCGGGCAATTGATGACATGGACATCCCCGGCTTTCGGCTGCATCCGTTGAAAGGCGAAATGAAGGGGCGTTGGTCGATCACCGTCAATGGCAACTGGCGCATCACGTTCGAGTTCAAGGATGGAAACACGTACGTGCTGGATTACGAGGGCCATCACTGATGAACATGCACAGTCCTCCCCATCCGGGCGAATTCATTTCCGGCATCTATCTGGAACCCAGCAACATCAGCGGCCGGGAGCTTGCCGAGAAGCTTGGCGTTGCCGCTTCCACGTTGAGCCGGGTGCTCAACGGCTCCAGCCGGGTAACCCCGGAGATGGCGTTGCGCCTTTCCAAGGCGATCGGTCGCTCCCCCGAGAGCTGGTTGGCCATGCAGGACGCGCATGATCTTTGGATGGCCCGGCAGCATGTTGATTTGCAGGGGGTCGGCAAGCTCCGGCTGGCGGCTGCCTGATGTGGACGAACCGCATCCTGCGGGATGCGGTTCGCGCTGTGGCACCGAATCAAAGCTTGTCGAACAGCGAGCTGCTTTGCAGCCTGGCCATCATCCGCTGGGCGGCGTCGAGGGCGGTCATGTTGTATTGCAGGCGGCTGACCGCGTCGGCGAGGTCGGTGTCGCGCAGGCCGGAGAGGATGTCGGTCATGGCCACGGTATTGGCACCGCGCATGGCGTCGGCACTGTCGAGGTTGGCGCTGCGGATGCCGGTTTCCGAGCGCACGTCCAGCAGGTGTTGCTGGGCGCTGGTGATGTCTTCCAGCCCGGCCCGCAGGCCGTTGCTGCGGCGGGCGACATCGGCAGGGGTGCTGCCGGGGGTGTCCAGCACGTCGGCCAGTTGCTTCAGGGTGGCGAAGACATCCTGGTTCGGTGCGCGCTCCAGCTTGAAGCTGTCGCCGGCGGCGGGGTTGCCAGTGACCACGAATTGCACGCCCTGGGCGGTGATCGCCTGGCCCGATGTCCACGTGCCGCTGACCGGCGGGGACAGCGGGTTGCCGCTGCCATCCACCACGTCATAGTTGCTGGACGAAGTGAAGCGCAGTTGCAGGGTGGCGCCGTTCCACGTGGAGGAGTTGAGGATCTGGGTGGAATCCAGCACGCCGCTGCCGGTGTTGCCGGCGGCGGCGCGGGCGCGGCTGATGCCATCGCCAGTGGTCACGTCCATGAACACGCGACTGCCGGCGTCGGTATCGGCCAAGGCCACGTCCGGGGCCACGTCCACCGTGTTCTGGCCGTCGTTGCCAAGGTAGCTGACGCTGCCGGACGCATCCGAGAACGGCTTCACGCCGTCCTGGGTGCCGGCGAACAACTGCCGGCCGCGGCCGTCGTCGCGGTTGGCCACCTGCAACATGCTTGCGCGCAGGCCACGCAACTCCACCGCGATGGCGTGGCGGTCCTTGTCGTTGAGGGTGCCGTTGGTGGCCTGGATGGCAAGGTCGCGGGCGCGTTGCAACTGGTCGCCGGCATCGGCGAGCGCACTTTCCTGCTGCCGCAGGCGGTCGCCCAGCAAGGTGCTGTTGCTGCCGAACTGGTCGAGGCTGGCCAGTACGTGCTGGATCTGCTGCGCATCGGCGATGCCGGTGGGGTTGTCGGCACCACGGGTGAGCTTCACCCCGGAGGCGATCTGCTGTTGCAGCTTGCCGATTTCGTTTTGCCGTTCGCGCATGGTGGCCAGCGCGTTGTAGTGCATTTGGGCAGTGGAGATGCGCAGTGTCATGGCGGGCCTCAGCGACGCACGACCGAAAGCAGCGTCTGGAACATGGTGTCGGCGGTGGCGATGACTTGCGCTGCGGCCTGGTAGGCCTGCTGGTAGCGCATCATGTCGGCGGCTTCTTCGTCGAGGTTCACGCCGCTGAGCGATTCGCGCTCGGCGTTGACCTGGTCGTCGATGGCCTGCTGTGCGTCCAACGTCATCTGCGCATGGTTGGCCTCGCCGCCAGCACGGCTGGCCATGCGGGTCATGCCGGTGGTCAGGTCGGTGGTGGCGCCATCCAGCACGCGCTTGCTGTCCAGCGATGCCAGTTGGCGCGCATTGGAATTGTCGGATGAACGCGGCGGGGTGCGCCCCAGGGTGAAGGAGTCGCCGGCCACCGGCGTGCCTTGCAGGGTCAGCGTCCAGCCGCCGTTGCTGATCGCCGCACCCGGGGTATAGGTGTAGGGGCCGTTGCCGTCGATGGTGTAGTGGGTGGCGTCGATGAAATCGAGACTGGCCCCCGTGAACGACGAGAACAGGCTGCCGTCGGTGATGGCCGAACTGGCCACCTTGGCGTCGCCGAGGTTGCCGGTGTCGGGCTTGCTGGTCAGCGGGCCGGCCGCCGCAATCCCGGTGGAATCGTGGATCGCCACTTGCAGGTTGCCGGCGCTGCCGGCGGTGGGGGTGAGCAGGAAGCGGTCGCCGGCGGCGGCGCTGCCCCCCACGCTGATCGCCATGCCCCCCACCTTGAACGGATCGGCGAGGGTGCCGGTACCCGTCATCGCCACGGCTTCGCCGGTGTCGGCGCGCATCGCTCCCCAGTTGCTGCCATCGAAGCGCAGCACCAGGTTCTGGCCGGTCAGTGCGCCCACGTCGTCCAGTGCGGCGGTGACGGCGGCACTGCCGGTGTTGGCGGCATGGGCAGCCACCTGCGGGGCGGAAATGGCGAACAGGTCGGCACCCGGGTTGCCGTTGTAATCGATGCCCTGGTTCTGGATGGCATTGGCCGATTGCGCGAACGCGGTGGCCATGCGCCCCAGTTCCGCGCGCATCGGGTCCAGCACGCGGCTGCGGAACTCCATCTGCCCGCCCAATTCGCCGCTGACGGTACCTTCCGGCAGGCGCATCGCGCCAGTGGGGGTGTTCAACGCCAGTTGCAGCCGGTTGGGCTGGTAGGGGTCGGCCATGGTGGTCATGTTGGACGCGCGCACGCCCAGCACCAGCGGTTGCCCGCCGGCGGTGAACACGTTCATCGAGCCATCGTCCTGGATGACGGTGTTGGCACCCACCAGTTTCGACAGGTCGCGCACGCGCTGGTCGCGCGCATCCAGCAGGTCGGAAGAGACATTGCCGCCTGCGGAAATGATGTTGCGGTTGAGGTCGGCAATTTCCCCCGCCAGGCGGTTGGCGTCCCCGATCTTGCTGGTCATGCTGCGGTTGACGTCATCGTCCATCTTCGCCATCTGCGCATCCAGCGTGCGGAAGCGGGTGGCGATCTGGTCGCTGGATGCCAGCAACTGGTTGCGCGCGGGCACCGAGGCCGGGTCGGCGACGACGCCCTTGGCGGCATTGAAGAAGCTGGACCACGGTGTCACCAGCGACGTCGCCGAATCGGACATCAGGCCATCCATGCGCGAGGCCAGTTGCGAGAGTTGGTCCAGCCGTCCCAGCTCACCGGCGCTGTCGTTCTGGCGTGCGAACACCAGCCCGTCGGCCAACCGGGTCAATTGTTTGACATCCACGCCCTGGCCGATGCTGAGCATCGCGCTTTGCCCGGGGCGCGCCTGCAACTCCACCCGCTCGCGGGTATAGCCCGGGGTGGCCGCGTTGGCCACGTTGTGGCTGACGGTGGACAGCGCCCGCTGGAAGGCGAGCAGTGCCGAGGTGCCGGTGCCGAGAATGCCGGATGACATGGGTTATCCCTCCAGCCCGGCCAAGGCACGTTGCAGGGTGGCGCCACCGGCGATGGCCACGATCTTGGCGGCATAGGCCGGGTCGGTGGCGTAGCCGGCGCGTTGCAGCGCGCGGGCGAAGTGGTGCACGTCGCCGCCGCTGCCGCGCGCTTCCGCATAGCGCGGGTTCTGCAGCACGCGGGTGTAGTCGGCGAAACTGTCGGCGGCGTTGTCGTAGCTGCGGAAGGCTGCGCGGGTGGTGACGCGCGTGCCATCCACGTATTCGTGGGTGGCAGAACTGACCTGCTGGCCGCGCCAACTGCCGCCGGCCTTGATGCCGAACAGGTTGTGGGAAGTCACGTGGCCGTTCTGGCCGGCCAGCCGACGGCCCCAGCCGGTTTCCAGTGCCGCCTGAGCCACCAGCGCCTTGGCCGGCACGCCCAGTTCGGCCGCCGCTTTTTTGGCGTGGGGCCAGATCGAGCGCGCAAAGGCTTCCGGGCTGCTGCAGTCCAGCGGCGTGTTCTCGTCGCAGATGTTTTGCGCCGCCAGCAGGGGAGGCTGCGGGACGGGCAACGCGGCCATCGACGCACCGCTGCTGGCCGGTGCCAGCGCCAATGCGCCGCCGCGCAGGCCTGCCGGCAGGGGCAGGCCCGAGGGCGTATCCGCCGGTGCCAACGGCAGCGGGGCGGCGGGTTGCCGCAGCGGCAGCGGGCCGCTGGGCAGGGCGGGCTCGGCACTGCGGCCACCCAGCTGGCGCACGATCATCGGTTGCAGGCCCAGGCCGCGACCCTTGGTCAGTTCCCGTGCCAGCGCCTGGTCGTACATGTCGCGGTAGGTACTGTCGCCGCCGAACGGATCGCCCGGGGTGGCGCTGCGCATGCTTTTGATGAGCATCTGCGCGAATTGGCTTTCCAGCCCGCGAGCCGCTTCCTCCACACGCGCACGCTCCGGCGTCTGCGGACGCTGGAGCGAAATGGCGGTGGCGGCAGGCAGGCGCATGTCAGTCAGGATGCAAGGGGTGTGCCATTGGAGGGGTCAGATGACTTCCAGTTCGGCGCGCAAGGCACCGGCCTGCTTGAGTGCTTCGAGGATGGCGACGATGTCGCCCGGGGCAGCGCCCACGGCATTCACCGCGCGCACGATGTCTTCCAGTGAGGTGCCACCCTTGAACAACACCATGTGGTTGCCTTCGGTGGTGGCGGTGACGGTGGATTGCGCCACCGCCACGGTTTCACCCTTCGGGCTGAATGCCCCGGGCTGGCTGACCTGGGTGGCCTCGCTGATGGTGACGGTGAGCGAGCCGTGTGCCACCGCCGCCGGCAGTACCGTGACCTGGCCCCCCATCACCACGGTACCGGAGCGGGCATTGACGATGACCTTGGCCGACGCCGTGCCCGGATCCACGTCCAGTGCCTCCAGCGCGGCCAGGAAGGCGATGCGGTCGCCCGGCGGCGGGGTGATTTCGATGGTCACGCCGTCCAGGGCGTGCGCGCGACCGCTGCCGAAGGCGCGATCCACGGCGGTGACGATGCGTGCGGCGGTGGTGAAGTCGGCGTCATGCAGGTTCAGGGTGACATTGCCGGAGCTCGCGGCTGCCGGTGCCGGGCGTTCGACGATCGCGCCGGAGGGAATGCGCCCGCCATTGGGGGCATTCACCGAAATCTTCGAACCGTCGCGGCCGGCAGCACCGAACCCGCTGACGATCAGGTTGCCCTGCGCGATGGCGTACACCTGGCCATCGACGCCCTTGAGCTGGGTCATCAGCAGGCTGCCGCCGCGCAGGGAACCGGCGTTGCCGATCGACGACACGGTGACATCGATCGGCTGGCCGGGCTTGGCGAAGGCGGGCAGTTCCGCATGCACGGCCACTGCGGCCACGTTCTTGAGCTGCGGGTTCACCCCCGGCGGGAGGGTGGTGCCCAGTTGCTCCAGCATCGTCTTCAGGCTTTGCACGGTGAACGGGGTCTGGCTGGTGCGGTCACCGCTGCCATCCAGGCCGACCACCAGGCCGTAGCCGATCAACGGGTTGCCGCGCACACCTGCCACCTGCGCCAAATCCTTGACGCGCTCGGCGTGGGCCGGGGCGAGCAGGAGGGTGCAAAGCATGGCGGCAAGGGCTGTCAGGGTGCGTTTCATCGTCGCGGCCTCAGAACGGGAACAGCGCGGAGTTGAAGAAGCGCCCGAGCCAACCCATCGCATTGGAACGCGCCAAGGTGCCGCGGCCACCGTAGACGATGCGGGCATCGGCGACGCGGTCGGAAGTCACCCGGTTGTCGGGACTGATATCGGCACGCCGCACGATGCCTTGAATCTGAACGAGTTCATCGCCCTGGTTCAGGCGCAATTGCTTGTCGCCGCGCACCAGCAGGTTGCCGTTGCCCAGGTCCTGCACCACCCGCACGGTCAGCTGGCCGTCCAGCTTGTTGCTTTGCGCGCTGTTGCCGTTGCCCTGGAAGTCGCGGCCGCCATTCAGTGAAGCCGACAAGTCGTTGACGGCGTGCCCGCCCAACACCGGTGCGGAGATGGTTGCGCCGGTCTTCTTGGTGACCGCTGTCTTGGCTTGGGTGGTGGCGGTGGTGCTTTCCACCAGCGTGATGGTCAGCAGGTCGCCGATATCGCTGGCCTTGTTGTCCTGGAACAGGCGCAAGCCCTTGCCCTCGCGTGCGCCGTAGATCGAGCCGCCGCCATCGCCCGCTTGCGGACCTTGCGCAGCCATCGGCGGGGGCGGCTGGACAGCCGCCTGGGCGACGGGGGCGTCGAACGGACGCACATCGCCTTGCAGGCGGTTGACGCTGGCGCAGGCCGCCAGCGTCGAGGCGGCGGCCAGCCATGCGGCCAGATGGGCGAGGGGAGGGACGATGCGCATGGCGAGGCTCACACGTTGTTGTTCAGGTAGCCCAGCATCTGGTCGGCGGTGGAAATCGCCTTGGCATTGGTTTCGTAGGCGCGCTGGGTCTCGATCATCGACACCAGCTCTTCCACCACGTTGACGTTGGACGATTCCAGCGAGCCCTGGATCAACCGGCCCAGGCCGCCGGTGCCGGGGGCGCCGGTCTGTGCCGGGCCGCTGGCACCGGTTTCGGCGTACAGGTTCTCGCCCAGCGCTTGCAGGCCGGCGGGGTTGACGAAATCGGCCAGGGTCAATGCACCGATCTGCACCGGTTGCGCCTGCCCGGCCAATTGCACGCTCACCGTACCGTCGGCCCCGATGGTCACGCTCTGCGCGCCTTCCGGCAGTTGCAAGCCCGGTTGCACCGGGTAGCCTTCGTTGGTGACGACTTCGCCCTGCGCGTTGATCTGGAAGCTGCCATCGCGGGTGTAGGCGGAACTGCCGTCGGGCATCAGCACTTCGAAGAAACCACGGCCATTGATGGCGGCATCCAGCGCGTTGCCGGTCTGGTTGAGATTGCCTTGCGCGAATTGCTTGGCGGTGGCCGCCACCCGCACGCCGGTGCCGATCTGCAGGCCGGTGGGCAGCTGGGTCTGCTCCGACGTGGCACCGCCCGGTTGGCGCAGGGTCTGGTAGAGCAGATCTTCGAAACTGGCGCGGTCGCGCTTGAATGCCGTGGTGTTGACGTTGGCGAGGTTGTTGGAGATCACCCCCATCTTGGTCTGCTGGGCATCGAGCCCGGTCTTGGCGATCCACAGGGACTGGGTCATGGCGGGGTTCCTCTTTCAGCGGGTGCGCGGCGCACGATCAGGTCAGCGACACGATCGAACTGGTGACGCGCGCGTTCTCGTCGGTACGATGCAAGAGCTGTACCTGCATTTCGAACTGGCGCGAAAGTTCGATCATCGATACCAGTGCGTCGGCGGGATTGACGTTGCTGTCTTCCAGCGTGCCGCTGGCCAGGGCGGCACCGGTGGCTGCCGGTGGCGGCGGGCTGCCCGGCGGCGCGCGCATCAGGCCGTCGTCGCCACGCTGCAATTCGGTGGTCTTGGCTGCCACGATCTGCAAGCGGCCGGCTTCGGACAAGGTGGACGCCGGCTGCCCCTGCGGAATGATGGAAATGGTGCCGTCCTGTCCCACCTCGATGCTCTGGTAGGCGGGAATGGACAGCGGCGCGCCATCCGCGCCCAGCACCGGTTGCCCGCGCATGGTCATCAACATGCCATTGGCATTCACGGTGAGATCGCCGGCACGGGTGTAGGCGGTGGCGCCGGCGGCATCCTGCACCGCCAGCCAGCGCTCCGGCTTCATCGCCACGTCCAGCGGGTTGCCGGTGTTGTGGATGGCGCCGGCGCGGGCATCCACGCCCAGCGTGCGGGCGACGGTGGCCACCCGCGTGGGCAGCCCGGCGCCGGTGACGGGCGCGGCCACGGTGGCATCCAGCGTGGCCTGGAAGCCGGTACTGTCGGCATTGGCCAGGTTGTGCGCCACGGTGGCCTGTTCGCGCAGCATGGCGCTGGCACCGGACATCGCGACATAGAGGGAACGGTCGGTCATGGGGGCCTCCCGCCGCGCCTGCCTGCACAGGCGCGGCCAGGATCATCAGCGGATGTTGATCACCGTCTGCGCGATCTGGTCCTGGGTCTGGATCATCTGCGCGTTGGCCTGGAAGTTGCGCTGGGCAGTGATCATGTTGACCAGCTGCTCGGTGAGGTCGACGTTGGAGGCTTCCAGCCCACCACCCTGCACCATGCCGAAATCCGCAGACCCGGCCTGCCCATGCAGCGGCTGCCCGGAGCTGAAGGTTTCCGCCCACGCGTTGTTGCCCAGCGACTGCAACCCCTGCGGATTGGCGAAGTTGGTCAGCGCCACCTGGCCCAGCGGCTTGGCCACGCCATTGGTGTAGCGCGCCGACACCACGCCTTCCGACGAGATGTCGATGCCGGTGATGCGCCCGGTGGCATAGCCATCCTGGGTCTGGGTCTGGATGCTGAAGGCATTGCCGTACTGGGTGGACAACCCCAGGTCGATGGTGATGTTCAGCGGTGCCGAACCGTTGGTGGGGGTGTAGGCGGGCAGGGTGATCGAACCCGGTGACGGCGAGGTCAGGGCCCCCGAAGTGGAGTACTGCAAGGTCTGCGCTGCCCCCACGGCGGTGCCATCGACATAGGTGTACAACTGCCACTGGTTGGCGGTGGCGGTTTTCACGTAGTACTGCGACTGGGTATGTGCCGCGCCCAGCGAGTCGTAGATCGTCATCGACGTGGTCTGGTTGTAGGTCGTCGGGTCGTTCGGGTCGAACGGCGTCACCGTGGGTGGAGCCGCATCTGCCGGCAGGTTGGTCTGGATGGTGACCTTGGTGGTGGCCGACGGCGGGGCATCCCCGTTCGGGATCCGCAAATCACCCATGCGGCCGGTATCGAAGCCACCCGCCACGTTGGGCGGATACACCTGCAGGCGCTGGCCGGCGGGATTGACCACGTAACCATCCCGGCTGGTGCCGAAATTGCCGGCGCGTGAATACACCGTGTTGCCGTTGTCGGACAGGGTGAAGAAGCCCTGCCCGGAAATCGCCATGTCCAGCGCGCGGCCGGTGAAGTCGATGTTGCCCTGGCTGAACTGCTGGGCCACCGCCTCCAGGCGCACGCCGGCGCCGATCTGGGTTTGCGACAAGCCGTAGGCGCTCACGGCGAACACGTCGGAAAACTCCGCGCGGGAGCTCTTGAAGCCCGATGTGTTCACGTTGGCGATGTTGTGGGCGGTGATGTCGAGGTCGGAACTGGCGGCGTTCATGCCGCTGACGGAGATGCGAAAGCTCATGGTGCGCTCCTTGGGAAAATGGCCCGGCCGCGGTCAGCCGATGCGCCGGATGGAAGAGAGGGGGTAGCCGCCGAGCCCGGCGAGGTTCAGGACCAATCCCTGGGCCCCGATGGAAACACTGTCGATATGGGCCGCCAGCTGCACCGCCAACGCCTCGGTGCTCTGGTCGCTGCCGCTGCTGGCCTTGAAGGTGTACTGGCCGGCCGGCGTCGGGTTGCCGGCGTCGTCCAGGCCATCCCAGGCGAACTTGGTGGCACCCGCCTGGGTGGCGTTGACGGTGATGTGGCGCACCACGGCGCCGCTGGCGTCCAGCACCTGCAACTGCACCGGTCCGCCGCGATTGGCGGTGATTTCGCCGCTGACGCCCGCCCCCGCGCCCAGTTGCACCTTGTCCACTTCAACCAGTGCGTCGTGCCCCACCAGCGCGGCGGCGCGCAGCGACTGGTCGTTTTCCATCACCGTGGCCATCGCGCCCATCGCCTGCTGCATGTTCTCGATGCCCTGCACGGTGGAGAACTGCGCCAGCTGGCCAAGGAACTCCGCCCCCTTCAACGGATTCAGCGGGTCCTGGTTCTTCATCTGCTCGGTCATCAGGCGCAGGAAATCGGCCTGTCCCATGCTGCCGGTGGATTTTTTGGAGGCATCGTCCAGTGCGTATCGGGAATACACGTTGTCGGACGCATTGCCGGTGGAAGCAACCGTACTCATGATCAGCGGCCCATGTTGAGGGTGGCGACGGCCAATTCCTTGGCGCTGTTGAAGACCTCCACGTTGGCCTGGTAGCTGCGCGAGGCGGAAATCATGTCCACCATCTGCGCCACCGGGTCGACGTCGGGGGCATAGACATAGCCCTGTGCATCCGCCAGCGGATGCCCGGGTTCGTAGCGTTTCACCGGTGCGGCGGCGTTGTCGCGCACCTCGGTGACCTGCACGCCGGCCAGCGTGGGGTCGCCCTGGACGGCCTCGGCACGGAACACCGGCTGCTTGGCCCGGTAGGCCCCCTCGGGGGTGCCGGCCACGGTATTGGCGTTGGCCAGGTTGCTGGCCACCGTGTTCAGGCGAACGGCTTGCGCCTGCATCGCCGAGCCCGCCACGTCGAAAATCGGAAGATTGCTCATGGGCGTTCTCCTCGTTACTCGCCGGTGATCGCGGTGAGCATGGTTTTCACCTTCGACTCGATGAACGACATCGACGCCCGGTATTCCAGCGCCGCCTGCGAGAAGGTGGCCTGTTCACGGGCGGTGTCCACGGTATTGCCATCGAGGCTGGGCTGCGCGCTTGGCCGGGCATACCGGGCCAGATTGGCCGAGCCCTGATAGGGGTCGCTGCCGTCGGCACCCGCCGCAGGCGACAGCGCCGCCTGCAAGGCGGTATTGAAATCCATGTCCTGCGCCTGGAACCCGGGGGTGTCGGCGTTGGCCAGATTGGAAGACAGCACTTGCAGCCGCTGTTCCCGCAGGATCAGCGCGGTGCCGTGGATGCCAAGAAAATCGCTCATGCGCCCCTCCAGAGGGGGTAGGTCGCATGGGCTAATGCAAACAATGTGCCAGTGGCCGCAGCGGCGTCTGCCGGCGGGCTTTTCGAGGCGAGCTGCCGGTCAATCGGCGGGCCGGCAAATTCTCATCAAATTACATATATATCGGCATGTTGCATCAGAAAGTTCATGTTGCCAGTGAAACACGTGCGGTGATGCGATCCGCCAATTCCTGCTGCGAATACTTCGGCACGAAATCGTCGGCCCCCACGCGTTCGACCATCGCCTGGTTGAAAACACCCGACAGCGAGGTATGCAGCAACACGTAAAGATCGTTCAACGCGGGGTCCCGTCGGATTTCCGACGTCAGCGTGTAGCCGTCCATCGATGGCATTTCGATGTCCGATATCACCATGGCGTAGCGGGAAGAGGGACGTTGCCCGCCTGCGGCGATCTGCTTGAGGTGCTCCAGTGCCTGCCTGCCGTCGGACAGCTGGGTGCAGGTCAGCCCCAGCATGTCCAGCACCTGGCGGATCTGGTTGCGGGCCACCCGCGAATCGTCCACCACCAGCACCTCGCGCCCGATCGCATTCGCCACCGGGACAATGGACGCGTTGCCGGTCTGCTGCGGCAGCGCTTCGGCCAACACGCTTTCCACGTCCACCAACTGGATCAGCTCGTCGTGGTAGCGGGTGACACCGGTGAGATAGTGCGGGTCGTTGCCCAGTTCCGGGGGCGGCAACACGTCTTCCACCGCGATGTTGACGATGCGGTCCACCGCCGATACCAGGAAGCCCTGCACGGTGCGGTTGAATTCGGTCACCACCAGGTAGTTGGCCGGGCCGTCGGCGGGCTGGCCGATGGCACTGGCCAAGTCCAGCACCGGCACGCTGCGGCCGCGGATGTCGGCGGCCCCCAGGAAGCCGGCGGGAAGCTGCGGCATGGTGAACAGCGCCGGGCGCGGCAGCACTTCCTGCACTTTGAAGACGTTCACGCCAAAAACCTGACGCCCCCCCAGCCGGAACAGCAGCAGGGCCAGCCGGTTGTGGCCGGCCAGGCGGATGCGTTGGTCGATGCGGTCGAGCAGTTGGTTGCGGGCCATGTCGTCATTGTCGGCAGCCACGACGCCGGCTTGAGGGCGGCATGCAATTTGCTTGAAAGACCCCATTCCATTGATTCGCCTGCCCATGCGCCCGCTGACCCTGCTTCCGATCTGCCTGCTGCTGGCCGCCATCCCCGGGCCTGGTCGTGGCCAGGCGTTGCAGGACCTGCAAGCGATTCGCGATGCCGCGCTGACCGCCCTGCAAGCGGAGCCCGGGATGGTGGCCATGCTGGCACCCGGCTTGCGGCTGGCCGCTTGCCGCCAGCCGTTGGCGGCGGCGGCGTATGGAACCGCGACCGCGGAAGTCCGCTGTCCGGACACCCCCGGCTGGCGGCTGTATGTACCGGTCCGCAAGCCCGGCACCCGCAGCGTGCGCCCACCGCCGGACACGGTGGCGGCGGAGGCCCCGACGGTCAGCGTCAAGCGCGGCGATCCCGTCGTGCTGCGGGCCAGCATCGGCGGCACCGAGGTGCGGATGGGCGGCAAGGCCTTGGGCCCGGCCACGTCCGGCGGTATCCTGAACGTGGAAAACGACAGTTCCCACCGGGTCATTCGCGGCCGATTGTCCGCCGACGGCACGGTGGAAGTGGTCAATTGAAGATTTCCGGCAATGCCCCCTAAAGTCCCCCCGCGGCTGGCCGTTACTGCCTTCGAGCCAACCTGATCCGGAGTCCTGACATGACCACGAAAATCGAAGGCGGCCTGCCGGCGAAGCCCGTGGAAGCACCGGTGGTTGCCGATGCCACGCAGGCCCGCGCCAGTGCCGCCACCCGGGATTCCGCGGTTTCCCCCACGCCGCCGGTGGACAGCCTGCGTCTGACGGGCGAAGCCGTGGGCATCAAGACCATGGCCAAAGACATGGCCCAACCGTCCAAGCTGGACATGGCGCGCATCAAGGAAATCCGCAGTGCCATTGATTCCGGCAGCTACCAGATCAACCCGCAGGAAATCGCCAGCCGCCTGCTGGCGCTGGAACGCGAACTACTGAAATGATCGAGACCATGCACCCGCTGGATGCGCTGGAATCGGCCCTGCAGGCCGAGCGGCGCGCGCTGCTGGAGCATGACGTGGATGCGCTGCTACGCTCCACCCAGGCCAAACTGGACGCCCTGACCGCCGCCGAGCGCGTGGCCGGCCCGGACGACATGGCAAGGGTGGAGGAATTGCACGAAATGAATCGCGCCAACGCGGTATTGCTGGCACGCCGCCGCCGGGAAGTGGCGTGGACGCTGCGCCACCTCGGCCGCACCGATTCCGGCGCGGTTTACACCGGCTCCGGCTACAGCGCCGGGGCGCGGGTGCAGTCACGCTGGCTGGGCTGCGGGTGAGCCCCGGTCCGACCGCGCCGGCCCCGCTCTGGAGTGCCGACGCCATCTGGGCTGCCAGCACCGTCCATTTCCCCGTTCTCTTCCTCGACGCGGATCGCAAGGTGCACGGTGCCAATGCCGCCGCGTGTGCGCTGGCTGAAAAGCTGGGGCATTCGGGGGACCCCGCCGCGCTGGTGGCGATGGTGCCGGACTCGGACTGGGCCAATCTGCTGCTGCACGGGCACTGGCGTGGCATCGTGCGGCCGTCGCCGACGGCTGCCATGGCACTGGAAATCCACTGCGGGCGTGCCCCCGACAGCGCACGCTGCTTCATGGTGATGGTGGACATCAGCGAACGCGGCGAGCGTCAGCGGCAATACGAGGAGCTGCAACGCACGGTCGATCGGCTTGCCAGCACCCAGGAACAATTGCTGCAGTCGGAAAAGATGGCCTCCATCGGCCAGCTGGCCGCCGGGGTGGCGCACGAGATCAACAACCCCATCGGCTATGTCGGCTCCAATCTCGGCACATTGCAGGACTACAGCAGTGCACTGCTGGCGCTGGTCGAGAAATACCACGAGGCATTGTTCTCGGACGATCCTGCCGCCCATCGCGAGGACGTGCAGCAGGCCCGCCAGCGGCTGGACGTGGACTACATCATCGGCGACCTGCCCAACCTGCTCAGCGAATCGCGCGAGGGCATCGAGCGCGTCACCAAGATCGTGCAGGACCTCAAGGATTTCTCCCGGGTCGGCCGCGACCAGAAAATGCTGCCCGCCGACTTGCTGCAAGGGCTGGATTCCACCCTCAACATCGTCTGGAACGACCTCAAGTACAAGGTGCGGCTGGAAAAGCACTACACCAGCCTGCCGCAGGTGGAATGCCTGCCGTCCGAAATCAACCAGGTCTTCCTCAACCTGCTGCTCAATGCCGGACAGGCGATCGAGCAGCGCGGCACGATTGTCCTGGCCAGCGGCTGCGACGAGCAGGACGTGTGGATCAGCATCACCGACAGCGGCTGCGGCATCCCGCCGGAGTCGATGCAGTACCTGTTCGACCCGTTCTTCACCACCAAGCCGATCGGGCGCGGTACCGGGCTGGGCCTGGCGATTTCCTACGGCATCGTGGCCAAGCACCACGGCCGCATCGACGTCACCAGCCGAGTGGGGCAGGGCAGTACCTTCCGCGTGGTGTTGCCCATCCGGCAGCCCGGCAAAGAGGCGGACACGGGCGCGGACGGGGCCGGCTGATCACGCCTCCGCCGCAACGGCGCCACGGCGCTGTTCGGCCAGCCGGAACGCGGCGCGGATGTGTCCGCGCAATTCGGCGTCGTCCCACGGCTTGATCAGGAACCGGTAGGCGGCCCCCTGGTTGATGGCCTCGCTGATCGTGCTCACGTCGGTATAGCCGGACAGCGCCAGGCGCACGGTATCCGGGTACATGTCGCGCACGCGGCCGAGGAACTCGGTGCCGTTCATGTCCGGCATGCGCTGGTCCGACAACACCACCTGCACGTCGTTGCGGGCCAGCAGGTCGAACGCTTCGCTGACGCTGCTGGCGGCCAGCAGGCGGTAACCGTCGCGCCGCAACAGGCGTACCAGCGAGCGCAGCACGTTCTCCTCGTCGTCCAGCAGCAACAGGGTGCGCGCGGGCTGCTGCTGGGCGCTCTCCTGGAACACCTGCGTCAACAGGTAACGACGCCGCAGCAGCTCGTCGATGTCGGAGCCGGGCAGGGGCGGGCTGAACAGGTAGCCCTGGAAGAAATCGCAATGACTGCGCCGCAGGAACGCCAGTTCGGCATCCGTTTCCACGCCCTTGGCCACCACGGTCATGCCCAGGCGATGGCCCATGGCGATGATCCCGCGCACCAGCGCCGCGCTGCGCGGGTTGCTGGTGATGTTGCGCAGGAAGCTGCGGTCGATCTTGATGCGGTCCAACGGGTGCTGTGCCAGCGCGGCCAGGCTCAGGCCGCGCATGCCGAAGTCGGCCAGGGTCAGGGTGGCCCCCAGTGCGTGCAGGCCGGCGAGGTTTTCGCCGACATGCGGGGCGTCCAGCGACAGCACGGTTTCGGAAATCTCGAACTCCAGCGTGCCGCCGGGAACGTCATTGCGATGCAGCATCTCGCCCACCAGGTCGAGGCACTCCATGCGCGTCAGCAACGCACCCTCCAGCGGCACCGATGCGGTGAGGTAGTCGATGCCCATGTCGCGCCAGCGATGCACCTGCTGCATCGCGGTTTCGATGGTCCACAACCCCACCGGCCCGGCCAGCCCGGCGCGCTCCACCGCCGGCAGGATGCGGTTGGCGCGCAATACGCCCTCCTGCGTGTTGTGCCAGCGCAACAGCGAACTGCACGCCACGATGCTGCCATCCTGCGCACTGACCACCGGCTGGTAATAGAGGCGGAATTCGCTCTGCGCGATCGCATCGACGAAACGGTGGCCCAGGTTCTCGCGCGCGGCCTCGGCGGCTGCGTCCGCCACCGGTTCCGGTGCGTGCACCGCCTGCCCCCCGGGGCCGCTGCGCTTGGCACGGCGCATCGCCTGCTCGGCGGCCACCAGCAATCCGGACGCATCGTGGGCATGTTCCGGATACAGCGCGATGCCGATCGACAGGGTGACATCCAGCACGAAGGGCGGCACCTGCACCGGGGCATCGAAGGCCTCGCGCAAGTGCTCCGCCAGCGATTCGCCGTCCGGCTCGCCCTCGCGGTAGGCCACTGCGGCGACGAATTCCTCGCTGCCGAATCGCCACAGCCAGGCATCGTTCGGCACGGCCTGCAACAACCGCCGCGCCACCACCCGCAAGGCCTGCTCGACGATGCTTTCGCCCAGCGTGGCATTGATCGCACCGATGCCATCGACATCGACGTGGAGCAGGGCCAGTCTGCGGTGCGCGCCATCCACGGATGCCAACACCGAACTCAGGCTGGGCCCGCTGGCCCCCAAACGGAAGATTTCGGTGCCTGACGGCTGCTCGCCGCCGGTCCTGTCATCGTGCGAGGAAGGGCTCAAAGCCAGAGCACCTCGAGGTTGGACAGGTCCCACGCCTCGGGGTCTTCCGGCCCGATGATGCTGTCATTGCAGCCGGGAGCCGCCAGATCGATGGTCTGCACGAGGATTTTTTCCTTCGTGCGCAGCGAGTAGAACACCCGCACCTTCGGCTTGAGCAGGGATTCCTCGCCCGGTTCCGCGACCACGGCAAGCCGCTGTGACGACAGTCGAACCAACGCACCCACCGGGTAGATGCCGACGGACTTCACGAACGCATTGAAGACCTGTTTGTCGAAATGTCCGTCCCAGCGCGCCATCTCGCGCATCGCCATGGCGGGGTCCCAGGCCGCCTTGTAGGCGCGGATGGAGGTCACCGCGTCGTACACGTCGCAGATCGCCCCCATTCTGGCCAGCAAGGTGATTTCGAAATCCTTCAAGCCGTGCGGGTAGCCGTACCCGTTCATTTTTTCATGGTGGTGCAGGGCGATATCGACCACCCCGGCCTCGGCGCCGCCGTCCTGCAAGGCCTGCGCCCCGGCGGCCGGGTGCGACTTCATGATGGTGAATTCGGCGTCGGTGAGCTTGCCCGGCTTGTTCAGCACATCCAGCGGTATGAACGCCTTGCCGAGATCGTGCATCAGCCCCCCCACGCCGGCCAAGTGCGTGTGGTACTCGTCCAGGCCCATTTGCTTGGCCAGCGCCAGCATCAATGCCGAAACCGCCACCGAATGCAGGTAGCTGTAATCGTCGTGCGTCTTCAGCCTGGCCACGCTGATCAGCGCCGTGGGGTTGCGCCACACCGACGACGCAATCTCTTCCACCAGCGGCAGCACATCGCTCTGCCTGACGGAATTGCCCAGCCGCAATTCCTCGAACATCGACTGGACCTGCGCTTTCCCCGTCAGGCAAATGGAGCGCGCCCGCTCAAGCTCCGCCGCCAGCGGCACCGGGCCGGTCACGATGCGGCGCGACTCGCGCGGCGCATCGGCCGCCGCCCGCAACTGGGGGCTCTCGGCCAGCGTATCGACGAAGGGCTCGCGGGCATCCTCGTCCGTGCCCACCAACTCCGGCATCTCCAGCGGGTCGCCGCGCGATTCGTCGATCCAGACTTCATCGATGCCGGCCTCGATGATCCGTCGCACGTCCTCGGGGTCCGTCAGCAGGAATTTGTTGCGCAGGAAAGGGTGCTTGAGCCACGACCCCCCGATTTTGTGCAGGAACATCCCCGTGCGCAGACTGGAGGCGGGAATCGAACGGATGGCAGTCATTGCATCCCCTGATCATGAATTCAACGTCCTGCCACGAGTCTAGTGCCTGCGCGGCGGCTTTGGCAGCAGCTGGGCAGCGCACTCTCGAATGCCCAAAATAACTGATTGATTTTACAGGCTCGCGGTGTGCCCCTGCACACATGTTTCTGCGCTGGCCACCGCACTCTTGCGGGTGCCCTTTTCCCGGCTATGCAGAGTGGTGGGTCCAGCGATCTGACCCCACCACTGTTTCGGGTGCGCCTGTCCGGGCCACGCAGTCCCGTGTGGCCCTATTTCTGCCGCCGCCCCCTCGACCTCTGGCGGCGCTGGTTGGCATGGTCCTCAGCCTCGAGCAGCGCCGCCTCGCCGCGACTCGCGCAGGACAGGGGCACCCAAGCCACGCGGATGCGGGCGAGCCGGCCGTTCGTTCGGCCCACGAGGGCCCAAGGCTGGCGCAAGCGCGGGGCGAGACGCCGTCGGGCATAAAGTTCTGGCACGTGGACCGCGAGCGTTGACCGCAGTCCCTCGGCGTACCCCCGGGCCAGAACTTGGCCGCACCCTCGCATGAGCAGGTCAAACTCCTGATGGGTACCGGATCCACGCAACGCGCGGACGACTGCATAACATCCGGGGCAACTTCGCCGCCGGCATCGCTGAAGTCCTGCAGGCTGGCGAACTCGCGCGCCGAGCCGGTGACGAAGCCGGCCGTGTGATGACCCAATCTCAGCTGGTGGCCATGACCACCGCTTTGTCCGATTACGGTCGGGCGAAGTCGATCATGCGTCGCGCGTATGAGGACGCGCGCGAAATGGGCTTCAAGTACGCAATGGCGTCACTGCGCATCAACGAGGCAGTCGCACAGGCCGCGAGCGGCGAGACAGGCTTGGAGCAGATGGCGCTCGAGGACGCGCTGCGCCTCTCGCGGGGTGAGGCAGGCATGGAGGAGTTCGAGGCGGTCAGTTTGGCCAACCTCGCCGACTATTGGCTCCAGCAAAAGAACTTCCGCCGGGCACTCGGTTACGCGGAAGAGGCCGAGCGCCTCGCCCGCAGCACCGGCGACTCGCGCAGCGAAGCGTATGCGATGACGAACGCCGGCGTTGCCCAAGCCCACTTGGGTGACGTCGATGGCGGTCTGCGCCGGCTCGATGGGGCACTCGAGAAGGTCAAGCAGCTCGAGGCGCGCAACGACATTGTCGTCATCACCGGCGAGCTGGTGGGCGTCTACAAGTTCGCCGGCCGCTACCGGGAAGCACTCGAGGCGTTGGAACGCGTGGCGACGCTCCAGCGCGAGCTGACTAGCCAGGAACGCGACAAGAGCCTGCTGGAGATGCAGGAGCGCTACGACGCGCAGCGTCGGCAACGCGATATCGAGCGGCTCGCGGCGGCAAACCGCATCAAGCAAGCCGAAATTGCGGCCAAGCAGGCTGAGCTTGCAGTCCGTACATGGCAACAGCGCCTGTGGGCCGCACTCGCGCTGGTCCTTGCCTTGGCCGCCGTGCCTGCCGTGCAGTGGATCCGGCGTCTCGGCACGGCGAACCGCCGCCTGCATGGCGACATCGCCGAGCTATCCGAGCAGTCTTTGCATGACCCACTTACCGGCGTCGCGAATCGCCGCCAGTTCCAGCTACTGACGTCGCCCCATACGGGTCGGAACGGAGAGGCGCTGCCGGTCGGCGTGGTGATGCTGGATGTCGACTTTTTCAAGCGCGTCAACGACACCTACGGCCATGCCGCGGGCGATGCACTCCTCGTCGAGCTTGCTCGGCGCCTGACGGCGTTGGTCCGTGCGCACGACACTGTGGTGCGCTGGGGCGGCGAGGAGTTCGCGGTGCTCTTGCCGGGCGCGAACGCGGAAGGCGTGGTGGCGTTCGCATCGCGAGTGCTGCACGCGATTGGTACGGTGCCGTTCGACCTCGGTGGGCAGCGGCACAGCGCGACGGTCTCCGTCGGGGCCGCGGTGTATCCGCTTCTGCCCGGCGGAAGCTGGGATGATGCGATGCACGTCGCCGACCTGGCGCTGTACCTGTCCAAGTCGGGTGGCCGCAACCGTGCGACTTGCGTCGTGGGCGTATCGCCCGACGCAGACGCCGCCCGCATCACCACGGATCTGGGCAGTGCCCATGAGCGCGGCGACGTAAGCCTGACGACGGTGGATGGTCCGTCGAACAGCACCGAGAGCAATCCAGTCCTAGCTTGAGCGCCCGCGCACGTGGATCGGCTTGTGATCGGCGGCCGACGGGATGCATGGGCTGCGCCCGGTTCAAGCGACTGTCTGCCGCACAGAAGGGTGCAAATTCTAACTAACTGAAAACCCTAGGAAGGTAGCTCCCATCAAGGTCAAGTATGTGCGCCTCCCGGCGCATAAATCCATGCCGCATGCGCCTCGGCCCCAGAAATCTCTGCCTCAGGAACGGCACCCGGCAGGAAAGTATGCAGCACCCTCGCTGATCAGGGGATTGTTCCTACCCGGGCGCCGGCCCCTGGCCGCTTAGAAGGTTCCGCGCTGGCGCGTCCAGCCAATTCGAGCGGACGGCAGCTCGCCCTCCGGGAGGTCCAACAATACCCAAGGCAGGCGCCGAACCGGCCGGTTATGTTGAGCGTCATACAGCGCCGGGACATGGCGCCCGAGGGCTACCCGCAACCCGTCGGCGTAGCCCCGCGTCAAGATCCGGCGTACCAGCGCATCCACCAAGCGAAGCCCGTGGGTGTTGTCCCAGATACGCTGCCTGAGACCGGGCTGGACGAAGGTGCGACGCCCCGCGGAGTTCGCCACGATCGCCGCGAGCAGGCCTGCGCACCTCAGCACGGATCGATCCAGGACCTCTGTGGACAAGTACATCTCGCGGCTGCCCGGGAAGGCGGGCAGTTGGCCGAAAGCCCGCCGCATGTCGCTGGCTGGCCCTACCAACGTGGGCAGGTGCTCGCGAGGCACCATTGCGAGTAGCTGTGAGCCGATGCGCTGAAAAGCGACAAACCACTCTAACGGCAGGGCGGCCAAGCTCGGCTGAGCGCTTTCCAGTCCACTTTTAGGTCCCACTCGACCCGAGGTGAACCGCACGCTGTGATCCAGCCCAACCCGTTCCGACAACAAGGCCCCGGTCTTCGGAGCGCCATTGCCGAACCAGTGCAAGGCGGTCCACGCTCGATCGTCGAACTCTTCAGGAGCGATCAGCCAGGTGCGGCCACGACTCGATGCCGCGCGTCGCAGATAGTCTTCGATCGCAGTGTGTTTGTGTCCCCGCACCGATGCCTCGCCCTCGACGCTGGCCACGTAGTGGACCAAATCGTGTCCGCAACGACACCGGCCCACCGGCAGGTCGCGCTGAATATCCACCGCCAAGGGTCTCTCGCACTTGAGACAGGTATCGATCAACGCCACGCCGTGCCACGGGCAGCAAACCACGCCGGGCATCTGGAATAGCAGGCAATGGTAGCAAGAGCGAGCACAGACAGGGCACACCCGCAGCCGCCACGACATCTGCTCGAAGGGCATCGGTCCCCCGAATGGCCACCACTCTTCCGGCCGCCAATAGCTCTTCTCGATGAACTCCGATTCTGGAAAGCTGAAACGCAACGCGGCCTGCTGGGGGATGCCGCGCGTCAGCCGGGCGAAGGCATCATCGCCGGCGCGCAGGCTTAAGTGAAGGAAGCTGCGTAGGTCGCGTCGGTGCAGATGATTGAGTCGGGTGGCGCGCCAGAACACGCCGAAGCTGGAAGTGCCTTCGTAGTTTTCCCAATGCTCCCCGACTAAGCGCGGGTCAAGCATCGGCAGGACCGTCGCGGTGTTCATCGGCACCCCTGCGGCTGGTAGGTGTGGCGCGACTTCTCCAGTTCAACCAGGCCGGCGGCCCTCAGCGCAGCGATGAGCTGCTCGTCATCGAAGGACTCGAAGCTCGGTGTGCAGGGAATGGTTGCCGTCAGGAGGTACACGACCGTGGCTTCGAAGCTCTTCATGGGCCAAGTCCACTCGGTCGGCAGCCTCGCTTCGGCGCGCAGGTGGCTAGCGCAATCCCACAAACGCTGCGCGTAATTGGCCAGACGAAAGCCATTGGCGAACGCATCCGGGGCGAAGTGCTGCGTATAGCTGATACCGGTGCCCGGCGGCCACTCGGTCCCTTCGTCGTAGCGTGTGAGAGCGTAGGCAACCTCATCCACACCGACCAGACCAGTGAATTCGTGCTTGCGCACTAGGAAGCGGCCAGTTACGTGCGGCGGATGATCGTTGCTGGGCAGCACTTCATTGCTGAACCCGGTGATGTCTCGCTGGTGGAAGAGTACTACGAAGAAGTAATAGCCAGCCCGCGTCATGCGGTTGTCGAGCGTGACCAGGTGCTCGTAGTCGGCCGGCAGCAGGCGCTGGGCTTCGTCCAGAAA
The DNA here is from genome assembly GCF_041905325.1 of Thermomonas sp. Taxonomy (GTDB): domain Bacteria; phylum Pseudomonadota; class Gammaproteobacteria; order Xanthomonadales; family Xanthomonadaceae; genus Thermomonas. The sequence goes on along the minus strand of NZ_JAYRLK010000011.1, from coordinate 4,993 downwards.
CAGGATGATCAAATGAGTTCTTGAGTTCTGAGCCACTTCGATGAGGCGCCCCATCAGCTGCGTGCAAAGTTCGTCCGGGTTGGCTCGCGAGGGAACACGCACGCCCAGCAGTGTCAGCAGGCTCCGGAAGAAGCTGCTGTCTGTGCGCTTGTGCGTGTCGGGAGCATCCACGCGCAACATCGCTGCCGGGCGCTGTGCGAGCCAGAAGGGATGATCGATGAGGTAAGTGATCGATTCGGTCTTGCCGAAGCGAGCAAAGCCAAACACACCCAAGCCCCGATAGCCCATGTCGATAGCTGCGTTGATCGCATCAGCGACGCGTTCGATCGAGTGGGTGGCGATCAGTGGACGAAACAGCTGCAGTAACGGGTGCAACAGGAAGTCGATAATCGCATTCATGGGCATCAGTCCTTGTGCAGAGCGAAAGAGGCTTTGCCCGCGCGCGGTTGCACGACGGGCGGCGGGTCGGCAGGTCCAGCGTTCCCGTTGGCGTTGACCGCGACGCCGTGCTGGATCTGCAGACGGGCGAATTGGTCGGCGACCGTACGGGCCTTGAGCGCCTCTTCGTGGGCGAAGGCGTGGTACGCCTTGACCGCGTCGCTGGCACCGGCAATCTCGATCAGACCGCGGTGGCGCGCGTTATTGATTAACTGGCGCAGATGCAAGTCATGGGGACTTTGCTGCCATGGGGGCAATGCTGCCAGCCTTGACCAAGGCGTGTGGTCCGTCGGGTCGAGCAAGACCAAGTGCCGCAGGTCCTCGATGCTCACCTCGGCTGGGAAGGATTCGCCAATTCGACCCCACTGTCCATTTAGCCGCTGGCTGCGATAGATCGCATCCTTGTATTGGACGAAGGGTTGGCGACGTGCAGCTTCATCGCCGCGGATGCGGACGTTGAGACGAATCGTCGCCACACGAAGAGCATCGCGCGCCGCTTCAGTCGCCTGCCAGGTCCAGCCAGAAGCTAGGTGCGTGTGCAGAACCGTCTTTGGCAAGCGATTGTGCAGGCCGCTGTGCGGGGTTACGTTGTGACCGGATGCGATCACGTCCATCAAGTCCAACATGCCTTCCCAATGCAGCGGATGATCTTCCGAACGCAGGTACGAGGTGGGGACCTTCTTTTCGTTGGCTCGCGATTGCGGGTGGAAGCCGCCAGCGATACCTCGCAGCGCGCCTTGCTCCAAGCGGCGGAAGAAGGCTTCAATGATCGGCCGGCCCTCAGGAACGTGTGCGCGACCGAAGTTGAACACCCCCCGGAAGTGATCCACCAGATTGTCGACGGGCAACTTCGCCAGGTGCGACATCGCGTTGTCACCTGCTGACACGATCGGACGGCCACAGCAGTCGTGCTCGTCGAAAGGCAAGCCGAGCACTGCCCCTTCGGCGTAGTGCATGTTCGGGACGATGAGCTCTCTTGGCGACCATGGTTTGAGCGCGTTACTAAACAGCCGCAAGACATGGAACTGGTTGTATTCGCCTAGTACCAGCAGGTGAGAGAGCAGGTAGCGACTGGCGGCACACACCAGTGCGAGCAAAGTGACCTTGGTGATGCGTCGCTGCACAAGCTGGCCGTCGGGATGCGGAATGTCGAGCACCCAGTCGACGTCCTGCTTGTGCGCATCGAACTCGCACCGGTCCAAGGGTGCGAGGGTGAACAGCTGATTGAAACGCTTGGTCGTCGGCGGCGTCGCGTCAACTTCAGCGCCGCCGGCCTCGCGACGCTGCTTGCGCACGCGCTTGTGATAGTTGTGCAGCGCGCGGCGTCCTTCGTCGGGTTCACACAGTGGATACGTGCCCTTGTCCAACAGCGTGCGGGCCTTCGCCTTGAAGCTGCCGAAGTGCCGATCGAAGGCGCGCGTCTTCGCCTTGCCGGATGGCAACGGCCCGTTGTAGGCCAACACGAGATCCTTCAAGTCCGAATAGGCGTCGAGCAGGCGCGAGAACGAGTAGGCCACGCCCTTGGTCGGCGGCGCCACCGGAACCGCCTCGTCGGACAGCGGCTTGGACAAACGATGCCGGAACGGAATACAAGCTCGAAAGCCCAACGGTTTCTTGTCGGTATGCAGCTGCGGCGCTTTTTCCGCATCGTTCGCGACGGTGCGCGGATCGACGCCATAGCGGGCCGCGGCCGCCCGGAATGACATGCCGCCGGCCACCGCCTGCAATGCATTGCAACGTGACAAGTAGGACGCCTGATATTCCTCTTTGATACCGTCCACCGGAGGCCGCGGCCACGTGCGTAAGTCAACACCGACGATCGCGGTAAGATCATGCTTGGCCATGGGCGCTTCTCCGTTCGAGCACGCTAAAGCGCGTCAGATGCGCCGAATCGACCAGTGCCAGTTGGCCGGTGCACACAAGGTCAACGGTGATCGCGCGCACATCCGCGGCATGGAAGCCCCGCAGCGCGCTCTCAATCTGGTCGAAGCTCGCCCGCGTGAGCGTGTCGAATTGCGCCATCACCTGAGTGCGCAAGGCCTCGCGGTTGGGCAAGGTCAGGGCGGTTTGCGCGTACGGCAGGAGGCGATACCAGGTCCCCAGCGAAGCGGCGTCCTTCTGGAGGTCTTCCTCGTAGCAGAACTCCAACGACAGCTGCGCGAGCTGCGCCGCTTCCATCAGCGCGCGCGCACGCCGGTACTCACGCCGGGGAGAGCGCGGGCTCAAGGTGTCGTCGATCGCCACGACCAACCAGAAGCGCTCGCGGCCCCGCGGCTCGCGGGTCCAGAAGTCCAGTTCCACCGGATCGCCCTGCACATCCAGGGTGCGCGGTCGTTCGACGTAGGCCAAGGTGAGCGGATTGAACTCGAAGCGTAGTGCTACGGCCATGCGCACGCACTCGATGAGCTCCACGCGACGACCCAGCTTCGGGGAGTTGAACACATACAAGTCGCCGCGGCGGCGTTCCGACTTGGTCAGCACGCGCGGCTCAAAGGGCAGCGGGTTACTCGGCATGAGCCACCCCCTGTGGCACCGACACGGGACATACCGTGTACGCGGCGACTTTGTGATTGCATTCCAGTGAGCGCGCGACCGCGATAGAGGTGATGCCATCTACCTCAACGTGACGTGCTTCTTTGAGCGAAAGGAAGCCATGAACGTCGCAGCCTTCGAACTCGCGTCGTTCGAATTGGCATTCCACGATCGGCCGTGGTCCAGGCCTGTGCAGCGAAGTGGTGATGTCAGTGGGTAGCGGCAACACCAAGGGCGCGAGAGTCGCCCTTGAAAGGTAGGAAACGAGGGACATGATGGCTCCTGAATCTCCAAACACACCTGCTGGTGTGCAACGCCGTGAGGCAAGGCAAGACAGGGAGCGTATTCAAGGGAAGAATTACCTTGAAAAAGGACGCACCTGCCCAGCCATCCACCTCGGACGGCTTGACTTCATGGGAGAAATGCGGGAGCCTACTTACGCATCAAGTGCTCCACCGCCGCTCGCTCCGACGAGAGGCAAATGCCCCCGCGCTAACGGGGGCATTTTCATTTCCGTAGTTCGGAGTGCTTATCTCAGCTGGTCATGCAATGACTCTCCGTGAAGAGGGCGCGGTTATCCTTCGACGCTGGACTGCTGGGAGGTCATCCAGGCTGCGATATCTACCGTATTCGCGAATAGGCCGCGTCGATGCGGCAGCGCGAACATTTTTATCGGCAGTTGGCCACGAGAACGTGCTTTGGCTAGCGCCGCGGTGCTCCGGTAACCCAGCACCTGAGCGGTCTGAGCTGCAGACAACACCGCACCAAAAGCGCGGAGGTAATCTGTTTTCAACGCATCTTGCTGCGCCACGATACCGCTCCCAAGTCATGCCTTGTCTTCGACTCTACCCCTCACGTCAACGTCTTGCAAGTTATTGATTTAAAAGCTTTTATTGGGTTGGTTCAAACCAATTAAAAAGTTCGAATGTATTTTTCGGCTCAGGTTAAAGTGGGCCTAGCTGGCATCCAAATAATTGACCTTAGGTCAATTATTTTGCCGCGCGAGCACGGGGCCTGCCCATCAGTAAGCATCTGTGGCAGGGGGCACTGACCGTGCCATAAGCGATTAGCCCAAGTTATCGGGTGTAATCAGTGTGGGGTCGTCACGGCGTTATGATGTTGCCGCGCTCGGACGCGCAGTAGGCGATCAGTAAAGACGTACACCTATGCGCCGGGACCGGTGGAGCTACCGCTACTTCCCTCGGTTTGTATTACAAAATGTATTACAAAGATGTCCAGCTGGGAGCTGTGGCGACACGTGAGGGGCGTACGTTAGGCACCGTCAGAGGCTGCAGGCCTGCTTCTATGCGGGGGGGGTCACCGGCGCGTTGGGGCTTGCCTCCCAGAGCCGAAGAGGTACCGCTGATTCCCTCGGCTTTGTATTACAAATTGTATTACAAGGTTACGGTTTTCAGGCCTTGATGATCGGCTATCCTCCGGCTTCGATGATTATCGAAGCCGGGAGCAACAACGTCTATGCCGATATCGATTCGGGCATAGGTTCGCTGGCACCATTGGACAGAAGTCGGAACGCAACGCAATGACTGACTACATCATTCTTTCCCTGCTGCTGGCGGTTGCGTTGGGGGGCGGGCTGTACTTGAAACGCGAGGCCATCCACGAGCGCGACCGCTTACGCGCTTCACGCGCGGCCGACGAAGCTACCCGGTTTCAGGCGGTGGCCGAATCGGCGGCGGCCGGCCAGCTGGTGGCTACACGCGCCGTCGCTGTCTTCGAGGATGCGAACGCGGCTTGGCGATGGTTGGCTGCTTCCAGTCCGGTGTTAGGCGCCCGTCCGCTGGACTTGCTGGGCACCACGGCCGGCGTCGCGGCAGTTCTGGACGAACTGCATAGGATCGAGGTAGGAGACCTCGCACGAGCGCCCTCGTAGTTTTCGGCCGCTGTCGGCCTCCTGTCCCTGTCCGCGGTAGCCGTCGCGGCGGAACCGCAAGCGCATGGAAGCCATGCGGGTCACGCGGCGCCGACTGCAGAAATCACCCCGGCCCAAAAGGAGTTTCGTGCG
>NZ_JAYRLK010000018.1:0-7101 GCF_041905325.1 Thermomonas sp. | reverse complement strand
GGGGCGTCTGCGCAACGCGCACCTGGGCTTCGTCTACCAGTTCCACCACCTGCTGCCGGAATTCAGCGCGCTGGACAACGTGGCCATGCCGCTGTGGATCCGCCGCATGCCGCGCGAGCAGGCGGCACAGGCCGCGCAACAGATCCTGGCCGAAGTAGGCCTGGCCGGGCGGCTGCACCATCGACCGGCCGAGCTGTCCGGCGGCGAGCGCCAGCGCGTGGCCATCGCGCGGGCGCTGGTCACGCGGCCGGCCTGTGTGCTGGCCGACGAGCCCACGGGCAACCTGGACCGCGCCACGGCCGACGGTGTGTTCGAGCTGATGCTGCGCCTGGCGCGTGACCACGGCACGGCCTTCGTCATGGTCACGCACGACGGCCAGCTGGCCGCGCGCTGCGCCCGGCAGCTTGCGCTGGTGCAGGGGCGGCTGGCGTCCTGACCGGCAGATCGCTGCCGCCTGCCGGGGGGACGCGCATACCCTGGTCTCGTCAGATTGGAGGATGACCAAACCCTACCGGGTGCGCTACAAACCGTCTTCCCCAGGGAGGACGAATGAACCCGCTCAAGAAGTTATGCCTGTTCGCGGCGCCATGCCTGCTGGCCCTGTTGTCAGCCGGCGCACAGGCGCAAAGCACGCACAGGGCTGGCTACACGCCGAACTGGGTGGCCACGCCCGATGCCAGGCTGGCGGCCGGACCAGCCGCCGGGCATGCGGTGGTGACCAGTGGCACGCAGAACTGGGTGATCACCGCGCCGCTGCGGCGCACGGCCAGGCCGGCGGGCCCGTCGCGGGCGGTGCTGACCACCGCCGCCTTGCGCGCCAGCGCATTGCCGGGCCCCGGCACCGTCACCTACACGGCCACTGGCGGCGTGCAGCAATGCCCCGTTGGCGAAGACCTGCAGTACTTTTACTACTACGCCGACGTGCCGGAGCGCCGCGCGCCCACCTGGTGCGGCGCGGTGGACGCGGATATCGCGGTGGCCAACGCCACGGACCCCATCGAAAGCCGCAAACCCTATCGCGTCGAGGAATGCGTGGCGGGCTACTACTGGGTCTACTCCCATTCCAACGGCGGCTACGTCAGCGGACAAGTCACCTCGGTCAGCATGGTCTGCCGCACGCAGTGTCCGCATGGCTATGCCCAGGTCAGATCGCCCGACGGCGAAAACCTGTGCGCGCCCATCGTGATCGACGACCAGACGCGCACGCCACCGCCGTCGGACCCCAAAACCCAGACCTGCTTTGCCAACCCCCTGCACCCGCTGACCGGCAAAAAGATGGAATTCATCCCCACCGGCATGTCGGTGGGCGGGCAGGAACTGCACCTGGTGTATGACACCTCGGCCAGGCTGCCCGCCACGGGCGACCCGGCCACGGGCATGAAACGGCTCAACGCCCTGGGCGCCCTGTGGAGCACCAGTTTCCATCGCCAGCTGTACTTGAGCGTGACGGGCGGCAGCGCCCTGGTCACGCGCGGAGACGGCACGGTGCTGAACTTCACGGGCAACGGCGCGGGCGTGTTCACCCCGACGGCCGGCAACCCGCACAAGCTGGAAAGCATCACGGGTGGCTACCGATTTACCGACGTGAACACGGCGCTGCTTGAAACCTACGACACCGACGGCCGGCTGCAGCAGGCCGCCAGCGCCGACGGCGAGGTGCTGACCTTCACCTATGCCGACGGCGACCTGGTGCGCGTGCAGGCGCGCGACGGGCGCAAGATCCAGTTCGTGTACGGCGGCGTCACGATCGACCGCGTGATCGGCCCCGACCTGGGCCGCATCGCCACGGCCTACGACCCCATGGGCAACCTGATGTCGCTGACCTGGCCCGACGGCAAATCGCTGGGCCTGCTGTATGAAAACACGGCGCTGCCCTGGGCGCTGACGGGCAAGGTGGACGAAAACAACAGCCGCTTCGCCACCTTCAGCTACGACGGCCAGGGCCGGGCGGTGGGCTCCACCCACGCGGGTGGCGCCGGCAACTACGCGGTGAACTACGGCACGCCGCCGCGCCGCGCCACCGCGGACCGTTACGACCCCGTGGAACAGATCCTGTACCGCACCCTGTACTGGGAGCCGGCGACCGGCATCGACATCACCGGACCCAACACCCAGAGCTTTGCGCTGCAGTCGCAGGTGGCCGAAGGCCAGCCCGTGATCGCGGGGCGCACCCAGCCCGCCGGCTCGGGCTGCCAGGCGTCGGGCTCGTCGTTCACCTACGACAGCGTGGGCAACGTGCTGTCCATGGACGACTTCCAGGGCGTGCGCACCTGCTACGCGTACGACGCCGCCAACCGCGAAACGGCCCGCGTCGAAGGGCTGGCCGCCGCCGTGGCGTGCGACACCGTGGTGCCCGGCACCGCCACGCTGCCCGACGGGGCGCGCCGCATCGACACCACCTGGCACCCCGACTGGCGCCTGCCGGCGCAGGTGACCCGCCCGCTGCGCAAAACCACGTACGTGTACCAGGGGCAGCCCGACCCGTTCAACGGCAACGCCGCGGCCGACTGCGCCACCGCCCCCGTGCGCGGCGACGGCAAGCCGTTGCCGCTGCTGTGCAAACAGGTGGAGCAGACCCTGCTGGCCAGCGGCACGGTGGACCTGGCCATCACGCCCAGCGTCACCACCACCCGCTACGACACCGCCGGGCGCGTGCTGACCACGGTGGACCCCAACGGACGCACCGCCACGCAGGCCTACCACACCAGCACGTCGTACACCGGCACCAACACCGACCCCGAATTTGAAAACGTCGCCCTGCTGCTGCACGGTGCGGGTTCCAACGGGTCCACCACCATCACCGACTCCGGCTTTAGTGGGCACACGGTCGCCGTGGCCGGCAACGCGCAGATCAGCACGGCCCAAAGCAAATTCGGCAGCTCTTCGATCGCGCTGGACGGCACGGGCGACTACCTGACAGTGGCCGCCAGCGCGCAGTTCAGCTTCGGCACCGGAGACTTCACCGTGGAAGCCTTCGTGCGGCCGGCGGTCACGGCGCCCGAGCAGGCGCTGCTGAGCAACTACCTGAACGCAACGACGGGCTGGTCGTTTGAACTGAACGCGAACACCTTCCACTTTGCCTGCACGGGCAACGGCTACGACATCAGCGGCTCGACCAGCGTGGCGGCCAATACCTGGCACCACGTGGCGGTGGCGCGCGCGGGCGGCACGCTGCGCCTGTTCGTCAACGGGGCGCTGGACGCGGCGGTATCGGACAGCCAGGCGTGCTCCAGCACGGCGGACCTGATGGTCGGGCGGCTGGGCACGTACGACGTGATCCCGCTGAACGGCTACCTGCAGGAAGTGCGCATCACCAAGGGCGTGGCGCGTTACACGGCCGCGTTCACGCCGCCGACGCAGCCGTTCCCCGACAGCGGGCTGTCGTGGCAGAGCGTGGGCCAGTCGGTGGGCGACCTGCAAAGCGTGACCAACGCGGTCGGCCAGGTCAACCAGATCGGCCTGTACGACCCGGCGGGGCGCCCGCGCCAGATGACCGACGCCAAGGGCGTGGTGACCGACGTGGCCTACACCCCGCGCGGCTGGGTCGGCACCGTCACGGTCACGCCGCCGGGCGCCAGCGCGCGCGTCACCACCTTCAGCTACGACAACGCGGGCCAGCGCACGGGCGCCACGCTGCCCGACGGCACGGCGCTGAGCTTCAGCTACGACGCGGCGCACCGGCTCACGGGCATGACCGACACCCGCGGCAACACCATCAGCTGGACGCTGGACGAAGCGGGCAACCGCACCCGCCAGGAAGTGCGTGACCCCGGTGGAACGCTGCGGCGCAGCATCTCGCGGTCGTACGACTCGCTGAACCGGCTGCAGCAGATCACCGGCGCGGCCAACTAGGCGGACAGGGGCATGACCATGAAACACAAACTTCCCAACGCGTTGCGGCTGGCGCTGGCCCTGGTGGCGGCGGCGCTGCCCTGGGCCGCGCAGGCGCAGGCGGCCAGCACCACCACGCTGTCGTCATCGCTGAACCCGTCGGTGTACGGACAATTCGTGACACTGACCGCCACCGTCACGGGGGGCACGCCCACGGGCAGCATCAGCGTCCTGGAGGGGGCGGCGCTGGTGGGCACGGCCAGCCTGAGCATGTCGGGCACGTACAGCGCGGTGGCGCGGGTGGTCACCAACGCGCTGGCGGCGGGCGGGCGCACGCTGACGGCGGTGTACAGCGGCAACGCCCACACGGCCAGCAGCACGTCGGCGGCGCTGACGCAGACGGTGCACATGGCGACGCCGACCCTGACGCTGACGGCGTCGCCGGGCACGGTGACGCTGGGACAGAACCTGGGGCTGGCGGCCCGGCTGGGGCGGCCGCTGGCGGCGGGGGTGGTGAGCTACACGGCCAACGGCAGCCCGCTGGGCACGGCGACGGTGGTGGCGGGGCTGAGCAGCCTGGGGGTGAACACACTGGCGCTGGGCACCTACAGCGTGGCGGCCAGCTACGGGGGCGATGCCAACCATACGAGCGCGACGGCGGCGCCGGTAACGGTCAGCGTGGTGGGGCGCAGCACCATGACGTGGCAATACAGATACGACGCAATGAACCGTCAGACGGCGCAGGTGGACCCGAACGGGCTGACCACGTCGTACACCCACGACAGCCTGGGCCGGCAGATCGGCATCAGCATGCCGCCCAACGCGGGCACGACAACCACCACGGACATCGCGCTGGGGTACAACCTGGCGGACGATCTGACAAGGGTGAGGGACCCGAGAAACCTGACGACCAGCTACACGATCACGGGGTTGGGGCTGCGGGGCACGCAAACCAGCCCGGACAGCGGGGTGAGCCGATACACATACGACCCCAAAGGCAACATGCTGACGAGCACGGACGCGCGCGGCAAAACCACCACGTACACATGGGACGGGCTGGACAGGCTGACGGGCAAAACCTACCCGCAGGCTGCTGCGGGCAAACTGGCGCGCGCAAGATTCATTGATAAATTGAATCGACATCATCGTAACGATTGAATCGACAAATGATCTCTGGTTTTCTACAGTGAACGCTCATCGACCAAGGAGCCTGCATGACAACGCACCTCATCCCCGAAAGTGGCCGTGGCTGGCTCGAACTGCTGGCCACCCTGGCTGCCGCGTCCTGATCCTTCATCCATCACGACTACTTTTCAACGAGACCCTCATGAGCAACCCCGAAGCCCAATGCCCTTTCTCCGGTGCCGCCAAAGGCGGCCCGTCCGCGCGCCAGCCCGGCCGCACCAACCGCGACTGGTGGCCCAACCAGCTCAACCTGTCGGTGCTGCACCAGCACCAGCCGGTGTCCAGCCCGATGGACCGGGACTTCAACTACGCGCAGGCCTTCCGCAAGCTCGACTTTGCCGCGCTGAAGAAAGACCTGGCGGTCCTGATGACCGATTCGCAGGACTGGTGGCCGGCCGACTGGGGCCACTACGGCGGCCTGTTCATCCGCATGGCCTGGCACAGCGCCGGCACCTACCGCACGGCTGACGGCCGCGGCGGCGCGGGCAGCGGCAGCCAGCGTTTCGCGCCGCTGAACAGCTGGCCCGACAACGGCAACCTGGACAAGGCGCGCCGCCTGTTGTGGCCCATCAAGCAGAAATACGGCAACGCCATCTCCTGGGCGGACCTGTACGTGCTGGCCGGCAACGTGGCCATGGAGACCATGGGTTTCAAGACCTTCGGCTTCGGCGGTGGTCGCGCGGACGTGTGGGCGCCGGAAGAGGACATCTACTGGGGCGCCGAAGGCGAGTGGCTGGCCACCAGCGAAAAGGAGCACAGCCGCTACAGCGGCCAGCGTGACCTGGAAAACCCGCTGGCTGCCGTGCAGATGGGCCTGATCTACGTGAACCCCGAAGGCCCGGACGGCAAGCCCGACCCGGTGGCATCGGGCCGCGACGTGCGCGAGACCTTCGCCCGCATGGCCATGAACGACTACGAGACCGTGGCCCTGGTGGCCGGTGGCCACACCTTTGGCAAGGCGCACGGCGCGGGCGACGCCAAACTGGTCGGCCCCGAGCCCGAGGCCGCGCCGGTGGAAGCCATGGGCTTTGGCTGGATCAACCAGTTTGAAAGCGGCCATGGCGTGCACACCACCACCAGCGGCATCGAAGGCGCGTGGAAACCCAACCCGACGACGTGGGACATGGGCTACCTGCGCGTGCTGTTCCAGTACGAATGGGACCTGGTCAAAAGCCCCGCCGGCGCCCACCAGTGGCGCGCCCGCGACGTGGCGCCGCAGGACATGATCCCCGACGCGCACGACCCGTCAAAAAAGCACGCGCCGATGATGACCACGGCCGACCTGTCGCTGCGGTTCGACCCGGCCTACGAGAAGATCGCGCGCCACTTCCTGGCCCACCCGGATGAATTCGCCGATGCCTACGCCCGCGCCTGGTTCAAGCTGACCCATCGCGACATGGGCCCCAAGGCCCTGTACCTGGGCCCCGAAGTGCCGGCGGAAGACCTGATCTGGCAGGACCCGGTGCCCCCGGTCAGCCATGCGCTGATCGACCCGGCCGACGCTGCTGCGCTGAAGGAGCGGGTGCTGGCCGCCGGCCTGCCGGTGCGCGAGCTGGTGGCCACGGCCTGGGCGTCGGCGTCCACCTACCGCGGCAGCGACAGGCGCGGCGGCGCCAACGGCGCGCGCATCCGCCTGGCGCCGCAGAAAGACTGGGCCGTCAACGATCCCGCGCAACTGGCGCGCGTGCTGGGCGTGCTGGAAGGCATCCGCGCCGGGTTCAATGCCGCGCAGACCGGCGGCAAGCAGGTGTCGCTGGCCGACCTGATCGTGCTGGCCGGCAACGCGGGTGTCGAAGCCGCGGCCAGGGCCGCCGGCCAGCCGGTGCAACTGCCGTTCACGCCGGGCCGCACGGATGCGACGCAGGCACAGACCGACGTCGAATCTTTCGCGGTGATGCAGCCGCAGGCCGACGGTTTCCGCAACTGGCGCGCGGGCGCCCTGCGGACTTCACCCGAGGAAATGCTGGTTGACCGCGCGCAGCTGCTCACGCTGAGCGCGCCCGAGATGACGGTGCTGGTGGGCGGCCTGCGCGTGCTGGGCGCCAACACTGGCGACGCAAAAGAAGGCGCGTTCACGCAGCGTCC
>NZ_JAYRLK010000004.1:0-274459 GCF_041905325.1 Thermomonas sp. | reverse complement strand
GTGACAACATCAAGATGGTGGTCACGCTGATCAACCCGGTGGCGATGGACGAAGGTCTGCGCTTCGCGATCCGCGAAGGTGGCCGCACCGTCGGCGCCGGCGTGGTGTCCAAGATCATCAAGTGATGCAAGGCCCCGCGCGCTTCGGCGCGTGGCTGACCCGAATGTCATCCCCGCGGTACGAGCGCGCAAGCGCGAGGAAGGCGGGGATGACGAGTTGAAAACGGAATCGGGCTTGCAAAGTCCCGAAGTCCTCTGTTAGAATGCAAGACCCCGCAGGAATCTGAGTTCCGGCAGGGTGCGAAATGAAGCGCAGGACGCGTTTCGTGTTCGCCAGACAGGGAGATGTCGCGTGGCAAGGCCTCGTCCGTTCCGGAAGCGTCCGGGACATATCGGCGGGGCCTTTCGGCGCGTTCATGGAAACCCTCTCTGACGGGCCAGGCAGCTGGCGCGTTCGTCGGCCGCAAGGATGCAGCAATACGGTGTTACCCGTTCCATTCACGGGGTGTGGCGCAACCAGTCGTCGCATCTGTCGCTCTTTAGATACGAGGCAATCCTCCCATGGCGGACCAGAAGATTCGCATCCGGCTGAAGGCGTTCGATCATCGTCTGATCGACCGTTCGGCCAGCGAGATCGTCGAGACGGCCAAGCGGACCGGCGCGCAAGTGCGCGGCCCGATCCCGCTGCCGACCAAGATCGAACGCTACACCGTGCTGGTGTCGCCGCACGTCGACAAGGACGCGCGCGACCAGTACGAAACCCGCACGCACAAGCGCGTGCTCGACATCGTCGACCCCAACGACAAGACCGTGGACGCGCTGATGAAGCTCGAACTCGCGGCTGGCGTTGATGTCCAGATCAAGCTGACCTGAGGAGACCGGAGATGAGCGCGAAGAAATATTCGCTCGGCATCGTCGGTCGCAAGGCCGGCATGAGCCGCATGTTCACCGAAGATGGCAAGTCCATCCCGGTGACCCTGATCGAGGCGACCCCGAATCGCATTACCCAGATCAAGACCCTCGATACCGACGGCTACACCGCCGTGCAGGTGACTGCGGGCGTCAAGCGCGCCAGCCTGCTCAGCAAGCCGGCAACCGGTCACCTGGCCAAGGCCAAGGTGGAAGCGGGTCGCGGTTTGTGGGAGCTGCGCGTCGAGGCTGACCAGATCGGTGGTTTCGAAGTGGGTGGCGAGATCAAGGCCGACATCTTCAGTGAAGGCCAGATCGTCGACGTCCAAGGCGTGACCAAGGGCAAGGGCTTCCAGGGCACGATCAAGCGCTGGAACTTCAAGATGGGTGATGCCACCCACGGCAACTCGCTGTCGCACCGCGCGCCGGGCTCGATCGGCCAGCGCCAGACCCCGGGGCGCGTGTTCCCGGGCAAGAAGATGGCGGGCCACATGGGCCACGAAACCCAGACCACGCAGAACCTGCAGGTGGTCAAGGTCGATGTCGAGCGCGGCCTGATCGCCGTGCGCGGCGCGGTCCCGGGTGCGCCGGGTGGTGACGTGATCGTGCGCCCGACGAGCAAGGGAGTCTGATCATGGAACTCAATATCAACGGCAGCGCCAGCAAGCTGGCGGTTTCCGACGCGGTGTTCGACCGCGCCTTCAGCGAAGATCTGGTGCACCAGGTCGTCGTGGCCTACCGCAACGCCGGTCGTGCCGGCACCAAGGCGCAGAAGACCCGCGCCGAAGTGAATGGCACCACCAAGAAGTCGAAGAAGCAGAAGGGTGGCGGCGCGCGTCATGGCGCGTTGACGGCCCCGATCTTCGTCGGTGGTGGCGTGACCTTCGCGGCCAAGCCGCGCAGCTTCGCGCAGAAGGTCAACCGCAAGATGTATCGCGCCGCGATCGCGTCGATCCTGTCCGAGCTGAACCGCCAGGGCCGCATCACCGTGGTCGATGGTTTCGACATCGAGGCGGCCAAGACGGCGGGCCTGGTGGCCAAGCTGGCTGCGCTGAACGTGGGCAAGCGCCCGCTGATCGTCACCGAAAACGCTTCCGACAACCTGTACCTGTCGGCGCGCAACCTGCCGTACGTGCAGGTGCGTGACGTGCAGGGTCTGGACCCGGTCGCGCTGGTCGGTGCCGACACCGTGGTGATGACCACCGATGCGGTGAAGAAGATCGAGGAGTGGCTGGCATGAGCGCCGCAAACCTGTACGAAGTGATCCGTGCGCCGCGCGTGTCCGAAAAGACCGCGCGCCTGCAGGAAGTCTCCAACCAATACGTCTTCGAGATTGCGAAGACTGCCACCAAGGCTGACGTCAAGGCAGCGGTCGAGCAGATCTTCAGCGTCAAGGTCGAAGCGGTGAACGTGGTGAACGTGAAGGGCAAGTCCAAGACCTTCAAGTTCCGCCAGGGTCGCCGTGGTGACTGGCGCAAGGCGTACGTCACGCTGGCCGAAGGCCAGGCGATCGACGTCATGACGGCCTCGGCCTGAGGAATTAGCCCATGGCACTGATGACTTTCAAGCCCACCTCTGCCGGCCGCCGCAGCGCGGTCCGCGTGGTAACGCCCGACCTGCACAAGGGTGCTCCGCACGCCGCATTGGTCGAGAAGCAGAGCAAGACCGGTGGCCGCAACCACCATGGTCGCATCACCACCCGTCATATCGGTGGTGGTTCCAAGCAGCACTACCGCATCATCGACTTCAAGCGCGACAAGGAGGGCATCCCCGCCCGCGTCGAGCGCATTGAATACGATCCCAACCGCACCGCGCATATCGCACTGCTGTGCTATGCCGATGGCGAGCGTCGCTACATCATCGCGCCGAAGGGCCTGAAGGCCGGCGACCAGGTGATCGCGGGGCGTGATGCGCCGATCAAGGCCGGCAACACCCTGCCGCTGCGCAACATCCCGGTCGGCTCCACCGTGCATTGCATCGAGATGAAGCCCGGCAAGGGCGCGCAGATCGCCCGCGCCGCGGGTGCTGGCGTGCAGCTGGTCGCCCGCGAAGGCGTCTACGCCACCCTGCGCCTGCGCTCCGGCGAAATGCGCAAGGTGCCGGCTGAATGCCGCGCCACCATCGGTGAAGTCGGCAACGACGAGCACGGCCTGGAGAAGCTGGGCAAGGCCGGTGCCGCCCGCTGGCGCGGCGTCAAGCCGACCGTCCGCGGTGCCGCCATGAACCCGGTGGACCACCCGCACGGTGGTGGTGAAGCCAAGGCTGGCCAAGGCAATCCGCACCCGGTCACCCCGTGGGGCGTGCCGACCAAGGGTTACAAGACCCGCAAGAACAAGCGCACCCAGCAGTTCATCGTGCGCGATCGCAGGAGCTAATCGGCAATGGCACGTTCACTCAAGAAGGGCCCGTTCATCGATCACCATCTGCAAAAGAAGGTGGAGACCGCGGGCAACAGCAAGAAGCCGATCAAGACCTGGTCGCGCCGCTCCACGATCATGCCGGAAATGATCGGGTTCACCATTGCCGTGCACAACGGCAAGAGCCACGTCCCGGTGTTGGTCAACGAAAACATGGTTGGCCACAAGCTTGGCGAGTTCGCCGTGACCCGGACGTTCAAGGGTCATGGCGGCGACAAGAAGGCCGGGAAGTAAGGAGATGACGATGGAAGCGAAGGCAATCCTGCGCACCGCGCGCATCTCCCCCCAGAAAGTGCGCCTGGTTGCAGACCAGGTGCGCGGCCTGCCCGTGGCCCGCGCGCTCGACCTGTTGAAGTTCTCGGACAAGAAGGCCGCCGGCATGATCTACAAGGTCGTGTTCTCGGCTGCCTCCAACGCCGAAAACAACAATGGCGCCGATGCGGACGCGCTGAAGGTCAAGACCATCATGGTGGATGAAGGCCCCGCGTTGAAGCGCTTCATGGCGCGAGCGAAGGGCCGTGGCACGCGCATCACCAAGCGCACCAGCCACATCACCGTGATCGTGGGCGAGGGCAAGTAATCATGGGTCACAAAGTCAATCCGATCGGCATCCGCCTGGGCATCGCCAAGGACTGGAACTCCAAGTGGTATGCCGGCAAGAAGCAGTTCGCCGACTTCCTGGCGGGCGACCTCAAGGTGCGCGACATGCTTCGCAAGAAGCTGGCGCAGGCCGGGATCAGCAAGATCCTGATCGAGCGTCCGGCCAACAACGCCCGCGTGACCATCCACACGGCCCGTCCGGGCGTGGTGATCGGCAAGCGTGGCGAGGACATCGAGAAGCTGCGCAAGGAAGTGTCCGATGTGCTCGGCGTGCCGGCGCACATCAACGTCACCGAAGTCCGCAAGCCGGAACTCGATGCGCAGCTGGTGGCCGAGTCCATCGCCCAGCAGCTGGAGCGTCGCATCATGTTCCGTCGCGCCATGAAGCGCGCGGTGGGCAATGCGATGCGCCTGGGTGCGCTGGGCATCAAGGTCAACGTGGCTGGCCGCTTGAACGGTGCGGAAATCGCCCGTTCCGAGTGGTACCGCGAAGGCCGCGTGCCGCTGCACACCCTGCGTGCGGACATCGATTACGGCTTCGCGGAAGCGAAGACCACCTACGGCATCATCGGCATCAAGGTGTGGGTCTACAAGGGCGAGATCTTCGATTTCTCCCAGGTGGGCCAGGAGAAGCAGGACGACACCCCGGCACCGCGTGGCGGCGACCGTGATCGTGAACGTCCGCGCGGTCCGCGCCGTGACCGTGGCGACCGCGCCGAGCGCGGCGAAGCGAGGGAATAAACCATGTTGCAACCCAAGCGAACCAAGTACCGCAAGGTCCACAAGGGCCGCAATGAAGGCCTGAGCTGGAACGGCAATGCCGTCAGCTTCGGCGAGTTCGGCCTGAAGGCGACTGCCCACGGCCAGCTCACCGCCCGCCAGATCGAGGCCGCGCGTCGTTCCATCAGCCGTTATGTCAAGCGTGGCGGCAAGATGTGGATCCGCGTGTTTCCCGACAAGCCGATCACCAAGAAGCCGATCGAAGTCCGCATGGGCTCCGGTAAGGGCAACGTGGAATACTGGGTCGCTCTGATCCAGCCCGGCCGCATGATCTACGAGATCGAAGGCGTGAGCGAAGAGGTGGCGCGCGAAGCGTTCCGCCTGGCCGCCGCCAAGCTTTCGGTCACCACCCAATTCGTGACCCGGACGGTGCGCTGATGGAACTCAAGCAACTGCGTCAGAAGTCGGCGGACGAGCTCAAGGCCCATTTGGTCGAGCTGCAGAAGGAGCGCTTCGCGCTGCGGATGCAGAAGGCCACCGGCCAGCTGCCTCCGTCCAGGACCAACGAACCCCGCCGCGTGCGCCGCGAGATTGCTCGCGTCAACACGCTGCTCGGCGCGCTGCAAAGCAGCGCGGCGAAGTAAGGAACGGCAGACATGACAGAACAAACCAAGAAGCTGCACACGGTCGAAGGCCGCGTCGTCAGCAACAAGATGGACAAGACCGTGACGGTGCTCGTCGAGCGCCTGGTGAAGCACGCGCTGTACGGCAAGTACATCCGCCGCTCCACCAAGCTGCACGCACACGATGCCGACAACGCCTGCAATGAAGGCGATGTCGTCCGCGTGGCGGAATGCGCACCGATGTCCAAGACCAAGAACTGGCGGGTGGTGGAAATCCTCACCCGTGCCGCCGAGTAAGCAGGAGAGACAGCCATGATCCAGATGCAGAGCTTTCTCGACGTTGCCGACAACTCGGGTGCCAAGGAATTGATGTGCATCAAGGTGCTGGGCGGCTCGAAGCGCCGTTACGCCGGCATCGGCGACATCATCAAGGTGTCGGTGAAGGATGCGATTCCGCGCGGCAAGGTGAAGAAGGGCGACGTCTACGACGCCGTGGTGGTGCGTACCCGCAAGGGCGTGCGCCGTCCCGACGGTTCGCTGATCCGCTTCGACGGCAACGCCGCCGTGCTGCTCAACAACAAGCAAGAGCCGATCGGCACGCGCATCTTCGGGCCCGTGACCCGCGAGCTGCGCACCGAGAAGTTCATGAAGATCGTCTCGCTCGCGCCTGAAGTGCTCTGAGCGGAGGAAGGAAGAACATGAACCGTATCCGCAAGGGCGACCAGGTGGTCGTGACCACCGGCAACAAGAAGATCAAGGGCCAGACCGGCGAAGTGCTGCGCGTCGATGGAGAGCGCGTGTTCGTCGCCAACCTGAACCTGGTCAAGCGCCACACCAAGCCCAACCCGCAGGCCGGCCAGGCCGGCGGGTTGGTCGAACGCGAGGCTTCGATCCACATTTCCAACGTGATGCTCCTGAACCCGGCGACGGGCAAGGGCGAGCGCGTTGCCACCAAGGTGCTCGAGAATGGAAAGCGCATCCGCGTGTTCCGCTCCAGCGGCGAGGCTATCTGACATGACCACCCGTCTCGAAAAGTTCTACAAGGAAGAAGTGGTGCCGAAGCTGATGCAGCAATTCGGCTACACCAATCCGATGCAGGTTCCCAGGCTCGTCAAGGTCACGCTGAACATGGGCGTGGGCGAGGCGGCGACCAACAAGAAGGTCCTTGAGAACGCCGTCGCCGACATGACCAAGATTTCCGGCCAGAAGCCGGTGGTCACCAAGTCGCGCGTGTCGGTTGCTTCGTTCAAGATCCGCGACGGTTGGCCGATCGGCTGCAAGGTCACCTTGCGCCGTGCGCACATGTTCGAGTTCCTCGATCGCCTGATCAACATCTCGCTGCCGCGCGTGCGTGACTTCCGTGGCGTGTCGGGGCGTTCGTTCGACGGCCGTGGCAACTACAACATGGGCGTGAAGGAGCAGATCATCTTCCCGGAAATCGACTTCGACGCCGTCGACGCGATGCGCGGCATGGATATCGCCATCACCACCACCGCGAAGACCGACGCCGAGGCCAAGGCCCTGCTCGAAGCCTTCCGCTTCCCGTTCCGCAACTAAAGGACACGTCATGGCCAAGACTTCCATGATCAACCGCGAGGTCAAGCGCGCCAAGCTGGCCAAGCAGCACGCCGCCAAGCGCGAAGCACTGAAGAAGGTCATCTCCAGCCAGGACGCCTCCTACGAGGACAAGATGGCGGCCGCGACCAAGCTGCAGAAGCTGCCGCGCGATTCCTCGCCATCCCGGCAGACCACCCGCTGCGTCCTTACCGGTCGTCCGCGTGCGGTCTACAGCAAGTTCGGCCTGGGCCGCAACAAGCTGCGTGAAGCCACCATGCGCGGCGATGTGCCGGGCCTGCGCAAGGCAAGCTGGTAAAAACCTGTTACACTACGCGGCTCCTCGTCGAAGATTGACGGGGTGCGCAAGCCGGCCCTGCAGCGATGCGGGGCTTTGGCTGCAATGAAGCGCCGTTGACGGCGTCCACAACCCAAGCAGATTTTCGCGAAAGCGGATATCGGTGCTACTCATCAGGTAAAACTACATGAGCATGACTGATCCCATCGCCGACATGCTGGTACGCATCAAGAATGCGGCCGCAGTCGGCAAGCCGGCGGTGAAAATGCCGTCCTCCAAGACCAAGGTCGCGATCGCCAGCGTCCTCAAGAGCGAAGGCTATATCGCCGACGCGCGCGTGACCCAGGTTGGCGCCAAGCCGGAACTTGAAATCGCTTTGAAGTATTTCGAGGGCAAGCCGGTCATCGAGACCATCAAGCGCGTGTCGCGCTCGGGCCTGCGCCACTATCGCGGCAAGGACGCCCTGCCGAAGGTGCTGGGCGGCCTCGGTATCGCCATCATTTCCACCTCCAAGGGCATCATGACCGACTCGCAGGCGCGCCAGCAGGGCGTCGGCGGCGAAGTCCTGTGCATCGTGGCTTAAGGGAGTATCGATCATGTCCCGAGTTGCCAAGAAGCCCGTTGCCCTGGTCAAGGGCGTCGAACTGAGCGTCCAAGCGGATGTCATCAGCGTCAAGGGCCCCAAGGGTGCCCTGAGCATCGCCAAGCCCGCCGGCGTCGACGTCAAGGTCGAAGACGGTCATGCGCTGCTGTCGGCGGATACGCCGCAGCAGGTGCCGATGGCCGGCACCCTGCGCGCGATTCTCGCCAACATGGTGCACGGTGTCTCCGCCGGCTTCGAGCGCAAGCTCGAGCTGGTCGGTGTCGGCTACCGTGCCGCCATGCAGGGCAGTGACCTGAACCTGTCGCTGGGCTATTCCCATCCGGTGCTGTTCGCTCCGCCGGCCGGCATCACCATCACCACCCCGACCCAGACCGAAATCCTGGTCGCAGGTGCCGACAAGCAGTTGGTGGGTGAAGTGGCTGCCAAGATTCGCGGTTACCGTCCGCCGGAGCCTTACAAGGGCAAGGGCGTGAAGTACTCCGACGAAACCATCATCCGCAAGGAAGCCAAGAAGGCGTAAGCGCGGACTTCTCGCAATCGCCCGCGAACCTTCGTGCGGGCTGTTGCGGGGCTCGCACTGCCTTCAGCTTTCGGAGAAGAGAACCATGGAAAAGAAGATCGCTCGCCTGCGTCGCGCCAAGTCGACCCGTGCCCACATTCGCGAACTCGGTGTGCCGCGCCTGTCGGTGCTGCGCACCGGCCAGCACCTGTACGCGCAGCTGTTCACCGCCGATGGCGCCAAGGTGTTGGCGTCGGCGTCCACCTTGCAGGCGGACGTCAAGGCCGGCCTGACCAGCGGCAAGAACAAGGATGCCGCCACCAAGGTGGGCCAGTTGATTGCCGAGCGCGCCAAGGCCGCCGGGATCGACAAGGTGGCATTCGACCGTTCCGGCTATCGCTACCACGGTCGCATCAAGGCGCTTGCCGATGCTGCCCGTGAAGGTGGTTTGCAGTTCTGATGCCTTGCGGGCGTCCCGGTTCGCCGGGGCGTCACCGGGTGCTGCCGATGCGGCTTTGCATCGGGCGTCGCCGCTGGTTGCAGCCGCGATGATACAACCGTCGTACATCACAACTACAAGCGGCCACGCCGCAAATCCCATCCAATTATCGAGACATTGAAATGGCAGAACAACGCGAATCCCGCGGCCGCGATCGCAATCGCGACCGTGAAGAGGTCGATGACGGCATGATCGAAAAGCTGGTCGCGGTCAACCGCGTCAGCAAGACCGTCAAGGGCGGCCGCCAGTTCACCTTCACCGCATTGACGGTGGTGGGTGACGGTGCCGGCAAGGTCGGTTTCGGTTATGGCAAGGCGCGTGAAGTGCCGGTGGCCATCCAGAAGTCGATGGAATATGCCCGCAAGAACATGAGTGCAGTCGATCTGAACAATGGCACCCTGTTCCACGCGGTGAAGGCCGGCCACGGCGCTGCCCGCGTGTTCATGCAGCCGGCCTCCGAAGGTACCGGCGTGATCGCTGGCGGCGCGATGCGCGCCGTGCTGGAAGCGGTGGGTGTGAAGAACGTGCTGGCCAAGGCGGTCGGCTCACGCAACCCGATCAACCTGGTGCGCGCCACGGTCAAGGGTCTGGAGGCGATGCACTCGCCGGCCAGGATCGCTGCCAAGCGCGGCAAGAAGGTGGAGGAACTGACCCATGGCTAATGACAACAAGACCGTCAAGGTGCGTCTGGTCAAGGGCCTGCGTGGTACGCAGGCGCGTCACCGCTTGTCGGTGAAGGCGCTGGGTCTTGGCAAGGTGGGCAGCGTGCGCGAGCTGAAAGACAGCCCGCAGGTACGCGGCCTGATCAATCAGCTGCACTACCTGGTGCAGGTGGAGGAGTAATCGCATGAAGCTCAATACGCTCAAGCCCGCCGACGGCGCCCGTCAGGAGCGCACCCGTGTCGGTCGCGGCATCGGCTCCGGCCTCGGCAAGACCGCAGGTCGCGGCCACAAGGGTTCGTTCGCGCGCGCCGGCAAGGGCAAGATCAAGGCCGGTTTCGAAGGCGGCCAGATCCCCATGCAGCGCCGCCTGCCCAAGATCGGCTTCCGTTCGAAGCTGGCCAAGGACACTGCGGAAGTGTTGCTGTACAAGCTGGATGCACTGCCGGCCGGCGATGTGGATTTCGCCGTGCTGCGCGCTGCCCGGCTGGTGCCCAGCACCGCCAAGCAGGCAAAGATCGTGGTCAAGGGCGCGGTGACCAAGGCGTTCGCGCTGAAGGGCATCGCCGCAACTGCCGGCGCCAAGGCTGCGATCATCGCTGCCGGCGGCTCGCTGGCGGAGTAACCGACGCATGTCGCGAACCGCGGATGCATTGTCGGGCCTGATGGGCGCGGGCAAGTTCACTGAACTTCGCTCGCGCCTGTTGTTCGTCGTTGGCGCGCTGATCGTCTATCGCATCGGGTGCTACATTCCGGTGCCGGGTGTGAACCCCGAGGCGATGCTGCAACTGATGAATTCGCAGAAGGGTACCGTGGTGGACATGTTCAACATGTTCTCCGGCGGTGCCCTGTCGCGTTTCAGCCTGTTCGCCCTGAACGTGATGCCGTATATCTCGGCTTCGATCGTCATGCAGTTGATGGTGCAGATCCTGCCCAGCCTGAAGGCGATGCAGAAGGAAGGCGAGTCCGGCCGTCGCAAGATCACCCAGTACTCGCGGGTGGGTTCGGTGTTCCTGGCCGTGTTCCAGGCGGCGGGCATCGCGATCGCGTTGCAGCACCAGGGGGCCGGCAGCGGCGTTCCGGTGGTCTACAATCCCGGCCCCGGATTCGTGCTGACGGCGGTGGTGTCATTGACCGCGGGCACGGTGTTCCTGATGTGGCTAGGCGAGCAGGTGACCGAGCGCGGCATCGGCAACGGTGTGTCGCTGATCATTTTCGCCGGCATCGTGGCGGGCTTGCCGGGTGCGGTACTCAATACCTTGCAGCAGGCCAATACCGGTGAAATGCAATGGATCACCGTGTTCGTGATCCTGGCCATCGTGCTGGCAGTCACCTGGTTCGTGGTGTTCATGGAGAGCGGCCAGCGCCGCATCACCGTGAATTACGCGCGCCGGCAGGGCGGTCGCGGGGGCTACCAGAACCAGAGCTCGTTCCTGCCGCTCAAGCTCAACATGTCGGGCGTGATCCCGCCGATCTTCGCATCGTCGATCATCATGTTCCCGGCGACCGCGTCGACCTGGTTCGGCCAGTCCGGCAGCCCGGCCACGGTGTGGCTCCAGAAGATCAGTCAGTTGTTGTCGCCCGGCGAGCCGTTGCACATGCTGCTGATGGCGGCGCTGATCATCGGGTTTGCGTTCTTCTACACGGCACTGGTGTTCAACTCGCAGGAAACTGCCGACAACCTCAAGAAGTCGGGGGCGCTGATTCCGGGCATCCGTCCCGGCAAGGCCACCGGCGAGTATATCGACGGTGTGCTGACCAGGTTGACCGGCGCGGGTGCCCTGTATCTGGTGCTGGTCTGCCTGCTGCCGGAATTGATGCGCACCAAGCTGGGGACCTCGTTCTATTTCGGCGGCACCTCGCTGCTGATCGTGGTGGTGGTGGTGATGGATTTCATCGCGCAGATCCAGGCGCACCTGATGTCCCACCAGTACGAAAGCCTGCTCAAGAAAGCAAACCTCAAGGGGCGTGGCTCGCGCTGAGGCGCACCACGCCGCTGGATCCCGGGAGACGGGAAACGTGACAACCGCCGGGTCGACGAATGCGCGAACCGGCAAATGGGCGACCCGTGCGACGATCCCGCGCACGGGTGGCATCGAACCGATCCGCGCGCCGGAGTAGCGCGCGGGCAGGCCAGGCCGCAAGGCCCGGGTACTGCCAGTTCGATGCCATCGCCGGAGCATGGGCACACTCCCCATGCCGGGCTTCAGGGGCACTGCCCCGGGGGCTTCTCGATCAGCCGGGATTTGTATACAATTTCATGTTCCCCGCGTCGATCCCATCGGGGTCGTCGCCATTCGTATATCGGAGATCGCCTCATGGCGCGTATTGCAGGTGTCAACCTGCCTGCCCAGAAGCACGTCTGGGTTGGGCTGCAAAGCATCTACGGCATTGGCCGTACCCGTTCCAAGAAGGTCTGTGAATCGGCCGGCGTGAATTCGTCGACCAAGATCCGTGACCTGTCCGAGCCGGAAGTCGAGCGCCTGCGCGCCGAAGTCGGCAAGTTCATCGTCGAGGGCGACCTGCGTCGCGAAGTCGGCATGGCGATCAAGCGCCTGATGGACCTCGGCTGCTACCGCGGCCTGCGCCATCGTCGCGGCTTGCCGCTGCGTGGCCAGCGCACCCGCACCAATGCGCGTACCCGCAAGGGCCCGCGCAAGGCCATCAAGAAGTAAGGAACCCAGATCATGGCCAAGCCGGCAGCAACCAAGACCAAGAAGAAGATCAAGCGCGTCGTCACCGACGGCATCGCGCATGTCCACGCTTCTTTCAACAACACCATCGTCACCATCACCGACCGCCAGGGCAATGCGCTTTCCTGGGCGACGTCGGGCGGTGCGGGCTTCCGCGGTTCGCGCAAGTCCACCCCGTTCGCCGCGCAGGTTGCCGCCGAAAAGGCCGGCAAGGCCGCGCTGGATTACGGCGTGAAGGCGCTGGAAGTGCGCATCAAGGGCCCGGGTCCGGGCCGCGAATCCGCCGTGCGTTCGCTGAACAACGTCGGCTACAAGATCCTCAACATCATCGACGTGACGCCGATCCCGCACAACGGGTGCCGTCCGCCGAAGAAGCGTCGCGTCTGACGCCCGGGAGCACTAGAACATGGCTCGTTATATCGGTCCCACCTGCAAACTCGCCCGTCGCGAAGGCGCCGACCTGTCGCTGAAGTCGCCGGCCCGCGCACTCGATTCCAAGTGCAAGCTGGAGCAGAAGCCCGGCCAGCACGGCGCCACCGCCCGCAAGGGCAAGCTGTCCGACTACGCCACCCAGCTGCGTGAAAAGCAGAAGGTCAAGCGCATCTACGGTCTGCTGGAGCGTCAATTCCGCAACTATTACAAGAAGGCCGCCACCAAGAAGGGCAACACCGGCGAGAACCTCCTGCAGATGCTGGAAACCCGCCTCGACAACGTCGTCTATCGCATGGGTTTCGCCGTCACCCGTCCGGCCGCGCGTCAGCTGGTCAGCCATCGCGGCGTGACCGTGAATGGCAAGCCGGTCAACCTGCCGTCTTATGCGGTCAAGGCGGGCGATGCCATTGCGTTGTCCGAGAAGGCGCAGAAGCAGCTCCGCGTGAAGGAGTCGCTGGATGTCGCCACGCAGATGAGCTTGTCGCCGTCCTGGGTCGAAGTGGATTCGGCCAAGTTCGCCGGCGTGTTCAAGGCAGTGCCGGATCGCGCCGATCTGTCCAGCGACATCAACGAAGCGCTGATCGTCGAGCTGTACTCGAAGTAAGCCATTGCCACCGGCCTGTGCTTCTGGCACAGGCCTGCAGGAGACACCACGAATGACGGTTACCGCCACCCAAGTCCTGCGTCCGCGCGGACCGCAGATCGAGCGCATCACCGACACCCGCGCCAAGGTCGTGATCGAGCCGCTGGAACGCGGCTACGGCCATACCTTGGGCAATGCCCTGCGCCGCGTCCTCCTTTCCTCGATTCCCGGCTTCGCCGTGACCGAGGTCGAGATCGATGGCGTGCTGCATGAATACACCACGGTCGAAGGCTTGCAGGAGGACGTGCTCGAAGTCCTGTTGAACCTGAAGGATGTCGCCATCCGCATGCATAGCGGCGATGTCGATACCCTCGAACTGAAGAAGCAAGGCCCGGGTGTCGTCACCGCCGGCGACATCAAGACCAGTCACAACGTCGAGGTGCTCAACCCCGACCACGTGATCGCCAACCTGACCAAGGACGTGGCGCTGAACATGCGCCTGACCATCAGCCGCGGTTTCGGCTACCAGCCGGCTGCGGCACGCCGTCGCCCGGACGAGGAAACCCGGACCATCGGCCGCCTGATGCTGGATGCATCGTTCTCGCCGGTGCGTCGCGTTGCCTACGCGGTGGAAGCCGCGCGCGTCGAGCAGCGCACCGACCTGGACAAGCTGGTGCTGGATATCGAAACCAATGGCACCATCGACGCCGAGGAAGCCGTGCGTACTGCGGCCGACATCCTCAGCGACCAGCTGTCGGTGTTCGGTGATTTCACCCGTCGCGGTGCCGGTGACAACAAGCAGACCACTGGCACCGTGGATCCGGTGCTGCTGCGTCCGATCGACGATCTCGAGCTGACCGTGCGTTCGGCCAACTGCCTCAAGGCCGAGAGCATCTACTTCATCGGCGATCTGATCCAGAAGACCGAAGTGGAATTGCTCAAGACCCCGAACCTCGGCAAGAAGTCGCTCACCGAGATCAAGGAAGTGCTGGCGCAGCGCGGCTTGTCGCTGGGCATGAAGCTGGAGAACTGGCCGCCGGCCGGTGCTGCTGCACACGGCATGCTGGGCTGATGCTTGTCTGCTTCCCCGTCAAGGGGAAGGCCGGGCTGGGGATGGCGTTGCCTGCAACGCCGGCGATTGAACCCCATCCCCACCCAACCCTCCCCTTGATGGGGAGGGTTTGAATTTCGCCGACGAACACGACGTTCGCGGCAATGCCGGCAAGGGATGCCGGTACGGGCCAACCGCAGTCCAAAAGCCTCGCAACGAGGCACACGCCAGGATGGCGACAGCGATCTTCAACAGCAGCAATCTTTCAACCAAGGAAATCCAGTCATGCGTCACCAGAAATCCGGCCGCAAGTTCAACCGCACCAGTGCCCACCGCAGTGCAATGTTCCAGAACATGGCGGCTTCGCTGATCAAAAACGAAATCATCCGCACCACCCTGCCGAAGGCCAAGGAGCTGCGCCGCGTTGCCGAGCCGCTGATCACCCTGGCCAAGGCCGACGGCGTGGCCAATCGCCGCCTGGCGTTCTCGCGCCTGCGCGACAAGGAAGCGGTGGGCACCCTGTTCACGGTGCTGGGCCCGCGCTACGCGCAGCGTCCGGGTGGTTACCTGCGCATCCTGAAGTGCGGCTTCCGCGCCGGCGACAACGCACCGATGGCCTATGTCGAGCTGGTGGATCGCCCGCAGGCTGCCGAGTAATTCCGGCATCGCCAACGCGGCATCGAAGACCCCGGGCAACCGGGGTTTTTCGTTTTGCGGCTGGCTGCGCCATAATCAGGAAATACCACCAAGGCGCGCTGATGAATCCGTTCCGCTGGTCGTTCCGCAGTCAGTTCCTGCTGGGCTTCGCCTGTTGTGCCGCGTTGCTGGGCTATGCGCTGTTCGTGCAGTTCAAGCTCGGCATCGCGCCTTGCCCGTTCTGCATCTTCCAGCGCATCTGCTTCGCCGCACTTGGCGTCGTGTTCCTGTTGGGCGCGCTGCACGCACCGCGCGCGCCGGGTGCGCGCCAATGGTGGGGCGTGCTCGCGTTCGCCGCCGCCGCCGCCGGCATGGGCTACGCGGGCCGGCACAGTTGGGTGCAGCTGCATCCCCCTGCGTTGCCGAGTTGTGGCCCGGGGCTCAATTTCATCGTCGAGCAATATTCCTGGTTGGGTGCTGCGCGCAAGGTGCTGCAGGCGACGGGCGATTGCGCCAACATCGACTGGTCATTCCTTGGCTTGTCGATGCCGATGTGGGCACTGGTGTGGTTCATCGCATTGGGATGCGGCGCGCTGTATGCCGGTTTCCAACGGCGGCATTCCCATTTGTTCCGCAGGTAACGGTTGCGGCAGCGCGTAGTGCGCGGGATGATGCAACGCAGCAACCAACCTGTGCCTGCTCATGCCTGCCGTTTCAGCAATCACCGCCTCTCGTTCCGAATCCCCCGAGCGCACCGACTGGACGCCGTTCAGCTGGCGCAGCCGGCCGGGCGTGCAGATGCCGGTGTACCCGGACGCCACCGCGCTGGCGGCTGCGCAGGACGAGCTGCGTACCTTGCCGCCACTGGTGACTTCGCGCGAGATTTTGTCGTTGCAGCAGCAGTTGGCGGAGGCACAGGAAGGCAAGCGCTTCCTGCTGCAAGGCGGTGACTGCGCGGAAACCTTCGCCGAATGCAGCTCCGACACCATCACTAACCGGCTCAAGGTGCTGCTGCAGATGAGCCTGGTGTTGGTGCACGGGTTGAAGCTGCCGGTGGTGCGCGTGGGCCGCTTCGCCGGGCAGTACGCCAAGCCGCGTTCGGCCGATCTTGAAACGCGCGATGGCGTGAGCCTGCCCAGCTACCGTGGCGATATCGTCAACAGTCCCGACTTCACCGCCACCGCGCGCGAGCCCGACCCGCGGCGCATGATCAAGGCGCATGCGCGCTCCGCGATGACGATGAACTTCGTGCGCTCGCTGATCGATGGTGGCTTCGCCGACTTGCACCATCCGGAGTTCTGGGAGTTGGGTTGGGTGGAGCAGTCGCCGCACGCCGCCGACTACCAGCGGATGGTGGCCAACATCGGTGATGCCGTGCGCTTCACCGAAACCCTGGCGGGGCGCAAGATGCAAAGCCTGAGCCGGGTGGATTTCTACACCTCGCACGAAGCTTTGCTGTTGCCCTATGAAGAGGCGCAGACCCGCCGCGTGCCGCGTGCCGATGGCTGGTTCAACCTGAGCACGCATTTCCCGTGGATCGGCATGCGCACGGCCGCACCGGAAGGCGCACATCTGGAATATTTCCGTGGCATCCGCAACCCGGTGGCGGTGAAAGTGGGGCCGTCGGTGACGCCGGATGCATTGCTGCGCCTGGTCGATGCACTCAACCCGGAGGACGTGCCCGGGCGACTGGGGTTGATCCACCGGATGGGTGCCGGGCACATCGCCGAAACGTTGCCGGCGCTGCTGGACGCGGTGAAGCGCGAAGGCCGCCGCGTGCTGTGGATCTGCGACCCGATGCACGGCAATACCGAATCCACCAGCAATGGTTACAAGACCCGCCGCTTCGCCAACATTCGCAGCGAGATCGAGCAGGCGTTCGATCTGCATGCGGCGGCGGGGACGCGACTGGGGGGCGTGCACCTGGAAATGACCGGCGAGAACGTCACCGAATGCCTCGGCGGTGCGCGCGAGCTCACCGAGATCGATTTGCAGCGCGACTATCGCAGCACCGTGGACCCGCGCCTCAACTACGAGCAGGCGCTGGAGATCGCGATGCTGATCGTGAAGAAGCGTGGGGCGATGGCGGCGTAGCGGCGGCCCGCCAGGCGGGCACGGGGTTGCCTACAACGATTTCAGGAAACGCGGCGGTTTGCGTGCCCGGGTGGCTTGTTCGAAGGCGTATCCCAGCTCGATCAGACGCGGCTCGCTCCATGCCGCGCCGAGGAACACGATGCCCACCGGCAAGCCATGCACCTGCCCCATCGGCACGGTCAGGCTGGGATAGCGGGCCACCGCGGCGGGGCCATAGCCGGCACCGAGGAAATGATCGCCGCCGACCGGATCGGTGGGCCAGGCCGGCGACATCGCCGGGGCGACCAGTGCATCCAGATGCTGCGCCTGCAGGGCGGCATCGATGCCGTCGGGGCCGGCCAGGCGGCGTGCCTTGTCACGGGCGGCAAGATAAGCCCTGTCGGTCAGTGGCCCCTTGGCATTGGCCTGTTCGAAGAGCTCCTGCGCGAAGTACGGCATTTCCTGCGCGGCGTGCTGGCGGTTGTAGGCGATCAGCGCGTCCAGCGACGTGTACGGCGCGTTGCTGCCGGCCAGGTAGCGATTCAGGCCGTCCTTGAACTCGTACAGGAGCACCTCGAGTTCGGCGGCATCCCACTGCCCCAGCGTGGGGATCTGCGCGTCGACCACGGTGGCACCGGCGGCTTGCATCGCCGCAATTGCGCGCGCCATCGCAGCATCGGTGTCCGGTTGGTAGCCCATCAACTTGCGCACCACGCCGATGCGTGCGCCTTGCAGCGCGCCGGCCTTGAGGTGCGTGGTGTAGTCGATGGGGGTGGGGTCCTTGCGCTCGGATGCGGCGGGGTCGCTGGCATCGGCGGCAGCAAGCACGGTGAGCAGTGCGGCGGCATCGGCGACGTTGCGGGTCATTGGCCCGGCGGTGTCCTGCGAGATCGAAATCGGGATGATGCCGCTGCGGCTGACCAGCCCCACGGTGGGTTTGAGACCCACCAGCCCGGCCACCGCCGACGGACAGATGATGCTGCCATCGGTTTCGGTGCCGATGCCGGCCGTGGCGAGGTTGGCGGCGATGGCCGTGCCGGTGCCGGCGCTGGAGCCACACGGGTTGCGATCCAGCACGTAGGGGTTCTTCGTCTGTCCGCCGCGCCCGCTCCAGCCGGAGGTGGAGCGGGTGGAGCGGAAATTCGCCCATTCCGACAGGTTGGTCTTGCCGAGGATGACTGCGCCGGCAGCACGCAGGCGGGCAACGATGAAGGCATCGGCCCCGGGGTGGTGTCCGGCCAGTGCCAGCGAGCCGGCGGAATTGGCCATCGGGGTGGCGTCGATGTTGTCCTTCAGCAGCACCGGAATGCCATGCAGTGGGCCGCGCAGTTTGCCGGCCTTGCGTTCGGCGTCCAGCGCGTCGGCTTCCTGCAGCGCAGTGGAATTGAGTTCGATCACCGCATTGAGCGCGGGGCCGGCCTTGTCGATCGCGGCGATGCGGTCGAGATAGGCCTGCGTCAAGGCGTGGCTGCCCAGGTGGCCGGCCGTCATCTTCGCCTGCAAATCGGCAATGCTGGCCTCGTCGAAGGCGAACGGGGCGTGCGTGGCGCCGTCGGGTGCGGGTGCGGGTGCGTGGGTGGCAGGTTGGCAGCCGCCCAGCAGAATGGCGAAGGCAAGGGCAAGTGGTGCGCGGCGCATGGGCGGCTCTCCCGGTTGGATGCGCAAGCATCGCAAGGTCGGAAGGCGGGGGCAAATGGAACGAGGAAGGATCAGCGGCGGCGCTTGAACAGATCGCGCGCCAGCACCCACAGCACCAGCACGTTGATGGCCACCACCACCAGTGACAGCCAGCCGGGGTGCCGGGCCAGCGCATACAAATCGAACGGCAGATACAGTGACACCGTGATGCAGCCCAGCCACGAGGCCCAGGCCTTGGCCCGCCACAGGCCCCAGCCTTCGAGGATATGCATCACGCCGTACAGGGTGGCGATCAGGGCGGCCAGGTGCACGCCACCGGGACTGATGGCGCCGGCCAGCCAGGCCATGGCGCCGTGATGCGGGTCCAGCTGGAAGCGTGCGATCAGCTCGTGCACCCAACGCTGCAGCGGGGCCGAGCCAACGAGCTCCAGCCCACTGGCTGCCAGCAGCCCCAGCACCCCCTTCACCGCCTCCACCAGCGCGATGATGTGCAGGCCCGGATGCGCGTGCGGATCCGGGTTGTAGTGGGGAGTCTGGTTCATGCCGGGGTCCCTGGCGCGGACGGCCATCCTTGCAGGGACATGGGGATGGCGTCCAGTGCGATCAAGCCGTGCGGCTGGCGCGCTTGCGGTCGCTTTCGGTCAGCAGCTTCTTGCGCAAGCGGATTTCCTTCGGCGTGATCTCGACCAGCTCGTCGTCGTCGATGAAGTCCAGCGCCTGCTCCAGCGAGAACTTGGTGGCCGGGGTCAGCTGGATCGCATCGTCCTTGCCGGAGGCGCGCATGTTGGTCAGCGGCTTGGTCTTGATGACGTTGACGGTGAGGTCGTTGTCCTTGCTGTGGATGCCGACCAGCTGGCCTTCGTACACCTGGTCGCCTTCGGCGGCGAACAGCTTGCCGCGCTCCTGCAGCGGGCCCAGCGAATAGGCCGGGGTCGGGCCGGCGGCATTGGCGATCATCACGCCGTTGAGGCGCTTGGCAATCGCGCCGGTTTCCTTCGGGCCGTAATGGTCGAACACGTGGAACAGCAGGCCCGAGCCCTGGGTCAGGGTCTTGAACTCGTTCTGGAAGCCGATCAGGCCGCGCGCCGGGATTTCATAGTCCAGGCGCACGCGGCCCTTGCCGTCGGGTTCCATGTTCTTCAGCTGCGCCTTGCGGGTGCCCAACTTCTCCATCACGCCGCCCTGGTGGATTTCCTCGACGTCCACCACCAACTGCTCGATCGGTTCCATCAGCTGGCCGTCGATTTCCTTGATGATGACCTCGGGGCGCGACACCGCCAGCTCGTAGCCCTCGCGGCGCATGTTCTCGATCAGCACCGACAGGTGCAGCTCGCCACGGCCGGAGACCAGGAACTTGTCGGCGTCTTCCAGTTGCTCGACCTTCAGCGCCACGTTGTGCACGGTTTCGCGTTCCAGCCGGTCCTTGAGCTGGCGGCTGGTCAGGAACTTGCCGCCCGACAGCTCCTTGCTGCCGGCGAACGGCGAGTTGTTGACCTGGAAGGTCATCGAGATGGTCGGCTCGTCCACGGTCAGCGCCGGCAGCGCTTCCGGCGCTTCGATCGCGCACACGGTGTCGGAAATACTGAGTTCGGCGATGCCGGAAATGGCCACGATGTCGCCGGCTTCGGCGCTGTCCTGCTCGATGCGTTCCAGGCCCATGAAGCCCAGCACCTGCAACACCTTGCCCTGGCGCTTCTTGCCTTCGCGGTCGATCACCGTCACCGGCATGTTCTTCTTCAGGGTGCCGCGCTGGATGCGGCCAATACCAATCACGCCAACGAAGTTGTTGTAGTCCAGCTGCGAGATGCGCATCTGGAACGGGCCTTCCGATGCCACCGGCGGGGCCGGCACGTGCTGCATGATCGCTTCGTACAGCGGGGTCATGTCACCGTCGCGCACGCTGTCGTCGAGGCTGGCGAAGCCATGCAGCGCGGAGGCGTAGACGATCGGGAAGTCCAGCTGTTCGTTGGTGGCACCGAGCTTGTCGAACAGGTCGAACACCTGGTCGATCACCCAGTCCGGGCGCGCGCCGGGGCGGTCGATCTTGTTGACGACGACAATGGGGCGGAAGCCCATCGCGAACGCCTTCTGGGTGACGAAGCGGGTCTGCGGCATCGGGCCGTCCATCGCGTCGACCAGGATCAGCACCGAGTCGACCATCGACAGCACGCGCTCGACCTCGCCGCCGAAGTCGGCGTGCCCGGGGGTGTCGACGATGTTGATGCGGTTGCCCCGCCAGGTGATGGCGGTGTTCTTGGCCAGGATGGTGATGCCGCGTTCCTTTTCCTGGTCGTTGCTGTCCATCACGCGCTCGGCGAGCACGGTGCGCTCGGAGAGGGTGCCGGACTGCTTCAGCAGGCAATCGACGAGGGTGGTCTTGCCATGGTCGACGTGGGCGACGATGGCGATGTTGCGAAGGCGTTCGACGGACATAAGCTTTGGGGCTCGTTGAAGCCGCACCAGCAGCCAAGAGGGCAGGCAGGGCGCGGGTTGAAATGAGGGGAGCCGGCTATTATATCGGGTTCACGCGCCCATCCGGGCATTTGGAGCTGAACAAGATGAGCCTGATCGCCAATTTCGATACCGCCCGCGGCACCATCCGGGTGGAACTGGCCGCCGACAAGGCACCGTTGACCGTCGCCAATTTCGTCAACCTGGCCCAGCGCGGCTTCTACGACGGGCTGAACTTCCACCGCGTCATCAATGACTTCATGATCCAGGGCGGTTGCCCGGAAGGCAGCGGCCGCGGCGGCCCCGGCTACC
The DNA here is from genome assembly GCF_041905325.1 of Thermomonas sp. GTDB lineage: Bacteria > Pseudomonadota > Gammaproteobacteria > Xanthomonadales > Xanthomonadaceae > Thermomonas. Next base: position 253,208 of record NZ_JAYRLK010000004.1, on the reverse strand, counting down.
GTTTCGAGGATGAGACCGGCAACGGGTTGGGCCATGAGCGCGGCGTGCTGTCGATGGCCAATGCCGGCCCGGGCACCAATGGCAGCCAGTTCTTCATCACCCACGTGCCGTGCGGTTGGCTGGACGGCAAGCACACCGTGTTCGGCAAGGTGGTGGAAGGCCTGGAGGTGGTGGATGCGGTGAAGCAGGGCGACCTGATCAACTCGATCAAGATCGAGGGCGATGCCGCCGCCGCGCTGGCCGCCAAGGCCGACCGCGTGGCCGAATGGAACAAGATTCTCGCTGCTTGACGTGCGATGCCCCTCTCCCGCGTGCGGGAGAGGGGCGGGCGCGTCACTTCCAGCGCAAGGTGTCCAGCATCGCGCTGACCTTGGCTTCGTCGCGCGGGTAGTAGTACTCGGCCGGTGCATAGAACAGTGCCAGCGCCAGGCCTTTCTCGTGTTCGAAAGCCGCGGCCATGGCCTTGTACTTCAGGCCGCTTTCGCCATCCATCGTCATTTCGAAGCGCAGCCCCTCGCGGCCGCCGAAGCTGGCCGGACGCAGGTTGCTGGTGACCACGTTCACCGCCCCGCTGGCGCGCAGGCCGTCGGCGATCAGGTCGCGCAGTTCGTCGGGGCGCATGCCGCGGTGGTAGAACGCACCATCCGGACGGCGCTTGGTCTGGCGTTGGCCAAGAAACACGAACTCCCGCTCGCGTACCGCCGGCACCAGATGCAGGCTGTTGAGCTGCGGGCCGTCGATGGTCCACAGCTGCTCGCGCAGGTCGCCCATGCGCGTCCATTCCATGCCGGCATCGATGCTCAGGTCGCCGCCGGCGGTGGTGCGGCCGGCAGTGACCAGCGGGCCGCCGCTGGCGCAGGCGGCCAGCAGCAAGGTGAGCAGGGCGGGCAGGAGCCAGCGGATCGCCTTCATGGCGTGCCTCCGAGTTTGTCGATTTCGTGTTGGATGAATGCGCGGTCTTCGGCTTGCGGGGCATCCTGCAGGTAGCGTTGCAGCGCTTGCCGGGCACCGGCGATGTCGCCGGCATCGCGTCGGTTGAAGCCGTACTCGCGCCAGGCGGCGGCCGGGGCGGCGGGCAGGGTGATGGCGCTGGCGTAGTAGCCGGCGGCCTTGACCTTGTCATCGTTCAGGCCGCGGCGTCGGTAGGCTTCGCCGAGGTAGAAGGTCAGCAAGCCCTTGTCTTCGGCCGGGGCATCTTCCAGCAATTCGCCGATGACCAGAATCGAGCCGGCGTAACGCCGCTGTCCCAGCTCTTCATCCAGCAGCCTCGGCAGCAGCGGCCGGACCACGGCGCGGTAGCGGTCGCGGCCCAGGTCGGTGGGCGGATCGGGGATGGCGGCAGCGGCGGTCTTGATGTCGTTCAAGCGTTCCAGCGAGGCCGGGTGGGTGGAAAACACCTGCAAGGGGCGGTCGTATTTGCGGGTCTGCTCTTCGCGCCACATCCGCGCCCACATGTCGGCACCGGCCTGCGGTGCCCAGCCATGCGCCACCACGCTGGCAAACCCCAGCTGGTCGGCTTCGCGCTCCATGTCGCGGGAGTATTTGAACATCGCGGCGCTGCCGGCCAGCACGCCCAGGTCGGCCACGGCACCGGCCCCGGCACCGTAGGCCACCATCTGGAAGGCGCTCAGCCAGGCGCTGGCGGTCTTGCCGCGGCGCCATTGCTGCAATGAATGGCGAGAAGTGAAGTGCCCGGTTTCGTGGCCCAGCACGAAGGCCAGTTCGGCTTCGTTGCGGATGCGCAGCAAGGCGCCGGTCCACAGCAGCATCATGCCGTTGGGCGCCATGCTGGCATTGAATTGGGGCACGTCCATCACGTACAGGCGGACATCGGCGCAGTGTTCACCGGCCACCTTGCAGGCGACGCCGCGCACGTAGTCATTGAGGGCGGGATCCCGCACCCGCAGGGGCGAGCGCTTGAGTTCGGCTTCCCCGCGTTCCATGGCGTACCACAGTTCCGCCTCGTCGCTGCCCGATGCCGGGGTGGCCCCCGCGGCCACCTGCAGCGAGCGGGTCTGCGCCGTCGCGCATGGCGCAAGGACGAGCAGCGCCGGCAACGCCAAGGTGCAGGCGGCTGCCCGCAGGCGGATCATCGCGCGCCCCCTGCGGGGGCATCGCCACGGATCCCCTTGAGCAACCCGCCGGCGGTGTCACGGGCACCAGCGAGGTTGCGCAGGTCGCCGGCTTGATCCACCAGCAGGTTGTGCCAGACCACTTGCCCGGTGCGCAGGTCGACCAGCGAGGCCACGCCGATCTGCATGCCGCCACCGATGTCGCCGCCCAGCAGCAGCAAGCCGGCCACCCGCATGGCGTTGCGCCCGCCGCTGGCGTAGCTGTCGCGGATATAGGTGAACAGGCCGTAATCGGCACCGGTGGCCTCGCGCAGCGCCGCCACGCCCGGGCCCAGCGTCCAGTCGAACTTGCCATGCTTGTTGCGCAACGGGCCCTGCCCGATGCTGCGGCTGAATTGCAGGATGCTCATCGACACCGCCTGGCTGAGCAGCACCATCTGGCGGCGGTTGTCGTCGGGGCCGGCGTCGGCGGGCAGGGTGTAGTCGGGCGCCATGGCGATGCCCTGTCGCGCCAGCAGTTCGCGCGCGGCTTGCGGGTAGAGCAGGCGTGCGGAGGTGCTCCATTCCTTGCGCGGCTCGGCCATGCCACCGGCCATCAGCTCCGACAGCTCGATGTCGGGCTCGATCAGGGCCACGCTGCCGTGCAGGGCGAGCGGCTTCCCGGACGGGTCGCTGGCGGTGCGCACGCTGGTCGATGCACAGCCGGACAGCAGTGCCAATGCAACCGCCAGCAACGGGAAAAGCAGCCTGCGGACGCGTCCGGCTGCGGAAGTCGATACATGTGGCTGTGCTAACATTTGAAGACTTTCTCCCTTGTCAATAGCCGCATCCGCGGCCCCCACCGAGGTCCCCCACGATGCCTCAACTCGCCCGGCGCATGTCCCGTGCCAAGCCCAGCGTCATCATGCAAGTCGCGGAAAAGGCCAAGCGCCTGAAAGCCGAAGGCCGCGACATCATCAGTTTCTCCATCGGCGTCCCCAATTTCCTGCCCGGCGAACACGTCTATGCTGCCGCACGCGAGGCGCTGGCGAAAGACAGTGGCCAGTATGGCAGCAACCGCGGCACCGACGCCCTGCTGGACGCCTTCCTGGCCCACCTTGAAACCCTGGGCATGACCGGCTTCGGCCGCGCCAACTGCTCCACCGGCATCGGTGCCAAGCACATCCTGTACAACCTGGGCGAGGCGCTGCTGGACGAAGGCGACGTGATTGCCTTCCCGACTCCGTACTGGACCACCTACATGGACATCGCCGAGATCCTCGATGCCAAGGCGGTGGTGCTGCCGTGCCCGGCCTCGCAGGACTACAAGCTCACCCCCGCGCAGCTGAACGCGGCGCTGGCTGCGCACAAGCCCAAGGTGTTCCTGTTCAACAACCCGTCCAACCCCACCGGCATGATCTACACCCGCGACGAAGTGGCGGCGCTGGCGGATGTGCTGGTGAAGTACCCGGACACCTGGATCATCACCGACGACATCTACAACAAGATGCTGTTCGACGGTCTGGAATACACCAATTTCATCCAGTTCCGCCCGGAGCTGCGCGAACGCACGATCTTCGTGGATTCGCTGTCAAAGACCTACGGCATGCCGGGCTGGCGCGTGGGCTTCATGGCCGGGCCGGAGTCGGTGGCCAAGGCAGTGACCACGCTCAATTCCAACCACATCACCAATATCCCGGAAATCGCCACCGCCGCCGCAGTGGCTGCGCTGCGCGGCCCGCAGGATGTGCCCACCGAGAAATGCGCCGAGTTCCAGGCCAAGCGGGATCAGGTGATGGCGGCGATGAACGCGATCCCCGGCGTGGTCTGCCCACGGCCGCAGGGCGCGTTCTACGTGTTCCCCGACATCAGCTGCGCGTTCGGCAAGTCGCACAATGGCATGAAGATCGACAACGACGTCGACTTCTGCAACGTGCTGCTGGAAGCCAAGGGCGTGGCCTGCGTGCCGGGTTCGGCGTTCGGCGAGCCGCGCGCGCTGCGCATCAGTTACACCTGCCCGACCCCGCAGCTGGCCCCGGGCCTGGCGCGGTTCCAGGAATTTTTTGCCGAGTTGACCTGAGCCTTTCCGTGCACATCGAAGCGGCGCTTGCGCCGTATCGTCATTTTCAGGAGTTGAGACAATGAAAACCCCCGTTCGAGTTGCCGTCACCGGCGCTGCCGGCCAAATTGGTTATGCCCTGTTGTTCCGCATCGCCTCCGGCGAAATGCTGGGCAAGGACCAGCCGGTGATCCTGCAGATGCTGGAACTGCCGATGGAGAAGGCCCAGGCCGCGCTGCGCGGCGTGATGATGGAACTGGAGGACTGCGCGTTCCCGCTGCTGGCCGGCATGGTCGGCACCGATGACGCCGAAGTCGCGTTCAAGGACGCCGACTACGCCCTGCTGGTCGGCGCGCGTCCGCGCGGCCCGGGCATGGAGCGCAAGGACCTGCTGCTGGAGAACGCCAAGATCTTCACGGCGCAGGGCGCCGCGCTGAACAAGGTCGCCAGCCGCAACGTGAAGGTGCTGGTGGTCGGCAACCCGGCCAACACCAACGCCTACATCGCCATGAAGTCGGCGCCCGACCTGCCGGCGAAGAACTTCACCGCGATGCTGCGCCTGGACCACAACCGCGCGCTGTCGCAGCTGGCCAACAAGGCCGGCGTGGCCGTAGCCGACATCGAGAAGCTGGTCGTGTGGGGCAACCACAGCCCGACCATGTACCCGGACTACCGCTTCGCCACCGTCGGCGGCGCGTCGCTGAAGGACAAGATCAACGACGCGGACTGGAACGCCAACACCTTCATCCCCACCGTCGGCAAGCGCGGCGCCGCCATCATCGAGGCGCGCGGCCTGTCCTCGGCCGCCTCGGCCGCCAATGCCGCCATCGACCACATGCGCGACTGGGCGCTGGGCACCAACGGCAAGTGGGTGACCATGGGCGTGCCGTCCGACGGCAGCTACGGCATCCCGGAGGGCGTGATCTACGGCGTGCCGGTGACCTGTGCGGGTGGCGAATACACCCGCGTCGAAGGCCTGCCGGTGGACGAGTTCAGTCGCGCCGCGATGGACAAGACCCTGGCGGAACTCGAGGAAGAGCGCGCCGGCGTGGCGCACTTGCTCTGAGCCGGACACCAACGCAAGTCATGAAGCGCCGGGTTATGCCCGGCGTTTTCATTTTCGGCAGGTGCCGGTGTCCGCGTTAAAATGCACGATTCGCAAGGAGAGGCCATGAGCATGCAATCCGCCGGCGCGCGCTTCCGCGCTGCGATCCAGGAAGAAACCCCCCTGCAGGTGATGGGCGCCATCACCGCCTATGCCGGCCTGATGGCCAAGCGCACCGGCTACCGGGCGCTGTACCTGTCCGGCGGTGGCGTGGCCGCCAATTCGCTGGGCATGCCCGATCTCGGCATCAGCACCATGGAAGACGTGCTCACCGATGCGCGCCGGATCGTGGATGCCACCGGCATGCCGCTGCTGGTCGACATCGACACCGGCTGGGGCGGGGCGTTCAACATCGGCCGCACCATCCGCAACTTCGAGCGCGTCGGCGTGGCCGCCGTGCACATGGAGGACCAGGTCGGGCAGAAGCGCTGCGGGCATCGTCCCGGCAAGGAAGTGGTGACGAAGGGCGAGATGGTCGACCGGGTGAAGGCCGCGGTGGATGCGCGCAGCGATGCCGGCTTCGTGATCATGGCGCGCACCGACGCGGCCGCGGTGGAGGGCATCGACAGCGCCATCGAGCGCGCGATGGCCTACGTCGAGGCCGGCGCCGACATGATCTTCCCCGAGGCGATGAGGACGCTGGACGACTACCGCAAGTTCAAGGCGGCGGTGCAGGTGCCGATCCTGGCCAACCTGACCGAGTTCGGCAGCACGCCGTTCTTCACCACCGACGAGCTGCGCGATGCCGGTGTGGACATCGCCCTGTACTGCTGCGGCGCGTACCGCGCGATGAACAAGGCGGCGCTGCATTTCTACGAGACGGTGCGCCGCGAAGGCACCCAGAAGAATGTCATCGACACCCTGCAGACGCGTGCCGAGCTGTACGACTTCCTGGGCTACCACGCCTACGAAGACAAGCTCGACGCGCTGTTTGCGCAGACGAAATAAGCCGGAGGACACACCGATGAGCGAACAGACCGCAACCCCCACCTTCAAGCCGAAGAAATCGGTCGCCTTGAGTGGCACCGCCGCCGGCAACACCGCACTGTGCACGGTCGGCCGTTCCGGCAACGACCTGCACTACCGCGGCTACGACATCCTCGACCTGGCCGAGGTCTGCGAGTTCGAGGAAATCGCCCACCTGCTGGTGCATGGCAAGCTGCCCAACCGCGCCGAGTTGATGGCCTACAAAGCCAAGCTGAAGGCGCTGCGCGGGGTCCCGGCGGCGGTCAAGGCCGCGCTGGAGGAATTGCCTCCGTCGGCGCACCCGATGGACGTGATGCGCACCGGCGTGTCGGTGCTGGGCTGCGTGTCGCCCGAGAAGGACGACCACAACCATCCCGGTGCGCGCGACATCGCCGACAAGTTGATGGCCAGCTTCGGTTCGATGCTGCTGTATTGGTACCACTACAGCCACAACGGCCGGGTGATCGACGTGGAGACCGACGACGATTCCATCGGTGGCCACTTCCTGCACCTGCTGCACGGCGAGAAGCCCCTGGATTCGTGGGTGCGGGCGATGCACACCTCGTTGATCCTGTACGCCGAGCACGAATTCAACGCATCCACCTTCACCTGCCGCGTGATCGCCGGCACCGGCAGCGACATGCATTCGTGCATCGCCGGCGGCATCGGCGCGTTGCGCGGGCCCAAGCACGGTGGTGCGAACGAGGTCGCGTTCGAAATCCAGAAGCGCTACGACACGCCGGACGAGGCCGAGGCCGATATCCGCGCCCGCGTCGAGCGCAAGGAAGTGGTGATCGGTTTCGGACACCCGGTCTACACCGTGTCCGATCCGCGCAACAAGGTCATCAAGGAGGTCGCGCGCCAATTGTCGGCCGAGCAGGGCAACATGAAGATGTTCGACATCGCCGAGCGCCTGGAGTCGGTGATGTGGGACATCAAGAAGATGTTCCCCAACCTCGACTGGTTCAGCGCGGTCAGCTACCACATGATGGGCGTGCCCACCGTGATGTTCACCCCGCTGTTCGTGCTGGCGCGTACCTCAGGCTGGAGCGCGCACATCATCGAGCAGCGCATCGACGGCAAGATCATCCGCCCGTCCGCGAACTACACCGGGCCGGAAGACCGCACGTTCGTGCCGATCAACCAGCGTTGAGTGCTTGCCATTCACGAAAAAGGCCGCGTTCGCACGCGGCCTTTTTTGTTTTGCGGTGGCGGCAGATCAGAGCAGGCCTTCGGCCTTCATCGCCGCCTGCACGCCCGGGTCGGCGGCCATGCGCGCGTCGAAACGGGCGAGGTTGTCCAGCTCCGACAGATCCACGCCGGTCTTCTTCGCCCATTGCAGGGTGATGAACCAGTAGGGGTCGGCGATCGAGCGCCTGCCGGCGATCCAGTCCCGGCCTTGCAGTTGCGCATCCGCGCGCTCGAACAGGCCGCGCAGCTGCTTGCGGGCGTTGTCATGGCTGCGGGCGATCATCGCCGGGTCTTCGAGATAGGCGGTGGCCCCGAACAGCGGCTTGAACGCCGGATGCACGTCGGCATTCACGCAGGCCAGCCAGCGATTGACTTCGGCACGGCTTTCCGGGGTGCCGTCGCCACACAACCCCGCGTCGGGAAAACGGTCGGTGAGGTAGTGCAGGATCGCCGAGTTCTGGGTCAGCACCCAGTCGCCGACCTGCAATGCCGGCACCGCACCGGAAGGATTGATGGCGCGGTATTCGGGCGTGGCCCGTTGCTCGCGGGTCACGACCTGGAATTCATAAGGTGCGCCGATCCACTGCAGCACGATATGGTCGGCGGTGGAGCAGGCACCCGGGGAGGTAAAGAGCTTCATCACGTGGTCTCGCTTGAGGAGACGCCACTATCGACGATCGACGGTGTGCTGGCGATGAAGGCCGGCGCAACGCTGTGTTGCCGGCCTTGCGGGTTGTCGCGCTCAGATGCTGCGGCGTGGACGCAGGCTTTGTACCCGGTAGAACGTGTGGTCGCCAATCGTGGCGACCTGCATCGCGCTGTTCCAGCTGGGGCTGGCGATCGCGGTGGCGGCGAAATGGCTGGCACCCGGCACCACCAGCTTGCGCTGGTCGCGTGGCAGCGCCCAGTTGCGCTCCGAGGCCAGCGACACGCTGACCGCCTCGGTCCAGGCCTCGATGTTGGACAACCGGGTCTGCGGGGACAGCAGGGTGGGCGCGAATTGCTTGCGCGCAGTGACCACCTGGCACAGGTTGCGGCCCCACAGGCCGCTGTCGCGACGGCGCAGGGCGACTTCGGCAACGGCTTGCTGGCCCAGCGCGGACTGGTCGCGGGCTTCCAGATAGACGGTGGTGGACAGGCACAGTGAATCAGCGGCGGGCTGCGGCAACACGTGCGACAGCCAGAGAATCCAGGCGAGCTTCATGGTTCGACTCCTTGCTCCGTTGCGGCGCGTGCCCGGACATGCAGGCACACGACATGGCGTTACTTAAGGAGGGCGGCAGCTCTGTGGCGGCCTTTGCCCGGGCGCGCCGTACCGGTTCAGGGTGCGGCCGGCGTGCCGGTGGACCTGCGGGCGTGGGGGGCTTCTGGGCCGGCCCGGCAGGCGAAATTGGGCGCACCTTAGGGGGGGATTCCCTAACGCCAGCTGAATGCCAAAACAGAAAGCATTTGATTCGATTGGAGTTTTTGTTCGGAAGTCGGGCGCTACAGCCGCAATGCCAGGCGCGTGCCTTCATCGATGGCGCGCTTGGCATCCAGCTCGGCGGCCAGTTTCGCGCCGCCGATCAGATGCGGAGTGCGGCCCGCCGCCACCAGGGTGTCGTGCAGCTCGCGGCGGGGCTCCTGCCCGGCGCAGACCACCACGTGATCCACCGCGAGCGTCTGCTCGTGACCGTCCGCGCGGATGCGCAGGCCACCCGGCTCCATGCCCAGGTATTCGACGCCCCCCAGCATCCGGACCTGCTTGGCCTTCAGGGTGGCGCGATGGATCCAGCCGGTGGTCTTGCCCAGCCGTGCCCCGGGCCTGCCGGGTGAGCGTTGCAACAGCCACAACTGCCGTGCCGGTGCTTCGGGGTGTGGCGCGGTCAGGCCGCCGGGGGCGTCGACGCGGGCATCCACGCCCCATTCGGCCATCCAGCGTGCCGGATCGAGGCTGGGCGAAGGGCCGGACTGGGCGAGAAATTCGGCCACATCGAAACCAATGCCGCCGGCTCCGATGATGGCGGCCCTCGCACCCACGGTCACGCGCCCTTGCAGGACATCCAGGTAGCTGACCACGCGCGGATCGTCACTGCCGGGAAATGCCACCGCACGGGGCCGCACGCCGGTGGCGATGACCACCTCGTCGAAGCCGGCCAACGCATCGGCATCGGCCCAGGTATGCAGGCGCAGCGCAACCCCGGTATCGGCGATGCGCTGGTGGAAATAGCGCAGCGGTTCATGGAACTCCTCCTTGCCCGGAATCCGCTTTGCCATGTTGAACTGGCCACCGATCTCGCCGGCGCCATCGAACAGCACCACCGCATGGCCGCGGGCGGCGGCTTCGGTGGCGCAGGCCAGCCCGGCCGGGCCGGCACCGACCACGGCGATCGATTTGCGGACGTCGGTCATGCCGGCCACCAGTTCGGTTTCGGCGCAGGCGCGCGGATTGACCAGGCAACTGGCGCGTTTGTTCTCGAACACGTGATCCAGACAAGCCTGGTTGCAGGCGATGCAGGTGTTGATGCGCTGCGCTTCGCCGCGGCGGGCCTTGTTCACCCACTGCGGATCGGCCAGCAGCGGGCGTGCCATCGACACCATGTCGGCGTGGCCGGCGGCCAGCACCGCTTCGGCCACGTCCGGCATGTTGATGCGGTTGCTGGCGATCAGCGGCACCTGTACATGCGGCTTCAGCCTGGCGGTGATGCCGGTGAACGCGGCGCGCGGCACCGAGGTGGCGATGGTGGGGATGCGTGCTTCGTGCCAGCCGATGCCGCTGTTGATGAGCGTGGCGCCGGCGGCTTCCACCGCGCGCGCCTGGGCGACGATGGCGTCCCAGTCGTTGCCGCCTTCGACCAGATCCAGCAGCGACAGTCGGTAGATCAGGATGAAATCCGGCCCGCAGGCTTCGCGTACGCGACGCACGATCTCCACTGCGAAGCGCATCCTGCGCGCGGTATCGCCGCCCCATCCATCCTCGCGCCGGTTGGCGCGCGCGGTGGTGAATTCGTTCAGCAGATAGCCTTCCGACCCCATGATCTCGACGCCGTCATAGCCGGCGTCGCGGGCCAGCCTGGCCGCAGTGGCGAAGTCGCGGATCTGGGCTTCGATCGCGCGCACGCCGAGCTGACGGGGTGTGAAGGGATTGATCGGCGACTTCAGTTTCGATGGGGCGACCGACAGCGGGTGGTAGGCGTAGCGGCCGGCATGCAGCACCTGCATGCAGAGCTTGCCGCCCTGTGCATGCACGGCGGCGGTGACTTGCCGATGCCTGCGTGCATGCCAAGGCATCGACATCCGGCTGGCGAACGGCTTGAGCCAGCCGGTGATGTTCGGCGCAAAGCCACCGGTCACCATCAATGCCACCCCGCCCTCCGCGCGCGCGGCGAAATAGGCGGCCAGCTTGGGGAAGTCGGTGGCGCGGTCTTCCAACCCGGTGTGCATCGAACCCATCAGGACGCGATTGCGCAGGGTGGTGAAGCCGAGATCGAGGGGGGCCAGCAGGTGGGGGTAGGATGTCGTCATCGGCACAGCATACCCATGCGTACGGTTGGCTGCACGCCAGGCCATCATCGACCAGCCCTCGGATGAGTGGATGTTGCGGGACGTGGAAGTTATGCTAGTGTTAACGGGGTTTTCGTGTGCCGGGCTGTCTGTGGACAGGGGTGGCGTGCGGATACAGCCGCCTGCAACAACCTCTCAATGTGTCACGGTTTCTTCAAACTGAATCAAGGAGCTGAACATGAACAAGAAACTCCTCTGCGCCGCCATGCTGGCCGGCTTGGGTCTGGCGCAGGCTGCGTCCGCCCAGGAGTTCGATGATCGCTGGTATGTGTCGGGTTCGACCGGCGTGAATCTGCAAGACCACGACCGTGGCACCGAAGATGCCATCTTTGGCACGGTGGGTTTCGGTAAGTTCCTGACCCCGAATGTTTCGCTGGATGCTGAGATCAACTACCAGAATCCGCGCAAGAACATCAATCGCGCCTACACATGGAGCCAATACGGCGTTTCGCTGGATGCGCGCTACCACTTCCGGCATGAAGGTGCAAAGTTCTGGCCCTACGTGCGTGGTGGCATCGGTTTGCAGCGTCACGAAGAAGAGTTCAATGCCACTCCGCTTCCGAGCCCGGGTATCCACAAGGACTCGAATACTGCTTTGAATCTGGGTGTCGGCATGCAGCTGGACCTGGGTCGTGTCAATGTGCGCACGGAAGTGGGCAGCCGCATTGATTTCGACAACAAGCAGGCACGAATCGGCTCGCAGGAAAACCTGTTCACGGATGTTCTGGCATCGGTGGGTCTGACCTACGCCCTCGGCCCGGCCCCGGTGGCTGTCGTGGCTCCGGCCCCGGCTCCGCTGCCGACCTGTGCCGACATGGATGACGACGGCGATGGCGTCAACAACTGCAACGACAAGTGCCCGGGCTCGCAGGCGGGTCAGACCATCGGTCCGGACGGTTGCCCGGTGCCGGTGTCGATCGACCTGAAGGGCGTGAACTTCGATTTCGACAAGGCGACCCTGCGTCCGGACGCCGTGGCGATCCTGAACGAAGCGGTCGAGATCCTGAAGCGCTATCCGGAGCTCAAGGTGGAAGTGGCCGGCCACACCGACCAGTGCGGCAAGGACGATTACAACCAGAAGCTGTCCGAGCGTCGCGCGAAGACCGTGTATGACTTCCTGACCAGCAATGGCGTCGATGCCGGTCGCCTGGCGGGCCCGAATGGCTACGGCGAAAGCCGTCCGCTGGAAGACAAGGGTCAGACCATGCCGGCCTGCAAGAGCGAAATCAACCGCCGTACCGAGTTGAACAGCAAGTAATTCCTGCTGTCAGCGCGCAAGTCACGAAACCCGCCGCAAGGCGGGTTTCGTTTTGCGAGTGCGGCTTCGCGGGCCTGATCGGCCATCCTGCCGGGCGGTTGAATCCGGGCGCGCTGTCGCGCACATGAAAAACGCCCCACGTGGGGGCGTTTTTCATGTCTGGCGGAGAGAGGGGGATTCGAACCCCCGAAGCGCGGTTTAGACGCTTACACACTTTCCAGGCGTGCTCCTTCAACCACTCGGACACCTCTCCGGAACCGCGCATTCTAGCGGGGCATTGCCGACTTCACAAGAATTTCCGTTGGCGCGCCACGATGCCCGGCTGTGCCGTGCCACAATGCCGGGATGTCCTATCTCGTGCTTGCCCGCAAGTGGCGTCCCAAGCGTTTCGCCGAACTGGTCGGCCAGGAACACGTGGTGCGCGCGCTGACCAATGCGCTGGAAACCGGTCGTGTCCATCACGCTTTCCTGTTCACCGGGACGCGCGGGGTGGGCAAGACCACCATCGCGCGCATCTTCGCCAAGTCCTTGAACTGCGAGCGTGGCACGTCCTCCGACCCATGCGGCGAGTGCGAGACCTGCCTGGCCATCGACGCCGGCCGCTACATCGACCTGCTGGAGATCGACGCCGCCTCCAATACCGGCGTGGACAACGTGCGCGAGTTGATCGAGAACGCGCAATACATGCCGTCGCGCGGACGCTACAAGGTCTATCTGATCGACGAAGTGCACATGCTGTCGAAGGCGGCGTTCAATGCGTTGCTGAAGACGCTGGAAGAGCCGCCGGGGCACGTCAAGTTCCTGTTCGCCACCACCGATCCGGAGAAGCTGCTGGTGACGGTGCTCAGCCGCTGCCTGCAATTCAACTTGAAGCGGCTGGATGAAGGCCAGATCCGTGGCCAGATCGAGAAAATCCTGGTGGCGGAAGGGATCGCGGCCGATGCCGATGCCGTGGCGCAATTGGCGCGGGCGGCCGATGGCAGCCTGCGCGACGGGTTGTCGCTGCTGGACCAGGCGATTGCCTATGCCGGCGGCAAGCTTGATGGAGCCACCGTGGCCACCATGCTGGGTACGGTGGACCGCAGTCGCGTGCAGGCGCTGCTGGCGGCGCTGGCGGACGGCGATGGGGCGCGGATGATGGACGAAGCGGCACAGCTGGCGGAGTTCTCGCCGGATTGGGCCAGTATCCTGGATGCTTTCGCGCAGGCCTTGCATCGCATCCAGGTCAGACAATTGGTGCCTGGCGTCGATGTCGGCAGCGATGCCATCGACGTGGATGCGCTGGCGGCGCAATTGCGCCCGGAACAGGTGCAACTGTGGTACCAGATGGCACTGAACGGTCGCCGTGATCTGCAGTACGCCCCCAGCCCGCGCAGCGGGTTCGAAATGACCCTGCTGCGGATGCTGGCGTTCCGGCCCGAGGTCGTCGCGCAGGCCACGCCAGCACCTGCGGCAGCACCCACGCGGCAGGCACCGACGATGGCACCCGCGGCCTCGCCGCAGGCGCGCAGCGATGCCGCCGCGCGCGCGCGCGCGCAGATGGACGCCTCGTTGGCGACGCCCGTGCCGGCTCCCGTGGTACCGGTGCCTGCGTCTGCGCCGCTGCCGACGGCCGTGCCGGCAGCGCCAGTGTCGGCGGCGGCCAGTACGGCCCTGGTGGTGACCGATTCCGAGCACTGGCTGGAGCTGGTGGGCCGTTGCGGCTTGCGTGGGCCGGCCAAGTTGCTGGCGGAGAATGCCGCTTTCGTGGCGCATGGCGATGGGGTGCTGCGGCTGTCATTGACACCGGAGCAGGAGCATTTGAAATCCGCCAGCCTGGTCTTGCAGTTGGGTGATGCCATCGGCCAGTTGCTGGGCGGCAGCGTGCAGGTGCGTTTCGAGATCGGCGTGGGGCGGGGCGAAACAGCCAGCACCCGCAACCTGCGCGAACGCGATGCGCGGCAGACCGGTGCGGAAGCCGGCTTCCTCGCCGATCCGGCCATCCAGCGGCTGGTGCAGCAGCATGGTGCGCAAGTGGTGCCGGAGTCGATCCGCCCGCTGGGCGGCCATTGAGGTTCCCCTTATTTCACAACGCGACGACGGAAGAGAACGACATGCGTGGAAACATCGCCCAGCTGATGCAGCAGGCGCAGAAGATGCAGGAAAACGTGCAGCGCGCGCAGGAAGAAGTGGCCGCGCTGGAAGTCACCGGCAACGCCGGCGGCGGCATGGTCAGCGTGACGCTGGGCGGCCGCATGGACTGCCGCAAGGTGCGCATCGACCCGGCCGCGCTGGCCGACCCGGAGATGGCGGAAGACCTGATCGCCGCGGCGTTCAACGACGCGGTCAACAGGATCAATGCCGCCTCGCAGGAGAAGATGGCCGCCGCCACCGCCGGCATGCCGCTGCCGCCGGGCATGAAGCTGCCGTTCTGAGCTTGCGAATGACGGGGCATCCTGCCGCCGCTTGCGCGCCGCGCGTGCACATCCATGTACGCAACCAGACCTCTGACGCATGACCACCTCCCTGCTGGAACAACTCATCGACGCGCTGCGTGTCCTTCCGGGCGTGGGCCAGAAATCCGCACAGCGGATGGCCTACCACCTGCTGGAGCGCCAGCGCGACGGCGGGCGGCGGCTGTCTGCGGCGCTGGCACGGGCGATGGAGCAGATCCGGCATTGCCGTCGCTGCCGGGATTTCAGCGAAACCGATGTCTGCGCCACCTGCACCAGCGGCGCGCGTGACGCGCAACTGCTGTGCGTGGTGGAAACCCCGGCGGACCGGCTCGCCATCGAACAGGCCACCGGCTTTCGCGGGCTGTACTTCGTGTTGCAGGGGCGACTGAGCCCGCTGGACGGCATCGGCCCGCGCGAGCTTGGCCTGGAGGTATTGGCGCAACGGCTGGAAGAAGGTGAGGTGCGCGAGCTGATCGTGGCCACCAATCCCACGGTGGAAGGCGAAGCCACGGCACATTATCTTGCGCAACTGGCGCGTGCGCGCGGCGTGCAGCCCAGCCGGCTGGCGCACGGCGTGCCGCTGGGTGGCGAGCTGGAATACGTGGATCGCGGCACGCTGTCGCACGCCTTCGGCAGCCGCATCGAAATCCCGACGGAGACATCCCGATGAGCGAGACCATCTTCCACAAGATCCTGCGGCGCGAGATCCCCGCCGACATCGTCTTCGAGGACGAGCACCTGTTCGCGTTCCGTGACATCGCGCCGCAGGCACCGGTGCACGTGCTGTTCGTGCCGAAGCAGGATTTCGCCACCCTCAACGACGTGCCGGAAGCCGAGGCGCTGGTGGTTGGCCGGCTTGCCACCGCCGCCGCACGTTATGCCAAGGCGCAGGGGTTTGCCGAAGACGGCTACCGCATCGTCATGAACTGCAATGGCGATGGCGGCCAGACGGTGTTCCAGATCCACCTGCATTTGCTGGCTGGCGCGCCGCTGGGGCGGTTCGGCACGTCCTGAGCGTGCGGGGTTGGTGTCACGGCCGATGCTTGCGTAACGCTGCAATCAGCTGGGGGTCATCCTTGCCGCCATAGCGCACGTCGGAGACGCGTTTGGCCAAGAGCGCCAAGTGCGTGCCGGCATGCGGTGTGTCTGCCGCAACGCGTGCGGCCCAGACTTGCGCAGGCTCGTGCGCTGCGCGGCCACGCCCGAGTTTGCGATAGCGCGCCTCCAGCGCATGCCAGGCGCGCAGCAGTGGGTCGCGCTGGCGTTCGCCGCGGGCAATGCGCCACGCCATCCAGCCCAGCGCCAGGACGGCGATGACGGCGAATGCCAGCACCAGTGCGGCGGCACCCAGCGCCCCCAGCCCCAGTGACTTGAGCAGGTTTTGCTGGCGCTGCGCGTTGAAGCCCAGGACGAAGTCGTTCCAGCCGCGGCGCATCCAGTCGGCGGCATTGAAGACCGGCACCAGGGTGTCGAGGCCGGCGATGCGGCCCGGTTGGCGATCGGCGATGGTGTCGTACACGCGTTCCGGCGCCACCGCCGCGGTGGGGTCCACCCGCACCCAGCCCCGCGCGGGCAGCCAGATCTCGGCCCAGGCGTGGGCATCGGATTTGCGCACCAGCCAATAGTCTCCCAGCGGGTTGCGGTAGGCCCCGGCATAGCCGGTGACCACCCGTGCGGGGATGTCGGCGGCGCGCATCAGCACCACGAACGCAGAACTGAAGTGTTCGCAATAGCCGCGGCGGCGGGTGAACAGGAAGTCGTCGATCTCGTCGCGCCCGGCGGGTGGCACGTCGAGGGTGTAGGCGAAATCGCGGCGGATCATCGTCAATGCGCGCTGGGCGATCGCCGCATCGCTGCGGCCTTGCGCATCGTGGCCGGCCTCGCGCCGCCATTGCCGGCCCAGTGCCAGAGTGCGCGGGTTGTAGCCGGCAGGCAGCGCCAGTGCGCGCGTGCGCAGCGTGGCCGGCAGGTCGGCATCGAAGGTGGCGGGGGGTGCCGAGTGCATGCGCCAGCGGGAAACGCCGTACTGCGGGGCGTTGGCCGAAGGCGTGTAATCGAGGCTGGTGCGCGCGCCGTCGGGAACGCGGGTGGGCAGGTCCAGGGCGATCAGTTGGCGGTCTTCGCTGGGTTCCAGCGCGATCTGGTACTCCCAGCCCGCGCTTGCGGCCTGCATCGGGGCCGGGGCGAGGGCTTGCAGGGTTTTTGCCTGATGCCAGGTGCGGCCGTCGAAATCCCACAGGACCGGGCCGCGCCAGTACATCTGCTCGGGGCGCGGTGTGCTGCCGAAAAACTGCACGCGCGCGGCCGGACTGTCATCCAGCAGCATGTCGAACATGGCACCGGGGGTCATGCTGTCGGAGAGCCCGGGGGGGGCCACGCTGCGCTGCGGCAGGCCCCACAGCGGCGTGGGCAGGCGCGGGAACAGCCAGAATGCCGCCAGCGCCAGCGGCAGGCCCAGTGCCAGCAGGCGCAGGACATCGCGCAGTGCCCCCGGTTGCAGCGGGTGCGACGTGCCAGGTGCGGGGGCTTGGCCTTCATCCAGCGCCAGCCGTTGCAGCGCCAACAGGGCCAGCAACACGGTCAGCAAGGCCAGCAGCAAGCTCAACGGACCTTGGTCGAGCAGAAATGTGGCGAACGGGGCGAACAGGCCGAACCCCACCAGGCTGCGGCCATCGCGCAGGGTGCGGGTTTCGGCGGGCTTCAGGGCCAGCATCGCCGCCAGCACCGCACAGGCGGTATCGCGGCCGATTCCGGGCAAGGCCCACGCCGCCGCCAGCATCCCGCATCCCATCAGCAGCAGGCGCAGCAGCCCGGGCAGGGGCGTGCGCCAGGAGGCGAGCACCACGCCGGCGGCACCGACACCGATACCGATGCCCAGCGCCACTGGCAACTGCAGCAACAGCGGCAGCAGACAGGCCAGGGCGGCCAGCCGCACATGCAAGGCACCGGCGGCAGTCAGCGACGGCGAGGCGACGTCAGCCACGGTGGGCCTCGGTCGGCAGCAGGGCCAGCGCACGCAGGCAGTGGTGGCGGTGGGCGGGGCCACGGCCGGGGGCGATGGGCGCTTGTGCCGGCAACAGCAGGCCGTAACGGCGGTCTGCGCGCTCGGCGTCATCGACCCAGCGTGCCAGCCTGCGGATGCGGTGCTCGTAGGGCAGCCCGGCGGTGAGTTGCCAGTCCAGCACCAGTTCGTTGCCCTGTTCTTGCTCGGGATCGCGCACCAGCAGGTGGGCGTGGCGGGCGGAAGGCTTCCACGCCACCATGCGCGGGGCATCGCCGGGGCGGTAGTCGCGCAGGTGGTGGGGCTCGTCGCCGGTGCGGCGGGGCTGGGCCTTGCCAAGGCTGCCGCGTGCGGCGGGCAGCGGCGGCGGTTGTGGTTCCGGTGCCGGGTAGACCAGCAACGCCTGGGCCGGCCACGCATAGGCCCAGGCGCGGGCCAGCCCCAGCGGTTGCACGGTGGACAAGGTCAGCCGTGGTACCGGCAGCAGGCCGCGATGCAGTGCGGGAATGGGCAATTCCACGGTGATGCCGCCGGCATCCAGCGTGGTGTGGACGTGGGTATCGGCATGGGCGATGCGCAGGCCGCGACGGCGGCGGGCATCCAGCGCATCCAGTGCGATGCGCAGGTGCAGCATGCCGCCGGCGGCCACCGGTTCGGCGGCCACCGCCAGCACGCGCACGCCGGAGAGTTGCAGGTGGGCGGCGATCAGGCTGGCTTGGGCGGCACCTGCCAGCAGCAGGGCCAGCAGCAGGGCCGGGTTGTTGTTGAAGTTGAGCCCGCCCAGCAGCATGGCGGCCAGCAGCAGCGCGAAGAACAGCCCGCTGCGGGTGGGCAGCACGTAGATGCGGTGGCGGTCCAGTCGCGCCGGCAGCACTTCCGGCGCGCGCGGACGCGTCCACGTCAGCATGCGCTGGCGCAGCGCGGCCAGCACGTCAGTCCACCGGCACGGCGTGCAGGATGTCCTTCGCCAGCGTGGCTACGGCGGCATCGCCTTCGGCCACCAGCCGGTGCTCGGCCACCGCCGCGAACAGCGCCTGCACGTCTTCCGGCACCACGTGGTTGCGGCCCAGCAGCAGGGCGTGAGCCCGCGCGGCGCGCAGCAGCGCCAGCCCGGCCCGCGGGGACAGGCCCACGCGCACGCCCGGATGCCGGCGGCTGCGCGCCAGCAGTGCTTGCACATAGTCCAGCAGGGCATCGCCGGCATGCACCGCCAGCACTGCCTGCCGCAGCGCCAGGATGCGCGGGGCGTCCAGCGTGGGCGTGGCGTGCGCGATCAGGTCGCGACGGTCGGCCCCGGCCAGCAGTGCGCGTTCCGCCGCTGCGTCGGGATACCCCAGCGCCAGCCGCAGCAGGAACCGGTCCAGTTGCGAGTCCGGCAACGGGTAGGTGCCGGACAGGTCCACCGGGTTCTGGGTGGCGATGACCAGGAAGGGGTCCGGCAATGCACGGGTCTGCCCGTCGATGCTGACCTGGCGTTCGGCCATCGCTTCCAGCAACGCGCTTTGCGTGCGTGGCGGCGCACGGTTGATTTCATCGGCCAGCAGCACATGGGTGAACACCGGGCCGGGATGGAACGTGAAGCGCTGCGCGTGCGCTTCGAACACCGACACGCCGAGGATGTCCGACGGCAGCAGGTCGGAGGTGAACTGCACGCGCGCGAAGTCCAGCCCCAGCGTGGACGCCATCGCATGCGCCAGGGTGGTCTTGCCCAATCCCGGCAGGTCTTCGATCAGCAAATGGCCGTCGGCCAGCAGGGCCACGAAGGCCAACCGCACTTGCAGCGGCTTGCCCAGCAACACGGCGTTGACGTGCGCCTGCGCCGCGTGCAGGGCGTGCAGCAGGGCATCGGGTAGCATTTGCGCGGGTGCCTGGTGGGCTGACATGGCGTGGGCATCGGGTCTTGGGGTTTGGCATGCGAGTGTAGCGAGGACGCCCGGCAATGCGGGATGCGATGCGAATGCAGCGGGCGAAGCGGGTGTTCATCGGCGCATGGCTGCTGCTGTGCATGCTCAAGCTGGTGTTGGCGGCGCGGCTGCCGCTGTTCGTGGACGAGGCGTTCTATTGGCAGGAAGGCCGGCACCTGGCCTGGGCCTATTCCGACCTGCCCGGGCTGACCGCGTGGCTGGCACGGCTGGGGGTGGCCATGGGCGGCGACCATCCGCTGGCGCTGCGCCTGCCGTTCCTGTTGCTGGGTGCATGGGTGCCGTGGCTGGTGGTGCGCATGACCGCGCGCGAATTTGATGTGGAGGCCGGTTGGCATGCGGGCCTGCTGGCCTTGCTGCTGCCGCTGGCCGGTACCGCCGGAGTGTTGGCGTTGCCGGATGTGCCTTTGTTGCTGGCATCGGCGTTGTGCCTGGATGCCGGGTTGCGTGCGCTGCGCCGGGTGGACGGGTGGGTGGCCGGCGAACTGGCGACGGGCTTGGTGCTGGGGGGGCTGGCGCATTACCGGTTCGCGGTGGTGATCGTGGTGGGTGTGCTGGCCTTGCTGGCCCTGCGCGAGGGGCGGCGTGCGCTGCGTGCACCCTGGCTGTGGCTGGCGATCAGCGTGGGCGCGCTGGCATGGTTGCCGTTGCTGTGGTGGAACCTGCAACACGCCGATGCCGGTCTGCGCTTCCAGTTGATCGACCGCCACCCGTGGCAGTTCAGTGGCGTGGGATTGCGCCTCGGATTGCTGCAATGGGGATTGGTGACGCCGCTGCTGTTCCTCGCGCTGGCGCTGGCGGCATGGCGAGGGTTGCGTGATGCACGGCCGGCGGCGCGCTGGCTGGCGTTGTGCGGCAGCGCGATCGTGCTGGGATTTTTCGTGCTGGGGTTTTTCGCCGACCGCCAGCGGGTGAGTTTCCACTGGCCGCTGCCGGGCTTCCTCGCCCTGTTGCCCTTGGTGCCTGACGTGCTGGGGGGGCGACGCGGTTGGCGATGGGCCGTGCAGGCCAGTACCGCGGCAGGGCTGCTGCTGGCGTTGGGCTACCTGCTGCTGGCTGCGCAACCGGCGTGGCGGCAGCGGCTGGCGGGCAGCGCGCTGTATCCGGGCAACTTCGCGGGTTGGGGGATGCTGGGCGATGCGGTGACGCAGCGCCTGCTGCGCATGCCCGTGCGCACGCAACTGGTGGCGGGGGATTTCAAGATCGGTGCCGAATTGGGGTTCGTGCTGGGGCAGCCCGATGTGCCGGTGCTCGACCATCCGTTGAACGCCCGCCATGGGCGTGCCGTGCAACTGCAGGCCTGGGGCCTTGTTCGCAGCGACCGGGCGGCGCTGGGACGCGGGCCCTTGCTGTTGGTGGCCAGTCCCTCGCATGCGGGCTTCGCTGGCCCGCAGGCGTACCAGCGTCACCTGCGTGCGCAACTGGGGGCATTGCCGCCACCGCAACGGCTGCAAGTGGATGGGGGAGGCAAGGTGTTTTTGCTCTATGCCATTCCCGCGCAGTCGCTGCCGTGAGCCGTTGCGATGCGCAGGGTGTCAGGGCAGGGCGAAGCCGGCTTGCCGCAGCAGCGCGGACGTGGCGATCAGCGGCAAGCCGACCAGGGCGGTGGGGTCGCGGTTGTCGATGGCTTCGAACAGGGCGATGCCCAGCCCTTCCGACTTGAAGCTGCCGGCGCAGTCGAACGGTTGTTCGGCGTCCACGTAACGGACGATCTCGCCCGCGTCCAGCGCGCGGAACCGCACCTCGGTGAGATCGACATGCGTGAATGCGTGGCCATCGCCATGCGCCAGGCACAGGGCGGTATGGAAGCGCACGGTCCTGCCCGCCATCGCCCGCAGTTGCGCAATTGCACCGGTGCGATCGCCGGGCTTGCCCAGCGCCTGGCCGTCGAGGTCGGCCACCTGGTCGGAGCCCAGCGCCCAAGCGCCTGCGTGGCGTCCTGCCACCGCCTGCGCCTTGGCGCGGGCCAGCCGAACCGCCAGCGCCAGCGGCGCTTCGCCGGGCAGCGCCGTTTCATCCACCTCGGGGCGGGCCACGTCGAACGGCAGGCGCAACCGTGCCAGCAATTCGCGGCGATAGCGCGAGGTGGAAGCAAGCAGCAGGGATGGCATGGTTCAGCTGGCTCCGGTGCGGGCGCGATCCACCCGTTGCAATTGCGATTCAAGGTGGGTGCTGGCGGTGTCCAGCGATGCCCGCAGTTCGTCCAGCCTGGCCAGGCTGGCCTGCTGCGCGTTGTCTTGCAGCCACAACCGCTGGCGCAACAGCTCCTGCATCGCCGCGCGCACCGGGTTGCCGTCGTCGCCGGCGATCGCCTCGATCTCGTCGCGCGCGGTGCGCAGCCGCGCCTCCAGCGTGTCGGCGGCGTCCAGCACGGCGCGGACCGCCAGGTGCCGGCGTTGCTGCAAATGGCGCTGGCGCAATGCCAGCCACAGGCCGGCAAGCACCAGCAGGGCAAGTGCGATCAGCAGGAATTTCATCCGTACAGTCTGCGCGAGGCCGGGGGGCGCCGCAAATCCGGCTGCCGGGGTGTCTGATGCAATGTCTATCGCCTTGATTTGACAGGGGGCAAACAGCTCCGTAACATTTCGCGTCTTATGTCCGACCAACCAGCCAGCCGGGTTCCAGAAGTCTTGGATGCTTGGCGCATGGTGGCCGCGCAGCGGGAGTTCGAAGGTCGGATTCCACTGGCGGCGATGTCCCGGTTGCGCGGCAGTTTGCACGGCGTGGAAGGCGAGGCCCGGTATGTGCTGGCCTTCGGCACCGATACGCTGAAACTGCCGTTCGTCCGGTTGCGGATCGATGCCGAGTTGCCGCTGGAATGCCAGCGCAGCCTGCAACGGTTCCTGCTGCCGGTGCAACTGGAGCAAACACTGGGCCTGCTGCGCGACGAAGCCGGGGAAGCGGCCCTGCCGGAAGGCTACGAGCCCCTGCTGGTACCCGTCGACGGCATGGTGCGCCCCGCCGAGTTGGTGGAGGACGAGTTGATTCTGGCGTTGCCGGTGGTGCCGGTGTCGCCCGATGCCGAAGCGGTGGAGCGCGATTTCGCACCCACCGTGGAGGAGACTGCCCAGGCCAGCCCGTTCGCGGCGTTGTCCGGGTGGAAGAAGGAATAGTGCGATAATCGCCGCATCGCGCGTCACACACGTTTTTCTTGGAGTTGTCCCATGGCTGTCCAGAAGTCCCGCGTTTCCCCGTCCCGTCGTGGCATGCGCCGCGCGCATGACGCCCTGTCCGCCAAGCAGTTGGCCACCGACCCGACCAGCGGCGAGACCCACGTGCGCCATCACGTGACCGCCGACGGCTACTACCGTGGCAAGCAGGTCATCGTGCCGAAGACCAAGGTCGTCGACGAAGAGTGAGCCTTTGCCGGCCCTTCGGCCGCAAGGTTGCAGTGCCCGCATGACGCCCGGCCGCGCCCTTCCAGCGCGGCCGTCGGCGTTTCTGCGTGCGTCGAAGTTCCACCTGCGCCGCGGCGGCAATGCCGCCTGCCGCTGCGCGATCGGCTAACCTAGCCGGATGCCTGCGTCATTTGCGCAGAAACAGCCTGGGAGTTCCACTCGAATGAGTCAGTCCGAAAGCCGCATCCACGCCCGCATCGCCGGCACCGGCAGTTACCTGCCGCAGCAAGTGTTGACCAACGACGATCTGGTCAAGCGCGGCGTGGAGACCAGCGACGAGTGGATCACCAGTCGTACCGGCATTCGCCAGCGCCATGTCGCCGCAGAAGGCGAGTTGACTTCCGATCTGGCCCTGCAAGCGTCATTGCGCGCGCTGGAAGCGGCAGGGGTTGCCGCCGCCGACATCGACCTGATCGTGGTGGGCACCACCACCCCTGACCTGATCTTCCCGTCCACCGCCACCATCGTCCAGCACAAGCTGGGCGTGGCCGGGTGCATGGCGTTCGACGTCAATGCCGCATGCTCCGGTTTCATCTACGCATTGACCGTGGCCGACAAGTTCATCCGCAGCGGTGCGGCAAAGACCGCCCTGGTGATCGGAGCCGAAACCCTGACCCGGATGCTGGACTGGAATGACCGCAACACCTGCGTGCTGTTCGGTGACGGTGCCGGCGCAGTGGTGCTCAAGGCCGATGCCGAGACCGGCATTCTCAGTACCCACATGCACGCCGATGGCAGCAAGAAGGACCTGCTGTGGAACCCGGTGGGCGTGTCCTCGGGTTTCAGGATGGACGAACCCAATGCCGGCGTGCGGGTGAAGATGGCCGGCAACGACGTGTTCAAGTACGCGGTGAAGGCGCTGGATGCGGTGGTGGACGAGGCGCTGGTGGCCAATGGCATCGACAAGTCCGCGCTGGATTGGCTGGTGCCGCACCAGGCCAACCTGCGCATCATCGAAGCCACCGCCAAGCGGCTGGACATGCCGATGGAGCGCGTCATCGTGACCGTGGACCGGCACGGCAACACATCCTCCGGCTCGGTGCCGCTGGCACTGGACGAAGCGGTGCGTTCCGGCAAGGTCCGGCGCGGCCAACTGCTGTTGCTGGAGGCCTTCGGCGGCGGTTTCGCCTGGGGCTCGGTGCTGCTGCGCTATTGAGTGGAAGTCCCGCCATACGCGCGGGTACAGACGCGGTAGAGCAAATACTCGTATCATGTCCGGCCATTTTTGCAGGCCGTTGACCGGAGCGAACCACGCGTGAATGCACCCCAGGTTTCCCCGCCGCTTGCCCTGGTGTTCCCCGGGCAGGGTTCGCAGTCGATCGGCATGCTGGCCGAGTTGTCGGAACTGCATCCATCGGTGAAGACGACGTTCGAGGAGGCCTCGGAAGGCGCTGGCGTGGACCTGTGGGCGCTGTCGCAGGCCGGCCCCGACGACATGTTGAACCGTACCGAATACACCCAGCCGGCGCTGCTGGCGGCGGGCGTGGCGGTGTGGCGGCTGTGGCAGGCGCAGGGCGGCATGCAGCCGTCCGTGCTGGCAGGACACAGCCTGGGCGAATACACCGCCTTGGTGGCGGCCGGTGCGTTGAGCCTGAAAGAGGGTGCGCACCTGGTGCGAATCCGTGGCCAGCTGATGCAGGACGCCGCACCTGCCGGTACCGGCGCGATGGCGGCGGTGCTCGGTGCCGAGGATGCGCTGGTCGAGGCCGTGTGCGTCGAGGCTTCCGGCGCGCAAGTCGTGGTGCCGGCCAACTACAACTCGCCGGGCCAGATCGTGATCGGTGGCGACGCCGCGGCGGTGGACCGTGCGCTGGCGCTGCTGCAGGAAAAGGGCGTGCGCAAGACGGTCAAACTGGCGGTCAGCGTGCCGTCGCACACGCCGCTGATGCGCGAGGCCGCGAACCGGCTGGCCGAGACCATGGCCGGCCTGCAGTGGACGCTGCCGGCGCTGCCGGTGGTGCAGAACGTGGACGCCCGCGTGCACGACGACCTGGACGGCATCCGCGGCGCGCTGGTGCGCCAGCTCTTCCTGCCGGTGCAGTGGACCGGCTGCGTGCAGGCGCTGGCCGCGCGCGGGGTCACCCGGATCGCCGAATGCGGCCCGGGCAAGGTGCTGACCGGGCTGGTCAAGCGCATCGACAAATCGCTCGACGCCCGCGCGTTGGGCACCCCGGCGGACTTCGCCGGCGCCATCGAGGATTGGAAGGCATGAGCGAGTTGTTGTTGAAGGGTGAAGTCGCACTGGTGACCGGCGCATCGCGCGGAATCGGTGCCGCGATCGCCGATGCACTGGCCGCGCTGGGTGCCACCGTCATCGGCACCGCCACCAGCGATGCCGGTGCGCAGGCGATCGGTGAGCGGCTGGCCGCGCGTGGTGGCCACGGCCGCCGCCTCAACGTCAACGAAGCCGGCAGCATCGAGGCGCTGGTGGATGCCGTCTCCAGCGAGTTCGGTGCGGTCTCCATCCTCGTCAACAATGCCGGCATCACCCGCGACAACTTGTTGATGCGGATGAAGGACGAGGATTGGCAGGCCATCCTCGACACCAACCTGACCAGCGTGTATCGCGCCTCGAAGGCGGTGCTGCGCGGGATGATGAAGGCGCGCCGTGGCCGCATCATCAATATCGCCTCGGTGATCGGCGTCACCGGCAATGCCGGCCAGGCCAACTACGCGGCGGCCAAGGCCGGCATCATCGCGTTCAGCAAGTCGCTGGCGAAGGAAATCGGTTCGCGCGGGATCACCGTCAATGTCGTGGCTCCCGGCTTCATCGCCACCGACATGACCGCCGACCTGCCGGAAGTGGCGAAGGAGGCGATGCTGGGCCAGATCGCACTGGGCCGCCTGGGTACGCCTGCCGACATCGCCCATGCGGTGGCCTTCCTGGCCAGCCCGTCGGCCAGCTACATCACCGGCGAAACCCTGCACGTCAACGGCGGCATGTACATGCCGTGAGTGGCATCGACCGGCCCACCGCAGCCGGCGCGCACCCCCCTGTTTTCCCTTAAACTACGCCATTACGGCTTAACCCGCCCCATGAGGAGCATCGAAACATGAGCAGTATCGAAGAACGCGTCAAGAAGATCGTCGTCGAACAACTGGGCGTCAAGGAAGAAGACGTCACCACCAGCGCGTCGTTCGTGGACGACCTGGGCGCGGACTCGCTCGACACCGTGGAGCTGGTGATGGCGCTGGAAGAAGAGTTCGAGTGCGAAATCCCGGACGAAGACGCCGAGAAGATCAGCACCGTGCAGGCGGCGATCGACTACATCAAGGCGCACGTCAAGGCGTAAGCCGGCGTCCCGCGTCGCAGTACCCCGGGGGCCGCGTTTGCGGCCTTCCGTGTTTTCGAGAAGGCACTGGTTGTCTGCAAGGAGTGGAAGATGGGCAAGCGTCGCGTCGTGGTCACCGGGATGGGCATCGTTTCACCGCTGGGGCTGGATCTGGCCAGCAACTGGGACGGCATCTGCAACGGGCGTTCCGGCATCAGCAGGGTGGAAGGCTTCGACGCCAGCACCTATCCCACCCGCATCGCCGGCGAGATCCGCGACTTCGACATCACCCGCTGGGTGAACCCGAAGGATGCCAAGAAGATGGACCACTTCATCCACTACGGCATGGCGGCTTCGCTGATGGCGAAGGACGACGCCGGGCTGGAAGTGACCGAGGCCAACGCCGAGCGCATCGGCGCGCTGATCGGCGCCGGCATCGGCGGCATCTGGGGCATCGAGGAAACCGCGGTCAAGCTGCATGAAGGCGGGGTGCGCAAGATCAGCCCGTTCTACATTCCTTCCACCATCATCAACATGATGCCGGGCCAGCTGTCGCTGGCGACCGGGATCAAGGGGCCGACGTTCTCGGCCGTGTCCGCCTGCGCCACCGCCAACCACAGCATCGGCATGGCGATGCGGATGATCCAGTACGGCGATGCCGACGTGATGTTCGCCGGCGGTGCCGAACGCGGCAGTTCGCCGACCGCGATGGGCGGTTTCTGCGCAATGAAGGCGATGAGCACCCGCAACGACGATCCCGCCCGCGCTTCGCGGCCGTGGGACGCCGGGCGCGACGGTTTCGTGCTGGGCGACGGTGCCGGCATCCTGGTGCTGGAGGAGTACGAGCACGCCAAGGCCCGCGGCGCGCGCATCTACTGCGAGCTAGCCGGCTTCGGCGCATCGTCGGATGCCTTCCACATGACCGCGCCCAGCGAGAATGGCGAAGGCCCCGCGCGCTGCATGGCGATGGCGTTCCGCGACGCCGGCATCAACCCGGAGGACGTCGGTTACCTCAACGCGCACGGCACCAGCACCCCGCTGGGCGACCTCGCCGAAACGCTGGCGATCAAGCGCGCGCTGGGCGACCACGCCTACAAAACCATGGTGAGCTCGACCAAGTCGATGACCGGCCACCTGCTCGGCGCGGCCGGCGGGGTGGAGGCGATCTATTCGATCAAGGCACTGCAGACCGGGATCATCCCGCCCACCATCAACCTGGAAAATCCGGGCG
This sequence comes from Thermomonas sp., assembly GCF_041905325.1. Lineage (GTDB taxonomy): Bacteria > Pseudomonadota > Gammaproteobacteria > Xanthomonadales > Xanthomonadaceae > Thermomonas. The sequence goes on along the minus strand of NZ_JAYRLK010000004.1, from coordinate 225,776 downwards.
AAGGCTGCGACCTGGACTACGTGCCGAACGTGGCGCGCGAGGCGAGGATCGACGTGGCGGTGTCCAACGGTTTCGGCTTCGGTGGCACCAACGGCACGCTGGTGTTCAAGCGGATCTGATGGCTGCCCCCACCCTTGCGCAGCAGGTGAGGGGCGGGGAGGGGCGCTCTTGCCGATGACCGAACGCCGCATTCCCGCCGATCTCGACCTGCTGGCCCTGCATCGGCTCGACCCGGTGCGCTATCCGGTATTGCTGGAATCCAGCAGCGGCGGCGCGTTGGGCCGCCGCGACGTGCTGCTGGCGCATGCCGGCGAAGGCTTCGCCCTGCACCGTGACGGTGTGGTGCGCAGTTGCACGGGCGAGGTGCTGGGGCATGATTTTTTCGCGCTTCTGGATGCACGCTGGCGCGATGCCGCCGCGGATCTGCCGGCGCAGGTCGGGTTGGCCGGCGGCTGGGCGCTGCTGTTGGGCTATGAGCTGGCGCAGCAGGTGGAGCCGGTATTGGCGCTGCCGCAGGCCGAGGGCGGCTTGCCGGTGGCCATTGCCTTGCACTGCCCGGCGGTGGTGCAGCGCGATCGCGCCACTGGCGTGCTGCGCATCACGGCCGCCGCCGGTGAAGACGCATGGCTTGCACGGATCGAAGCCGACATGGCCCGCGCGCAAATGCTGCCGCCGCCGCCCGTGTGGCGGCAACCGGCCACGGTTGTCGAAGACCCGCCGCAACGCTATCTGGCGGCGGTTGCGAGGGCGTTGGAGTACCTGGCGGCCGGCGACGTGTTCCAGGTCAACCTCTCGCGCGGCTGGCAGGCGACGTTCGTCGATGCGCTCGATCCGGCGGCGCTGTTCCAGCGCCTGCGCGCGCACAACCCCGCGCCGTTCGCCGGGATCTTCCGCAGCCCGTGGGGCAGCGTGGTCAGTGCCTCGCCGGAACGGCTGCTGTCGCTCAGTGATGGCGTGGCCGAAACGCGTCCGATCGCCGGCACCCGCCCGCGCTTCGCCGGCGACGACGATGCCGCGCGCATCCGGGAACTGGTGGGGCATCCGAAAGAGCGCGCCGAGCACGTGATGCTGATCGACCTGGAACGCAACGACCTCGGGCGTGTCTGCGCCACCGGCAGCGTGTGCGTCGATGAATTGATGGTGGTCGAAAGCTATGCCCACGTGCACCACATCGTCAGCAACGTGCGTGGCCGCCTGCGCGATGGCGTGACGCCCGGCCAGGCGATCGCCGCGCTGTTCCCGGGCGGCACGATCACGGGGTGCCCAAAGGTACGTTGCATGCAGCTCATCGCCGAGCTGGAGGGCGGCGGTCGCGGCGCGTACACCGGCGCGATGGGCTGGTTGGCGGGCAACGGCGACATGGATCTGAACATCCTGATCCGCAGTGCCGAGGTGGAGGGCGACACCCTGCGCTTCCGCACCGGCGCCGGCATCGTGATCGACTCCGATCCGCAGCGCGAGCTGGAGGAAACCCGCGCCAAGGCGCGCGGGATGCTGCGGGCGTTGGGGGTGGAGTGATGGACGGCATCGCGACCTGTGTTGTCACGGTGCGCCAGAGCCATCGGAGGCGGATGCCCCGGGGCTCGACGCACGAAGCGAGTATCGGGGGGCAACTGCGTTGAACCCCGGGGCATCCGCCGTGTTCATCGGCCAAGTGCGCATTGCGGCGTTTTCGTCCGCCAATCGCGGCCTCCACTACGGCGACGGACTGTTCGAAACCATGCGCGTGCATGGCGGCCAATTGCCGCTGTGGCCGCGCCATCTCGCGCGGTTGCGCGAAGGCGCACGACGGCTGGGCATCGACGTGCCGAATGTGGATTTCATCGAGGCACGGATTGCCGCGCACGTCGCCGGGATCGACACCGGCGTGCTCAAGCTGCTGCTCACCCGTGGCGACGGAGGGCGCGGCTATGCGCCGCCGGTCGAGGCGCTGCCGGCCTGGCAATTGGCGCTGCATCCGCTGCCGGCGATACCGGCGGCGTTGCGGTTGCATATGTGCGCCACCCGGCTGGCGATCCAGCCGGCACTGGCCGGCATCAAGCACTGCAACCGGCTGGAGCAGGTGCTGGCGCGTGCCGAAGTCGAGCGCGCCGGCTGCGATGAGGGGCTGATGCTGGATGGCGAAGGCCGCGTGGCCAGTGCCACCGCCGCCAACCTGCTGGTGCATCGTGATGGCCGGTGGTGGACGCCAGCGGTGGAACGGTGCGGCGTGGCTGGCGTGGTGCGTGGCTGGTTGCTGGAGCAGGGCCTGGTGGGGGTCGCCGACGTGTCGATGGATGACATCGATGCCGTCGATGCGCTGGCGTTGTGCAATGCGGTGCGCGGTATCCTGCCGGTTGCGGCGCTGGGCGCGCGCGCGTGGCCGGCGCATCCGGCCGTCACCGACTTGCAGGCCCGTTTGGCGATGACCTATCCGATGTTCCAAGACACCGTGGTGTCGGCATGAAACGCTTCGTACTGGTGTTGCTGGTGATCCTGCTGGCCGCAGCCGGCTGGTTTGGCTGGCAATACCAGCGCTTTGCCGATGCGCCGCTGACCGGCCTCGGCACGCAAGCCAGCGTGATCCTGGAGCGCGGCGACAACCTCGGCAAGCTGCTGAAGAAATTGCAGGTGCAACACATCCAGGCCGGCAAGACGGTGTACTGGCAGCTGCTGGCCCGCCAGACCGGCGCCGCCGGCAAATTGCAGGTCGGCGAGTACGCGCTACCCGCAGGCACCACCCCGCGCAGCCTGTTGCTGGCGATGCGTGACGGCAAGGTGGTCCATCGCGGTTTCACCATCGTCGAGGGCTGGAACATCCGCGACCTGCGTGCGGCATTGCGCAAGCAGCCATTGCTGGTGCAGGCCAGCACGGACATGGGCGATGCCGAGTTGATGCGGGCCCTGGGGCATGCCGGCCAGCATCCCGAGGGGCGCTTCCTGCCGGAAACCTATGCATGGACGCGCGGCGACAGCGACCTCGACATCCTCAAGCGTGCCCATGCGGCGATGGAAAAGGCGCTGGATGCGGAGTGGAAATCCCGTGCGCAAGACCTGCCGTTCGACAAGCCCGGACAGGCATTGACGCTGGCGTCCATCATCGAAAAAGAAACCGGCAATGGCGAGGAGCGTGCGCGCATCGCCGGCGTGTTCGTGCGGCGTTTGCAGTCCGGCATGCGCCTGCAAACCGATCCCACGGTGATCTACGGCATGGGCTCCAGCTACACCGGCAACATCCGCCGCAGCGACTTGACCACCGACACCCCCTACAACACCTATACCCGCGACGGCCTGCCGCCCACGCCCATCGCGATGCCCGGCAAGGCGGCGCTGCACGCGGCCACCCACCCGGCGGCGGGCGACGCGCTGTATTTCGTGGCGGTGGGCGACGGCAGCGGGCGGCACGTGTTCAGCGCCACCCTGGGCGAGCACAACGCCGCCGTGCGTGAGTACCTGGCGCGTTATCGCGCCGGGCAGCAGGCGGGCAGGCAATGATGGTCCTGCAAACGCAGCCGCGCCTGTTGACGCTGGAAGGGGGCGAGGGTGCCGGCAAGAGCACGGTACTGCGGGCATTGCGCGATGCGTTGCTGGCCGACGGTTGCGAGGTGGTCTGCACCCGCGAGCCGGGCGGCACGCCGCTGGCCGAGCGCATCCGCGGGTTGTTGTTGGATGCCGGCGACGAGCCGGTGGAGCCGCATGCCGAATTGCTGTTGATGTTCGCCGCCCGTGCCCAGCATGTGCGCGAATTGATCGTGCCGGCACTGGCACGCGGTGCCTGGGTGATCTGCGACCGTTTCACCGATTCCAGCTACGCCTACCAGGGCGCGGCACGCGGCATGGACGTGGGCTTCATCGCCGAACTGGAACGCCGCGTGGTGGGCATCGCACCGGGGTTCACCCTGCTGCTGGACATCGACGTGGCCCACGCCCGCGAACGCACGCGCGGGCGTGACTTGCTCACGGGTGCCATTCCGGACCGCATCGAGCGCGAGCGCGACGAGTTCTTCGAACGCGTGCGCGCCGGGTTCCTGGCGCGCGCGGCGCAGCACCCCGCGCGCTTCCATGTCGTCGATGCCGGGGCCGACATCAGCGCGGTCACCGAAGCCGCGCTGGCGCGGCTGGCGGCGTACCGGCGGGGCGTGGCATGAATCCGCTGCCGGCCATGACGCCGTGGCAGCAGCGCGCCCATGCACAGGCGTGCGAGGCGATCCGTGCCGGCCACTTCGGCCACGCCACCTTGATGATCGGCCCGCAGCACATCGGCAAGCGGCTGCTGGCGGAACATCTGGCCAGGCGCGTGCTGTGCCTGTCGCCGCAGGCCGATGGCGCGGCCTGCGATGCCTGCAAGAGTTGCCGGTTGTTCGCCGCACGGACGCAGTTGGAGGCATTGGAAGTGCGTCCGGATGGCACCCCGGCGCATCCCTGGGGCCACAGCGCGCACCCGGACCTGTTTTTCCTCGGCTTCGAGATCCATCCGAAAACCGGCAAGCCGCGCACCGAGATCGTGATCGAGCAGATCCGCGCGTTGACCGAGAAAATGGGCCTCACCGCGCAACTGGGCGGTGCGCAGGTGGTGATCGTCGACCCTGCCGATGCGGTCAACTGGCATGCATGGAACGCCATCCTGAAGACGCTGGAAGAACCGCAGCCGGGCCGTCATCTGTGGCTGCTGTCCTCCAGCCCCGCGCAATTGCCGGCCACCATCCGCAGTCGTTGCCAACAGCTGACGGTGCGCCTGCCACCGCGCGCGGAGGCGCTGGAGTGGCTGCGCCAGCGTGGACATGGGGCAGCGCTGGCCGAGGAAGCACTGGACGCCGCGCGTGGCCATCCCGGGCTGGCCGATGCCTGGGCCAGCGGCGATGGCCTGGACGTGCGCAGGGCCGTGCTGCGCGATGCGCAGGCACTGGCGCGGGGGCAGGTGGCGGCGGTGGAAGTGGCGCAGCGCTGGGTGGCCGATGGCCGCGCCGACGAGCGCTTGCGGCACCTGGCCGAACACGCCCTGCACGAAGCGGCGGGCTTGACCGATCCCGCCGCAACCCGCACGCTGGCGGCGCGTTTCGATGCGGCCAATCGTGCCCGCGGGTTGCTGCGCACCACGGTGCGCACGGATCTGGCGGTCGCCGAAGCATTGCTGGCCTGGCGATGATCGTTGATGGAGTGATGGGGAAGCAGGAATGAGCAATCCGATGGGTGGCGCACGGCAGGGCATCTTGTCGCTTGGAATCAAGGACAAGGCGTCGCTGTACAACGCCTACATGCCGTTCATTCGGCAGGGCGGCATCTTCGTCCCCACCACGCGCCGCTATTTCATCGGCGATGAAGTCTTCCTGTTGCTGACCCTGCCCGATTCCTCCGAGCGCCTGCCGGTGGCCGGCAAGGTGGTCTGGGTCACGCCACCCGGCGCGCAGGGCAATCGCACCGCCGGCATCGGCGTGCAATTCGCTGATACCAGCGAGGGCGAAGCGGTGCGCAACAAGATCGAAACGACCCTGGCCGGCACGCTGGGTGGCGACCAGCCGACGCAGACGATGTGATGCGGGGCATCTCCCGCTTGCGGGAGAAGCAACGCTGGCGGATGCGGGGCCTTATGCCGCCTGCCCCGCGTCGGCCTTCAACGCCGTGGAATCCCAACCTGCGCGCGGCGCGAAGCGGTTGCCGTACTTCGCCTGCAGCGCCTGCAGGCGCGCCAGCAGTGCGTCGGCACCGACGGTGCGGATGTGCTGGATCGGGCCGCCGCGGAACGGCGCAAAGCCCGTCCCGAAGATCACGCCGGCATCCAGCAGGTCGGCATCGCTGACCACGCCGTCGTGCAGGCAGGCCACCGCTTCGTTGAGCAGCGGCAGGATGAGGCGGTCTTCCAGGTCGTCGGGCGCGACGAAACCTGCCGGCAGGTCGGGTTTCGCCGCCTTGCCGTTTTCCCATTTGTAGAGGCCCTGGCCGTCCTTCTTGCCGCGCTTGCCGGCTTCCACCGTCGCCAGCGCCGCCGGCACGTCCAGGCCGAGGAAGGGCGCAAGTTCCTTGCCCACGCTGGCCGCCACGTCCAGGCCCACGGTGTCGAGCAGCTCGATCGGCCCCATCGGCATGCCGAAGCGGGTCGCCGCCTTGTCGATGGCCGGGCCGGGGATGCCCTCGGCGTAGGCGGTCGCGGCCTCCAGCATGTACGGGAACAGCACGCGGTTGACCAGGAAGCCCGGCGTGCCCGCCACCGGCACCGGGAACTTGCCCAGCGCCTTGCAGAACGCGGCCAGGCGCCGTTCCGTCTCGGCGGCCATGCCGTCGTGGCGGATGATCTCCACCAGCGGCATCTGCGCCACCGGGTTGAAGTAGTGCAGGCCGGCGAACTGCGCCGGCCGCGCGATGTGCGGGCGCAGCTCGTCCAGCGGGATCGACGAGGTGTTGGTGGTCAGTAGCGCATCTGCCTTCATGCGCGGTTCGACCGACTGGTACAGGTCGCGCTTGGCGTCGGGGTTCTCGATGATCGCTTCGATCACCAGGTCGGCCTCGGGCACGGCCGCGCCGTCGATGTCGGACTTCAATCGCGCCGCCACCGCCGGCCGCTTGCTTTCGTCCTTGACCTTCTTTTCGAACAACGCCTGCGCGCGCTGCAGGGCGCCGTCGATGAAGCGCTGCTCGCGGTCCTGCAAGGTCACCTCGAAGCCCTTGTAGGCGGCGAACGCGGCGATGTCGCCGCCCATCACGCCGGCGCCCACCACGTGCACGCGCGCGATGCCGGCGTCACCCTTGCCCAGCGCCTTCAGGCGCTCGGTGAGGAAGAAGATGCGGATCAGGTTGCGCGCGGTCGGCGAGCCGGCCAGCTTCACCACCGCACGGCGCTCGGCGTCGAGACGGGCGCGGATGCCGGCGCCGCCGCTGCGCTCCCACGTGGAGATCAACGCGTAGGGCGCGGGGTAAAACGCCTTGGGCGCCTTGCGCGCGACCTGCTTCGCCATCTGCGGCGCCAGCAGCTTGCGCGCCACGAAGGTGTTGGTCAGCCAGCCCAGCGCGCGCTGCCTGAACGGGCGCACGGTGCCCTTCAGCGCCAGCGCGGCGGCGGCGTCGACCAGCTGCGCCGGCTCCACCACCTTGTCCACCAGGCCGATGCCACGCGCGGCCTTCGCGCTCAGCGCGCGGCCGGTCAGCATCATGTCCATCGCCGCCGGCGCGCCGACCAGGCGCGGCAGGCGGGCGCTGCCGCCCCAGCCCGGGAAGATGCCCAGCTGCACTTCCGGCAGGCCGATGCGGGTGGAGGCGTCGCTGCTGGCCACGCGGTAGCGGCAGGCCAGCGAAATCTCGGTGCCGCCGCCCATGCAGAAGCCGTGGATGGCGGCGACGGTGGGAATGCGCAGTTCGGCCAGGGTCTGGAAGGTGCGCTGGCCACGCTGGATGGCATCGCTCACCGTGCCCTTGCGGTCGTAGTCCTGGAACTCTTTCAGATCGGCGCCGGCGATGAAGCCGCTGGCCTTGCCGGAGGCGATCACCAGCGCCTTGGGCGGTTCGATGGCGATGCGTTCAAGCGCATCGCCCAGCTCGATCAGCGCATCCTGCGAGAATGCGTTGACCGCTGCGTCGGCGCGATCGAACAGCAATACCAGCACGCCGTCCTCGCGCTGCTGCGGGTGCCAGTGGCGCAGCGGGAGTCCTGCGAAGCGGTCAGCGGGTGAATGGGCCATGCGCAAGCCATCCATGTGGTCGGGATTGGCGGTATCGTAGCCCGGCGAAATTTGAATCGTTGTCTAATCGCTTCCGTGGTCGCAACGGCCGATGGAACTTTCGCGGCGATCTTCCTGTCACAGCGCCCGTAGCAACCGGGCCCCATCCAGAGGCTGCGGTTCCAATGACGGAGGATCGGGTGTCGACAGCGCTGGATCAGGACCTGGTGGCCCGCGTGCAGCGTGGCGACGCCACTGCCTTCGACCTGTTGGTGCGCAAGTACCAGCATCGCGTCGCGGCGGTGATCTCGCGCTATGTCCGTGACTGGTCGGAAGTGCAGGACGTGGCGCAGGACACCTTCATCCGCGCTTACCGCGCGATCGGCAGTTTCCGCGGCGACGCGCAGTTCTCCACCTGGCTGCATCGAATCGCGGTCAACACGGCGAAGAACCACCTGGCTGCGCATGGCCGGCGGCCGCCGGGCGAGGACATCGACATCGAGGATGCCGAACAGTTCGAATCCGGCCTGCGGCTGCGCGACAACGACACCCCGGAGCGCGAATTGATGCGCCGGCAGTTGGAACAAACAGTGCTGGATGCGGTCGAAGCCTTGCCGCAGGACCTGCGCGATGCGATCACCTTCCGCGAAGTGGAAGGGATGAGCTACGAGGAGATCGCCGAGCGCATGGGCTGCCCGATCGGCACCGTGCGTTCGCGCATCTTCCGCGCCCGCGAGGCCATCGATGCCCGCATGCGCCCCCTGTTGGACCAGGAAGAACTTCCCAAGCGTTCGCACGCCTGATGACGCCCATGAATACCGACATCGACCGCCATTGCAACGACCTGACCCAGCTGTGCAGCCGCGAACAGTTGTCCGCGCTGATGGATGGCGCGTTGCCGGAAGACCAGACCCGCTTCCTGCTGCGGCGGCTGCGCCATGATGACGAGCTGGCCGGCAGTTGGGAACGTTGGCGGCTGGCCGGCGAGGTGATGCGCGGGTTGACGCCGGTGCGCCGGTTGCCGGCGGATTTCGCCCATGGCGTGGCAACCGCGCTGCATGGCGGTGCGGTGACCGCGCAGCCCGCACCGGCAGAGGTTCCACGCCGGCGTTGGCAACAGTGGGGCGGTGGTGCCGCGCTGGCGGCAGCCTTGGCCTTGGTGGCGGTCTGGCAGCGGCCGCCCACCGCCACGGCAGAACCGTCTGGCGTGCCTGCGGCACCGGCGACCGTCGCCACGGCCCGCGCACCTGCACACCCGCCTGCATCCTCCCCGGCGGCACCGGCCAAGCCGGCTCCGCCCGCGCTGCAAATGGCGCCGGAAGCGCTGGCGGCTGCGGCAGCGGTGGCGGCGCGCCCGGCTCGTCGTGCCGCCGCGGTGCGCATGCCGCCGGCGCATGCCGGGCGGAATGCGGAGCCCGTCACCACGGAGGTGGCGCTGGCGCAGCCGTTGCCGTCCAATCTGCAACCCGCCAGCGGTGCGGCGCGGCCGTGGCCACGCTCGGTGCTGGCCCAGTACGGTGCAGCCAACGCGCTGGCCGTCGGTTTCGGCGAGCATGTCGCGCATGGCGCGAGCTACAACCCGTTCACGCCGCCGGTGGTGGCGTTGCCCCCGAAATTGCTGGCCGAAGAGGCCTCGAAAACGGTCCCTGCGCCGGCGCGCGCCACCTCGTCAGCCGAGCCCGTGCCGCAGCCCTGATGCCTGCTGGCGTTGGCCAGCCTTTCTCCCGAATGTGCCATTCCCGTCCGCGAACAGAGGATGTCTTGCCCATGTCTGCAAATCGCCCCCCTTTCCTGCGCCCCTTGTTGTTGGCATCTGCCCTGGCCGTGGCCGGCGTGGGTGCCTGCAGCGGACAAACCCCCGGCCAGGTGTCGATGCCGCTGGCTGGCCAGCCCGCCACGCCCGCCCCTGAACTTGTGGCGGGACTGCCTGACTTCACGCGCCTTGTCGAACAGGTGGGGCCCGCGGTGGTCAGCGTGCAGGCCGAGATCGGCAGCAAGCCGGTGGTGGCGCAATCGGGCCGCGTCCCGCAGATGCCAGGTGACGACGAGGGCGACGACGAGGAGCAGATTCCCGAATTCTTCCGCCGTTTCTTCGGCCCGGGGATGACGCCGATGCCCGGCATGCCCGGCATGCCGAACGCGCGCCCGCGTGGCACCTCGCTGGGCACCGGCTTCATCATTTCCACCGATGGTTACGTGCTCACCAACCATCACGTCATCGACGGTGCCGACAAGGTGCGGATCAAGCTGTCGGATCGCCGCGAATTCGTGGCGCGGGTGGTGGGCAGCGACGAGCAGTCCGACGTCGCCTTGCTCAAGATCGACGCCAAGGGCCTGCCGGTGATGCGCATCGGCGATTCCAAGCTGCTCAAGCCGGGGCAATGGGTGGTGGCGATCGGCTCGCCGTTCGGCCTCGACCATTCGGTCACCGCCGGCATCGTCAGTGCGGTGGGGCGCGCCAACCCCGGTGCCGATCAGCGCTACGTGCCGTTCATCCAGACCGACGTGGCGATCAACCGCGGCAACTCCGGCGGCCCGCTGCTGGACACGCGCGGCCAGGTGGTGGGCATCAATTCGCAGATCTTCAGCAACTCCGGCGGTTACATGGGCGTGAGCTTCGCCATTCCGATCGACGTGGCGATGAACGCGGTGCAGCAGCTCAAGACGACCGGCAAGGTGACGCGCGGCCAGTTGGGCGTGCAAGTCCAGGCGGTGAATCGCGACATGGCCAAGGCAATGGGGCTGGCCGATGCCAACGGCGCGCTGGTGGCGGCGGTGGAGCCGGGCAGCGCCGCCGAACGCGCCGGCCTGCAGCGCCAGGACGTGATCCGCAGCGTCAACGGCCAGCCGGTGTACGAGTCCAGTGACCTGCCGCCGATCATCGGCGCGATGGCACCGGGAACGCGGGTGGCGCTGGACGTGTTCCGCGACGGCAAGTCGCGTACGGTGACGGCCACCTTGAATGCGCTGGACGAGGCCACCGCCGATGAAGGCCGCCTGCCGGGCATGCAGAAGCCTGCCGCCCCGGCACCCGCCAACGCGCTGGGCATCGTGGGCCAGGAATTGACCGCACAGCAGCGCAGCCGGTTGGGGTTGCAGGCGAAGGAAGGCGTGCTGATCGCCCGCATCGAAGGGCAGGCCGCGCGCGATGCGGGGCTGCGCCAGGGCGACGTGATCCTGGCCGTGGGTCGCAACGACGTCGGCAGCGTCGCTGCGCTGAATGCCGAACTGAAGGCGGCCGGCCAGGGCCGGCCGGTGATGCTGCTGGTGCGGCGTGGTGGCGGCACGGTCTACATGACCGTGGATCCGGCGCAAGACTGATCCGCCGTGGTCCTGCCCGCGATCCAGGCGGGGAGCGGGCAGGGCTGTGCGATAATGAGCGGCTCACTTCCGGCGTGCCCGCAAGCCGCCCCGCTCATCATCGAATCCCCCCCCCATGCAGCATGACGCCATGCGGTTCATCCGCAACTTCTCCATCATCGCCCACGTCGACCACGGCAAGTCGACCCTGGCCGACCGCATCATCCAGCTGTGCGGTGGCCTGCAGGCGCGCGAGATGGAAGCGCAGGTGCTCGATTCCAATCCGATCGAGCGCGAGCGCGGCATCACCATCAAGGCGCAGTCGGTCTCGCTGCCGTACACCGCGAAGGACGGCAACACCTACTTCCTGAACTTCATCGACACCCCCGGCCACGTCGACTTCAGCTACGAGGTCAGCCGCTCGCTGGCCGCCTGCGAAGGGGCGCTGCTGGTGGTGGACGCGGCGCAGGGCGTGGAGGCGCAGTCGGTGGCCAACTGCTACACCGCGGTGGAGCAGGGGCTGGAGGTGGTGCCGGTCCTCAACAAGATCGACCTGCCGACCGCCGACGTCGACAAGGTGAAGGAGGAGATCGAAGCCGTCATCGGCATCGACGCCGATGACGCGGTGGCGATTTCCGCCAAGACCGGGCTCAACGTCGGCGACGTGCTGGAAGCCATCGTCAAGCGCATTCCGCCGCCGCAGCCGCGCGACACCGACAAGCTGCAGGCGCTGATCATCGACTCGTGGTTCGACAACTACCTCGGCGTGGTGTCGCTGGTGCGGGTCATGCAGGGCGAGCTCAAATCCGGCGACAAGATGCTGGTGATGTCGACCGGCCGCACCCACCAGGTCGACGCGGTCGGCGTGTTCACTCCCAAGCGCAAGGTGCTGCCGGTGCTGCGCGCGGGTGAGGTGGGCTGGATCACCGCCTCGATCAAGGACGTGCATGGCGCGCCGGTGGGCGACACCCTGACCCTTGCCGGCGACCCGGCGCCAACGCCGCTTCCCGGCTTCCAGGAAATGCAGCCGCGCGTGTTCGCCGGCCTGTTCCCGGTCGATGCCGAGGACTACCCCGCGCTGCGCGAGGCGCTGGACAAGCTGCGCCTGAACGACGCCGCGCTGCGCTTCGAGCCGGAAAGCTCCGAGGCGATGGGCTTCGGTTTCCGCTGCGGCTTCCTCGGCATGCTGCACATGGAGATCGTGCAGGAGCGCCTGGAGCGCGAGTACGACCTCAACCTCATCAGCACCGCGCCGACGGTGATCTACGAGGTGCTGAAGACCGACGGCAGCATCGTGCCGATGGACAACCCGGCCAAGCTGCCGCCGATCAACCAGGTGCAGGAGATCCGCGAGCCGATCATCCGCGCCAACATCCTTACCCCCGAGGCCTACATCGGCGGCATCATCAAGCTGTGCGAAGACAAGCGCGGGGTGCAGATCGGCATCACCTACATGGCCAGCCAGGTGCAGATCAGCTATGAATTGCCGATGGCCGAAGTGGTGCTGGATTTCTTCGACAAGCTGAAGTCGGTGAGCCGAGGCTATGCCTCGCTGGACTACCACTTCGTGCGCTTCGATGCAGGTCCGTTCGTGCGCGTGGATACCCTCATCAACGGCGACAAGGTGGATGCGCTGTCGATCATCGTCCACCGCAGCCACGCCGACCGCCGTGGCCGCGAGCTGACCGAGAAGATGAAGGATCTGATCCCGCGGCAGATGTTCGACGTGGCCATCCAAGCCGCGATCGGCGCGCAGATCATCGCCCGCACCACGGTCAAGGCGCTGCGCAAGAACGTGCTGGCCAAGTGCTACGGTGGCGACGCCACCCGCAAGAAGAAGCTGCTGGAGAAGCAGAAGGAAGGCAAGAAGCGGATGAAGCAGGTCGGGCGGGTGGAAATCCCGCAGGAGGCCTTCCTTGCCGTGTTGCAGGTGGACAACAAGTAATCCCGTCTGGAGTACATCGCATGATGGTGTGGTTTGAAACGATCCTGGTCGTGCTCACCCTGCTTTCGGGGTTGGTCTGGCTGCTGGACAAACTGTTCTTCGCCAAGCACCGCATGCCGGCCTTCGGCGAGGACGTGGCCAAAGACCCCGTGCTGGTCGACTACGCCAAGGCGTTTTTCCCGATCCTGGCGCTGGTGCTGGGCCTGCGCAGTTTCGTCGCCGAACCGTTCCGGATCCCGTCCAGTTCGATGATGCCCACCCTGCTGATCGGCGATTTCATCCTGGTCAACAAGTTCGCCTACGGCCTGCGGTTGCCGATCAACAACCACAAGTTCGTCTCGATCGGCGAACCGGCACGTGGCGACGTGGTGGTGTTCCGCCCGCCGCAGCACCCGCGCGAGGACTGGATCAAGCGGGTGATCGGCGTGCCTGGCGACCACATCGGTTACCACGACCACAAGGTCAGCGTGAATGGCCGCGAGTTGCCGTACCGGGTGGAAGGCGTGTACACCGGGGCGGGCCAGGGAGCCGGTGAAACCGGCGACAACAGGCTGACGGAGGGCCTGCCCGGGCATCCGCATTACGTGCTGGAGCGCGAATTCAGCATGGCCGAAGGTGACTGGACGGTGCCGGCGGGGCATTATTTCGTGATGGGCGACAACCGCGGCAACAGCGAGGACAGCCGGTTCTGGGGGTTCCTGCCGGAAGCCAACCTGCGCGGCAAGGCGTTCATGGTGTGGATGAATTTCGATGCCAGCGCCGACCACTGGGTGGACGTTTCCCGCATCGGCACCCGGATTCCGTGATACTGACCAGGCGGTCCAACCAAGAGGGGATGCACGAATGAAGCAGATGCAGCGCGGCATGACCATGATCGGGTTCCTGATCACCCTGTCCCTGGCGATCTTCTTCGCCTTCATCGGCATGAAGATCGTGCCGATGTACATCGAGTACTACTCGGTCAGGGAAGCGTTGAAGGCGATAGCCAGCGATGCCACGATGGCCACCGCATCCAAGGACAAGATCCGGGAAATGTTCCACCGCAAGCTGGAAATCAGCTATGCCGACCACGTCAAGACGATGGATGTGTTGAAGTTCGACTCCACCGATGGCGGCCTGAACCTGACCGTGGACTACGAACGCCGCGAGCCGCTGATGGCCAATCTCGACGTGGTGGCGAAGTTCCACGCCGAACAGGTGCTGACGCGTGGTGCCGGCGGCAACTGAGCGCCCGCTGGGGGCATGCGCCGGGCACGTCTTCAGCGACCCGGCGCTGCTGGCACAGGCGTTGACCCATCGCAGCGCCGGCAGTCCGAACAACGAACGCCTGGAGTTCCTGGGTGACTCGCTGGTCAACCAGTACGTTGCCGAGGCGCTGTACCGCCACTGGCCGAAAGCGGACGAGGGCGCGCTGACCCGCGCCCGCGCCGAACTGGTGCGCGAATCCGCGCTGGCCGGCATCGCCCGCATCCTCGGCATCGGCGCGCTGCTGGTGCTCGGGCCGGGGGAGATGAAAACCGGCGGCCACCGCCGTGACTCGATCCTCGCCGATGCGGTGGAGGCACTGGTTGCGGCGGTCTATCTGGATGCCGGCTTCGATGCCTGTCGCACCGTGATGGCACCCTGGTTCGCGCCGCTGATCGCCGCGCTGCCGCCGCCCAACAAGGTCGGCAAGGACCCCAAGACCCGCCTGCAGGAATGGTTGCAGGGCCGCCAGCATCCGTTGCCGGTGTACGCCCTGCTGCATGAAAGCGGCGAAGACCATGCGCGGGTGTTTCGCGTCAGTTGCACGCTGGTGGCACCCGCTGCCTGCACCGAGGGCGAGGGCAGCTCGCGGCGGGCGGCGGAGCAGGTCGCCGCGAGCGCGATGCTGGAATTGCTCGAATCCGCATAGCGCCGAACCCGCCTCTTCCGTAGAGCCGGGCGTGCCCGGCTGGCGGGCGAAATGCAGCGGGGCAAGCTCCGCTCTACAATTCCCGGATGAATCCCACATCCCGCAGCGGCGCGGTGGCCGTCATCGGCCGCCCCAACGTCGGCAAATCCACTCTGGTCAATGCGCTGGTCGGCGCCAAGATCAGCATCACCTCCAACCGTCCGCAGACCACGCGGCACCGCCTGCTGGGCATCGCCACCTTCCCGCGCGGCCAGCTGCAGCTGGTGGACACCCCCGGCATCCACGGCGAGCAAGGCAAGCGTTCCGGCAAGGCGATGAACCGGATGATGAACCGCGCCGCCCGCGGCGCGCTGGAAGGCGTGGACGCCGCGCTGCTGGTGATCGAGGCCGGGCGCTGGGACCACGAAGACGGGCTCGCGTATGACGCCCTGCGCGAGGCCGGCCTGCCGGTGGTGCTGGTGGTCAACCAGGTCGACAAGCAAAAGGACAAGACCGCGCTGCTGCCGTTCATCGCCAAGGTGACGGAAGGGCGCGAATTCGCTGCGGTGCACCCGCTGTCGGCGCTCAAGCGCAGCGGGTTGGAACCGCTGGTCGCCACGCTGCTGGACCTGATGCCGGACGCCGCGCCGATGTATGGCGAAGACGAGATCACCGACAAGAGCCAGCGCTTCCTCGCCGGCGAGCTGGTGCGCGAGCAGCTGATGCGCCGCCTGGGCGAGGAGCTGCCGTATTCCACCACGGTGGAGGTCGAGAAGTTCGAGGAAGAGCCTTCGCCCAAAACCGGCGTGATGTACCGCATCGACGCGGTGATCTGGGTCGAGCGCGAAGGCCAGAAGGCCATCGTGATCGGCAAGGGCGGCGAACGCCTGCGCGACATCGGCAAGCACGCCCGCGAACAGATGGAGCGCCTGTTCGGCGCCAAGGTCTTCCTGCAGACCTGGGTGCGCGTGCGCGAAGGCTGGAGCGACGACGAAGCGGCGCTGCGCGCGCTGGGTTACCACGATTGACGATGCGCTACGTCGGTGAGCCGGCGTTCGTGTTGCATGCCCGCCCATGGCGGGAAACCAGCCTGCTGGTCGAGGTGCTGAGTGCCGACCACGGCCGCATCGGGCTGGTGGCGCGGGGTGTGTCGGGGCCGAAGAAACATGTGCTGCGGGCGGCGCTGCAGCCGCTGCAGTCCATCCGTTTCGATGCCGTGCAGAAGGGCGAGCTGGCGCAGCTTGCGGTCGCCGAGGCGGTGGATGCCGCGCCGTTGTTGCAGGGCGATGCTGCGCTGGCGGCGTTCTACGTCAACGAGCTGTGCCTGCGGCTGGCACCGCGGCATGTGCCGCAGCCGGAACTGCACGCGGCCTATGCCCAGGTGCGCAAACGCCTGCGTGCGGGCGAGCCGCTGGCGTGGACGCTGCGCCGGTTCGAGCGCGACCTGCTGGAGGCGCTGGGGGTGGGGTTGGTGTTCGAAGTGGACGGCGACGGCGGCGACATCGACCCGGCGGCGCGCTATCGGCTGGATCCCGAGCAAGGGCCGCGCCGCCTGCTCGGCGAGCGTTCCGGCGAGCGCAGCGCGACCGCGACCGGGCGCGCACTGCTGGCGCTGGCGGCGGGCGCTGCGCCTGAAAATGAAGACCTGGCCAGCCTGCGCCTGCCACTGCGGGCGGTGCTGTTGCACCACCTGGGGGGCCGTGGGCTGAAGTCGTGGGACATGCTGGGCGAGCTGGGACGCCTGGGTGCGCCCAGGCCCCCTGCCGCGGCGTGACGTCGGGCCGCCCTCAGCGGTGCAGCTCGCCCGCCGCCTCCGGCTGGTAGCGGATCGACAGCACGCGCAGGCGCGCGCTGCGCCCGCCCGGCATTGGCCAATCGATGCTGCTGCCCACGCGCAGGCCCAGCAGGGCGCTGCCCACCGGTGCCAGGATCGATACCTTCTCGCCACTGCCATCGGCATCGCGCGGATACACGAGGGTCAATTCGTACTCGTGCGCATGCTGTTGGTCGTCCATTACCTGCACCAGCGCGGTGGAGTTCATGGTGATGACATCGCCCGGCATGTCGGCCGGTTCCGCCAGGTCGGCACGCTCCAGTTCCTCGCGCAGGGCGGCGGTGTTCAAGCCGCTGTATTGCGGGCGCTCCAGCAGGTCTTCGATGCGTTCCACGTCGATACGCGAAAGCAGCAAGGCGGGGCGTTGGGTTGGGTTGGGCTGGTCATGCGGATGCGGCTCCTGCAAAGCAATGCGGGCGGCGCGGCTGGCGCGTCGCCCGCGGATATTCGTGATGTGGGGGACATTGGCCGCGATTCAACGGGCCGGCAACTTTCAGGGGAGCAGGAATCCGGCCACCACCCGCCGGCCCTCGCCCGCCAGTATCGAGTAGGTGCGCGCGGCGGCGGCGTTGTCCATCACTTCGATCCCCACCCCGCGTTGCAGGCAGCCGGCCAGCACGGCGGCGGGCGGAAACACCTGCGTCGGGCCGGTGCCCAGCACCAGCAACTCCGGTTGCAGCGCCAGCAGCGGGTCCAGATCGGCCGGCTGCAAGCGTCGGGCGTCCTGCGCAGACCAGTCCTCCAGCAGGGTGTCCGGGGCGATGATGAAGCTGGCGGTCAGCCGTCGGTCATTGACCAGGGCGCTGCCGCCGTCGGCACCGCGCAGGAAATACCGGTAATCCGGGCGCTCCAGCAGCAGATGCATGGTGAGCTCAGGCGCGCGGCAGCACGATGTGCCGCTTGTCCTTGCCGGGGCGGTAGAACACGGCGGTGTGGCCGATGCGCTGCACCAGCACGGCATCGGCGCGTTCGGCAAGGTCGGCGATCATGGCGTCGCGCAGTTCGCGGTCGTCGCCGGCCACCTTCACCTTGATCAGCTCGTGGTGTTCCAGCGCCAGCGCCACTTCCGCCACCAGTGCCTCGGTGATGCCCTTGCCGCCCACTTGCAGGATCGCCTTCAGGCCGTGGGCCTGCCCGCGCAGGAAACGGATCTGGGCATTGGTCAGGGCGATGGGCATACAACACGCAACGGGAATGGGGATGCGCAGGGTATCATGCGCCCTCATTCCCCCGCGCCCCCGGCGGCCATGGCGACCCGCAGCAAATCCAGCCAGCGCTGGCTCAAAGAGCACTTTTCCGACCCTTTCGTGAAGAAGGCGCAGGCCGAAGGCATGCGTTCGCGCGCCGCCTACAAGCTGGAAGAGCTGGCCGAGCGCGACCACCTGCTCAAGCCGGGCATGGTGGTGGTGGACCTGGGCGCGGCACCGGGCGGCTGGTCGCAATGGGTGCGGCAGGAACTGGATCGGATGGATCCGGCTCGTCCTGGCCGGGTGATCGCCAGCGACATCCTGGACATGCCCGCGCTGGCGGGGGTGGAGTTCCTTCACGGGGACTTCAGGGACGACGCGGTGTTATCGCAGCTGCTGGCGATGCTGAACGGCGACAAGGTCGACCTTGTTTTGTCCGACATGGCCCCCAACAAGAGTGGAGTGGACGCGGTGGACCAACCCCGTGCGATGCACTTGGCCGAACTGGCCATGGAATTCGCGGATGGCCAGTTGCGGACAGGCGGTACGTTCCTGATCAAGTTGTTCCAGGGAACGGGTTCGGACGATTACCTGCGGGAGCTGCGGCGGCGTTATGCCAAGGTGGCGATCCGCAAACCGGCGGCCTCGCGCAAGCGCTCGCCGGAGGTGTATGCGCTGGCCACCGGCAAGCTGGCGAGAATGAAATGATGCGGAAGGGTAGCGAAGGAACGACATGAACGATCTGGCGAAGAACCTGCTGCTGTGGGTGGTGGTGGCAGTGGTGCTGATGGTGGTGTTCCAGAGCTTCTCGCCGAAGCTGGGCGCCAGCCAGGAGGTGGTGTATTCGCAGTTCGTGCAGGATGTCGAGGCCGATCGCGTCAAGGTGGTGGACATCGCCAGCAACGAGCGCAGCATCACCTTCCAGCGCAACGACGGCAGCACCGGCACCACCACCGCGCCGGTGCGCGACCGTGATCTCATCAACGACCTGATCCAGCACAAGGTGGAGATCAAGCAGGCACCGCCGGATTCCGGCATCTCGTTCTGGTCGCTGGTGCTGAATTTCCTGCCGGTGCTGCTGATCATCGGCTTCTGGCTGTTCATGATGCGGCAGATGCAGGGCGGTGGCGGCGGCAAGGGCGCCATGTCCTTCGGCCGCTCGCGCGCCAAGCTGCTGTCCGACGACCAGGTCAAGGTCACCTTCGCCGACGTCGCCGGTTGCGACGAGGCCAAGGAGGACGTGGCCGAGCTGGTCGAGTTCCTGCGCGACCCGTCGCGCTTCCAGAAGCTGGGTGGCAAGATCCCGCGCGGCGTGCTGATGGTGGGCCCGCCCGGCACCGGCAAGACGCTGCTCGCCAAGGCGATCGCCGGTGAGGCGAAGGTGCCGTTCTTCTCGATTTCCGGCTCCGATTTCGTGGAGATGTTCGTCGGCGTCGGTGCCTCGCGCGTGCGCGACATGTTCGAGCAGGCCAAGAAGCACGCGCCCTGCATCATCTTCATCGACGAGATCGACGCGGTCGGCCGCCATCGCGGTGCCGGCCTTGGCGGCGGCCACGACGAGCGCGAGCAGACCCTCAACCAGTTGCTGGTGGAGATGGACGGCTTCGAGGGTGGCGAGGGCGTGATCGTCATCGCCGCCACCAACCGCCCCGACGTGCTCGACCCGGCGCTGCTGCGCCCCGGCCGCTTCGACCGCCAGGTGGTGGTGGGCCTGCCCGACGTGAAGGGCCGCGAGCAGATCCTCAAGGTGCACATGCGCAAGCTGCCGCTGGCCGACGACGTGGTGCCGATGACCATCGCCCGCGGCACGCCGGGCTTCTCCGGCGCGGACCTTGCCAACCTGTGCAACGAGGCGGCGCTGTTCGCCGCGCGCGAGAACGCGAAGGAGGTCCGCATGGACCACTTCGACAAGGCCCGCGACAAGATCCTGATGGGTGCCGAGCGTCGTTCCATGGCGATGAGCGAGCAGGAAAAAACCCTCACTGCCTACCACGAGGCCGGCCATGCCATCGTCGGCCGGCTGGTGCCGGAGCACGATCCGGTCTACAAGGTGACGATCATCCCGCGCGGCCGTGCGCTGGGCGTGACCATGTACCTGCCGGAAGGCGACAAATATTCGATGAACAGGATCGCCATCGAGTCGCAGCTATGCTCGCTGTATGGCGGCCGCGTGGCCGAGGAGTTGATTTTCGGCGCAGACAAGGTCACCACCGGCGCGTCCAACGATATCGAGCGCGCCACCAAGATGGCCCGCAACATGGTCACCAAATGGGGCTTGTCCGATGAACTGGGGCCGATTGCCTATGCCGAGGACGAAGGCGAGGTATTCCTGGGCCGCAGCGTGTCGCAGACCAAGCACGTGTCGGACGATACCGCGCGCAAGATCGACGATGTGGTGCGTGGCATCCTCGACCGCGCCTATGGTTCGACCAAGCAGCTGCTGTCCGACAACCTCGACAAGTTGCACGTGATGGCAAAGGCGTTGCTGGAATACGAGACCATCGATGTGCCGCAGATCGACGCGATCATGGAAGGTCGTGACGTGCCGCCGCCGGTTGGCTGGAACAAGCCCGGCGCCGGCAAGCCCGGCGGTGATGCCGCGCCGCCGCTGCCACCGATCGGCGGACCGGCGGAACAGGCCTGAGCAGCGCTTGCCGGGTAACGACGAAAAGGCCAGAGTTCGCTCTGGCTTTTTCATGTGCGGGCCCCGATGTTCGACACTTCGCTCCAGCTTGATTGCAATGGCCGCGTCCTGCGGCTCGACCGCCCGCAGGTGATGGGCATCGTCAATACCACCCCGGATTCGTTCTCCGACGGTGGCGCGCATTTCGATGCCGAGGCCGCCGTCGCCCACGGCCTGCGGCTGGCGGAGGAGGGCGCCGACATCCTCGACGTCGGCGGCGAATCCACCCGCCCGGGGTCGCAGGAAGTGCCGGTGGAGGAGGAGCTGCGGCGCGTGGTTCCGGTGATTGAAGGGCTGGCGCGGAAAACCGCGCTGCCGATCAGCATCGACACCAGCAAGCCCGAGGTGATGCGTGCGGCGATCGACGCCGGTGCCGGCATGCTCAACGACGTGTACGGCCTGCGTCGCGAGGGCGCGCTGGATGCGGCTGCCGAGCTGGGCGTGCCGGTGGTGCTGATGCACATGCTGGGCGAGCCGCGCTCGATGCAGGCGTCGCCGGAATACGACGACGTGGTCGGCGAGGTGCACCGCTTCCTGGCCGAACGCATCTTCGCCGCCGAGATGGCGGGCATCGCAAGGAAGAACATCGTGGTGGACCCCGGCTTCGGCTTCGGCAAGACCACCGCGCACAACCTGCAGCTGCTGGCGCAGCTGGAGCGCTTCACCGAACTGGGTGTGCCGGTGCTGGCGGGGCTGTCGCGCAAGCGGACCATCGGCGAGCTGACCGGTCGCAGCGAGCCGCGCGAGCGCGTGGCGGGCTCGGTGGCAGCGCACCTGGTTGCCGCGCAGCAGGGCGCCCTGCTGCTGCGGGTCCACGACGTCGCCGCAATGGTGGACGCGCTGAAGGTGTGGAATGCGGTCGCCGCGGTGCCGGCACCGCGCAAGGCGGTACCGCCGGAGATTGCCTGGCCGGAGTAACCGGGGGCAGGCCGGGTTAAAGTGCGCCGTCCAACCGGAGCCCGCGCATGACCGCCAGTACCCCGCTGCTGATCACCTTTGGCCTGTACCTGCTGGCGATGGTGGGGATCGGGTTGGCGGCCTGGCGCTCCACCCGCAGCCTCGACGACTACATCCTCGGCGGGCGCTCGCTGGGCGGTTACGTCACCGCGCTGTCCGCCGGCGCTTCCGACATGAGCGGTTGGCTGCTGATGGGGCTGCCCGGCGCGTTGTACCTGACCGGCGTCAGCGAGGCATGGATCGCCGTCGGCCTGTGCATCGGCGCGTGGTGCAACTGGCGCTTCGTGGCGGGGCCGCTGCGCGTCTACACCGAGCGCACCGACAATGCCCTGACCCTGCCGGACTACTTCACGACGCGCTTCTCGACCGATGGCTCCGCCGCCAACGGGCGCCTGCTGCGCGTGGTGTCGGCGCTGGTGATCCTGGTGTTCTTCGCGATCTACTGCGCCAGCGGCATCGTGGCCGGGGCGCGCCTGTTCGAGAGCGTGTTCGGGCTGCCCTACGCGCAGGCGCTGTGGTGGGGCGCGGCCGCCACCATCCTGTACACGCTCATCGGTGGCTTCCTCGCGGTGAGCTGGACCGACACGGTGCAGGCCACCCTGATGATCTTCGCCCTGCTGCTGACGCCGGTCATCGTCATCCTCAGTGTCGGCGGGCCGGGCGAGACGCTGCGCGTCATCGAGCAGGTCGACCCGGCGCGCCTGCAGTGGATCGGCACCGGCGGCCTGGTCGCGGTGGTTTCTGCGCTGGCCTGGGGCCTGGGCTATTTCGGACAGCCGCACATCCTGGCGCGCTTCATGGCGGCGGATTCGCTGGCCGTGATCCCGCAGGCGCGGCGGATCGGCATGACCTGGATGGTGCTGTGCCTGCTGGGCGCGGTGGCGGTGGGGCTGGCCGGCATCGCCTGGGCCACCCAGCACCCGCAGCAGGCGGGTGCGCTGGGCGAAAACCCCGAGCGCGTGTTCATCGTGCTGGCCGAAGCGCTGTTCAACCCGTGGGTGGCCGGCGTGCTGCTCTCGGCGATCCTGGCCGCGGTGATGAGCACGCTCAGCTGCCAGTTGCTGGTGTGCTCCAGCGCGCTGACCGAGGATTTCTACCACGGCTTCCTGCGGCCCGCCGCCGGCCCGCGTGAACTGGTGTGGATGGGGCGCGCCACCGTGCTGGCGGTGGCGCTGCTGGCGATCTGGATTGCCCGCGATCCCGACAGCCGCGTGCTCGGCCTGGTCAGCTATGCCTGGGCCGGTTTCGGTGCCGCATTCGGGCCGGTGGTGCTGCTCTCGCTGGTCTGGGGCCGGATGACCGGCATCGGCGCGCTGGCCGGCATGGTGGCCGGTGCGTTGACCGTGGTGCTGTGGAAGTACACCGGCAGCGCGCTGTACGAAATCGTGCCGGGGTTCGTGGCCGGCAGCGCCGCGATCGTGCTGGGCAGCCTGCTGTCGCCCGCGCCGAGCGCGGAGGTGCAGGCCCGCCACCAGCAGGTCCGGGCCAGCCTGCGCGAACGCGGTTACTGACCCGATGGCGCTGGATGCGCGGCCGCGCGCGATCGCGCTGATGGGGCCCACTGCATCGGGCAAGAGCGCCTGCGCGCTCGATCTGGCGTGGCGGCTGGGCGGCGAGATCGTCAGCGTCGATTCGGCGCTGGTCTATCGCGGGCTGGACATCGGTGCAGCCAAGCCCACCCGCGACGAGCGCGCACAGGTGCCGCACCACCTGATCGATGTCTGCGACCCGTGGCAGCCGTATTCGGCCGCGGAGTTCGCGCAGGCGGCGCGGGCCGCCATCGACGGCATCGTCGCGCGCGGCAAGCTGCCCATTCTTGCCGGCGGTACCGGGCTGTATTTTCGTGCACTGCTGGAGGGCCTGTCCGACATGCCCGAAGCGGATGCCGTGCTGCGTGCCGCGATTGCCGATGAGGCGGGCGTGCGCGGCTGGGCAGCCCTGCATGCCGAGCTTGTGCAGGTGGACCCGGAGGCGGGCGCACGCATCCATGCCACCGATGCGCAGCGCATCCAGCGCGCCTTGGAAGTGTTTCGCCTGACTGGTCGCCCGATCAGCGATTGGCAACGCAACGCACGCGGCACGCGGTTGCCCCTGAGCGTGCTGAAGCTGGTGCTGGCCCCGGCCGCGCGCAGCAGCTTGCATGACCGCATCGCGCAACGTTTCGATGCGATGCTGGAGGCGGGGTTTCTGGATGAAGTCCGCGCCTTGCGCGCGTTGCCGGGACTCGCTGCACATCCGCAGCCACTGGATCTGCCGGCCATGCGCGCAGTGGGCTACCGGCAGGCATGGGAGTATCTGGACGGCAACGCCACCGCCGCGCAATTCCGCGAACGTGCCATCGCTGCCACCCGGCAGCTGGCCAAGCGCCAATACACCTGGTTGCGTGGCGAGCTGGACGCCCGCCGCTTCGACCCCGCCACCCAGGCCGCCGCGTTGCAGGCTGCGGTGCAGGGCTTCCTGGGCCGCTGATCCGCACCTGAGCGCGCGGCTGCGTTACCATCGGCCTGCCCGCCGCTGGCGGACGGGCAGGGGCCGGGGATCTGCCGCCGGCAGCGGCCCCGACCAACAACAACAACACGACAGCCACGGGGAATCCATGTCGAAGTCGCAATCCTTGCAGGATCCTTTCCTGAACGCCCTGCGCCGCGAGCGCGTGCCGGTGTCCATCTATCTGGTCAACGGCATCAAATTGCAGGGTACGGTCGAATCGTTCGACCAATTCGTGGTGCTGCTGCGCAATACCGTCAGCCAGATGGTCTACAAGCACGCCATTTCCACCGTGGTGCCGGCGCGCAATGTGCGCATCAGTGGCGGTGCCGAGGCAGGTGAAGCCGAAGCGGATGCGGCTGCGGCCGAATGATGTGCGTGCGGCGGGGCTTGCAATCGCGGGTTGCCGCCCGCATCTGTTAGCCGATGCCCACCCAATTGTTCGAACGTTCGCGCGGCGGTGAAAACGCGCTGCTGATCCAACCCCACGCCTACGGCCCGCCGGCCGAAGGCGTGCTGGACGAATTCGCGGAACTGGCGCGTTCGGCTGGTGCCCGCGTGGCCGCCACCGTGCTGGCGCGGATCGACAAACCCAACCCGTCCATCCTGATCGGCAGTGGCAAGCTGGACGAAGTGAAGGCCGCCTGCGATGCCGTCGGTGCCGACCTGGTATTGGTCAACCACGCCCTCAGCCCCATCCAGGAACGCAATCTTGAAAAAGCGCTGGAACGCCGGGTGGTGGATCGCACCGGGCTGATCCTGGACATCTTCGCCCAGCGCGCGCGCAGCCACGAAGGCAAGTTGCAGGTGGAACTGGCGCAGCTGCGCCACATGGCCACCCGGCTGGTGCGTGGCTGGACCCACCTGGAGCGCCAGCGCGGCGGCGCCATCGGCCTGCGCGGCCCCGGCGAAACCCAGTTGGAAACCGACCGCCGGCTGCTGCAAAAGCGCGTCGAGATGCTGCAAAAGCGCCTGGAAAAAGTGGAAGTGCAGCACACCCAGATGCGCCGCGCGCGGGTGCGCAGCGAACTTCCGCGTGTTGCCTTGGTGGGCTACACCAACGCCGGCAAGTCCACCCTGTTCAATGCATTGACCGGCGCCGACGCCTACGCCGCCGATCAATTGTTCGCCACGCTGGACCCCACCGTGCGCCGGATCACGTTGCCCGGCGGAGGCGTGGTGTTGGCCGACACCGTGGGCTTCGTCCGCGACCTGCCGCACGAACTGGTGGCCGCGTTCCGTTCCACGTTGAGCGAGGCGCGCGAGGCCGACCTGCTGCTGCACGTGGTCGACGCCGACGACCCGCTGCGCGACGAGCGCATGGCGCAGGTGGACGCGGTACTGCACGACATCGATGCTGGCGACATCCCGCAGTTGCTGGTATTCAACAAGATCGACCGCATCGAAGGGGCCAGCCCGCGCATCGACCGACGCGAACACGCCGCCAGTGCGGTGTGGTTGTCGGCCCGTGATGGCAACGGCCTGGGTTTGCTGCGCGACGCCTTGTGCGAACGCCTGGGCTTGCAGCGCATCACCGGCCTGATCCAGTTGCTCACCGATGCCGGCCGCTTGCGCGCGCGCCTGCACGCACTGGGTGCGGTCCGTGATGAAACCCATGATGCCGATGGCTGGCAGGTGCAGGTGGATCTGCCCGTCTCCGATGCCACGCGGCTGGCGGCGCAGGCGGATGGTGCGCCGCTACGCGCCCTGTTGGCGGCCAGCGCACCGTTGCTTCCCGTAGAATCCGACACATGACCACACAAGACAGCGGCCCGCGCGGGCCCAAAGCGGCCTGGATGGCCTGGAACCGGCCCGGTGGCGCCGGCAAATCCACCGGCAACGGTTGGGGGCGCGTGCTGGACAAGCTGCCCGATCTCGGTGGCGGCAACCCGCTGCGCTGGTTGTGGCTGGTGCTGGCGTTGTGGCTGGCCTTCAACTGCTTCGTGCTGGTGGCCGAACAGCAGCGCGGCGTGGTGCTGCGCTTCGGCAAGTTCGACAGGCTCATGCAGCCCGGCCCGAACTTCAAGCTGCCGTGGCCGATCGAGAGCATCACCAAGGTCAACGCCACCCAGATCAAGAATTACGAAGACCGCGTGCCGGTGCTGACCCGCGACGAAAACATCGTCGATGTGGCGGTCAACGTGCAGTACAAGGTTGCCGATCCCCAGCTCTACCTGTTCGGCACCCGCAATGGCGATGAAGTGCTGAAGCAGGCCGCGCTGAGTACCGTGCGCGAGCAGGTGGGTCGTTCCGATCTCGATACCGTGCTGGGCGCGCGCGAACAGCTCGCGGTGTCGGCGCGCGAGCGCCTGCAGAAATCGCTGGAGGCTTACCGTACCGGCTTGGTGGTCACCGAACTGAACCTGCCCGACGCGCGCCCGCCGCAGCAGGTGAAGCCGGCGTTCGACGACGTCAACAGTGCCCAGCAGGACAAGGAGCGGCTGATTTCCGAATCCCGCGCCTACGCCGCCAAGGTGGTGCCCGAGGCCCGCGGCCAGGCGGCGCGCGTGCGCACCGTGGCGGAAGGCTACAAGACCGCCGAGATTGCCCGTGCCACCGGTGATGCCGAGCGCTTCAGCCTGCTGGTGGCGCAGTACAAGGGTGCCCCGGATGTCACCCGCAAGCGCCTGTGGCTGGAAACCGTGCAGGACGTGCTGGCGCGTAACCGCAAGGTGGTCGGTGGCGATGGCCGCCAGTTGATCTACGTGCCGATGGCCGGCAGTGCGCAGCCAGCGGCCCCGGCCCCGGCCCCGGCGGTGTTGCCGGAGTTGGTGTCGCCGCCGGTGCAGGCCAACACCGCTGCGGAAGATCCGGCACGCCCGGGCCGCAGTGGCCGCCCGGCCGGACGCGAGGAGGTGGTGCGATGAGATTCCCTGCATGGATGGCGGCCGTGGTGGCCGCGCTGGTCTTGTTGATGGGTTCGGTGTTCGTGGTCAACGAAGGCCATACCGCCATCGTCCTGAACCTGGGCCGGGTGTCGCGGGTCAACCTGCAACCGGGCCTGCATTTCAAATGGCCGTTGGTGGAAAGCGCGCGGGTGTTCGACCGTCGCCTGCAGGTGCTGCCGGCCGAGCCGGAGCGCTACCTGACCTCCGAGCGCAAGGACGTCAGCGTGGACTTCTTCGCGGTGGGCCAGATTGAAGACGCCCGCGCCTTCTATCGCGCCACCGGCGGCGACGAAAGCGCCGCGGTGGCGCGTCTGGCGCCGATCATCAAGGATGCGCTGCGCAACGAAATCAACGCCCGCACCCTGCAACAGGCGGTGTCGGGCGACCGCACCGAGATCGTCAAGAGCCAGCTCAGCGTGATCAATCGCGGTGCGGCGACACTGGGCGTGCGCATCCTCGACCTGCGCATCAAGCAGCTCGACCTGCCCACCGACAGCCGCGTCATCGACGACGTCTACAACCGCATGCGCGCCCAGCGCCAGCAGGTGGCCAGCCGCTTGCGCGCGGAAGGCGAGGAGCAGGCCAACGAGATCCGCGCCGGCGCCGACCGCGACCAGCAGGTGATCCTGGCCGAAGCCGAGCGCGACGCGCAGAAGCTGCGCGGCGAAGGCGATGCCGAAGCCGCGCGCATCTATGCCGATGCGGCCAACCGCGACCCGTCCTTCTACGCCTTCCAGCGCAGCCTGGAGGCCTACCGAAAGGCGTTTTCCGGCAATGACGGCGTGATCGTGCTGGAGCGCAACGATCCCTTCCTGCAATACCTGCGCAGCGACCACTGACCGATGTCGGATCTGTGGTCGGCGCTGTGCCTGGTGGTGGTCTTCGAGGGGCTGTTGCTGTTCGCCGCCCCCGCCGCGTGGAAACGCACCGTCGAGCAGATGTTGCAGTTGAGCGATGAGCAAGTCCGTCGCATCGGTGGCGTGGTGCTGATGCTGGGACTGGTGGCGCTCTGGCTGGTGCGCGGCGGCTGACGCCGACGCGTGTGGATGCGGCCAGGCCCCGGTGGCCCGGGGGCCACGCCCGCGTCGTCAGGAGGCGGGCTTCACGGTGACGCCGGGCGGGAGTCTGGCCCACAGGCGGGCGCAGGCGGCATGCAGCGGCAGCAGCAGGGCGATCCAGTGGCCGTTGCGTTGCGGCAGCACCTGCAGCCATAGCGGCAGACAGGCCAGCCCGGCCAGCACCGCCACCGCCAGCAACACTGCGCGGAAGCGCGCCGAGGGCAGTCGCCCGCGCAGCAGCGCCCAGCCGCCCGGCAGCAGCAGCAGGCACAACGGGTTGAACAGCAGCAGGTTGCGGTTGGCCCACAGTGCG
Source organism: Thermomonas sp. (assembly GCF_041905325.1). Taxonomy (GTDB): domain Bacteria; phylum Pseudomonadota; class Gammaproteobacteria; order Xanthomonadales; family Xanthomonadaceae; genus Thermomonas. Next base: position 197,623 of record NZ_JAYRLK010000004.1, on the reverse strand, counting down.
TGGTGCTCGGTGGCGGCCCAGGCCAACGCCAACACGGTGCCCAGCGTGCCACAGACCAACCACAACAGACTGGCCAGGGTCGCGCCGGTGCGTGGGCGGCGCCGGCCGGTTGCCAGCAACGCCAGCCCCGCCAATGTCCCGCTCAGCAACCATGGCCACAGCGGCTGCGCCTGTTCGGCCGGCTCCGCTGCCTGCCGTTGCGGCAGCAACTCCAGTTCCGCGACCACCAACGGGCGACCATCGGGGTGGCGCACATCACGCAGGTCGTCGGCCAGCCGGCGCGGCAGGAAGTCTTGCTGCCAGCGCGTCAGCGGGCGATCGGCCGCCGGCCCCAGCGCGATGTCGAAGCCCAGCCACAGCCACGGCGCGGGCGAGGCCAGCCGCAAGGTTTCGCTGCGCCAGCTGTCGCCGCTGGAACGCGCCTGCATCTGGCGCCGGAGTTGCCCATCCAATGCGCGATCGAGGGCATCGCGCACGCGGGTGGTGCAGTTGTCGGTGAAATAATCGTAGCGGTAGCGGGCGTTTTCAGGGCGGGCGTTGGTGGCCAGTGCGGCAGCCAACCGGCGTGCCTGCGCGGGGTCGAGGTCCAGCCATTGCAGGCGGGCACCACGTCCCACGTCGCGGTAATAGGCCAGGTCGTCGGCCAGCGGCAGCGCCACCAGCATGTAACGCATCTCGCCCTTGGCGAAGCGCCTGACGAAGCCGGGTTCGTCGAGGTCGAAATAGCCGAAGTTGTAGCTGATCGGGCCGCGCTGCGCGGGGTCGGCGACCACGATCGCGTCGTGGCCGAAACGCTCCCAGAAGATCTCGCCCGGCCCCATCGTCAACACGCCGATGCGCGGCGCGGCGGCGGCCGGCGGCTGCGCCGGTCCCTGCGCCTGCACCAGTCCCGCCAACAGTGCCAGCAGCGGCGTCAACAAGAGACGGCGCAGCACCTCATTCCCCTCCATGCACGCTCACGTGCAGGGCCAGCAGGCGGCGCGCATCGGCGCGCGCGACACGGAAGGCGAAGCGCTCCAGGGTCAGCTCTTCGCCGGCCTCCGGCAGGTGGCCGATGGCGGCGGTGACCAGCCCGCCGATGGTGTCGTACTCGTCATCGGGGAACGATGCGCCGAAACGCGCATTGAAGTCGGAGATCGGCGTGAGCGCGTCGACCACGAACTGGCCGTCGGCCTGCGCCGCGATCAGTACGCCCGCATCAGCCGCATCGTCGTGTTCGTCGTCGATCTCGCCGACGATCTGTTCCAGCACGTCCTCGATGGTGACCAGGCCCGCCACGCCGCCGTACTCGTCGATCACGATGGCCATGTGGTTGCGCGACTGCCGGAACTCGCGCAGCAGCACGTTGAGGTTCTTCGATTCCGGGATCAGCACCGCTGGCCGCAGCAGCTCATGGATGCTGGCGGCGGCATTGTCCGCCACCACCCCGCGCAGCAGGTCTTTCGCCAGCAGGATGCCCAGGATCTCGTCCTTGTCCTCGCCGTGCACCGGGAAGCGCGAATGGCCGGATTCCACCACCTGCTTCATCAGCTCCAGCAGCTTGCCGTCGGCGGGCAGGGCCACCATCTGCGCACGCGCCACCATCACGTCGCCCACGGTCATTTCGGCGATGTTGATCGCGCCTTCCATCATCCGCAGGGTGTCGGCGCCGATCACGCCGTCGGCCTGCACATCGCGCAGCAGTTCGACCAGTTCCTCGCGGCTGTCGGGTTCGCCGGACAGCGCCGCGCTGATGCGGTCCAACCAGGAGCGGTGCGATTTCTCGGGGTGCTTTTCGTCGTTGTCGGTGGTGTGCCGACTGTCGTCCTCGGACATGGGGCGTGCGATCTTCGTGGGCTGCAACAGCGCGCAGTCTAGCGAATCCCTGCGGGTTGGGCAGTGAACGGGGCATGTCCCGCCGCAGCGGGTTTTGCCGTTGTGGTGGTCGACTGGGCGACAGGGGCGGCATGGGGCATGACGGCAGGGGTTGGAACAAGGGGCAGGCGCGTGGCTTGGTGGGCGGTGGCGTGCCTGTTGGCGTTGGCAGCGGCCTGTTCGAAGCCGTCGCAGCCGGCGGTGCAGGCGGCCGTGGCCGCTTCGGCCGCAGTACCGGCCACTGCCGTGGTGGTGGCGGTGCTGCCACTGGCGGATTCCGGCGACGACCCGGATGCACGGGCGTTCAACGATGGCATGGCGCAGCATCTGGCCCGGGCGTTGGCGCGCGTGCCGGGCATCGTCGTCATCAGCCCGGAGTCGTCGTTCCGTTTTCGTGGTTCCAGTGAGCTCAACAGCGTGATCGGCACGCGCCTGGGGGCCACCCACGTGCTGCGCGGCGCGCTGCAACGCCCCGACGGCCGGTTGCGGCTGGACCTGGAGCTGTTGCAGGCCAGCGACGGCGCCACCCTGTGGCAGCACCACTACGAACGCGTGGGGCGCGAGTTGTTCGCCCTCCAAGATGAAGCGGTGCGGGCACTGGCGACGGCGCTGCGTGCCGGCCCGGTGCCGCGCGGCGGGCAGGATGACCGGCCGCCAAGCGGCAATCCCGATGCCTACCAGGCCCTGTTGCAAGGCGATGCCGATGCGGCAGGCGGCGATGTCTTCAGCATCCGCGCTGCGGTGCTGGCCTACCAGCATGCGCTGGAGCTGGACCCCGGCTACGCCCATGCGCATGCGCGGCTGGCGCAGGCGCGTATCCGCCAGGTCGTGCAGTTCCCGTTGGACGAGGGCGATGGCCGCACGCAGGCGGAACTGGCCCGGCGCGATGCGGCGACCGCGTTGCGGTTGGCACCGGGCAGCACGGAAGCGCAACGCGCGCAAGCCATCTGGCTGGCCGAGATCGCCCACGATCCGGTGGCATCGCGCGAGGTGCTGCGCCGGGCCTTGGCACAACACCCGGGCGAGCCCGGTTTGCTGAACCTGCTGGCGTTGCGGCAGATCGGCTTCGGGGAACTGGACGCGGCGGCCGCGAGCTTGCGCCAGGTGTTGCAGGTCAATCCGCTGTCGGCACCGACGCACTACAGCCTGGGCAGCGTGTACCTGGGCTTGGCCGACTACCCGCAGGCCGAACACGAGTTGCGCGAGGCGTTGGCGCTGGAACCGTCGATGCCGCTGGTGCGTGCGTTCCTGGCGATGGTGTTGTTCCAGCAGAACCGCACCCGCGACGCGGTGGCGATGGCGGTGCAGGAGCCGCAGGCACTGTGGCGTCACTACGCGCTGGCGATGGCGTATTGGGCCGATGGCGACCGCGCCCGCTCCGAGGTCGAATTGCAGGCCTTGATCCGCGAGCACGCCAATGACGCGCCCACCCAGATCGCCGGGGTGCATGCCCAGCGCGGCGACCGCGAGGCGCTGTTCCACTGGCTGGAGGTGGCGCGCCGCGCCCACGACCCCGGATTGGCGGAAATCCGCTACATGCCCTTCGTGGCGCGCTATGCGGACGACCCGCGGTTCGTGGCGCTGTTGCGGGCGCAGGATCTGGCGCCGCCGGCGCAGTAGCCTTCAACCTGCCGCGTAAGGATCCGGCAGGCCCAGTCCGGCGAGGATCTCGCGTTCCAGTTGCTCCATCGCATCGGCCTCGCGCGGATCCTCGTGGTCCAGCCCCAGCAGGTGCAGGCAGCCATGCACGGTCAGGTGCGCGTAGTGGGCGTTGAGCGGCTTGCCTTGCTCTTGCGCTTCGCGTGCAACCACCGGCGCGCAAATCACGAGGTCCCCCAGGAGCGGCAATTTCACGCCCTTGGGCAGGCCCGGTGGAATCTCGGCGGGAAAGCTGAGCACGTTGGTGGCGTAATCCTTGCCGCGATAGTGGCGGTTCAGTGCGCGGCCTTCCTCGGCATCGACGATGCGGATGGCCAGGTCCGCTTCGCGAATGCGGCCCTGCAAGGCCGTCGCCGCCCACTTGCGGAAGCTGGCCGCCGCCGGAATGCCCGCACGCGGCAAGGCATAGCCAACAGCAACATCAAGACGCACCGGGCCCTTGGTCATGGCGGCATCCTACGCCTGTCCGTTGGCGGCGTCCCGCGCTTCGTAGGCATTGACGATCCGCGCCACCAGCGGGTGTCGCACCACGTCGCGGGCCTCGAAGAAGGTGAAGCTCACGCCGTCCACCCCGCGCAGCACCTCCACCGCGTCCTTGAGGCCGGATTTCTGGTGCTTGGGCAAATCGATCTGGGTCAGGTCGCCGGTGATGACCGCGGTACTGCCGAAGCCCAGCCGGGTCAGGAACATTTTCATCTGTTCGATGCTGGTGTTCTGCGCCTCGTCGAGGATCACGAAGGCATCGTTCAACGTGCGGCCGCGCATGTAGGCCAGCGGCGCGATCTCGATGACGTTGCGTTCCAGCAGCCGCGCCACCTTGTCCACGCCCAGCATTTCGTAGAGGGCGTCGTACAGCGGGCGCAGGTAGGGGTCGACCTTCTGGGTCAGGTCGCCGGGCAGGAAGCCCAGCTTCTCGCCGGCTTCCACCGCCGGCCGCACCAGGATCAGGCGCTGCACGCGCGACTGGTTGAGCGCATCCACCGCCATCGCCACGGCAAGGAAGGTCTTGCCGGTGCCGGCCGGGCCGACGCCGAAGTTGATGTCGTGATTGGCGATTTCCTGCAGATACCTGCGCTGGTTGGCGCCGCGCCCGCGCAAGGTGCCGCGCTTGACCCGCACCGCGATGTCCGCCGGCATCTGCCCGATGGGCGTGGCGGGCGCGTGGTCGTCGCCCGCGAACGCGCCCAGCCGCAGGTGCACGGCGTGCTCGTCCAGCGGCTCGCTATCGGCGTCGGCGTAGAGCTGGCGCAGGAACATGTCGGCCCGCGCCAGCGCATCGGCATCGTCGGCGCTGATCCGGAACACGCAGCCGCGATTGGCGATTTCCACGCCCAGCCGCAGTTCGATCAGGCGCAGGTGGGCGTCGAACGGGCCGCACAGGTTGGCCAGGCGTTCCAGATCGTCGGGTTCGAGGGTGAAGTCGTGGTGCTGCATAGGCCGCGAAGGGTAGCGCGATGCGCGCGCCGCTGCCACGGCAGGACGTGCGCTGACTTGCCTGGCCGGCGTGGCTGGCGCATCGTGGGGCGTCCTGCCCTGGAGCCATGCCGATGCGTCGAACCGCCAGTGCCTTGCTGTTGACCTTGCTGCCGCTGACGTTGCTGGCGGCCAATGTCACCGTGCTCAGCGCACATCGCATCCACACCATGGATGCCGCGCGGCCGCAGGCCACCGCGATGGCCTATGGCGACGACGGTACCGTGCTGGCGCTGGGTGATGCGGCCACGCTGCTGGCGCGCTACCCGCAGGCGCGGCGGCTGGACGTGGGCAATGCCACCGTGGTGCCGGGGTTGATCGACGCGCATGGCCACATGTCGGGATTGGGCCTGGCGATGCTGACCGCCGACCTGGTGGACACCGCCAGCAAGGCCGAGATCCTGGAGCGGTTGCGGGCGAAGGAAAAGGACCTGAGGCCGGGCGAATGGCTGATCGGGCGTGGCTGGGACCAGAACGACTGGCCGGAGCAGGCGTTCCCCACCGCCGCCGACCTCGATGCCGCGTTTCCCGAGCGCCCGGTCTGGTTGTCGCGCATCGACGGCCACGCCGGCTGGGCCAACACGGCGGCGATGCGCGCGGTGCCGCGTGCGCTGACCGGTACGTGGCAGCCGGAAGGCGGCAGCATCCAGCGGGACGCAGCCGGCAAGCCCACCGGCCTCTTCATCGACAACGCGATGCTGCTGCTCGAAAATGCCCGTCCCGCGATCGACGAAGCCACGGCGGAGAAAGCCCTGCAACTGGGGATGCGGGCTGCCGTGGCGCATGGGCTGACCGGCGTCCACGATGCCGGTATTCCACTGGCCGAATTGCAGCGCTACCAGCGCCTGGCCGACCGTGGCCAGCTGCCGCTGCGCATCTACGCGATGGCGGATGGCAACAAGGAGGCGCTGGAGTCGCTGTGCCAGCACGGCCTGTATCGGCACCCGTCCGGGCGTTTGCAGATGCGTGCGGTCAAGCTCTATGCCGACGGCGCATTGGGCAGTCGCGGCGCGGCGATGCTGGACGACTACAGCGACGACCACGGCAACCGCGGCCTGCTGCTGATGTCGCCGCAGGAATTGGCCGCCGCCGCGGCCAAGGCCAAGCGTTGTGGCGTGCAGGTGGCCACGCATGCCATCGGCGATCGCGGCAACCGCATCGCGTTGGATACCTACGCCAAGGCGCTGGGCAAGGACGTGGACGGCGACCATCGCTGGCGCATCGAACACGCGCAGATCCTCGCGCCGGAAGACCTGCCGCGGCTGGCCCGGATGCACGTCATCGCCTCCATGCAGCCCACCCACGCCACCAGCGACATGCCATGGGCGGAAGACCGGGTGGGGCCGCAGCGGATCGTCGGTGCGTATGCCTGGCGGCAATTGCGCGATGCCGGCACGCATCTGGCACTGGGCTCGGACTTCCCGGTGGAATCGGTGGATCCGCGCCTGGGCCTGTACGCGGCGGTGACGCGCGCCGATGGCAAGGGGCTGCCGGTGGGCGGCTGGTATCCGGACGAGAAACTGACCGCGTTCGAGGCGCTGCGTGGCTTCACCTTGGAGGCCGCCTATGCCGGTTTCGCCGAGCACGACGTCGGCAGCCTTGCCCCCGGCAAGCGCGCCGACTTCGTGGTGTTGGCCGAAGACCCGCTGGCGGTGCCGGATGCGGCGCTGCGCACGCTGACGGTCAAGGCGACCTACGTGGACGGCAAGCCGGTGTTCGAGGCGCGCTGATGCCGAGGCAGCGGGCGGACCGAACGACAAGCCCATCCCCACCCAAGCCTCCCCATGAAGGGAAGGGCTTGCGCGTCGTTGCGGCCAGCATGTGCGGGGTTTGAAACGTCTCCCCCTTCAATGGAGAGGTTGGAAGGGGCAGGGGGGGCGGCAAGGAGAATCCTTGCCGCGAAGAAAACCCTCAATCCGCCGTCACCACCCGCCCGCGCAGTGAGTTGCTCAGCGCAGCGGTGATTTCCACCTCGACGAACTGGCCGATCAGGCGCGGGTGCGCGGGGAAATTCACCGAGCGCATGTTTTCGGTCTTGCCGGTCAGCTCGTTCGGGTCCTTGCGCGACGGGCCTTCCACCAGCACGGTCTGCACGCTGCCCACCATCGCCTGTGAAATCGTGGCGGCATGCGCGCTGATGTGTTTTTGCAGGCGGTCCAGCCGCGCGTGCTTCTCCTCGCTGCTGGTGGTGTCTTCCAGGTCGGCGGCGGGGGTGCCGGGGCGGCGCGAATAGATGAAAGAAAAACTCTGGTCGAAGCCCAAGTCTTCGATCAGGCGCATGGTTTTCTCGAAATCCGCCTCGGTTTCGCCGGGGAAGCCGACGATGAAGTCCGACGACACCGAGATATCCGGCCGCACCGCGCGCAGCTTGCGGATCTTCTGCTTGAACTCCAGCGCGGTGTAGCCGCGCTTCATCGCGCTCAGGATGCGGTCGCTGCCGGCCTGCACCGGCAGGTGCAGGTAGTTGGCCAGCTTGGGCACGTCGCGGTAGGCCTCGATCAGCGAGTCGGAGAACTCCAGCGGGTGCGAGGTGGTGAAGCGGATGCGGCCGATGCCGTCGATTTCGGCAATCGCGCGGATCAGCAGGCCCAGATCGGCCACCTCTCCGCTGTCGCCCAGAGGGCCGCGGTAAGCGTTGACGTTCTGGCCCAGCAGGTTGACCTCGCGCACACCCTGCGCGGCCAGCTCGGCCACTTCGGTCAGCACCGACTCGAACGGGCGACTGATCTCCTCGCCACGGGTGTAGGGCACCACGCAGTACGAGCAGTATTTCGAGCACCCTTCCATGATCGAGACGAAGGCGGTGGGGCCTTCCGCGCGCGGCTCGGGCAGGCGGTCGAATTTCTCGATTTCCGGGAAGCTGATGTCCACCTGCGGCTGGCCGCTGATCGCGCGCTGCTGGAGCAGCTCCGGCAGGCGGTGCAAGGTCTGCGGGCCGAACACCAGGTCCACGTAGGGCGCGCGGTCGAGGATGGCCGCGCCTTCCTGCGAGGCCACGCAACCGGCCACGCCGATGATGACCGGGCGCCCCCCCTGCTTGAAGGCCTTCCAGCGGCCCAGCTGACTGAATACTTTTTCCTGTGCTTTTTCGCGGATCGAGCAGGTATTGATCAGGATCACGTCGGCTTCGTCGGCGTTTTCCGTCATTTCCATTCCTTCCTGCACGGCCAGCAGATCGGCCATGCGGGCCGAGTCGTACTCGTTCATCTGGCAGCCGTGGGTCTGGATGTGGAACTTCTTCGCGCCCGGGCGGGTGGGGCGGGTGGCTGGCGGTGCAGGCAGGGGATGCAGATCGGTCATGGCAGGCTCCGGGGCGCGGCGATGAGTCCGGGCCGGGATGGGGAAAACCGCCATTCTAACGGTTGCCACCCCTGCCGGATGGCTGCAAGGGAACGGAAAAGGCTTGCCAGTACAGGGGTTTGCGGATAAAACTGCGGCGCATGAAAGGGAGGGGTACCATCCTGTTGCTGCTGGCGTCTGCGCTGGTGGGGCCAGCCGCGGCGGGCAGCGTGTATCGCTGCACCGGCAGTGACGGGGTCACCAGCTATACCAACAAGCCGCCCGCCGGGCGTGCGTGCAGCCGGGTCGGTGGCTACAGCGCCCGCCGGCACGCTGCGCGCGCAGCCGTCCCGGTAGCGGTGGCTCCGGTGGCCACCGCCGCACCGGCGGCACCGGCGGCACCGGCGTTGGCATCCGTGACGGTGCCGGCAGGCCAGGCCCCGCAACCGCCGTCACCGCCACCGGCACGGGTGGCCGTGACCCCCCGGCTGGTGCGTGGGCAGGTCTATGCCTACATGGGCAAGGATGGCGTGCGCAACTACACCAGCCGTCGCCCCGCCGGGATGCCGGCTGCCGCAATCCGCACCATCCAGTACAGCTACATGGAAACCTGCTACGCCTGCGGCGTCCTGCCGGGGCTGGATTTCCGCTCCCTGCGCCTGAACACTGCGGCCTATCAGGCGGAAATCAGCGCCGCCGCCCGCGCCGCAGGGGTGGAGGAGGCGGTCGTGCGTGCCATCATCCATGCCGAATCGGCCTTCAACCCCAATGCGTTGTCGCGGGTGGGCGCGCAGGGGTTGATGCAGCTGATGCCGGCCACCGCGCGTCGTTTCGGGGTGGCTGATGCATTCGATGCCGGCCAGAATATCCGCGGTGGGGTGCAGTACCTGGCCTTCCTGCTCAAGCGTTTCAACGGCAACTTGACGCTGGCGGCCGCCGGCTACAACGCCGGCGAGGGTGCAGTGGACAAGTACGGCGGGGTGCCGCCCTACAGTGAAACCCAGCGGTACGTGCAGCGGGTGGCGCTTCTGGCGGAGCGCTACCGGGGGGCGGTCAACCCGGTGGCCTTGCCGATGCGGGGCGGATTGTCGGCCCGTTAAGGCTTCCGTTACACTTGCGTGTCATTCGCGGTTTGCCGGCCCGTGCCGGTGGCCGTGGTTTCGTGTACAGAATCCAATTTCGGAGTGCGGGATGGCCAACGAAGAGGTCAACGCCGGGCGACGCCGATTCCTCACCGCGACGACCGCGGTGGTGGGGGCGGTGGGTGCCGGGTTTGCGGCGGTGCCGTTCATCAAGTCCTGGAGCCCCAGCGCGCGCGCGCGCTTCGCGGGCGCACCGGTGTCGCAGGACATCAGCGCCCTGCAGGAAGGCCAGCAACTGGTGCTGAATTGGCGCGGCCAGCCAATTTACATCGCCAAGCGCTCCAAGGCGATGCTGGACATCCTGCCGAAAATGGACGCGATGGTGGCCGATCCGAAGTCGGATGCGTCCTCCCAGCCGTCCTATGCCAAGAATGAGACGCGTTCCATCAAGCCGGAGATCTCCGTGCTGGTCGGCGTCTGCACCCATCTGGGTTGCGCCCCGGAGTTCAAGCCGGAAGTGAAGCCGGAGCCGTTCGATCCGGACTGGAAGGGCGGCTACTTCTGCCCTTGCCACAAGTCGCGCTACGACCTCGCCGGGCGCGTGCTGAAGGCACAGCCGGCACCGATGAACCTGCCGGTGCCGCCCTACCATTTCGAGAACGGCGACACCGTCGTGGTGATCGGCCTCGACCCGAAGGGAGCCGCGTAAGCCATGGCGAACAAGATCGTGCAAACCGCCTGCAACGCCGCCACTGGCGTGATGGACTGGGTCAACGAGCGCGCCCCCGGCATGATGCCGGTGTACCGCAAGCACATGAGTGAGTACTACGCGCCCAAGAACTTCAACATCTGGTACATCTTCGGCGTGCTGTCGATGGTGGTGCTGGTCAACCAGATCGTCACCGGCATCTTCCTGACCATGCAGTTCAAGCCGAGCGCGGCGGAAGCCTTCGGCTCGGTCGAATACATCATGCGCGACGTGGAGTGGGGCTGGCTGATCCGCTACATGCACAGTACCGGCGCGTCGCTGTTCTTCATCGTCATCTACCTGCACATGTTCCGCGGGCTGATGTACGGCAGCTACCGCAAGCCGCGCGAACTGGTGTGGTTGCTGGGCATGGTGATCTACCTGGTGCTGATGGCCGAGGCCTTCATGGGCTACGTGCTGCCGTGGGGCCAGATGTCCTACTGGGGCGCCAAGGTCATCATCTCGCTGTTCGGCGCGATCCCGGTGATCGGCGGCGGCCTGACCGAATGGATCATGGGCGACTTCAATCCCGGTGACGCCACCTTGAACCGCTTCTTCGCGCTGCACGTCATCGCGATGCCGCTGGTGCTGTTGCTGCTGGTGGTGCTGCATATCTTCGCCCTGCACGAAGTGGGTTCCAACAACCCCGATGGCGTGGAAATCAAGAAGGGCCCGAAGGGCAACCGCTGGTCCGACAAGGCCCCGGCCGACGGCATCCCGTTCCACCCGTATTACACGGTGAAGGACCTGTTCTACGTCGGCTGCTTCCTCACCATCGCCGCGTTCATCATCTTCTTCGCGCCGACCTTCGGTGGCTTGTTCCTGGAGCACGACAACTTCACCGAGGCCAACCCGCTGGTGACGCCGTCGCACATCAAGCCGGTGTGGTACTTCACGCCGTACTACGCGATGCTGCGCGTGATCCCCTCGTTCTTCGGGATCAAGCTGTGGGGCGTGCTGGTGATGTTCGGCGCGATCGTGTGCCTGTTCCTGGTGCCGTGGCTGGACAAGAGCCCGGTCAAGTCGTTCCGCTACCGCGGCCTGCTCAGCTGGGTGATGCTGGGCGTGTTCGTGGTCAGTTTCGTCTGGCTGGCCAAGATCGGTGGCGGTCCCGGCACGGATCCGGTCGAGGCCATCATCGGCCGCGTGCTGACCTTCCTCTATTTCGCTTTCTTCATCACCATGCCGGTCTGGTCCAAGCTGGACAAGACCAAGCCGGTGCCGGAACGGGTGACGATGCATGACTAAGAACTTCCTGTCCCGCGCGGCGGTGTTCGCCGCCGGCCTGCTGCTGTCGGCCACTGCCTTCGCCAACGAGGGCGGCAATCTGCAACAGTCGGGTACCGACCTCAACGACAAGGCCTCGCTGCAGCGTGGTGCCGCCTTGTTCATGAACTACTGCAGCGGTTGCCACTCGCTCAAATACGTGCGTTACGCGCGCATCGGCGAGGATCTTGGCCTGAACGAAAGCGAGGTGATGGACAACCTCAATTTCAGCGGCGGCAAGATCGGCGACCACGTGCTGTCGGCGATGCCGCCGGAGCTGGCCAAGGATGCCTTCGGCAAGGCACCGCCGGATCTCAGCGTGATCGCCCGCGTGCGCGGCAGCGACTGGATCTACACCTACCTGAAGTCCTTCTATCTGGATGAAAGCCGCCCGGTGGGCTGGAACAACACGTTGTTCCCGAACGCCTCGATGCCGAACCCGCTGTGGGAACTGCAGGGCGTGCAGCAGCCGGTCTACGGCAAGAAGGATGCTTCCGGCGAGCTGCCGGTGGAAGGTTTCACCATCAGCCAGCCGGGCACCCAGGACGCCAAGCAATACGACAAGACGGTGCGCGACATCACCGCGTTCCTGGAGTACGCCGGCGAGCCGGCGGCGCTCAAGCGCCAGAACGTGGGTGTGTGGGTGATTTTGTTCTTGGTGTTTTTCTCTTTCATCGCCTGGCTGCTGAAGAGCGAGTACTGGCGGGACGTTCACTGACGCGGCGGCAACGGCACGGACGCCCGCCGCAGGGGAACGGAGCATGACGGCCGCCCGCATCGTGCGGGCGGCGCCGGTGCGTCTGGCTTCGGCCGGGCGTGGGAGTGGTCCTGATGATGGCTGTGAGTCCGCGCATGCGTAACGCCTTGACCCTGTTTTCCGCTGTCGATGACGTGGTTTGCCACCGCGTCCGCCTGGTGTTGGCCGCCAAAGGCGTTACCTACGATTTCATCGCGGTCGATCCGCAAAACCCCCCGGAAGACCTCATCGACCTCAATCCGTACCATTCGGTACCGACCCTGGTCGAGCGCGACCTGGTGCTGTATGCCGCCAGCGTGGTCAGCGAATATCTGGATGAGCGTTACCCGCACCCGCCGCTGATGCCGGTGGAGCCACTGGCCCGCGCGCGCCTGCGCCTGGCCATGCTGCGCATCGAGCACGATTGGGTGCCGCAGGTGCAGGCGATCCAGCTCGGCAACAAGCAGCAAGCCGAGGCCGGACGCAAGCGCCTGAAGGAATTGCTGGCGCAGTCAGTGCCGCTGTTCAAGGCCTACAAGTTCTTCCTCAACCCGGAGATGAGCCTGGCCGACTGCGCGATGGCACCGATCATCTGGCGTCTGGACGCGCTGGGCGTGCCGCTGCCGAAGGACGGCAAGGTGATCGAGGAATACGGCAACCGCATCTTCCGCAATCCCGGCTTCGTGCGCAGCCTGACCGACCAGGAAAAGAACCTGCGCGAGTTGTCGCTCTGACGATGGCCGAGCCCGACCCGCCGTCGATGACCAGCCAGCGCCCGTACCTGTTGCGCGCGCTGTACGAATGGGTCGTCGACAACGGCATGACCCCGCACCTGCTGGTGGACGCGCGCAGTCCCGGCGTGCGCGTGCCGGCGCATGCGGTGAAGGATGGGCAGGTGGTGCTCAACATCGCCGACCGCGCCGTCGGGCACATGCGGATGGACAACGATGGCATCCGTTTTTCCGCCCGCTTCGGTGGTGTCAGCCAGAACGTGGTGGTGCCGATGGCGGCCGTGATCGCGATCTATGCACGCGAAACCGGGCAAGGCCTGGCGTTGCCGATGGACGCTGCGGCTGCCACGCCGGCACCGATGCCGGAAGTGCCGGCCACCTCCCCCGCGACTGCGGACGTGGCTGCGGATGCGCCGCCGCCGGAAGATGCGCCGGAGCCGCCCAAGCGCGGCAACCACCTGCGCGTGGTGAAGTAGCCGGCGCGTGCGCGGCTCAGTCTTGCGGGAAGCTGCGTACTACCGCCTGTGTTGCCCGCGTGGGCCCGCTGAAACCCACCAGTTTTTCGCCCAGCAGCACGATTCTGCCGATGTGGCGGCCTTGTCCGTCCTCGGAATATTCGAAGCGGAAGCTGCGCTCTAGGCCCAGCCAGCCGTCCTCCCTGCGGCGCAGGCGCATGCCGGTGGCGTGCACCGATTCATCCAGCCACTGCACGCCGGCGGCCTGGCAGGCATCGCGGCCGATCTCGGCGGCGCGTTCGGCCGCCGCGCGCGCGGCGGTGAAGAAGAAAAAACCGGCACCGCCAACGATGAGCAGGATGAGCAGGGTAGGCATCGGGTCAAGATGAGGGCGGCGGCCCCAGTTTCAACGAGAAATCGATGGCATGCACGTGCTTGGTCAGGGCTCCGATGGAAATGCAATCCACGCCATCTTCGGCAATGGCGCGCAGGCTGGACATGTCCACGCCGCCCGATACTTCCAGCGGGATGTGGCCGGAGTAGGGGGGGGCTCTGGCAATCCGCACCGCTTCGCGGCGAGTGGCGGCATCGAAGTCGTCGATCAGCACGCGGGTGCAGCCGCTTTCCAGCGCTTGCCGCAGTTCGTCCAGCGTCTCCACTTCCACGATCAGCGGCAGCTGCGGGTGCAGCGCGCGGGCGCGGGCGATGGCGGCAACCACCGAACCGAATGCGCGCACATGGTTTTCCTTCAGCATCACCGCGTCGAACAGCGCCATCCGGTGGTTGTCGCCACCACCCATGCGCACGGCGTACTTCTGCGCCACCCGCAAGCCGGGCAGGGTCTTGCGGGTATCCAGGATCCGCGTGCCGGTGCCGCGCACGGTATCCACATACTGTGCGGTGACGGTGGCGGTGCCCGACAGGGTTTGCAGGAAGTTCAGCGAAGCGCGCTCGGCGCTGACCAGGGCGCGTCGATGGCCGGACAGGGTGGCGATCACCGTGCCCTTGGTGACGTGGTCGCCTTCGCGGCAGCGCCAGTCGATGCGCACGCCGGGATCCAGCGCGCGATGGCAGGCGTCGAACCACGGCCGTCCCGCCACCACGCAGTCTTCCTTGCACAGCAAATGGGCGCTGTCGGGGGCGTCGTCCAGCAGCGCGGCGGTGGCATCGCCGGTGCCGATGTCTTCCGCCAGCGCGGCGGCCACGTTGGCGGCCACGGCGGCATCCAGCAGGGCAGCGGATGCTGCGGTCATGCCGCCGGGTAACCTTCAACCTGCGCGGTGGCCAGGGCTTCTTCGGCCAGCAGCACCGGAATGTCGTCGTCGATGCGGTAGACGGTCTTGCGGTCGCGGGTCAGCAGGGCTTCGCGCAGGGCTTCGCGTTGCGGGCTGCCGTCATTGCGCAGCACGCCACCGGTGGCGATCGCGCGGTTGAGTGCCTCCAGCCCGGCGCTGTCCAGCAGTTGCAGGGGCTGGCGGGTGAGCGGGCAGACGAGGATGTCGAGCAGCTTGCGGTCCATCGGGCAGGCAACGGGAATCAGGGGCCGTTAGAATACGTCTTTGGCGACTGGAAACGTTCGATGTCCCCCGCAAATACCGCCGCCCCGCTGGTCGGCATCGTCATGGGCTCGCGCTCCGATTGGGACACCATGCAGCACGCCGCCACCCGGCTGGAGGCGTTGGGCGTGCCGCATGAAGTGCGCGTGGTGTCGGCGCACCGCACCCCCGACGTGTTGTTCGACTATGCCGCCACCGCCGCTGCGCGCGGCCTGCGCGCCATCATCGCCGGGGCCGGCGGTGCCGCGCACCTGCCGGGCATGCTGGCCTCCAAGACCGCGGTGCCGGTGCTGGGCGTGCCGGTGCAGAGCAAGGCGCTGAACGGCATGGATTCGCTGCTGTCGATCGTGCAGATGCCGGCCGGCATCCCGGTGGCGACGTTTGCCATCGGCACTGCCGGTGCGGCCAATGCAGCGCTGTTTGCCGCGGCCATGCTGGGGCATGAATACCCGGCGATCGGCGCGGCGCTGGATGCGTTCCGCGCCAAGCAGACCGAGGACGTCGTGGCCAACGACGACCCGCGCCAGTGAGCACGGTCGGCATTCTGGGCGGCGGCCAATTGGCCCGCATGCTGATTCTGGCGGGCGCGCCGCTGGGGCTGCGGTTCGTCGTGTTCGATACCGTGGCCGATGCCTGTTCCGGTGCGCTGGCGCCGTTGACCGTCGGCCACTATGCCGATGACGATGCGTTGGCGGCGTTCGCCGATGGGGTCGATGTGGCCACCTTCGACTTCGAGAACGTGCCGGCGCAGGCAGCGCAAACGCTGACCGCGCATACCTTCGTCGCCCCCAATCCGCGTGCGCTCGCCGTGGCCCAGGATCGGCTGTCGGAAAAGAGCCTATTCCGCGAGCTGGGCATCCCGGTGCCGCCGTTTGCCGCCATCGACACGCAGGCACAACTGCAGGCAGCGGTGGCTGAACTGGGTACGCCCTGCATCCTGAAGACCCGCCGGTTGGGCTATGACGGCAAGGGCCAATTTCGGATCAAGACGCCTGCAGACGTCGATGCCGCGTGGGTGGCGCTAGGCGCGCAGGCCGATACGGTGGGGCTGATTCTGGAAGGTTTCGTGGCCTTCCAGCGCGAGCTGTCGGTGGTGGCGGTGCGCGGCCGCGACGGCGAATTCCGCGCCTGGCCGCTGACCCGGAACTGGCATGTCGACGGTGTGCTGTCCGCCAGTCTGGCGCCCGCGCAGGTGGATGCGGCCATGCAGGCCACCGCGCTGTCGCACGCGCGCAAGCTGGCCGAAGCGCTGGATTACGTGGGCGTGTTCGCGCTGGAATTGTTCGACCGAGATGGCGTGCTGTTGGCCAACGAAATGGCCCCGCGCGTGCACAACTCCGGGCACTGGACGATCGAAGGCAGCGAGACCAGCCAATTCGAAAACCACCTGCGCGCGGTGGTCGGGCTGCCGCTGGGCAGCACCGCCATGCGCGGCCATGCCTGCATGCTGAACTGGCTGGGCGACATGCCCGATGCCGCCGCGGCACTTGCCGTGGAGGGCATGCACTGGCACGACTACGGCAAGCAGTCACGTGCCGGGCGCAAGGTGGGGCACGCCACACTGCGCGTCGATTCGTCGGCGGCGCTTGCCGACGCGTTGCGGCAGGCGGGCGAGGCACTGGGCCGACAGGCGCAGGTCGCGCCGGTCATCGCGGTGCTGTAGGGGGCACGCAACGCGAAACGGCCGGATCGCTCCGGCCGTTTCACACTGCATCGGCAGTGATGTCACTTCATTCGCGAAGCCACGAAATCCCAGTTCACCAGGCTCCAGAACGCTTCCACGTATTTCGGACGGGCGTTGCGGTAGTCGATATAGTAGGCGTGTTCCCACACGTCGCAGGTCAGCAGCGGGGTGTCGTCGCCGGTCAGCGGGGTGGCCGCGTTCGGGGTGCTGGCCAATGCCAGCGTGCCATCGGTGCGCTGCACCAGCCAGGCCCAGCCGGAGCCGAAGGTGCCGATGGCGGTCTTGGTGAAGGCTTCCTTGAATGCCTCGAAGCTGCCGAACGCGGCGTTGATCGCCTCGGCCAGCTTGCCGGTGGGCTCGCCGCCGCCGGCGGGCTTCAGGCAGTTCCAGTAGAAGCTGTGGTTCCACACTTGCGCGGCGTTGTTGAACATGCCGCCCTGCGACTTGCGGATGATGTCTTCCAGCGACATCGCCTCGAACTCGGTGCCGGCGATCATGTTGTTGAGGTTGGTGACGTACGCCTGGTGGTGCTTGCCGTAGTGGAAGTCGATGGTTTCGGCCGAGATGTGCGGCTCGAGGGCGGTGCGGTCGTAGGGAAGGGCGGGCAGTTCGATGGCCACGGCAGGCTCCTGTGGGTGGTGTAGGTGCGGCCGCAGCCGCGCGAAGACTTACAATGGGCGATTGTAGCCTCCGTGCCCGCAAGCGGATCGTGAAGACCGCGGGCCACATCGTTGCAGGAACCCGACCAATGTCATCCGTGGAAGCGCGCATCCGCGCCGAGATCGAAAATCACCCCATCGTGCTGTTCATGAAGGGCACCGCGCAATTCCCGATGTGCGGCTTCTCCAGCCGTGCGGCGCAGGCCTTGCAGGCGGCGGGGGCCGATGCCCTGCATACCGTCAACGTGCTCGCGGATCCCGAAATCCGCGCCAACCTGCCGCGCTATTCGGATTGGCCGACCTTCCCGCAGCTGTTCATCAACGGCGAGCTGATCGGTGGCTGCGACATCACTGTGGAACTGGCCGAATCCGGCGAGTTGGCGCGGCTGGTGGCCGACGCCAAGCGGGCATGAGCATGCAGGCGGAGTTGACGGGGCGCGTGGTGCTGATTGCCGGGGCCGCCGGCGGCCTGGGCGCGGCGGCGGCGGCGGCCTGTGCGCAGGCCGGCGCTACCCTCATCCTGTTGGGGCGCAAGGTGGCACCGCTCAATCGCGTCTACGACGCGGTGAAAGCGGTCGGCCCGGAACCCATCCTGTACCCGCTGGACCTGGAAGGCGCGTCACCGGACGATTACGACGCGCTGGCGCAGGCCGTCGATGGTGAATTCGGCCGGCTCGACGGCTTGCTGCATTGCGCGGCCGAGTTCAAGGGCCTGACCCCGCTGGCGCACACTGACCCGGCGGATTTCGCCCGCGCCCTGCATGTCGACCTGACCGCGCGCTGGTGGCTGACCCAGGCCTGCCTGCCGTTGCTGGCGAAATCCGATGCCGGTGCGGCGGTGTTCGTGGTGGACGACCCCGCCCGCAACGGCGGCGCGTATTGGGGGGGGTACGGCATCGCCCAGGCCGGGCAGGTGGCGATGATCGCCATGCTGCAAGCCGAACTGGGCGCGCACGGCCCGCGCATCAGCGGCTTTCGACCCGGCCCGATGCGCACCAATCTGCGCGGCAAGGCCTACCAGGCCAACGCCGACCTGCAAGCGCGCCCGGCGGGCGAGTATGCCGCCGCTTGCGTGGAACTGCTGTCGCCGGCGGGCGCGCAGTGGCGGGGCACGGTCTGCGAGACCGGGGTATAGGATCGTCATTCCCGCGAAGGCGGGAATCCATGGACGTTGACGGTTGCAAAGGGAGGCCAATGAGTAAGCAGCCCTGTGTGTATCTGATGGCGAGTGGTAGAAACGGGACGTTGTACTTGGGCGTCACCAGCAACCTTGTCCAGCGAGTCTGGCAACATCGCACCCACGCTGTCGAAGGGTTCAGTGATCGTCATGACGCGACAAGGCTGGTTTGGTATGAAGTGCATGCAGACATGGAGTCCGCCATCGGGCGTGAGAAGCGCATCAAGAAGTGGAACCGGGCCTGGAAAATGAGATTGATCGACGAAATGAATCCGTCATGGCGTGATTTGTGGCCGGATATCACTGGCCAGTGCCCAACGTCCTTGGATTCCCGCCTTCGCGGGAATGACGGGCTTCCGGCATGACCATCACCGCCGCCGCCCTGCTGCTGTTCTTCATCCTCGATCCACTGGGCAACATCCCGGTGTTCCTGAGCCTGCTCAAGGAGCTGCCGCCGGCCCGCCAACGCAAGGTGCTGGTGCGCGAGCTGTTGATCGCGCTGGGCGTGTTGATGCTGTTCCTGTGGGGCGGGCAGTACGCGCTGGAGCTGATGCACCTGAAGCAGGAGTCGGTGTCGATTGCCGGCGGCATCGTGTTGTTCCTGATCGGCCTGCGGATGATCTTCCCCACCGCCGAGGGCGTGATGGGCGACGTGCCCGGCGGCGAGCCGTTCATCGTCCCCTTGGCCATCCCGATGATCGCCGGCCCCTCCGGGATGGCGGCGGTGATGCTGCTGGGCAGCCAAGAGCCGGACCGGATGGGCGACTGGATGCTGGCCCTGACCCTGGCCTGGCTGGCCACCGCAGTCATCCTGTTCTGCGCCACCTGGCTGAAAAAATTGCTGGGGATGCGCGCGCTGACCGCGTTGGAACGGCTGATGGGCATGGTGATCGTGGCCATTTCGGTACAGATGCTGCTGGATGGGATCAGCAGCTACCTGCATGCGGGAACTTGAACCGCAACAACGACTTGCGCTTTGTGGAAATGGTCACATGGTCGTCATTTGACCGTCATTTGGCCGTCATTCAGGCTGGCTAACGTGTTAAACTTTGGTAATCCCGTTCGCCAAGGTATGGATGCGGGACCCCGCGTTCAACCAAGCAATGCTGTGGGTCGGAAGCGTCGTTGTCGACGCATCCATTACCTGAAGTTATTTCCAAATTCTCCAAGGGGATCAACATGAAGCATCCGAACCGCGCCCGGCTGTCGAAGCTGTCGCTGGGCCTGATCGTCGCCCTCGCCGCCGCGCCCGTCTTTGCACAAAGCACCTCCGCCGGCGTCGGCGGCCAGGTGACCGGGGCCAACGGCCAGCCGGTGGCAGGTGCCGAAGTCACCATCACCCATGTCGAGTCCGGCACCGTCAGCCGTGCCACCACCGATGCCAGCGGCCGCTACAACGCCCGCGGCCTGCGCGTGGGCGGGCCGTACATCGTCACCGTCACCAAGGCGGGCGAGGGCACGAAGACGGAAGACAATGTCTATCTGGGGCTCGACCAGGTGGCAACCGTCAATGCCCAGTTGAGCAGTGGTGCCACCACCACCCTGGAAACCGTGATCGCGGCAGGCGTTTCCCCGGGCAACGTGTTCTCGTCTGACAATCGAGGCATGGGGACGAGTCTTTCCCGCGACGAACTGGATCGCAACCCGTCGCCGGACCGCTCGATCCAGGACGTGGTGCGCACAGACCCCAACGTGGTGGTCACCGACCGCGACCGCGGCGCGTTTTCGGCCATGGGCCAGAATTTCCGCTACAACAGCATCACCGTCGACACCATCCAGGCCGGCGACCCCTTCGGCCTGAACGACAACGGCCTGCCGACCAAGGGCACGCCGATTTCGCAGGACGCCATCCAGAGCTACAACATCTCGACCGCCAACTACGACGTGGCCACCCGCCGCGGCGTGGGCGCATGGGTGAACGCGGTGACCAAGTCGGGCACCAACGATCTCCACGGCTCGCTGTACTACGTCTACCAGGACGCCGACAGCATGGTCGGGAAGGGGGGCACCAACCGCAATG
The DNA here is from genome assembly GCF_041905325.1 of Thermomonas sp. Taxonomy (GTDB): domain Bacteria; phylum Pseudomonadota; class Gammaproteobacteria; order Xanthomonadales; family Xanthomonadaceae; genus Thermomonas. The sequence continues at coordinate 177,244 of NZ_JAYRLK010000004.1, read as the reverse complement.
CCCTGACCAAGTGGAGCGGCTATACCCGCGATACCACCATGGGCTTCACCCTGGGCGGGCCTATCATCAAGGACAAGCTGTTCTTCTTCGTGTCCTACGAAGAGGGCAGCAAGAAGGGGTTGAACGGTCTGTGGGGCGCGTCCGACTCCAGCAAGGGCTTCAAGGCCAACGGCATCACGCAGGCGCAAGTGGACGCGGTGGTTGCGGCAGCCGAGGCGGCTGGCTTGAGGCAACAGCCGGAAAGCACCACGGCAGACATGGACTCCAAGCGTGCGCTGGTCAAGCTGGACTGGAACATCAACGATTTCCATCGCGCCAGCCTGCGCTGGAGCCGAACCAAGGAGTTCGAGCCCATCATCGTGCAGGGCAACAGCTCACGCGTGAACCTGCCCAGCAACTGGTACGGGCAGGACAAGAAGAGCACGGGCACCACCTTGAGCCTGTACGACGATTGGACCGAGAATTTCTCCACTGAATTGTCGATTGGCTACAGCCAGTTCGATCAATTGCGCGGGCCGCTGTTCGGGCAGCCGCAGCCGGAAATCATCGTTCACACCAACGGTGCCAGCAATGGGCCGTCGATCGTGCTGGGTACCGAGTATTCGAGCCAGGCCAACGTATTGGCCACGAAATCGTGGAACGCCTATTTTGCGGGGAGCTGGTATCTGGGTAGTCACGTCCTGAAAGCGGGCCTCGATTTCCAGCAGGACGAGTTCTACAACCTGTTCCTGCAACGCTACTACGGGCAGTATGAGTTCCTGTCGGTGCAGAACTTCCAGAATGCCGTGGCCAACCATGCGTCCGGTGTCTATCGGTACCGTTATGCCACGCCGGCCAATGGCTACAACCTGGACGACAACGTTGCCGCCCAGTTCACCATGAAGCAATACGGGTTCTTCCTGCAGGATACGTGGCAGGCGACCGACAAGTTGTCCGTGCAGTATGGCTTGCGCTATGACCTGCCGCGGATCAATCCCGATCCGACGTTGAATCCGTGTTTCGCTGCCGCACCGGGTGCCGGCTCCCTGGGCAGCCATGGGTCCTGCTTCCTGCAGAACAACGCCGGCAACCCCAATGCCGCCGTGGGTGGTTTCGGCTTCCCGAATACCAACAGCATCGATGGCAATGGCGTGCTGCAGCCGCGCTTCTCGTTCAACTACACCTTCGACACCAAGCACTCCACGCAGTTGCGCGGTGGCGCGGGGCTGTTCATTTCCAATACGCCGGCAGTGTGGGTGGCCAACCCGTATTCCAACAACGGCGTGGCCGTGGCGACGTTCGATTCCACCAGCAACACCAGTGCGCTGCCGTTCAATCCCGACCCGCTGAACCAGCTGCCGCCGGGTACGGCTGCAATCCCGGGCAAGGGCAGTGCGAAGATGGGCATCAACGTGGTTGATCCCAACTTCAAGATGCCCACCGTGGCCAAGTTCACCTTGGGATTGGACAAGGAACTGCCGTGGCATGGCTTGGTGGCGACGTTCGAGTACCAGCACCTGGATGTGGTCAAGGGGATCCGTTACGTGGATCTGAACATGGGGGCACCCACCGGGACGTTGCCGGATGGCCGGCCGACCTACAACCAGAACCTGTCCACCCTGCAAGGAACGGATTACTGGAACAGCAATACATCCTTCAGCAACGTGCTCTTGTTGACGAATACCGACAAGGGCAAGTCGGACAACTTCACCGTGTCCCTGCGCAAGCCCTTCAACGGGGCATGGAGTGGCCGTCTCGCGTATACCTTCAGTCGCGCCACTGACGTGAATCCCGGGACGTCCAGCGTTGCGTACAGCAGTTACTCGAACCGCACCTTCAAGGATATCGGTGCCGAGGAAGAGGGCATTTCCAACTACTCCATTCCCAACCGGGTCATTGCCCAGTTGAGCTGGCAGCATAATTTCTTCGGGGATTATGCAACCCGCGTGTCCGCGTTCTATGACGGCCACGACGGGGCGCCGTATAGCTGGACGTTCAACAGTGACATCCAGGGCGTGGGGATCTTCAACCCGTTGGCTTACGTGCCGAAGGGTCCGGGGGACATCGTCTGGGCAAATGCCGCCTCGCAGGCCAAGGCTGATGCGTTCTGGGGCTTCGTCGCCAGCAATGTGGAGTTGCAGGGGCGTCGTGGCCAGATTTTTGACCGCAATGCCGCCCGCGCGCCGTGGGTCAATCAGCTTGACCTGAGCTTCTCCCAGGAAATCCCGGGCTTCATGAAGGGGCACAAGGGCGAAGTGCGCTTGGACATCTTCAATTTCCTGAATCTGCTCAACAAGGACTGGGGTGTGGAGTATCGCGCCCAGTTCCCGCTGTATCGCTACCTGGCTGACGTGGCCGGGGTGTGCACGGCAGTCAGCGCGGTGTGCACGGCGAACGACATCGGTAAGTACATCTACGATATCTCCAACGCTGGCCGCTATGGTGCTGCGGGGACTTACGCGCCGACCGATCTCGCGCCGAACGAAAGCTTCAATCCGTCGCAGCGTTGGTCGATGCGCCTGACGGTGCGCTACAAGTTCTGATCACTTCGGTCAGAATCACGATCCGCGAAACGCCCGGGGCAGCCCGGGCGTTTCCTTTTGGACGATCCGCATGCAGGCGATGGCCACCCCTGACCGAAATCGCGGCCGCGCGCTAGACTGGCCGCATGAACGACACTGCCAATACCAAGCCGCAGGGCGCGGCCAGCGCTTCCACCTCCACCCTTCCCACCGTGTCCACCCACATCTATCCGCGCGGCGGGCTGGATGTGCTCTCGCGCGAGGAAGTCGCGCGCTTGCGCGACGCTTCCGCCGGGGGGCTGCATGAATTGCTGCGCCGTTGCGCGCTGGCGGTGCTGACCTCCGGCAGCGCCTCCGATGATCCCCGCGCCGCCGCCGAGTTGTACCCGGACTTCGACATCGAGGTGCGCCAGCAGGACCGGGGCGTACGCATCGAGCTGCGCAACGCGCCGGCCATGGCCTTCGTGGATGGCGAAATCATCGCCGGCGTGGCCGAGTTGCTGTTCTCGGTGGTGCGGGACCTGGCCTTCACCGCCATCGATCGCAACGGCGATGCCGAATTGAGCACCTCAAGCGACATCACCGATGCGGTGTTCAGGCTGCTGCGCAATGCGCGCGTGCTGCATCCGTCGGACCCCAACCTGGTGGTGTGCTGGGGCGGCCATTCGATCGGCCACGAGGAATACAAGTACACCAAGCAGGTGGGTTACGAGCTGGGCCTGCGCGGGCTGGACATCTGCACCGGCTGCGGCCCGGGCGCGATGAAGGGGCCGATGAAGGGGGCCACGATTGCCCATGCCAAGCAGCGCCGCCGCCGCACCCGCTACATCGGCATCACCGAGCCGGGGATCATCGCGGCGGAATCGCCCAACCCCATCGTCAACCATCTGGTGATCATGCCGGACATCGAGAAGCGCCTCGAAGCGTTCGTGCGCATGGGCCACGGCATCATCGTGTTCCCCGGCGGCGTCGGCACTTGCGAGGAAATCCTCTACCTGCTGGGCATCCTGCTGCGCGAGGAAAACGCCCACCTGCGCTTCCCGTTCATCCTCACCGGCCCCACCGGGGCGGCACCGTATTTCGAGCAGATCGACAAATTCATCCGCCTGACGCTGGGTGACGAGGCGGCCAGGCTGTACGAGATCGTCGTGGCCGATCCCGGCAAGGTGGCCAAGCACATGGATGTCGGCATCCGCAAGGTGAAGGAACAGCGCATCGCGCAGCGCGATTCGTTCTTCTTCAACTGGTCGCTGCACGTGCCGCTGGATTTGCAGCAACCGTTCATGCCCACCCATGAATCGATGGCCGCGCTGGATCTGCACCACGGGCGCAAGCCGCACGAACTGGCCGCCGACCTGCGGCGTGCGTTCTCCGGCATCGTGGCCGGCAACGTCAAGGAAGACGGCTTGCGCCGGATCGAGGCGCACGGACCGTTCGAGATCCACGGCGATGCCGACATCATGCAGGCGCTGGATGCGTTGCTGCGTGCATTCGTGCAGCAGCGGCGCATGAAGATTTCCGGCGAATACAAGCCTTGCTACAAAGTGGTGGCCTGACGCGCCGGTTGCCATCGGCCCAGCCCTGCGTCCCCGTGGCGCGGGGTGCTCGGCCATAATGCGCGGATGCAGACGCCAGACCCCACGCCGGATTTCATCGTCGCCATCCCCGCCCGTTTTGCGTCCACGCGGCTGCCGGGCAAGCCGTTGCGGTTGATCGGTGGCCAACCCATGGTGCTGCGGGTGGCGCAGCGCGCGCTGGCCGCTGGTGCGCGCGAGGTCTGGGTGGCCACCGACGATCCGCGCATCGCCGAAGCGCTGGCGGGCAGTGGCGTGCAGGTGGCGATGACCAACCCCGCGCACGCGTCCGGTACCGACCGCCTGGCCGAGTGCGCGCGCATCGCCGGCTGGGGGGATGACGCCATCGTGGTCAACCTGCAAGGCGATGAGCCCTTCGCGCCGGCCGATGGCATCGCCTGCGTGGCCCGCACGGTGGCGGCCAGCGGTGCCGGCATGGCCACGCTGGCAACGCCGGTTGCCGATATCGAGACCTTGCTGGACCCCAATGCAGTGAAGGTGGTGCGTGCCGCCAGCGGGGATGCGTTGTATTTCAGCCGCGCCCCGGTGCCGTGGCCACGCGATGCCTTCGCCCATGACCGCAGCGTGATGCCGGCCGGGCAGTGGCTGCGGCATATCGGCATCTACGGCTACCGGGTGGCCACCTTGCGCGCGTTCGCGGCGCTGCCGCCGGGACATCTGGAGCAGGTGGAGGCGCTGGAACAGTTGCGCGTGCTGGAGGCCGGCTGGCGGATCGCGGTGGCGCTGGCACCGTCGCCATTCCCATCGGGCGTGGACACCGCCGAGGACCTGGCGCGGGCGGAGCGCATTTTCATGGAACGACAGTCAGGGAATGGACATGGCTAGACCGATCGGGATCTTGATGGTGTGCCTGGGCAACATCTGCCGCTCGCCCACCGCCGAGGGCGTGCTGCGCGTGCGGCTGGAGCAGGCGGGGCTGGACGCGCGGGCGCGGGTGGATTCCGCCGCCACCGGCAGTTCGCACATCGGCCATGCGCCGGACGAGCGCGCCATCGCCTGCGCCGCGAAGCATGGCGTGGACATCACCGCATTGCGTGCGCGCCGGCTGGCGCTGGAGGACTTCGACGAGTTCGATGTGATCCTGTGCGCCGACCGCACCATCCTGCACGAGGCGCGGATGCGCAAGCCGCGCACCTCGCATGCGCAGGTGGAACTGCTGCTGGAGTGGGGTGGGGTGGGCAAGAAAGACGTGCCGGACCCTTATTACGGCAACCCGCGCGATTTCGAGCATGCATTCAAGCTGATCGATGCGGCCTGCACGGGCATCGTCGAGCGGGTGCGCCAGGACCGCTTCTGAGCATGCGGGGCGCGGCATGAGCGAACAGGCGCAGGCAACTCCTTTCGACGGCCGCGCCTTCGCCGCCGCGCTGCCACTGGCGCCGGGCGTGTATCGCATGTTCGATGACGCCGGCGGCGTGCTCTACGTAGGCAAGGCGCGCGCCTTGCGCAACCGCGTGGGGAGCTACTTCAACGCCACGCCGAAACCGGCGCGGATCATGCGGATGCTGGCGCAGGTGGCGCGGATGGAAACCACCGTCACCCGCAGCGAGGCCGATGCGCTGTTGCTGGAGAACCAGCTGATCAAGTCGCTGAAGCCGCGCTACAACGTGCTGCTGCGCGACGACAAGAGCTACCCCTGCATCGTGCTGACCAAGGAGGCCTGGCCACGACTGGCCTACCATCGCGGCCCGCGCTCGCTGCCAGGGCGCTACTTCGGCCCATACCCAAGCGCCGGCGCGGTGCGCGAAACGCTCAACCTGATGCACAAGCTGTTCCGCTTGCGCAGTTGCGAAGACAGCGTGTTCCACAACCGCAGCCGGCCTTGCCTGCAGTACCAGATCGGCCGTTGCAGCGCGCCTTGCGTGGGACTGGTGGATGCCGCCACCTATGCCGATGCGGTGCGTCGCGCCACCTTGTTCCTGGAAGGGCGCAGCAAGGAATTGACCGACGAGCTCACGGCGGCGATGCAGGCGGCCAGCGATGCGCTGGATTTCGAAGAGGCCGCGCGTTTACGGGACCTGATTGCCGGCATCCGCAAGACCCAGGCGCGGCAGACCATGGATGGCCGCAGTGCCGACCTCGACGTACTGGCGGTGGCGATGCAGGGCACCGCGGCGTGCGTGATGCTGCTGGCCTTCCGCGACGGGCGCAACCTCGGTACCCGGGCGTTCTTCCCGAAGACCAATGGCGCGGACAGTGGCGAGGACGTGCTGGCTGCATTCGTGTCGCAGTACTACGCCGAGCAGCCGCCGCCGGCGGAGATCGTGCTGGAGCACGACATCCCCGACCGCGAGCTGGTGGAATGCGCGCTGTCGGAACACGCGCACCGCAAGGTCGCGCTGCGCGTGAACGTGCGCGGCGAGCGTGCCTCGCACCTGCAACTGGTGCAGCGCAATGCCCAGCTCACGCTGGCCAACGAGCTGTCCAGCAGCAGCGCGCAGCGGGCGCGGGCCGAAGCCTTGCGCGACTTGCTGGGGCTGGCGGAGGTGCCGGCGCGGATCGAGTGCTTCGACATCAGCCACACGCTGGGCGAGGCCACGGTGGCTTCGTGCGTGGTGTTCGATGCGCAGGGGCCGGTGCGCCCGCAATACCGGCGTTACAACATCGCCGGCATCGTGCCGGGCGACGACTACGCGGCCATGCACCAGGCGCTGCAACGGCGGTTCCGGCCGACGTTGGAAGGCGAGCCGGACGCGGTGTTGCCGGAGGTGTTGCTGATCGATGGCGGGGCCGGGCAGGTGGCGCAGGCGCGCGAGGTGCTGGCCGACGCCGGCATCGGCGGCATCGCGCTGGTGGGTGTGGCCAAGGGCCCGGAACGCCGGCCCGGGGCGGAAACCCTGTTGCTGCCCGATGGCCGCGAGGTGCGGCCGGGGGCGGCCTCGCCCGCCTTGCAACTGGTGCAGCAGGTGCGTGACGAGGCGCATCGGTTCGCCATCACCGGGCATCGCGGCAAGCGCCAGAAAGCGCGTGCCAGCAGCCGGCTGGAAGACATCGCCGGCATCGGCCCGCGCCGCCGCGCCGCGCTGCTCAAGCATTTCGGTGGCCTGCAAGGGTTGAAGGCGGCGGCGGTGGACGAGATCGCGCGGGTGGACGGGGTCAACCTCGCGCTGGCGCAGCGGCTGTGGGACAACCTGCACGGGCTTGCCGCCGGCCAGGATGGCAATGAGGGCGGTGGTGGCCGGTAGAATGCCGGCATGACCCTGACCATTCCCACCTGGCTGACGCTGGCGCGGATCGCCCTGATCCCGGTGCTGGTGGTGGTGTATTACCTCGACCATCGCTGGTCCAACCTGGCCGCCACCGTGGTGTTCGTGGCGGCATCCGTCACCGATTGGCTGGATGGCTGGATTGCCCGACGCTACCGGCTGTCCTCGAAATTCGGGGCCTTCCTCGACCCGGTGGCCGACAAGTTGATGGTGTCGACCGCCCTGGTCATCACCGTGCAGCACCACCACACCTTGTGGATGGCGTTGTGGGCCAGCGTGATCATCGGCCGCGAGATCGCGGTGTCGGCCTTGCGCGAGTGGATGGCCGAACTTGGCTTGAGCGCCAAGGTGGCGGTGGCGATGGTGGGCAAGGTCAAGACCACCGTGCAGATGATCGCGCTGAGTTTCCTGCTGTACCGCGAGCCGCTGTTGGGCATCCCGGTGTTCGTGCTGGGGGAATGGCTGCTGGCGGCCGCCGCCCTGCTGACCCTGTGGTCGGGGTTCGAATACCTGCGCGCGGCATGGCCGGCGTTGCGCGCGGACGATGCGCAAACCGCCGATGCAAAAGCAGGCGCAAAAACTGTTGACATCGAAAAATGAACCCGTAGAATGGCGGGCTCAACGCGGGAATAGCTCAGTTGGTAGAGCACGACCTTGCCAAGGTCGGGGTCGCGAGTTCGAGTCTCGTTTCCCGCTCCAGTTTCGAACGCAAGTTCACCAAGCCCCGTTCGCGGGGCTTCGTTTTATCCGGGTCAGGCCCGGGCGCTTTTTCTTCGGCACATGTATCGCATCCGCGGGTGCGATGTGGAAGAATCCAGAGGCGCGAAGCAGTCATCCGGCCGGGTGGCAGAGTGGTTATGCAGCGGACTGCAAATCCGCGTACGCCGGTTCAATTCCGACCTCGGCCTCCAACACGACAGCCCCGCAACGCGGGGCTGTTTTTTTTTGGAGAACGATGGCAGCGCATCCGCCCGGGTGGCGAAATCGGTAGACGCATCGGACTTAAAATCCGCCGGCCGCAAGGCCATGAGGGTTCGAGTCCCTCCCCGGGCACCACGCCACCATCGGAGCCGCCATGTCGCGTTATTCCGCCTATGTCGCCTGCCTCGGGCTCACCGTGCTGTCAGGCGTGTTGGCGCTCGCGCACCCGGGGTGGTGGTGGGGCGCGGCGGCTTTCGGCGCGCTGTCGCTGCTGGGCTCGCTGGACCTTTTGCAACGCAAGAGCACGCTGCGGCGGAACTTCCCGCTGCTGGCGCACTTCCGCTACGGGCTGGAAACCATCGGCCCGGAAATCCGCCAGTACTTCATCCAGGCCGATACCGACAAGGTGCCGTTCTCGCGCGAGCAGCGTGCGCTGGTCTACCAGCGTGCCAAGCACGTCAACGACGTGCGCCCGTTCGGCACCTTGCGCAATGTCTATGGCGGGGATTACGAATGGATCAACCATTCGCTGGCACCGGCGGAGGTGCGCGACCACGACTTCCGCATCGTCATCGGCGCGGAGCGCCGGCAGCCGTATTCGGCCAGCGTGTTCAACATCTCGGCGATGAGTTTCGGGGCACTGTCGGCGGCGGCGATCCGCGCGCTCAACGGTGGCGCCAAGCGCGGCGGTTTCTACCACGATACCGGTGAAGGCTCGATCTCCCCGTATCACCGCGAAGCCGGCGGCGACCTGGTGTGGGAGGTGGCGTCCGGCTATTTCGGTTGCCGCAACGACGACGGCACCTTCGATCCCGGGCGTTTCGCCGCGCAGGCCTGCGACCCGCAGGTGAAAATGATCGAGGTGAAGCTCTCGCAAGGTGCCAAGCCCGGCCATGGCGGGGTGCTGCCGGCGGCCAAGCTCAGCCCGGAAATCGCCGCGACGCGCGGCGTGCCGATGGGGCGGGATTGCGTCTCGCCGGCCAGGCATTCGGCATTCGCCACGCCGGTGGAGTTGCTGCAATTCGTGGCGCGCCTGCGTGAACTGTCGGGCGACAAGCCCACCGGGTTCAAGCTCGCCATCGGCCATCCGTGGGAGTGGTTCGGCATCGCCAAGGCGATGCTGGAAACCGGCATCCTGCCCGATTTCATCGTGGTGGACGGTGCCGAAGGCGGCACCGGCGCCGCGCCGGCGGAATTCGTGGACCACGTCGGCGTGCCGATGCGCGAAGGGCTGATGCTGGTGCACAACACGCTGGTGGGGTTGAACCTGCGCGAGCGCATCAAGCTGGGCGCGGCGGGCAAGGTCGTCAGCGGCTTCGACATCGCGCGGACCCTGGCGCTGGGGGCCGACTGGTGCAATGCCGCGCGTGGCTACATGTTCGCGCTGGGCTGCATCCAGTCCTTGAGCTGCCACACCAACCGCTGCCCCACCGGCATCGCCACCCAGGACCCGGCGCGCTGGAAGCACCTGGACGTGCCGGACAAGGCCACCCGCGTGTTCGAGTTCCACGACAACACCCTGCGCGCGCTGCGCGACCTGCTGTGCGCGGCGGGCCTGACGCATCCCGATCAACTTGGCCCCGAGCACATCCTGCGGCGGGTGTCGCCCACCGAGGTGCGCTCGTTGGCGGCGCTGTACCGCTACATGGCTCCCGGCGAGTTGCTGGACGACCGGCAGCTGCGGCACGCGGTGTTCCGCGAGTTCTGGGACGAGGCGCGCGGTGATGCCTTCATGCCGCCAGCGCATGTTTTGCGGCTGCGGGCCAGCAAGTCCAACTGATACGCTGTGCGGCCTCGCTCCAATGCCGTTGCTGCCTTGAATACCGCACTCTCACACCTCGATCGGCTCGAAGCCGAAAGCCTGCACATCCTTCGCGAAGTCGCCGCCGAGTTCCAGAACCCGGTGCTGCTGTATTCGGTGGGCAAGGACAGCTCGGTGCTGCTGCACCTGCTGCTGAAGGCGTTTTATCCCGCGCGCCCGCCGATCCCGTTGCTGCACGTGGATACCGGCTGGAAATTCCGCGAGATGATCGCCTTCCGCGACCGGCGTGCCGCCGAGACCGGTGTCGAGTTGCGCGTGCACACCAACCCCGATGGCGTGGCGCGCGGCATCGGCCCGGTCAGCCACGGCGCCACCGTGCATACCGACGTGATGAAGACGCAGGCGCTGAAGCAGGCGCTGGACACGTTCGGCTTCGACGCCGCCATCGGTGGTGCGCGCCGCGACGAGGAGAAGTCGCGCGCCAAGGAGCGCATCTTCAGCTTCCGCAACGCCCAGCACCGCTGGGACCCGAAGAGCCAGCGCCCGGAATTATGGAACCTCTACAACGCCCGCATCCACAAGGGCGAGTCGGTGCGCGCGTTCCCGCTGTCCAACTGGACCGAGCTGGACATCTGGCTGTACATCTACCGCGAGAAGATTCCGGTGCCGTCGCTGTACCTGGCCGCCGAGCGCCCGGTGGTGGAACGCGACGGCGCGCTGATCATGGTCGACGACGGGCGCCTGCCGCTGCGCGAGGGCGAAGTGCCGGCAATGAAGCGGGTGCGCTTCCGCACCCTGGGCTGCTACCCGCTGACCGGCGCGATCGAATCGGACGCCGACACGCTTGAAAAAATCATCGCCGAAATGCTGGTGGCCACCACCTCGGAGCGGCAGGGCCGGGTGATCGACCACGATCCCACCGCCTCGATGGAAAAGAAGAAGCAGGAGGGCTATTTCTGATGCACGCCACCGCCACCGCCACCGCGAGTGCCAGCGCCAGCGCGCAGGTCGCCGCCTATCTGCAGCAACACGAAACCAAGGGCCTGCTGCGCTTCATCACCTGCGGCAGCGTGGATGACGGCAAGAGCACCCTGATCGGCCGCCTGCTGCACGACACCAAATTGTTGCTGGACGACCAGGTCAGTGCGCTGGAAGCCGACAGCCGCAAGCACGGCACCCAGAATGGCGAGATCGATTTCGCGTTGCTGGTGGATGGCCTGGCCGCCGAGCGCGAGCAGGGCATCACGATCGACGTTGCCTACCGCTTCTTCGGCACCGAGCGCCGCAAGTTCATCGTCGCCGACTGCCCGGGCCACGAGCAGTACACCCGCAACATGGCCACCGGCGCCTCCACCGCCGACGTCGCGGTGGTGCTGGTGGACGCGCGCAAGGGACTGCTGACGCAGACGCGCCGCCACAGCTACATCGTCAAGCTGCTGGGCATCAACCGCGTGGTGCTGGCGGTGAACAAGATGGATCTGGTCGACTTCGACCAGGCCGTGTTCGACGGCATCGCCGGGCAATACCGCGAGCTGGCCGCGCATCTGGGCATCGCGCATGTGCAGTGCATTCCGCTGTCGGCGCTGCGTGGCGACAACATGATCGCGCGTTCGCCGCAGATCCCGTGGTACACCGGGCCGTCGCTGCTGGAGCATCTGGAAACCGTGCCGGTGGAGCAGCGCGACACTGAAACCGCCTTTCGCCTGCCGGTGCAATGGGTGTGCCGTCCGAACCAGGATTTCCGCGGCTTTGCCGGCACCGTGGTGGCCGGGCAGGTGGCGCCGGGCGATGCGGTCGTGGTGCTGCCTGCGGGGCGGCGCTCCACCGTGGCACGGTTGGTCACCGCCGACGGCGACCTGTCGGTGGCCAGCGAAGGGCAGGCCATCACCCTCACCCTGGCCGATGAAGTCGACGCCAGCCGCGGCGACGTGATCGCCAGCGCGGCCAACCCGCCGGAAGTGGCGGACCAGTTCGCCGCGCACCTGCTGTGGCTGGGCGATGACCACCTGTTGCCGGGGCGGCCGTACCTGCTCAAGATCGGCACGCGCACCGTGGGGGCGTCGGTGACCGAGATCAAGCACAAGGTCGACGTCAACACGCAGGAGGCATTGGCCGCCAAGTACCTGGGCTTGAACGAAGTGGGCGTGTGCAACCTCCACCTCGACCAGCCGGTGCCGTTTTCCAGCTATGCCGAAAGCCGCGCACTGGGTGGCTTCATCCTGATCGACCGCCAGAGCAATGCCACCGTCGCCGCCGGCACGCTGGATTTCGCCCTGCGCCGCGCCGCCAACATCCACTGGCAGCATCTCGACGTGGACAAGGCCGCGCGTGCCGCCATCAAGCACCAGCAGGCCCGCTGCCTGTGGTTCACCGGCTTGTCCGGCGCCGGCAAATCCACCATTGCCAACGTGCTGGAAAAGAAATTGCAGGCACTGGGCAGGCACACCTACCTGCTGGATGGCGACAACGTCCGCCATGGTCTTAACAAGGACCTGGGCTTCACCGACGAGGACCGGGTGGAGAACATCCGCCGCGTGGCCGAAGTGGCCAGACTGATGACCGATGCCGGCCTGATCGTGCTGGTCAGCTTCATCAGCCCGTTCCGCGCCGAACGCGACATGGCGCGCGCGCTGTTCGATGCCGGCGAATTCATGGAAATCTTCGTCGACACCAGCCTGGCCGATGCCGAGCGTCGCGACGTGAAGGGCCTGTACGCGAAGGCGCGGCGCGGTGAGCTGCGCAATTTCACCGGCATCGACTCGCCCTATGAAGCCCCGGAACGCCCCGAGCTGCACCTGCGCACCGCGCAGGCCGATGCCGCGGCACTGGCCGACGAGGTGCTGGCCGCACTGGGGCTGCACTGACCATCGCAGCCCCGGCGATGGCGGGGGCTGCTTGCCCCCCGGAAACGAAAAACGCCACCGCGAGGGTGGCGCAAGTCTTGAAGGATCTTGTTGGTGGGCGGTGCAGGGTTCGAACCTGCGACCCTTGCCGTGTGAAGGCAATGCTCTACCGCTGAGCTAACCGCCCGGATCAGCCGCGCATTTTACATGAATGCGTCGCGGGAGCAATCGTTTTTTTCGCTTTGGCGGCCGAACAGGGGCGAGTGGCGGGTGCTTCGGCTTGCACGCGTTGCCGCGGGACGCATAATGCGCGTTCCCCCGACGAGGTTCACGTACGCATGCGCCACTGGCTGCGACTCCTGTTGATTCCGATGCTGGCACTGCTGCTGGTGGCCTGCGCCAGTGATGGCGCCCAACGCAACGCACCCGCCAACGCGGTAGCCGGCAACCAGCTGCCGCCGCCGGACACCACCGCCACGTCGGGGGCCTACGAAGGCGCGACCGACTACCGCATCGGTGCCCAGGACCTGCTGGACATCAGCGTGTTCGGCGTGCAGGACCTGAACAAGGAGGTGCGGGTCAACTCCAACGGGCAGATTTCGTTGCCGCTGATCGGCGCGGTGATGGCCGGCGGCAAGACCATCCCCGAACTGGAAGCGGACTTGGGCAGGAAGTACAGCAACGGCTTCCTGCAAAACCCGCAGGTCAGCGTGTTCGTGAAGGAATACGCCAGCCAGCGGGTCACCCTGGAAGGTGCGGTGAACAAGCCCGGCATCTACCCCATCACCGGCAAGACCAGCTTGCTGCAGACCATCGCGCTGGCGGGGGGGGTGGACGACAAGACCGCCGATCTCGGCGGCATCGTGGTGATGCGGCAGGTGGATGGCAAGCGCATGGCCGCGGTATTCGACCTGCGGCTGGTGCGCAAGGGCCAGGCCGAGGACCCGCAGATCTACGGTGACGACATCATCGTGGTCGAGCAATCCGGCAGCAAGTCCGCGTTCCGCCGGTTCATCGAAACCGCACCGGCGATCGGCATCTTCCGCTGGTTCTTCTGAAGCAGATCAAGGACGATAGCCAATGACCGAAGACCACCTGCCTGCCGGCCCGTCCGGCGACGACAACCGCCTGCCGTTGCGACATGAGGCGCAGCCCGTGCACGCACTGGCGCAGCATCGCGCGGGTACCGCGCTGGCACTGGAGCTGCAGGAAGAGCAGCGCCGCAACGACGATGAAATCGACCTGCTGGCCTACTGGCACATCCTGGTCAAACGCCGCCGGTTGATCATCGCCGTGTTGGCGGCGGTGGTGGCACTGGCGCTGCTGTTCACCCTCACGGCGACCCCCATCTATCGCGCCACCACCGTGCTGCAACTGGAGAAGGAAGGCATCCAGGTGGTGCAGGTGAACGGCATCCAGCCCGGGGGCGATGGCGGCTGGGACCCGGAGTTCCTGCAGACGCAATACGAGCTGATCCGCAGCCAGTCGCTGGCCGAACGCGTGGCCAATGAAATGAACATCGATCAGGCGGCGATGGATCGCCTGGTCGATGCCGGCTGGTTGGGCCGCATGCTGGGCTTGCTGCATCCGCAGAGCAAGCAGCAGGCCAGGCAGGCGGACGCCAAGGCCACGGAGCGGCAGCAGTTGCGCGCCGCCGCCAGCCTCATCAGCAGTGGCCTGAGCGTGGAGCCGGTGCGCAATTCGCGGTTGGTGAAGCTCAATTTCGACAGCCCCTCGCCGCAATTCGCCGCACGCGCCGCCAATGCCGTCGCCGATGGCTACATTGCATCCGGGCTGGAGCGCAGGTTCGGGGCGTCGTCCTACGCCAAGAGCTATCTGGAAGACCAGTTGCGGCTGACCAAGATCAAGCTGGAGGAGTCCGAGCGCAAGCTGGTGCAGTTCGCGCAGCAGGAAAACCTGATCAACACCGGCGACCAGGGGCAATCGCTGGCGGTGCAGAACCTGACCCAGCTCAACGCCGCGCTCGCCACCGCCCAGGACCAGCGCATCCGCGCGCAAGCGCGTTGGCACCAGGCATCCAGCGGGGCGATGCCGGCCGACATGATCGGCAATTCCAACATCCGCCTGTTGCAGCAACAGAAGGGCCAGTTGCAGGCGCAGTACCAGCTCAAGCTGCAGACCTTCAAGCCGGACTACCCGGAGATGCAGCAGCTCAAGAGCCAGGTGGACGAGCTGGACCGGCAGATCGCCAAGGAAGTGGCGGGCGTGCGGGCATCGGTACGGGCCGAGTACGACGCGGCGATGACCCAGGAAAACATGCTGAAGGGGCAGATCGCGGCATTGCGCGGCGAGGCGCTGGATGTCGACAACCGCAGCATCCAGTACAACATCCTCAAGCGCGAGGTGGATACCAACCGCCAGCTCTACGATGGCCTGTTGCAGCGGTACAAGGAAATCGGCGCCGCCGGCGACGTGCGCAGCAACAACATCTCCATCATCGATCGCGCCGAAGTGCCGCGCGGGCGTTTCAAGCCCAACCTCACCCTGAACCTCGCCATCGGCCTGTTGCTGGGCGGCATGCTGGGGGTGCTGCTGGCGTTCCTGCTGGAGTTCCTCGACGACACCCTGAAGACCCCGGAAGACATCGAGCAGAAGCTCAAGCTGCCGGTGCTGGGCATCATCCCCAAGCTGGGGCCCAAGGAGAGCGTGGTCGCCGCCGCGGCCAACAGCCAGTCGTCGTTCTCGGAAGCCTATCGTTCGGTGCGCACGGCGTTGCAGTTCGCCACCGACCACGGCGTGCCGCGCACCTTGCTGGTGACCAGCAGCGGCCCGGGCGAAGGCAAGTCCACCACGGCGCTGGCACTGGCGCGCAACCTCACCCAGTTGGGCAAGCGCGTGTTGCTGGTCGATGCCGACTTGCGCAACCCCTCGTTGCACAAGACCTTGGGGATGCGCGCCGAAACCGGCCTGAGCAACCTGCTGGCCGGCGCTTGCGCGTTCAATGCGGCGGTGCAGGCCACCGACGACGAGCGCCTGGAAGTGATCCTGGCCGGGCCGTTGCCGCCGAATCCTGCCGAGCTGTTGTCCGGCTCCAAGCTGGTGTCGTTGCTCACCGTCGGCAGCGAGCGTTACGACCACGTCATCATCGACGGCCCGCCGGTGCTGGGGTTGGCCGATGCGCCCATCCTCGCCAATGCGATCGATGGCACCCTGCTGGTGGTCAACAGCGCCAAGACCAAGATCAGCGCCGCGCAGATCGCACTCAAGCGCTTGCTGGTGGCGCGCGCGCGCATCGTCGGGTGCCTGCTGACCAAGTACGACGCCCGCACCGCCGGCTACGGCTATGGTTACGGCTACCGTTACGAGTCGTATTACGCCTATGGCAACAAGCCGCGATTGACCAAGGGCTGAGCCATGGACGGCGCGAAGGGGAGCGCGCTGGAATGGGCACTGGCGCTGTTGCATGCGCCAGGCGAGCGGCACGCGCTGCGGCAAAAGCCGTTGCCGGCCGGCATGGACGTGTTGCTGGGCATCGCCGCCGGGGCGATGCCCGAGGCCCTGGCGGCCGCCACCGCAACGTTCGGCGAGCCCGCGGAGCGCTTGCGCGAAGCGGCGCAGTTCTATGCCCGCGAGGTGTTGTTCTTCCCGCAGGCCGATGCCTACCGCGTGTTGGGCGTGTCGGCCGGAGCCGGTGGCGAGCAGATCAAGGCCCACCATCGCCTGCTGCAACTGTGGCTGCATCCGGATCGCCCGCACAGTGAGGAAGATGCCGTTTTCGCCGCGCGGGTGAACACGGCCTGGAACCGCCTGCGCACTCCCGATCACCGGCGGCTGTATGACGAAGCGCTGCGCCAGCAGCGCCCGCCGGAACTGTTCGACAGCAGCGGCACGCTGCGCAGGGTGTCGACGTGGGTGCCGGCGGTCGAGATGGAACCGCCGGAAGCGCGCTGGCGTCGCCGTGTGCCGGTGCTGGTGCTGCTGGGGTTGTGTGCCGTGCTGTTGCTGGTGGTGATCCTGCGTGAGGAGCCGGCGCTGGAGTCGCAAGCCGGTGTCGTGCCGGTGGAGGCCGCAGGTGAGCTGGCGGTGCCGCCGGCATTGCTGTCACCTGCGGCATCGCCGCAGCGTGCAACCCGCAAACCCGTGCACAGCGCGCACGAAGACGCAGCGGTCGCCTTGGCTGTTGCCAAACCGGCCCCGCGCCCGGTGGCCATGCCACCTGCCGCAGCCGCGATATCGCCATCGGCAGCGCCGCGACTGGCGGAGGAACCGGCGTTGGCGGCCATGCCGACTGCCACGGCGATTGCCGCGGTCACGCTGCCGCCACCGGCGCGGCGCGGCGATCTTCCGGCCCGGGGTGTCGCCGTCGCCCAGGCCGCTGCCCAGCCTGCCGCCCTGCCCGTCAGTGCGCCCGCGCCGGAGCCGCCTCCGGTTGCGGCAGTGGATGCGCCCGCACCCGATTTCAACCGCATGCAGCAGGCCAGGCAAACCGGCGAGCAACTGCTGCGCTTCCTGCAAGCCACCGACCGGCCTCCGCCGCCGATCTGGAACAACCCCGGCATCCAGGCCGATGCCGAGCAGGTGCGGCAAACCCTGCGCGGCAACGGGCGCGTGCGGTGGGTGTCGCCCCGTTGGGAGATCGGCCGTGAAACCGCGGAACTTACCAGCGGTATCGCCGGGGCTGGCCAGCTCAGTGCCCGCCTGCGCTGGCGCGATGGCGTCTGGCTGGTGACCGATTTGAATCTGGAGCGCGATTGATGACGCCACACGCCCGTCGTGCCTTGTTTGCAGTCCTGGTGGTTGCCGCCTTGTTCGCCGGTTGGCGCGTGTATGGCCAGCGCCAGGCCGAGCGTCTGGCGGCCACCGATCCGGTGCAGGCATTGCAGTGGCGTCCCGGCTCCGCTTCCGCGCTGCTGGTGCTGGCGGAACGGCAATTGGCCCAAGGCCAGCCCCGCCAGGCCCAGGCCACCGCCCGCCGGTTGTTGAGGCAGACACCGC
Organism: Thermomonas sp.; assembly: GCF_041905325.1. Taxonomy (GTDB): domain Bacteria; phylum Pseudomonadota; class Gammaproteobacteria; order Xanthomonadales; family Xanthomonadaceae; genus Thermomonas. The sequence continues at coordinate 159,460 of NZ_JAYRLK010000004.1, read as the reverse complement.
TGAAGGGCCAGGCCTTCCGTGTGCTGGCGGCGGCCAGCGACCAGCTGGGGGACCGCGAGCGGGCCTTCCGCCTGTACCTGATCGCCGCCCGGCGCGCGCCGCGTGACGTCCCCAGCCGGGTGTGGCTGGCGCAGCGCTACCTGGAGGCGGGCAAGTTCGACGATGCTTTGCACCATATCGACAGCCTGCTGCGCATGGCGCCGCAGCGTGCCGCCGGCATCAACCCGGTGTTGGCGCGCATGGCGCAAGTGCCTGCATTCGCCGATGCGCTGTCGCGGACGTTGCTGCGCAATCCGCCGTGGCGCGACGGCCTGCTGACGGCGTTGCAGAAGCCTGGGGCCGGCAATGCCGATGCCGCCGGCCGGGTGATGCAATACCTGCAGGATCACGGCGGCCTGTCGTCGGAAGACTACGGGCGCTGGCTGGATAGCCTGATGGCGCAAGGACGCTGGGGCGAGGCTTACGCACGCTGGGCGGGATCGGTGGTGAAGCCGGGGGGGCGGTTGCCGTTGCTGTACAACGGGGATTTCGCGCAGGAGCCCAGCAGCACCGGCTTTGACTGGCGCATTCGGCGGGTGCCGGGCGTGCTGCTGGATTTCCTGCCCGAAGCCGGCACCGGCGGGCAGGCAGCCTACCTGCAATTCCTCGACCGGCGCATTCCTGGTGCCGGACTGGAGCAGCCCCTGTTGCTGTCACCGGGTGGTTATCGGCTGCGCATGCGCATGCGCGCGCGGGCCTTGCGCAGCGAACTGGGCCTGCAATGGCAGGTGGCGTGCGTCGGGCCGGCCGGGATCGTGGCTCGCAGCGAGCCGGTGCAGGGCGATTTCCCCTGGCGGGGCGTGCAGCTGGATTTCACCATCCCGCAGGAAGGCTGCCCCGGGCAATGGCTGCGGCTGGTCAACCCGGTGCCCGCCGGTGCCGCGCAAGGCGTGGCGGGGGAGCTGTGGCTGGCGGACATGGAACTGTCGCCATCGACCTGAGTCAGCATCGGTGCGATGCGCTTGCGTCGGGCCGGTTCCGGTGCTAGTGTTGCCGTCGCGCGTTTCCCCCTCTTGCCATGCCAAGGATGATTGCCATGACCAAGCTCGCTGTTGCACTGCTTGCCGCCGCCTCCCTGTTTGCCGGTTCCGCCGTTGCGCAGAGCCAGGACAACAACATCACCTTGCAGGTGGATACCGGGTCGGTGATGACCAGCACCGGTGGTGATTACGCCTCCGCCAACAGCGGTCAGATGCTGGTGGTCGGCGAAAAGGTCATGGTCAACGCCGGTTCTTCGGCCGTGGCCATCTTCAAGAACGGCTGCCGCGTCGAGTTCCGCCAACCGGGCGTCTACACCGTGCCGGCCGAATGCCGCGCTGCGGGCTGGACCAATGGCAGCCATGCCAGCGGCAGCAACGCCCTCATCATCGCGGGTACCGCCGTTGCCATCGGTGCCGTGATCGGTAGCCAGAACAACACCCCGAATGGCCCCTTGAGCGCCGGTATCCGTCACTTCTGATCGGTGCAACCAGCGCTGGTGCTTGCCATCCAGGCAGGGCAGATCGCAAGATCTGCCCTGTTTTGTTTTGTGCATCATGAAAGGTGACTGCCGATGACCGATGTTGCCCGCCGCCTGTTGCTGCCCGCCCTGATCCTGCTGCTGGTTGCCTGCTGGCTGGGGGGCGGGGTGACCAGCGACGACACCGGCATCGACGAAGGCCTGCAATTGCTGGCGCTGCCGGTCCTGTTGCTGGCAGCTGCCACCCTGCTGGACGAAACCCCGTCCCCGTGGGTGCGCCGTGGGTTGTGGGTGGCGGCGGCCATTGCCATGGTGCCGGCGGTACAACTGCTGCCCATTCCGGCCGCGCTGTGGCATTTGCCACCGGCGCGACAGGCGCTGGCAGCGGACATCGCCGTGGCGGGGGTGACGGTGGCACCGCATTGGAGCCTCACTCCCGCTGCCAGCGAGCGCGCGTTGTGGGCCTTGCTGCCGGCGATGGCGGCGTTCCTGGCCGCCTGCGCATTGACGGCGGTGCAACGTCGCCGGCTGTTGCAGGCATTGGTGGGGCTGGTCGCCTTCAACGTGGTGTTTGCCTTCTTCCAGGCCGGGTTGCCGCAGGAAAGCGATTTGCGCCTCTATCAGGACTTCGACGCCGGTTTCGGCGGTCTGCTGGCCAACACCAACCACCAGGCCACCGCCTGCATCATCGGCATGGCCCTGGCGGTGGGCTTGGCGGCGGAGTCGCGCCTGCGTGCCGTACGCGGGCAGGCGCACCCGCATCGGCATTGGTGGTACTGGGGGCTGGCAACCGGCTTCCTGCTGATGGTGCCGCTCTCCACTTCGCGTGCGGGCATGTCCATCGTGCTGCCGGTGCTGGCGTTGGCCTTGTGGCTGACAAGGGTTCTCAAGCTGCGACAGATCGGCCGCAGCCGCCGGGCAACAGCGCTGGCGCTGGGCCTGGTGGTGTTGTCGGTGGTGGGCGCGCGGGCCGCCATCGGCTGGCTGGCGGTGGATCAAGCCGAAGAAATCCGCCATACGCTGGCTGCCGCCGCCGTTGCCATGGGCAAGGCCGAAGCCCCCCTGGGCAGCGGCATGGGCAGCTTCGTGCCGGCCTTCGAGCAGGCGGCACCCGCATCCTTGCAGATGGCCAATTACGTCAACCATGCCCACAACGAATACGCGCAGTGGTGGATGACGGCCGGCTGGCTGGGCATGCTGGCGCTGGCCGCGGCGTTGCTGTTGCTGGTGGCAGCAGGCTGGCAAATCGCCCGCGCGCATGGCCGCAATGCGGTGCTGGCGGGCGCCAGCCTGGCGGCCCTGTGCGCCGTGCTGGCGCATTCCTGGGCCGACTACCCCCTGCGCACGCTCACGCTGATGGCCACCTGCGGCGCGCTGGCCGGCGTGTTGCTGGCGGCGCTGGGGGACATGTCGCAAGCCCGGCAAGCCGCCGAGACCGCCAACGACACCCCGGAAGAAGCCCAGCCCCTGTGACCCGTTCCGGGTGGCAGAGCCTGCATCGACCACGCAATGGCGCACGGATTCCCCGGAGACGTCCGATCGTGTAAGGTGGCCTGCGTTCAACCAGTGAACGCAAGGGTGTCGCATGACCACCGACGAACTCAGCGTTGCCATCCTGCGCCGGCTGGTGGATACCCCGCAGGCCAGCCAGCGCGAACTCGCACGCGACACCGGCGTGTCGTTGGGCAAGCTCAACTTTGCCCTGCGCGCGTTGATCGACAAAGGCTGGGTGAAGGTCGGCAACTTCAGTCGCAGCCCCAACAAATTGGGGTATGCCTATCTGCTCACACCGGCCGGCATCGACGCCAGGCTGCAACTCACCCGCCAGTTCCTTGCCCGCAAAATGCGGGAGTACGACCACTTGCGCGCCGAAATCGAAACCCTGAAGGGTGAAATCGGCCACGACTGACCCCGCGCGGCGCGCCCCTGTCTTCCACTGACCCAAGCACCCATGCCCCAGACCCTGCACAACACCCGCATCGCCATCATCGGCCTTGGCTACGTCGGCCTGCCGCTGGCGGTGGAATTCGGCAAGCAGTACGCCACCACCGGCTTCGACATCAACGCCGCCCGCATTGCCGAACTGAAGCAGGGCAAGGACAGCACCCTGGAGGTGGAGCCGGAGCTGCTGGCCCAGGCCACGTGCTTGCGGTTCACCGACCAGCTCGATGAAATCGCCGGTTGCAACGTCTATATCGTCACCGTGCCCACGCCCATTGATGCGGCCAAGCGCCCGGACCTGACCCCGCTGGTCAAGGCATCCGAAGCCATCGGCAAGGTGCTCAAGCCCGGCGACACCGTGATTTACGAATCCACCGTCTACCCCGGTTGCACCGAGGAAATCTGCGTCCCCATCCTCGAGCGCGTGTCCGGGCTGCGTTACGAAGCAACGGCCGATGGGGGCGCAGACACCTTCGCCATCGGTTATTCCCCGGAGCGCATCAACCCCGGCGACAAGGCCCACCGCGTCACCACCATCAAGAAAGTCACCTCCGGCTCCACGCCCGCCACTGCGGACTTCGTGGACGCCCTGTACGCCAGCATCATCACCGCCGGCACCCACAAGGCCCCCACCATCAAGGTGGCCGAGGCCGCCAAGGTCATCGAAAACACCCAGCGCGATCTCAACATCGCGCTGGTCAACGACCTGGCCATCCTGTTCAACAAGCTGGGCATCGACACCCTGGACGTGCTGGAAGCCGCCGGCACCAAATGGAACTTCCTGCCGTTCCGCCCCGGCCTGGTGGGCGGCCACTGCATCAGCGTGGACCCGTACTACCTCACCCACAAGGCGGCCGAAGTGGGCCACCACCCGCAGGTCATCCTGGCCGGCCGTCGCACCAACGACGGCATGGGCAGCTTCGTGGCCGACCAGACCCTGAAACTGATGCTGCACAAACGCATCAACCCGGTTGGCGCGCGGGTGCTGGTGCTGGGCCTTGCCTTCAAGGAAAACTGCCCGGACCTGCGCAACACCCGCGTGGTGGACATCGTGGCCGCCCTGCGCGGCTTCCATTGCGAAGTGGACGTGCACGACCCATGGGTGGACGCCGCCGAAGCCCGCCACGAATACGGCCTGACCCCGCTCGCAAACCCGCCGCCCGGCAGCTACGACGCCATCATCCTGGCGGTGGGCCACGACCAGTTCCGCCAGTGGGGCGGGCAGGGCGTGCGCGCCTTCGGCAAACCGCAGGCCGTGGTGTACGACGTCAAGCACGTGCTGCCGCGGGATGCGGTGGATGGAAGGTTGTAAGAATTTGAATTGATAATCGGGAATAATCCGATTTTCTTGACAGAATTGTCGTATGACTGAACCCAGCCTCCAACACTTCGGAAGCGTCCCGTTCCACCACGGCGCACTGCTGCCCGTGTTGAAGGACTACCGGCGCCCGAACGACAAGATTGCCGAATGGCTGCGCCTGGGCGTGCTGGTGCCGGTCAAGCGCGGTCTGTACGTGCGCGGCGAAAGCGGGCGCGCGCCGTGCCTGCCGCTGGTGGCCAACCATCTGCATGGCCCTTCCTGTGTCTCGCTGGACCATGCGCTGGCCTGGCATGGCCTGATCCCGGAGCGCGTGCACGAAATCACATCGGTGTGCACTGGCCGCAGCCGCGTGATCGACAACGCGCTGGGGCGTTTTTCCTACACGCGCCTGCCCGCAAACCTGTATCCGCTCGGCATCACCCAGGTCAGCGTCTCGGCGCAGGAAACCTTCCTGATTGCATCCCCCGCCAAGGCCCTGTGCGACAAGGTCCTGCTGACCCCGCGCCTGCGTGCCACCACCCGCACTGCCATGCGGCGCTTCCTGTTCGAGGATCTGCGGATCGATCCCGGCGCCTTGCGCGGCCTGGACCTGGACACGGTTCGCGCCTATGCCGCCGGCGGCAGCAAGACCGCGCAACTGCACGCGCTGCTGGAATGCCTGGAAACCGTGCATTGAACGTCGTCGAGCAAATGCTGGCGCGCTACCCGGCGGAGGATCGCGCCCATGCCGTGCGCGAGGTCATGCAGGAAATCGCTCTGGCCGGCCTGCAGCGCGGTGGCTTCTTCGCCAAGGCCGCGTTCTATGGCGGCACCTGCCTGCGCATCTTCCACGGCCTGCCGCGCTTTTCCGAAGACCTGGATTTTTCCCTGCTTGCCCCGGACCCCGAGTTCAGCCTGGAGCCGTATTTCGATGCCATGCGCGGCGAATTCGCCGCCTTCGGCTTCGAGGTCGAGATCGCCGCGCACGAAAAATCGGTGGAGTCCGCTGTCGTCTCCGCCTTCATCAAGCAGGGCACATCGATCCACGACGTGCTGGTGCGCGGCCAGCGCATCCTCAAGATCAAGTTCGAAGTGGACACCGACCCGCCGCCGGGTTTCGCTACCGAAGAACGCCTGCTGGTGCAACCGTATTCGTTCTACGCCAAGTGCTACGCGCTGCCCGATCTGTTCGCAGGCAAAATGCACGCGCTTCTATTTCGCAAGTGGAAAAACCGGGTCAAGGGTCGCGACTGGTTCGATTTCGAATGGTACGTACGCAACGCGGTGCCGTTGCACCTGGCGCACCTGGAGCAGCGCGCGCGCCAGAGTGGCGACTGGGATGGCGGTGTGCTGGACGAAGCCGGTTTCCGGCACCTGTTGCAACACCGCATCGAAACACTCGGCATCGACCAGGCGCGTGCCGACGTGCGTCCCTTCCTGCGCGATGCCCGCGCGCTGGACATCTGGTCTGCCCGCTATTTCCACGACTTGGCCGCAAAGGTGGCATGCGCATGAAAATCCTCGTCACCGGCACCGCCGGCTTCATCGGTTCGCACGTCGCCCTCGAATTGCTGGAGCGCGGTGATGAGGTCATCGGTATTGATAACATCAACGACTATTACGACGTCAGCCTGAAGCAGGCGCGGCTGGCGCGGGTGGCCACCCATCCGCGTTACACCCATATCCACGCCGACCTGGCCGACCGCGCCGCCATTGAGCAGGCGTTTGCCACCCACCAACCGCAGCGCGTCATCAACCTGGCCGCGCAGGCCGGCGTGCGCTACGCCGCGCAGAACCCGCACGTGTACATCAGCAGCAATGTCACCGGCTTCCTGCACATCCTGGAAGGCTGCCGCCACCACGGCGTGGAACACCTGGTGTTCGCTTCCACCAGCTCCATCTACGGCGCCAACACCGCCATGCCGTTTTCCGAACATCAGGGCACCGACCACCCGCTGACCCTGTACGCGGCCAGCAAGAAAGCCAACGAAGCGATGGCGCACAGCTACGCCCACCTCTACGGCACGCCCTGCACCGGCCTGCGCTTCTTCACCGTGTACGGCCCGTGGGGCAGGCCGGATATGGCGCTGTTCCTGTTCACCAAGGCGATTCTTGCCGGCGAGCCAATCAAGGTCTTCAACCACGGCCACCACAAGCGCAGCTTCACCTACGTGGACGACATCGCCGAAGGCGTGATCCGCGCGCTGGACAACCCCCCCGGCAAGAACCCGGCCTGGAACAGCCACCAGCCCGACCCCGCCACCAGCGGCGTCGCGCCGTACCGCCTGTTCAACATCGGCAACGAACAACCGGTGGAACTGCTGCGTTACATCGAAGTGCTGGAGCAGTGCCTGGGCAAGAAAGCGGTGATGGAACTGCTGCCACTGCAGGCCGGCGACGTGCCCGACACCGAAGCCGATGTTTCCGAACTGATCAACGTGACCGGCTATCGCCCTCGGGTCTCGGTGGAAGAGGGCGTGGCGAAGTTCGTGGCGTGGTATCGCGAATACTACGGAACCTGATGCAATGAAACTTCTTGTTACCGGCGGCGCCGGCTTTATTGGGGGCAATTTCGTGTTGGATGCAATCGCATCCGGCGATGAAATCATCAACCTCGACGCGCTGACCTACGCCGGCAACCGCGACACGCTGGCGGCGATCGAAAACGACCCGAACCACGTGTTCGTGCACGGCGACATCGGCGACCGCGCGCTGGTGGCCGCATTGCTGGCCGAACACCGCCCCGACGCGGTGCTGAATTTCGCCGCCGAGAGTCACGTCGATCGCTCCATCGACGGCCCGGCCGCGTTCATCCAGACCAATGTGGTGGGCACGCTGGCGCTGCTGGAGGCGGTGCGCGATTACTGGAAAACGCTGGAAGGCGCGGCGCGGGAAAATTTCCGCTTCCTGCACGTCTCCACCGACGAGGTGTACGGCACGCTGGGCGCAACCGGCAAGTTCACCGAAACCACGGCGTACGCGCCGAACTCGCCGTATTCGGCATCGAAGGCCGCCTCCGACCACCTGGTGCGCGCGTTCCACCACACCTACGGGCTGCCGGTGCTGACCACCCACTGCAGCAACAACTACGGCCCCTACCACTTCCCGGAAAAGCTCATCCCGCTGGTGATCGCCAAGGCGCTGGCCGGCGCGCCGCTGCCGGTGTACGGCGACGGCAAGCAGGTGCGCGACTGGCTGTTCGTCACGGATCATTGCGAAGCGCTCCGCACCGTGCTGGCCAGGGGCCGGGTGGGCGAGACCTACAACGTCGGCGGCAATGCGGAAATGGAAAATATCGAAGTGGTCAAGGCCATTTGTGCGCTGCTGGATGCGCGCCGCCCGCGTGCGGATGGCCAGCCGCGCGCCGTGCAGATCACCCATGTGGCCGACCGCCCCGGCCACGACCGCCGCTATGCCATCGACGCCAGCAAACTGCGCGACGAACTCGGCTGGCAGCCGCAGTACAGCTTCGAACAGGGCATCGCCGCGACGGTGGACTGGTATCTCGACAACCAGCCGTGGGTGCAGCGCGTGCTGGACGGCAGCTATCGGCTGGAAAGGATGGGAACGGCATGAAACGCAAGGGCCCGCTCCGAAAGGGAATCCTCCTCGCCGGCGGCAGCGGCACCCGGCTGTATCCGCTGACGCAGGCGATCAGCAAGCAGCTGCTGCCGGTGTACGACAAGCCGATGATCTACTACCCGCTCAGCGTGCTGATGCTGGCGGGCATCCGCGAAGTGCTCATCATCACCACCCCGCACGAGCAGGCGCTGTTCCAGCGCCTGCTGGGCGATGGCGCGCAATGGGGCATGCGGATCGACTACGCAGTGCAGCCCAGTCCGGACGGGTTGGCGCAGGCGCTGCTGATCGGCGAAGACTTCCTTGCCGGCGGCCCCAGCTGCCTGGTGCTGGGCGACAACCTGTTCCACGGGCAGGGCCTGACCGAGCTTCTCAATCGTGCTGATGCGCGCGAGCACGGTGCCACCGTGTTCGGCTACCAGGTCCGCGACCCGCAGCGTTACGGCGTGGCCGAATTCGACACCCACGGCAAAGTCATCGGGCTGGAGGAAAAGCCGACGCAGCCGAAATCCAGCCATGCCGTGACCGGGCTGTACTTCTACGATGGCCGTGCCAGCGGCTTTGCCAGGCAACTGCAGCCCTCGTCGCGCGGCGAGCTGGAAATCACCGACCTCAACAAGTGCTACCTCGACGACGGCAGCCTGCACCTGGAACAACTGGGGCGCGGGTTTGCCTGGCTGGATACCGGCACCCACGAGGCGCTGGTGGAGGCTGCCGCCTACATGGAAACGATTGAAAAGCGCCAGGGCTTGCGCGTGTGCTGCCCGGAGGAAATCGCCTGGCGCAACGGCTGGATCGACGCCGCCGCCCTGCAGGCGCTGGCGGGGCCGTTGTCGAAGAGCGGGTATGGGGAATATTTGCTGGGATTGACCGGGCAGGGGTGGGTGGGTTGAGGCACTTGCAACTGGGCGGTGGCTGCAGCGACGGGCATCATGCGGAGATCATGCGATGAAGAATTTTTCAGGCATCCATTCGTCGGTATTGATCGGCGATGGCGTCAAACTTGGCCGGAATGTGACGATCGGGCCGCGTTCCATCATTTATGACAATGTTGAAATCGGCGACGATTGCCGGATCGGCGCGGACGTGATCCTTGGCGAGCCGAACTCCGCCATTTATAACGATGGCGACAACTATTCGAATCCGGTGTTGCGAATCGGCAAGGCATCGATCATTCGCTCCGGTTCGATTTTGTACGCGGGCTCTGCGTTTGGCGCGCGGCTTGAAACAGGCCATCGAGTAACCATTCGGGAAGGAACCAGGGCCGGCGAAAACTTTCGCGTAGGTACGCTTTCCGATATTCAGGGGAATTGCGAGATCGGAAACTACGTCAGGTTTCACAGCAACGTGCATGTGGGTCAAGGAAGTGTCATCAAAGACTGCGTCTGGATCTTTCCGTACGTCGTCCTTACGAATGACCCGCATCCGCCCTCGAATCATCTGGTCGGTGTTACGGTCGAATCGTTTGCGGTCATAGCAACGATGAGCGTCATTCTTCCGGGCGTGGTCATCGGCACGGATGCGTTGGTGGGCGCAGGCTCCATCGTCAATCGGAACGTCGCGGCGGAAGATGTGGTGGTCGGCAACCCCGCCAGACGGGTTGCGTCGATACACGACATCAAGTCGAAGGTTGACGGGACGAATGTTTATCCGTGGCGCCTGAACTTTGACCGGGGAATGCCGTGGGAAGGTATTGGCTATGAGGCCTGGCGTGATGCGCAGTGACGGCTTCGGGTTGGTGAAGCTTCCCAACATCACGGATGTTCGTGGAAATCTGAGCGCTGGTGAATTTGAGCGTGACATCCCTTTTTTGGCAAAGCGGTATTTTGTTGTTTACCAGGTGCCGTTGGTGGAAATCCGTGGCGAGCACGCGCATAAAGAGTGCCATCAATTTTTGATATGTATCCGTGGCCGGATTTCGGTCATCGGCGATGACGGGCGGCGGCGCGAAGAGTTTGTCCTCGACCGCCCCGACATCGGCTTCTACATGCCCCCCATGACCTGGGGCACGCAGTACAAATATTCCCCAGACGCCGTGCTGCTGGTCTTCGCCTCGCACCACTACGACGCCAGCGACTACATCCGCGACTACGACGAATTCCTGCAACTGGCGGGTGCCAAGCCATGATCCCGTTCCTCGACCTGAAAGCCCCGCATGTGGAGTTACGTGAGGAGATCGCCGAGGCAATCAATCGCGTGGTCGATTCGGGCTGGTACATCCTCGGCCCCGAAGTCGATGCCTTCGAAGCCGAATACGCCACGTACTGCGAAGCCGTGCATTGCATCGGCCTGGCCAACGGCCTGGATGCCCTGCATCTGGCGCTGCGGGCGATGGATGTCGGCCCCGGCGATGAAGTCATCGTGCCGTCCAACACCTACATCGCCACTTGGCTGGCGGTGAGCCAGTGCGGTGCGGTGCCGGTGCCGGTGGAACCGGTGGAAGCGACATGCAACATCGATCCTGCGCGCATCGAGGCTGCCATCACCCCGCGCACCAAGGTCATCCTGCCCGTGCACCTGTACGGGCAGCCGGCGGACATGGATGCCATTCTGGCCATCGCCCGCAAGCATGGCCTGCGCGTGCTGGAAGACGCGGCGCAGGCGCATGGCGCACGGTACAAGGGCAAACGCATCGGCGCGCATGGTGATGCGGTGGCGTGGAGCTTCTACCCCGGCAAGAACCTGGGGGCGCTGGGCGACGGCGGCGCGGTAACCACCAGCGATCCGCAGATTGCCGACCGCCTGCGCGTGCTTCGCAACTACGGCTCGCGGGTGAAGTACGTCAACGAAGTGCAGGGCTGGAACAGCCGGCTGGACCCGATCCAGGCCGCGGTGCTGCGGGTGAAGCTGAAGCATCTGGACGACTGGAACGCGCGCCGTGCGGCCATCGCCCGCCAGTATCTGGAAGGTTTGGCAGGCGGTGGTCTGGTGCTGCCGCAAGTGCCCGAGTGGGCCAACCCGGCGTGGCATCTGTTCGTGGTGCGCCACCCGCAGCGCGATGCCTTGCAGGCCAGGCTGACCGAGGCGGGCGTCGGTTCGCTGATCCACTACCCGATTCCGCCGCACCGCCAGGCCGCGTATGCCGAAGCGGGATTTGCCGCAGACGCCTTCCCGCTGGCCAACCGCATGGCCGATGCTGTGCTGAGCCTGCCGATGGGGCCGCACTTGTCCGTGCAGCAGGCGGAACGGGTGATTGAGGTACTACTGCAATGATTCTTTCCAGGGTGCGGCGGCGCCTCGCATTACTGGCGATCCGAGGTGTGCAGTGGTTGCGGGTCCTGTGGTACAGGGGGCTGTCGACCAATGGTTATCGCGGCAATCCCGTCTGTCACCAGCCTCTGCAAGTGGCGGGGGCGGGCAGCATCGAGTTCGCCCGGAATGTCCGCATCGGCGTGTTTCCGTCACCGGGATTTCTTGGTGCCTACGCCTACATCGAAGCTAGAAGGCCATCGGCAGTCGTGAGAATCGGCGAGAACACGTGGATCAATAACGGTTTTTGTTGCATTGCCGAGCATTCCTCGATTTCTATCGGGGCCGATTGCCTGATAGGCGCCAATGTCGAGGTTCTCGACAGCGATTTTCATGGGTTGCGGCTTGACGAGCGATCCATGTCGAAGCCCGAGTGGGCTTCTCCCGTGGTGATCGAGGATCGCGTCTTCGTCGGGTCCAACGTGCGGATATTGAAAGGCGTCAGGATTGGAATGGGGGCAGTCATTGCAAATTCGTCATTGGTGACGAGCGATGTTCCTCCGATGACGGTTGCAGGTGGAGTGCCGGCGAAAATACTTCGGGCGCTGGAATAGATGACGAATTCCTACCGCCAGATCCTGCGCTCATCCTCCATCATCGGGGGGGCCTCGGTGATCAACATCGCCGTCGGCTTGCTGCGCACCAAGATCGCCGCGCTGCTGCTGGGGCCGGCCGGTGTGGGCTTGATCGGGCTGCTGCAGAACATGATGTCCACCGGGGCCGGCATCGCCGGCCTGGGGGTGGGCAACGTGGGCACGCGGCAGATCGCTCAGGCCACGGCTGCAGGGGGGGAGGATGCCGTGGCCGTGACGCGCCGGGCGCTGTTCTGGCTGACCTTGATTCTGGCGATGGCCGGGGCGCTGCTGTTCTGGCTGCTGCGCGACGAGCTGGCCTGGCGCGTGCTGGGGGATCGCAGTCGCGGCACGGAGGTGGCGTGGTTGGCCGCGGGGCTGGCGCTGACCGTGGCTTCGGCGTCGCAGAGTGCGCTGCTGAACGGCATGCGCCGCATTGGCGATCTGGCGCGCATCAGCGTGTTCTCCGGCGTTGTCTCCACCGCCATCGCCATCGCGGCCGTAGTGTGGTGGGGGCAGCGCGGCATTCTGGCCTTCGTGCTGGCCGCGCCGGTGGCCAGCTTCCTGCTGGGGCATGTGTATGTGGCCCGATTGGGCAAACTGCGGGGGGGCTCTGTTTCGCTGGCGGCCATGGCCGCGCAGTGGCGGGTCATGCTGGGCCTGGGGGCTGCCTTCATGGTCAGCGGCCTGGTCACCAACCTGGGCCAGTTGGCCGCGCGGACGCTGATCCAGCATGACCTGGGGCCGGAGGCGCTGGGCCATTTCCAGGCTGCCTGGCTGATCAGCATGACCTACCTTGGCTTCGTGCTGGGGGCAATGGGTACGGATTACTACCCGCGCCTTGCGGCGGCGATCGGCGAGCCGGAGCAGGTCAATCGGCTGGTCAACGAGCAGACCGAAGTTGCCCTGCTGCTGGCCGGCCCCGTGTTTCTGGGAATGCTGGCACTGGCGCCCTGGGTCATCGATTTGCTGTATTCGCGGGCCTTTTCCGATGCCACCGGCATCCTGCGCTGGCAGGTGCTGGGTGACGTGCTGAAAGTGGCGTCCTGGCCACTGGGGTTCGTCATTCTGGCGGCGGGGGATGGACGCACGTTCATGTTGACCGAGGGTGTCGCAATCGGTGTCTTTGTGGGGCTGCTGGCATGCCTGCTGCCGATGGCAGGGATATTGAGCGCCGGGATTTCTTTCTTTGCGATGTATGCCGTGCTGGCACCGGCCGTGTATGTGATCGTGCGCCGCCGTACCGGCTTCCGCTGGGCACCAGCGGTCTGGCGCCGCTTGCTGCTTCTGTTCATCGCATCCGCCGCAGTGGCGGGATTGGGATCATGGCGGGAAGATGCTGCCGTGGTCGTGGGGCTGTTGGCGGCACTGGGGTTCGGCGTGGATGGCCTGGCGCGCCTGGGGCACATGGCGGGGCTGGGCGGTGCGGTGGGCCGGCTGGCCGGGTTGAGCAGAAAAATGATGATGAAGGCCGGGGTGTGGCATGAGTGATGCGAAGGAATGGCCACTGGTGTCTTACGTAGTGGCCAGTTACAACCACGCAAAGTACGTGCGCAGTGCGATTGAAAGCATCTTGAGCCAGAATTATCCGGCAATTGAACTGATCGTGGTGGATGATGGCTCCACGGATGGAAGCCGTGGTTTGTTGCGGACGTTGAGCAGGGAAAAAGGCTTTCGTTTGGTGGAAAAGGAAAATGGCGGTGTTGTTTCGGCGATCAATACCGGCGTCGCACTGGCATCGGGGACTTATGTGGTCCCGCATGCGTCGGATGACATCAGTCATCCGGACAGGACGCGCCTCCAGGTCAGGCAGATCCAGCAATTTCCAGGCGCAGGGTTCGTGGTTGGCGGGATTCGCAAAATCGATGAAAACGGGAAATGGCTTGCCGATTCCCCGGGGGGCGGGCGTCGTTGCTACCGGTTCGAGGATTTCCGGCAGGGCAAAGCGTCGGTGCCTGCGGTTTCGTGCATGTACCGGACGGATGCAATCAGGGCGGTGCTGCCGCTGGACGAGACGCTGGCATTCGAGGACGTGCAGCTGTTCTGGCGCGTGACCGAGATGGGTTGGGAGTGCCTGCATGATGATCAAGTGACCGTGGTGGATTACCGAATCGTAACTGCCAGCCTTGGGCGTCGCAGCAAGGTGCGGTTGTGGAGAGACTTTGCCCGATTCATTCGCCGCTACGAGCAGCAGGCGTGGTATGCGGAGCTGATGCGCCGGGCCCTGTCTGGCCTGTTCGTGCAATTGGCGATCGAAGAAAAACCAGAAGCTGCCAGATTTCTCTTTCATAATGCGAAACATATTGATTCGAAAGCGTTGCTTCGTGGGTGTGTTCTGCTGTTCGTTCCCCGCTGGGCAGTGCAGCGGTTGCGTGCCGGATATTGATCGACATCGGTGGAAACGGAATTGGGGTGGTCGTGAACTCATGGATTCTTTACGCTTTTTCATGTATCTGCATGTGGCTGCCGGCCACGCGGTGTTTCGGATTCAAACGCTGGTTTCTGCGCATGGCCGGGGCACAAGTGGCTGAAGATGTCCGTTGTGCATCCAGCGCAAGATTTCAGCTGGCCGGGGCATTGCGCATCGGGGCGGACACCTGGATCGGGCATGATGTTTTGATAGTGGGAGGCAATGCACCTGTCCACATCGGTGCGAATTGCGACATCGCACCACGGGTGACGCTTGCCACCGGCACGCATCGCATCGACCCGACGGGGCCACGGGTGGCGGGCGAGGGGTATTCGCTGCCGATTACCATCGGCGATGGCTGCTGGATTTGCACGGGGGCAACGCTGCTGGGTGGCACCACCATCGGTGCGCATTCCATCGTCGCGGCCGGGGCCGTGGTGAAAGGGGAATTCCCGCCACGCTCCGTGATTGGCGGGGTGCCGGCCAGAGTCATCAAATCCGTCGATGCACTTTCGACATCTGCCTTGAGTTGAACATGTCATTTCCCACGTTGCATCGGGATGTTTCCCGGGTTTCACCATCCCGGTCTCGCCTGCGCTGGCCGTTGCTGGTGGTGCCGATTCTGTTGGGGTTGCGCCTGGGGGCGCCGGCCACGGCCAGCGTGGCATTCATGCTGCTGCCCCTCTATGCCCTCACCGGCCGCACACAGGCCATTCAGGCATTGGCGCTGTCCTGGCTGTTCAGTTTGCTCAGCCACGGTATTGCACCGGAAGTACCCATGGCGGCCATCGGCCGTTATGCGGTTTTTGCGGCGGCGGCGGTGTCCGTGTTGCTGCGTGCCGGGAATGGGGTATCCACCGGCGGGGCGTCGGTCAAGCGGCTGGTGCTGCTGACGGTCTTGCTGGGCACGGGGATGCTGGTGCATGCGCTGCTGTTCAGCGCAGTACGTGATGTGTCGGTACTCAAGGCCGTGTCCTGGACGGTGGCCACGGCCACCCTGCTGTCGGCGTGGTCGGGGCTGAACCCCGAGGCACGGCAGCGCCTGGAACGGCAGTTGTTCGGGGGGCTGACCCTCTTGCTGTTGGCCAGCGTGCCGCTGTTGGCCAGCGGGCTTGGCTACATGGTCAACGGCACCGGTTTCCAGGGCGTGCTGGCACACCCGCAGGCATTCGGGCCGACCATGGCGCTGCTGGCGGCGTGGCTGGGCAGCGGCATCGTGGGGCGGCCCAATCCGCAATGGCGGCAGTTGGGTTTGTTTCTGCTGTGTCTGGTGCTGATTGTCATGTCGGAGGCCAGAACGGCCGGTTTGGGGCTATTGCTTGGGCTGCTGGTGGCGGCCGCCACGGGAAGGGTTCTGGCGAAAAGACCTTTGCGGAAATTCTTGCCGGGCCTGGGCAATCGGCGCGTGCAGTTGGCCATCGGGCTGGGGCTGTTGGCCATGGTGGCCGCAGGCCCGTTTCTTGGCGCCCAATTGGGCGCATATGTGGCCAAGCGTGGCGGCAGCAGCAACGTGATGGAGGCCTACGACCGCTCGCGTGGCAGCAAGGTGGACGAGATGTGGGGCAACATCGTGGAACACCCGTTGCGCGGCATTGGTTTTGGCGTGGCCTCCGATCCGTTCGACATGGATGTGGCGCGTGATCCGTTGCTGGGCCTGCCCACCGGTGCGTCGGTTGAAAAGGGTGTGGCCTTCCTCGCGGCTTGGGAAGAATTGGGGCTGCTGGGGTTGCTGGCCGTGCTGGGTTGGTTGTGGATGCTGGTGCGGCACGCGGCACGCGGCGGCATGACTTCGCTGGCGGTATGCCTGACCGTGCTGTTCATGAATTTTGGCGAGGCCACGCTGTTCTCGCCCAGCGGCATGGGCATGCTCTCGCTGGTGCTGCTGGCTTGGGCGGCCACGGCGCAGCGCGCCACGACAAGGGGCGGGCATGTTTGAGTTCTGGTTCTGGCAGACGGTGATCAGTCCGCACATGGCTGCATTGGCCAGTGCTTGCGCTGCACGCGGTCATCGCGTGACCTATGTTGCCCAAGTCGGAATGACAGAGGATCGCCTGCGGCAGGGATGGGCCGTGCCCAAGATGCCGGGCGTGGTGCTGCGGCTTGTGGGCACTGCAACTGCCATGCGGCAGGCGGCTGAAGATGCGCCGCCGCAGGCTGTCCACATCTGCCAGGGGCTGCGAGGCAATGGCTTGGTCGGCGTGGCGCAGCGCACCCTGCGGCAGCGTCATGCAAGGCAGTGGGTGGTCATGGAAACCGTGGAGGATTCCGGCTGGCGCGGTGTGATCAAGCGGTTGCTTTACTCTGCCATTTTCCTGCGTTGGCGTTCGGGTCTGCAGGGTGTTCTGGCGACGGGCTGGCGCACGCCTTCATGGGTGCAAGCGCGCGGGGTGTCGCCGGGGAAAGTGTTTCCGTTTGCGTATTTCTTGCCCGAGACGCGATTGCCTGCCGTGCAGGATCTGCTTCCTGGTGGCCGGCCATTCCGGGTGTTGTTCGTCGGTCAACTCATCGAGCTGAAGCGATTGGGTTTGCTGCTGGACGTATTGGCTGCAGTCTCGAAAAGCGATGTGCCGGAGTTCTGCGTGCAGGTGATCGGTTCTGGCCCACTGGACGATGCGTTGCGAGCCACCAGCCAGCGGTTGCTGGGTACACGGGCAGAGTGGATGGGCGCAATGCCGATGCACGAAGTGAGGCGGCGCATGGCAATGGCTGATGTCCTGGTGTTGCCAAGCCGATACGACGGCTGGGGGGCGGTGGTATCCGAGGCATTGATGGCCGGTACGCCGGCCATCGTGTCTGCCGCTTGCGGCAGTGCCGGGGTTGTACAGGCCAGCGGCACCGGAGGTGTGTTTCCGGTGGATGACCGGGAGGCATTGGCAGCATTGCTTGCCCGGGTGATTCATGCGGGGCCGGTGCCGGTGCCGGCGCGGCGCGCGCTTGCCGATTGGGCGCAGTGCCTGGGGGCTGATGCCGGGGCTGCGTATCTGGAGCGCATTCTGGCGCACGCGGAGGGGCGCGCGACAAGGCCGTTGCCGCCTTGGCAACCGGAAGCGGGTACGCCCGGGGAGGCCGTGCCATGTGCGGACTGATGGCGGCATTCGGCAGCGCCGGGGCGGCTCCGATCGACCTGCGGGCCGGGCTGGCCGCCATGCAGGCCCGCGGCCCGGATGGCGAGGGGCTGTGGCAGGACGGTGCGGCAGTGTTGGGGCATCGCCGTTTGGCGATCCTGGACCTCGATGCCCGCGCGGCGCAGCCGATGCATGCGGCCGATGGCCGCTACGTGATCGTCTTCAATGGCGAGATATACAACTTCCGCGAACTGCGCCGCGACCTGGTGGCCGATGGCCATGTCTTCCGTACCGAAAGCGATACCGAAGTCCTGCTGGCATTGTTTGCGCGGCATGGCGAACACATGCTGCCGAAGCTGCATGGCATGTTCGCGTTCGTGGTCTGGGACCGCCAGCGGCAGCGTGGTTTCGCCGCCCGCGACCCGTATGGCATCAAGCCGCTGTATCTTGCCCGCACCCGGCAAGGGGTTGTACTGGCTTCGCAGGTGAAGGCATTGCTGGCTACCGGGCTGGTAGCGCCGGAGCCCGACGCGGAGGGCCAGGCCGGCTTCTGGATGCTGGGCAGTGTGCCCGAGCCGCACACCTGGTATCGCACCATCCGGGCACTGCCGGCCGGCCATTGTGCGTGGATCGACAATGGCGCGGTGACGCACACGGCGTGCTGGCACGACATCGGCAGCGCCTGGCGCGAGGCCCCACCGCAGGTCATGCCCGACGACATCCTGCAAGAGCGCGTGCGCGCGGCGCTGCGCGAATCGGTGGACCGGCACTTGGTGGCCGATGTGCCGGTGGGGGTGTTCCTGTCCGGCGGCATCGATTCGGGCGCATTGGCGGGGTTGATGGTGGAGGCCGGCGCGCGCGACCTGCATGGCATCACCATCGCCTATGATGAATTCGCCGGCAGCGAGCAGGACGAAGCGCCGGCGGCGGCCCTGATCGCCCGGCACTATGGCATCACCCACCATGTGCGGCGGGTGGGGCGCGAGGAGTTCCTGTCCGATCTGCCACGGATTCTCGCGTCGATGGACCAACCCAGCATCGATGGCATCAACACCTGGTACGCCAGCAAGGCGGTGGCCGAATTGGGCCTGAAAGTGGTGGTGTCGGGCGTGGGCGGGGACGAGTTGTTCCAGGGCTACGGCATTTTTCGCCAGTTGCCGCCGCTGACGGCGCGCTGGCGGGCGCTGGCGTTGTTGCCGGGTGTGCTGCCGCTGGCACGGATGGCGGGGAGCTGGCGGGCACGTCGCAGTGGCAATGCCCGCTGGCGCCACGCCGCCGATTGGTTGCGTTCACTGGAAGGGGCATGGTGGCTGCGGCGTGGTTTGTTCGCGCCGGATGCCATGCCGGGCGATGCACTGGCGCAAGCGGCCACGCAGGGGTTTGATCCGCGGCGGCAGGTATGGGCCATGACCGGTGCCTTGCCGGGTGATCCGCGTCTGGCGTTGGGACAGATCGAATCGATGACCTATCTGCGCAACCAACTGCTGCGCGATTCCGATTGGGCCAGCATGGCCCACGGCGTGGAGCTGCGGACGCCGCTGGTCGACGCCTACCTGTTGTCGTGCCTGCAGCCCCTGCTGCACGGTTTCAAGCGCTTTCCCGGCAAGCGGTTGCTGGCGTGCGCACCGGCCAATCGGCTGCCGGACAGCATCATCCAGCGCCGGAAAACCGGCTTCGCCATTCCCGTTTCGCGCTGGTTGGCGGAGGCGGGCATCGCGGTGGACGATGGCAGCCGCAGCTGGGCCAGGCACATCGCCGCCACCTGGAGCGCGATGGACGGGGGGGCCGCATGAAGCTGCTCCACGTTGTTCCCCACATCAGTGCGGAAGCGTCCGGCCCGTCCTATTCCGTGCCCCGGCTATGCCAGGCGCTGGCCGGGGAAGGCCATGACGTCCGGTTGAGCTGCCTGGGTGCCGCGCGCCCGGTGCCGGGCGTGCAGGTGGACGTGCATCCGCAGTGGCCCGTGGCGCAACGTTTCGCCATTTCCCCGGCGCATGCGCGGGCCCTGGCGCACGCGGCGGACGAGGTGGACATCATCCACAATCACAGCCTGTGGTCGATGGTGAATGTCGCTGCCGGTTGGGTGGTGCCGGGCAAGCGCACCAAGCTGGTGGTATCCCCACGCGGCACACTGTCGTCTTGGGCGCTGGGGCACAGCCGCTGGCGCAAGCGCCTGCTGTGGCCGTTGCAGCGCCGCGTGCTGGCGCGTGCGGATCTGCTGCATGCCACCAGCGAGGCGGAGTACCACGACATCCGGGCGCGAGGTTTCCGGGCACCGGTTGCTGTCATTCCCAACGGGATCGACGTACCGCCTTTGGTGCCTCGCGGGCCGCAGGAAGGCATGCGCACCCTGCTGTTCCTGGGGCGCTTGCATCCCGTGAAGGGGCTTGATCGGTTGCTGGACGCGTGGGCGGCCCTCGAGGGCGCGTTTCCGGATTGGCAACTGGTAATCGCGGGCAAGGGCGAGCCCGCGCACGAAGCGGCGATCAAGGCACAGGCGGACAGGCTGGGCCTGCAACGCATCCGGTTTCCCGGGCCGTTGTACGGGGACGACAAGGCCGCGGCATACCGCGCGGCGGACCTGTTCGTGCTGCCCACCCATTCGGAGAATTTCGGCATGGTGGTGGCGGAGGCGCTGGCCCACGGCTGCCCGGCCATCGTGTCCAGGGGCGCGCCGTGGAGTGGGCTGGAACGTGAAGGTTGTGGCTGGTGGGTCGATCATGATGTGCCAACCCTCCAGGCCGCGCTGTCGCACGCCATGCGCCTGCCCGAGTCGGAGCGTCGCGCCATGGGCGTACGCGGCCATGCGTGGATGGAGCGGGATTTCGGTTGGGCCTCGATTGCGGCCAGGATGTCGGCCGGCTATCGCTGGATCAAGCAGGGCGGCGAGTGCCCGGATTGGGTGAAGACCATATGAGCGTGCAAGACAACGCCAAACACTGGATGCCGGGCGTCGCTCCCGTCGCGGTGGTGATGATCTCGTTGAACGAGGCCCACAACATGGAGGCCGTGCTGTCCAACCTGAAGGGCTGGGCGCAGGAGGTCTTCCTGGTGGACAGCCACAGCGCGGACGAGACGGTGGACATCGCGCTACGGCATGGCGTGCACGTGGTCCAACGCCGCTTCCACGGGTTTGGCGACCAGTGGAATTTCGCCTTGCGTGAGTTGCCCATCACCGCGCCGTGGACGATGAAGCTGGACCCGGACGAGCGTTTGTCCAATGCACTGAAGCGCAACCTGACCGATGCCATGCAGCGCAGCGCGGCGGAGGGCTTCACCATGCAGCGCCGGCTGTGGTTCATGGGCCGACCGCTGCCAGTGCGCCACGACATCCTGCGGGCGTGGAAAACCGGCCGTTGCCGGTTCTCCGACGTGCTGGTCAACGAGCATCCGCTGGTGGATGGCGCCATCGCGCACGTGGCGGGGGACATCGAACACCACGACAGCCCCGACCTTGAGCACTGGTTGCACAAGCAGAACAAATATTCCAGCGCTGAAGCCATCGCTTTTGTTGCTGGTACTGGCTTGGCTGCAATTCCGAAACTCTTGGGGAATGCCTTCGAAAAAAGAATGTGGGTGAAGCGGCACTTTTTCCGCATCCCGTTTCGTTATGTCGGTGTCTTCTGCTACTACCTTTTTCTGAAAGGCGTTTGGCGTGCCGGCAAAGTCGGGTGTATCTGGGCGCGCCTGCGTTCTGATGTTTACCGCTATCGAGAATACAAAGTGACAGAGATGCGTCTGACCGGCAGGCGCCCCGGGGCAACTGTTTCAGGGTGTGGCCGACCGGATGCACGTGTCCCTCAATTTGACTGATCATGGTTGCTTCATAAATGAAACAAATCCTCCAAAGCCTGAAAACCGGCCAGACCTCGTTGCTGGACGTACCCGCCCCGCGGCCTGCGTCCGGGCAGCTGGCCATCCACACCCATGCCACGCTGGTGTCCGCCGGCACCGAACGCATGCTGGTGGAATTCGGCAAGGCGGGCTGGATTGCCAAGGCCCGCAGCCAGCCGGACAAGGTGCGGATGGTGCTGGACAAGGTGCGTACCGACGGCCTGGCGGTCACCTTGGAGGCGGTGCGCAGCAAGCTGGACCAGCCGTTGGCGCTGGGGTATTGCCATGTCGGCACGGTGGCGGAGTTGGGGCGTGGCGTTAGCGGGTTCGCCGTGGGCGACCGCGTGGTGAGCAACGGCAAGCATGCCGAAGTGGTGTGCGTGCCGCAGACGTTGTGCGCGAAAGTGCCGGCCAGCGTGAGCGATGAGGCGGCCGCCTTCACGGTGCTGGCGGCGATCGGGTTGCAGGGCAT
Organism: Thermomonas sp.; assembly: GCF_041905325.1. Classification (GTDB taxonomy): domain Bacteria; phylum Pseudomonadota; class Gammaproteobacteria; order Xanthomonadales; family Xanthomonadaceae; genus Thermomonas. The sequence continues at coordinate 137,540 of NZ_JAYRLK010000004.1, read as the reverse complement.
CCGGCTGGTGCAACCCACGTTGGGCGAGTGCGTGGTGGTCACCGGGTTGGGCCTGATCGGCCTGCTCACCGTGCAGATGCTGCGTGCGCAGGGTTGCCGGGTGATGGGCATCGACTACGACCCGGCGCGCTGCGCGCTGGCGCACCGCTTCGGTGCGGAAGTTGTGGTGAACCCGGGGGACGGCGAAGACGTGCTGGCCGTGGCGCATGCGTTCTCGCGCGGGCGCGGCGTGGATGCGGTGCTGATCACGGCATCCACCAGGAGCAGCCAGCCGGTGCACGAGGCGGCGCAGATGTGCCGCAAGCGCGGCCGCATCGTGCTGGTGGGGGTGACCGGGCTGGAGCTGTCGCGCGCGGATTTCTACGAAAAGGAGCTGAGCTTCCAGGTCAGCTGCAGCTACGGCCCGGGCCGTTACGACCCGGCGTATGAGGAGGCCGGGCAGGATTACCCGGTGGGGTTCGTGCGCTGGACCGAGCAGCGCAATTTCGAAGCGGTGCTGGACATGCTGGCCAGCGGCACGCTGGATGTCGCGCCGCTGGTGTCGCATCGCTTCCCGCTGGAGCAGGCCGAGGCGGCCTACGCCCTGCTGTCCTCCAGCGAGCCGTCGCTGGGCATCGTGCTGGAGTATCCGCGCAACGACCCGGCGCGGCTTGTCGAACGCAGCGTCGTGTTGGCCGAACCTGCGGCCGTTGCAACGGGCGCGCGCGGCGTGATGGCATTCATCGGCGCGGGCAATTATGCCGAGCGCGTGTTGATCCCGGCGTTCAAGGCGGCGGGTGCGCAGTTGCATGCCGTTGCCAGTGGCGGCGGTGTCAGCGCGGTGCATGCGGGGCGCAAGTACGGGTTCCGCCAGGCTTCCACGGATTGGGCTGCCTGCGTGGCCGACCCGGTGGTGGATACCGTGGTGATTGCCACCCGCCACGACGCCCATGCACGGCAGGTATTGGCGGCGCTGCGGGCCGGCAAGCACGTGTTCTGCGAAAAGCCGCTGTGCCTGACGCTGGAGGAGTTGGCCGAGATCGAGCAGGAAGCGCGGGCCCGCCCGCGGCAATTGCTGATGCTGGGCTTCAACCGCCGCTTTGCGCCGCAGGTGGTGAAGATCAGGCAATTGCTGGCCACGGTGGCCGAACCCAGGAACTTCATCATGACCGTGAATGCCGGCGCCATTCCGGCCGAGCACTGGACGCAGGACAAGGCCGTGGGCGGCGGGCGCATCGTCGGCGAGGGCTGCCACTTCATCGACCTGCTGCGGCACCTGGCCGGCGCACCCATTTGCGACATGCAGGCGATGGCCGTGGGTGCGCATCCCGCGGTGGCGGTGCGCGACGACAAGGCCACGCTGATGCTGCGCTTTGCCGATGGTTCGACAGGCACCCTCCACTATCTGGCCAATGGCGACAAAGGCTTCCCCAAGGAGCGCCTGGAGGTGTTCTGTGCCGGCCGTGTCCTGCAGTTGGACAACTTCCGCAAATTGCGCGGCTGGGGTTGGAAGGGGTTTTCGAGGATGAACCTGTGGCGTCAGGACAAGGGTCAGACGATGTGCGCCAAGGCATTCACGGATGCGGTGCGCAGCGGTGCGCCAGCCCCCATTCCGCTGGATGAGGTACTGGAAGTGAGTCGCGCCAGCATCGAGGCGCAGCAGACGCTGGAGGGCAGGGCATGAGTGTGCTGGTTGACGTCATCGCGGGCGCGCGCCCCAATTTCATGAAGATCGCGCCGATCCTGCATGCCATGCAGGCGCGGCGCGAGGCCGGTGGGCCGCTGCGCTGGCGACTGGTGCATACCGGCCAGCATTACGACCCGCGCATGTCGGGGGAGTTCTTCGCGCAGCTGGGCATCCCCGCGCCGGACGTGAACCTGGAGGTGGGGTCCGGCACGCAGGCCGAGCAGACCGCTGGGGTCATGATTGGTTACGAGAAATTGCTGCTGGCGCAGCGCAGCGCCTGCTGCCTGGTGGTGGGTGATGTCACGTCCACCATGGCCTGTGCCATCACCGCGCAGAAATTGCACGTGCCGGTGGCGCACGTGGAAGCCGGCATCCGTTCCGGTGACTGGACCATGCCCGAGGAAATCAACCGGCTGGCCACCGATGCGGTGACCAACTGGTTCTTCACCACGAGTGACCACGCCAACACGAACCTGCAGCGTTCCGGCGTTGGCGAGGAACGCATCTTCTTCGTCGGCAACACCATGATCGATACGTTGCTGGCGAACATGGGCCGCCTGCGCGCACCCGACTTCGTGCAGCAGCACGGCTTGCAGCCCGGTGGCTATGTCGTCACCACGCTGCACCGCCCGGCCAACGTGGACAGTGCCGACGGCTTCGGCCGCCTGTTGCGTGCGATTGGCGACGGCTGCCGCGGCTTGCCAGTGGTGTTCCCGGTGCATCCGCGCACGGCCAAGACCCTGCGCGAGCTGCCCGATTTCCCGGCCAACCTGCTGCTGATCGACCCGCAGCCTTACCTGGAATTCAATTGGCTGGTGAAGCACGCCAAGGGCGTGATCACCGACTCCGGCGGCATCACCGAGGAGACCACGGTGATGGGCGTGCCCTGCCTGACCCTGCGTGACAATACCGAGCGCCCGGAAACCGTGGAATTGGGCACGAATGAACTGATTGGCACCGATCCGGCCAAACTGGGGCCGGCGCTGGCACGGTTGTTCGACGGCCAGTGGAAGCAGGGGCAGGTACCGCCGCTATGGGATGGCCGGACGGGCGAGCGCATCGTGGCGATACTGGAGCGGCTGTTGGCGTGATTCCTGGTAGCCCAGCTGTCAGGGGTTGAGTTTTCGATAAATTCGTTTGTTTCGAATATTTCGACTAGTGCTATAGTCCTGCCCATCCGCATCGTCACCGGTACATCCCCCATGAGCGCCCCGCATTCCTTGTCGTCTCCCGTGCTCCCCACCCGGCAGGAGGCAGAGTTGGCCCGAACAAGCAGCCGGTTGCTGGCGGCCTGCATCGGCCATGGCGATACCGCGCGGTTGCGGGTGATCGACGGCCAGGACGAGATCGAAGTGCCGGTGGCGGCCCTGCGCTTGCTGGTGGATATCCTGGCCAACATGGCGCAGGGCAATGCCATCAGCGTGGTGCCGATCCATGCCGAGTTGACCACCCAGCAGGCCGCCGATTTCCTGGGGGTGTCGCGCCCCCATCTGGTGGGTTTGGTGGACAGGAACGAGATCCCTCACCACAAGGTGGGAACCCACCGGCGCATCTATTTCCGTGATCTGTTGGAGTACCGCAAGGCGAGCCTGGCGCAGAGCGCCACGGCGCTGGATGCATTGGCGGAGCAGGCGCAGAAAATCGGCATGGGGTACTGAGCGTGGCATCGAGCTTCGTGGCGGTGTTCGATGCCTGTGTCCTGTACCCGGCACCGCTGCGCGACCTGCTGTTGCGGCTGTCCCTTGCCGGATTGTTTCGCGCGCGCTGGACCAATCGCATCCACGAAGAATGGATGGCGGCCCTGCTGCACAAGCGTCCGGACCTGGATCGAGCCCAACTGGAGCACACGCGAGCGCTGATGGACAGGGCGGTGCCGGATTGTCTGGTGACGGACTTTGCGGGCATCGAGGCTGGATTGGTGCTGCCTGATCCGGATGACAGGCATGTGCTGGCCGCCGCCATCAAATGCGGCGCGGGCACCATCGTGACCTACAACCTCAAGGATTTCCCGGAGGCGGTGCTAGCCCCGTATGGCTTGACGGCCCAGCATCCGGACGAATTCCTGGTTCATGCGTGCGACCTTGACATGGTAAGTGTCTGCATGGCGGTTCGGGGCGCGCGCGCGGCCCTCAGACACCCACCGATGGAGGCCGAGGCGTTGCTGGATATCTATCAGGCCCGTGGTCTGGCTACGACGGTGGCGGCGCTGCGGCCGCATGTCGATACGCTCTGATGCGCGCCCGCCTGCTGCGCTATTGGCACACCCTGCGCTGGCTCCGACCAGTGCAGTTCCATGCGCGGCTGTGGTTCCGCCTGTATCGGCCGCGCGTCGATCTGCGGCCGGCACCGGTGCCAAGGTGCTCGGCGGGCGATGGCTGGACAGCTTGTGCGCGCGCAGTCTCCATGACCGGTTCCGACAGTTTTCGGTTTCTGTCGGTGGAGCGCCGCATCGCATCGGCCTTGGACTGGAATCATCACGACTGGCCGAAATTGTGGCTGTACAACGCCCATTATTTCGATGACCTCGTCGCGGACGATGCGGCGGTGCGTGTGGACTGGCACCGCGCGTTGATAGCACGCTGGATCACGGAGAATCCGCCGGCGCAGGGTAACGGTTGGGAGCCGTATCCGGCATCGCTGCGCATCGTCAATTGGCTCAAGTGGTTGATGGCTGGCAATGCGCCGGTGCCGGGCATGCTGGACAGCCTGGCGGTGCAGGTGCGCTGGTTGCGCAAGCGGCTGGAGCACCATTTGCTGGGTAATCACCTGTGGGCCAATGCCAAGGCGCTGGTGTTTGCCGGTTTGTTCTTCGAGGGCGAAGAAGCGCGGGCATGGCGTGCCGCCGGGCTGCGGCTGCTGCGGCGCGAATTGCGCGAGCAGATCCTGGCCGATGGCGGGCATTTCGAGCGCAGCCCGATGTACCACGCCATTCTCGTCGAGGATCTGCTGGATCTGTGCCAGCTTGCGGCGCATTTTCCCGGTGTGGTGCCGGATGCCGAGGTGCAAGCCTGGCAGGCCACGGCGGGGCGCATGCTGCGCTGGCTGCGGGTGATGTCGCATCCAGATGGCGGGTTTGCTTTCTTCAACGATGCCGCTTTCGGTATTGCCCCTGAGATTGCCCCGCTTGAGGCGTATGCACTTGCACTGGGGGTGCCTGTGGAGGGTTCCCCGATGCAGGCAATGGAGGTACTGCCAAGTTCCGGCTACATGCGCCTGCAAATGGGGCCGGCCGTGCTGCTGGCCGATCTGGCCCCCATCGGCCCGGATTACCTGCCCGGCCATGCGCATGCCGATACACTCAGCTTCGAGCTGTCATTGCATGACCGGCGCATGCTGGTGAACAGCGGTACGTCCACGTATGGCAATGATGCCGAGCGCCTGCGCCAACGTGGGACTGCCGCGCACAACACGGTTTGGGTGGATGGGCAGGACTCATCCGAAGTTTGGTCCGCATTCCGGGTGGCGCGACGCGCCCGCGTGCACGATGTTGCCGTCTGGCAGGATACCGGCACCTTGCATGTGTCCGGCTGGCATGACGGGTATCGTCGCCTGCCGGGGCGGGTGGTACACCGACGCAGTTGGCAATTGGGCCGCCATGCGCTGATCGTGGAGGATGCGCTTGAGGGCCTTTTCCAGCAGGCGGAAGCCCGCTATTTGCTGGCACCGAGTGCGACAGGCTTGCGCTGGCACGTGCAAGGTGGCGAGGCTTGCTTGCAGCTCGCACACTGGCATCCGCGCTTCGGTGAAGCCGTGCCGACGCAGGTGCTGGTCGTGCGATTCACGGCGGCGGTCTGCCGAGTCGAATTCAACTGGGATTGATGGTAGTGCGCATTCTTTTTCTATCCGACAATTTCCCCCCCGAGGGCAATGCACCGGCCACGCGCCTGCATGAACACGCCAGGAGGTGGGTGCGGGAGGGGCACAAGGTCACGGTCATTACCTGCGCCCCCAATTTCCCGGAGGGCAGGTTGTTTGCCGGATACCGCAATGCCTGGCGCCATGTCGAGATGCTGGACGGTATCCGCGTGGTGCGGGTGAAAACCTACATCACCGCCAATGAGGGGTTTCTCAAGCGCACGCTGGACTACATGAGCTTCATGCTGATGGGGTTCGTGATGGGCTTGTTCGAGCGTCGGCCCGATGTCGTGGTGGCGACCTCCCCGCAGTTTTTCTGTGCCATCGGCGGCTGGGCTTTAAGCGTGGCCAAGCGGCGGCCTTTCGTCTTCGAGTTGCGGGACTTGTGGCCGGCATCGATCGTGGCGGTGGGGGCGATGCGCAAAAGCCTGACCATCCGCCTGCTGGAGAAGGTGGAACTGTTCCTGTACCGCCGCGCCGATGCCATCGTGTCCGTCACCCGGTCCTTTCGTGAGGACCTGGTGGCGCGCGGCATCCATCGCGACAAGATCCACGTGGTCATCAACGGCGTGGATCTGGAGCGTTACGAGCCACGATCACGCGATGCCTCACTGGCCTGCGAGTTCGGGCTGGAGGGCAAGTTCGTGGCGGGCTACATGGGGACGCATGGCATGGCACATGCGCTTCCGAAAGTGCTGGAAGCGGCGGAATTCCTGCGGGAGCGTGATGACATCGCCTTCTTTTTCGCCGGCGCCGGCGCCGAGCGTGCCACGGTGGAACGGCTGGTGGTGGAGCGCGGACTGCACAATGTCCGGCTGATTCCACGGCAGCCCAAGGAACGCATGCCGGCATTGTGGAGCCTTTGCGACCTGGCGATCGTGCCGTTGCGTGATACCCCGGTATTTGCCACCGTGATTCCTTCGAAGATTTTCGAGGCAATGGGGATGGGTGTGCCGATCCTGATGAGCTTGCCGGAGGGCGAGGCAACCGCAATCGTTCGAAATACCCGCAGTGGCGTATGTGTGCCGCCGGAAAATGCGGAAGCCATGGCCATGGAGATTGCACGGCTGGCTGATGCGGAAACCGAAATGGAGCAGCTGCGCAGGCAAGCACATGAAGCTGCACCGCAGTTCTCGCGTGAGCATCTGGCGCGCAGCATGACCGGCATCCTCGAAGGATTGTTGCGGTGATGCAGGCGCACGCCCGCGACAAGAGCGATTTGCGCCAGTGGCTGGCGAGCGCCCTGTTGGCGGGCAGCGTGCCGGCGGATCTGCATGGCGTGCCGATGGCGGATTGGCTGGACTGTGCGAGACGCGAAGGTGTGGTGCCGTTGTTGGAGGACCGGCTGCGGCATGCAGTGGCAGGCGATGCCTTGCCAGCCGGGTTCCGCGAGGCTCTCACCGTGGCCGCACGCGAGGCATTGATGCTGGACATGTACCGCAGCCACGAACTGCGACGCGTGGGGGGCGTGCTTGCCGATGCAAACCTTCGGGTGTTGGTGCTCAAGGGCAATGCACTGGGCCTGTGGCTGTATGCCCGGCCGCAGTTGCGCGTGACCCGCGACATCGACCTGCTGTTCGCTTCCCGTGAAGACGTCGAGCGTGCCGTTGCATTGCTTGCGCGGCATGGCTACCAGCCGGAGCCGGATCCCGGGAAGTTCTTCTTCGAACGCAAGTGCAAGTTGCTGGTGAACGGGGTCAGCCGCGGCGAACTGGACCTGCATTGCAAGCTGCTGAACTCGCCCCTGTTCGGCGATGTGCTCGGCTTCGACGAGCTGTGGCGGGACGCCATGCCGCTGCCGGGCTTGCCGCACGGCGTGCAAGGCCTGTCGCCCGTGCACGCACTGGCGCATGCCTGCCTGAACCGTGCCCTTGATTTGGCGGTGGGCGAACCGGATCCATTGAAGCTGCATTACGACGTGCACCTGCTGGCGGCACGGCTGGATGCGGACGCGTGGCTGCGGTTTGCGGCACTGGCGCGCGAGCGCCGCGTCTGCGGTGCCTGCGCACGCATGTTCAACGAAACCGTGCAGGCATTCGGTACCCGCTTCCCCGCGCCGCTGCTTGCCCAGTTGCAGGCATGCAGCCTGGACGAGCCCCTGGATTGGCAGCGCTTGCAGGATTGGCGCTACATGCAGTGGCGCAGTTTCCTGGCCATGCCACGCTGGGGCGAACGCCTGCATTGGCTGTACGAGCGCCTGTTTCCCACCCCCAGCCGGGTGCAGGGACGCTATGGCAAAGGTCGACGTTTGCCACTGCTGCTGCGCCGCTTCCGACGCGGCCTCGGACTGTTGTTTCAACGGGCCGGGGAACGCCGATAGCCGGGCTCCATCTCGCGAGCTGATTGGCCTCAAGGTTCAGCGGCAAAGCCCCCTCTCCCCCATGTGAATGGATGAGAGATCATCCGCTCTGCGCTCAATGAGCCTATTGCTCCCTCTCCCCCATGCGAATGGGGGAGAGGGTTGGGGTGAGGGGGGCTGGTATCGCGGCTACTGCAGGATTTGATTGTCTTTCATGTAATACGTAAGCATTGATTTGTCGTTTTTACAAGACAATACTGTGCAGGTGGTCAAGCGCACCGCCCGCACCTATTCCCGTTACAGCCTGCAGGCATTGGGTCTGCTGGGTGGCTTGCTGCGCGCGGCCCGCATTGCAAGGAAGATCGGCACCCAGAGTTTGGCTGAGCGTGCCGGGATATCGCGCGACATGCTGTATCGGATCGAGAGGGGGGATCCGCGCTGCGAGATCGGGGTGGTGTTCGAGCTGGCTGCGATCCTCGGTGTGCCGCTGTTCGAGCCCGAGCTGGGTGCGTTGCAGCAGCGCAGTCGTGAAGTCGAGGCCCGGCTGGCGCTTCTGCCCAAGGCGGTGCACGCATCCGGCAGCGATGTGAAAGATGACTTCTGATCCACGTACGCCGCCACGCGAAGCCTATGTCTGGATTTGGCTGCCCGGCCGAATCAAGCCGGTCGTGGCCGGACGCTTGGCGCCCACGCCCGAGGGGTTGCAGTTCAACTATGGCCGCAGCTATCTGGCGCGGACCGACAAGGTGCCGTTATACCTGCCGGAACTGCCGTTGCAGGCAGGCATGCTGCCGTTGCTGACGGGCCTGTCGATGCCTGGCTGTCTGCGCGATGCGGCCCCCGATGCGTGGGGACGGCGCGTGATCATCAACCAACTTCTGGGCCAGGCGGGGCGGGATGCCGATACCACGGTACTCGACGAATTGAGCTATCTGCTGCAATCCGGCTCGGATCGTGTTGGTGCGCTGGATTTCCAGCAGTCTGCAAGCCACTACATTGCGCGAGAGGGAGGCGGGGCCTCGCTTGACGCACTTCTGGAGAGTGCTGCACGGATAGAGCAGGGCCTGCCGCTGTCTCCCGCGTTGGCACACGCCATCCAGCATGGAACCGAAATTGGCGGGGCGCGTCCGAAGGCTACGCTGGAGGGAGGCGGGCGCAAATGGATCGCCAAGTTCTCCAGCAGCACCGATGTGACGCCGGTGGTGAAGGCCGAGTTTCTGGCCATGCGCCTGGCCGCGCTGGCGGGATTGGATGTTGCTGCAGTGGAACGGGTGCAGGCGGCAGGCAAGGATGTGCTGCTGGTGGAGCGTTTCGACCGCGTCGCTGGCGGCGATGGTCGCTGGCGTCGGCGCGCGCTGGTATCGGCGCTGACCTTGTTGGGCCTGGATGAAATGATGGCGTCCTATGCAAGCTACGAGGAGCTTGCGGACATCATCCGTCATCGCTTCACGAAACCGCGGGCCACGCTGCGCGAATTGTTCGCGCGACTGACATTCAACATCTTGTGCGGCAATACCGATGACCATGCGCGCAACCATGCGGCATTCTGGGATGGCGAACATCTATTGCTCACGCCAGCCTATGACATCTGCCCGCAGCCGCGCGCTGGGCAGGAAGCCACGCAGGCCATGAAGATACTGGGCAACAACCGCTTCAGCCGGCTGACAGTCTGCCTGGATGCTGCTGCCCGCTTTCAGTTGTCGGTGGAGGACGCGCGCGGAATCATCGATGGACAGCTGCAGGCAATACGGACGCATTGGGGTGCTGCGTGCGACGCAGCAGGGCTGGGTGAAGCCGAACGCAATGCGCTGCAGGGGCGTCAGTTCCTCAATCCATTTGCGCTGCTGGGTTATGAGGACGCCTGAGGGTGGGGTGCGTGCTGCTGCCGGCGCAAGCGGGCGTGGCGGGCTTCTGCGCGGGCATCGGGATCATTGCGACGCATGATGCCGGGAAAGGCATTGCAGCAATGCGGCCTCCACCTGCGGCAGCACGTCATATCGGCGTGGGTAGTCCAGCCGGTAGCTGATGCCGCGTTGCGCAAGGGCGGCCACCTGGTGGAAATGGCGGCGCAAGGTGTCCTGGTCGTGCACGTCCAGCAGGAAAGCGTGCTTGACCCAGGCCAGGTGCGCCTGCTGGGCCGAAAGGGGTTCCAGGCGGACGGTGTCGGCATGCCCTTCCCCAAGGAAGAACGCTGCGCGCAGCGGGGCCGGCGCATTCGCGAAAGGCAGCAGGCGGTCGGCATGGAAACGCGCCTTGGTGGTGTAACTCACGGCCGGCAACGGCGCGGCGGTGGCGGGCAGCAGGGCCGTGCGGCTGTCTTCCCACAGGCGGATCGAGGGTTGGTTGGGCAGCGCCAGCAGGGTATCGCCGGCCTGCTGCAATTCCAGCCCGTCATCGGTCAACAGCGGGTGGCCGCAGCGGGCCAGAAAGGTGGCCAGCGTGGATTTGCCGCGCCCGCTTTCGCCAAGAAAGGCGACGGCCCCGCCCTGGATGGCCAATGCGCTGGCGTGGAAGACGGCGCGCTGTTGCAGGCTGAGGGCGGCGGGAGCGACCTGGTTGGCGAACAGGTGTTGCAGGGTGGGCGCATCGACACCGGGAACAGGGTGGCAGTCCACCCGGCCATCGACGTGGACGTGGTAATCCGCCAGCCCCGGAAAGCGCATCCGGTAGTGGCCTGCCAGTTTGTGCACCACGCACCACGGGCTGCCGTCCGGCAGCGTCCATTGGTGCAAGGGGGGCATGGGTTCCGCCAGCTGCGGGATTGCCGCATGCAGGTGGAGATGTGGGGCCTGGTCAGTCATCGGAAGGGGCGCTCGTGCGCTGTGAAGTGGGCTGTCCGGCAATCGATTGGAAGGGCGTGTGCGCCAGCACCGGCTGCCCCAATGCCACGCCACCCAGCTCCACCCAGGCGTGCATGTCCGGCAACGCGCCTTGCCGGCGCACCCCCAGCTTGAGGACGGGGGTCAGCCCGCGCCTGCGCAGCAGGCCATGCACCAACAGCGCCTGGCGCAGGCAGGTGGCAGTGACAAGCCCATGCCGCCCCGCAATGGCGGCAAGCCGGGCCAGATGCTGTCCAGCGGCAATGTCGTCAGATGTAGGGCGGCGAGTGGCTTTCGGCCGACTCTGGTGCTCCACCAGCGCCAGTGTGCGCCGATAGCCCAGCAACCGCAGGGCAAGTGCGACCAGTGGCAAGGCAAGGAAGATCAGCCACAACAGGCGGCGTGAATCGCTTGGCAATCGCCGCCATTGCCGCAGGCGTCGCGCCGGGTTCATTCCACCGTGATCAGGCCGGCGGCCTGCAACTGCTCCACCAGTGCCAGCAGGTCCTGCTGGATGCGTTCGGGCGGGGCATCGAACTCCGCGCACAGGCGCGCGTGCACATCCGGCAGCGACGGGGTTTCCCCCAGCAACTGCCAGATGCGGGTACCGACCTGGTTCAGCCCGAAGTAGCGCTCGCCGGCAAGATCCAGCAGGACGGCCTGGTTGTCGCCGTCCTGCGAGAGGACGTGGTTGGAGCGGTGAACGCTTCGAGACATGCGGGCTGGTTTTGGCTATCGACCAATCAGGGCTTCTTGCCCGGAATCGGCTTGCCACCTTCCGACTGACTGGCTCCCCCGCCTTGGGTCAACTCTGCCAGAGTACCGAAGCTGGTCAGGCACGGGGTTTCATAGGGCAGGCGGCTGGTTTGTGGAGTATCAATGGTCTGGCACATGAGGAGGCTCCCTGTGGATGCGAGGTGCGTATGATCGGATGAAAATCTAGAACAGGTAAAGCTGGAGGCTGGTGGCACCGTTGCCGCCTTCAAGCGGAACGGCAATCACACGGGCGCTTCTGGGCAAATTCTTGCCACCTGTCAACAGCAGGCGGCTGGCCCAGTCGTTGGCTTGGGAGTCGTCGGTGAAGCCCGCACTGATCAGGCACCGCCTGCCTTGGCAACGCGTCTGCAGCCCCGTCGCATGCGGCGCATCAGCGGGCATGGCGGCGATGGCTTGTTGCAGCAGGCGGGTTTGGGTCTGTTCGATGCCGGGAAGGGCAGGTTCCCGGGCCATCACCCTGTCCAACTCGGTGGCTTGGGCTGCCGGATTGAATTGTGCTTTTTGCTGCTGGAGCTGTTCCGCCAGCATGCCCGGGCGATAGGTGCCACCGGGGCTTGCAGCAGGACCGGCAGGACGGCTTTGCGCAAGCGCTGCCGTGTCAGCCGGGCTTGCTGCCGCGCTTGCCGGATGACTGGCAAGCGTGGAGATGGCGGCATCCACGGCGGCAAACCGCGAGGACATCTGCTGGTACAGAATGACGTTGCCTGCCGACAGCAGGCAGGCAAACGCCACCAACAGTTGGGTTCGCGATATCGACATGCGCAAGGATGCGATCGATCTTGCGGCGGGGATCAGTACGCGGTACCGATGTCACCTTCGTATTCAACGAACATGTCGTTGAGCTCGGTGTAGCCGGCAAGCGTGCAGCGGACATTGACCGGTGCCAGGAAGCGGCTGGTGGCCAGATTGCCGGGAGTCCAGGTGAAAATGGCCTGAGCACCGGAGTTGGGCAGGGAAAGAGGGTTGGCAACGTCCGGCTGATAGGTGGTGCTACCCGTTTGGCCGTAGAAGCCATCGGTCAGGGTGCACGACATGGTCCTGCCTGTGCCTGCGTAGCGACGTGCCCAGAGTGCGACGAAAGTCACCACGCCTTTGTTGGTCGATTGCGGGGCGTAAACATCGGTCATCAGATTGCAGATGACATCGATGGACGAATTGGTTTTGTTGATCAGGCGTCCTTCGGTGCGGGTCAGTTTGGCATCACTGAGTGCGTCGACACCATGGCAGCTGGCCCCGGCATTCTGGTAGAACGACCGATAGTTGGCGGCGGCGGCCGGCGTGCTGTACAGCGTGCCGCAAGCAAAAGTCAATGCGCCGATAACCACGAATCTTGTCAAGCCGTTCGAACTGCTCATGGATGTTCCCTCCGGTTGGATACGCCTAAAAAGTGAGCATGAATGCACGGCATCGCCGCGCGATGGCAAGCGCGCACGCACGCGACCGGTCGGTCGCAGCCCGCTTTGGGACAACTGTATAGAATCGTCGCGCCCGGGAGTCAAGCGGAATTCGCCGCAGCGTCGGGTTGCACAGGCCAGGGAGGGTGCGGATGCGGGGATTGGCGGGGGTGTTCCGATGGGACGGCGGGCCGGTGGCGGGCGGGTTTGCACCGGCCCCGGCAGCGGACGCCCTGCGGCAGTGGCGGTCACCGGACGGTGGGCTGTGGCTGGCGGCGTGGGGCGCGGAGCATCGCGGCACGTACACGGGCTGGTGCGTGGATGCCGAGGCGGGGCTGGTACTGGTGGCCGATGCCAGCCTGTATGACCGGGACGGCCTGCAATCCGCATTGGGGTTGGCAGGGCCGGTGTTGGATGCGCCCACCCTCTTGCTGCGCGGCTACCAGCGTTGGGGGGAAGGGTTGCCGCAACGGCTGGACGGTGACTTCGCCTTCGTGGTGTGCGATCTGCGCAAGCGTTGCGTGTTCGCGGCCAGCGACCCGATGGGCATGCGGCCGCTGTTCCATCGCCTGTTGCCCGGGGGTGGGTTTGCGTTTGCCACCGCGCCGGAAGCCTTGGCGGCCTGCACCGGGCTGGACGCGCGCATTCCGGAGAGTCGCCTGCTGGAGCCGTTGTTCAATGCCGAGCAACTGGCCCACTTCGAGCCGGAGATCACCGGGATCCAGCGCCTGCTGGCCGCGCAGTGGTTGCGCGCCGATGCCCGCGATGTGCAGGTCCAGCGGTATTGGACGCCGGGCCAGACGCGGCCGGCACTGGCCTCCACCGATGTGGATGGCTGGGTGGAGGCGCTGCGCTGGCATTTGGGCGAGGCCGTGCGCAAGCGGCTGGCCGATGGCGTGCGGGCCGGGGTGATGTTCAGTGGCGGGCTGGATTCTTCCGCCGTGCTGGCGCTGGGATGTGGATACGTGCCGGCAGGGCGGTTGCAGGCGTATTCGGTGCTCGATCGCGGCAACCCGGCGTGTCCCGAAACCCGCGCGATCGACCGCGTGCTGGCGGCCACCGGCGTACCCGCGACCTGCATCGACGTGGCCGACATGCAAGAGCAGGCCGCGGGAGCGCTGGATGCATTGGCGGCATCGCCGCGTTTCGTGTCCGGTCGCAACGGTTTCTTGCCGCTGTTCGACCGGATGGCGGCGGCCTCCGGCGTGGACGTGATGATGAACGGCATCGATGCCGATGCGCTGTTTTTCTACGAAGACTTGCTGGAGCGGCAAATTCGGGCCGGTGGATATGCCGTCGCGCTGCGCTGCGCACGCAAGCAGGACCGCATGGCGGGAGAGGCATGGATGGTCCCCCTGGTGCGGCGTCTGCGCTATACCGCGCACCTGCCTCCGGTGGTGCGCAATGGCGTCCGCAGATGGCGTGGCCGCGCTTCGGAGTGGCCGCGCCTGCATGCCGCCCTGCTGCGAACCGATGCGTGCGAAGCCCTGGGGCTGCGCGCGCGCGCGCGTCGTCACCTGGCATTGTTGCGCCGCCCGCCGCCGCCAGCGGGCGGGCTTCCCACGCAAACCCTGCACGGTGCCGTCAATCTGGATGGCATCGGCCGCTTCCATGCCCGATCCCGCCATTTCGGAGTGGAGATGCGGTGCCCTTTCCTGGACCGTGCGCTGATCGACTTCGCCGCCTGGATTCCGCTGGAGTTGCGGCTGCGCAATGGCCACTTGAAATGGATCCTGCGCAAGGCCATGACCCCGCACCTGCCGCATGCGGTGGCGTGGCGCGGCGACAAGTTCCATCCGGGTTCGCATTTCGACCGGGTCATGCTGCAGCCGGTGTTGGAGCAGGTCGTGCGTGATTTCCACGGCAGCGGGCCGGCGATTGGCCGCTGGATCGATCGCGGGCGCTTCCTTGCGGCCGCGCAGCGCTGGCAGGCGGGGCAGATCGAGGCGGTGTGGGAATTGAAGATGCTGCTGTTGCTGGAACATTGGCTGCAGCACAATGCCGACAAGGTGGCCTTTGGACGGTGATGTCGATGCGGGGCAGGCCGCGATGAAATCGGGCAGTGCCGCCGGCCTGCGGGTCTGGCTGCCGTGGTTGCGCCCGCAGGTGCCGGCATTGCTGCTGGCGCTGGCGTTGCTGCTGGTGCAAAGCATGGCCACGCTGGCGCAACCGTGGCTGGGCGGGGTGCTGGCCGAGCGGCTGGTGCATGCGCAGGCCACCGGGATGTTGCTGTGGGGGCTGTTCGCGCTGGTGGCGGCGCAGGCGGGCCTGGGATACGCCACCACGGTGCAGTTGCAGAAGGTCACCGGGCGGCTGGTGGCCGAGGCGGGCAGCCGGGTATACGCGCATTTGCAGGCATTGCCGCTGGGCTGGCACCACGAGCGCCAGCGCGGCGACGTGCTGGCGTTGCTGACCGGCGACATCCACCGTTTGGGGGGCTACCTGTCGGGCACGTTGGTGCCCTTGCTGCCACTGGCATTCACCTTCATCGGGGCGTTGGCGTTGATGTTGCAGTTGGCTCCGCTGCTGGCCCTGGCAGTGGCCGCGCTGGTGCCGCTGCTGGTGTTGTTGCTCAAGCTCAGCGGGCGGCGTTTGCGGCCGTTGGGGCAGGCCACCATGCAGGCCTGGGCCGACCAGTCGGCGTTGGCGGCGCAGAACCTGGAGCTGTTGCCGGTGGTGAAAGCGTTCGCCACCGATGCGCTGGAGGCGAAGCGCTATCGCGAGGGTGCGCAGCGCCTGCATCTGGCGGAGTTGCGCCAGGTGCGCTGGCAGGGGGCGTTGCAGCCGTTGGTGCAGGTGCTGGGTGCGGGCCTGGTGTTGCTGCTGCTGGGCGTGGCTGGCCGCAGCATCGTGGGTGGGCAATTGCAGGTCGGGGCGCTGGTCAGCCTGTTCCTGTATGGGCTGGTGCTGGTGGGGCCGGTGGGGCAGTTGGCCAATGTCTATGGGCAGACCCAGGGTGCACGCGGCGCGGCGCGGCGCGTGCTGGACGCGCTGGCCGCGCCGGTGGAGCAGGATGCGGGAACGCTGCACGCCTTGCCGCGCGACGGCGACCTGCTGTTCGACGGCGTGGACTTCGCCTACCCCGGGCGGCCGCCGCTGTTCAAGGACTTGCAGTTGCACATCCGTGCCGGCGAGACGGTGGCCATCACGGGGGCCAATGGCGCGGGCAAGAGCACGCTGGCGCACTTGCTGCTGCGCCTGCTGGAGCCGCAGCAGGGCAGCATCCGCGTGGGGGGCGTGGATCTGCGCAAGTTCCGGCTGGCGGCATTGCGCGGGCAGGTGGGATTGGTGGCGCAGCAGGTGATGCTGTTCAACGCCAGCGTGCTGGACAACATCGCCTACGGGCGTGCCGATGCCGGCATGGCCGAGGTGGAGCGCGCGGCGCGCGCGGCGCGTGCGCATGATTTCATCCAGGCGCTGCCGCAGGGGTATGCCACCCGCATCGGCGACCAGGGGGTGAAGCTGTCGGGTGGGCAGAAGCAGCGCATCGCGCTGGCGCGCGCCTTGTTGAAGGATCCTGCGATCCTGGTGCTTGACGAGGCCACCGCGATGTTCGACCCGGTCGGGGAATCGGAATTCATCACCGAGTGCCACGAAGCGCTGCGGGCACGCACCGTGCTGCTGATTACCCATCGCCCGGCCAGCCTGGCCCTGGCGGACCGGGTCTTGCGTTTGCAGGATGGGATGCTGGAAGCTGTCGCGGCAGCGCCTTGCGGGGAAGGCGGCTCCGAATCGATAGAATGTCGCAATTGATGTAAATCCCCCTGGCGCACTCACGCATGTTTCAGACTTTCCTGGGTTTCGACTTCACCATGGCGCTGTTGGCGTTCGCGCTGACGGCGGGTCTGTTGTGGGTCCTGCAACCGGTGGCGCAACGGTTCGGGCTGCTGGACCATCCGGTGGGGCGCAAGGACCACGCGGCCCCCACCCCGGTGACGGGGGGGCTGGCGATCTTCGTGGCCTGCGCGGGGTTGTTCCTGTGGAGCCGTTCCACCAGCCCTGCCGCGCATTCGTTCATGGCGGCGGCCTTGCTGCTGGTGGCGATGGGCACCTACGACGACCTGCGCGACATGCGCTGGTACTGGCGGGTGCTGTGCCAGGCGGCGGCGGCGCTGCTGATCATCTACTGGGGCGGGGTGCGGGTGGAGCAGATCGGCCCGGTGTTCGGCCGGGGAGCGCTGTCGCTGGGCTGGTTGTCGGTGCCCTTCACGGTGTTTGCCACCATCGGCATCATCAACGCGGTGAACATGATCGATGGCGCCGACGGACTGTGCGGCTTGCTGTGCCTTGCCGCGCTGTTGATGCTGGCGGCGGCGGCGATGTATTCCGGCAATGACGTGATCGCCGGACGCCTGTCGATCCTGTGCGGGGCGATGGCGGGGTTTCTGGCATGGAACATGCGCCTGCCGTGGCGGCCGCGCGCCAAGGTGTTCCTGGGCAATGCCGGCAGCGCGCTGGTGGGGCTGGTGATTGCCTGGGTGAGCTTCCGCCTGACCCAGAACCCGAAGCACCCGGTCAGCCCGGTCCTGGCGCTGTGGCTGCTGCCGGTGCCGGTGGTGGACTGCCTGACCCTGATCGTGCGCCGCCTGCAGGCGGGGCGCTCGCCGTTCGCGCCCAGTCCCGACCACATCCACCACATCATGCGCGATGCCGGCTTCGGCCCCACCCGCGCGGCGTTGCACCTGACCTGGTTCAGCCTGTTGTGCGGGCTGTTGGTGGCGCTGTCGATGCAAATGAAGTTGCTGCCCAAGCCTGCCTTTCTTGTGGCCTACATCGGCCTGTGCGTGGGCTGGTACCTGCTGACCCGCAACCGCGACCGTGCGGTGGCCTTCTTCCGGCGCCTGCGCCGTGCCAAGGCTCCTGACGCCGATGCGCAGCCGGTGCTGGGGACGCCGGAGACCGAGCAGGCGTGAGCCTGCGGTGACGGGGCCTGGTCAGCCGGTCCTGCGTGCGGGTTCGGTTTGTTCGGACAAGTGATTGAGCAGGCTGCCGATGGCCATCGACTTGGCATACAGCCACCCCTGCGCGTACTGCACCCCATGCTGGCGCAGGTAATGCGCCTGTGCTTCGGTTTCCACGCCTTCGGCGATCATCGGCGTTTGCAGTGACTTCGCCATTTCGATGATGTGGGCGACGATGTGGCGGGTGACCGCGCCGGTGCCGATGGTCTCGACGAAGGACTTGTCGATCTTCAGGTAGTCGAACCGGACCTGGCTCAGGTTGGACAGACTGGAATAGCCGGTGCCGAAATCGTCGATCGCCAGCGCGATGCCGGCCTCGCGAAGCGCCGTCAACGTCGCGCAGGTGTCTTCCTTGCGCATGAAGACGCTTTCGGTCAGCTCCACCTGCACGTTGGCCGCCGTTGCTCCCATGCGTTCAAGCGCTTTGCGCAGCAGGGGCACGAGGTTGCTGGCAGAACAGAAATCCTCGACGCAGAAATTCAATGCCACGTGGAAGTCGGGATGCAGGGAAAACAGCAGCGCGGCGTCCTGTTCGAAACGGCGGATCAGCCATTCGCGCAGCACGGGCATCAGGCCGGCTTTTTCGGCGATGGGGATGAAGATGACCGGGCTGATCGTTTCGCCGGTGGGACGCCGCCAGCGCATCAGGGCTTCCGCGCCAACCCAGCGGCCGCTGGCCAGTTCCACCACCGGCTGGTATTCCAGCGACAGTTCATTGTTGCGGATGGCGCGGCGCAGCAGCGAGCGAATCGAGGTATTGGCCCTGGCCACCCGCAAGGTCAGCAGCATCAATACCAGGCCGGTGCCAAACCCCAGGCCACCCCAGAGGGGGGCGGTTTTCCGCCACGCCATGTCCACGCTGGCGCGTGGCAGGGCGACAAACACCAGGTAGGCGCTGCGTGGTGATTGCCGCCATACCACCAGGTGGCCCGCGTCGATGAAGCGGCCATGGAGGGCCTTGCCGACATGTGCCGGCCATTGCGGGTTGTAGGAGCCATGTTGCGCCAGCACGACATCCTGCTGGCCGCGCCCCACCACCACGACTTGCCAGGGCTGGTTGGTGGGCACGATGTTGAGTGCGGTGGTGGGGTGGGTGAACAGGGTGTAGCCGCTGGCCGGGTCGGTGGCGGTGACCAGCGGGACATTTTCCGCGCCGGGCAGGTGGACCGCGTTGCGCAGCCAGTAGCCGGTGAGGCTGGTGTAAGTCGGCGCGCCCAGCGGCAGCGCCTGCTGGCCGAAGGCAGAGCAGCGCAGCTGGTTGGCCTGCACGTAGCCGACGTCGGCCAGCAGGTCGTTCTGGAGCAGCATCTTGCGCATCAGGGCGGTCCCCTGCGGCGCACATGGGTCGGGCAGTTGGGCGGCTTTCAGCGTGGCCAGGGCCTGCTCCATCTGGGTGCTGATGCGGGTGACGCGCTCGTAGACCTGGGTGGTCATGAGGGTGATGCCCTCCAGCTGGTTGCGCAGCATGGACTGGCGCGCCAGGTACAGGGCAACTGCGGTAGGCAGCAACAGCATCACGGCGGCCGTGGCCAGCAGCGAACGCGGAATGCGGTGGTTGATTTGCAGAGGAGCCATGGGTGCCGGTGCCGTGGTGTTGTCCCGTGGATTCTGCCCGCTGCGGGGTGGTCAGCGTTGCACAGGCCGGGCCATGTCAGACATGTGCCGAAAGCCGTGCGCCGGGAAGCGCGGATGCCGTGCCGGAGGTTTCGCCATAGGCGCGGCTGGCAGCGGCTTGTTGCGCAGGCTGCGCGCCGTCCGGTGGGGTTTGCTGGTGCAGGTCCAGTTGTGCCTGGGCGATCGCCTGCATGGCCTTGGCGGCCACTCGGCGGTCCTGTGCGGACGGGTCGGCCGGGGCCAGGGCCGCGGCGAGGATGGCGCGCATTTTTTCCAGGGTTTCCTCCGGCTTGCCACGGAGGGGGGCCGTGTCCACCGGCACTTCCCCGCCAACGGCGTAACGCTGGCCGTCGGGACCGCGGGTGAAGGTGAAGCTGGCCGCGCCCACGTAACTGCCGCCGGCGGATTGGTGGGCGGCTTCGTGCTGGTGGACTTCGGTATCGCGCGCTTTCAGTTGCCGCAGCGTGGCCAGTTCCGCGTCCGACAGCCCCCCCGGTGCGGGGGCGTGTTGCTGCGTCGTGGATGGCCCGCGCTGCGGGTTGGGCGGGTGATCGGCGGACTGGTCGGCGTGCGCTCCGGGGTTGGAGGCGGGGCTGGGGGCGTTGTCGGCGGTCAGGCGCGTGGCCACCGTCGCCGGGTCGGGTGCGGGCAGCGGCGGTGGCTGCGCGGGCGATGCCCAGTGCAAGGGGAGCGGGGAAAGCGATGTCACGACCACGACTGCCTGCCTGCCCGGATGGCCCGGTGCGCGCCAGTGATGTGCCGGCCCAGCATACCCCCGTTCCGATGCCGGCGCTCAGGCGCCGCGTTCGGCACGCCGTGCCGCGCGCGTCCAGTCGCGCAGCCCCTTGGCGGCCAGTCCCACGAAGCCGGCGTACAGCAGCGCGGTGACGAACAGGTGCTTGTTGATGAACATGCCGATGTAGACCAGATCCACCGCGATCCACATCCACCATGCGGCGATGTGGCGGCGGTTTTGCCACAGCTGGCCGACCAGGCTGAGTGCGGTGAGCATCGCATCCAGCCAGGGCAGGGCGGCATGGGTCCAGCGCTGCATGGCGTAGCCCAGCAGCAGGCCGGTGGCGATGCCGCCCAGCAGGTGCAGGCCCGCCAACCGGCCGGCCAGCGGGGCCACCCGCACGTGGCCGGTGGTGTCGAGGTGGCGCAGCCAGCGCCACCAGCCGGTCAGCAGCATCGCCACCCACAGCAATTGCAGCAGCACTTCCGAATACAGCCGGGCGTCGAAGTACACCCAGATGTACACCGACACCGAGACCAGCCCCACCGGAAAGCACCACGGGCTGCGCCGCGTGGTCAGCCACACGGCGCTGGCGCTGAGGATGGCTGCGGCGAGTTCGTGCAGGGGGATCACAGCGCCACGCGCAACGACAGCCGGGCCAGCCGCGGCGCGCCGGGGAACAGGTAGTTGTCACCCAGCGAACTGCCGGTATCGCGCCAGTAACGGCGGTTGAACAGGTTGTCCACGCCGATGGTGAGCTGGACGTCGTGGCTGCCCACGCGGCCGGCACGACGCAGGCCGGCGTCGAACACGTCGTAGGCCGGCGCGCGCACCCGGCCGTCCGGCGTGGCGGGATTGGCGGCGGCGTGACGCCAGCCGGCCAGCAGCCACAGTTGCGCCGGCACCGGCAGGCGGTAATCCAGGTGCACGCTGCTGCGCAGGCGCGGCACGTTCACCACCTGGTGGCCGTCGAAGGCGGGGGTGCCGGTGTCCTGCGCCGTGGCCCGCACCAGCATCACGCTGGCAGTGAGCCCCAGTGCATCGGTGAGGCGGCCGGTGGCCGCCACGTCCAGCCCGGCATGCACCTCTTCGCCGTGCTGGACGAAAGTGAAGCCGTAGCTGGAGGCATCCGGCTGTGCGTACTGGTAGGGCTGGCGGATGCGGAACACGCTGGCGTCGATGTCGAGGCGGTCGTTCCAGCGGTACTTGATGCCGGCCTCCACTTGCCGCGACAGCCGCGGTGCGAGGAATTCGCCGTCGTTGCTGGTCCACGATGGCGCTTCCTTGCCCAGCGACAGGCCTTCGCCGTAGCTGGCCCACGCGGTCATGGCGGTGTCCGGCTGCCACAGCAGTGCCGCTTGCGGCAGCGTCCTGTGCAGGACGGCGTCACGCTCCACCACGCCGTGCTTGTCGCGTGCGATGTCATGCAGGCGCGCCGACTGCACGCCCGCCAGCAGTTGCCAATGCGCGCCGAAGGACATGCGGTCCAGCAGCGCGGCGGTGTGCTGCCGGCTGTTCAGGCGCTGCACCCGCAGGCCCGGTTGCTTGGGCGACGGCGCGAACACCGGCGGGTCGAGGTCATCGATGTTGGCGGTGCCCACCCATTCGTTGACGCTGTGCGGGCGGGTGATGCTGCGGTGGAAGGTGGTCAGGCCGATGTCCAGCGCGTGCGTCACCGCGCCGGTGTCGAAATGCCCCTGCAGGTGGGCGCTGGCGTTGTCGGTGACGCGGGTATCGCCGGGATTGCGGTAGTCGTAGACGTCGTAATCGCCATTGGCGGCGAAGTAGTTGCCGGGTGCGCCGCTGGCGCAGGCGGTGGCCGCATAGCAGCCGTAGGCGAACGCCACGTTGTCGTCGATCACGCTGCGGCTGCTGCCGATGGCCAGGTGCAGTTGCCAGTCGTCGTTGAAGGCGTGGTGCAGGCGTGCGCTGGCGTTGGTGGACACCATGCCCACCGGTCGTTGCCACGGCTGGTAGCCCAGCATGCGGGTGGGGTCCGGGTGCGCCGGCAGGGTGGTGCCACCCAGCAACTGGTAGCCGGACACCGAGCGTTGGGCGCTGTCCTGGCGGTTGCCGTCCAGTTCCAGCGTGGTGCCCGGGGCCGGCTTCCAATCGATCGCCAGTGACTGGAAATTGCGCTGGCCGTTGGCATGGCGCACGTAGGAATGCAGGTTTTCCCAGGCCAGGTTGGCGCGCAGGCCGAAACCGGGTGACAGCCAGGTGCCCACGTCCAGCGCGGTATAGGCCGAACCCTGCGAGTCGGTGCCCAGCGTGAGGGTGCGCACGTCTGCAGGGCGCTTGCTGACGAAATTCACCAGCCCGCCCGGCTCCATCACCCCGGCGGAGACCCCGGCCAGCCCCTTGAGCACTTCCACCTGTTGCTTGTCTTCCAGGGCGATGGCCTGCTCGCCGGTGAGGGTGAGGTTGTTGCCGCGGTAGCCGGTGCCGAGGTCCAGCGCGTAACCACGGATGGCGATGTCCTGGTAATAGCCCACCGGCGCGTAGTTGTCGCCCAGTGCCGCGTCTTCGCGTGCCAGTTCGCTGAGGCTGCGGATCTGGCGGTCGTCGAGCTGCTGGCGGCCGATCACCCGGATGCTGGCGGGGGTGTCGCGCAGTGCGGCATTGCCCCAGCCATCCAGGCCGGCCGCGCGCGGGACGGCATCGGCGATGGCGCGCACCGGTGCCAACCGGGTGACTTTCGAGGTGTCGGCGGCATCGTCGGCAGGTGCGGCGGTGGCCAGCAGCGGCAGCAGGGCAAGCAGCAGGGGGGTGCGGGAGAGTTTCATCATCGGCATCGTCTGGGGAGGGGACGAAGCGATGGCGAACGGCTGACGCCCGCGGGCGCACTGCCGTTCCAATCAAGCTCCCTACGCCGGTGCAAACCGGATCAGGTTCCAAGGGACTCTCTCAGCCCGGCCATGCCGGGCACCCCCGCTTCAGGCGCGCATTGAAGCATGGTTGGCGCCGGCCGGGCCAGTGCAATCACGGATCGCGGCCAGCAGCGCCTGCCCGGGCGCGCCGTCGAACCAGGCCGCATGCCCCAGCAGGAAACCGGACCATGCCAGCTCGGCCTGCGCGGGGGCGTGCAGCACGGCATCGAAATAGGCCAGCTCCGACAGCGCGAAATCCAGATGCACCAGCGGCAACAGGTCGGCCAGCAGCGCGGTGTCGGCGGCGGCCAGCGGGCGCACCTCGGCATACCCGCGCAGCAGTGCGCAGGCGGTGTGCGGCCATGCCTCCCGCGTGCCCCGGCCCAGGTGCAGCCAGGCGACGGCGTTGCGTTCGATCGCGGTGGCAAGGTCGTACAGCGCGAAGGTGGGCGCGCACAGGCCGAAGTCGATGATGCCCGCCACCTCGCCCTGCGCGTTCCACAGCAGGTTGGAGGCATGCCAGTCGCCGTGCGTCCACAGCGTCGGCAGCCCGGCGATGCGTGGTTGCAGCCGGCGGTGCCGGGGCAGCAATGGAGCCAGCGCCCGGCGCCAGTCGCGCGTGGCCAGTGCGCCGGCCAGTGCGGGGCGCTGCGTGCATTGCATTTCGATGGCGGCTAGCAGGTCCGGCGCGCGCAGCAGGTCGTCGCTGGCCACCAGCATGCGCGTGCCGCGTTCGCGCAGCGAAAACCCCTGCGCTGCCTGGTGCAGGTGCGCCAGCATGCGTCCGGCGTGGCGGGCGTGGTCCAGCCGTTGCAGTGGCGTCCACGAGGGCGTCTGCCGGTACAGGTCCGTCCCCGGTACCGGGGCTTGCACTTCGTATACCCAGTCGCCCCGCGCCAGCGCGCTACGGCCGGTGGCATCCGCCAGCACCTGTGGCACCGGCAGGCCGGCGGCCCGCAGGTGGGCGATGAAGGCATGTTCCTCGCCCAGGGTCGCCGGCGTGCGCAGCAGGCAATGGTGGCGCTTGACGAACACCGTGCCGCCGGGGGTGTCCACCCGCGCCGCCGCCGCGAACGGTCGCGGGCTGTGCCAGCGCACTTGCAACGGCCCGTGCAGGGTGGGGAAGCCTGCCAGCATCGCCTGCACTTCGTCGTGGGTCAGCGCCGACCAATCCGCCGCGCAGGTGTCGTCGTTCCAGCCCAGCATGCGATGCGTATCGGTGGTCATGCCGGCATTGTCCGGCATCCGCTGCGGGCGGGGGTTTTCCCGGCATCCAGGTGCAGGCCGGGGCGCGCGGCGATGCGGTTGCCGGCGGGAATTGCGACTTGCCTCAAATCAAGGCGTGCCCGGTGCGGGCATCCTAGACTGCGCGCATCCAACCATCGCCCGCTGCCATGACCGTCGATCATTCCGCCGCCCGCCGCGTGCTGGGCCTGCTTGACCTCACCAGCCTGGGAGAAGCGGACACGCCCGCGCGCATCCATGCCCTGTGCGTTGCCGCATTGGGCCCGTACGGCCATCCGGCGGCGGTGTGCGTGTATCCCGAGCATGTCGTCACGGCGCGGCAGGCATTGGCCGGCAGCGGGGTGAAGGTGGCCACGGTGGTCAATTTCCCCGACGGCGGCGGCGACCCGGCGCGGGTGGAGCGTGAAACCCGCCGCGCGATCGCGGCCGGTGCCGACGAGATCGACATGGTGCTGGCATGGCGCGCCCTGCAGGCCGGCAACGCCGCCGGCGCGCGGGCGGGCGTGGAGGCGTGTCGCGCCGCCTGCGGCCCGGGCATCGCGTTGAAGCTGATCCTGGAAACCGGTGAACTGGCGACGCCGGCACTGATTCGCGCGGCCAGCGACATCGGCCTGGATGCCGGGGTGGATTTCCTCAAGACCTCCACCGGCAAGGTGCCGGTGAACGCCACCCTGGAAGCGGCCGAAATCATGCTGACGGCGATCGCCGAGCGCGGCGGGCGCTGCGGCTTCAAGGCGGCGGGCGGCATCCGCACGCCGGACGAAGCGCAAACCTACATCGCATTGGCCGAAGACATCCTGGGCAAGGGGTGGGTGACGCCGGGGCATTTCCGCATCGGTGCCAGCAGCTTGTTCGACGCCATCCTGGCGGACCTGGGCGGCTGACCGTGGCGCGTGCCCTGTGGCTGGTGCTGGATTCGCTGGGCGTGGGCGGCGCGCCGGATGCGGCGGCCTATGGCGATGTGGGTGCGGACACCTTCGGCCATGTCGCGCAGGCCTGCGCGGAAGCTGCGCGCGGCCCGTTGCGGCTCCCCAACCTTGCCGCGCTGGGCCTGGCACATGCCCATGCGCTGGCAACCGGCGGATGGGCGCGCGGGTTCGAACACCTGCCCGACCCCGACGGCCTGTGGGGTTGCATGGTCGAGCGCGCCAGCGGCAAGGACACGCCTTCCGGGCATTGGGAAAGCGCGGGGGTGACGCTGCACGAACCGTTCGGGCTGTTCGAGGCGGCGGAGAACAGTTTTCCGGATGCGCTGCTGGCGGTCTTGATCGAACAGGCCGGATTGCCCGGCGTGCTGGGCAATTGCCACGCCTCCGGCACCGAGATCATCGCGAAGCTGGGGCAGGAACACATCGCCAGCGGCAAGCCGATCGTCTACACCTCGGCCGATTCGGTCTTCCAGATCGCCGCGCACGAGACGCACTTCGGCCTGGAGCGGCTGTATGCACTGTGCAAGTTGGCGCGCACGCTGCTGGCGCCGTACAACATCGGGCGGGTGATCGCGCGGCCCTTCACGGGCACCTCGCCGGCCGACTTCCGCCGCACCGGCAACCGCCACGACTACGCGTTGCCACCGCCGCGCCCGACCTTGCTGGAGGCCGTGTGCCAGGCTGGCGGGGCGGTGCATGCAGTTGGCAAGATCAGTGACATCTTCGCCGCACGCGGCGTGACCCATGTGCGGTTGGCCAGCGGCCACGATGCACTGTTCGATGCCACCTTCGAGGCACTGGCGGCGGCTGGCGACGGCGATTTGATCGCCACCAATTTCGTCGATTTCGACAGCGTGTACGGCCACCGCCGCGATGCGCTGGGCTACGGCGCGGCACTGGAGCATTTCGATGCGCGGCTGGCGCAGTTGCGGGCGGCGCTGCGTCCCGGCGACCTGCTGGTGCTCAGCGCCGACCACGGCTGCGACCCCAGTTGGCCCGGCAGCGACCACACCCGCGAATGCGTGCCGCTGCTGGCTTGCGGCCCCGGTCTTGCGCCGCGTGCACTGGGCCGGCGCGCAAGCTTCGCCGATCTCGGGCAGGGCATCGCCACCCATCTGGGCCTGCCGCCGCTGGCGGAAGGCCGCTGCTTCCTGACGGACTGACCCATGAGCACGCCGCATATCGAAGCTGACGTCGGCGCGATCGCCGACACCGTGCTGTTGCCCGGCGACCCGCTGCGGGCGCGCTTCCTCGCGCACGCACTGCTCGACGCGCCGGTGCAGGTCACCGCCCGCCGCAACATGCTGGGGTTTACCGGCCACTATCAAGGGCAGGCCGTCACCGTGATGGGGGGCGGCATGGGGATTCCGTCCACCGCCATCTACGTCACCGAGTTGGCGCGCACCTACGGCGTGCGCCGCATCATCCGCGTCGGCACCTGCGGCGGGGTGGGCGAGGTGGCCATCGGCGACGTGTTGCTGGCGCAGTCCGGCAGCACCGATTCGCGCTTCAACCGCATGCAGTTCGGCGGCCATGACCTGTCCACCTGCGCGGATTTCCCGCTGCTGCGCGCTGCGGTGGACGCCGCCGCCACGCAGGGCCTGCCGGCGCGGGTGGCATCGGTATTCAGCACCGATTGCTTCTACGACGGCGACCCGCAATTGCTGGGCCACCTGCGTCGCCACCGCATCCACGGCATCGAAATGGAAACCGCCGGGTTGTATGGCCTGGCGATGCGCGAAGGGTTCGCGGCGCTGGCCATCCTGGCTGTCAGCGACCATCTGGAACACGACACCCACATGCCCGCCGAGCAGCGCGAGCAGGGTCTGCTGGCGATGGGGCGGCTGGCGCTGGCTGCGGCGCTGCTGGCCTGAAGCTGATTTGCCGGTGCACGGGAGTTGCGCGACCATCGAGGCTCCCGCAAGCAATGGAGTATTCGACATGGAGCCTTGGTTGAGCAGCCTGCAGACCGCCACCGCGCAGGAAGGATTCGAGCTCGCGTTGAAGCTGTCGCGGATGGGCGTGAAGTACACCCAGCCATCCGCCGAAGCACGCGACCGCCTGCGTCCGCAGTACGCCGAAGATGCCGGCGCGCTGATCGCTTCCTCGCAGGTGGTGGCCATCAATTTCCAGACCGTGGCTGCCGCCAACAACTACTGGCGCGGCTGATTGGCAACCCGGCTGCGGCACCTGCCATCGCCATGACCCATGTCAAGGCGACGTGCGGGGTGCGGCGTAGCATGACTCCACTTGTCGCAAACAGGAGTCATTTCGATGTCGTTGCAACTCGATCCAGAACCCAACGTCCACGTCTTCGATGCCCGTGGCATCGCCCGGCGCTTCCGCCATTCCGCGATCTTCGGTGCGCTGGGCGCGCTGCGCAATGGCGAAACCATGCGCTTCATCAACGACCACGACCCGATCCCGCTGCTGGGCCAGATCCAGCAGCGATATGGGCAGCACGTCACGGTGGACTATCGCCAACGCGATCAAGCTGGCGTGGTGATCGATTTCGGCATCACCGGCCTCCCGGAGGAATGAGCCATGTCGTTGCCCGCCTTCTTCGCCCAAGCCCCCCGCATCCTGCTGCGTGACCCGCTGGCCGAATTGCTGGGGGCGGCGGAAGGCGGGCTGCTGGAATACGGTTATGCCGACGCGGTGCGGCTGGCCGGGCATTCCTGCCCCACCGTGGCCGGTGCCTACCTGATGGCGCGTGCGGCGTTGCGCGCGTTGTTTCCGGGCGCGGTGCCGGTGCGCGGCGGCGTGGTGGTGACGATGAGTGCGGCGGAAGTGGAGGGCACCACCGGCGTGGTCGCCCAGGTATTCACCCTGCTTACCGGTGCGGCAGGCAACAACGGCTTCCACGGCATCGGCGGCCATTTCGTCCGCCACGGACTGCTGCGCTACGGCGGCGGCGACCTGCAATGCATCGCCGATGTCCGCCGCACCGACAATGGCGATGCGGTGCAGGTCTCGATGGATCTGTCCAGCGTGCCGCCGGCACCGCAGATGCGGCAGTTGATGGGCCGTGCGTTGGCCGACGACGCCAGTGCCGAGGAACGCGCCGCGTTCGCCTCGGTCTGGCAGGACCGCGTGCGCCGGTTGCTGCTGGAACACGCCGACGATGCACGGGTGATCCGGGTGGCGCGCCACTGAGTTCAGCGGCGGCTGGCCAGCACCCCGTCCAGCGCGGGTTCGGCCTTGAAACCGGCGGTTTCCAGCCGTTTCGCCACTTCGCGCGGCACGTCGCGGCCGGAGGTCAGCTTGTTCGGGCTGCCGGTGTAGTGGAACAGGCGGCCGCCCTTGCGCAGCACCCGTGCCAGCTGCTGGTAGAACGCCAGCGAGTAGAGTTCGCCGGCGATGCCGAAGCGCGGCGGGTCGTGCAGGATGGCGTCGAACGCCGCATCGGGCAGCGTGGTGATGGCCTGCGAGACATCCGCATGCGCCAGCTGCAGGCGTCCGCCGCTTGCATCGGGATCGGGCGACCACGGGTTGATGGCGCGCAGCCACAGCACGTCTTCGTTCTTCTCGAACGACTGCACGCGCGCCACCCCGGCATCGAGGCAGCAGGCAGCGAAATAGCCCAGCCCGCCGCAGGTATCCAGCACGGTCTTGCCGGCCGGCTGCACCAGCGCCACCTTGCGGCGCGCATCGTCCAGCGGCGATTCCTTCGAAGTGGGCAGCATCTTGATGCCGTCGATTTCGAAGGTGGGCACGTTCCATTCCGTCGGCACCAGCTTGATCAGCGTGCCGGCATAGCGCGACACCGGTGCGAACGCATCAAGGTCCCACCAGTACAGGGTGCGGTCCTTGAGCTTGCCGGGGTAGGGGTAGCCCGCGCCGCGCCAGGTCCAGTGGTCGGTCGACAGCGCCACGGTGTCCTGCTGGCGGCCCAGGTCCAACGAGCCTTGCCACGTGGCGTGCCCGCCGGCGCGGGCCGCGTGCAGGGCGTCGCCCAATGGGCGGGTGAGCAGGGGGCCGTGGTATCGGGGCATCCGCGCATGATAGCGGTGCCCGGATTCATGCCGGGTTTTCCGCGACAATGACGCGTGTTCCGCAACGTTCCGGCCCCATGCTCGCCTTGCGCCTTGCCCTGTTGTTCCCGCTGATCGCCCTGAGCACCTGCGTGCACGTGGTGCCCTTGCTGGTGCTGGCCCTGTTGAAGGTGCTGTTGCCGCTGCCACGCCTGCGTGCCGCCTGCAATCCGTTGCTGACCGGCATTGCGGCAAGCTGGATCGGTTTCAACAACGGGCTGTGGAATGCGTTCACGCGCACCCGGCTGACCCTGCTGGGCGATACCGACCTGCAGATGGATGGCCATTACCTGGTGCTGGCCAACCACCAGAGCTGGGTGGATATCCTGGTGTTGCAGAAGGTGTTCAACCGGCGCATCCCGCTGCTGCGTTTCTTCCTCAAGCGCCAGCTGTTCTGGGTGCCGCTGCTGGGCATGGCGTGGTGGGCGCTGGATTTCCCGTTCATGGGCCGCTACACGCCCAAACAGATCGCCCGCAATCCGGCGCTGGCCGGGCGCGACATCGCGGCCACCCGCCGCGCCTGCGCCAAGTTCCGCGACATCCCGGTGGCGGTGATGAATTTCGTCGAGGGCACGCGCTACTCCGCGTCCAAGCACGCCAAGCAGGGCTCGCCGTACCGGCACCTGCTCAAGCCGAAATCCGGCGGTGTGGCGTTCGTGCTGGACGCGATGGGGGAGGGCCTGCACGGCATCCTCGACGTGACCATCGCCTATCCCGGCGGCCAGCCCACGCTGGTGGACCTGTTGGGCAACCGCATCCCGGAAGTGCGGGTGCGCATCCGCCAGCGACCGATCCCGGCCGAACTGGCCGGCGGCGACTACCAGAACGACCGCGCGTTCCGGGTGCGTTTCCAGCAGTGGATGAACGGCCTGTGGCGCGAGAAGGACGACGACCTGGCCGCGCTGCTCGCGCCCGGCGAGGTTTGATTCCGGTCAACCCAGGGGGCCGTCGCCGCGTTAAGGTGGGATGACCTTCACCGGAGCCCTGCCATGAGCGCCACCGCCTCGCCGCGTTACGCCCCCGTCCTGCGTCGCCTGCACTGGCTGATGGCGCTGCTGATCCTCGCGGCCTACCTGCTGATCGAGCAGCGCGGCATCTTTCCGCGCGGCAGTGGTGGCCGGCTGGCGATGATGCAGGGCCACTTCTGGGTCGGCATCGCCGTGTTCGTGCTGGTCTGGTGGCGCGTGCTGGCGCGGCGCAAGCACGGGGCACCTTTGATCACCCCGCCGCTGGACCGCTACAGCGCGCTGGCTGCCAAGGCCCTCCACCTGGCCCTGTATGCCTTCTTCATCGTGATGCCGTTGCTGGGCATGGCCACCGCCTGGTGTGATGGCAAGGCCATCATGATCCCGTTCACCGGGATGGCCTTGCCGGCATTGCTGCCGGAAAACGAGGCGCTGGCGCACCAGCTGGAAGACCTGCACGGCACCATCGGCGAGGCGTTCTACTGGGTGATTGGCCTGCACGTGGTGGCGGCGATCTGGCACCACCTGTTCCGCCGCGACGACACCCTGCGGCGGATGCTCTGAGCCACCCGATGCCCGCTTGACCCCGGTCAGGGCCGGATGCACGCGACCGGCGCAGGATGATCCCGCGCCGGTTTCGGCGCGCGACGACGGGGGCACCATGGAGTTCCGGATTCGACTGGCGACGGCTGCGCCGGACATGGCCGTGATCGACGATGCGCTGCGCGCGGTGGATCCGGCGGCCATCGTCGATCGCGATCCCGCCGATGGCGCGTTGCGTGCCACGGTGTGGGTGGGTGTCGAGGAGTTGGTCGCGGTGTTGACGCAGGCCGGCTACCCGCCCGGCGAGGTGCAACAACTGGCGTCGGTGTGCTGCGGCGATTGCAGCGGTTGACGGCCGCTGGTGCTGTCGCAAGGCCACGCTGCCCGGTCGCTGCCGCCCTACAATCGTGCCCCCCCCATCAGGACTTCCCGCATGCCCGCCCAGACCTTCCAGCCCCTTGGAACCCCCGGCCAGCCGTGGGGCGCTGCCGAGAAAGCGCAGTGGCGCGCGCGTCAGCGCAAGCAGCGCAGCCACGCCGATGAGGTGGTGGCGAAGATCCACGCGCTGCTGGAGGCCTTCCGGGTGCTGCAATACGGCGAATTGGACTGCGGCGAGGATGGCCGTTACCCGCTGCTTGCGTTGCGCGGCAAATACTGGGACGACGGCTTGCCGACGGCGCTGGTCACCGGTGGCGTGCACGGCTACGAGACCAGCGGCGTGCACGGTGCACTGCTGTTCGCGCAGCAGTACGCAGCGGCGTTTGAAGGCAAGTTGAATCTGCTGATCGTCCCGTGTGTTTCGCCGTGGGCCTACGAGCACATCCAGCGCTGGAACCCGCAAGCGCTGGATCCCAATCGCAACTTCGTGGCCGGCAGCCCTTGCGCGGAATCCCGCGCCTTGTGGGATTTCCTGCAACCGTTGCGCGGCAAGGTGGCGGTGCATATTGACCTGCACGAAACCACCGATTCGGATGAAGCCGAATTCCGCCCCGCGCTGGCCGCGCGCGATGGCCAACCATTCGAGCCGGACACCATTCCCGACGGGTTCTACCTGGTGGACGACAGCGCAAACCCGCAACCGGCGTTCCAGGATGCGATCAACCTGGCGGTAGCCAAGGTCACCCACATCGCGATGTCGGACATGGACGGCACCATCATCGGCTCGCCGGTGGTGGCCGAAGGGGTGATCCGCTACCCGCTGGTGGCACTGGGCCTGTGCGCGGGCATCACCGGTGCCCGCTACACCACCACCACCGAGGTCTATCCCGACAGCCCGCGCGCCTCCCCCGCGCAATGCAACCTGGCGCAGGCCACCGCGGCGCGTGCGGCACTGGAGTTCGCGCTGGCGCACGCCGGCTGAGCGCAAACGTGTGCGGCATCACGGCATGCCGTCGGGTGTCTGGCCTGCGGCTGCGTTTGCCGTAACGTGGGCGCTCCCCACATCGGAAGCACCTCCATGATCCAACGCATCGACGCCGGCCCGCGCATGTCCGAGGCCTGCATCCACGGCGGTCTTGTTCATCTGGCCGGGCAGGTTCCGGAAACGCTGGATGCCGACATCCAGACCCAGACCGAGGAGGTGCTGGCCGCCATCGACACGCTGTTGGCGCAGGCCGGCAGCGACAAGACCCGGATCCTGCGCGCGCAGATTTTCCTCGCCGACATCGCCGATTTTTCCGGCATGAACCGGGCGTGGGACGCGTGGGTGGTGCCCGGCCAGGCACCGGCCCGCGCCACCGTGGAAGCCCGGTTGGCGAACCCGGGCTGGAAGGTGGAGATCGTGGTGACCGCGGCGGCCTGATGCCGGCCGCGGTTCCAGCGCCCGTTGCCGGTGTGCCTCAGCGGATCGGCTCGTCCAGCATCAGTTCGCGCACGTAGCGCACCGGCGGGGCACCGTAGGACAGCACCTGGTCGTGGTAGGCCTTGAGGTTGAACTTCGCACCTTGCCGCTGCTTCACCGCGTCGCGCAGGTCGAACTGTTCCTGCGCGCCGACGAAGTAGGTGGGCAGTTGCGCGGACGTGAGCTGGGCGCGCACCCACTTGCCGGCGGCCTCGCTCTCCTGCTGGAAGGCGTCGTGGGTCATCAGGCGCATGGCCTGCTCGCGGCTCCAGCCGTCGACGTGCACGCCTTGGTCCAGCAGCGCGTTGGCAATCGTGCGCAGGTAGAACTTGAGCTGCACCAGATGGAACAGCGGGTCGCCATTCAAATAACCCTGCTCCTGCATCATCCGCTCGGTGTACACCGCCCAGCCTTCGGCGAACAGGCCGGAGCGCAGCACGCCGCGCAGCACCGACGGGTACGTCGCCGAGTGGCCGCCTTCCAGGTAGTGGCCGGGGATGCCTTCGTGGATCGACAGCAGGTGGATCATGCGGCCGTTGTATTCACGCAGGAACGAGTCGCTTTGCGCCTGCGTCCAGTCGTCGGGAATGGGCGAGATGGCGTAGAACGTCTTCAGGCCCTTGTCGAGCGGGCCCGGCGAGTCGCAGTAGGCCACCGCCACGCCGCGCTGGAACTCCGGCATCAGGATCACGTCCACCGGCGCATCCGGCAGGGTGACCAGGTCTTTTTCACGCACGAAATCGGTGGCGGATTTCAGCGAGGCCTTGGCATCGTCCACCACCTTGTCGCGTGCCGGGTGGTCGGCGTAGGCCAGTGCCAGTGCGGCTTCGATGGCGGCTTGCTGTTGCGCGTCGCTGGGTTTGTCGGGCATGTCCGGCGCATTCGGCTTGCCTTTCAGTACCTGCTGCGCGATGCCGTACATCACCCCGCGCACGCGCTGCATTTCACTTTCCGCACGCTGCTTGATGTCGGCGCGCGACAGCGATGAAGACAGTGCGAACTTCAATTTGGCGTCGTATTTTTCCGCACCGATGCGGAAGTCGCCCTTGGCGTTCGGCACCAGCGCGGTATCCAGCCAGGCCTGTTGTTCGGCCACCGCTTTCTTCAGGCCGTCGATGGCGGCGCGGGTGCGCTCGGCCTGGGCCTGCGGCAATTCGCCCAGGTGCGGGGTGATGAAGGTATCGACGATGGAAAGAATGCCGGCGTTCTGCTTGGCAACAGTCTGGGCGTGGATCTTCGGCACCCGCGCCGGGTCGAGGTTGGCGCGTGCCTGTGCGAACAGCGCCGGCAGTTTTTCCATGCGTTCGGTGGCGGCGGCAATCCGCTGCGGCAGCGGGGCGAATTCGCGCGCCATCAAGCCGTAGATGGCGCTGCCGGCCAGTCCGCCATAGATCTGCGGGTCCCAGGCCCAGCTTTGCATCACCTCGATGTCCCAGATGTCCGCTTGCAACTGGTTGCGCAGGATTGCCGCGTCCACCTGGTTCTCGCGCGCAAGTTTGGCGGTATCGATGGCGTCGAGTTCGGCCAGCAGCCGCTTGCTGGTGTCCAGGCGCTTTTGCCGCCCGGCGGCGCTGAGATCGTCGAGCTGGTTGTCGAAGCGGTGATCGCCGGTCTGGGTGGCGCTGACCGGCGACAACGCCATCCACGCATCGACGGCTTGCTTGGAAAGCGCCGCGAATTTCGCGTCCATCGCCGCGTCCGATGCGGCCGGCTTGGCCGGCGTCGTCGTGCCGGCCGGCGTGGATTGCTGGCCGCTGCATGCTGCCAGCAGGGCGGTGATGGTGAGGACAAGCAGGGACTGGCGCATGCGGGTATCCGGCGTGGAAACCCCCAAGATACGTGCGCGCGGCGGCAGGCAACAGTGCCGGAAGACGGGCGGGGCAACCAACGGCACAGGCGCGCGCCATTCCGGGTGGCTAGGCTCGCGCTTTCCTCTGCTGCGGGCGCTTGCAATGAACGTATCCGGATTGAGTCTCGGCATCACGGCCGTGTTGACCCTCGCCACGGCAATGGCGCAAGCCGCCGGGCCGGCCGGCAAGCCGCAGCTTGGCAGCTTCGGCGTGGACCTGGGTGCGCGCGACACCTCGGTGAAACCGGGCGACGACTTCAATCGCTACGCCAGCGGGCATTGGATCGATACCTATCAGCTGAAGGATTACGAAACCAATTACGGTTCGTTCAACGCCCTGCGCGACCGCGCCGAGGAGCAAACCCGTGCATTGATGGAGGGCTTGCTGGCACGCCAGGACCTTGCCGCCGGCAGCAATGGCCGCAAGCTGCGCGATTTTTATGCCAGCTACATGGATCGTGCCACCCGTGATGCCGCCGGCATCAAGCCGCTGC
The DNA here is from genome assembly GCF_041905325.1 of Thermomonas sp. GTDB lineage: Bacteria > Pseudomonadota > Gammaproteobacteria > Xanthomonadales > Xanthomonadaceae > Thermomonas. The sequence continues at coordinate 102,650 of NZ_JAYRLK010000004.1, read as the reverse complement.
AGCCGGTGCTGGCGCGGATTGCCGGCATCGACAGCAAGGACAAGCTGACCGCCGCGTTCGGCAATGCCGGCATCGATGGCAGTAGCGCGCCGTTCGGCCTGTTCCTGGGCATCGATCGCAAAGACCCCAACCAGTACCAGGTGGGGCTGGGTGTGGGCGGGCTGGGTTTGCCGGATCGCGATTACTACCTCAATCCGGACCCGCGTTTCGTCAAGATCCGCGAGGCCTACGTGGCGCACATCCAGCGCATGCTGGGCTTCGCCGGGGTGACGGGTACTGATGCCGCCCTGCGTGCACAGGACATCCTCTTGCTTGAAACCCGGCTGGCCAAGCCGCAATGGGATCGCGCCAGATTGCGCGACCGCGACAAGACCCTGAACGTCACGCAATTCACCGACCTGCAGAAGCAGTGGCCGGGGTATGACTGGGCCGGCCAGTTGCGTGCGCAAGGCTTGGCGCAGCCCGCGCAGCTCAACATTGCCACGCCGGACGTGCTGCAGCCGGTGATCGACGTCATCAATGCCACGCCGCTGTCGGTGTGGCGCGATTACCTCAGCTTCCACGCCATCGACGGCAATGCCGATCTGCTGAGCAGCGAGATCGACCAGGCGGCATTCGAGTTCAACGGCAAGGTGCTGGCCGGGCAGAAGGCGCAACGGGAGGACTGGAAGCGTGCGCTGGCGCTCGTCGGCGGGCGTGCGGGGCTGGGCGAAGCCTTGGGCGAGCTGTACGTGGCGCGCTATTTCAAGCCCGAAGCCAAGGCCGCGATGGACCGGCTGGTGGAGAACCTGCGCGCCGCCTTGCGGCAGAACATCGCGCAGCTGGACTGGATGGGCGAGGCCACCAAGGCCGAGGCCTATCGCAAGCTGTCCACCTTCCGCCCGAAGATCGGCTATCCCGCGAAGTGGAAGGACTACTCCAGCGTGGCGATATCACCCACGGACCTGCTGGGCAACGTGATGGCGATGCGCCTGTTCAATCGTGCCGACCAGAACCGCCGCGTCGGCCAGAAAACCGACCGCGAAGAATGGGGCATGACCCCGCAGACCGTGAATGCGTACTACAACTCCGCCTTCAATGAAATCGTGTTTCCCGCCGCCATCCTGCAACCGCCGTTCTTCGACGTGCATGCCGATGCGGCGGTGAATTACGGCGGCATCGGGGCGGTGATCGGCCATGAAATGGGCCATGGTTTCGACGACCAGGGCAGCAAGTCCGACGCCGATGGCATCCAGCGCAACTGGTGGACGGGCGAGGATCGCGCCCGCTTCGAGGCCCGCACCAAGGCGCTGGGCGCACAGTACGACGCCTATTGCCCGCTGGACGGGCAGTGCGTGAACGGCAACCTGACGATGGGCGAAAACCTGGGCGACCTGGGCGGTCTGTCGATGGCCTACACCGCTTACCAGCTCAGCCTGAAAGGCACGCCGGCCCCGGTGATCGACGGCTACAGCGGCGACCAGCGTTTTTATTTGTCGTGGGCGCAGGTATGGAAGGGCAAGTACCGTGATGAGTCGCTGTTGCGGTTGATGAAGACCGACCCGCACTCGCCGGCGATGTATCGCGCCAATGGCCCGCTGCGCAATATCGATGCGTGGTACAGGGCCTTCGACGTGAAGCCGGGCGATGCCATGTATCTGCCGCCGGCGCAGCGCGTCCACATCTGGTGACGCGGCACCGTCCGGCGCTCACTTGGCCGGGGCTGCCGGGTGCGTCATGGCCTGTACCGCATCCAGCATGTGCCTGACGTGCTGGTTGGGGTTCATGGCATCGAACTCGGCGGCGATGCGCCCGTCCTTGCCGATGAGGTAGGACGTGCGGCTGGCCCAGTCCGGCTTGAGGGCCAGGGTGGCGTCGTAGCTGCGCGCGATCCTGGCCCCGGGATCGGCGGCCACCGGGAATTTGCCGGCGCATTTCCCGGTGTCTTTCGAGAACTCCGCCAGCCGGTCGGTATTGCCGGCGGTCACGCCGATCACGCTGACACCCTGTGCCTTGAACTTGTCGGTGGCCTGCGAGAACGCGGCGGCCTCGGCATTGCAGCCCGGCGTGAAGGCGGCCGGGAAGAAGTACAGCACCACCGGACCTTTCGCCAATGCGGCCTGGAGGTCGAAGGTGAAGGGGGTGCCGGCAAGGAAGGCGGGCGCGGTGAAGGCCGGTGCCGTGGCACCGGGTTTCAGGGCGGCGTGGGCGACGTGCGGCAGGCTGCCGGCAAGCGCCAGCAGGCAGGAAGCAACGAGGGTGGACGAAGGGCGCATGGGGCTCCGGGGAAGGGTCGCGCAAGCGGGGATTGGATGCCGTATCGTGTTGCCGATACGTGAAGACGGGCAGTTTGGAGCCAGCCATGGCAACCGGGTGGGCCGGTGACGGCGCGGTGCAGGACCAGATCGATGCAACGGTGAACGATGCCATTGCGCGTGCACGCAGCCGGCTGCCCGTGGGGCCGGGCCGGGAGCGGTGCGAGGAATGCGATGCGGTGATTCCGGCGGCACGGCGCAAGGCGGTGCCGGGGGTGCGGCTGTGCGTGACGTGCCAGCAGATGCAGGATGCGCAGGCGGGCCGGGGGGGCGGCCACAACCGGCGCGGCAGCAAGGACAGCCAGCTGCGCTGAATTCAAAAAACAACGCCCGGCGTGCGGCCGGGCGTCGTGGCATCCGGGTCAGTGGATGCTGAAGGCGAGGATCATGCCGAGGATCGCCGGCAGGATCATCGCGCCGCCGCTTTGTGAATATCCGTACTGATAGCGGCCGTAGTAGCCGTCGCGATAGCCGCGTTCGAAGCCTTGGCGGAAGTAGTAGCGGTAGTCGTCGAAGCTCACGTAGTAGCCCGGGTACCCGAAACTGCCGTCGATGTAGCCGTAGTTGTTGCGGTAGTCGAAGCGCCAGCGGTCGTAGCGGTCGGCCTGGCCGGCGGACCAGCCCTCGCGATAGCCGTCGCGGATCGCCTGTTGCAGGATCTGCGCGCCGTAGCTGTTGGTGCTGTACCAGCGGCCGCCGTAGCTGTAACGGTAGTTGTACGGCGTGTAGAAGAACGGGTCGTTGTCATAGTCGAAGCGGTGCGTGCGCCAGCGTGCCTGCTCGGCCTGCCAACGGCGCCAGTAGTCGCGTTGGTAGCGGTACTGCGCATTGCGGCGGTCGTGTTCCAGGTCGCGGCTGTGGCGGTCCCAGTCGCCACGGCGGCGGTATTCATCGCGTTGCCACTGGGCCTGCTGGCGGCGTTGCTGCTCGATGCGGTGGTCCTGCTCGCCGCGCGGGATGCGGTCGTGGCGGTCACGGTTGTCGTCACGGTTGCCGCGCCAGTCGCGGTCGTCATTGCCACGGTTGCGCGCGGCATCGCGGTCCAGCGCCTGTTGCATCACCACCTGCTGGGGGCTGCGATGGCCAGTGTCCTGGCGGTCTTGCCCGCGCGGCATGTCGCGCTGCTGGTCGGCCATGCGCTGGCGCTCCATCTGCTGGCGTGCCTGCTCGCGCTGGTCTTGCTGGCGCTGCTGGTCGGCCATGCGTTGCTGTTCCATCTGCTGGCGTGCCTGCTCGCGCTGGTCCTGCTGGCGCTGCTGGTCGGCCATGCGTTGGCGCTCCATCTGCTGGCGTGCCTGCTCGCGCTGGTCCTGCTGGCGTTGCTGGTCGGCCATGCGCTGCTGTTCCATTTGTTGGCGTGCCTGTTCGCCCCAGTTTTCGCGGCGGCCATCGTCATTGCCGCGTTGCGGGCGCTGGAAGCGTTCAGGCGGTTCCACCCGTGCCGGCGGCGGGGATTCGCGGCGTGGCGCGACCACGGCCTCTTCGCGCGGACGGTTGCCACGGTTGCCGGCATCTTCGTCCTGGCGGCGCTCGGCCGCAGGCTGGCGTTGCCAGCGTTCGTGGCGTGGGTTGCCGTCCTGGGCGATGGCAAGGGTGGGCAGCAGGGTGCCCAGGGCCAGCAACGCACCCAGCAGGGTGCGGGACAGCGGGGGGGTGGCAGGCATGCGGTTCATCTCTCGTCTCCCCGGGCGCGAGCCATTCGCGCCCTCACGTGCAGTTAGCGGCTTGCGGCATGAATCGATGCTGATATTTCCACGTTTCTGGCATGGCGGCTGGCATGCATTCAGGTTCCCGGGCATGACCAACGACAGTCACCCGCAGGGCGCGACCGTGCGATGGTAGCGGCCAGCCATCGAGGAGATTGCCATGCGTCCTTTCCGCAGCCTGCTGGTGCTGGCCTTGGCTGGCGCGGCCAGCATGGCCCACGCCCAACAGCCCGAGCTCACCGCCACCACCCAGGCCACCGGCCTGCCGCGCACGCCGGAGCAACGGGCCACCACCCTGGAACTGGCCGATCTTGCCTTCAAGGTCGATCCCGCACGGCAATCGCTGGAGGGCGATGCCACTTTGCACCTGCGCCTGTCCGCGCCGGTTTCGCAACTGGTGCTGGACCTGGATCGCAACTATGCGGTGCGGCAGGTCAGCGTGGACGGCAAGCCGGCGCGTTGGCAGAACCCGGAAGGGCGGATGACCATCGCGCTGGACACCCCGCTGCCGGCAGGCCGGCAGGCGGTGGTGCGCATCCGCTATGCCGGCCATCCACACGTGGCGGAGAAGGCACCGTGGAATGGAGGCATCGTCTGGGCCAAAGCCCCCACCGGCGAGCCGTGGGTGGCCACCGCGGTGCAGGGCGAGGGCTGCGACCTGCTGTGGCCCTGCATCGATCACCCGATGGGCAAGCCGTTGCAGGTCATCCAGCACATCACCGTGCCCGCGCCGTTGGTGGCCGCCAGCAATGGCGTGGAAACCGGCATGAGCGAGCACGATGGATGGCGCACCTACAACTGGCGGGCGAAGCTGCCGGACACCTATGCCATCGCGCTCAACATCGGCCCGTATGAAGTGCTGAAGGCGGAGTACAAAAGCCGCTACGGCAACACCATTCCGCTGCGCTTCTGGTATCTGAAGGGCAACAAGGCCAAGGCCGAGGGCCTGTTCGCCGAGTTCGCGCCGATGCTGGACTTCTTCGAGGAAGTGATCGGCCCGTACCCGTTTGCCGACGAGAAGATGGGCGTGGTCGAAACCCCGCATCTGGGCATGGAGCACCAGACCATCAATGCCTACGGCAACGACTACAAGAAAGCGGAGACCGGCTACGACTGGCTGCTGCAGCACGAGTTCGCCCACGAGTGGTTCGGCAACCAGCTGACCAACGTCGACTGGGACGATTTCTGGCTGCACGAAGGCTACGGCACCTACATGCAGCCGCTGTATCTGCAATGGCTGCGCGGTGACATGGAATACATGGCGGCGCTGATGAAGATGCGCACCACGCTGATGTTGAAGCACCCCATCGTGACCGGCCACGGCATGACCGAAAAGGACGTTTCCGACGCCAGCCGCGGCCCCGGCAACGACGTGTATTACAAAGGCGCGTTGATGCTGCACACCCTGCGCGGGCTGGTCGGTGATGCTGCGTTCTTCAAGGCCACCCGCGAACTGGTGTACGGCACCGACGCGCCCAGGCCGGGCAACTTCAAGCCGCGTTATGCCTCCACCAACGACTTCATCGAACTGATCAACCGCGAAACCGGCAAGGACTACGGCTGGTTCTTCGATGTCTACCTGCGTTCGGTGCAATTGCCGGATCTGCTGGCCCATCGCAACGGCGACACGCTGGAACTGCGCTGGAAAACCGAAGGCGACAAACCGTTCCCGATGCCGGTGCAGGTGCGCGTGGGGCAGCGCGTGGTGGAGGTGCCGATGGTGGGCGGAAGTGGGCAGGTGGCCCTGGCGGCGGGCGAGAGTTTCACCCTGGATCCGCATTCGAAGGTGCTGCGTGCGCTGCCGTGGGTGGTGGACTATCAGCGCGATGCCGCGGAGCGGGCGAAAGCGGCGGCGGCACGGCCGGCGCGGTAGCCGCTGGCAAAACAGGCGGTGAGCAGATAGCCGCCGGTCGGTGCTTCCCAGTCCAGCATCTCGCCGGCGCAGAACACGCCGGGATGCTGGCGCAGCATCAAGCCGTCGTCCAGCGCTTGCAGGCGCACGCCGCCGGCGCTGGAAATGCATTCGGCCAGCGGGCGCGGGCGCAGCAGGCGCAATGGCAGGCGCTTGAGCACGGTGGCGATGCGGGCCGGGTCCTGCTGCGCATCCTTGGGCAACACCTCGAACAGCAGCGCCGCCTTGGCCGCGTCGAGGCCGGCTTGCCGGCGCAGGTGTTCGCCGAGGCTGCGGCCCTTGCGCGGTTTCGACAGGTCGGCCTGCAGACGCGCAAGGTCGCGGCCGGGCACCAGATCCAGGTGCAGCACCACCGCGCCATCGCGGGTGATGGCCTCGCGCAGGTCGGCGGCGATGGCATAGATCAGGCTGCCTTCGATGCCGGTTTCGGTGAGCACGCACTCGCCTTGCAGCGCCTGTTCATGGCCCGCGGCAGTGTGCCAATGGGCGATGACCGGCTTGAGTGGCGCGCCGGCATGCCTGGTGGCCAGATGCGTGCTCCAGCCGATGTCGAAGCCGCAATTGGCCGGTTGCAGCGGGGCGATGTCGATGCCGTGGGTGGCCAGCAGCCGCACCCAGGCCCCATCGGTGCCGAGCTGCGGCCAACTGCCGCCGCCCAGCGCCAGCACCACTGCATCGGCGGCCACGGTGGCCTCGCCCATCGGCGTGGCGAAGCGCAGCGCACCGCTGGCGTCCCAACCCAGCCAGCGATGCTGCACATGGCACTGCACCCCGGATTCCTTCAGTCGCCGTACCCACGCGCGCAGCAGCGGCGCGGCCTTGCGGTCGAGCGGGAACACCCGTCCGGAGCTGCCGACGTAGGTGTCCACGCCCAGCCCGCGCGCCCAGTCGCGCAGCGCGTCGGCGTCGAAGGCGTCCAGCCAGCGCCCGACCTCGCCGGCACGTTCGCGGTAGCGCGCATCGAAACCCGGGCGGGCCTCGCCATGGGTCAGGTTCAAACCGCCCTTGCCGGCGATCAGGAACTTGCGCCCCATCGAGCTTTGCGCTTCGAACACGTGAACATCGATGCCGGCCGCGCGCGCGGTTTCGGCGGCCATCAGGCCGGCAGGGCCGCCGCCGATGATGGCAAGCGTGGGGCGGTGGGGTGCGGACATCCGCGCATGATCCCATGCCCGTGCGTGCGACGATTAGAATGCAGCGATGATTTTGAACATCGCCGCCTACCTGTTCGTTCCCATCGATGATGCCGATGCCCTGGCCGGGCGCCTGCGCGCGCGTGCCGCTGCCGATGGCCTGCGCGGCAGCATGCTGGTGACGCCGGAAGGGCTGAACCTGTTTCTTGCCGCGGAACAGGCAACCCTGCGCGGCTTCCTGGACTGGCTGCGCGAAGACCCGCGGTTCGCCACCCTGCATGCCAAGGAAAGCTGGAGCGAGGCGGTGCCGTTCAAGCGCCTGCGGGTGAAGCGCAAGGCCGAGATCATCACCTTCCGGCGCAGCCGGTCCTCGCCGCTGGAAGTGGGCGCGCGCGCGCCGGTGGTGACGCCGGAGACCTTGGCACGCTGGATCGGGCAGGGCCATGACGATGCCGGCAAGCGGCTGGTGTTGCTGGATACGCGCAACCGGCAGGAAGTGGCCTACGGCACGTTCGCCGGTGCGCTGACCTTGCCGATCGACAAGTTCACCGAACTGCCGGCGGCGCTGGAGGAGCACCGCGAGGCCCTGCGTGACGCCACCGTGGTCAGCTTCTGCACCGGTGGGGTGCGTTGCGAAAAGGCCGCGCTGTGGTTGCGCCAGGACGGCTGGGACAACCTGCTGCAACTGGACGACGGCATCCTGGGCTATTTCGAGCAGGCCGGCGGCGCGGGCTATGAAGGCGGCTGCTTCGTGTTCGACGAACGGGTGGCGCTGAGCCCGGCTCTGCGTCCACTGGTCGATGGTGGCGGCATCGCCTAAGCTGCCGGCTGTTTCCGTGGGCGAACCTGCATGAGTTGGGTCGGAATTCTGGTGCTGGCGGTGGCGATCTACGCCGCCATCAAGGTCGTGGGCGCGTTGTTCAAGGCCGCGCTGTGGGTGGGCATCCTGCTGTTCGCGTGGTGGTATTTCGGGCCGCGCCTCGGCATCCCGTTTCTGTTCTGAGGTGTGTCAGGCGGCGAGCGCGGCACCTGCCGCGTGGCCGCTGGCCCAGGCCCACTGGAAGTTGTAGCCCCCCAGCCAGCCGCTGACATCCACCACTTCACCCACGAAATACAGCCCCGGCAGGGTCTTGGACATCATCGTGGTGGAGGACAGGCCATCGGTGTCCACGCCGCCCAGCGTCACCTCCGCGGTGCGATAGCCTTCGGTGCCACTGGCCACCAGCGGCCAGTCGCGCAGCAGCGCGGCGATCGCCTGCAATTCCGGCGTGGTGTACTGGCGCAGTGGCTTGCTGGTCAGCCAGTGCTCGCACAGCCGCTGGGCGAAGCGCTTGGGCAGCACCTCCGCCAGCAGCGTTTTCAACTCGGCATCGCGCCGCGAGTGCTGCCAGTCGCGCAGCAGCGCACCGGCGTCCTGCCCGGGCAGCAGGTCCAGCCGCAGGTCGTCGCCCGGTTGCCAGTAGTTGGAGATCTGCAGGATCGCCGGGCCGCTGATGCCGCGGTGGGTCACCAGCAGGAAGTTGCGGAAGGCCATCTCGTTGCAGCGCGCCTCCACCGGCAGCGCCACGCCGGCCAGGTCGTGCAGCCGCTCGGCGTGCTTGCCGGTCAGCGTCAGCGGCACCAGCCCGGCACGGGTGGGCAGCACGGCATGGCCGAATTGCTGCGCCAATTGGTAGCCGAAGCCCGATGCGCCCATGCTGGGGATCGACAGCCCGCCGCTGGCTACCACCAATGCCGGTGCGCTGAACGTGCCTTGCACGGTGCGCAGGCGGAACTGGCCGGCATCGGTGTGTTCGACCTGTTCGATGCTGCAATGGGTGCGGATCTCGACCCCGGCGGCCGCGCATTCGGCCAGCAGCATCGCCACGATCTGCTTGCTGGAATCGTCGCAGAACAACTGCCCGAGTTCCTTCTCGTGGTACGCGATGCCGTGGCGTTCCACCAGCTCGATGAAATGCCAGGGCGTGTAGCGTGCCAGCGCCGATTTGCAGAAATGCGGGTTGGCTGAAAGGTAGTTGGCGGGCGTGGTGCCGGTATTGGTGAAATTGCAGCGGCCACCGCCCGACATCAAGATTTTTTTGCCCACTTTATTGGCGTGGTCCAGCACCAGCACGCGCAGGCCGCGCGCACCGGCGGTCTGCGCGCACATCAGCCCGGCGGCACCGGCACCGATGATGATGGCGTCGAAGGACGTGTTCACACCCACTCGCGCGAGGGCAGGGTGTGGCGGCGCTGCGGGCGGCCGACCAGATCCAGGAAATTGTTGAACACGCCGTCGGCCTGCGCCTGCATGGCGGCGATGTGCTGCCGCGTCTGCCTGCGGATGGCATCGGCGTCGTGCGGCAGGCCGGCATCGGCCAACTCCTCGCGGTAGGCGGGCGTGGCCAGCCAGCGTTCGACCAGACGCTCGTCCATTTCCAGGTGGAACTGGAAACCGTAGGCGTTGTCGCCGTAGCGGAACGCCTGCTGTTCGCAGTCGGCGCTGCGTGCCAGGTGCATCGCGCCGTGCGGGATGTCGAAGCGGCAGCCGTGCCACTGGAACACCGGCGTGGTGGCGGCCAGCGGCGCCAGCACCGGATCGGCCTGGCCGGCCTCGGTCTTGTGCAGCGGGTACCAGCCGATCTCCGGCACCTTGTTGCGCGGTACCGACGCGCCCAGCACGTGTGCCAGCAACTGTGCGCCCAGACAGATGCCCAGCACCGGCTTGCCCTGCGCCAGCATCGCCTCGATGGCGCGGGCTTCGTTGCGCAAGTGCGCGCGCTGCGGCGCTTCGTCCACGTTCATCGGCCCGCCCAACACAATCAGGCCGCGGTAGCGGTCGACGTTGAGCTGCGCGTCCGGGTGGCGTTCGAAATTTTTGAAACGGATGCGGTGGCCGCGCCGGCGAATCAAGGGATCAAGCGTGCCCAAAGGCTCGGCGGCAACGTGCTGGAAGACGAGGAGGCGAGACATGGGGGAACTATGCCAAACGTGCAGCCGGTTGCGATATGCGGGTTGTTTTGCCGGTCATGCCGATAGCAAGCCCTCCCCATCAAGGGGAGGGTTGGGAGGGGGGATTCCCACTGCCTCAGCGCGGGCCGCGCGGCTTGAATCCGCCGGGCTTGTGGCCACCCGGCTTGAACCCGCCGGGCTTGAACCCGCCCGGTTTGCGCGGCCCACCCGGGCGCTCGCCGTCGCGCGGCGGGCCGAAGCTGCGCTTGCGCTTGGGTGCGTCGATGTCGGCGGCGCTGGCCACCTTCATCCGCAACGGCTTGCTGGCCACCCGTACCTGCTGCAGGTGTTCCAGCAATTCCGGCGGCATGCCGTCGGGCAGGTCCACCAGGGTGTAGTCGTCGCGGATGTCGATGCGGCCGATGTAGCGGCTTTCCAGGTCGGCCTCGTTGGCGATCGCGCCGACGATATGCCCCGGCTGTGCGCCGTGCTGGTGGCCCACTTCGATCCGGTAGGTCTGCATGCCCACTTCCGGTGTGCCGTGTTCGCGCGGGGTGCGTTCGCGCGGTTCGCGCTGCGGACGTTCGCTGCGCTCGCGCACGGGGCGTGCCTGGGCGGGCTCGAACGCGCGTTCCGGCACCACCGGCTTCGGCAGCAGCAGCGGTGTCTTGCCTTGCACCAGCTTGGCCAGTGCCGCCGCGATTTCCACCGCCGGCACGTTGCGTTCCTGCTCGAAACGTTCCACCAGGTCGCGGAACACCGACAGGCCATCGCTGCCCAATGCGCCATCGATCTTGTCGAGGAATTTGGCCACCCGGCGCTCGTTCACCGCATCCACGCTGGGCAGGTTCATCTGCTCGATCTTCTGCCGGGTGGCGCGTTCGATCGCCCCCAGCATGCCGCGCTCGCGCGGAGCCACGAACAGGATGGCTTCGCCCTTGCGCCCGGCGCGGCCGGTGCGGCCGATGCGGTGCACGTAGCTTTCGGTGTCGTAGGGGATGTCGTAGTTCAGCACGTGGCTGATGCGATCCACGTCCAGCCCGCGGGCGGCCACGTCGGTGGCCACCAGCACGTCGATCTGGCCGTCCTTCAGGCGCTGGATGGTGCGCTCGCGGGTCTTCTGCTCCACGTCGCCGTTGATCGCCGCCGCGCTGAAGCCGCGCGCTGCCAGCTTTTCGGCCAGCTCGTCGGTGCCCAGCTTGGTGCGGGCGAAGATGATCATGGCGTCGAACGGCTCGGCCTCCATGATCCGGGTCAGCGCGTCCAGCTTGTTGATGCCGCTGACCATCCAGAACCGCTGGCGGATGTTCTCGGCGGTGGAGGTCTGCGATTTGATCGCGATCTCCACCGGATCTTTCAGGTAAGTCTGGGCGATGCGCTTGATCTGCACCGGCATGGTGGCCGAAAACAGCGCCACCTGGCGGGTCTCGGGGGTCTTCTTCAGCACCGCCTCGACATCGTCGATGAAGCCCATCCGCAGCATTTCGTCGGCTTCGTCCAGCACCAGCATGCGCAGCTGCGAGAGGTCCAGCGAGCCGCGTTCCAGATGGTCGATCACCCGGCCCGGGGTGCCCACCACCACGTGCACGCCGCGCTTGAGCGCGGACAGTTGCGGCATGTAGCTCTGGCCACCGTAGATCGGCAGCACCTGGAAGCCGGGGATGTGGTGGGCGTATTTCTGGAACGCCTCGGCCACCTGGATGGCCAGTTCGCGGGTGGGGGCCAGTACCAGGACCTGCGGTTTGCCGGGGCTGGCGTCCAGCCGTGCCAGCGCGGGCAGGGCGAAGGCGGCGGTCTTGCCGGTGCCGGTCTGGGCCTGGCCCAGCAGATCGCGGCCTTGCAGCAGCGGCGGGATGGTGGCGGCCTGGATGGGGCTGGGGGTCTCGTAGCCCACTTCGCGCAAGGCGGTCAGCAGTGTCTGCGGCAGGCCGAGATCGGAAAACGAAAGGGGTGCGGTATCGCCGCTCATGGTGCCTCTGGGCGGGATCGCCGGAAGAAATGGAGACATAGTGTACGCGCCTGCCGCTGAGTCGGCGCTCGACCACGGGAGATGCCAGGATTTGCCCGGGTATTTGGCAGTCGGGGGCGGGTTAAAGTGGCCACTTCGGATGCGAACGATTCTTGGCAACGCCCGAATCGTGGAATTCCCCGTGATTTTCACGTCATTCGTGCATCACAAGGTCTGGCCGTTGCCATGCATCGCCGGTTAGAATGCGCGGCTGTAGCGAGCGGCCTTGTGCGTACTCGCCCCCACAGAAGACCGAGGCACGCGTGCTGGCCGAATACCTGCCCACTCTGCTGTTTCTGATCGTCGCCACCGGGATCGGCATCGCGCTGATCGTCATTGGCAACGTGATCGGCCCCAAGCGGCCGTCCGCTGAAAAGCTCTCGCCGTACGAATGCGGCTTCGGTGCGTTCGAGAACGCGCGCATGCCGTTCGACGTGCGCTACTACCTGGTCGCGATCCTGTTCATCGTGTTCGACCTGGAAATCGCCTTCGTCTTCCCCTGGGCCGTGGTGTTCCGCGAGCTGAGGGTGTTCGGCCTGATCGAAATGGGCGTGTTCCTCACGCTGCTGGTGATCGGCTTCGTGTACGTGTGGAAGCGCGGCGCGCTGGAGTGGGAATGAGCAATATCGTCCAATCAGTACTGGAAGCCGCCAGCAACCCGCTGCCGGAAGGGCGGCTGGACGACATCCTGCGCCCCGAGGGTGACAACCCGCTGCTGCAGAACGGCTACGTCACCACCAGCATGGATGCGTTGTGGAACTGGGCGCGCACCGGCTCGATGTGGCCGATGACCTTCGGCCTGGCCTGCTGCGCGGTGGAAATGATGCACGCCGGTGCGGCGCGCCTGGACCTCGACCGCTATGGCGTGGTGTTCCGCCCGTCGCCGCGCCAGTCCGACGTGATGATCGTGGCCGGCACGCTGGTCAACAAGATGGCCCCGGCGCTGCGCAAGGTCTACGACCAGATGCCCGACCCGAAGTGGGTGATCTCGATGGGCAGCTGCGCCAACGGCGGCGGCTACTACCACTATTCGTATTCGGTGGTGCGCGGCTGCGACCGCGTGGTGCCGGTGGACGTGTACGTGCCGGGTTGCCCGCCCACCGCCGAGGCGCTGGTGTACGGCATCCTGCAGCTGCAGAAGAAAATCCGCAGGCTTGAGCAGAACCCGTTCTCGAAGACGCCGAAGCCGGAGGGCGCGCGCGCATGAGCACGCAGCTGGTCGAACAACTGGTGGCCCGCTTCGGCGAGGCGGCCGTGCAGGTGGCGCAACCGCGTGGCGAAGTCACGCTGGAAGTCGCCGCCGGTGAATGGCTGTCCGCCTGCAAGGTGCTGCGCGACAGCCTCGGTTTCGATACCTTCATCGACCTGTGCGGGGTGGATTACCTCGGCCACGGCAGCGATGAGTGGGATACCGTCGGCGTGTCGTCGCAAGGGTTCTCGCGCGGCGTCGAAGGGCAGGGCATGGGCCGCTTCGCCTGGGGCGAGACTCCCAGCCATGAAGTGACCGCCACCAACCTGCCGGAGCAGGACGTGCGCGCCAGCCGTCGTTTCGCGGTGGCCCTGCACCTGCTGTCCATCGGTCGCAACCTGCGCCTGCGCGTGCGTTGCTACGCCCCCGACGACGGCTTGCCGGTGGTGGCGTCCGTCACCGGCCTGTGGCCCGGCGCGAACTGGTTCGAGCGCGAGGCGTTCGACCTGTACGGCATCATTTTCGAAGGCCATCCGGACCTGCGCCGGATCCTGACCGACTACGGTTTCGTGGGGCATCCGTTCCGCAAGGACTTCCCGCTGATCGGCAATGTGGAAGTGCGCTACGACGAGGAGAAGAAGCGCGTGGTGTATGAGCCCGTCACCAGCGTCGAGCCGCGCGTGGGCGTGGCCCGCGTGATCCGCGACGACGCCCGCCTGGCCACCGCCGAGGCGGAGCGCGCCAATCGCATCCTCAGCCGCGAGGTGCGTCGATGAGTGCCCTGCATGGCAATCCGGGCAGCGACGCGTTCGCCAGCAACCCGGCGGAAGCGCAACAGGAAATCCGCAACTACACGCTGAACTTCGGCCCGCAGCACCCGGCCGCGCACGGCGTGCTGCGTCTGATCCTGGAAATGGATGGCGAAGTGGTGCGCCGCGCCGACCCGCACGTCGGCCTGCTGCATCGCGGCACCGAGAAACTTGCCGAATCCAAGCCGTTCAACCAGTCGATTCCGTACATGGATCGGCTGGACTACTGCTCGATGATGTGCAACGAGCACGCCTACGTGCTGGCCATCGAGAACCTGCTGGGCGTGCAGGCACCGGAACGCGCGCAGTGGATCCGCACGCTGTTCGACGAAATCACCCGCATCCTCAATCACCTGATGTGGGTGGGCAGCAACGGGCTCGACCTCGGTGCGATGGCGGTGTTCCTGTACGCCTTCCGCGAGCGCGAAGAGCTGATGGACTGCTACGAAGCGGTGTCCGGCGCGCGCATGCACGCGGCCTACTACCGTCCCGGTGGCGTCTACCGCGACCTGCCGGCGGTGATGCCGAAGTACAAGGAATCGCCGTGGCGCAAGGGCGGCAAGCTCAAGCGTTTCAACGACGCCCGCGAAGGCTCGCTGCTGGATTACCTGGAACAGTTCACCAAGGACTTCCCGGGGCGCGTGGACGAATACGAAACCCTGCTGACCGACAACCGCATCTGGAAGCAGCGTACCGTCGGCATTGGCGTGGTCACGCCGGAACAGGCCAAGGCCTGGGGCATGAGCGGCGCGATGCTGCGCGGTTCCGGCATCGAGTGGGACCTGCGCAAGAAGCAGCCGTACGCCAAGTACGCCGAAGTGGATTTCGACATCCCGGTCGGCGTCAACGGCGACTGCTACGACCGCTACCTGGTGCGCATGGCGGAAATGCGCCAGTCCAACCGCATCATCGCCCAGTGCGTGAAGTGGCTGCGTGACAATCCCGGCCCGGTGATGCTGAACAATTACAAGGTGGCACCGCCGTCGCGCGGGGAAATGAAGCACAGCATGGAAGCGCTGATCCACCACTTCAAGCTGTTCTCCGAAGGCTATTGCGTACCGGCCGGCGAGACCTACGCGGCGGTGGAAGCGCCGAAGGGCGAATTCGGCTGCTACCTGGTCAGTGACGGCGCCAACAAGCCGTTCCGCGTGCACCTGCGCGCACCGGGCTTCGCGCATCTGTCGTCGATGGATGAAATCACCAAGGGACACATGCTGTCCGACGTCGTGGCCATGATCGGCACTTACGACATCGTGTTCGGCGAGGTTGACCGATGAAAGCAACTGGCAATTTCGAAGCCTGCCGCAACGTCGATCCGATGGCGGCACTGTCGGATGCGACGCGCGCGCAAATCGACCACTGGCTGACCAAGTTCCCGCCGGAGCGCAAGCGTTCCGCCGTGCTGCAGGGCCTGTACGCGGCGCAGGAACAGAACGGCGGCTGGCTGACCGACGAGCTGATCGCGGCGGTGGCCAAGTACCTGGACCTGCCCCCCGTGTGGGCCTACGAGGTGGCCAGCTTCTACTCGATGTTCGAGACCAGGAAAGTGGGCCGCAACAACGTGGCGTTCTGCACCAACATCAGCTGCTGGCTCAACGGCGCACAGGAACTGGTGGCGCACGCCGAGCAGAAGCTGGGTTGCAAGCTGGGCGAGTCCTCCGCCGACGGCCGCGTGTACCTGAAGAAGGAAGAAGAATGCGTGGCCGCCTGCTGCGGCGCGCCGGTGGTCGTGATCAACGGCCATTACCACGAAAAGCTCACCCCCGCGAAGGTGGACGAGCTGCTGGACGGGCTGAAGTGATGGGCGGGCACACGCACTATTCGGAAGGTTACGGTCCCGTCGGCCCCGCGCCGAAGGAACATCAGGCCGTCTACACCACGCTGCATTTCGACAAGCCGTGGTCGTACGAGAACTACCTGAAGACCGGCGGCTACCAGGCGCTGCGCAAGGTGCTGACCGAGAAGATCCCGCCGGCCGACATCATCGAGCTGGTCAAGGCCTCGGGCCTGCGCGGACGCGGCGGCGCGGGCTTCCCGACCGGCCTGAAGTGGAGCTTCATGCCGAAGCACGACGGCGAGAAGTACATCCTGTGCAACTCGGATGAGTCCGAGCCGGGCACCTGCAAGGACCGCGACATCCTGCGCTACAACCCGCACGCGGTGATCGAGGGCCTGGCCATCGCCTGCTACGCCACCAACACCAGGGTGGCCTACAACTACATGCGCGGCGAGTTCCACCACGAGCCCTTCGAGCACATCGAAGAGGCGCTGGCGGAAGCCTACAAGCACGGCTGGCTGGGCAAGGACATCCTCGGCAGCGGCATCGACATCGACATCCACAACGCGCTCGGCGCGGGCGCCTACATCTGCGGCGAAGAAACCGCGCTGATGGAGTCGCTGGAAGGCAAGAAGGGCCAGCCGCGCTACAAGCCGCCGTTCCCGGCCAACTTCGGCCTGTACGGCAAGCCGACCACGATCAACAACACCGAGACCTATGCCTCGGTGCCGGCGATCGTGCGCAACGGCCCCGAGTGGTTCATGGCGCTGGGCAAACCCAACAACGGCGGCTGCAAGATTTTCTCGGTGTCCGGCCACGTGGCCAATCCGGGCAACCACGAAATCCGCCTGGGTACCCCGTTCGCCGAGCTGCTGGACATGTGCGGAGGGATCCGCAAGGGCCACAACATCAAGGCGGTGATTCCCGGTGGTTCGTCGATGCCGGTGCTGCCGGGCGAGGTGATGATGGGCCTGACGATGGACTACGACGCGATCCAGAAGGCCGGTTCCGGCCTCGGCTCCGGCGCGGTCATCGTGATGGACGAGACCACCTGCATGGTGCGCGCCTGCCAGCGCATCAGCCAGTTCTACAAGGCCGAAAGCTGCGGCCAGTGCACCCCGTGCCGCGAAGGCACCGGCTGGATGCACCGCATGCTGACCCGCATCGCGGATCTGGAAGCCAGCATGGACGACCTGCACATGCTGCGCGCCACCGCCGGGCAGATCGAAGGCCACACCATCTGCGCCTTCGGCGAAGCCGCGGCGTGGCCGGTGCAGGGCTTCCTGCGCCATTTCTGGCATGAATTCGAATACGCCATCGTGAACAAGCGCTTCTACGTCGACGACGAACGCGCCGGCACGCTGGTCCAGGCTGAAAAGGTGGTTGCGTGAGCGCACAACCCGTCAATCCGAACCTGCCGCCGGATCACGTCACCGTCTTCATCGACGGCGTCGAACTGGCCGCGCCCAAGGGCTCGATGATCATCCAGGCTGCCGACAAGGCCGGCATCCCGATCCCGCGCTTCTGCTATCACGAGAAGCTGCCGATCGCCGCCAATTGCCGCATGTGCATGGTCGATACCGAGGTCGGCGGCCGTGCGGCGCCGAAGCCGTCGCCGGCCTGCGCCACGCCGGTGATGGACGGCATGAAGATCTTCACGCGCAACGACAAGGCGCTGAAGGCGCAGCGCAACGTGATGGAATTCCTGCTCATCAACCACCCGCTGGACTGCCCCGTCTGTGACCAGGGTGGCGAGTGCGAATTGCAGGATCTGGCGCTGGGTTATGGCCGTTCGGTCAACCGCTTCGTCGAGCGCAAGCGCACCGTGGCCGACGAGGACATGGGCCCGTTGGTGGCCAGCGAGATGACGCGCTGCATCCACTGCACCCGCTGCGTGCGCGTGACCGCGGAAATCGCCGGCACCTACGAGCTGGGCGGCATGTATCGCGGCGAGAACCTGCAGATCGGCACCTTCGACGGCAAGCCGCTGACCACCGAATTGTCCGGCAACGTCATCGACGTCTGCCCGGTGGGCGCGCTGACCAACAAGGTGTTCCGCTTCAAGGCGCGCCCGTGGGAACTGACCGCGAGGCCGTCGCTGGGCTACCACGATGCGCTGGGCAGCAACCTGTTCCACCACGTCCGCCGTGGCGAGTTGATGCGCAGCGTGCCGCGCGACAACGACGCGGTGAACGAATGCTGGCTGTCCGACCGCGACCGCTACGCCCACGAGGGCCTGGTGGCCGATGATCGCGCCGGCGTGCCGCTGGTGCGCGATGGTGAAGGCTTCCGTGAGGTTTCCTGGGAAGAAGCGCTGGCCACGGCCGCGCGGATCCTGAAGGACAACGCCGGGGACGACCTGGGCGTGCTGGTGCATCCGGCCACCTCGAACGAGGAGGGCGCATTGCTGCAGCGCCTTGCCAGCGGCCTCGGCTGCGGCAACCTCGACCACCGCATCGGCCAGCTCGACCTGTCCGACGGTGCCGCTGCGGATGCGTTCGGCATGCCGGTGGCGGAGATCGAACAGGCCGATGCCATCGTCATCGTTGGCTCCAATGTGCGCCATGAGGTGCCGCTGCTGCACCAGCGCATCCGCAAGGCGTTCAAGCGTGGCGCGAAGATCCACGTGGTCAATCCGGTGGATTTCGATTTCACCTTCAGCCTTGCTTCCAAGGCCATCGTGCCACCTTCGCAGCTGGCCGCTGCCCTGGCCAGCGTCGATGTCGGCGACACCGGCAACGTCGCCGTGATCGTCGGTGGCGTGGCGGAGAACGGCCCGCATGCCGCTGCCATCCGCAAGGCGGCTGCCGACTTCGCCAGCGCGAAGAACGCCAAGCTGTGCCGCATTCCGCAGGGTGCCAACGCGCTGGGGTTGGCCCGCCACGGCGTGCTGCCGACCGCGCGTGACGCGCAGTCGATGCTGCGTCAGCCGCGCAAGGCCTACGTGATCTACGGCATCGAGCCGGGCCTTGATTTCGCCGACCAGCCGCTTGCGCTCAAGGCACTGGGCGGCGCGCAGGTGGTGGCGTTCAGCCAGTTCGCCTGCCAATCCACCCGTGCCGTTGCCGATGTGATCCTGCCGATCGGCGCGCTGCCGGAAGTCGACGCCACCCTGACCAACCTCGACGGCATCGCCCAGCAGGCACAGGCCGCCAGCAAGCTGCCGGGGTCGGCGCATGCGGGTTGGCGTCTGTTGCGCGCACTGGGCGGGGACATGCAGCTGACCGGTTTCGAATTCACCGATCTTGCCGGGCTGCGCGCCGGCCTTGCACCCAAGGCGGTGCAGGTGGCCAAGGGCGCGGCAGTCGCCGTGGCCGGCAATGGCCTGGAAGTGGCCGTCTCGCAGGCGATCTACCGCGTGGATGCCGTGGTGCGCCGCTGCCATGCCTTGCAAGCCCATCCCCTCAATGCCGGTCCGCACGCCTCGCTGCATCCGACGGATGCGGCCGCCGCCGGGGTTGCTGACGGCGCGATGGCGAAGTTCGCCACGGCCGCCGGTGCCGCCACCTTGCAAGTGCTGATCGATGGCCGCGTGGCCCCGGGCAGCGTGTGGATCGAGTCCGGTTACGCCGCCACCGCGCCGTTGCTGGCGGCGGCCAAGCTGGAGGTTGCGCGCGCATGAGCCTCGCCATCGACACCCTGCTGGGGAATCCGCTGATGCAATACGCCATCGACCCGCTGCGCGAGTTGGTGCTGTCGTTCGGTACGCTCGGCCTGCTGGCCTGGATCGTGCTGAAAATCCTCGTGGTGGCCGTGCCGGTGATCGTGGCGGTGGCCTTCTACGTGGTGTGGGAGCGCAAGCTGATCGGCTGGATGCACGTGCGTCACGGCCCGATGTACGTGGGCTGGGGCATCCTGCAAGCCTTTGCCGACGTGTTCAAGCTGCTGTTCAAGGAAGTGGTGCAGCCCACCGTGGCGCATCCGGTGCTGTATCGCCTGGCGCCGATGCTGGCGCTGGTGCCGGCCTTCGCGGCATGGGCGGTGGTGCCGTTCGGCGCGAAGATGGCGGTTTCCAATGCCAACGCGGGTCTGCTGTACCTGCTGGCGATGACCTCGTTGGGCATCTACGGCGTGATCATCGCCGGTTGGGCTTCGAACTCGAAGTACGCGTTCCTCGGTGCCATGCGCGCCTCGGCACAGATGATCAGCTACGAAATCGCGATGGGGTTCTCGCTGGTGGGCGTGCTGATCGCCGCCGGCAGTCTGAACCTGACCGAGATCGTGATGGTGCAGGGCGGCAAGGGCTTCCTCGGGTGGTTCTTCATCCCGCTGGCACCGCTGTTCGTGGTGTATTTCATCTCCGGCGTGGCCGAGACCAACCGCGCGCCGTTCGACGTGGTGGAAGGCGAATCGGAAATCGTCGCCGGCCACATGGTGGAATATTCCGGTTCGCAGTTCGCGCTGTTCTTCCTCGCCGAATACGCCAACATGATCCTGGTCAGCTTCCTGACCTCGATCTTCTTCCTCGGCGGCTGGCTCAGCCCGATCGGTGGCTGGCTGGACTTCGGTGACGTGCACTGGCTGGTCAACTGGATCTGGCAAGGCGGCTGGCCATGGCTGCTGGCCAAGGTGTTCTTCTTCGCCACCTGCTTCATCTGGTTCCGCGCCGCGTTCCCGCGCTACCGCTACGACCAGATCATGCGGTTGGGCTGGAAGGTGTTCATCCCGATCACCATCGCCTGGATCTTCGTGACCGCGCTGCTGGTGTACTTCGGCGTGATCGGCGGCAACGCGATGGGAGCGGTGGCATGAGCAAGGTGGTGTCCTACTTCAAGAGCCTGCTGCTGCTGGAGCTGCTGGGCGGCCTGTGGCTGACCTTGAAATACCTGTTCCGCCCGAAGTACACGCTGATGTACCCGATGGAAAAGACCCCGCAGTCGCCGCGCTTCCGTGGCGTGCATGCGTTGCGCCGCTATGCCAACGGCGAGGAGCGCTGCATTGCCTGCAAGCTGTGCGAAGCGGTGTGCCCGGCGCTGGCGATCACCATCGAGGCCGGCCCGCGTGCGGACGACGGCACCCGCCGCACCACCCGCTACGAGATCGACCTGTTCAAGTGCATTTTCTGCGGGTTCTGCGAGGAGTCCTGCCCCACCGACTCCATCGTCGAAACCCACATCCACGAATACCACTTCGACAAGCGCGAACAGAGCGTGTTGACCAAGCCGAAGCTGCTGGCCATCGGCGACCGCCTCGAAGCGGAAATCGCCGAACGTCGCGCCGCCGACGCACCGTACCGTTGAGGCAGACCTGAGCATGGACTTCGATTTCCAATCCCTTGCCTTCCTCGGCTTCGCGGCAATCGCCGCGGCCGCGGCACTGGCGGCGATCACCGCGCGCAATGCGGTGCATGCCGTGCTGTACCTGGTGCTGACGTTCTTCTCGGTGGCCTGCACCTGGATCACCGGCGGCGTGGAATTCCTCGGCATCGCGCTGGTGCTGGTCTACGTCGGCGCGGTGATGGTGCTGTTCCTGTTCGTGGTGATGATGCTGGACATGGACAAGGCGCCGCTGCGTCAGGGCTACGTGCGCTATCTGCCGGTGGGCTTGGTGGTGGCAGTGCTGATGCTGGTGCAGATGCTGGCCCTGATCGGTGTCCGCAGCGCCGCGCAGGCCCCGCTGGCCGACAACGCCGCAGTGGCCACCGACATTCCCAACATCACCTGGCTGGCACGCGCGCTGTTCACCGACTTCATGCTGCCGTTCGAAGTGGCGGCGGTGATCCTGACCGTGGCGGTGGTGGCGGCGGTCATGCTGACCCTGCGCCGTCGTCCGGGCGCCAAGCACCAGAACCCGGCCGAACAGGTTCGGGTGAAGGCCGCCGACCGCGTGCGGATGGTGAAGATGCAGGCGGCGGTACCGGCCGCGCAGGCCAAGCCGGAAGAGGGCGCGCAATGAACGACATCCTGTCCGCCCTGACCTTGGGCCACTACCTCACGCTGGGCGCAGTGCTGTTCTGCATCAGCGTGGCCGGACTGTTCCTGAACCGCAAGAACGTGATCATGTTGCTGGTCTCGCTGGAGCTGATGCTGCTGTCGGTGAACATCAACTTCGTCGCCTTCTCGCGCTCGCTGGGCGATGCCGCCGGCCAGGTGTTCGTGTTCTTCATCCTCACCGTCGCCGCTGCCGAGGCCGCCATCGGCCTGGCCATCCTGGTGACCTTGTTCCGCAACCGCCGCAGTATTGATGTTGCGGATATCGATACGTTGAAGGGCTGACCTGATGGCTTCGGCAATCCTGATCTCCAAGACCCAACTCGTGCTGGTGGTGCTGCTGCCGCTGCTCGGCAGCATCCTGGCCGGCCTGTTCGGCCGCCGGATCGGCCGCGCCGGCGCGCACACCGTCACCATCCTCGGCGTGGCCGCCAGCTGTGCGCTGTCGGTGCACGTGCTGTGGCAGCTGTTGCAGGGTGCGGCACCGTTCAACGAGAACCTCTACACCTGGCTGCAAACCGGCGGCATTTCGGTCAACGTCGGCTTCCTGGTGGACAAGCTGACCGCGATGATGATGGTGGTGGTCACCTTCGTGTCGCTGCTGGTGCACATCTACACCATCGGCTACATGGCCGAGGATGACGGCTACCAGCGCTTCTTCAGCTACATCTCGCTGTTCACCTTCAGCATGCTGATGCTGGTGATGAGCAACAACTTCATGCAGCTGTTCTTCGGCTGGGAAGCGGTGGGCCTGGTGTCGTACCTGCTGATCGGCTTCTGGTACAAGAAGCCCACCGCGGTGTTCGCTAACCTCAAGGCGTTCCTGGTCAACCGCGTCGGCGACTTCGGCTTCCTGCTGGGCATTTCCGGCGTGCTGTACTGGATCGGCACGTTGGACTACGCCACCGCATTCGCCAATGCCGGCGTGATCAAGGATGCCAGCGTGCAGATCCTGCCGGGTCATGCCTGGGCGGTGCCGACGGTCATCTGCATCTGCCTGTTCATCGGTGCCATGGGCAAGTCGGCGCAGGTGCCGCTGCACGTGTGGCTGCCCGATTCGATGGAAGGCCCGACCCCGATTTCGGCATTGATCCACGCCGCGACCATGGTGACCGCGGGCATCTTCATGGTGGCGCGCATGTCGCCGCTGTTCGAGTTGTCGCAGACCGCGCTCAACTTCATCCTGTTCATTGGCGCGACCACCGCCTTCTGGACCGGCCTGATCGGCATGGTGCAGAACGACATCAAGCGCGTGGTGGCGTACTCCACGCTGTCGCAGCTGGGCTACATGACGGTGGCGCTGGGCGTGTCCGCCTACTCGGCGGCGGTCTACCACCTGATGACCCATGCCTTCTTCAAGGCGCTGCTGTTCCTGGGTGCCGGCTCGGTCATCATCGGCATGCACCACGAACAGGACATGCGCAAGATGGGTGGCCTGCGCAAGTACATGCCGGTGACCCATCTCACCATGTGGGTGGGCACGCTGGCGCTGGTCGGCACGCCGTTCTTCAGCGGCTTCTACTCGAAGGACACCATCATCGAGGCCGCCGCGCACCACGCGCACGAGACCGGTGGCTGGGTCGCGCAGTACGCCAACTGGGCGGTGCTGCTGGGCGCCTTCGTGACCAGCTTCTACAGCTTCCGCCTGCTGTACCTGACGTTCTTCGGCAAGGAACGCTTCAAGGATGCGCACGGCCACGGCCATGACGCGCACCACGATGCACATCACGACGACCATGGCCATGGCACGCATGCTCCGCACGAGTCGCCGTGGGTGGTGACGTTGCCGCTGGTGCTGCTGGCGATCCCGTCGGTGCTGGTGGGCTTCTTCACCGTCGGCCCGATGCTGTTCGGCACCGATGTGCTGGGCCATGCCAGGCAGGTGCCGTTCTTCGAGGGCGCGATCCAGGTGCTGGAGGGCAATGACGTGGTGGCCAAGCTGGCCGAGGAGTTCCACGGCCCCATTGCATTTGCGCTGCACGGCTTCATGGCGCCGGCGTTCTGGTTGGCATTCGCCGGCTTCGCGCTGGCCACGCTGTTGTACCTGGTCAAGCCGGAGCTGCGCACGGGCATCACCCGTGTGCTGGCTGCACCGATCCGCTTGCTGGAACGCAAGTACTACATGGATGACCTGTGGATCGGTGGCTTTGCCGGCGGCAGCCTGAAGATCGGCAAGGCCTCAAGCTCGATCGACAGCGGTCTGATCGATGGTGCCGTGAATGGCAGCGTCAAATTGGTGGGCGTGGTGGCGGCGCTGGCCCGCAAGGTGCAGACCGGCTACCTCTACCACTATGCCTTCGCAATGATTCTGGGTTTGGTCGCGCTGCTGGCGATGGCCAAGTACTACTGGCTCTGAGCCGGTACCGATGACTGGATGGAAACCGCAAGCGTGACCCACTGGCCCCTGCTTAGTTTGTTGATCTGGCTGCCGATCCTTGGTGGCGTGTTCTCACTGTTGGCCGGCAACAAGCGGCCGGAGCTTGCGCGCTGGATCGCGCTTGCGTTCGCGTTGCTGACGCTGGCCCTGAGCATCCCGTTGTTCACCGGCTTCCAGATGGGCAGCGCAGCGATGCAGTTCGTCGAGCTGCGCCCGTGGATTCCGGCCTACGACATCCAGTACCACCTTGGCGTGGATGGCTTGTCGGTGCCGCTGGTGGGCCTGACCGCGTTGGTGGGCGTGCTGGTGCTGGTGGGTGCATGGGGGTCGGTGCAAAAGCGCGTGGCGCAGTACTTCGCCTGCCTGATGTTCCTGGAAGGCGTGATGATCGGTGCGTTCTGCGCGCTGGACTCGATGCTGTTCTACGTGTTCTTCGAGGCGATGCTGATCCCGATGTTCATCGTGATCGGCGTGTGGGGCGGGCCGCGCCGCATCTATGCGTCGCTGAAGTTCTTCCTGTACACCTTCATCGGCTCGGTGTTCATGCTGGTCGGGTTGATCTACCTGTACCTGAAGGGCGGCAGCTGGCAGATCGCCGACATGGCGGCGCTGCCGCTGACGATGCAGGAGCAAACCTGGCTGTTCTTCGCGTTCTTCGCGGCCTTCGCGATCAAGGTGCCGATGTTCCCGGTGCATACCTGGTTGCCGGATGCGCACGTCGAGGCACCCACCGGCGGCTCGGTGGTGCTGGCGGCGATCATGTTGAAGATCGGTGGCTACGGTTTCCTGCGCTTCACCCTGCCGATCGTGCCCGACGCCGGCCACGAGTATGCCTGGCTGATGATCGCCTTCAGCCTGGTCGCGATCGTGTACGTGGGCCTGGTGGCGCTGGTGCAGGAAGACATGAAGAAGCTGATCGCCTATTCGTCGGTCGCGCACATGGGCTTCGTGATCCTTGGCACATTCATCGCCTTCGCGCTGGTGCGCGACCAGCAACTGGCGGATGGTGCCCAGCTGGGCTTGCAGGGCGCGATGGTGCAGATGATCTCGCACGGGTTCATCTCCGGCGCGATGTTCTCCTGCGTGGGCGTGCTGTACGACCGCATGCACACCCGCATGATCCGCGACTACGGCGGCGTGGCGAAGGTGATGCCGTGGTTCGCGCTGTTCTGGGTGTTCTTCGCGATGGCCAATTGCGGCCTGCCGGGCACCAGCGGCTTCGTCGGCGAGTTCGTGGTCATCCTGGCCAGCTTCCAGCAAAGCCCGCTGATCGCCTTCGGTGCGGCGCTGACCCTGATCATCGGTGCCGGCTATTCGCTGTGGCTGACCAAGCGGATCATCTGGGGCGACGTCGGCAACGCGCACGTGGCCGGATTGCAGGACATCAACGCCCGCGAGTGGATCGTGCTGGGCGTGTTCGCCGCCTTCACGCTGGCGCTGGGCATCAACCCCAAGCCGCTGACCGATTTGATGGATCCGTCCATCTCGCAACTGGCGAGCCAGCTCGCCGCCACCAAGCTCTGAGGACATGACGACGATGCAGGCCACTCTCGCCATGCCGGCAGCCACCGAACTGCTGCCGCTGATTCCCGAACTGGTGCTGGTGGGTGCTGCGTTCGCCCTGCTGATGCTGGATCTGTTCCTGTCCGACGCCCGGCGCGCCGTGACCAACGTGCTGGCGGTGCTCGTCCTGCTGGTGGTTGCCGGCTTGCTGGTGGCCGGCGTGGGTGCGGGTGGCGACAGCCACGTGCTCCACGGCATGTTCGTGCGCGACACCATGGCCGACGTGCTGAAGGTCGGTGCCTGCGTGGTGTCGGCCCTGGCGCTGTTGTTCGTGTGGCCTTACCTGCGCGAGCGCGGCCTGTACAAGGGCGAGGTGTCGGTGCTGGTGCTGTTTGCGGTGCTGGGCATGATGCTGCTGATCTCCGCTGGCAGCCTGATCATGGTCTACCTGGGGCTGGAACTGCTGGCGCTGAGCTCGTATGCGCTGGTGGCGGTGGATCGCGACAGCAAGCTGGCCTCGGAAGCGGCGATGAAGTACTTCGTGCTGGGTGCGCTGGCCTCCGGCCTGCTGCTGTACGGCATGTCGCTGGTGTACGGTGCCACCGGCAGCCTGGACCTGGCGGCCATTCGCGACGCCGCGCCCGGCGTGGCGCAGCCGATGCTGTTGCTGACCGGCGTGGTGTTCATGATCGCCGGCATCTCGTTCAAGTTCGGTGCCGCGCCGTTCCACATGTGGCTGCCCGACGTCTACCACGGTGCGCCCACACCCATCACCTTGTTCATTGGTTCGGCTCCCAAGCTGGCCGCGTTCGCGATGGTGGTGCGCCTG
This sequence comes from Thermomonas sp., assembly GCF_041905325.1. Lineage (GTDB taxonomy): Bacteria > Pseudomonadota > Gammaproteobacteria > Xanthomonadales > Xanthomonadaceae > Thermomonas. Next base: position 76,252 of record NZ_JAYRLK010000004.1, on the reverse strand, counting down.
CTGGGCTTCGGTGCCTCGCCGCTGGCGGCGCAGTGGCAGCCGATGCTGGCGGTGCTGGCGGCGTTGTCGCTGATATTGGGCAATGTCATCGCGCTGATGCAGACCAACCTCAAGCGCATGCTGGCCTATTCCACCATCTCCCACGTCGGCTTCCTGTTCCTGGGCCTGGCCGGTGGTGGCGTGGAAGGCTATTCGGCGGCGATGTTCTACGCGATCAGCTATGCGCTGATGGCCACTGCGGCGTTCGGCGTGATCGTGCTGTTGTCGCGGCGCGGTTTCGAGGCGGATGCCATCGACGACTTCAAGGGCCTGAATGCGCGCGATCCGTGGAGCGCCGGCATGGTGCTGTGCGTGATGGCCTCGCTGTGCGGCATCCCGCCGTTCCTCGGCTTCTGGGCCAAGCTGGCGGTGCTGCGCGCAGCAATCAACGGCGGCATGCTGTGGTTGGCGCTGGTGGGCGTGGTGTTCGCGGTGATCGGCGCGTTCTACTACCTGCGCGTCATCAAGGTGATGTACTTCGATGAGCCCGTGGGCGAGCCGGTACTGCCGCGCGACGATGCCATGCTGAAGTTGGTGTTCGGAATCAACGCGCTGGGCTTGCTGGTGCTGGGCGTGTTCTGGAACCCGTTGATGGCCTGGTGCCAGAGCGCGTTCGCCTGAGCAGGCCATTGCCCGTTCCATGAATTGCGGGGCACGCCACGGCGTGCCCCGTTGCGTTGAAGGGGACGGCGGCGTGCGCGGTCAGGCCAGTTGGTCGGCCGCGAAAGCGGCATCCAGCGTTTCCATCGCGTCCAGCGGCTTGCACTTCGATGCCTTCTCGTAGGCCTCGGCGGCGGCATCCTCGTTGCGGTTCTCGTCGAGCAGCAGCAGGACGTTGCCATGCTCGACGTGCGCGATCGGCGAGGCCGGGGTGAGCTTGAGCGCCTCGCGGATGTGCTTGTCGGCCTCGCCGGCCTTGGCACCGTAGGTCAGGCCGCCGATCATCGCGCCGATCTTGTTGATGATCTCGGCGTGGTAGACCGCCAGCGCGGTGTGTGCCTCGGCGTGTTTCGGCGCCAGCTTTAGGGTGGCATCCAGGGCGGTGCGTACCTTGCCGGCGATGCCCATTTTCAACGCCTTGGCGATCGACAGGCCCTGGCTGTAACGGCCCAGCGCGAAGGCCAGCCGGTAGTGGCTGTTGGCTTCGTCCGGCAGCGCCTTGGCGGCGGCTTCGGCGAGCGCGGCGGCGCGTTCGAAGCGCTTGAGTTTCTCGTCGTCGTCATCGACCAGATAGGTGGCGTGGATGCCCAGCGCCTTGACCGCCACCGAAGTCCCCACCGGCCCGAGCGCCTCACCGGATGCGCAGGCCGCCTGGAAGTCGCCACGATGGAAGGCGCGCCATGCGTCCTGCAAGGCGTTCGCCAGCGCGTCGGCCTCGAGCTTGGGCGCGGCCTTGCCGGCGGCTTTCAGCAATGCGGCGGCACGCTTGGCATCCGGGAACGGCTCGCAATCGCCGGCGTGCAGTTTCGGCCATGCTTTCTTCAGTGCATCGCCGGTGTAGGCGAAGGCGTGGGCGTCGTGCGGAAAAGCCGCCCATGCGGCGGGTTTCTTGCTGGCCATGCGGCATGTTCCCTGCGGTGTCGGTGGCCCAGCATCATGCCGCGCAGGGCGTCTGGCAAGGGGGGAGGTAGTGTGAAAGCTCGGTCGCGCGGCCTCAATCTGCGCCCGTGATCCCCCGTATCGGAGGCCGCCATGGCCGTGCAACGCAAAGCCCTCGCTCGCCGGGTCAAACCCGCCCTTGACCTGACCCCGCGCCACCTGTGGCTGGCATCGTTGGGACTGCTGGAGGCCGCGTATCGGCTGGCAGTGCGGGCGGCGCATTGCACCGGCATCCGCATCGACCATGCCCTGGCCGATGCACGTTATGCCGCGCGGCGTTCCGAAGCGCGCCTGGATGGCGTGCGTGGCCGGGTGACGGCGCGGATCAGCCGCCGGGGCTGAACACGATCGGCACCACGACGTCGGCACTGGCCGGCTGGCCGTTGTGCATGGCCGGGCGGAACGTCCAGCGGTGCAGGGCTTCCAGTGCCGCCCGGTCAAGCTGCCGGTTGCCGCTGGATTCCACCAGTTCCAGTTGCTCCACGCTGCCATCGGCGGCGACGCTGACCTTGACCCGCACGGTGCCTCCGGCCCCCGCGCGCATGGCGTCCTGCGGGTAGCGCGGCGCCGGCGAGGACAGTGGCACGGGGGTGTCGCTGTCGCCCGCTTGCGACGCCGGCTTCGGTGCCGGCGCGGGGGTAGCGCGTGCGGGAGATTGCGCCGTGTCGGGGACGGGGGGCGGCGTGTCGCGGGGCACGGTCGGTACTTTCGAGACATCCAGCCCGCTGGCATTGCCGGTGCCGGCGACATCGGGGGGCAAGGGGGCCGGCAGGGCGCTTGACGGTTCGGTATCGGTGCCGGTGCCATCCGCCTTGTAGAAGTCGTAGTCGTGGCGGGCGTTCAGCCAGACCAGCAGGAACAACAGCAAGCCCACGCCGAAGGCGATGGCCAGCAGCTTCAGCAGGTGGGGCGAGAACAATTTGGTGGGCGGCGGGGTGGTATCGGCCATGGCCGCATTCTGGCACAGCCATCGCGATGCACTGCGATCCCGCCCGCGCTCGGCGATAATGGCGGTTCATTCCCGCGATCTCCCACGCCCATGCTCGATCCCGCCCTGCTGCGCTCCAACCCCGCCGATCTTGCCGAACGCCTGCGCGCCGCGCGCGGCTTCGAACTCGACGTCGCCCGCCTCGAAGCGCTGGAAGCCAGCCGCAAGCAGATCCAGGTCCGCACGCAGGAACTGCAGAACCTGCGCAATACCCGCAGCAAGCAGATCGGCATGCTCAAGGCCAAGGGCGAGGACGTGGCCGCGGTGATGGCGGAGGTGGCCGGCTTTGGCGAGGAGCTGAAGGCGTCCGAGGTCGAGCTGGAGCGGATCCGCGGCGAGATCGAGGCGATTGCCGCCGGCATCCCCAACCTGCCCGATGCCAGCGTGCCGCTGGGCGGCGGCGAGGCCGACAACGTCGAGCAGCACTGCTGGGGCACGCCGCGCAGCTTCGATTTTGCGGTCAAGGACCACGTGGAGTTGGGCGCGCGCCATGGCTGGCTGGACGGCGAGACCGCGGCCAAGCTGTCCGGCTCGCGCTTCACCGTGCTGCGTGGCCAGCTGGCCCGCCTGCACCGCGCGCTGGCGCAGTTCATGCTGGACCTGCACACCGGCGAGCACGGCTACGAGGAAACCAACGTCCCGGTGATCGTCAACGCCGAATCGATGCGCGGCACCGGCCAGCTGCCGAAGTTCGAGGAAGACCTGTTCTCCACCCAGCTGGGCGAACACAAGCGTTACCTGATCCCGACCAGCGAAGTGCCGCTGACCAATATCGTCCGCGATGAAATTGTGGATGCCGAGCGCCTGCCGCTGCGGATGACCGCGCATTCGATGTGCTTCCGCTCCGAAGCCGGCAGCGGTGGCCGCGACGTGCGCGGGATGATCCGCCAGCACCAGTTCGAGAAGGTCGAACTGGTCAGCGTCGCGAAACCGGAGGAGTCCGACGCCGAGCACCTGCGCATGACCCGCTGTGCCGAAACCGTGCTGGAAAAGCTGGGCCTGCCGTACCGCAAGGTGCTGCTGTGCACCGGCGACATGGGCTTCGGTGCCACCAAGACGTTCGACCTTGAAGTCTGGCTGCCTTCGCAGGACACCTACCGCGAGATCTCCTCCTGCTCCAACTGCGGCGACTTCCAGGCCCGCCGCATGCAGGCGCGCTGGCGCAACCCGGCCACCGGCAAGCCGGAACTGGTGCACACCTTGAACGGTTCCGGCGTGGCCGTAGGTCGCGCGCTGATCGCGGTGATGGAGAATTACCAGAACGCCGACGGCAGCATCGACGTGCCCGACGTGCTGCGCCCGTACATGGGCGGGGCTGTGAAAATCGATTGAGTGCGTTGCATTTTCATTGACAAGGGTGGTCGAATAGTCGGGATTGTTCCGATATTGGAATTTCCCGATGCAAGACCTCAATGATCTCTACTACTTCGCCGCCGTGGTCGACCACGGCGGCTTTGCCGCTGCCGAACGCGCGCTGGGCATTCCCAAGTCGCGCCTGAGCCGGCGCATCAGCGCGCTGGAGGCGGAGCTTGGCGTGCGGTTGCTGCAGCGCTCCACGCGCCGCTTCGCGGTCACCGACGTCGGCACCAGCGTGCACCGCCATGCGCAGTCGATGCTGGCCGAGGCGCAGGCCGCGCGCGAGGCGGTGGACCGGCTCAGCGTGGAGCCGCGTGGCAGCGTGCGGGTCAGCGTGCCGGTATCGATGGCGCAGCAACAGATGCCCAGGCTGCTGCCGGAGTTCATGGCCCTGCACCCGAAGGTGCGGGTGCAATTGATCGTCAGCAACCGGCGCGTCGATGTCATCAACGAAGGCGTGGACGTGGCCATCCGCGTGCGCAGCAAGCTGGACGAGGACGGCAGCCTGGTGATGCGCAGCTTCGGCCAGATCCAGGAACTGCTGGTGGCCAGCCCGGCCTACCTGGACCGCGCCGGTCGCCCGCAAATGCCGGAGCAACTGGCCGAGCACATTACCCTGAGCGTCAGTGAAGACGAGGCGCGGCAGCGTTGGGAATTGCATGGGCCGGAAGGTGAAGTGCGGCGGGTCGAATTGCAGCCGCGCGTCACCGGCTTCGATTTCCCGATGATGCAGGCGATGGCGGAAGGAGGCGTGGGCATCACGTTGCTGCCGGAAACCATCTGCGCCGCTGCCGTACGGCGTGGCGACCTGGAAGTGGTGTTGCCGCAATGGCGACTGCCGCAAGGCATTGCGCATGCGGTGTTCGCCTCGCGGCGCGGCATGCTGCCGGCGGTGCGGGTGTTCATCGACTTCCTCGCCGAGCGCCTGCCCCCCATGCTGGAGGCGGCACGGTTGGAGTGCAGCGACCCGGAATGCCTCAAGCGCCGGGCCCGCGCGGGGCACAAGCCGCGCGCGCGTTGAGCCGGCTCAAGGCTTGCCGCGGCGTGCCTGCACGGGCCTGCCGGCGGCGGGCGGGACGATCGCGCGGCGCGGCACCGGCGTGGACAGCACGATGGATGTCGAGGTGGTGCCATACGGCGTGAGCCGGTCGATCAGTCGCTCCAGGTCCTCCACCGTGGCCACCGCCACCGAGGCGGTGAAGGAATCGGCACCGGTGCCGCGATGGCATTCCAGTACTTCCGGCATCTTGCGCACGCAGTCGGTGACTTTGGCCAGCACGTCGCCGACCACGCTCATGCGCACGATGGCAAGGATCGGCCGGCCGATTTTCGCCAGATCCAATTCCGCGCGGTAGCCGCGGATCACGCCTGCCGCCTCCAGTTGACGCACGCGTTCGGTCACGGCCGGCGTGGACATGCCCACGCGCCTGCCCAGCTCGGTGAAACTGGTGCGGCCGTCTTCCTGCAGCACCTCCAGGATGCGCCAATCGGTGGCATCGACGGTTCTTGGTTGTTCGTAAGGTTTTTTGACCATTTTGTTGATGAAAGAATGATATTTGTTGCTTGAAGCTTAACAAATTGCATTCATTGGCGGGTTTTACATTCCTAAAATTCCTCCTGTAGCGCGTGGCCGCCACGCGCGCGTCCGACTTTCATCCGTCCAGGAGCAACCCATGGCAACACCCGTTCCCGTCCACGAGCCGCACAAGGTCAAGACCGTTCGCCCGATCGCGTTCCCGACCCTCGACGAGCGCAAGCGCAACCTTGCCGCCGCGCATTCCAACGTGTTCAACCTGACCCCGCGGCAGGTCACCTTCGACATGGTGTCCTATGGCTGCGGGGCGATGACGCAGGAGCAACTGGCGGGGCAATTGGTGGGCGACGAGGCCTATGCCGGCGCGCGCAATTTCGAGAACCTGACCGCCGTCATCAATCGCGTGCTGGGGCACACCTATGTCTGCCCGACCCACAACACGCTGGGGTCGGTGAAGATCCTGCTGCACGTGTTCGCGGAAAGCGGCCAGCGCCTGCCCAGCAATGCGCGCGGCCGGGTGGACCTGCACGCCCCGCGCGGGATCGAGCTGCGCGACGTGCGCGACCACGGCGAGGCGGTGTTCACCGGCAATTTCGATCTGGCCCGGCTGGAAGAAGAGGTCAAGGCCCAGCGCCCGCCGTTCATCGGCGCGCAGGCGTTTGCCGACGGCCAGCATCCGGTCAGCCTGGCCAACCTGCGCGCGGCGCGCGAGCTGGCCGATCGCCACGGCTTGCGGCTGGTGCTGGACCTGTCGCGGGTGGTGGAAAACGCCTGGTACATCCAGCGTTTCGAAACCGGCATGGGCGACCGCACCATCGCCGAATTGGTCAAGCTGCTGGCCAAGACCGCGCACGTGGTGATGATGGATGGCGCGCAGGACGCACGCGCCAATACCGGTGGCTTCCTCGCCACCGACAACCCGGCCGACCACGAGCACTTCATCAATGAAATCGTGGTGTTCGAAGGGCTGCACACCTACGGCGGCATGGCCGGGCGCACCATGGAGGTGATCGCACGCGGGCTGGATGAAATGTGCGACGAGCCCACCGTGCAATGGGCGATGCACCAGGTGGAACGCTTCACCGCGCGCCTGCGCGAGGCCGGCGTGCCGATCGAGCGCGGCTGCGATGGCGCCTATCTGCGCGCGGATGCGTTCCTGCCGCAGGTGGACAAGTATCCGCAACATGCGCTGGCCTGCGCGCTGTACCAGAGCGCAGGCGTGCGCGCGCTGGCACAGGGGCTGGTGGGGCGCGACCACCTGCTGCCGTTGCAGATCCCGCGGCTGGCGATGACCAACCGGCAACTGGACCAGGTGGCCGACGCGGTCATCGCCCTGCATCGCCAGCGCGATCGCGTGCTGGCGCTGGAGCTGGAACGCGATGGCCAGTGGCACGATGAATTGCGCTTCGGCCCGGCCTTCGCCGACCTGGAGGTGGTGGAGTTCGATTGCGAGCCGTGGCTGATCCACACCCTGGAGCCGATCGCCGTCACCACCCGCGAGCAACGCGAGCGCGCGATCCGCGAGGCCGGCTGGAACACCTTCCTGCTGCGTTCGGCGGACGTGGCCATCGACCTGCTGACCGACTCCGGCACCACCGCGATGTCCACCGTGCAGTGGGCCGCCTACGATGCCGCGCTGCCCACGCCGGCCACCAGCAGCGCCTACCTCGACTTCGCCGCCGCGATCCGCGACACCTACGGCTACGAATACGTGCTGCCCACCCACCAGGGCCGCGCGGCCGAGCAGATCCTCTCGGAAGTGATGATCAAGCCCGGCCAGTACGTGCCCGGCAACATGTACTTCACCACCACCAAGGTGCACCAGGAATACGCGGGCGGCATCTTCGCCGACGTGATCGTCGACGAGGCGCACGACCCCGCCTCGCCGTTCCGCTGGAAGGGCAACATCGACATCGCCAAGGTCGATGCGCTGGTGCAGAAGCATGGTGCCGCGCAGATCGCCTACATCTCGTTCGAGCTGTCGGTGAACCTGGCCGGTGGCCAGCCGGTGTCGATGGACAACCTGCGCGAGGTCTATGCCTACACCCGCAAGCACGGCATCCCGGTGATGTTCGATGCCACCCGCGCGGTGGAGAACGCCTGCATGATCCAGCGCCACGACCCGCGCTATGCCGGTTCCAGCGTCAAGGACATCCTGCACGAGATGATGTTGTACGGCGACGGTGCCACCGTCTCCGGCAAGAAGGACTACCTGATCAACATCGGCGGCCTGCTGACCTACAAGGACAACGCCGAATGGGCGCGCAAGTCGGAGGCCAAGCTGCGCATCTACGAAGGCGGCGTGCGTGACGGCGGCTTGCCGGCGGCCGACCTGGCGGCGATGGCGCAGGGCGTGCGTGAAATGGTCGACGACCGCTACATCCACGCCCGCGTCAGCCAGGCGCAACGCCTGGCGGGCTGGCTGAAGGAGGCCGGCGTGCCGGTGGTGGAGCCAACCGGCAGCCATGCGGTGTTCGTGGATGCACGGCGCTTCCTGCCGCATGTGGACCAGGACGAATACCCGGCGCAACGCCTGTCCAGCGAAATCTACGTGGAAACCGGGGTGCGCCCGATGGAGCGCGGCAACGTGTCCAGCGGCCGCAACCATGCCGGGCAGAACTACCGCCCGAAGCTGGAGCTGGTGCGGCTGACCCTGTCGCGGCGCGTGTATACCGACGACCACCTGCGTGAAGTGGCCAACGGCATCATTCGCCTGTGGCAACGTCGTGACGCCATCCACGGCCTGCGCTTCGTCTACGAACCCAAGGACCTGCGCTTCTTCCAGGGCCGCTTCGAACCACTGGAAGCGGTGCCGGCCACGGCCTGATGCATGCAGGCCGCCGGTTGCGCGCCAGACGCGTGCAGCCGGTGGCCGCGCATGCGAAAATCCTTTCCGTGCCGGATGTGCCGACCAGGATCGGGATGCGGTGCCATCGGGAAAGCAACGGAAGCGTGGCCGAGCGGTTTAAGGCACCGGTCTTGAAAACCGGCGATGGGTCAAACCATCCGTGAGTTCGAATCTCACCGCTTCCGCCATCCCCGTATTCGGACTTTTCCTAGCCAGGATCGCGGCATCGCCTGCTTGGATGCCCTCCTGCCCGGCAGTAAGCTGCGCCTATCGAATCAGGGGGAGTGGGGATGGCCATCAGGGTATTCATCGTCGACGATCATGCGCTGGTGCGCACCGGCTTTCGCTTGATCCTCGGGGGGCAGGCGGACATCGAGGTGGTGGGCGAGGCCGAAAGCGCCGAAGACGCCTTGCCGCAGATTCGCAAGCTCAAGCCCGATGTGCTGCTGTGCGACCTGCACCTGCCGGGCTTGAGTGGCCTGGAATTGACCGAGCGGGTGGTGCGCGGCGACAGCGGCACGCGGGTGATCGCGGTGTCGGTGCTGGAGGACGGCCCGATGCCGCGGCGCTTGCTGGAGGCGGGCGCATTCGGCTACGTGGGCAAGGCCTGCGATGCCGATGAATTGCTGCGCGCGGTGCGCGACGTGGCGCGCGGCAAGCGTTACCTGGCCAGCGCGATCGCACAGGGGCTGGCCTTGGCGGGCTTGCAGGGGGAATCGGCGTCGCCGTTCGACACCCTCACGCCACGCGAACTGGAAGTGGCGTTGCTGCTGAACCAGGGGTTGCGGCAGGAGGCCATCGCCAAGCGCCTCAGCCTGAGCGCGAAGACGGTGAATACGCACAAGACCCGGCTGTTCGACAAGCTCGGCATCCACGACAACATCGCTTTGGCGCGACTGGTCAGCCAATACGGCCTGATCGATCCCGCCCACGCCATGCACTGACGTGGCGCGGGGCCTGGCCCCGGCACCGGCGAGTGCCGGGCCGGGGCGTACGGGTCAAGCGCCTGGGTGGGCCGGCTCGCGGGTCTCGCTGGCGGCATCCAGCGGCGGCTGCGTGGCGGTCACTTCGGGCGTGGTTTCGGTCTCGGCCAGGCGGGCGCTGTCGAACAGCCCACGCAATTGCTCCGCACGCTGGGCGGTGTCGGCGTCTTCGCCGTGGGCGGCAGGCGTGGGCAGCATCTCCGGGGCGGGCACGCTCTCGGCTTCCACCGCGGCCGTGGCCGTGGCGGCATCCACCGGTGGCAGCAGCTCGGCCTGGGATGCCGTGGCGGGCAACGTGGCATCCACCTCGATCCGTACCGACGCGGCTGCGTCGGCAGGGGTCTCGACGATGCTGGCCGCCGCTGCCGGCGGCAACGAACTGGCCGTCGGGACGGCCTCGACCGGGGCGGTTTCAACCGGAGCGGCTTCGACCGGAGCGACGGTTGCAGCGCGCGGGGCCGGCGACGGCAGATCGTCGAAGTCGAATTCCGGCTGTGATGCGTCGGGACCGACCACCTCATCCAGCGCGTCGTCGTGATCCATCGCCTCATCGGCGGTGCCGCTGGCTTCGCCATTGCCGCGACGACGACGACGACCACCACGGCGTCCACGGCGACGCTTGCTGCCGCCTTCACCCAGTGCCTCCTCGGCATTGGCCGCAGGCGTGGTCAGGGTGTCTTGCGCGGGATCGGCGATGACGTCGGTTGGCGTACCCATCAGCGGGGCCACGGCTGCGGGTGGCGCGGCCAGAACAACGGCTGCGGCCGGGATGACGGGTTCGGCCAGTGCGGGATTGGCCGCCGGCGACGTGGTCTCGGCGGGGCGTTCCGGGCGCGGCGGACGTGGCGGCTTGGGCGCTTGCTGCGGGGGTTGCTGCGCAGCTTGCGCCTGCTGCTTGTCCTGGCGCGGTGCCTGCGGCTGCCGGTCCTGGCGCTCCTGCTTTTGCGGCTGGGCGGGCTGCGGCTTCTGCGCCTGCTGCTGCTTTTGCTTCTGCGGCTGTTGCTGCGGACGCTGCTGGTCGCGCTGGCGGTTGTCGTCGCGGCGCTGTTCGTTGCGGTTGCGACCGTCGCGGCCGCGGTTGCCGCGCTCGTCGCGGCGCTGCTGGCCGCCCTCGCGGGCAGGGGCGATTGCCGGTACGGCGGGAGCCGTTGCCGGTGCGGCACCGAACAGGGTCCGCAGCCAGCCAAGCACGCCGCCGTGGGCGGCCGGTGCCGGTACCGGATGCACGAAGGCGGGTGCTTCCTCCTGCACCGCCTCTTCCTGCGGCATCGGCCTGGGCTCGCGCAGCGGTGCCGGCTGGGCCGGCTTGACCTTGGTGACGGCCGGCGGCGGGATGTTCAGCTGGGCCTTGGTCAGGGCGATGGTGTTGAGCTTGCGCGGGGTACCGCGCTGGTAGCTGGGCTTGGTGGTTTCCTCGCCCATTTCGTTGTCGCGGATGCGGGTGACTTCGTAATGCGGGGTATGCAATTGCTCATCGGCCACGATCACGATGGGCGCGTCATGGCGCGCTTCGATTTCACGCAGCGCGGCGCGTTTTTCGTTGAGCAGGAAATTGGCGATTTCCACCGGCGCCTGCACCAGCACCTGGCCGGTGTTGTCCTTCATCGCGTGCTCCTCGGCGACGCGGATGATCGACAGGCTCAGCGACTCGATGCTGCGCATGCGGCCATGGCCCTCGCAGCGCGGGCACACGATCTGGCTGGCCTCGCCCAAGCTGTTGCGCAGGCGTTGGCGGCTCATTTCCAGCAGGCCGAAGCGGCTGATGCGGCCGATCTGCACGCGCGCACGATCGTATTTCAGCGCGTTCTGCAGCTTGTTCTCGACATCGCGCTGGTGCTTGTTGGAGGTCATGTCGATGAAGTCGATCACCACCAGGCCGCCGAGGTCGCGCAGGCGCAGCTGGCGGGCCACTTCCTCGGCTGCCTCCAGGTTGGTGTTGAACGCGGTTTCCTCGATGTCGCCGCCCTTGGTGGCACGCGCCGAGTTGACGTCGATCGCGGTCAGCGCCTCGGTCTGGTCGATCACCAGCGCGCCGCCGGAAGGCAGGCGGATGGTGCGTTCGTAGGCGTTCTCGATCTGCGATTCGATCTGGAAGCGATTGAACAGCGGGGTGTCGTCGGTGTAGTGCTTGAGCTTGCGCTTGTTGTGCGGCATCACCTGCTCGACGAACTCGAGCGCCTCGGCGTACATCTCCGGTGTATCCACCAGGATTTCACCGACGTCGGAGCGCATGTAGTCGCGCAGGGCGCGCACGATCAGGCGCGATTCCTGGTAGATCAGGAACGGGGCGGGCTTGGACAGCGCGGCCTCGGCGATCGCGCGCCAGATCGACAGCAGATAGTCCAGATCCCACTGCAATTCTTCCGCATCGCGGCCGACGCCGGCGGTGCGGATGATCACGCCCATGTCGTCGGGGATGTTCAGCGCGTCCATCGCGCGCTTGAGTTCGGCGCGGTCGTCGCCTTCGATCCGGCGCGACACGCCGCCGGCGGTGGGCGAATTCGGCATCAGCACCATGTAGCGGCCGGCCAGCGAGATGAACGTGGTCAGGGCGGCGCCCTTGTTGCCGCGCTCTTCCTTGTCCACCTGCACCACGACTTCCTGGCCTTCGCGCAGGAGTTCCTTGATGCCGGCCTTGTGGGTGTCCACGCCGGCCTGGAAGTAGTCCTTGGAGATTTCCTTCAACGGCAGGAAGCCGTGACGCTCGGCGCCGTATTCCACGAACGCGGCTTCCAGCGAGGGCTCCAGCCGGGTGATCCGGCCCTTGTAGATGTTGGATTTCTTGTTGTCGTGGGACGGCTGTTCGATATCGATGTCGTACAGGTTCTGGCCATCGACGATGGCCACGCGCAGTTCTTCCGCCTGCGTGGCGTTGATGAGCATTCGCTTCATTGTGGGCTCCTCGTGCGCTTCCCTGCCCGGTGGGGCATGGCACGGAACGCCATGGGGCTTTCGCCTCTGGATACCGCAAGCGCGCGGCTGCGCGTGGCGCAAGCCGTGCCGCTCCCTCGTTTTCCAGCGCTGCCACACCACGGCGAACCGCGGGAGCGCTTGTTCCTTGTTTTGGTATGTTGCTGGGCCGGCGACCGCCGTCCGTACCAGAGGCACGGGCGCGTCGCACGGGGCGTTGTTCAACGGGTGGTGTCACGGCACTGCGCCGGCGCTGGGCGGGTTTGCCGCGCAGCCGTTAACATGTCCACCCCGAGGGTGGTGGCCAACGTCACTGCGGCGGGCCTCGTCAGGCAGGCCGGCTTTCGGCCGGATGGGCAGTCAATCGCCCGACACTTCCTGCGAAATCAAACCTTTGCATCGCCCCCCGAGTGTAACAGAACAGCCCCCGATGACACAGCCTGATTCCCCTCCCAGTGGCGGCGCGCGCACGGTCCGTGTTCCCGAGGACCGCGCCGGCCAGCGGCTGGACAATTTCCTGCTGGGACAGCTGAAGGGTGCGCCCCGGTCGTTGGTCTACAAGCTGGTGCGCAGCGGCCAGGTGCGGATCAACGGCGGCCGGGCCAAGGCCGAGCGCAAGCTGGAGGCGGGTGATGAGGTCAGGATTCCGCCTGTTCGCATCGAATCGCCGCAAGATGGCGACCGTTCGCCGCCGAAAGGTCTGTTGGCGGCACTGGATGCGGCCATCGTGTTCGAGGATGCCCGCCTGCTGGCGATCAACAAGCCGTCGGGCATCGCCAGCCACGGCGGCAGCGGCATCTCGTTCGGGGTCATCGAAACCCTGCGCGCGCTGCGGCCGCGCGACAATCTGGAGTTGGTGCACCGGCTGGACCGGGACACGTCGGGCCTGATGGTGCTGGCCAAAAAGCGCTCCGCCTTGACGGAACTTCAGCGATTGCTGCGCGAAGATCATGGATCCGGCATCGAAAAGCGTTATCTGGCGCTGCTGATCGGCCGCATGCCCGACGGCGTCATGAGCGTGGACGCGCCGCTGCACGTCGGCCTGCGCCAGGGCGGCGAGCGCCATGTGCAGGTCAATCCGGCCGGCAAGCCCTCGATGAGCCATTTCCGGGTGCTGGAGCGGCGCGGTGGCCAGAGTTACTGCGAGGTTCGCATCGAAACCGGCCGCACCCACCAGATCCGCGTGCATGCCCAGCACATTGGTCATCCGGTGGCCGGCGACGACAAGTACGGCGATGCCGCCGCGAACAAGCGGCTGCGCGAGCAGGTGGGCCTGAAGCGGCTGTTCCTGCATGCCTCCACGCTGGAGTTCGCGCTGGATGGCGGCAAGACGCCGTATTCGCTCAGCGCGCCGCTGGTGCCGGAATTGCTGGACGTGCTGGACCGGTTGCAGTCGAACTGATCGCGATCAAGGACGCTGGCGGGTGCGGGCGGCAAGATGCGCAGCCTCGCCACCCGCAGGAAGTGCCCCATGTCCGACGCCGCATTGCCCCTTGGCCGCATCACCCGTACCGAGAACGGCTTCGAAGCGCAGCTTGGCCGCGTGTTTGCGCATCCGGCTGCCGCCGTCTGGGCGATGTTGACCGAGCCGGCGCAGATGGCGCAGTGGCTGGCACCGGGCCGCATCGAGCCGTGCGAGGGAGGGGCGGTGCGGATTGATTTCGCCGACAGCGGCATCGTCATCGACAGCCGCGTCACCGCGTTCATCCCCGGCCGGCTGCTGGAGTATTCGTGGAGCAGCGGCACGCAGCCGCAGCGCCCGTTGCGCTGGGAGGTGCTGCCGGATGCCGCGGGAACCCGCCTGCAGCTCGGGGTGCGCCTGCCGGCCGGGGAAGACCCGGCCAAGGCCTGCGCCGGATTCGAGGGACACCTGGAGATGTTGGCGGCCGCGCTGGAAGGGGTGTCGATCAAGTTTCCGTTCGATCTGTTCCTGCAGGCGCGCGCGGCCTACGGCCAGCAGCTCGGCTGACGTGCTTACGCCAGCAGTTCGGCCTTGGCTGCGCAGATGAAGTCGTTTTCGCTCAATCCCCCCACGTCGTGGGTGGAGAACCGCACCACGCAGCGGTCGTAGTGCACCGACAGGTCGGGATGGTGGTTCTCGGCGTTGGCGATGTGCGCCAGCGCGTTCACGAACGACATCGTGCGGTAGTAGTCGGGGAAGCGGAACGTCTTGCACAGCGCGTGCCCGTCTTCCGCCAGCGCCCAGCCGGGCAATTGCGGCAACAGTTCGCGGATGCTGGCTGCGGTCAGCCGGTGTTCGTGGCCGTGGCGGGCGATGCAGTGTGCCTGCGCCAAGGGAATGAGGTCGGGCATGGGGCTCTCCGTGCGGGGGCTGAACCGGTGCGCGGCCACTGCGCGCTGGCCGCGCCGCGTGGCTAGAATAGCCGGATGATCCAGATTTCCGAAGCCGCCAAGGCGCATTTCCGCAAGTTGATCGAACGCGAGTCCATTGCCGGCCTTGGCGTACGCCTGTCGGCCCTGCATGGGGGCACCCAGCGCGCCGACGTGCGCCTGGAATTCGCCGAGCCGGGCGAATTGTCCGGTGACGAGTGGGTGATCGATTGCGAAGGCTTCAACCTGTGGCTGGATGCCCCCAGCCTGCCGTTCCTGGACGGGGCGAAGATCGATTACGAGGCGATGGCCACCGGGGGCCAACTGCAGATCCGCGCGCCGAAGATCAAGGGCGTGGTGCCGGGCGAGGATGCGCCGCTGCCGGTGCGCGTGCAGTGGGTGATCGACAACGACATCAACCCCCAATTGGCCATGCACAAGGGGCACGTCACCCTCACCGAAGTCACCGCCGACGGCATCGTGGTGCTCAACTTCGGCGGCGGCTGCCACGGCTGCAGCATGGTCGACATCACCCTCAAGCAAGGCGTCGAAAAAACCCTGCTGGAAAAAGTGACCGGCGTGCGCGGTGTGCGCGATGCCACCGACCATGCCAGCGGCAGTGCGCCGTACATGGCCCGGTCGCAGGACTGAAGGGCACCCGCGCGCATGACGACCGCCGCCGACGTGATCGCCGCTTTCAACCAGCGGCGTTTGCTGCGGCAAGGTCAGCTGGAGCCGGCGGGGGACTATCCCGAAGGTTGGCGGCGGTGGTTCGATGGCTTGCGACAAACGCCGGTGGAGATCCGCCATGCCCCGCCGCAGGCGCTGGTGGATGCGCTGGTGCAGCGTCCGCAGCCAACGGTGGGGCCGAAGGGCGGCCTGGGGACGCCCTTCTTCCAGTTGCTGCGATTGCAGCGGCCCTTCGATCCGCGGGAAGAGCGCAAGCTGCGCATCGGTGCGGGTGTGGCCGACCTGCTGCTGCACCTGGTGCTGGCGGCCTTGCTGCTGTGGCTGATGTACCTGCGCTTCCTGGCGATGGCGCAGCAACCGGATGATGCCGCCGGGGATGTGGTGCAGGTGGAATTCATCGGCCGCGGCAATGCGGTCGAGGGGGGCGGTGCGTTGGCCAATGCCGGGGCCGAATCGGCACCGGCGGCAGCGGCTGCCGGACGCCGAACGCCTGTGCCGCCCGCCGCCAGCACGGCGGCAAGTGCGGAGGCAAGCCCGACGCTGGAACAGCAGGCCATTCCGACGCCGCAGAGGCTGGACGCACGCCGCGAAGTTCCCAGGCTTGAGCCGGTACCGCCCGCCGCAGCCGCACAGGTGTTGCAGGTGAGCGAAGTGCCGCAACCCCGGCCGGAGGCGTTCCAGCTGCCGCCCCCGCGTGAGCGCAACGTGCAGGCACCGCAGGTGCAGTTGCGCGACATCCAACCCAACCAGCAGGTCGAGCAGTTGGTGGTGCTGGATGCCAAGCCGGTGCAGGTGCTGCGCCCCATCGAACGGGACGTGCCATTGCGGCAGCCGGTGCTCAAGCAGCAGGTGCAGGCACTGGAAACCTTCACCCCGGATGCCACTGCGTTGACCCGCGAGCGCACTTTGCCCGCCCGTGCACGGCAGCAGGCGCAGGTGCAGGTACCCGCCCTGCAAGGGCAGGTGCGGGAATTGCCGCTGCCCTCCGCGGCCGGTGGCGGGCAGGCTGCGGAGCAAGGTCGTGGCAGTGCGGCAGCGGGTGACGCCGCCGCACAAGGGGCCGGTGGGCAGCGTTCGCAAGCGACCGGCAATGGCCAGGCCGCCGCAGGTACCGGTGCCGGGGCGCGTGCAGCGCAGGCCGGTGGGCGCGGCGTGGCCAGCAGTGGGGCAGGGGCCGGCCCGGGCCAGAAAGCGGCACCCGGCGGGTGGCCGGGGCAGGCAAAAAGCGATGATTGGGGGGCGTCCAGCCGCAACGTGGCCGGCACCGGGTCCGGCCATGGCAATGGCAACGGGCAAGGCCGCAATGGCGATGGCAAGGCGGGGCTGTTCAACGACGACGGCAGCCCGCGCCTGCCCGATCAATGGTCGAAAAACGCCACGGTGGATCTGGACCGTTCCGGAACCTGGCTCAAGCGCCCCGGGCTGGAATACCGTGGCACGCGCTTCGACCAATACTGGATTCCGGAAGGCAATTTGTTGCAGGAATGGGTGCGGCGCGGGGTCAAGGAGCTGTCGATTCCGATCCCCGGCAGCAAGCTCAAGCTGAAGTGCGTGGTGTCGCTGCTGCAGTTGGGCGGCGGCTGCCTGCCGGTGAACCCGGACGCCAACGAGCAGAATTCGACCGGTCGCAAGGCGCCGGACATCCCGTTCAAGCCGCAGTTGCAGGAAGACAACGGCAGCGTGCGCCCGGCACCGGCGTCATCCGCGGAGCCGGCGCCACCGGCCGGGTAAGTTCAGGCCCGCGCGCCCAGCGTTTGCAGCATCAAGCCTCGCAACTGGGTGTCGTCGGTCGCTTGCGGCGGGGCGATCTCGTGCAGCGAGAAGCCGCGCGCCAGCGCATCGTCTTCGTCCAGCCCGTCGTATTCCACGAATTCGGCATCCATCAACGCCGCGCGCGCGGTGTCCACGCTGTCGTAGGGCAGGGTGGCCCCGTCACTGTCGAACACCTCGGCGGTGCCGGCGTCCAGTTCGCGCAGCCGTGCCCAGACCAGGGTGCGGCCCAGCGTGGCCAGCCACCAGCGATCGTGTGCGGAAGCATTCATGCCAGTGCCTTGCCGATCAGCCACAGGATGCCGCCCATCACGATGCCGCCCAGGATCACCAGCAGTGAAATCCGTGCCGGCGTGGCCAGGCCCGACAGGCTGCGGTCGGGCGTGTCGCGGTAACCGGCGCGCAGCAGCCACCACAGGGCGAGTGGCTTGAGGAAGGCGCCTTCACCCAGGAAGCGGGTGATGTGCGGGTGCCGGTCACGGATATGCACCAGCGTCAATGGCCAGAAGATCACGAACGCGGTGGCCCCGGCAATCGACGTCGCGAAGCAGGTCAACGCAAAAAACAACACCAGATCAGCGTCCACGCATCAGAACTCCGCGCTGCCGGGCGCACGCGGATAGGCAATCGCGTCGCGGATGTTGGCCAAGCCGCAGACATAGACCACCAGCCGCTCGAAGCCCAGCCCGAAGCCGGCGTGCGGCACCGTGCCGTAGCGGCGGAAGTCGCGGTACCAGCCGTAGTGCGCGGGATCGAGGCCGAACTGCGCCATGCGCGCGTCCAGCACGTCCAGCCGCTCTTCGCGCTGGCTGCCGCCGATGATCTCGCCGATCCCCGGCGCCAGCACGTCCATCGCCGCCACGGTCCTGCCGTCGTCGTTGATGCGCATGTAGAACGCCTTGATCTGCTCGGGATAGTTCATCACCACCACCGGGCGGCCGACGTGTTCCTCGGTCAGCCAGCGCTCGTGCTCGGTCTGCAGGTCCAGGCCCCATTCGACCGGGAACTCGAACTTCCTGCCGGACTTCTGCAGCAGGGTGATCGCGTCGGTGTAGTCGATCCGCTCGAACGGCGCGTTGATGAACTTCTCCAGCCGCGTGATCGCGTCCTTCTGCACGCGCTCGGCGATGAAGGCCATGTCGTCGGCGCGCTCGTCCAGCACCGCCCTGAACAGGTACTTGAGGAAATCCTCGGCCAGGTTGGCATCGTCGTTGAGGTCGGCGAAGGCGATCTCCGGCTCGATCATCCAGAACTCGGCCAGGTGGCGCGTGGTGTTGCTGTTCTCGGCGCGGAAAGTCGGGCCGAAGGTGTAGACCTTGCTCAGGCTGAGGCAGTAGGCCTCGACGTTGAGCTGGCCGGACACGGTGAGGAAGGTTTCCTTGCCGAAGAAGTCGCGGCTGAAGTCGACGTTGCCCTTGCCGTCGCGCGGCAGGTTGGCCATGTCGAGGGTGGAGACCCGGAACATCTGGCCGGCGCCCTCGGCGTCGCTGGTGGTGATGATGGGCGTGCTGATCCAGTAGAACTCGCGTTCGTGGAAGAAGCGGTGCACCGCCTGCGCCAGGCAGTGGCGGATGCGGGTGACGGCGCCGAACAGGTTGGTGCGCGGGCGCAGGTGGGCGAACTCGCGCAGGTATTCCAGCGAGTGCTGCTTGGGCTGCATCGGGTAGGTCAGCGGGTCTTCCACCCAGCCGACGACCTCGATGCCGGAGGCCTGCACCTCGAAACTCTGGCCCTGGCCCTGCGACTTCACCAGCGTGCCGGTGCAGATCACCGCGCAGCCGGTGGTCAGGTGCTTCACCTCGGACTCGTAGTTGGGCAGGGTGTCCGGCGCTACCACCTGGATCGGCGCGAAGCAGGAACCGTCGCTGACGTTGACGAAACTCAGCCCGGCCTTGGAGTCGCGGCGGGTGCGTACCCAGCCGCGCACGGACACCTGGCCGCCTTCCGGGACTTTCCCGGCCAGCGCATGGGCGATGGAGATCGTCGTCATCTTGAAATCCTGCGTTGCAAACACGAAATAGTGCGCAAGTCTACTAGAGCTACAATGCCCGCATGAGCATTTCCTTGACCGATGCCGCCCGCACCCGCGTGCAGGGCTTTCTGGAGCTGGACCCCACTGCGCTGGGCCTGCGTTTCGGCGTGTCCCGCAGCGGCTGTTCTGGCTGGGGCTACACCGTGGAAGTGGCGCGCAACGCACTGGATGGCGACGTGGTGTTCGACGACGGTGGCGTGCGCATTTTCGTGGAGGCCCGCAGCCTGCCGCAGGTCGATGGCACCCGGATCGACTATGTGCAGCAAGGCCTGAATGCGCAGTTCGTGTTCGACAACCCCAACGTCACCGGCGGCTGCGGCTGCGGCTCCAGCTTCACCACGCTGGCCGACGCCACGTCTTGATGGCGGTTGCTTGACCCTAAGCCGCTGAATCCCCTACAATTCCGCTCCTGTCCGCCCTCGATGGCGGCAGACCCTGCGCAGATCCTGCGGCGGGTACCCAGAAGAACTACAGAACCGAGAGACATCAACATGTACGCAGTACTGGTCACCGGCGGTAAGCAATACCGCGTGATGCAGGGCGAAACGCTCCGCGTCGAACTGCTCGAAGCCGAAGCCGGCAGCGAGATCAAGCTGGACAACGTCCTGATGCTGGGCGATGCCGACGGCATCAAGCTGGGCGACGCGCTGAAGGGCGCTTCCGTCACCGCGAAGGTCGTCGGCCACGGCCGCGCCGACAAGGTGCGCATCGTCAAGTTCCGTCGCCGCAAGCACCACCGCAAGCAGATGGGCCACCGTCAGCACTACACCGAAATCCAGATCACCGGCATCAACGCCTGATCGTCAGCCTGGAGAACTAAGCAATGGCACACAAAAAGGCAGGCGGCAGTACCCGTAACGGCCGCGATTCCAACCCGAAGTACCTGGGCGTCAAGATCTACGGTGGCCAGGCCATCGAAGCGGGCAACATCATCGTCCGCCAGCGCGGCACCCAGTTCCATCCGGGCACCGGCGTCGGCCTCGGCCGCGACCACACCCTGTTCGCGCTGATCGATGGCAAGGTGGAGTTCACCACCAAGGGCCCGAAGCAGCGCCGCACCGTCAATATCGTCGCCGCGCAGTAAGCGCCCGCGACGATGCGATGCGAAGGGCCCCGCCTCGGCGGGGCTTTTCGTTTGCAGGCGGGGCCCTTCGCCGAAACTTCACACAACACTGCACAATCACGCCCATGAAACTCGTCGACGAAGCTGAAATCACCGTCACTGCCGGCAATGGCGGCAATGGCTGCATCGGCTTCCGCCGCGAGAAGTTCATCCCGCTGGGCGGGCCGGACGGCGGCGATGGCGGTGCCGGCGGCGATGTCTGGCTGCAGGCCGACGAAAACCTCAACACGCTGGTCGATTTCCGCCATCAGACGCGCTTCAAGGCGCAGCGTGGCGAGAACGGCATGGGCAGCCAGAGGTACGGCAAGGCCGGCGACGACATCGTCATCACCGTGCCGGTGGGCACCGTGGTGCACAACGTCGATACCGACGAGGTGATCGGCGATCTCACCGGGCACGGCCAGCGCCTGCTGGTGGCCAAGGGCGGCAAGGGCGGCCTGGGCAACATGCACTTCAAGAGTTCGGTCAACCGCACCCCGCGCCGCGCCACGCCGGGCGAGGAGGGCGAGAGCCGGGTGCTGCGGCTGGAGCTGAAGCTGCTGGCCGACGTGGGCCTGCTGGGCTTCCCCAATGCCGGCAAGTCCACCTTCATCCGTGCGGTGTCGGCGGCCACCCCGAAAGTGGCCGATTACCCGTTCACCACGCTGTATCCCAATTTGGGCGTGGTCAGCGTGGAGCCGGGCCGCAGCTTCGTGATCGCCGACATTCCCGGCCTGATCGAGGGTGCGGCCGATGGTGCCGGCCTGGGCAGCCTGTTCCTCCGGCACGTCCAGCGCACCCGCCTGCTGCTGCACTTGGTCGATATCGCGCCCATGGACTACGAGGGCAGCGCGGTGTCGCCGGTCGAGCAGGTGCGCGCGATCGAGCACGAACTGCGCAAGTACGACCCGGCGATGCTGGAAAAGCCGCGCTGGCTGGTGCTGAACAAGGCCGACCTGATGTTCGAGGACGAGGCGCGCGAGGCTGCCGAGAAGATCGTTGCCGAGCTGGGCTGGACCCAGCCCTGGTACCTGGTCTCGGCGCTGGGGCGCGACGGCACCTGGCCGATCATGCTGGCGGTGCAGACCTTCTTTGACCGGCTGCGGGAAGAGGCGGCCGACGCGGCGGCCTGAATTCCCTTGCTTCGCCTGGCCGGCCATGGCAGCGGAGCAAGCGCCGCCCTGCGGGCGTGACAGAGTGGCAGGCAAACAAAAACCCCGCCGAAGCGGGGTTTTTGACCGAATCCGGGGTGCCCGGTGATCAGGCGGCCTTGAGGGCCTTGATGCGGGCGGTCAGGCGAGCCTTGTGACGGGCGGCCTTGTTCTTGTGGATCAGGCCGCGGGCGGCGAAGCGATCCAGCAGCGGCTGGGCGGTCGCGAAGGCTTCGGCGGCGGCGGTGGCGTCATTGGCGTCCAGCGCCTTGATGACTTTCTTGACGGCGGTGCGCAGCTGCGAGCGCTGGGCGACGTTGCGTTCGTTGCGCACGACGGTCTGCTTGGCGCGCTTTTTGGCGGACTTGATGTTGGCCACGGGAAATCCTGAAGTGTCTGGGGTGTCGGCGGGATTCGCGCGCTGGCACAATAGCCGGCGAACGATGGATTCGGGAAGACCAAGAATTATGGCTGATTCAATGGCTTGGGTCAACAAACCCTGCCCCCCGTGCGCCCGACGGGCCGCGCGGGCATGAGCGAGGCGAACGGGGCAGGCGTCCGCAAGCCGCGCAGCATGATCCGAGGGGTGCTCTCCTTCGGCGGCATGACCATGCTCAGTCGGGTGTTCGGGCTGGTGCGCGACCAGGTGTTCAACACCACCTTCGGCACCAACTGGATGACCGATGCGTTCTGGGTGGCGTTCCGCATCCCCAATTTCATGCGCCGGCTGTTCGCGGAGGGGTCGTTTTCCACCGCCTTCGTGCCGGTCTTCACCGAGGTCAAGGAAACCCGCAGCCATGCCGCGCTGCGCGAGCTGATGGCGCGCACCGCGGGCACCCTGGGCGGCATCCTGCTGCTGGTGACGGCATTGGGGGTGATTTTTGCGCCGCAACTGGCCACCGCGTTCACCCAGGCGGCCCCGGCCCCGGGGCAGGACCGGCTGATCACCGAGCTGCTGCGGTTGACCTTCCCGTTCCTGTGGTTCGTGTCGCTCACCGCGCTGGCGGCAGGGGCACTGAACAGTTACCACCGCTTCGGCTGGCCGGCATTCACGCCGATCATCCTCAACCTGTGCATGATCGCCGGCGCGCTGTGGGGCTCGAAATTCACCCATCCACCAATTCTGGCGATGGGCTGGGCGATCCTCGCCGCCGGCTTGCTGCAGTTGCTGTTCCAGTTGCCGCAGTTGGCGCAACTGGACCTGCTGGTGCTGCCGCGCTGGGGCTGGCACCACCCCGACATCCGCCGGGTGATGACACTGATGGTGCCCACTTTGCTGGGCTCGTCGGTGGCGCAGGTCAACCTGCTGTTCGACACCTTCATCGCGGCGATGCTGGTGCATGGCTCGCAGAGCTGGCTGTCCACCGCCGACCGCTTCCTGGAGTTCCCGCTCGGCGTGTTCGGCATCGCATTGGGCACGGTGATCCTGCCCACGCTGTCGCGGCATCACGTCAACACCGACCGTGCCGGGTTTTCGAAGTCGCTGGACTGGGGCCTGCGCACCACGCTGGTCATCATCCTGCCGGCGATGCTGGGCTTGATGCTGCTGTCGCTGCCGCTGGTGTCCACCATCTTCCAGTACGGCAAGTTCACCGCCGAGGCCGCACGGATGACCGCGCTGTCGGTGTTCGGCCTGAGTTTCGGCCTGCCGGCGTTCGCGTTGGTGAAGACCGTGCTGCCGGCGTTCTATGCGCGTCAGGACACGAAGACGCCGGTGCGCGCCGGGTTGGTGGCGATGGTGGCGAACATGGCCTTCAACGTCGGCATCCTGGCGTTGCTGTATGCCGTGTGGGTGCCGGCTGCCGCCAAGACCGGCGGGGTGATGGACACCCTGGCGAATGTGCCGGGGCTGCACTTCGCGCTGGGCGTGGCGTCGGCGTTGTCCAGCTATCTCAACCTGGTGTTGCTGTGGCGTTGGCTGCGCAAGGCGGATGTGTTCGACTTGCAGCCGGGCTGGGGCCGGTTCCTCGCGCGCACGTTGCTGGCCAATGCGGTGATGGCGGCGGCGGTGCTGGCGGGCCTGCACCTGGCACCGGAGTTCACCGAAGTGGGCAAGTGGCAGCGGCTGGGCTGGCTGGTGCTGCTGGTGGGGGGCGGGGCCGTCAGCTACGCGTTGGCGATGCTGGCGCTGGGTTTCCGCCCGCGCGATTTCCGCGAGCATTGAGGGCCGCTTTGCTGCACTGCGGCTATACTGCGGATTGACATGACATTCCTTTTCCGCGACGCCCTCGGCACGCCACGGTGCCCGCAAGGCAGCGTGGTCTGCATCGGTGCCTTCGACGGCCTGCATCTGGGTCATCGGGCGCTGGTGGGCCACGCGGTCGAACGCGCGCGCGTGCTGGGGCTGCCTGCGGTGGCGCTGAGTTTCGAGCCGCTGCCGCGGGAATTCTTCGCCAGCGGGGCGCTGCCGCCCCGCCTGATGCTGCCCCGGGCCAAGGCCGAAGGCCTGCTGGACGCGGGCTGCACGGGCGTGGGCTTGCTGCGCTTCGACCGGGCGATGACGTTGATGCCGGCGGCCACCTTCGTGCGCGAGGTGTTGGCCGATGGCTTGTCGGCGCGCGAAGTGTGGGTGGGGCCGGGGTTCCGCTTCGGCCATGCGCGTGGTGGCGACCTGGCGCTGCTGCAGGCGCTGGGCCGCGAATCCGGGTTTTCCGCGCACGCCATCGCGCCGGTGCAGCTGGACGGCGAGCGGGTCTCCAGCACCCGCATCCGCACCGCGCTGGCGGCCGGCGATTTCGCACTGGCTGCGCGTTTGCTGGGGCGTCCGTACGCCATCGGCGGGCATGTGGTGCGCGGCAAGCAACTGGGCCGCACGTTGGGATTTCCCACCGCCAACCTGCGCTTCCGCGGCAAGACCCCGGCACTGCGCGGCATTTATGCCACCTGGGTGCATGGCATCGACGGCGAGCCCGGCAAGGGCCGGCCGTGGCCATCGGTCTCCAGTTTCGGCACCCGGCCCACGGTGGATGGCGTCGAGCCGCTGCTGGAGGCGCATCTGTTCGATTATGCCGGCGACCTGTATGGACGCCGGATCGAGGTCGAATTCGTGGCACATTTGCGCGACGAAGAAAAATTCCCCGACCTGCCGGCACTGGTGGCGCAGATGCGCTGCGATGAGGCCCGGGCCAGGTCGATCCTGCAACTTCACGAACCGCAGCGAGCCAGCGCGTGAGCGACGATACTTCCAGCAAGAGCAGCGACAACCCGTACAAGGCCACCATCCTGCTGCCGGAGACCGCGTTCCCGATGCGCGGCGACTTGCCCAAGCGTGAGCCCGACACGTTGGCGCGCTGGGAATCCGAAGGCCTGTACGCGCAGATCCGTGCCGCCGCCAAGGGCCGCCCGACGTTCGTGCTGCACGACGGCCCGCCGTATGCCAACGGCGCGATCCACCTGGGCCACGCGGTCAACAAGATCCTCAAGGACATCATCGTCAAGTCGAAGACGCTGGCCGGCTTCGATGCGCCCTACATCCCCGGCTGGGACTGCCACGGCCTGCCGATCGAGATCGCCATCGAGAAGAAATTCGGCAAGGTCGGCGTGAAGCTCGACGCGGCCGAGTTCCGGCAGAAGTGCCGCGAATACGCCACCGCGCAGATCGAGGTGCAGCGTCGCGACTTCAAGCGCCTGGGCGTGTTGGGGGACTGGGAACATCCGTACCGCACGCTGGATTTCACGTTCGAAGCCAATGAAATCCGCGCGCTGGCCAAGGTGGTGGAAAACGGCCACCTGCTGCGCGGGGTGAAGCCGGTCTACTGGTGCTTCGACTGCGGCAGCGCGCTGGCCGAGGCCGAGATCGAATACCAGGACAAGACCTCGCCGGCGGTGGACGTGGCCTACGCCGCGCGCAACCCGCAGCAGCTCACCCGCGCTTTCGGCAGCGAACTGCCGGAAGGCGTGGAGGTGGCCATTCCGATCTGGACCACCACGCCGTGGACGCTGCCGGCCTCGCTGGCGATCTCGCTGGGACCGGAGCTGGACTACGTGCTGGTGGAAGGCCCGGCCAAGGCTGGTGGTGGCCGTCGCTGGCTGGTGCTGGCCGAGGCGCTGGCGGAGAAGGCGCTCAAGCGCTACGGCGTGGACGAAGTGGTCGTGCTCGGCCGTGCGCAGGGCGAAAAACTGGAAGGCATGCTGTTCGCGCATCCGTTCTACGCCGAGCGCGATATCCCGATCCTGCTGGGCGATCACGTCAGTGCCGAAGACGGCACCGGCGCGGTGCATACCGCCCCCGGCCACGGTCAGGAAGACTTCGTGGTGGGGCAAAAATACGGTTTGATCGAAAAGTACACGGCAGCGCAGCTCAACCCGGTGGACGGGCGCGGCGTGTACCTGCCGTCCACGCCGAAGGCCGGCGAGGTGGATCTGACCCGGTTGCACGTGTGGAAGGCCAACGACGCCATCGTCGAGGTACTGCGCGGGACTGGCGCGCTGCTGGCGTTCGCGCCGCTCAAGCACAGCTACCCGCACTGCTGGCGGCACAAGACCCCGATCGCGTTCCGCGCCACCCCGCAGTGGTTCATCTCGATGGAGCAGGCGCACTTGCGCCGCGACGCGCTGGCCGCCATCAACACCGTGAAGTGGTATCCCGAGTGGGGGCAGGCGCGCATCGCCGGCATGGTCGAGGGCCGCCCGGACTGGACGATCTCGCGGCAGCGCACCTGGGGCGTGCCGATCGCGCTGTTCGTGCACCGCGAGACTGGCGACATCCATCCGCGCAGCGTCGCGCTGATGCGGCAGGTGGCCGACCGCGTGCAGCAGGCCGGCATCGACGCCTGGTATGCGCTGGACGCCGCCGAACTGCTGGGTGACGAAGCCCGCGACTACGACAAGATCACCGACATCCTGGACGTCTGGTTCGATTCCGGCGTCACCCACGAATGCGTGTTGCCGGAGCGCGGGCTTGCCAAGCCTGCCGACCTCTACCTGGAGGGTTCCGACCAGCATCGCGGCTGGTTCATGAGTTCGCTGATGACCGGCGTGGCCATCGACAAGGCCGCGCCGTACCGGCAATGCCTGACCCACGGCTTCACCGTGGACGAGCACGGCCGCAAGATGTCGAAGTCGCTGGGCAACGGCATCGAGCCGCAGGACATCATGAACAAGCTCGGCGCGGACATCCTGCGCCTGTGGATTGCGTCCACCGACTACAGCAACGAGATGTCGCTGTCGCAGGAAATCCTCAAGCGCAATGCCGATGCCTACCGCCGCATTCGCAATACCGCGCGCTTCTTGCTGGGCAACCTGCACGGCTTCGACCCGGCGCGGCATCTGGTGGCGACCGATGCGATGGTGGCGCTGGATCGTTTCATCGTGCACCGCGCCCACGGCGTGCAGGAAGCGATCAAGGCCGCGTACGCGAATTACGACTTTGCAGCCGTGGTGCAGGCGCTGATGAATTTCTGCAGCGTCGATCTGGGCTCGCTGTACCTGGACGTCACCAAGGACCGGCTGTACACGATGCAGGAAGATGCGCCGGGCCGGCGCAGCGCGCAGAGCGCGATGTACCACATCGTCGAAGCCTTCGCGCGCTGGATCGCCCCCATCCTCAGCTTCACCGCCGACGAGCTGTGGTCCCATCTGCCGGGCGCACATGCAGGCAACGTGCTGCTGTCCACCTGGTACGAAGGGCTTGCCCCGTTGCCGGACGATGCGCCGCTGGCGGCCAAGGATTTCGACGGCTTGCTGGATCTGCGCGAACAAGTGACCCGTGCGCTGGAACCGCTGCGTGCCGACGGGAAGATCGGTGCGGCGCTGGAAGCCGACATCGAACTGCATTGCAGCGTGGCCGACCAGAACTGGCTGTCGCCGCTGGTGGACGAGTTGCGCTTCCTGCTGATCAGCGGCGACGTGAAGTTGGTACCGGACACCGACGCCAAGGCCATCCGTGTCACCGCCAAGCCTACCGCCAAGCCCAAGTGCGTGCGCTGCTGGCACCACCGCGAAGACGTGGGTGCGCATGCTGCGCACCCGCTGCTGTGCGGGCGCTGCGTGACCAACGTGGACGGCGCGGGCGAGGCACGGAAGTGGTTCTGATGGAAAAGATCAAACCCAACGCGCTTGCCTGGCTCGTCGTTTCCCTGCTGGTGCTGATCCTCGATCAATGGTCGAAGGCCTGGGTGCTGGCGTCGTTGCCGGAATACACCGCGGTGCCGGTCATCGACGGCTTCTGGAATTGGTACCGCACCTACAACACCGGCGCGGCATTCAGCTTCCTCGCCGATGCCGGTGGCTGGCAGAAATACTTCTTTGTGGTGCTGGCGTTCGCCATCAGCGGGTTGATGGCGTGGATGCTGGCGAAGACCCGGCGCGGCGACTGGAAGCAGGCATTGCCGTTGGCGCTGGTGATCGGCGGTGCGATCGGCAACGTGATCGACCGCTTCACGCTCGGCCACGTGGTGGATTTCATCCAGTGGCATGTCGGCCAGCATTATTGGCCAGCGTTCAACATCGCCGACTGCGCGGTGGTGGGCGGTGCCATCGGGATTGCCCTGTTCGGCCTGCTGGGCGGCAAGTCGAAGGCCGCAGGGTAGAATCGCCGCATGGATGTCATGCTCGCCAACCCCCGCGGCTTCTGCGCCGGCGTCGACCGCGCCATCGAGATCGTCAAACGCACGTTGGAAGTGTTCGGCGCGCCGATCTACGTGCGCCATGAAGTGGTGCACAACAAGTTCGTGGTCGATGACCTGAAGGCGCGCGGTGCCATCTTCGTCGAGGAACTGGACGAAGTGCCGGATGGTGCCACCGTCATCTTCAGCGCCCACGGCGTGTCGCAGGCGGTGCGCGCGGAGGCCGAGCGGCGCGGACTGAAAGTGTTCGACGCCACCTGCCCGCTGGTGACCAAGGTGCACCTGGAAGTCAGCCGCACCAGCCGGCGCGGCCGCGACATGGTGCTGATCGGCCATGCCGGTCATCCGGAAGTGGAAGGCACGATGGGGCAGTGGCGCGCGGACGCCGAGGCCGGCCAGATTCATCTGGTCGAAGACATCGACGATGTGGCCGCGCTGGTGCTGAAGCAGCCGGACAACTGCGCCTACACCACCCAGACCACCCTCAGCGTGGACGACACCCGCGACATCATCGCCGCGCTGCGGGCCCGCTTTCCGAACATCCAGGGGCCCAAGCACGACGACATCTGTTACGCCACCCAGAACCGCCAGGACGCCGTGCGCGACCTGGTGCGCGGCGGCTGCGACGCGGTGCTGGTGGTCGGCTCGCCCAACAGCTCCAATTCCAACCGCCTGCGCGAGCTGGCCGAGCGCGAAGGCGCGGCGGCGTGGCTGATCGACAACGCCAGCCAGATCGATCCGGCCTGGATCGCCAGCCACCAGCGGATCGGCGTGACCGCCGGTGCCTCCGCCCCGGAAGTGCTGGTGCAGGGGGTGCTGGAGCGCCTGCATGCACTGGGCGCCGGCGACGTGCGCGAGCTGCGCGGCGAGCCGGAAAGCATGGTGTTCGCCCTGCCCAAGGAACTGCGCCAGCTGGCGCCGTGACCCGGCAGCCGCTACAATCGCCGGCCATGCCGGAGTAGCTCAGTTGGTAGAGCACGTCATTCGTAATGATGGGGTCGTAGGTTCGATTCCTATCTCCGGCACCAATTGCACTAACCGCAACATCCCGCAACACCCCTGAAACCGCGCTACGGCGCGGTTTTTTCTTGTCAGGTCATCCCGATCAAGCGCAAGGCATGATAGCTTGCATGATGTAACCGATATGGTTACATTCATTCCGTGATCCTGACCTTTCGCCACAAGGGACTGGAACGGTTTTTCCGCACGGGCAGCGTGTCCGGAATTCAGGCCAAACACGCCAGCAAGTTGCGGCTGCTGCTGGCGCAGTTGGACATGGCGGCGACGGTCGATGACATGGACTTGCCCGGCCTGCGATTGCACCCGCTGAAAGGCGATCGCAAGGGATCATGGGCCGTCACCGTACAAGCAAACTGGCGGATGACGTTTCGTTTCGATAACGGCAATGCCGAGGTAGTGGACTATGAGGACTATCACTAGGAACGCCGGCATCCGGCAGCACAACCCGCCGCATCCGGGCGAGGTGCTGGCCGGCCTGTGGATGGGGCCGTTGGGCCTGACCGTGACGGCGGTTGCCGATGCGCTGGGCGTGTCGCGCAAGACGGTGTCCAAGATCGTGAACGGCGGCGGCGCAATCACGCCGGAAATGGCGATGCGGCTTGAACTGGCGTTCGGCGCGAGCGCGCAAAGTTGGCTGGGCCACCAGTCCGCCTATGACCTGTGGCAGGTGGAACAGGAACGCGCGCGCCTTGCCAAGCAGGTGCAGCGCATTCCTCAGGCGGCATAACCGAACACGCGTCTAGCCTGACGGGGCGAGAACGCCGAACACCCTGCCGGCGCTGGCGCGGCTTCCTTGCAGGGGCGAGGGTGTGCGATGGCATTCCCGACCGGTTGGCCCGACTTCACTGGTCCATCTTGCTTTCGCGCAAATACCGCGTTGCAGTGCGGTTTCAGGCGGTTATTCCATGCCTATCTCCGCACCAATTGCACCACCTGGAACATCCCGCAACACCCCTGAAACCGCGCTACGGCGCGGTTTTTTGTTGCCCGGCAGGGCAGTGGACGGTGGCGTTCGGCGGCATTTGCGGTGGCGGGTGGCTGGCGCTGGATGCGTCCGGAAAGCCGCAGCGCAGGGTGAGCCACGGCACATGGCGCGCACGATTTTCCAGTACCAGTACCGGCAATGAAGCAGGCAGGCGGCGTGCCGAGTGGGTGGGCAGCAGGGCTCCCTGGGCGAGGATGTGGTCGCCGGAGCGGAGTTGGAAGCAGTGTTGCGCCCAGAGATCATCAAGGCCGTTGGCCTGGCCACGATATTGCACGCGTGTGCCGGCCGCGTTGGAAGCCAGCCACATGTCGCTTGCGGCCAGGCCCCAGCGTGACGCCGGTAGCGGCTGGCCACATCGCTCCAGTTGCCCCGCGGGGGAGGGGGACGACAGCCAGAGCGAAACGCGCCGTTGGGCGGGATTCCCCGGCACCGTTTGCGCCATGGCCTGCATCAAGGCCAGCACCAGCAGCGTGCTGGTGGCGGCATGCAGGAGGGGCCGGTTCATGGCGCGTCTTTTCCTGCGGCGATCGGCGCGGCCACCAGGGTGCCGCCCGGCTGCACGGTGAAGCTGCCCACGGCCACGTCGCCGGATTGTTCCAGCAGGCGCAGGCTGATTGTTTGTTGTTGCAGGGCGGGGCTGCCGAAACCGGTTTGCAGTGCCACGTTGACGGTGGCGCCGCGCGCCAGCCGTGCCAGCCGGCTGCCGTAGTAGCGCACGGAAACCTGGTACTTGCCTGGCTTGGGCGTGCGCAGGATGAACTCCTCGGGGCCGTAGCCGGCGGTGAAATCGCGCGAGATGGCTCCCCCTTGATAGCTGTTGCGATGGGCGTAATACACCTCTTCGCCATGGGGATCGGTGACGTGCAGGTCGATGTCGGTGTCGTTCAGGTCCCAGCGCAGTACCACCCGCAGGCCCACCGGCAGCGGGGTTTGCAGGGCGTCGGGCAGGTTGCCGGTCCCGGCGCCGGGGCAGCGCGTGCGCAGGTCGTTGCGCTCGGCCAGCGCGATCAGGCCGATATCGGCGAAGCGCGGCGACCACGGGGTTTCCACCACGTGCTCCAGCAAGGTCATGGCTTCACCGCAGGTGGCGGGCGCTTGCAGGGCCAGCGCAAGGTCGCGGAACGATTGCGGTTCGTCCGGGGCCAGCAACGGAAGCTGCCGCAGCAGTGCCACCGCCTGTGCCTGCAGGCCGGCATCCTGCAGGCGGTAGGCCACCAGGCGCAGGCTGGCCTGGTCACGCGGCAGCAATTCCACGATGTTGCCCAGCACGCGCCAGCCACGCCGGGCATCACCGAGTTCGAACAGGCGTTGCGCGACATCGAAGTGGAAGGCAGGGCTTTGGCCGTACTGGTCGCGCAGGCCCAGATAGCGTTGGTACGCCACCTCCGCCGATGGCGCGGTGCGCAGCTCGGCCACGTAGGGTGAATCCATCATCACCGCCTGCAACTGCATCGCAATGACGGGACTGGCGGCTTCCGACTCCGGCGAGGCCATGTCGGCCGCCGCCGGTGCGGGGGCGGGAGGCGGGGCACCCGTTTCCATCATGGCGGCGGTCACCGATACCCTGCGCGATTGCTGGCGCGCCTGTTCGTGCTGCTCCTGTTCGCGACGGGCGGCCTCGCGGGCACGTTCTTCCGCCCAGCGCGGGCGTGGGTCGTCCTTCGGGAACGGCTGGTTCCACCATGCCGTGCGGGCTTCCCAGCCGCGCTGGATCGCCTCGCGGTTCTCCGCCCAGGCGACGGCCTTGCGTGCCTCGGCCTGCTGGCGTTGTTGCAGCACGCGCGCACGCAGCACGGCATCGGCCTCGGGGGGCAGGATGCCGTTGCGAACGTAGTCGTCGTCGCTTTCCAGCACCAGCAGGCTGGTTTCGCGGTTGGCCACGCCGAAACGCTCCCCCAGCATGGCCAGCGCGGCGCGGTTGCGCTCCGGCTGTGCTTCCAGGTCTTCCGCTTGCCATGTGGCGCACCAGAACGCGGCCATGCGGGCGCTGTGCGCGGCTTTTGCCTTGTGCGATTGCACGCGGATGCCCGACGGGGTGGCGTGGGCGATGGCCAGCGCGGGAATGGCACCGGGCTGGTTGGCGACGTGGCAGGCGTGCAGCGCACCGCTGACGACGGTGCTGCGCTCCAGGTGCCAGTGGCCGTCCAGCGGCCCCGGCCTGGCCTGCAATGCCGGCGGTTGCTGCAGTGCGCGCAGCGCCTGCGCGGGGGTGAGCAGGGAAAGGTCGAGCACCTGGCCGCCGCCACGGGCCAGCCAGCGGGCCTGCGCAGCATCGGCGAGGGTACGGCCGATCACGAAGACGGGGGCGTTGGCGGGTGTGGTGACGACGCCAGGCAAGGTGGCGTGGGCATCACTGAACAGCAAGACCTGCCTGGCCGCCGGGTCGGCGCGCCAATCGGCCAGGGCGGTGGCACCGTCGGCGGTTTCGGCTTGCAGGCTGGCGATCAGCCGGTTCAACTGGGCCTGGTTGGCCAGATGCACCTGGCGGCGTTCGATGGTCTCGCGCAGCACGCTCACGGTGACATCCAGCGTGCGTCCGGCGAGATGGGACGCCAGCAGTTGCAGCTCCTGGGTACGGTCCACGCCGAGCATGCTGAAGGAGGCATCCCAAACCACTTCGATGCGTGCCGGCGGTGGCAGCGCCGGCAGCGGCTGCGCCGTGGGCGTGACCGGCACTTCCAGCCAATGCATTTGCAGGCCATCGGCGAAGGTGGCGCTGAACGCCGCATCGCCGGCCGGGGCAGGCAGGCAGACGTCGCGGCTGTCGGTGACGCCACGGACCGCCCAATTGGCACCGTAGGTGTCGTTGGCAGCGGTGAAGTGCAACGCTTGCGCCTGGCGTGGCCGGGTGCTGGCGGTGACTTGTGCTTGCAGGGCGCTGCCGGCCGGCAAGGCCGGGGCCAGGTGATGCTGCCAGCCACAGGCCGCGCGCGTGGCCAGGCTGGCCACGTCCACCCGCAGCCTGCGCTCGCCATGGGCGGGTACCGGGAACACCCGGATGCTGTAGCGGTTGCCGGTCTCCTGCTGCGCCAGTGCCGGGTCCACCCGGCCACGCACGGTGTCCTCGAACGCCGCCCGCGCCTGCACGCGTTCCACCGGCACGGCCTGCCGCAACTGGCCGTCGATATCCAGTGCATAGCCATGCAGGCGCTCATTGGCGGCCAGTGGCAGCAGCACCGTGGTTTCCAGGGCGCGGTCGTGCGGGTTGTGCAGCACCAGTTCGATTTCGCGCACCGCGAACGGCCCATCCAGCCGCCAGGCGAGGCGTGCTGCGGCGATCTGCACTTCGCCATCGGCCCGGATGGCGGGTGCGGCGGGGTTGGTGGCCGGGGTGGCAAGGCTGCCACCCAGGGCGAGGCTGGCGAGGGCGATGCGTGTGGTGCGGGAAGGTTGCATTGCGGAGGATCCTGGTGATTGGAGCCAAGGAGGCCGGGGCAAGAGACGGAGCATGGCGCGGGTGCCGTGGATTGCCAACGCACGGGCACGGCGAACGGGGTCGAACGCCCCCGGGATGCATGCGATCGCCCGGGCGGCCCCGGGCAGGTTGCCGCTGGCGGGGCTGTGTCCGGCCCCGGGGCGTGGCCTCATTGCAGGCGGAAGATGGCGACGATGGCAGCCAGTTCGTCGGCCTGCTCCTGCAAGGCATGCGCGGCGGCGGTGGCTTGTTCCACCATCGCGGCGTTCTGCTGGGTGACGCCATCCATGTGGGTGATGGTCTGGTTGACCTGTTCGATGCCGGCGCTCTGCTCTTGCGAGGCGGAGGAAATCTCGGCCATCAGGTCGTTCACCCGGCGCACGGCACCGACGATTTCCTGCATCGTGCTGCCGGCATTGGCCACCAGCGCCGCGCCATGGTCCACCCGCTGCACCGAATCACCGATCAGGCGCTTGATCTCCTTGGCGGCTTCGGCGGAGCGTTGCGCCAGTGCCCGTACTTCGCCGGCCACCACCGCGAACCCGCGCCCTTGCTCGCCGGCGCGCGCGGCTTCCACTGCGGCGTTCAGGGCGAGGATGTTGGTCTGGAAGGCAATGCCGTCGATCACGCCGATGATGTTCTCGATCTGGCGCGAGGCGGTGGTGATGCCGTTCATCTGCTCGACCACCTGCGACACCATGGTGCCGCCGCGCGCGGCGATGTCGGCGGCACCGGTGGTCAACTGCCGGGCCTGGTTCGAGGATTCCGCGTTGTT
The DNA here is from genome assembly GCF_041905325.1 of Thermomonas sp. GTDB lineage: Bacteria > Pseudomonadota > Gammaproteobacteria > Xanthomonadales > Xanthomonadaceae > Thermomonas. The sequence goes on along the minus strand of NZ_JAYRLK010000004.1, from coordinate 42,158 downwards.
CTTCACGGTGGAGGTCAGCTCCTCCATCGAGGCGGCAGTTTCTTCGAGGCTGGCGGCTTGCTGCTCCGAGCGCTGCGACAAATCGGCGTTGCCGGCGGCGATTTCGCGTGCCGCGCTGTGGATGGCCTCCACTGCGTTCTGGACGCGGCGCATGATGTCGGCCAGATGCTCGGCGGTGGCGTTGGTGTCGTCGCGCATGCGCCCGAACACCCCGTGGTAATCGGCGGTGATGCGCTGGGTCAGGTCGCCTTCCGCCAGTGCGCCCAACACCCGTTGCACGTCGGCCAGGGTGGCGGCGTTGGCATCCAGCATGCTGTCCACGCCTTCGGCCAGGCGGCGGAAGAAGCCGGTCTTGCCGTCGAGTTCGATGCGCTTGGACAGGTCGCCTGCGGCGGCGGCATCGATGACCTCGGCCACCTCCGATTCCACCGCCACCTCCTGGCTGCGGTCGCGCCACTCCACCACCACGCCCAGGCGCTGGCCGTCTTCGGCGATCACCGGGGCCACGGTCTGCGCAAATACCGCGCTACCCAGATCCAGTTCCTGCTGTTGCAAGGCATGGATACCCGAGAGGTCGGCCGCGCCCTGCGGCTGCAAGTGCGCCACCGGCTGGCCTTCCGGCTGCGCAAGGTTGGCAAGCGGGAGCCGGCGTGCCAGGGTCAGGCGATGGTTGTCCAGCAGCTTGCGCATTGCCGGGTTGGCGTAGACCACCATGCCGGCGGCATCGGCGATCAGCATCGCCGTGTCGGCGTTGTCCAGCGCGATGCGCACGCGCAGGTTTTCCGCGGCGATCTTGCGTTCGGCCTCCATTCGCGCCTTCAGGTCCACTTGCATCTTGCGCAGCGCGCGCGACACCTGGCCCACCTCGTCGTTGCCACCGCTGGCAATGGCGTAGTCCAGTTGCCCGGTCGCCACCGCATCCACGCCGCGCACGATGCCATCCAGCGGCACACCGATCAGCCGGCGCAGCAGCAGGACCACCACCACGACCAGCACCAGCACGCTGACCACGCCCACCGCGATCACCCGGTTGCGGATTTGCGACACCCCCGCCATCACCGCATCCGCCGGGGCCGTCACCATCAGCATGAAGACATCCGGGGAGTGGCCCACGGTCACCGGCACGTACACGCGGAACACTTCGCCATGCACCACCGTGCCCTGTTCGCGGCGGCGCACGATCTCGCCCTTGGCCAGCGCCGCCTGTATCTCGCGCAGGTCCTGCCGCCACGGCTTGCCCAGCAATTCCTTCTCCGGCCCGGCCAGCATCTTGCCGGTGGGCGAGAACAGGCGCACCACGCCGCGCTGGTAGGGGCGCACCTTGGCCAGGCTGGCCTGGATGGCGTCAAGGCTGATGTCGGCACCGGCCACGCCGCGGAACTGGCCGTCCACCTTGATCGGCACCATCAGGCTGGTCATCAGCACGCGCTTGCCGGACACATCGTCATCGTAGGGTTCGAACATCAGCTCGTCGCCGCGGTCATGGGCCGCGACGTAATATTTTTCGGCGTCCGGGCCGCTGACTTTCAGGTCATTCTCATGGCCCACCGCATTCTGCAAGGTCACGTCCCCGGATGCGGCACGGGTCCAGTACACCGAGGCGCGGCCCGCGTCCGTGCTGACCTTCTGTGCGGGCGACAGGGTGGCCACGAAGGTTTTCAAGCCATCGGCGTCGGGCTCGCCCTGCGGCCAGTTGCGTGCAAAGTCGGCATCCTTGCCATCCAGTCCGTCGGGTTCCATTTCCAGCCAATACCCCAGCACCGCCGGGTCGGAGGCGGCGTTGAGGCGGGCCAGGTCGGAAATTTCGGCACGCTTGTCGGTGCCGTGGGCGATGACCAGTTGGGTGCCACTTGCCATGCCGCGCACGCGCGAGAGGGTTTCGGTGGCGGAACCGCGCACCTTGGCGGCTTCTGCCCGTGCCAGCTGTTCCAGCTCGTCCATGGCGGTGGCTTCCTGCACCTGCGCCGCTTTCTGCTGGATCATCCATGCCGCGCCGCTGAAGCACAGCGTGGCGATGATGCCAAGCACGACTGCAGTGCGCGCAGTGACGGATTGCAACCCCAACCCCAAGCTTTGCGAACGCATAGGCACTCCCGGTCGCGAATGAACGATGCATGCGCCCATCCCGGCCGCCCCGTGCGATCCACCGCCAGCAACGTCGCTGCCAGTCAGCTCCCCACAAGGGGTTAACGGTCGTGCGCTGGCAGCCTTGATCGATGGGCGGCAGGCCGGGGGCGGTGCCGGTGGAGGGGGGATCAGGATTTCCGGAGCAGGCCGAGCAGGGCCAGGCCGCAGAACAAGGCACCCGCACGGAAGGTGAACGAGGGCCCGAGCTGGTCCCACAGCAGCCCGGCAACGATGCTGGCGACCAGCATGGCCAGGCCGCTGACCAGATTGAAAAACCCGAAGGCGGTGCCGCGCAGGTCGGCGGGCGCCGCCTCTGCCACCATCGTCGCCAGCAAGCCCTGGGTCATGCCCATGTGGATGCCCCACAGCGCAACGCCTGCGAGGACGGTCGTCCAATGGGCGTCCATCGCCAGGACCAGGTCGGCCACAAGCAGCACGACCAGGCCCCAGGCCAGCAAGGATGCGTGACTGATCCGGTCGGACAATTTCCCGAATGGATAAGCCGATCCGGCATAGACCGCGTTCATGGCCACCATCACCAGCGGCACCCAGGCAAGGGCGATCCCGCCCTGCTGCGCCCTGAGCACCAGAAACGCCTCGCTGAACCGCGCCAGCGTGAATACCGCCCCCACGCCGACCACCCGCCAGTACCGACTTTGCAGGCGGCTGAGGTTTTCGCGGCGGATCGGGTTGCTGCGCTTCTCGCCCACATGCCGCGCCGGCTCGCGCACCCCGAACAGCAGCAGCGCGACCGCCAGCAACCCCGGAACCACCGCCACCCAGAACACCGCCCGGAAGTCGTTGGCCCACAGCAGCATCAGGCCGACCGCCAGCAGCGGGCCAAGCACCGCCCCCACGGTGTCGAGGGCCTGGCGCAGGCCGAATGCCGCGCCCAGCACCTCCGGCGGCGCGATGTCCGCCACCAGTGCGTCACGCGGGGCACCGCGCACCCCCTTGCCGACACGATCCAGCAGGCGTGCCACAAGCACGATGCCGGTGGAGGACGCAATCGCAAACAGGGGCTTGGTCAGCGCGCCCAGAGCGTAGCCGAAGACGGCCAGGGCCTTGCGCTTGCCCAGATAATCGCTGATCGCGCCCGAGAACACCTTGACGATCAGGGCCGTGGATTCGGCCAGCCCCTCGATCACCCCCACGACCAAGGCGCTGGCTCCCAGGGCACCAACCATGAACAGCGGCAGCAAGCTGTGGATCATCTCGGAGGAGATATCCATCAGCAGGCTGACGAATCCCAGGACCCAGATGCCGACGGGAATCTTGCTGGGCCCGATGGCCCGGTTCGCATCTGTCATCGCCGGGGCTCGCTTGAAGGTCGTGCACGGAATGATCGCACTGTGGATGGCGCGCGAGAAACGGCGCGCGCCCACCACGCGGCTTGGGGAATCCACAAACAAAAACGCCCAACCGAGAACGGTTGGGCGCTGAATTTTGGTGGCTCGGGACGGAATCGAACCGCCGACACGGGGATTTTCAATCCCCTGCTCTACCAACTGAGCTACCGAGCCAGGCTGTATTGCGAGCCGCGCATGATACGGACTGCGGGCGGGTTGGGCAAGCGTTGGTTGCATGCCGCGCCGCCGGGAACCGGGCGGCACGGCGGCGGTGCGCCGGGGACCGCCTTACAGCAGCGGGGCGAGGCGGGGTTCCAGCAGGGGGCGACGCCAGCCGGACAGCGGGCCTTGCCAGCCGGCACCATCCTGCAGGCTTTCCAGCAGGCGGCGCGAGGCGAGCACGCTTTCCGGCAGTTGCAGTTCGTTGGCAAGGGCGGTGACGGCGTCCTGCAGGGCGCGCAGTTGTTTCTTGTCGCGATCGTCGCCGCGTACCAGCGGGGCCTTGGCTTCGTCGGGCAGCGCGGTGTTCAGTGCTTCCCACAAGGGCGTGCGCAGGCTGCGCGGGGCTTTGGGATTGGCGTCCAGCAGTGCGTCGAAACGCAGCCGGCTATCGAGTTTCTGGCGGGCCAGGGTGGCGGCAAGCTCGTTGTCCAGGATCCAGCTGCGCGGCCGGTCGCTGCTGCGTGCCTGGCGATCGCGCCAGCGCAGCAGGCGCAGCAGGCGGCGCTGGCCATCGGCATCCAGGAACTGCGCGCTGCGCATCGACAGGTGCGGCCAGCGTTCGCCGTCGCCATCGGCGGCATGCGCCAGTTGGCGGGCGCTGTCTTCGGCCAGCCAGTGCGCGCGGCCGCTGGCGTCCAGGCGGGCGTGCAGGTGGCGGTGCATGGCATGCAGGTGGCGCACGTCGTCGGCAGCGTAGTCCAGCTGTGCCGGTGACAGCGGGCGGCGCAGCCAGTCGGAGCGGGTTTCGCCCTTGGCCAGTTCCACGCCGGTCACCGCCTGCACGAGTTTCTGGTAACTCAGGCCGGCGCCAAGCCCGCACAAGGCGGCGGCGGCCTGGGTGTCGAACAGCGGGGAGGGCAGGGCCGCGCATGCGTGCTGGAAGGCCACCAGGTCCTCGCTGGGGCTGTGCATGATCTTCAGCACGGCCGGGTTTTCCAACAATGGCACCAGCGCCGCGCACATGCCGGGGATTTGCGGGTCGACCAGCAGGATGTCGCCGTCGGTGTCGCCCAGGGCGATCTGCACCAGCGCCAGTTGCGGCCAGTAGGTGCGCTCGCGGATGAATTCGGTATCCAGCCCGACCGTGGCGGGTGGGGCGGCAAGGCGCGCACGCAGCGCGTCGGGGGTGTTGATCCATTGTGTCATCCGCACATTATGCGGTTGCCGGCGCGGTTCCCATGCCCTAAGTTCGTGATCGAAGCTCCGGCGGGGTGCCGGCATTCACGGAGACGGGCTTGCGGGCAGGTGGCGTACCGCGTGTGGCGATGTTGGCCCTGCTGGCCCTGGCCGGTTGCAAGCCTGCGCCGGAATCGCCGGAATTGGCCTTGCAGCCGGTGCCTCGCCAGCAGCCATTGCCGGTGCAGGCGGACAAGCCGGAGTTGCAGGGGCGGGTGCGCATCCAGGGCGACGATGCGTTGGCCGGCGACTTGAGTTGGTCGTTGCCGGATGTCCGCATCGACAGCCCCAGGCGCGCGCGCGCGGCGGCGCTGCGGGCGCTGGCGCGCGGCGATCTGTTCGAAACCCCGCAATCGGCGATCCCGCTGTTGCTGGCGCTGCGCAAGTTGCAGCCCGGGGATGCCCGGGATGCGCGATTGCTGGAACAGGCGCGGCAGGCATTGCTGGCGCAGGCGCGGGTGGCACTGGCGGCCAGCGAGGATCCGGCGGCATTGCGCTATGCGCAGCGGATGGGCAGCGTGTTGCGCGTGCTGTGGCCGGACCTGGCCGATGTGCAGATGTATCTGGCCGACGTGGATCGCGTCGGGCAGGCCTTCGATCTGTGTTCTGCCGGCGCTGTCGCGTTGCGCGCGGGCCGGCTGGACGTGGCCGGCGGGGCCCTGGAGGCGTTCCGGCGGGCGCAGGCGTTGTGGCCGGGCCCGGCGTGCGCGCCGGCAGGCCTGGCCGCGGTGGAACAGGCATTGATGGATGGCGCTCTGCAGCGCGCCGTGCAAGGGGATTTCGATGGCGCCTACCGGCAAGTGGCGCGAGCCGATGCCGTGCGCCATGACCCGGCCACCATTCCGGCGGCGCGCACGCGCATCGAGGGAATTCGTGCCGACCGCATTCGCCGATTGGGCGACGAAGGCTTGATGGCGCTGGGCGATGCCGATCTGCAATATGCGCGCGAGCGGCTGGCCGAAATCCTGCGCATCGCCCGGCCCGGCGACCAGGTCAGCGTGGCGTTGCGCGAGCGGATCGACCTGGTCAGCCACTACGGCCTGTTCCGTCCGGGCCAGGTCTTCAGCGATGCGCTGGAATCGGGGGGGCGCGGGCCCTCCCTGGTGGTGGTGCCCCATGGCCGCTTCCAGATGGGCGCATCGACCGACGCCCCCGACGCCCGGGTGGAAGAGCAACCGCGCCACTGGGTGCAATTCCAGCGTGGTTTCGCGATCGGGCGCTTTGAAGTCACGGTGGCGGAATTCCGTCGGTTCGTGGACGCGACCGGTTACCAGCCGCGGGCCACCCAACGCGGGCATTCGATGGTCTACGACGTGCGCAGCGGCAACTTCCTGCGTGCCAGCGGCGTGGATTGGCGTTCCGGCTACGATGGCCGGCCGGCGGCCGGTGACATGCCGGTGTTGCACGTGACCGCGCGTGATGCCGAGGCGTATGCCGCCTGGCTGAGCGTGCAGACCGGCGCGCATTACCGGTTGCCCAGCGAGGCCGAATTCGAATACGTCCTGCGCGCTGGCGGCTCCGGTCGCTACCCGTGGGGTGATGGCGCGCCGCCGCCCGGCGTGGGCAACCTGGCCGGCAGCAGGGATGTGTCGCCACAGGGGCGGCACTGGAGCAATGCGTTCCCAGGGTACGGCGACGGCTGGTGGGGGCCGGCTCCCGTGGGCAGCTTCACTGCCAATGCGTTTGGCGTGCACGACATGGTGGGCAATGTCGGCGAGTGGGTGGCCGATTGCTGGCACAAAGGCTACCGCCGGGCACCTTCCAATGGCGCGGCATGGGTGAACCCCGGGTGCCGCAACCGCTTGCATCGCGGCGGGGCGTGGTCGAGTGCGCCGGTGCAGGTGCGTTCGGCATGGCGAACCTCCGGCGGGGTGGACATCACCAACGCCCGCGTGGGGTTCCGAGTCGCGCGGCAGCTCTGAGGCCGTGCCCGCTCAACGCGGCTTGCGGGTGTCCTTGTCGCGCACGCTGTTGGGGCCGGTGCCCATGCCGCCACTCAGGTTCTGCTGGAAATCCTTCCACAGCGTCATGTTGCGCTCGGTGAGCTGGTTCAGCATCGCCCACGGCGTTTGCCCCAGCATGCCGCCCATCTGCGAGCGGAATTGCTGCTGCTGGTCGAGGAACAGCTGCATCGAGCGCTCCAGGTAATTGCCCATGAAGCCCTGCAACGAATCGCCGTAGAAGCGGATCAGCTGGCTGAGCATCTGGGTGGACAGCATCGGTTGGCCGTCTTGCTCGTGCTCGGTGATGATTTGCAACAGCACCTGCCGGGTCAGGTCCTCGCCGGTCTTGGCGTCGCGCACCTCGAAGGCTTCGCCGTCGACGATCAGCTGGCGCACGTCCTCGATGGTGATGTAGCTGGAAATCTCGGTGTCGTAGAGACGGCGGTTGGGATACTTCTTGATGACGCGAATCGCGGACATTGAGCAAGGACTCGAAGCGGCGCTGCCGGCAGCATGGCGCAGCGCAGCACGGCTTGCAAGATGACCACTAGACTATGCGCATGGGAAACGACCTCAAGCAGCGTTTTGGCGGCATCGACCGCCTGTACGGTGGCGGCGCGCTGGCGCGCCTGTCGCAGTGCCACGTCACCGTGGTGGGCATCGGTGGCGTGGGGTCGTGGGCGGTGGAGGCGTTGGCGCGCAGCGGCGTGGGCAAGCTCACCCTGATCGATGCCGATGATGTGTGCGTGTCCAATACCAATCGCCAGTTGCCGGCACTGGAGGGGCAATACGGCCGCGCCAAGATCGAAGCGATGGCCGAGCGTTGCCGCGCGATCAACCCCGGCATCGCGCTGGATCTGAAGCCGCAGTTCCTCACGCCCTCGAACCTGGATGACCTGCTGGGCGCGCCGGTGGGCCTGGTGCTGGATGCTTGCGACAGCTTCCGCAGCAAGGTGGAAATGATCGCGTACTGCCGCCGCCGCAAGCAGCCGATCATCGCGGTGGGTTCGGCCGGCGGACGCAGCGACGTCACCCAGATCCGGGTGCGCGATCTTTCGCGCACCGAGCACGACGCGATGCTGTCGCTGATCCGCAAGAAGCTGCGCGGCGAGTTCAATTTTCCCAAGAACCACGACCGCTATTTCGGCGTGCCGGCGGTGTATTCGCTGGAGAACGTGCGCTATCCGCAGGCCGATGGCAGCGTCTGCGGCGTGCGTCCGTCGCTGGGCAAGGACGAGGCGCTGAAGCTCGACTGCGGCGCGGGGCTGGGTGCGGCCACCCACGTGACCGGCGCGTTCGCGTTCGCGGCAGTGGGCAAGGCGATGGAGATGCTACTCAAGCCGGCGAAGCAGGGTTGAGCGATCAGCGGATGGAGACTTGCCGGACCTGACGCTTGCAAGTCGTGCCCCGATACTCGCTTGGTTGCGAGCGCCAGGCCCGGCAAGGCCTGCAGTCAATCGCGTCTTACAGGGCAAACAGCCGTCGCGCGTTGGCGCTCGTGGCGCTGGCGATTTCTTCCCGCGGCACATTGCGCAGCGTGGCGATCACGTCCAGCACTTCCAGCAAGTGCGCCGGCTCGTTGCGTTGGCCGCGCTGCGCGGCACCGGGCTGATCGGGGCTGTCGGTTTCCAGCAGCAACTGTTCCAGCGGCATGCTGGCGACGATGCCGCGCAGGCGGTTGGCGCGCGTGAACGTGACCGGGCCGCCGATGCCGAGCAGGAAACCGAGTTTGTGCAGTTGCGCGGCCTGTTCGGCGCTGCCGGAAAAGCTGTGCACCACGCCGCGCAGGCCGGGGTAGCGGCGGATCGCGGCAAGCACCGCATCCACTGCGCGGCGCGCGTGCACGATCACCGGCAGGCCGAACTCCCGTGCCAGACGCAGCTGTCCATCGAAGCAGGCGTGCTGCGCGTCGGCGTCGAGCCCCGCGACGAAGAAGTCCAGCCCGCATTCGCCCACCGCCAGCGGGCGCTCGCGTTCGATCCAGTCGCGCAGCTGGCGCAGGTGTTCCGGGCGGTGGTCGGCCAGGTACATCGGGTGCAACCCGTAGGCGGGATGCAGGCCGGGAAACAGCGTGCAGACGGCTTTCAGTTTCGGCCAGCCGGCGGCACCCACGGCCGGCACGATCTGGACATCCACACCGGCGGCCAGCGCGCGCGCATGCGCGGCGGCGCGGTCGGCATCGAACTCTGCGGCATCGAAATGGCTGTGGCTGTCGACCAGCCGCATGTCAGTGCCGGACATTGCCTTCGATGGGGGGCATGCCGGCGGCGGGCTTCTTCTTCCAACGGGACAACAGCAGCGTGCCCAGGCCCAGCAGCAGGTCATCCCAGGGAATCAGGTTGGGGATCAGCACGTCCACGCAGAACAAAGCGGCCACCACCAGGAACAACCGTGGGTGACTGAGGCCGGCCAGCCAGCGCAGCAAGGGGGCGAGCAGGAATTTGCGCATCCCGGGACGCTAGCACAGGTGCCGGTCGCGAAGCGCAAGCTGAACGGCGGCACGGGAAGGCTGCCGTTGCTGCGCGCGCGTTCAGTTTCACCGTGCTGCAATCGAAATCGGGACAGGGGCGTCCAAACACACCTAACTCCGCGGGAGCAAATCCATGCCGAACAACAACACCATCGCCATTGCCATCGCCGCCTTGCTGGTGGGGGGCGTGGCCACCGCCGGTTACATGAACAGTCGCGCCAGCAAGCCGGTGGCCCCCGTGCCAGCCACTGCCGTTGCACCGGCGCTGCCGCAAAGCCAGGAGCCCGGCCCGGCCGGCAATGCCATTCCTGCCCCCGGCCGGCTGGAATACGCCGACGTGATCGACGTCAAGCCGGTGTCCTCCAGCGAGCCGCTGTACGCCACCGTGATCGGCAGTGAGCCGATCCGCGAAACCAGCACGTCCAACACGCCGCAGCAAGTCTGCCGGGACGTGGTGGTGCAGGAGCGCCTGCCCGAACGTGACGGCAACGTGGGCGGAACCGTGGCCGGCGCGTTGATCGGCGGGTTGGTGGGCAACCAGGTCGGCAAGGGCGATGGCCGCAAACTGGCGACCGTGGCGGGCGCCGTGGGTGGCGGCTACGTGGGCCATGAAATCGACAAGCGCCACCAGGGCGGCCGCGTGGTCGACCGCACCGAGCGCCAGTGCCGTACCGTCAACAATGCCAGCACCAGCGAGCGCACGGTGGGGTGGAATGTTACCTACCGCAACCCGGATGGCAGCACCGGCAGCATGCGCACCGACAACAAGCCGGGCAGCCGGATCGCGCTGGGCAATGCCGACCGGACCACGGGCTACGACGTGACCTACCGCTACAACGGCCAGCAGCGCACCGTGCGCATGGCGCAGATGCCGGGCACCCAATTGCCGGTGCTCGATGGCCAGGTGGTGACGCAGACGGCGTCGGTGGACGGTGGCGCGATGCGCTGATCCGTTCGCAAAGGTGGGCATCGTCATTCTGCGGGGCCGGAGCGATCCGGCCCCGTTGCGTTGCGGGCTTTCGCGGATTGGATGGCAAAACGCACGAGTCGGCGGGCGAGATGGTCGTTTTGCGCAGGTTTTGTGGGCAAAACGAATGTTCCGCCTGTGCGTCATGCCCGCTTACAATGGCGGTTTGACAACCATCGAGCGCGCGCCATGGCCCTGAATCCGTACGATCTCTTTGATGTCCGTTCCCTGTTGAGCGAAGAAGAACGCGCGGTGCAGGACACCGTGGCACGCTTCACCAATGAGCGCGTGATCCCGATCATCGGCGAGGCGTTCGATCAAGGCCGTTTCCCGAAGGAACTGGTGCCGGAGATTGCCGAACTGGGCCTGCTGGGTTCGTCGCTGCCGGAGAAGTACGGCTGCGCCGGCCTCAACGGCGTCAGCTACGGCCTGATCTGCCAGGAGCTGGAACGCGGCGATTCCGGCATCCGCAGCTTCGTCAGCGTGCAGAGCTCGCTGTGCATGTATCCCATCTATGCCTACGGCAGCGAAGAGCAGCGCATGCGCTGGCTGCCGGACATGGCGGCGGGCAAGGTGATTGGCTGCTTTGGCCTGACCGAACCGCACGGCGGCTCCGACCCGGCCAACATGAAGACCCATGCCAAGCGCGACGGCGATGACTGGCTGATCAATGGCAGCAAGATGTGGATCACCAACGGCAATCTGGCCGACATCGCCATCGTCTGGGCGCAGACCGACGACGGCATCCAGGGCTTCCTGCTGGAAAAGGGCATGCCCGGTTTCACTGCGCAGGAAATCAAGCACAAAATGAGCCTGCGCGCCTCGGTCACCAGCGCGCTGTTCTTCGACAACGTGCGGGTGCCGGATTCCAGTCGCCTTCCCAATGTGAAGGGGTTGAAGGGCCCGCTGGGCTGCCTGACCCAAGCCCGCTACGGCATCACCTGGGGCCCGATCGGCGCGGCCATTGCGTGCCTCGACGAAGTGCTGGGCTACACCAAGGAACGCATCCTGTTCGACCGCCCGGTGGCCGCCACCCAGAGCGCGCAAATCAAGATGGCTGAGATGGCCCGCCGTATCACTTTGGCGCAATTGCTGGTGCTGCAACTGGGCCGCTTGAAAGATGCCGGCACCATGGCCCCGCAGCAGGTGAGCCTGGCGAAGTGGAACAACTGCCGGATGGCGATCGACATCGCCCGCGAATGCCGTGATTTACTGGGCGGCGCGGGCATCACCACCGAGCACGCGGCGATCCGCCACGCGCTCAACCTCGAATCCGTCATCACCTACGAAGGCACCGAAACCGTGCACCAGCTGGTGATCGGCCGCGAGCTGACCGGCATCAACGCGTTCTGATCGGGCAGGCCATGTTCAACACCGTCCCCAATCCCATTCCGGCCCGCATGAAGGGCCTCAATCGCGCGGAAATCTGCGACGTCAATTTCACCGAGTTCGTGAAGCACTGGAATGGGGCGGTGCAGCCGCGCCCGGCAGCCGATGAAGCCATCCTCGACGGCAGTGCACTCACCGCGCAGGGCTTCCGCGAGCTGTTCCAGTCGCAGTTGATTTCGCGCCATCTCGACTTGATGGCGCGCGTGCTGCGGGTGCAGAACAAGGTCTTCTACACCATCGGCAGCAGCGGCCACGAAGGCAATGCGATGGTCGCGCGCGCCACGCGCCATACCGATCCGGCGTTCCTGCACTACCGCAGCGGCGGCTTCATGGCCGAACGCTTCCGCAAGTTGCCGGGCATGGACCCGATCATGGATTCGGCACTGTCCTTCGCCGCCAGCGCGGAAGACCCGGCCAGCGGTGGCCGCCACAAGGTCTGGGGCAGCAAGCCGTTGTGGGTGCTGCCGCAGACCTCGACCATCGCCTCGCATCTGCCGAAGGCGCTGGGCACCGCGGTGGCCATCGAAACCGCAAAGCGCATCGGCCATCCGCTTCCCGTTCCCGATGACAGCATCGCCATCTGCTCGTTCGGCGATGCCAGTGCCAACCACGCCAGCGCGCAGACCGCCTTCAATGCCACCAGTTGGATGGCATACCAGAAGCTGCCGGCACCGGTGTTGTACGTGTGCGAGGACAATGGCATCGGCATCTCGGTGAAGACGCCGAAGGACTGGATTTCCGCATCCTTCCGCAATCGTCCCGACCTCGATTATTTCTTCGCCGATGGCCTCGATCTGGCCAGTGGTTACGGCGACGTGCTGCGCGCGGTGGAGCATTGCCGCAAGACCCGCCGGCCGACCTTCCTGCACCTGCGCACCCAGCGCATCATGGGCCACGCCGGTACCGACTTCGAGATCGAGTGGCGCAGCTTCGAGGAGCTGTGCGCGGTGGAGGCGGGTGATCCGCTGCTGCGCTCCGCGGCCATTGCGCTGGAGTCGGGGTTGATGTCGAAGGACGAGATCCTCGCGCTGTACGAGGACACCCGCAAGAAGTGTTTCGCCGCCGCGGAAGACGCCGACCAGCGCCCGCGCATCGAAACCCTGGAACACGTGATGCGCCCGTTGGCGCCGTACACCCCGGACAAGGTCATGGCCGAGGCCACCCGCGTGCCGGCGCCGGAAGCGCGGGTGAAGGCGTTCGGCAGCGAGGAGAAGTTGCCGGAAAGGCAAGCGCCCAGGCACTTGGCCATCCAGATCAACCAGGCCCTGCACGACCTGTTCGCCAAGTATCCGGAAACCCTGTTGTTCGGCGAGGACGTGGCCCAGAAGGGGGGCGTCTACACCGTCACCAAGGGCCTGTACAAGGCGTTCGGCCCGCGCCGGGTGTTCAACTCGCTGCTGGATGAAACCACCATCCTCGGCATGGCGCAGGGGTTTGCCAATGTCGGGTTGCTGCCGGTGCCGGAAATCCAGTACCTGGCCTACCTGCACAACGCCATCGACCAGTTGCGCGGCGAAGCCTGCTCGTTGCAGTTCTTCAGCAACGACCAGTTCCGCAACCCGATGCTGGTGCGCATCGCCGGCCTGGGTTATCAGCGCGGCTTCGGCGGGCACTTCCACAACGACAACTCCATCACCGCGCTGCGCGACATCCCCGGGCTGGTGGTGGGCTGCCCGTCGCGCGGCGATGACGCGGCGATGATGCTGCGCACGCTGGCGGCGCTGGCGAAGGTGGATGGCCGCGTCTGCGCCTTCCTCGAGCCGATCGCGCTGTACATGACGAAGGATTTGTTCGAGGCCGGCGACGGCCAGTGGTTGACCGAGTATCCGGCGCCGGATCAGGCATTGGTGCTGGGCGAGGAGCGCGTCTACAACGCGGACGCCACCGACTGCGTGATCTTCAGCTTCGGCAACGGCATGCCGATGAGCCTGCGCGCCGCGCGCCAGATCGAAGCCCGGTACGGCTGGAAGGTGCGGGTCGTGGACTTGCGCTGGCTGGTGCCGCTGAACCATGCGGCGATTGCCCGGCATGCCGGCGAGTGCGCGCGCATCCTGGTGGTGGACGAGGGTCGCCACAGTGCCGGTATCGGCGAAGGCGTGATCACCGCGATCACCGAAGCCGGTTTCGGCGGCAAACCGCTCAAGCGCGTGGTGGGAGCCGATACCTACACCCCGCTGGCGGGCGCGGCGTTCCTGGTCATTCCCAAGGACGAGGATATCGTGGCGGCGGCGGACGCATTGGCTGGCTGAACGTCCCCCGCTTGTGCGCGCGCCTTCCTGCATCCGTGCAGGAAGGTGCGCAGGCCACTCAGAGCACCGCCAGGCCCGTGATGGCGGCAAACACCAGGGTGGACAGCCCCATCACGCTGAACACCATGTCGCGCATGCTGCGGCCACGCGCCCACATCCAGATGCCGGACAGGCCCAGCAACAACATGCCAACGGCGAAGCTGTCGGCCAGCAGGGTCCAGGCCACGCTGCCGGCGACGGCTTTGTGCAGCCGGTTGAAGGCGGCCAGTGGTGAATGATGGCTGCGCTTGAGGGTGGCCGCGTCACTCCCCGGCTGGTATTCCAGCGACCACGAGTTCCCCGCCGTGCCACCGCTGAGGGACCATTTCATCGCCGGTTTGCCTTCCCCGCCGCCTCCCGGCCCACCCTTGCGGATGAGCTGGGCATCGAGGTGCCGGGTGCGTTGCAGCCAAAGCGACAGTTGCTCCGGCGTGCCGCGTGCCTCCATCGGGATGGCCAGGGTGGTGCGTGCGGTTTCACGGCTGTCGCCCTGTGGCCAGGCGTTGTCGCCGATGCGGTGGTTCAGCACCAGCCCGGTGAATCCGTAGAGGAGCGCGGCCAGCGCGCCCCAGGCACCGATCCACAGGTGCAGTTGGCGCATCCAGCGGTAGGCGACGTTGCCGCGCCTGCGTGTGCTTGGGTTGGCGGTCATCGGCGCGGGCTCAGTAGCGGAAATTCACGCTCACCCACGCGCTGCGTGGTGCGCCGGGGCTGATGTTGTTGTTGCTGTTGGCGCTGGCGAAGTAGCGGATGTTGCCGAGGTTCTCCACGTTGAGCTGGAGTTGCAGGCCGGGGCTGAGGGTCCAGAACACCGCGGCATCCACGCGGGTGAAGGCGGGCAGCGTGACCAGGTTGTCCACGCTGGCATGGATGGCGCTGCGATACACCAGGCCCAGGCCGGCGCCGAAGCGGTCGTTGAAGTCGTAGCGGTTCCACAGCGACGCCGAGTTGCGCGGCAACTGCGCCAGCCGGTTGCCCTTCAGCGCGGTGGCCGATTGGGTGTTGGTGATCTCGCCGGTCTGCCATGCGTAGCCGCCCATCACCTGCCAGTGCTCGCTCACGCGGCCAGCCAGCCCCAGCTCCACGCCCTTGGTGTACTGGCCATCGACGAGGATGAGCCGGGTTGCGTCGGCCGGGTCGGTCACCGCCACGTTGCCGCGATCGAGGCGGTAGACCGCAAGGCTGGCTTGCAGGTCGCTGCGGATGTCCCATTTCGCGCCGAATTCGCGGTTGACGAAGCTTTCCGGCTTCAGCGTCGCATTGCTGGCACTGAGCGATGCCAGTTGGTCCCCGGCGCGCGGCTGGAAGGCCCGGCTGTAGGTCGCATAGACCGACACGGATTGCAGCGGCTTGTAGATCAGCCCGGCGCGCGGCGAAAGCATGCCGTCGCTGCTGCTGAACACCTGCGCAGTGCGATTGTTGCGGAGATCCACGCGGAACCTGTCATGGCGCAGGCCGACGATGGCCTGCCAGCGGGTGGAGAACTCGATCTGGTCCTGCAGGTACAGCGCGGCGGTCCTGGCGACACCGTGGTTGTCGGCGTCGGTAGCGCTCTGGAGGAAGTTCACCGGGATATCGACATCGGGGCTGGCCACCGGCACCACGTTGCTGCCGGGCGCGAAATACGCCGTGCGGCGGAAGTTGTCGGTCACCTGCCGGCCAAGTTCCATGCCGGCCAGCAGCGTGTGGCGCACGCCGTTGCCCGCCGTCTTCCACACCAGGTCGGTCTGGTTGAACAGGTTGCGCCGCCGGGTATCGTTGCGGTAACCCGACAGCGTGACCAGGGTGCCGGTGGCATCGACCGCACCCGGGAACACGTTCTGGTAGTACTTGTCGTAGTCGGCCCAGCGCAGGTGGTTGCGCACGCTCACGCTGTCGCTGAATGCGTGGTCGAGGATGGCGTCGAAGGCATCGACGTCGGCTTCGGTCGTGCTGACCTTGGAGTTGCCGAAAAACGTGGAGGGGTCGGTGTCCAGCGGGCGACCGTTGAACGAGGGCACGCCACGGTCGGCGGTGCGCGCATCGTGGAAGTGCTCGTAGGACAGCACCAGTTGCGTCCGCGTGCCGAACAGGTGGTTGAAGCTGGGGTTCACGCCGTAGCGCTTGAGATGGAAGCCGTCGCGGAAGCTGTCGGAATTCTCGTACACCGAGGTCACGCGGAAGCCATCGGCATCGCCGATGCCGATGCCGTAGTCCAGGGTGCCGCGACGGCGCAGGCCGGAGCCGGCCTGCAGGCTGCCGCTGCGATGGTTCATGCCGTCGGCCAGCTTGGTGATGCGGTTGATCACCCCGCCGCTGCCGCCGCGGCCGAAGATCATGGCGTTCGCGCCTTTCAACGCTTCCGCGCGGTCGAGGTTGTAGAGGTCGCGGAAGTAGGGCACGTCGTCGCGGATGCCGTCCACGTAGAAATCGCCGGTGGAACTGATGCCGCGCATCACCGGCTGGTCGCGGTTGCCCTCGCCCTGCGAGGTGCCCACGCCGGGCATGTAGCGGAAGGTTTCCGACAAGGTGCTCAAGCCCTGATCGGCCACCAGCTTGTCGGTGATCACGGTCATCGCCTGCGGCACGTTCAGCAGGGGGGTGTCGGTCTTGGTGGCCCCCCGGGTGCTGCGCACGTTGTAGTCCGGCAGGTAGCGCTGGCCGACCACGATCACCGCATCCACATCCTTGGCCGGGTCGCGCTTGCTGTCGTCAGGCGGGTCGGCAGCAAAGGCCGGGGTGCACAGGGCAAGACCGATGGCGAAGGCGAGGGGGGCGCGACAAGGGGACGGCCAGGTGGGCAGGAATGACATGCGAGGGCTCATGGGCAGGAAAGGCAGCAGTGCTGCGACTCGCGCATGATAATGATAATGATTCGCAATGGCAATTGATGCGGTGCCACCATGTCCCGTCCCGCAAGCCGTGCCGGGCCCTGCTCACTTGCCGTTGCCGTTGCCGTGCAGCTCCACCGCGGTCACCCCGGGCAAGCGGCTCAAACGCTCCATCTGTGCCAGCAGTTGCGGGTGCGGCAGCGGCGGCACGCATTCGATGTCGACCACGCCGGCCCCCTCGCCATTGCGGCGCAGGGTGAGGCTGGAAACCGCCAGCCCGGCATCGGCCAGCGCCGCCTCGATGGGGGCCAGCGGGCTGGCTTCGAGCACATGCAGGCGCAACTGGCTGCGGGCCGGACGCCGGTGCAGGTAGCGCTGCTCGATGGGCTTGAGCAGCGCCAGGATGCCCCACAGCAGCAGGGTGGTCATGCCGGCGGCAGCGTACAGGCCGGCACCCACCGCCAGTCCGATGGAGGCCACGGCCCACAGGCCGGCCGCCGTGGTCAGGCCGCGGATGACCTGTTCGCGCTGCAGGAACAGGATGGTGCCGGCGCACAGGAAGCCGATGCCGCTGACCACCTGCGCGGCGATGCGCGAGGGGTCGAGCACCATGCCGGCCTGGCCGGCAAGGTCGGTGAAGCCGAACGCCGAGACCAGCACGGTCAGCGCTGCGCCCACGCAGACCAGCATGTGGGTGCGCAGGCCGGCGGCCCATTCGTGGTGCTCGCGGTTGATGCCGATGACCGCCCCCAGCAGCGCGGCCAGCAGCAGGCGCAGGCCCATTTCCCACCATGCGATCATCGCGCACCCCCGCGGGCGTGGTCAGTGGCGGTCATCGCGCACGTAGACCTTGCCGTCTTCCACCTTCACCGGGAACTTGGCCACCGGTTCGTAGGCGGGTGCGCACAATGCGGTGCCTTCACGGACATCGAACTTCGCCCCGTGCAGCACGCACTCCACCTGTCCGGAGGCGGCATCGAAATGGCCGGCGGAGAGCTCGAAATCCTCGTGCGTGCACTGGTCTTCCAATGCATAGAACATGCCGTCCAGGTTGAACACGGCGATCGGCGTGCCGGTGGCATCGTCGAAAGCGACTTTCATCTCGCCGGGCAGCAGCTCGGCTGTGGTGCAGACATAGGTCCAGGCCGCGCTCATGCGGGGATGTCCTCGGGCAGGGGTTTTTCCAGGATTTCGAAACGCAGGTCATCGCGCAGGGGCAGGCCGAAACGCGCATCGCCGTACGGGAATGGTTTGAACACGCCGGTGCGGTGGTAGCCACGGCGCTGGTAAAACGCGATGAGCTCATCGCGGATGTCGATCACGGTCATCCGCATCGCCGGCAGTTGCCAGTCGTCGCGGGCGATGCGCTCGCATTCGGCCAGCACCAGCTTGCCGATGCCGGTGCCTTGCAGGCCGGGTTGCACCGCGAACATGCCGAAATAACCGCAGCCGTCTTCTTCGGCCACGTGCGCGCAGGCCAGCAGCGCGCCGTCGCGCTCGGCCAGCAGGATGCGGCTGCGCGGGCGGGCCAGGCAGGCGGCCACGTCATCCGTGCCGGTGCGGCGGCCGTCCAGGAAATCGGCTTCGGTGGTCCAGCCGGCGCGGCTGGCATCGCCGCGATAGGCCGATTCCACCAGTTGCACGATGGCGGTGGTGTCGGCGGCGGTGGCGGCACGGAAGTGCAGGAACGGGTTCATGCCGCCATGCTAACGCGGCAGCGGCGCGCGCATTCAGTCCAGCGGCGGGAAATCGGTGTCGGGCAGGGCAAGGAAGGCCCAGAACGCGATATTGCGTTCCTGCCAGTCCACGGTGGTGGCATCGAGGATGTCCAGCAGGGTGTCGAATGCGGTTTCGTCGGCGTCGCGCAGGGCATGGGTATTGGAGAACAGCAAGGTGTAGCCGGGGGCCGGCAACCACGACAAATCGCGCAGCTGGTCACTCAAGGCATCCCAGTTGCGCCCTTGCGTCGATGGCGTGGCCAGGGCATCGGCAAGCCGCGAGAGCAGGGTGGTTTTGTCCTCGCAACCTTGCAGGTCGATGCGGCGTACCAGCAGTTCGGCATCCAGTGCGGCGGATTCCAGGGTGGGAAGATCGTCCTCGGTGACGAAGAACACCCCGGCCAGACGGGGGTCGTCGAGGTCCAGGGTGGTGCTTTCGTCATCGATCATGGCGGGTTTCCCGGCACCTCGAAGCGGCGGAAGTGCGCATAGTGGTCATCGCTGTAATACCACGCGCGCGGCGGCTGCCCCCCGGTGACGATGCGCCGGGCACCGCGGTCGCGTGCGCCGGGAGTGTCCACAGTGTACTCGCGGTACCAGCCACGCGGCTGCCGTGGCAGGTGGCCTTCGCGATTGCCGAACACCTGGCCGTCCTGCCGGTGCGGAAACGGTCCGCCACGCCGGATCAGGGAGATGGTGGCGTGGGCTTCGGAGGGCAGGAAGGTGGGCAGGCCGGTGCCGGTGTCCCGCGCGATGTCGGGGGCCTTGCGCTGGCCGGGATCGATTGGCGGTGATGCCGGCCACAGGTACAGGCCCGCCAGCAGGGCGAGGCCCGCTGCGATCAAGGTCAGGCTGGCCGGTCGTTGCATGCGGGTCTTCCTTTACGGGGCCACGTCGCTGCGCAGCACCGGATAGCGGTTGTAACCCTTGTCCCAGGCCGGATGGCGGCGGGCGAAGAAATCCAGCCGCGCCATCGGGTCCTTGGCAAAGGCCGGATCCGCCTTCAGTTTGGCATCGAACTCGGCTTTCAGCGCCGGATCCTTGGCCAGCATCAACCGCGCCTGTTCCTCGGCCACGTAGGCTTCCATGTATTCCTTGCGTTCGAAGCTGTTGTTGAAGCCACCCCACGCGGCGATGGAATCCGGTGCTTGCGGTTCCAGCATGGCCATCAACAGGCGCGCCTTGGGCTGCGCGATGGGCACGAACAGGGCACCGGCCACCAGATTGGCGGTGGTGGAAGTCCATTGGCCGCTCAGGGTGGTGCGCTGGTGGCCTTCGACGGGGGCTGCGGAAAATTTCACGCTGTCGGCATCGAAGGCTTGCACGGCGGCATTGGCCAGCGGGGTTTCCAGTGTGCGGAAGTCGATGCCGTGCAGGCGCAACGCTTCGCCCACTTGCGCGGCATGTTCCGCCGGCACCAGATAGCCGCCCTTGGGTGCGTTCACGCTGAGGCCGGGCACGATGGTGTCGCGCAGTGGCAGCATCCACAGCTGCGGCGTGCGCTCGTCGTACACCACCATGTCGCTGCCGGAAATCTCCGACGGCACGCGTTTGTAGGCATAGCCCAGGAAATTGATGATGCGTTTGGCGTCGGTGGTCTTGTAGTCCAGCGCGACGGGCTGGCCGGCCAGCTGTGCGGCGCGGGTATCGGCATCCAGCTCGGCTTGCCGCCACTGGCTGCCGTGCCGGGCCACCAGCTCCAGCGTGTCCAGCAACGCGTTGTAAGTGCTGCGCACGCGCACCGGGTAGGTTTTCCAGGAATGGGTTTCGATCAACATCACCAGCCGGTTGCGCAGCGGGAAATAGCCGCTGGAAAACCGCGGGGTGTAGGCGGTTTCGATGAAGCCGCTGGCCGGGTCGTCATAGCCGGCGAAGCTGGGGTAGAAATCCACCGGCTGCGAACCCTGCTGTTGCAGCCGCGCGATGATGCCGTCGCGCAGTGCCTTGCCGGCGCTGCGCAGTTCGGCATCACCCACGTTCACCGGGTCGCCGGTGACGGAAATGTCGTGGCGGAATTTGGCGCCGTCGGTGACGTGCAGGTCCAGCGTGGCCAGCGGATCCCATGCATTGACCAAGGCCAGCATTGCGCGCATTTCCGGCGCATCGGCCTTCACGTAATCGCGGTTGAGGTTGTAACGCTGGGCGGTGACGCGAAAACCCATTTCCGCCGGGCCGCGCTGGTTGGGGCGGTTCCAGGCCTTGAAGTTTTCGTGGCCATCCACGTTGAACACCGGCACGAACAAGAACACCTGCTTGTCCAGCAGCCCCTTGCCCACTTTGCCTTGCAGCAAATCGCGCAGCAGCCCGAAGCCGGCGTCCTTGCCGTCGATCTCGCCGGCGTGGATGCCGCCCTGTGCCAGCACCACCGGGATGTTCCGGGCCTTGGCGTCTTCGGCGGTCAATGCGCCACTGGTGGACACCGCCAGCGCCTTCATCGGCCGGCCCTGCGGGCTGATGCCGAAGTCGAAGCAGCGCACCGCCTTCGGGAAGGCTTGCTGGTAGGCCTCGCACAGCGCGATCACTTCGTCATAGCGGCCGGTTTGCTGGTAGCCCGTGCGTTCGGCCAGGGTGGACAGCTCGGGTTTGGCGGCGCTGGCCAGCAGCGGCGTGGTGGCCAGCAGGGCAAGCGCAAACAAGGTGGGGCGCATGGGGATCTCCGTTCGATCCATGGATGGTAGCCCAACGACCGCGCCGCGCCGGCCTGCCCAAAGTCACGCCGTGTTGACGGGGATGTATGGGAAAATGCCGGCTTTCCCGCAGCAGGTGCCGCCATGACGATGCAGCTCTACTTCGCCCCCGGTTCCGCCAGCTTCCTGGTGCATTGGCTGTTGATCGAACTGGACCTGCCGTACGAACTGCGGTTGGTGGATTTTTCCAGCCGTGCGCAAAAATCGCCGGACTATCTGGCGCTGAACCCCAATGGCGTGGTACCGACGCTGGTGGTGGATGGAAAACCGCAGCACGAGGCCGCCGCGCTGGCGCTGTGGTTGGCGGAGGCACATCCGCAGGCGGGGTTCGCGCCGCCCGTGGCCGATCCGCGCCGGCTGGATTTCCTGCAATGGATGTTCGATCTGGCCAACGAAGTGCAGCCTTTGCTGCGGCAGTGGTGGTACCCGGCTGAAGTGGCCGGCGAGGCCAATAGCGACGCCGTGCATGCACGCGTTGCCCAGCGGCTGGCGGCGCATTGGCAGCGCATCGGCGCGCACCTGGCCGCCCACGGCCCGTACCTGCTGGGCGATGCGCCCTGCGTGGCGGATTTCTATCTGGTGATGTTGATGCGCTGGTCGCGTAATTCGCCGGTGCCGGCCACCGACCAGCCGGAATTGCTGGCCTTGGCGCAGCGGATGAAGGCGCGGCCCACGTTCAAGACCTTGTACGAACGCGAGGGCCTGAGCGAATGGGCATGACGCAGACGCACCGGCAAGAGGTCTGAGGAATGTCGCTCACCCTCGTGATCGTCGCCATCACCGTGCTGGTGAGCTGGCGCGGCTTCAATGACCAACGCCTGCTGGGCCGGCTGCTGCTGTGGCCGCCCGCCGTGCAGCGCAACCGCCAGTACGACCGCCTGCTGACCTACGGTTTCGTGCATGCCGACTGGATGCACCTGCTGTTCAACATGATCACGTTCTGGTCGTTCGGCAGTGCGGTGGAGCGGGTGTTTTCTGCATGGATCACGCCGCTGGGGTTCGTGCTGTTCTACCTGTCGGCCATCGTCGTCTCGATCCTGCCCACCTTCATCAAGCACCAGCGCGATGCCAACTATCGCAGCCTGGGTGCATCCGGCGGGGTGTCGGCGGTGTTGTTCGCGGCGATCCTGTTCGACCCGTGGACCAAGCTCATCATCTTCCCCATCCCGCTGCCCATCCCGGCGTTCTTGTTCGCCATTTTGTACGTGGGTTACAGCGTGTGGATGGACCGGCGCGGGCAAGGCAATGTGAACCACAGCGCGCACCTGTGGGGTGCCGCCTACGGCGTGTTGTTCACGGTGCTGTTGCAGCCGGCGATCCTGGGCCACTTCACCCGCAGCCTGTTGGGCTGATTTTCCGGAGTTCCTTCATGGGCACGATCCTTCACGACGCCGCCGCGCATCAATTCAGCACCGAAGTCGATGGCCATCTGGCCCACGTCGATTACGAAACGGGTGCGGGGCGCATCGTCATCACCCACACCATCGTGCCGGAGGCCATTGGCGGGCGCGGGATCGCTGCGGCACTGGTGCGCGCCGCATTGGAACATGCGCGTGACCACGGCTTGCAAGTGGAGCCGCAATGCTCGTATGCCGACGTGTGGATGCGCCGGCACCCGGAGTTCGACGCGCTGCGCGCCTGAGCGTTTCAGTCGCCGGGATAGCGGACGGCGATGATCGCGAACTGCACCTTGCCGGCCGGCAATTGCACGTCGAATTCGTCGTCCACGCGCTTCTTCAGCAGCACCCGCGCCAGTGGTGCATCGATGCTGATCCAGCCCAGCTTGGCGTCGGTTTCGTCGGGCCCGACGATGCGATAACGGGCGATCTCGCCGTTGTCGATGTTCTCCAGCTCCACCTGCGCGCCGAAGTACACCGCATCGCGGTCGGCCGGTGCATCCTCCACCACCTTCAACACTTCCAGCCGCTTGCTGAGGTAGCGCACGCGGCGGTCGATCTCGCCCAACTGCTTCTTGCGGTAGGTGTATTCGGCATTCTCCGAACGGTCGCCCTCGGCGGCAGCGGCGGCCAGCGCCTTCACCACCTCCGGGCGACGTACCCGCCACAGCTCATCCAGCTCGGCCTTCAGCCGCGAATGTCCGGCGCGGGTGATCAGGGCGGTGCTTTTTTCGGCGGGCGGACGCCAGCGGCTCATGGGGCATCTTCCGTGGGCAGCAAGGCCAGCGCGGCTTCCAGCTTCGCGCGCTGGGCATCCTCGCGGCAGGATTCGCATGCGCTGCGCAGCACCGTGGCTGCATCGGCAGGGGCACCCAGCTGGTGCTGCAGCAGTTGCGCGGCGTGCAGTGCCCATTGCGGGGCCTGGGGATGGCGCGGGTCGGCACGCAGCAAGGCCTGCCAGATCGATACCGCCAGCCGGAATTGGCCGGCATCGCGGGCCCGGACTGCCAGCATGTGGCCCTGCCCTGGGTCTGGCAGGGTGAAGCCCGGGTTGATGGCCATGATTTCGTGCAGCAAGCCCAAGGCGCGTCGCTCGTGTTTTTCCAGCAGCAAGACGGTGAGGAAGTGGCCCGCGTGCGTCTCTGCAGTCGTGGCATCGCCGGTTTCCAGCAGCAGTTGCCGGTAACGCGCGTGCACGTCCAGCCCGACGGCACGTTCCCGCATGGTTTCGCGCAGGAGCGCCAGCGCCGCTTGCGGATCGCCTTGCGTGGCGATGCGTGCGGCGTGTTCCAGCAGTGCCTGATCTCGTGCCTTGGGTGTGGACAGCGCCTCTTGATGACGCGCCGGCACATGGCCCAGTGCTTCGTGGTAGCGATACAGCACGCAGCCCAGCAGATGGAAGCTGGCGAATAATCCCCAATAAAACGCTGCATCCACCAGCAGTGCTGCCGCGAAGCCGGGCAGGTATGGCACCAGTACCTTGCCGGCCACCAAAGGCAGCGCCTGGAACAGGAACAAGCCCGTCATCACCGCGAAATACGGGGCTCCGATGCGGTTGGCCATCTGCCAGGCGGTGGCCGGGTTCAGCGCCCGCCACAGGCCATCCCCGGTGGCCAGGGTCAGCAGCAGGGCCGGCTGCAACCACGCGAATGCCGCCAGCAACAACAATGCCGTGCCGGGCATGCCGGCATGGCGGCAATACAGCCCGACGGCCAGCAGTACCAGAAGGACGGCCAGCAGCCGCCAGACCGCGCCAGTGGGGGCGTCCACCACCAGGATGGGCGGGGCATCATGTCCGTTGCCGGTGGCCAGCAACAGCTCGAATGCGTATTTGTACGCGGCGAAATAAGTGATGAACGCGAACACCCAGCCGGCACCTGGCAACCATGCCAGCATGCCCACCAGGGTGAACACGCACAGTGCCAGCAACGCATCGCCCCGCAACGGGTACAGGGCGATGTCGCGCAGCGACTGCCGGCGGGCCGCCATCGGGTGGGCGGAGTGGGCCATCGTGCCGCGTGCCCGTACTTACTGACGGCGCAGGCTGTAATCCAGCGTGCTGGCGATCGGCTTGCCTTGCGTGTCCGTCATGCGGATTTCATCCTTGGCCACGATCTGGTAGCGCGTTTCCCTCGCGCCATCGCCTTCGGGCTGCAGACGGACGGTGTGGTCGGACTGCTCCACCATCCAACTGCCCTGCTCGTCGAAGGACGCATTGCGTTCGCGGTACACCGAATGCAGCAGGTAACCGCCGTCGGTTTTCAGGGTCAGGGTGGTGTCGATGCCGGGGCAGTCCGCGCACGGCAGGGTGCCGCTGAACACGCCGGCGAAATTGGCCACGCCGAAGGTTTGTGGCGGGGTGGCCGGGGCCGGCGTGCTGGCGGCCACCGGTGCGGGCGGTGCCGGTGGTGCCGGCGGTTGCGGGGGGGCGGGCGGGGCCTTGCCGCAACCTGCAAGCAACAGGGCGGTGGCGAGGGCGAATGACGGGAATGGGCGTGTACGCATGGACGGGCTCGTGGGTGCAACCTGAGGGAAAGTGGGAGGTCAGCGCCGTCCGCCGAAGATGCCACCCAGCAGGCCGCGGATGATTTGCCGGCCTACCTGGCTGCCCACCGTGCGTGCGGTCTGCTTGGCCATGCTTTCGATCATGCCTTGCCGGCGTTTGGTGCCGAACAATGCATCCTTCACCGCATCGCCGAAGCCGTGGCTGTTGTCGGCCTGGTCATCTTCCTGCGTGCGGGCTTGCGGCGCTTGCGCCTGTTCGGCCTTGGCCTCGGCTTTCTTGGCCAGCAGCTCGGCGGCCGATTCGCGGTCGATGGCGGTGTCGTATTTGCTGCCCACCGGGCTGCCGGCACGCACCTGCGCGCGCTCGGCTTCGGTAATCGCACCCATGCGGCAACGCGGCGGGGCGATCAAGGTTTTTTCCACCGGCATCGGCACGCCTTTGTCCAGCAACATCGAGGCCAGTGCCTCGCCCACGCCCAGTTGGCCGATGGCATTGGCCACGTCCAGATTCGGGTTGCTGACGAAGGTTTCCGCAGCGGTCTTCAAGGCTTTCTGGTCACGCGGGGTGAACGCGCGCAGCGCGTGCTGCACGCGGTTGCCCAACTGGCCGAGGATGTTGCCGGGAATATCGTCCGGGAACTGCGAGCAGAAATACACGCCCACGCCCTTGGAACGGATCAGCCGCACCACCTGTTCGATGCGCTGTTGCAACGCGGGCGGGGCATCGCTGAACAACAGGTGCGCCTCGTCGAACACGAACACCAGCTTGGGTTTGTCCAGATCGCCCACTTCCGGCAGGGTTTCGAACAATTCCGACAGCAGCCACAGCAGGAAGCTGGAATACAGCTTGGGCTTCAGGATCAATTGGTCGGCGGCTAGGATG
This sequence comes from Thermomonas sp., assembly GCF_041905325.1. Lineage (GTDB taxonomy): Bacteria > Pseudomonadota > Gammaproteobacteria > Xanthomonadales > Xanthomonadaceae > Thermomonas. The sequence continues at coordinate 16,227 of NZ_JAYRLK010000004.1, read as the reverse complement.
TTGACCACCCCGCGGCCGTCGTAGTTCACCCGCATCAGGTCGGCCAATGCCAGCGCCGGTTCGCCGAAGAACATGTTGGCGCCTTCCTGCTCCAGCCGCAGCAGCGCGCGCTGGATGGCGCCGATCGACTGATTGCTCACCAGTCCGTAACGGGTGCTGATGTCCTGGCGTTCTTCGGCAATCAGGTTCAGCAGGGCGCGGAAATCGGCCAGGTCCAGCAACAGCAGGCCGCGGTCGTCGGCCAGCTTGAACACGATGTCCAGCACGCCGGCCTGGGTGTCGTTGAGTTCGAGGATGCGGCCCAGCAGGGTGGGGCCCATCTCGCTGACGGTGGTGCGCACCGGATGCCCGGCCTTGCCCCACAAGTCCCAGAACACCACGGGGGCCGCCTCGTTCTTGTAATCGGCAATGCCCAGTTGCGCGATGCGGGCCTGCAATTTTTCATTCAGTGCGCCGGGCATGGCCAGGCCGGCCACGTCGCCCTTCACGTCGGCCAGAAACACCGGCACGCCAATGCGGGAAAAACCTTCCGCCAAGGTCATCAAGGTGACCGTCTTGCCGGTGCCGGTGGCACCGGCCACCAGCCCGTGGCGATTGCCGTATTTGGGCAGCAGGTTCACGTTGCCACTGGTTTCGGTGGTGATGGCTTTGCCGACGAGGATGGGGTCCATGGACAGCCTGCGGAGACGGGGTGACTGGATTCTATGCGATGGTTCGCTGTTGCCGCCGGCACAATGCGCGATAATCGGCAAATGACTATCAATCTGAAAACCCCCGCCGAGATCGAGAAAATGCGCATTGCCGGCCGCCTGGCCGCCGAAGTGCTGCAAGTGGTGGCCCCGTACGTGAAGGCGGGCGTGACCACCGAGGAGCTCGACCGCATCTGCCACGACCACATCGTCAACGTGCAGGGCGCGATCCCGGCGAACGTCGGCTATCGCGGCTATCCCAAGACCGTGTGCACCTCGGTCAACAACGTGATCTGCCACGGCATTCCCAGCGAAGCCAAGGTGTTGCGGGATGGCGACATCGTCAACATCGACGTCACCGTCATCAAGGACGGTTGGCATGGCGACACCAGCCGCATGTACATCGTCGGCACGCCGTCGGTGATGGCCAAACGGTTGGTGGAGGTCACCCGCGAGGCGATGTTCCGCGGCATCCGCGCGGTGCGGCCGGGCGCCACGCTGGGCGATGTCGGCCATGCCATCCAGAGCCATGCGGAAAGCCACCGCTTCTCGGTGGTGCGCGAGTACTGCGGCCACGGCATCGGCAAGATCTATCACGATGAACCGCAGGTGCTGCACTACGGCCGTCCCGGCGAGGGCGTGATCCTGCAGGAAGGCATGACCTTCACCATCGAGCCGATGATCAACGAGGGCGCACGCCACACCCGGGTGCTGCCGGACGGTTGGACGGTGGTCACCAAGGACCGCAAATTGTCGGCGCAGTGGGAGCACACGGTGGTGGTTACCCGGGATGGCGCGGAGATCCTGACCCGCGTGCCGGGCGACGACAACGACTGGCCGTGAACATGGGCACGGCGGATGCGGCGGGAGATGCGGCCTGGGCCGTCGCTGCGCGTTCCGCCCTGGCACAGGCGGACGCACGGCTGGCACGACGCTTCGATGCCGGCGCGCGCGCGGACCGGCTGATCGCCCTGCGCGCCCGCGCGGTGGACGTGCAGGTGCGTGCGGCGTGGCAGCGCTGCATTCTGCCCGCCGCGCCGCTGGCGTTGTTCGCGGTGGGCGGTTACGGGCGTGGCGAATTGTTTCCGCAGTCCGACATCGACCTGCTGGTGCTGGCCGCGCCCCCGGCGCAGGTGGCGTGGCAACCGGCGCTGGCCCGTTTCGTGGCGCTGCTGTGGGATGCCGGCCTGGCCGCCAGCCAGGCGGTGCGCTCGCTGGAGGAATGCACGGCGGCGGCGGCCGACCAGACCGTGCTGACCGCGCTGATCGAAGCCCGCGGGTTGCAGGCCGATGCCGCCACCCTGGACGCCCTGCAGGAGGCGTTGGCACCGGCGCGGGTGTGGCCGGCGCAGGCGTATTTCGATACCAAGCGCGAAGAGCTGCGGCTGCGGCATGCGCGCTTCGGCGATACCTCCGACAACCTCGAACCCAACGTGAAGGACGGCCCCGGTGGCCTGCGCGATCTGCAGACACTGGGGTGGCTGGCGCTGCGCAGCTTCGGCGTGCACCGGCTGGACCGCCTGATCGAACTGGGGCGTCTGGGCTGGGACGAAGCGGCGGCGCTGGAACGCGAGCGCCGCGCGTTGTGCCAGCTGCGCTACGGCCTGCACCTGGTGGCCGGGCGGCGCGAGGAACGGCTGCGGTTCGATTACCAGAAGCTGCTGGCGGCGCGATTGGGCCACCACGACGATGCCGATGCGTTGGCGGTCGAGAAAATGATGCAGGGGTTCTACCGCAGCGCCGCGGTAGTGCGCCGGATCGGTGATCGCCTGCTGCAGCGCTTCGACGAACTCTTCGACGGCGTGGCCGCCCCGGAGCCCATCGATGCGCATTTCGAGCGCCGTGGCGGCTATCTGGCGGCGCGTGAACCGGGCTGGTTGCAGCAGGCCCCGGCGCACATCTTCGCCCTGTTCGCGGCCTGGGCGGGGGATGCCACGCTGCGTGGCCTGCACTCGGAAACCGCCCGCGAACTGGCGCAGGAATTGGCGCAGGTGCCGGCGTACGGCGATGCCGACGCGGCGCTGCGCGAGGCGTTCCTGCAACTGCTGCGCGGCCCGCAGCCGGTGGCCACGCTGGAGCGGATGGCGCGTGCCGGCGTGCTGGCACGCTGGATCCCGGCATTCCAGCAAGTCTCCGGGCGCATGCAGTTCGACCTGTTCCATGTCTACACGGTCGATCAACACACCCTCGCGGTCCTGCGCAACATGGCCGGCTTCGCCAGTGGCGAGCCCGACCCGCGCTTCGCCATCGCCCATCAGGTATGGCCGTCGTTGCGCAAGCCGGAACTGCTGCTGCTGGCGGGCCTGTTCCACGACATCGGCAAGGGGCGTGGCGGCGACCATTCGCGCCTGGGTGCGGTCGATGCGCGGGCCTTCTGCGCAGCCCATGAGTTGTCGGAAGCCGATACCGCGTTGGTGGAGTGGCTGGTGCAGCACCACCTGCTGATGTCCACCACCGCACAGAAGCAGGACATCACCGACCCCGAGGTCATCCACCATTTCGCCGAGGTGGTGGCCGACCGCCAGCGGCTGGACTCCCTCTACCTGCTGACCTGCGCCGACATTGCCGGCACGTCGCCCAAGCTCTGGAACAGCTGGAAGGACCGGTTGCTGGCCGACCTGCACACCGCCACCCGGCTGGCGCTGCGGCGCGGGCTGGGGCAGCCGGTGGCGGCCGCCGAACGCATCGCCGAGAACCGCGCGGCCGCGCGCGAGCTACTGGTGGCCGAAGGCCATGCCGAGCAGGGCATCGATGCGATGTTCGCGCGCATGCCGGCCGAGAATTTCCTGCGCAGCCGGCCCGACCAGATCGCCTGGCACGCCGCCGCGCTGCAAGCCGCGCAGGCCGGTGACGCGGTGGTCGCGGCGCGCGCCATGCCGGGCCGGGATGGCCGCGACGGGCTGGACTTGCTGATCCACATGCCGGACCAGGACGGCCTGTTCGCCGCCATCGTGATCACCCTGGACCGGCTGGGCATGAGCGTGCTGCAGGCGCGGGTGCTGGACGGCCCGGACGGCACCATCTTCGACACCTTCCACGTGTTGCCGGTGGATGCCCGCATGGCACCGGAGCCGGCACGCCTCGCCGAATCGCTGGCGCGCGCGCTGGCCGGCGACCTGTCGCAGATGCGCCCGGTGCGCCGCCGCCAGCCGCAGCATCTCCAGCATTTCCGGATCGCCCCGCAACTGGATTTCACCGAGATCGCCGGTGGCACCCGCATCGGCCTGATCTGCACCGACCGCCCCGGCCTGCTGGCCGACGTGGCACGGGTGCTGCGCGAGCAGCACCTGCGCGTGCACGATGCGCGCATCGCCACCTTCGGCGCGCGCGCCGAAGACCTGCTGCTGGTCAGCGACGAACACAACCACCCCCTTGCTGCCGCGCGTCGTGACGCCTTGCGTGATGCGCTGCTGGCCGCCCTCGACGGAGAACCACGATGAGCCTGCCCGCAACCGACGCCCTGCGCGCCACCCTCGATGACGCCTGGGAGCGCCGCGCCGAGCTCGGCGCCGACGAGATCGCCGCGCGTGTGCGGCCCGCCGTGGACGCGGCGATCGCCGGGCTGGAAAGCGGCGAGCTGCGCGTGGCCGAGCCCGACGGCAACGGCGGCTGGCGGGTCAACCAGTGGTTGAAGAAGGCCGTGCTGCTGTATTTCCGCACCCAGGACATGCAGGTGATGGACGCCGCACCCGCGCCGTTCTGGGACAAGGTGCCGGCGCGCTTCGCCGGTTTCGACGAGGCCGCGTTCCGCGCGCTGGGCGCGCGCGTGGTGCCGGGCGCGGTGGTGCGCGCGGGCAGCCACATCGGCAAGGACGTGGTGCTGATGCCGAGCTTCGTCAACATCGGCGCGTATGTCGGCGAGGGCACGATGGTCGATACCTGGGCCACCGTCGGCAGCTGCGCGCAGATCGGCAAGGGCTGCCACCTGTCCGGCGGCGTCGGCATCGGCGGCGTGCTGGAGCCGCTGCAGGCCGGTCCCACCATCATCGAGGACCACTGCTTCATCGGTGCGCGCTCGGAAGTGGTGGAAGGCTTCGTGGTCGGCCACCACAGCGTGGTCGGCATGGGCGTGTTCCTCGGCCAGAGCACGCGCGTGTACAACCGCATGACCGGCGAAGTCAGCTACGGCAGCGTGCCGCCCTGCAGCGTGGTGGTGTCGGGCTCGCTGCCTGCGGCCGACGGCAGCCATTCGCTGTACTGCGCGGTGATCGTCAAGCAGGTCGACGAAAAGACCCGCAGCAAGACCAGCGTCAACGAGCTGCTGCGCGGCCTGGCCGACTGAGCGCCGTTGCCGCGACGGCGGTCTCGCTGCGCATGACGTCCGGCGGGGGGCACCTCCCGTCGGATGTGTCAAACAACCCGGGTTGCCCTCGAGGAGGTTCTCCATGAAGACGTCGTTGCTCGCCACCCTGCTGGTCGCCGCGCTGGCGGCGACCTCCGCGCAGTCCGCGCAGAACCTGTCGCGCTACAGCGATGACGGCCTGCGCGCCGAATTGGCTTCGTTGTCCGACAGCGAGACCGCGCTGTTGGTGCCGATGCGCGATGGCGTGGGCCTGTCCACCAACATCTGGCGGCCGAAGGGTGCCACCGGCCCGTTGCCCACGGTGCTGTGGAAGACGCCGTACAACGAGCATGTCGTCAGCGGCAGCACTGCGCGTTTCGCGCTGGAGGCGGTGCGCAACGGCTATGCCTTCATCGTGCAGAACGAACGCGGCCGCTATTTCAGCCAGGGCAAGTACGAGATCCTCGGCTACCCGCAGACCGACGGCTACGACACCCTGAGCTGGATTGCCAAGCAGCCGTGGTCGAACGGCAAGGTGGGCACGCTGGGCTGCTCGTCGTCGGCCGAGTGGCAGCTGGCGCTGGCGGCGATGAACCATCCGGCGCATGCGGCAATGGTGCCGATGGCGTCGGGCGCGGGCATCGGCAAGGTCGGCCCGTTCTCGGAGCAGGGCAACTTCTACACCGGCGGCGTGCCGCGCACCCTGTTCGCGATCTGGATGTACGGCGTGGACAACCCCCTGCGCGCGCAGCTGCCGCAGGACCTGACCGGGCCGATGCGCGCGCGGGTGGCGCAGTACAACGACCTCGACGCCAAGAAACCCGACATCGAATGGAAGAAGCACATCTGGCACCTGCCGTACGCCAGCCTGCTGTCCTCGCTGGGCGAGCCGGCCGGCACCTTCGAAACCCAGATCGCGCGCGGCCCGGGCGACCCGGCGTGGAAGACCGGCGGCCTGTACGACGACTCGATGGGCTGGGGCGTGCCGGCGCTGTGGTTCAACATCTGGTACGACGTGTCGATCGGCCCCAACATGGGGCTCTACAACCACGCCCGCAGCGTCAATTCCGACAAGGAAGCCAGCGCCAACCAGTACGTGGTGGTAGGGCCGAACCCGCACTGCCAGTTCGCGCGGCTGGGCAAGGACTACAAGGTCGGCGACCGCGACATGGGCGATGCCAGCTTCCCGGTGGATGCGCAGATCTGGGCGTTCTTCGATCGCTGGCTGAAGGGCCAGCCCAAGGCGTTCGCGGCCGACACGCCGCATGTGCGCTACTTCACCATGGGTGCCAACCGCTGGCAGGCTGACGCGCAGTGGCCGCCGAAGGCGGCGCAGCCGGTGCGCATGTACCTGCGTTCGAACGGCAATGCCAATTCGATGTACGGCGACGGCGTGCTGTCGTTTGAGGCCCCCGCTGCCGCGGAGCCGAAGGACAGCTATCGCTACGACCCGGCCAACCCGGTGCAGACCATCGGTGGTGGCGACTGCTGCAACGGCGGCGTGGTCATCCCGGGGGCGTTCGACCAGCGCCAGATCGAATCGCGCCACGACGTGCTGGTCTATACCAGCGCGCCGCTGGATGCGCCGATGGAAGTGACTGGCTTTGTCGATGCGGTGCTGAAGGTCTCCTCCAGCGCCAAGGACACCGACTTCGCGGTGAAGCTGGTCGACGTGGACACCGACGGCACTGCCTGGATCGTCGGCGACACCATCCTGCGCGCGCGCTACCGCAACAGCTACGTGACACCGGAGTTGATGCAGCCGGGCACGGTATACACGCTCAAGCCCACGCCGATCACCACCTCGATCCAGTTCGGCAAGGGCCACCGCATCCGTGTGGAGATCACCAGCTCCAACTTCCCCAAATTCGCCCGCAACCTCAATACCGGCGGTCCCAACGAAACCGAACGCGAGGCAGTGGTGGCCGACAACGCGATCCATCATTCGGCGGATAATCCCAGCTACATCGAACTGCCGGTGGTGAAGCGCTGACATGGCCGCAACGCTGTACGGATTGAACAACTGCGATACCTGCAAGAAGGCGCTCAACTGGCTGAAGCGGTTCGGGGTCGAGCATGCGTTCGTGGACTACCGCGACGTGCGGCAGGCGCCGGAGACGCTGTTGGCGTGGAAGGACGCGGTGGGCGGCTGGGACGCGCTCATCAACAAGTCCTCCACCACCTGGCGGCAGCTGCCGCCGAATCGCAAGACGCCGGGCAGCGATGCCGAGTGGAAGCTGCTGCTGAGGGAATATCCGCAGCTGATCCGGCGGCCGGTGGTGGTGCTGGACGATGGCTCCGTCGCGCAGGGCTTTTCCGACAATGGCTTCAAGAAGCTGTTCGGAGTCGGCGCGTGAGTGATGTGCTCGCACTGACCTGCCAGTTGATCGCCCGACGCTCCATCACCCCGGACGATGCCGGTTGCCAGCCGCTGATCGCGGCGCGCCTGCGTGCGGCCGGCTTCGCCATCGAACACCTGCGCTACGGTTCGGTGGACAACCTCTGGGCCACCCACGGCAGCGGTGGCCCGGTGCTGGTATTGCTGGGCCATACCGACGTGGTGCCGCCCGGGCCGCTGGAGGAATGGGGGTCGGAGCCGTTCACGCCGGTGACATTGGACGGGTTGTTGTACGGCCGCGGCGCGGCCGACATGAAAGGCAGTGTTGCCGCGTTCGTCATCGCGCTGGAACGCTTTGTCACCGCCCATCCGGACCATCCGGGCACGGTGGCGCTGTTGCTGACGTCGGACGAAGAGGGCGATGCCATCGATGGCGTGCGCAGGGTGGCGGAGGTGTTCCGCGCGCGCGGCCAGCGCATCGACTGGTGCATCACCGGCGAGCCGTCGTCGAAGGACGTGCTGGGCGACCTGTTGCGTGTCGGCCGGCGCGGCAGCCTGTCCGCTACCCTGGCCGTGCGCGGCGTGCAGGGCCATGTGGCCTATCCGGAGAAGGCGCGCAACCCCGTCCATCAGGCCGCCCCGGCCTTGGCCGACCTGGCGGCGCGCCGCTGGGACGACGGCTTTGAGAGCTTCCCGCCGACCAGCTTGCAGATCAGCAACATCCACGCCGGCACCGGTGCCAACAACGTCATCCCGGGCGAGCTGCAGGTGTTGTTCAACCTGCGCTACAACCCGCATTGGGATGCGGCGCGGCTGGAGGCCGAATGCGAGGCGATCCTGCGCGCGCATGGGCTGGATTTCGATCTCTGCTGGCACCGCAGCGGCGAGCCGTTCCACACCCCGGAAGGCCCGCTGCGTGCGGCGGCGCGCGAGGTGCTGGCGCAGTTCGCAGGCCACATGCCCGAGGAAAGCACCGGCGGCGGCACTTCCGATGCCCGCTTCATCGCCCCGCTGGGTGCGCAGTGCATCGAGATCGGCCCGGTCAACGCCAGCATCCACAAGGTCGATGAGCATGTGCGCTTGTCCGACCTGGAGCGACTGCCGGAGCTCTACCTGGCCTTGCTGCAGCGGTTGCTGCGGCCCGCCGGTTAGCGCCGGGCGCCGCCGGGCAGGGCCCCTGCGGCCGCGCGCGGATGGGCTGATTTGCGCGTGTGGCTTTGATTGGCCATAATGGCCGGCTCCCGCTTGCGGGAGTCTTGCCCGAACGCGCCTGTCGCCCGCAGCGGCAGGTGGCCGAGGGCTGCCCGGCGGGCATCCTGCCTGCCGCCATCCACAAGGAAACCACCATGCGTCACTACGAAATCGTGTTCCTGGTCCATCCGGACCAGAGCGAACAGGTCCCGGCGATGATCGAGCGCTACAAGGGCGCCATCGAGGCCGGCAACGGCAAGATTCACCGCCTGGAAGACTGGGGCCGCCGCCAGCTGGCGTACCCGATCCAGAACCTGGTGAAGGCGCACTACGTGCTGCTGAACATCGAGGCCGAGCAGGCCGTGCTGGACGAGCTGGTCGACACCTTCCGCTTCAACGACGCGATCCTGCGCCATCTGGTCATGCGCCGCGACGACGCGGTGACCGAGCAGTCCCTGATCATGAAGAACAAGGACGAGAAGAGCGACAAGCCCGAGCGTCGCCGCCGCGACGACGAGAGCGACAGTGCCGTGGGCACTGGCGATAACGAATCCGCCGAAGCCGCTTAAGGAGCCGACATGTCCAAGTTCTTCCGCCGCCGCAAGTTCTGCAAGTTCACCGCCGAAGGCGTGACCGAGATCGATTACAAGGATCTCAACACCCTGCGCCAGTACCTGACCGAGACCGGCAAGATCGTGCCCAGCCGCATCACCGGCACCAAGTCGAAGTACCAGCGCCAGTTGCAGTCCGCCGTCAAGCGCGCCCGCTTCCTGGCCCTGATTCCGTACACCGACAACCACAACATCTGATGCTTCGCCTGCTCGGTGTGGCGTTGTCGTCGGTCGGACGCGCGCCATCCCGCTCTTGGCCACACCTTTGCAGGCCGTGCGTCAGTCAATGAACCCCGTCCATTCGGACAGCAACCGTTGCGGCGCATCGCGCGCCGCTAACGAATACGGAGCAACACCATGCAACTGATCCTCCTGCAGAAAGTGACCAACCTCGGCGGCTTGGGTGACAAGGTCACCGTGAAGCCGGGCTACGGCCGCAACTACCTGGTGCCGCAGGGCAAGGCTGTGCCGGCCACCCCGGCCAACCTGGCCGAGTTCGAAGCCAAGCGCGCCGATTACGAAGCCAAGGCCGCCGCCTCGCTGGATGCCGCCAACAGCCGCCTGACCAAGCTGACCGATGCCAGCGTGACCGTGGCCGCCAATGCGTCCACCGAAGGCAAGCTGTACGGCTCGGTGGGTCCGCGTGAAATCGCCGACGCATTGACCAAGCAGCTGGGCGTGGACGTCCACAAGGCGGAAGTGGTGATGGGCGAAGGCCCGCTGCGCCATACCGGCGAGTTCGAAGTGCACGTGCACCTGCACGCCGACGTCAACACCACGGTCAAGGTGGTGGTGGTGCCGGAAGCGGCCTGATCTGCTTGCCGCCAGGTTGTCGCGACGGGCGCCGCAGGGCGCCCGTCGCATTTTCGGGGTGCGCGTGCCCGTCGCAGCCGGTGAGATGGGTTATCCACAGGATATCCCGTGACTTGTCTGCAACACCCCGACGCGAATGCAGCCTACGATGCAAGGCTTCGAACATGAATCATCGGGCGGCGATGCCGGCCCGGGCAGGGGAGTTGCGGTGGCGATGAATGCAAGGCCGGGGTTTCGTTCCGATGCCAGTTTCCAGACCCGCAACGAGCAGCGCATCGAGCAGTTGCGCGTGCCGCCGCAGTCGGTGGATGCCGAGCAGGCGGTGCTGGGCGGCCTGATGCTGGACCCGAACGCATTCGACCGCGTGGCCGACCAGCTGGTGGAAGAGGATTTCTACCGCCGCGACCACCAGCTGATCTATCGCGCAGTCCGCGACCTAGTGGAGATGAATCGTCCCTGCGATGCGGTGACGGTGGGCGAGTGGTTCGACTCGCAGGGCATCAGCGAACAGGTGGCCGGTGGCGCCTATCTGGTGGAACTGGCCGCCAGCACGCCCAGCGCGGCCAACATCAAGGCCTATGCCGAGATCGTGCGTGACAAGGCGATCCAGCGCCGGCTCATCGACGTCGGTACCGCCATCGTCAACGACGGTTTCCAGCCGGAAGGCCGCGATTCCACCGAACTGCTGGCCAAGGCCGAAAAGGAAGTGTTCGCGATCGCCGAGGGGCATGCGCGCGGCAAGCAGGATTTCACCCAGGTCAAGGTGGCCCTGCGCGAAGCGTTCGATGTGCTGCAAAAGCGCGCCGAGAACGGCAGCGGCATCACCGGCCTGCCGACCGGCTACGCCAATTTCGATCGGATGACGGCGGGCCTGCAGCCCACCGACCTGATCATCCTCGCGGCGCGTCCGGCGATGGGCAAGACCACCTTCGCGCTCAACATCGCCGAATATGCGGCGCTGAAGTCGAAGAAGGCGGTGGCGGTGTTCTCCATGGAAATGTCTGCCTCCCAGCTGGCGCTGCGCCTGATTTCCTCGCTGGGCCGGGTGAACGCCACGCGCCTGAAGACCGGTGACCTGGAAGACGAGGACTGGAGCCGCGTGACCGGCGCGATTGCGCAGATGAATGGTGTCAAGATCTTCATCGACGATACCCCGGGCCTGTCGCCCGAGGTGCTGCGCGCCAAGGCGCGTCGGCTCAAGCGCGAGCATGACCTGGGGCTGGTGGTGATCGACTACCTGCAGCTGATGCAGGTGCCCGGCAACAACGAGAACCGTGCCACCGAGATTTCCGAGATCAGCCGCTCGCTGAAGGGGCTGGCGAAGGAGTTGAACGTGCCGGTGATCGCGCTGTCGCAGCTCAACCGTTCGCTGGAATCACGCACCGACAAGCGCCCGGTGATGGCCGACCTGCGCGAATCCGGCGCGATCGAGCAGGACGCGGACATGATCGTGTTCATCTACCGCGACGAGTACTACAACAAGGAAAACTCGCCGGACAAGGGCCTGGCCGAGATCATCATCGGCAAGCACCGCAACGGTCCCACCGACAGCTTCAAGCTGAGGTTCTTCGGTGAGTACACCCGCTTCGACAACCTCGCCCACGAATCGGTGGGCAGTTTCGAGTGAGCCCATGCACGCCCGCGTAAGCGAACGCCCCACCCGCATCGTGGTCGACCTGCCGGCGCTGGCCGGCAACCTGCGCGCCATCGCTTCGCACGTGAACGTGCCGGTGATGGCCATCCTCAAGGCCAATGCCTATGGCCACGGATTGGTGCCGGTGGCGCGGCACCTGCAAGCGCATGGCGCGGGGCAGTTCGGGGTGGCGTTCGTGGAGGAAGGCATCGCCCTGCGACGCGCGGGCATCACCCTGCCCATCCTGGTTTTGGGTGGCATCCTCGGCCGGCAAGTGGCGCAGTTGATCGAGCACGACCTGGAAATCACGGTGTCCTCGCTGGACAAGCTGCGCAAGGTCGAGGAAGCGGCGCAGGCATTGGGCCGCAAGGCGGTGGTGCACCTGAAGATCGACACCGGGATGGAGCGCATCGGCGTGCACAGTTATTCGTGCGCGGCGATGATCGAGGCGGCGGTGGCGTCAAACTGGTGCGAGGTGAAAGGCGTGTATTCGCACCTGGCCTGCGCCGATGATCCTGCTTCGCCGATGACGCAATTGCAGCTGGAGCGTTTCCACCAGGCCTGCGCGCACTTCACCCGGATCGGCGCGCCGATGCCGCTGCGGCACCTGGCCAATTCCGGTGGCGTGCTGCATTTTCCGGACACCTGGCTGGACATGGTGCGCCCCGGCATCCTGCTGTATGGCGTGCTGCCGGACCCCGGCGCGCGCGCCACCGTGGTCGTGCGGCCGGCATTGTCGCTGCTGTCGCAGGTGGTCTACTTCAAGGTCGTGCGTGCCGGGCAGCCGGTCAGCTACGGTGCCACCTGGACGGCGGCCTGCGACACCCGGGTGGCCACGATTCCGCTGGGCTACGGCGATGGCTATCCGCGCGCGTTGTCCAATCGCGGCCAGGTGCTGATCCGTGGCCAGCGCCACCCGATCATCGGCCGGGTCTGCATGGACCAGTTCATGGTCGATCTCGGCCCCGATGGCACCGCCTACAACGGTGACGACGTGGTGCTGATCGGCCGGCAGGGCGGGCAGGGCATCAGCGTGGAAGACGTGGCCCGGCAAGCCGACACCATCGCCTACGAAGTGCTGACCCGCCTCAACGACCGCATCCCGCGCGAATATCCGCTGCCGGCAGCGTTGCCCTGAACCCGCTCGTTGACCGTTTGCAGCGCGGCGTGATTCACTCGCAGCGGGAAGCCGGGAGGGAATTTGCATGGCCACGTCGAAGCCGCGCCTGAAGCGCTCCGCCGCCGAACCGGGCGCGCGCCCGAAGCGCGAGGCGATGTCGAAGGTCGACACCGCGTGGCTGCGGATGGAACGGCCCACCAACCCGATGATGATCACCGGCGTGTTGATGTTCGACGACCCGATGTCGTTGGCACAGCTGAAGACCATCATCCGGCAACGATTCCTGGGTTACGCGCGGTTCCGGCAGAAGCCCGTCGACGGTGCCACCGGCGTGCAGTGGGTGGAGGACGCGCATTTCGATCTCGACTGGCATGTGCGTTTGTCCGGGCTGCCCGGGCGGCCCGGCAAGGCGTCCGAGAAGCGCGCACTGGAACGCTTCGTCAGCAATCTCGCATCCAGTCCGCTGGATGCCTCCAAGCCGCTTTGGCAATTCCATCTGGTGGAACGCTACCAGGGCGGTTCCGCGCTGGTGGCGCGCATCCATCATTGCTATGCCGACGGCATCGCGCTGGTGCAGGTCTTGCTGTCGCTCACCGACACCAGCCGCGAACCGTCCCCGACCTCGCGGCTGGACAAGGCCTGGCTCAAGCACGAAGCCGCCAAGGTGGCGCAGCGCGTCGGCGCGATGGAGCGCTACATGAAGCTGGGCGGCAAGGCGCTGGAGCAGGGCATGGCGATGGTGCAGGACCCGTCCATGGCGACCCTGCTGGCGAAGGAAGGCGGCGAAATCGCCAAGGAACTGGTGCATGCCCTTGCCCTGCCGGATGACCCGCCTTCGCTGCTGCGCGGGCGGTTGGGCGTGAGCAAGCGCGTGGCCTGGGCCGAGCCGCTGGACCTGGAGGAAGTGAAGGCGGTGGGGCGTGCCTGCGATTGCACCGTCAACGACGTGCTGATGGCCGCCGTCGCCGGGGCATTGCGCGGGTACATGCAGGACCGCGGCGAACACCTGGAAGGCATGACCCTGCGTGCCACCGTGCCGGTGAACCTGCGCCCGCTGGAACATGCGAAGAAGCTTGGCAACCACTTCGGCCTGGTGTTCCTGGACCTGCCGGTGGGCGAAGAGAATCCGTTGCGCCGGCTCGAACGGGTGGCCGAGTGCATGCAGCAGCTCAAGCATTCGCGCCAGGCCATCGTGGCGTATGGCTTGCTGGCGGCCTTGGGCATCGCCCCCGCGCCGGTGCAGGAGCTGGCACTGGAGATGTTCAGCCGCAAGGCCAGCGCGGTGGCCACCAACGTGCCGGGGCCCCAGCAGCCGCTGTACATGGCCGGTTGTGCCTTGCGCGAGATGATGTTCTGGGTGCCGCAGACCGGTTCGATCGGGCTGGGATTGTCGATCCTCAGCTATCGCGGCAGGGTACATTTCGGCCTGATCGCCGACGCCCGCCTGATCCCGGACCCGGATGCGGTGGTGCGTCGCTTCGGCGAGGAGTTCGACAAGCTGCTGTACCTGGCGATGATGGGGAGCTGGGATACGCGGCTGGATGCCGCCGCCGCCGTCGCCTTGCTGGCAGACGCCCCTCTGGCGTAAGCAAAGGCGATCCGGGTTGCGAACGCCGTGCTTGTTCAGCCGAGCCTCATTCCCGTGCCTGCCGTTCACCTCCAGGCAAGACGTGGCTGTCTAGCCTGAACCGTGATTTGCACATTCCACGAGGAGCTTTCCATGCTGTACACACACGGGTTCAAGCTGGCGGTTCTGGCAACGTGCTTGGTGGCGTTTGCCGGCGGTTGTGCCACCTACGATGGCGGCAATGCCGGCGACGACCACGCCCGCGCGAAGAAAGGCGCATTGATTGGTGCTGCCATCGGCACTGCCATGGGCTTGCTCAGTGGCGACAGTGCGGTGGAGCGCCGCCAGCACGCCATGGTGGGCGCGGGCATCGGCGCACTGGCCGGTGGTGCCATCGGCAATTACCAGGACAAGCAGGAGGCCGAACTGCGCCGCGAAACTGCCGGTACCGGCATCGATGTCAGCCGCGATGGCGACGTCATCAAGCTCAACCTGCCGGATGGCGTCACCTTCGACTTCAACCGCACCGACATCAAGCCGCAGTTCTACCCCTCGCTGAGCACCATCGCCGGCACCCTGCGCGAGTACAACCAGACCATCGTCGAAGTCAGCGGCCATACCGACAGCATCGGCAGCGATGCGGTCAACCAACGCATCTCCGAACAGCGCGCGCAATCGGTGGCCAGTTACCTGCAAGCGCAGGGGGTGCAGCGCGAACGCTTCGAAGTCATCGGCCTGGGCAAGCGCTTCCCCATCGCCGACAACAACACCGATGCCGGCCGCGCCATGAACCGCCGCGTCGAAATCCGCCTGCTGCCGTTGCGTTCCTGAACCGCACCGGTCGCGTCACTTGTGAATGCCACTGGTGCCCCTATACTGGGGTTGTCGGTGAAATCGACGCTTCCCGGGGGTGCACTGGCTTCGACGGGGGTCGCGAAATTACCTGGCGCATGCCGAGGGGGTAGCTTTCCTCGTTAATCCAGCTGCAAAACTCTAGTTGCCAACGACGACAACTACGCTCTCGCCGCTTAAGGCGTAAGCCCCGAACCCACTTGTGCCCGTGCTCGTGGATGTAGGGTCATTATCACGGAACCGGCTGTGATGGCTGCCTGTCAGTCACGGCTTAACCAAAACAGGCTGGTCCTGCGGTGCGCTTTGCACGCCGTGCTGCTGCGGGACGAGACCCAACGGTGAGCTAAGCATGTAGTGCCGGGGATGGAGTGCCTTCGGACGCGGGTTCGATTCCCGCCACCTCCACCAAATTGAAGGGCTCGGATAATCTCCGGGCCCTTTTTCTTGCCTGAAATCCCCGCGTGGCGCGGGGTTCCGGCCACCAGCGCTGCGGGTGGCCAGCTGCCGAAAAACCCTGTTTTCAGTGCTCTCGGCTCCAAATCTGTCTCTTTTCTCTGTTTGGCCGGCGGGTAAGGCGCAATTTTGGCTCTATACGAATCAACAACTTACGCGCGGTGGTTCATCGTCAACCAAGGCGAGCGGTTAGGCATCAAACGCCGTCACCACCTCCCGCTGCGCCACCCAGTCGGTCGGCAGCGGATTGCGCTGAAACCACAGCAGGCTCATGCACCGGGGCTGTTTGCCTGCCAAGATGGTCTGGATGATGGCAGGCTCCAGCAGGGTCAGGCGTAGCAGTTCATTGACCGTCGAGTGGTGCAGGCCTTCGCGTTTGGCAATCTCGCTGCCGCTGCCGACCACGCAGTCGTCCAGCAGTTGCTGCCAGTAGAAGGCGCGCGTCAGTGCCACCAACAAGGGCTGGTCGAGTTGAGGGGCACTTGCCCCCGTCGCATCCACCTGACCATCGGGCCGCACCACCACCTTGCTGCCACCGCGCTTGCGGATCTTTAGGGAAGGTCTGAACAACACGCCATCTGTCGGCGACAATACCGCCTCACCTCCGGGATGACTTCTGATGCAGCTGACGTTCGGTGACGCCGAAGATCTTGGGCAACGCAAGCAGACGCGGCGGGA
>NZ_JAYRLK010000010.1:0-71352 GCF_041905325.1 Thermomonas sp. | reverse complement strand
CAGCGGCCTCGCAACCAAGCGAGTATCGGGGAGTGCGCCTGCGCAGCAGGTGCGTTGCGAGGCCGCTGCCCGCCGGCTGGCTGGCTCCGAAGCTGATCCTGCAATCAGAGAATCCAGCCGCCGTCCACGGTCAGTTCCGCGCCGGTGACGAAGCCGGCATCGGGGCCGACGAGGAAGGCCACCGCGGCGGCGATTTCTTCCGGCTTGCCGATGCGCTTGAGCGGCGTGGCCTCGATCCCGGCCTGATTGGCCTCGGGCGGGTTGTTGTCGAGCATCGGCGTGTCGATGAAGCCCGGATGCACCGAGTTCACCCGGATCTGCGCCGGCGCCAGTTCCAGCGCGGCGGTCTTGGTCATCCCGCGCACCGCCCACTTGGTGCCCACGTAGGCGGCCGCGTTGGGGAAGCCCAGCTGGCCGGCGATCGAGCTGATGTTGACGATGCAGCCGCCGCCGGCGGCGCGCAGCGGCACCTGGCCGTGCTTCATGCCCAGGAACGGGCCCAGCTGGTTGACCCGGAACTGCCGCTCGACGTCGCGGACCGCTGCGTCGGCGATCTGGCCGGGATGGAAGATGCCGGCGTTGTTCACCAGCACGTGCAGGCCGCCGAAGCGCGCAGTCACTGCGGCCAGCGTGTCCACCCACGCGGCTTCGTCGCCGACGTCGTGGTGGAAGTAGGCGGCGCGCTCGCCCAGTTCGGCGGCCAGCGCCTGACCGGGGGTGTCCAGCATGTCGGTGATCGCAACGCGGGCACCGTCGGCATGCAGCCGGCGGACGATGGCGGCACCGATGCCGCGCGCGCCGCCGGTGACCAGGGCGACCTTGCCTTCGAGTTTTCCGTTCATTGCGCCGTACTCCAGTCGAGGGATGGATGCAATCTGCGCCCGGGCATGCGCGGCGATGTTGATCGCCATCAATTCCGCGTCAGCAGGCGACCGGCGGCGTCGGGCTGTTGCCGCTGTCGTCCGGATGGTCGGCGTTGTCGTTGCCGTCGCGCCAGTGCCAATCGGCCGATGTCAGCGCTGGCAGGCCGAAGGCAATGCGCGCCTTGTCGCATTGCGGGCTGGGCTGGCCGTATTCCCACGAGGCATCCACCTGGCGGCAGACCGACGGCCGGTTGGGATGGATGCTGCAGCGCGAATACGTGCCGATGTCGGCATCCAGTGCCACGCAGCGGATCGGCGGCGCATAGGTGCCGCGCATCACCAGCCGATGGGCATCGAGCTTCTCGGTCAGGGCCGCCGGCACCCCGCCGGGCGTGACCTCGTCCGATTCCATCCAGTGGAAGGCGACGCGGTACTGGGTGCAACAGGCGCCGCAGGTCAGGCAGGGATGCATGGGCGAATGCGGCGCGGCGGGGGATGGGCCGCGATTTTTTGCCAGCATCGGCCGCGGCGCAAGCCCTGCGGCGCAAGTCTTGCGGCAGGGCGGGCGATAATGGGCGGATGAATGCACCCTGCAACATCGCCGCCGCCTTGCCGCGGCTGGCCCGCGAGCGCCCCGACCAGGTGGCGATGCGTTGCCCGGGCCGCGCGGGCGGCTATGCCGACACGCTGACCTATGCCCAACTGGATGCGCGCAGCGACGCCATTGCCGCAGGGCTGGCCAGGCGCGGCCTGGCGCGCGGCAGCCGCGTGGTGGTGATGGTGCGCCCCACGCCCGACTTCTTCCTGTTGATGTATGCGCTGTTCAAGCGCGGTGCGGTGCCGGTGCTGGTGGACCCCGGCATCGACAAGCGCGCGCTGAAGCAATGCCTGGATGAAGCGCAGCCGCAGGCCTTCATCGGCATCCCGCTGGCGCTGCTGGCGAAGGCGCTGCTGGGCTGGGCGAAGACCGCCACCCTGCGCATCACCACCGGGCGCTGGCCGCTGCTGGCCGACGCCACGTTGGCGCGGATCGAGGCCGAAGGCACCGGCGCCGGCCCGCAGCTGGCGGACACCGACGGCGAGGACGTGGCCGCGCTCCTGTTCACCAGCGGCAGCACCGGCGTGCCCAAGGGCGTGGTGTACCGGCATCGCCACTTCGTCGCGCAGATCGAGATGCTGGGTGCGGCGTTCGGCATCGCGGCGGGCGGCATCGACATGCCCACGTTCCCGCCCTTTGCATTGTTCGACCCCGCGCTGGGATTGACCAGCATCATCCCCGACATGGACCCCACGCGCCCGGCCAAGGCCGATCCACGCAAGTTGCACACCGCCATCGCACGCTTTGGCGTGACCCAGCTGTTCGGCTCCCCGGCGCTGATGGCGGTACTGGCCGCGCATGGCGAAAAACTGCCCGGCGTGCAGCGCGTGACCAGCGCCGGTGCGCCGGTGCCGCCGGCGGTGGTGCGGCGGATGCTGGAGCTGCTGCCAGCGGATGCGCAGCTGTGGACGCCCTATGGCGCCACCGAATGCCTGCCGGTGGCGGTGATCGAAGGCCGCGAATTGCTGACCCTGCGCACCCGCACCGAAGCCGGGGCGGGCACCTGCGTGGGCCGGCCGGTGGCGGGCAACACGGTGCGCATCATCGGCATCGACGATGGCGCGATTCCGGAGTGGCGCGATGGGCTGCAGGTCGCGCCCGGGCAGGTGGGCGAAATCACCGTGGCCGGCCCCAGCGCCACCGATGCCTACTTCAACCGCGACGCGCAGACCGCGCTGGCGAAGATCCGCGAAATCCTGCCCGACGGCAGCCATCGCATCGTGCATCGCATGGGCGACCTCGGCTGGTTCGACGCCGAGGGTCGGCTGTGGTTCTGTGGGCGCAAGTCGCAGCGGGTGGTCGTCGATGCGCAGACCACGCTGTGCACCGAGCAGGTCGAGCCGGTGTTCAACACCCACCCGCAGGTGCTGCGCACCGCACTGGTCGGCGTCGGTCCCAGGGACGCGCAAACGCCGGTCCTGGTGTTCGAACTGCAGCCGGGCGCGCAGGCCGACGTGGCGGAAGTCGCCGACGAGCTGCGCCATCTTGCGCAGGGCTTCGTGCACACGGCGAAGATCGAGTGCTTCCTGCACCATCCCAAATCCTTCCCGGTGGACATCCGCCACAACGCCAAGATCGGCCGCGAGAAGCTGGCGGCATGGGCGGCGGCGCAACCCGCGGGGGGCAGGGCATGAAGCTGCTCGTCACCGGTGGCGGCGGTTTCCTCGGCCAGGCGCTGTGTCGCGCGCTGCTGGCGCGGGGACACGAGGTTGCCAGCTTCAGCCGCAGCCGCCACGCCGCGTTGGACGGCTTGGGCGTGCGCCAGTTGCAGGGTGACCTGGGCGATGCCGATGCGGTGCTGCACGCCTTTTCCGAAGGCTTCGACGCGGTGCTGCACAACGCTGCCAAGGCCGGCACCTGGGGCAGTTACCAGAGTTATTTCGATGCCAACGTGAGCGGCACCCGCAACGTGATCGCGGCCTGCCGCGCGCACGGGATCGGCCGGCTGGTGCACACCTCCACGCCCAGCGTCGCCCATCGCGCAACCCATCCGGTGGAGGGGGGCAGCGCCGACGAGGTGCCCTATGGCGAAGGCGTGAAGGCGCATTACGCCACCACCAAGATCCAGGCAGAGCGCGACGTGCTGGCCGCCAACGATGCCGGGCTGGCCACGGTGGCGCTGCGCCCGCGGCTGATCTGGGGGCCTGGCGATACCCAGATCCTGCCCAAGCTGGTCGAGCGGGCGCGCAGCGGGCGGCTGCGGCTGGTGGGCAGCGGTGACAACCTGGTTGATACCACCTACATCGACAACGCGGCGCAGGCGCATGTGGCCGCACTGGCCGCGCTGCATCCCGGGGCCGCGTGTGCCGGACGTGCGTATTTCATCAGCAATGGCGAGCCGTGGCCGCTGCGCAAGGTCCTGAACGGCCTGCTGGAGGCGGCGGGTGCGCCGACGGTGGAAAAAACCATTCCTTTCGGCCTTACGTATGCGCTGGGCGGCCTCTGTGAAGGCCTGTGGACGGCCTTGCCGCTGCGCGGCGAGCCGCCGATGACGCGCTTCCTGGCCGAGCAGTTGGCCACGCCGCACTGGTATGCGATGGCCCCGGCCACCCGCGACTTCGGCTACGTGCCGCAGGTGTCGATGGCAGAGGGGCTGGCGCGGCTGCGGGCATCGCTGCGGCCACCTACAATGGCGTCATGACCGAGCTGCCCTTCAACTGGAAACAACCCGCCGGGCGCGCGCTGGAGCTGGCGCTCAACCACGCCTTGGCACTGGATGCCGACACCCGTGCCGGGCTGGCCGCACTGGATGGGCAGCGGGTCGCACTGACGCTGGCCGCGCCGCCACTGGCGCTGCAAGTGCGGGTGGAGGGCGAGGCGCTGCGGGTGGGGCCGGCGGACGCCGAGCCGGACCTGGGCGTGCGCGCTACCCTGGGCGGGCTGTTGCAGCAATTGCCGCTGCTGCGCGCCGGCACCGCGCCGCCGGTGGGCAAGCTGCGCATCGAGGGCGATGCCGCGCTGGCGCAGCGCCTGCAAAAGCTGGCCAGCGGGTTCGACCCGGATTGGCAGTTGCCGTTCGTCAAGGTCTTCGGGGACGTGCTGGGCGTGCAGATCGCCAAGGCGGTGCGCGCCGCGCTGAAACAGGCGCAGGTGGCAGGCCGCAACCTGGCGGAAATGGCCGCCGAATACGTCACCGAAGAAAGCCGCGACGTGGTGCCCAAGGCCGAACTGGACGCTTTCCACGACGACGTGGACGTGCTGCGCGACGACGTCGAGCGGGTGGCGGCGAAGATCGCGCGGCTGCGCCGCGAGCGGGGCCTGGCCGCATGAAGTCCGCGCTGCGGGCGTGGAAGATCGGCCGGGTGCTGCTCGCGTATCGGCTGGATGACCTGTTGGACGGCACCCCGGCCGAGCGCTGGTTGAGCCTGATGCGTCCGTTCGTGCCGCGCGCCGCGCGCGAGGTGGTCAGCCTGTCGCGCGGTGCGCGCCTGCGGCTGGCGCTGCAGGCGCTGGGGCCGATCTTCGTCAAGTTCGGGCAGATTCTATCCACCCGCCGTGATCTGATTCCGCCCGACATCGCCGAAGAACTGACCCTGTTGCAGGACCGGGTGGCGCCGTTCGACGGCGTGCAGGCCCGCGCGCTGGTCGAGGTGGCGTTGGGCCGCAATATCGCGGACGCCTACGCGGCGTTCGACACCACCCCGCTGGCCTCCGCCAGCATCGCGCAGGTGCACGCCGCCACCCTGCACGACGGGCGCGAGGTGGTGGTGAAGGTGCTGCGGCCGGACATCGCCCGGCTGATCGCCGCCGATATCGCGCTGCTGAAGAACGTGGCGGGCATCGTCGAGCGTACCCATCCGAGCGCCGACAAGATCCGCCCGCGCGAAATCGTCGCCGAGATCGAGAACACGCTGGCCGCCGAACTCGACCTGCAGCGCGAGGCCGGCAACGCCAGCCTGCTGCGGCGCAACTGGCTGGGCTCGCCCGACCTTTACGTGCCGGAGGTGATCTGGAGCCACACCGCCGAGCGCGCGATGACCATGGAGCGCGTGCGCGGCATTCCGTCCGACGACGTCGCCGCGCTGGATGCCGCCGGCATCGACCGCAAGGCGCTGGCGGCGAAGGGTGTGCGCGTGTTCTACCAGCAGGTGTTCCGCGACAACTTCTTCCACGCCGATGCCCACGCCGGCAACATCTGGGTGGACCCGGAGCGCAAGGCGGACCCGCGCTTCATCGCGCTGGATTTCGGGATCATGGGGCAGCTCTCCAGCGACGACCAGTACTGGCTCGCCGAGAACTTCATGGCGATCTTCAACCGCGACTACCGGCGCATCGCCGAGCTGCACGTGCAGGCCGGCTGGATGCCGTCGCACATCCGCATCGACGAACTGGAAGCGGCGGCGCGCGCGGTCTGCGAGCCGTACTTCACCCGCCCGCTGAGCGAAATTTCTCTGGCCGAAGTGCTGGTGAAACTGTTCCGCACCGCACAGCGCTACGAACTCACCTTGCAGCCGCAGTTGATCCTGTTGCAGAAGACCCTGCTCAACATCGAGGGCGTGGGGCGCCAGTTGGACCCGGCCATCGACATCTGGGCGGTGGCCAAGCCGGTGCTGGAGCAGATCCTGCGCGAGCGTTACAGCCCCAAGCGCCTGCTGGGCGAGGTGCGGGCGCGGATGCCGGAGTTGATCACCCGCGCCCCCGACATGCCGCGCCTGCTGCATGCGTGGCTGCAGCAGCAAGTGGAAGGCAAGCACGAACTGTCGATGCGCTCGCAGGACATCCGCGAGCTCAACCAGACCCTGTACAACCTGCAACGTCGTGCGGTGTCGGCGATCCTCGGCACCGGCCTGCTGATCGTGGCGGTGGTGCTGTACGCGCAGGATGCCGGCGGCCCGAAGCTGGGTGGCTTGCCCATCGCCACCTGGATTGCCGGCGTCGGCGGGCTGTGGGCGTTGCTGGCGGCGTGGCCCCGGCGGCGCGGCTGAGCCGCGGCCTGCGTGTAACCGCCGCCGGCCCCGCCGAGGTGCCGATGGCCATTCCCGCGATCACCGCCGCCACGCCCGTGGTGCCGCATCACCTGCCCGCGCGGGCGCCGCGCATCAGCGAGCCGTCGGCACCGTGCGTGCGCGGACGCGGATGCCATCCGCCACGGCATCGCCCGGGTACTGGATGACCTGTTCGCCCGCGCGCAGGCCCTCCGTGATCCAGGCGTCCTCGCCGTTGCGGTCGGCCACCGTGATCTTGCGCAGGCGCGCGCGCGCGCCTTCCACCACGAACACGGCCATCCGTTCGCCGCCGCCGTCCGCTGCACCCGGTGCCGGGAACACCGCACTGACCGGCACCCGCAGGACCGCGCGCCTGGCGACCACGACGATGCGCACGCCAACGCGATAGCCATCGCCCAGCGCCTGCCACTGTGCGCGCGGGCTGTCGAGATCGATCAGCACGTTCACCCGCTGCTCTTCCACGCCCAGTGCCGACACCTTGGTGAAGCCGGCGGGCTCCACCATGCGCACATGGCCGACCAGCGGGGCGGCACCGCCCCAGCGCTCGATGCGCACCGGCATCCCGCGCGCAACCTGGGGTGCGTCCGTGGTCAGCAACTCGGCCAGCACTTCCAGCCGCGCGGTGTCGCCGATTTCCAGCAGCGGCGTACCCAGCGCCACGCTGCCGGCGCTGGTGCGCAGCACCCGCAGCACCCGGCCGGAGATCGGTGCGTGCAGCGGGAACGGGGAGGCGTCGTCGCGCTGGATCGCGGAACGTGCGGCGCGCGCCTGGTCCAATGCGTGGCCGGCGGCATGCTGTTCCTCCTGCGCCCCCAGCAGTTCCTCCTCGGCGGCGCGGGCTGCCAGCCGGCTGGTCTCCAGCTGGCTGGCGGCGATGAAGCGGTCGCCGGCCAGTCCCTGATCGCGCTTGAGCGTGGCCCGCGCCTGCGCCAGTGCGGTGGATGCGCGGGCGACGCGCGCCTGCGACCGCGCCAGCGAGGCCTCGGCGGTTTCCACCTGCGCCGCCAACTGCGCGCGCGCGCGGGCGTCCAGCATCGGTGCCAGCGTCGGCGTGAGGTTGGCCAACACCGTGGCCGGGGTGACGGCATCGCCTTCGCGCAGGGCGATCCGCACCAGTTCGCCCGACAGCGGCGCGGACACCAGGTAGCGGTCGCGCACCCGGGTGCGCCCGTTCTCCTCGATGCTGCGCTCGAACGGCCCCACCGTCGCGGTCGCGGTTTCCACCGGCAGCGGCCGTGGCGCGAACGCCCAGGCCAGGGCCGCCGCGACCGCGGCGGCAGCGCCGACGCCCCACATCCCTTTGCGCAACGCGTGCATGTGCTTGCCTCACTCCCTCGTTTTAAGGACCGCGACCATGTCCAGCCGGTCGATCCGCCGCCGCACCACCAGCGCGCTGGCCAGGCCGGCGGCGACCACGGCCAGGCACGCCCAGGCGTAGGTGCGCGGCAGGATTGTCACCGGAAAGAAGAACTGGTCGCTGCGCAACAGGCCCACGATCAGGTGCACCAGCCCGTCGCCCGCCAGCATGCCCAGCGGCAGCGCCAGCGCGATCACCAGCGCCAGTTCGCCCAGCAGCAAGGCGGAGACCTCGGCGCGGGTGAAACCGAGCACGCGCAGGCTGGCCAGCTCCCAGCTGCGTTCGGCCAGCGCGATGCGGGCGTTGTTGTAGACCACGCCCACCGCGATGACCACCGCGAAGACGGTGAGGATCGTGCTCATCACGCGGATGTTGCGCGCGCTGATGTCCTGCATGTTGCGCCACAGGGTGGCCTTGCTGAAAGCACCGGCGATGCCGGGGGCCGCGCGCGCGGCGCGCAGGAAGCCGGCTTCGCCGCCGCGATCGAGGGCGACGGTGAACTGGTTGGCCACCTCGCCTTCGCCGAGCAGGTGGTTGAGGGCGTGGCGCTCGATGTAGGCGTTCAGGCCCATCATGCCGCGCACCGTGCCGGCCAGGGGCAGGATGCGGGATCGTCCATCGCCCTCCAGCACCTCCACCCGCACGGGATCGCCGACCTGCAGGTGCAGCTTGTCCGCCAGCCGGTCGGTCAGCAGCAGGCCATCCACTGGCGGGCGCCACTGCCCGCCATCGACGTCGATGATGCGGCGCAGGCTCGGTTCGGCCGCCGCCCCCTGCAGCGCCACCCGCTCGGTGCGGTGCCCGTTCGACAGGCGCACCACCACCTCGCGGCCCGGCTCCACCGCCACCGCGCCGGGCAGGCGCCCGATTTCGCGCCACGCATCGCCGGTCACCGGGCGCGGCGTCCACAGCGCGACGTCGCCGCGCATCTCCACCCGGAACTTGCTGTCCACCACCACCTCGATGGCATCGCGGAAGAAGTTGCCGGTCACCACCATCGCCACCGCTGCGACCACCCCCGCCAGCGACAGTCCGGCGCGCCACGGGTGGCGCTCCATGTTGCGCAGGATCATGCGCAGGGTCGGCGGCAGCCGGACCAGCCCCAACCGCTCCACCAGCGTTCGGCGGTAGCGGCCGGGGGCAGGCGGGTGCATCGCCGTGGCCGGCGGCATGCGCACGGTGGCAAGCACGGTATTCAGGCTGCCGGCCAGCGCCGCGACCAGCACGATGGCCACGCTGGCCGCCGCCAGCGACGGTGCCAGCACATGCTCCAGCACCGGGAAGCGGAAGAAGTCGGCGTACAGGCCCAGCAGCATCCGTCCCAGCCACTTGCCCAGCAGCAACCCGAGCGCGGCGCCGACGGCGACGATGGCCAGCACCAGCTTCAGGTAGTAGCCGCCGATCGCCCGGCCCGGGTAGCCCAGCGCCTTCAGCGCCGCGATCTGTTCGCGCTGCGCCGCGACCAGCCGGGAGACCACCACGTTGACCAGGAACGCCGCGACCAGCAGGAAGATCGATGGCAGCACCGTCCCCAGCACGTGTTGCTCGCGGATCTCGTTCTCCAGCATGGTGTGCGAGGGCTGGCTGGCGCGGCCGTGCGCTTCGCGCCCGCCGTAGCGGGCGATGACGCGTTCGACCGCGGCGATCACCGCCGGCTCCGCGGCACCGGGCGCGCGCTTGATCGCGATCCGGTTGAATGTCCCGCGCATGTCGTAGGCCGCTGCCAGGACGTCCCGGTCCACCCAGAACACGCCGAACCCGCGCATGTCCGGCATCCCGCCGAAGCCGGCGAAGATGTATTCCGGCGACAGCGCGATGCCGACGATGCGCAGCGACCTGTGCTTGCCGTTCACCAGCGCCTGCACCTGGTCGCCGGGGACAAGCCCATGCGCGCGGGCGAAGCCTTCCGACACCAACGCATCCACCGCGCCACCCGCATCCGCCGCCCCGCTGCCGGGCATGCGGCCGGTGCGCAGGCTGACCCGGTTCATCCGCTGCGGATGCACCGGGTCGAGGCCGACCAGATGCCCCAGCAGCGCATCGTCGCTCCCGGCCACGTCCACCCGCACCGTGTGCTCGACGGTGGTCTGCAGGTCGGCCACGCCCGGCAGGGCGCGCAGGCGCGTGGTCAGCGCATCCGGCGCGCGCTCCACCGCGGCGAACACGTCGGCGAAACGCGAGGTGGCGTAGTAGCCGTCGCGCGCCGCCGACAGCGACTCCACCGCGCTCAATGTGGCGACGAAGCCGGCCACGCCGCTGGCCACCACCAGCGCGATGGTCAGCGCCTGGCTCCACAGCAGGCGCAGGTCGCGGAGCAGCTTGCGGTCTAGCGCGCGCATCGGACTGTCCCCGTCACCACGCCAACTCCGATGGGTGCAGCTTGTGCGCGTTGGCGTCGATCCGCTGGATGCGCCCGTCGCCGAGGTGGATGACGCGGTCGGCCATCGCGGCGATCGCGGCGTTGTGGGTGATCACGATCGCCGTGGTGCCCAGCTCGCGGTTGGCCTTCTCGATGGTCTCCAGCACCAGCTTGCCGGTCTGGTAGTCGAGTGCGCCGGTCGGCTCGTCGCACAGCAGCACCGCAGGCCGCTTGACGATGGCGCGGGCGATCGCCACCCGCTGTTGCTCGCCGCCGGACAGCTGGGCGGGAAAGTGGTCGGCGCGGGCCGCCAGGCCCACCATCGCCACCGCGGCGTCCACCGGCATCGGCTCGGCGGCGGTGTCGGCCACCAGCTGCACGTTCTCGCGCACGGTCAAGCTGGGGATGAGGTTGTAGAACTGGAACACGAAGCCGACGTGGTCGCGGCGGAAGCGGGTGAGCGCCGCTTCGCCCGCGCCGTCGAGGCGATGGTCGCAGTAGGCAACCTCGCCGCTGCTGGGCGTATCCAGCCCGCCGAGGATGTTGAGCAGGGTGGACTTGCCGCTGCCGGAGGGGCCCAGCAGGACCACGAACTCGCCGCGGCGGATGTCCAGGTCGACATCGCGCAGCGCGGTGACCTGCACGTCGCCCATGCGGTAGACCTTGCCCAGCCCGCGCGCCCGGAATACCGGTTCCGCGCTGGTGGGAGGTAGCGAGCCTGCGGGTGTCTCGGACGCCATGGCCTGCCTCGTCGGGCGCCAGGCCGGGGCTGCGCGGCGCACCACGCGACTCTAGCCCCAGCGGTCGGTCGGCGGGAAGCCACTGGCGTGCATCGGGCATGCGGCGGCGGGCGATTGCCGGGACAATGTGCGTCCTCCCGCCGATGACCGCCGCCGATGCCCGATGCCCCCGCGTTGCCCGTCCTCTACCGCGACGACACGCTGGCCGTGGTCTGCAAGCCGGCCGGGCTGATGGTCCACGACAGCGCGCTGGCGCGCGGCGAAACCGACTTCGCGGCCGACCGCCTGCGCGAACAGTTCGGCCGGCCGATCTTCCTGGTGCATCGGCTGGATCGCGCCACCAGCGGCTGCCTGCTGCTGGCGTTCGACCGCGAGACCGCTTCCGCGCTGGGCAAGACACTGATGTCGCACGAGGTGGAGAAGGACTACTGGGCGATCTGCCGCGGCTGGCCGGCGGAGCCGGCGTTCGTGGTCGACCACGATCTGGACGGTGGCCCCGGCAAGCCGCTGAAGAAGCCGGCACAGACCGCCTTCGAGGTGCTGGCCACCTGCGAGCTGGCGTTGCCTTCGGCGGGCTTTCCCACTTCGCGCTACGCATGGTTGCGGGCCTCGCCGAAGACCGGCCGGTTCCGCCAGATCCGCCGCCACCTCAAGCACCTGTCGCATCACCTGATCGGCGACTCCAGCCACGGTGACGGCCGCCACAACCGCAGCTTCCGCAGCCTTGGCATCCATCGCATGCTGCTGCACGCGCGCCGGCTGGCGTTCACCCATCCGCATACCGGCGCGCGCATCGAGGCGCTGGCGCCGCCGGATGCGGAATTTTCGAAGGCGCTGGCGATGTTCACGCCGCCCGCGTCCCCTGCCTGCTGAACACCTGTGCACAGGCCTTGCGCTGTATCATCCCCGCCAACAGCGGGTGCATGTGCATGGCCTTCGTCGATTGCCCCGCGTCGACGCGGCCGGATTGCTGCAATTGTGTAACCGCCGCCGGCCCCGCTAAGGTGCCGGCGGCTGCCATCGTCGAGCTTGCCCATGGGCGCTGCCCACGACCATTCCCGCGACCATTCCCACGGTCACCACGGCCATGCCCACGGCGCGGTCGGGCACAGCCATGTGCCGGCGGTCATCCAGCATGAAAAGCCGCTGTGGTTGGCCTTCTGGCTGACGTTGCTGGTGCTGCTGGCGGAAATCTCCGGCGGACTGCTCAGCAACAGCCTAGCGCTGCTGTCGGATGCGGCGCACATGATGACCGACGTGGCCGCGCTGGGCATTTCGCTGTGCGCGGTGCGGATGAGCCAGCGCCCGGCCGATGCGCGACGCAGCTATGGCTATGCGCGGCTGGAGGCGATCGGGGCGCTGGTCAATTCCAGCCTGCTGTTGCTGGTGGCCGGCTACATCCTGTTCGAGGCAGTGCAGCGGTTCCGTGCCCCCGAGGCGGTGGCTTCCACCGGGATGCTGGTGGTGGCGGTGATCGGGCTGTTGGCGAACCTGCTGTCGATGAAACTGCTGGCCGCCGGTGCCGGCGAAAGCCTGAACGTCAAAGGCGCCTATCTGGAAGTGTGGAGCGACATGCTGGGCTCGCTGGGCGTGATCGCCGGTGGCGTGTTGATCCATTTCACCGGTTGGGCCTGGGTGGACCCGGTGGTGGCGGTGCTGCTGGGCCTGTGGGTGCTGCCGCGCACCTGGGGCTTGCTGAAGCAGGCCGCGCATGTGCTGATGCAGGGCGTGCCGGACGGGCTGGATGTGGATGCGGTGCGCGACGCGATGCTGGCGGTGCCCGGGGTGGCGGCCGTGCACGACCTGCATGTGTGGGCGCTGGGCTCGCGCGAGCCGATCCTCACCGCGCACGTGCTGCTGCGCGAAGGGACGACGGCCGATGCCGATGGCGTGCGCGCTGCGGTGGCGGCGCAGCTGCATGATCGATTCCACATCGACCACGCCACCTTGCAGGTGGAAACCCGGCACTGCGGCCACCGGACACTGCACGCCTGAGTGCAACCGCCTTGTCACGGCAAACGGTGTATCGTCCCGCTTCCCTGCCTGCCAAGAGACATCGCCATGACCACCCATGCCTTCGGTGCCCAGGCGGCCGACCAGCCGCTGGCGGCCCTCGACATCCAGCGGCGCACGCCGGGGCCGCGCGACGTGCAGATCGACATCGCCTATTGCGGGGTCTGCCATTCCGACCTGCACACCGTGCGCGGCGAGTGGCCGGGCACCTTGTACCCGTGCGTGCCGGGCCACGAGATCGTGGGCCACGTCAGCGCGGTGGGCGGCGATGTCACCGGCTTCAAGGCCGGCGACACCGTGGGCGTGGGTTGCCTGGTGGACAGCTGCCGGCAGTGCGCGTCCTGTCGCGAAGGGCTGGAGCAATTTTGCAGCACCGGGATGGTGGGCACCTACAACAGCCCCACCACGGATGCGCCGGGGCACACCTTGGGTGGTTATTCGCAGCGGATCGTGGTGGATCAGGACTTCGTCCTGCACGTACACCACCCGCAGGCGCAGTTGGCGGCGGTGGCACCGCTGCTGTGCGCCGGCATCACCACCTATTCCCCCTTGCGGCACTGGGGCGCGGGGCCGGGCAAGAAGGTCGGCATCGTCGGCATCGGCGGGTTGGGCCACATGGGCGTCAAACTGGCCCACGCGATGGGCGCGCAGGTGGTGGCCTTCACCACCAGCGAGTCCAAGCGTGAGGCGGCCCACGCGCTGGGCGCGGACGCGGTGGTGAACTCGCGCGACGCCGCACAGATGCGCGCGCACGCCGGCAGTTTCGATTTCATCCTCGATACCGTGGCGGCCCCGCACGTGCTGGACGCCTACACCGCCCTGCTCAAGCGCGACGGCACCTTGTGCCTGGTGGGCGCGCCGGCTTCGCCACACCCCAGCCCCAGCGTGATGGGCCTGATCTTCGGCCGCAAGGCGATTGCCGGCTCGTTGATCGGCGGCATCGCCGAAACCCAGGAAATGCTGGATTTCTGCGCACACCACGGGATCACCGCCGACATCGAAATGATCGACGCGCACGCCATCGACGCCGCCTACGAGCGCATGCTCAGGGGCGACGTGAAATACCGCTTCGTGATCGATTGCGCAACGCTGGGGGCGTGAGGCATGTCCGCTGCTCCGGTTGATGCCATGCATGCATCCACCCCCCGTCCGCGCGTGTTGTTCGTGTGCGTGGAAAATTCCAACCGCAGCCAGATGGCCGAGGCTTTCGCGCGGCTGCGCGGTGGCGGTCGCGTCGAGGCGGTCAGTGCCGGCTCGCGCCCGTCCGGGCAGATCAATCCGAAGGCGGTGCGCTGCATGGCCGAGCTGGGCTACGACCTGTCCGGCCATGCCTCCAAGTCGCTGGCCGACATCGAAGGTGCGTTCGATGCGGTGATCACCATGGGGTGCGGCGACGCCTGTCCGTGGGTACCGGCAGCACGCCGCGAGGATTGGGCATTGCCCGATCCGCGCGCGCTGGACGATACCGGCTACCGGGCGGTGCGCGACGAGATCGATGCCCGCGTGCAGCGCTTGCTGGAGACGCTGTGATGGCGCTGGGTCGGCGCTTGCTGGCCGAGGCGCTGGGTACCGCCGCGCTGCTGGCTACCGTGGTCGGTAGCGGCATCATGGGGATGACGCTCAGCGGCGGCGATGCCGGCCTGGCGCTGCTGGCCAATGCCGCCGCCACGGCGGCGATCCTGTACGTGCTGATTACCGTGCTGGGGCCGCTCTCGGGCGCGCATTTCAACCCGGTGGTGACGCTGGCCATGCGGCTGCGGGGCGCACTGACCACGCGCGAGGCGCTGGCGTACGTCGGCGTGCAGGTGCTGGCCGCGGTGGCCGGCGTGCTGCTGGCGCATGCGATGTTCGAGCAACCCCTGTTGCAGCCCGGCACCCACGTCCGCAGCGGGGCCGGGCAATGGCTGAGCGAGGCCGTGGCCACCTGCGGCCTGCTGCTGACCATCCTGCTGGGCCTGCGCCAGCGACCGGCGGCCATCCCGCTGCTGGTGGCCGGTTACATTTTCGCCGCGTACTGGTTCACCGCCAGTACCTCGTTCGCCAATCCGGCGGTGACCCTGGCACGGGCGTTGACGCAGACGTTTGCCGGCATCCGCCCCGCGGATACGGGGGGATTCGTGCTGGCGCAGTTGGCCGGCATGCTGCTGGCGCTGGGGCTGGAGCGCGGCCTTGCGGTGGCGTCCGCGGCACCCGCCGCCACCTCAAGCCCCTCGCGTACCACTTGATCGGCGTCCCGGCCACGGCGGCGGCCACCACCGCCGCAGCTTCCGCGTGCCGGGCATCCTCGCGTGCGGCTGCACGTGCGCCGGCTGGCGTTCACCCACCCGCGCCGCGGCGCGCGCAGCGCGTCACGGCTTCGCGCCGGGGCTGGCCGGGGGCGGGGTGCGGGTGTCGGCGCGGGTTTCCTGCTCCACCATGGTCTTGACCTCGGCCATCGCCGCCAGGGCGATCGGCTGGATTTCCTGCATGGTCAGCGCCATCGCCTGCGGGGATTTCTTCAGGATCGAGGTACCTTCCGGGCTGGAATAGAACGCGGTCATCGCCAGCACTTCCTGCTTGCTGAACACCTGCGCATAGACCTTGCGCACCACCGGCTCCAGCGCGGACCACGCCATGTGCTTCTGCAGGATGACATGGGTCTTGTCGAGGACCGCCTGCATGCGCGCCCTGTCGGCCTCGGTCATGTCCTTGGCGAAGGACTGCGCCACCAGGTTGCCCTGCGCGTCGACCATCTGCTGCATCATCCCCGCCATCATCGATTGCATGTCCATGGCCTTCAGCAATCGATCCAGGTCGGCATCGCTGGCGGCCTGCATGGTGGCCTGCGCAGGTACTGCCTGCGGTTGGGCGGCAACTGCGGGGGTGAGGGTGCACAGCAAGGCAAGCGAGAGGACAAAGCGGCGCATGGGCGGCTCCGGCAAAAGGTGCGGCATGTTCGCAACCGCGCAGGGGGGGATGCAACTGTGCGGCGATCGGACTCGATTAGACTGGTGTGCATGCAGGTCGGGGCCCTTCACATCGCCGATGACGAACTGGTCGAACGCTTCGTGCGGGCGTCGGGGCCGGGTGGACAGAACGTCAACAAGGTGGCCACCGCGGTGGAGCTGCGCTTCGATGTCGCCGGATCGCCATCCCTGCCCGAGGCCGTGCGCGCGCGGCTGTTGGCCCGGCGCGACCGGCGCATGACCGCCGAAGGCGTGCTGGTGCTGTCGGCGCAGCGCTTCCGCACCCAGGAGCGCAACCGCGAGGATGCGCGCGTGCGGTTGGCTGCGTTCATCGAAGGCGGCTTGCAGGCCCCCAGGCCGCGCGTGGCCACCAAGCCCTCGCGCGCATCGAAAGAGCGCCGTCTGGGTGAGAAGCGCGGGCGTGCGAGCATCAAGCAGGGGCGCAGCGGGCGGGGGTGGGATTGAACGACGCAACGCAACAGGGGGCAGTACCGGCATTGCCCGCATGCGCGCCGCGCATGCCGCGCAATCGTGTCATGCAGGGCTTGGGGCGCATCGTGCTGCGGTTGGGCGGCTGGCGCATGGTGGGTGCCTTTCCGGATGTACCCAAGGCGGTGCTGATTGCCGCCCCGCATTCGTCCAACTGGGATGGCGTGTGGGGGATCGCCGCCAAGCTGGCGCTGGGCATCCGGCTGTCCATCCTGGGCAAGCACAGCCTGTTCAAGATTCCGCTGATGGGGCCGCTGCTGCGCTGGCAGGGGGTGATTCCGGTCAACCGCAAAGCCCCGCAGGGGGTAGTGGAACAGGCGGCGGCGGCGATGCGCGGGCGTGCGTGCATCTGGTACGCGATGGCCCCGGAAGGCACCCGCACGCAGGTGGCGCAGTGGAAGCCGGGTTTCTGGCGGATCGCCCGTGCGGCCGACGTGCCGGTGCTGGCGGTGGCGTTCGATTACCCCAGCCGCAGGCTGGTCATTGGCCCGGCTTTCGCGCTGACCGACGACATGGCGGCCGACATCGCCCGCATCCAGCGCTGGTATGCGCCGTTCAAGGGCCGCTGGCACGATGTGACCCAATCCGGCTGATCCGTCCAGCCGATCCTGTCGCGATGCGGCGGCAACTGACGCGTGGCGTCAATCCGGGCGGGCCGTAAAGCCCTTGCGGGCGGTCGTGGTGGCGGCGGCAAGGTTTGGCATGCGAATTGCGTCTCAATTCCGGCGCGGCCTCGGCTGCGGGGCCGGTGCCTGCGCGCCCCCCCCGTCCCAGGTCCGCCTCGCTGCCGCCGGCCATGGTCGCGCGGCAACGGGGGTTGCATCACCGGCAAGGAGGACGTTTGCGATTTTTCAAGCACCCGGCGGGAACCCGGAGGCAGCGGCTGCGGAAGCGGCGGCTGGCGGCGTGTCCGCGTGCGTGGATGACACTGGCAAGGAGCCCTTCGTGAACGTGTTCGAGTTGCTGTACAGCGACGACCCGCAGGTGGTGTTCGCGTTCTGGGTGGGGCTGAGCGTCACCGTGACGGCGGTGGTGCTGCTGGCGGCCATCATCGTGTTGCGCAAGCTGGCGCTGCGGCGCGAGCGCAACCACCTGCGCGCCACCCGACGCTGGAAGCAGGTGCTGGGCGAGGCGATGCGGGCGGCGCCGGTCGCCGTGCCGTCGTTGCCGGATCGCGACATGAGTGGCTTCGTCGATGCCTGGAACGAACTGCACGAAGCCCCGGGCGGCAGCGACAACTCCGGCATGTTGCAGTTGGCATGGGAGGTGGGGTTGGCCCCGAAGCTGGAGAAGATGGCGGCGCACGGCAACTTCCACGACCGGGTCATGGCCATCATCGCGTTGGGCCACCTGCGCAGCGCCAGCAGTTTCGAGCGCATCCAGGGCCTGATCGACGACCCCAGCCCGATCATCTCGATCAGCGCCGCGCGGGCGTTGATGCGGATCGACCCCGTGCGCGCGGTGCAGCGGGTGGTGCCGCAGATCGTGGCGCGCCAGGATTGGGTGGACGGCGGCATCGCGCAGTTCCTCAACGAGGCCGGGCCGGAGGTGGTGCGGCGGGAATTGAGTAGCGCCACCCTGCGCGCCAACGACGACGTGGCACCGCGGATGGTGCGTTTCCTCGCCGGGGTCAGCCCGGAGGCGGCGGCGCCGGTGCTGCGCCGGATCCTGGCCGAGCCGCACGACGAACACCTGGTGTCCACCTGCCTGCAAGTGGTGGCGGACCCGGCCGACATCGACAAGGTGCGGCCGCTGCTCGCGCATGAACGCTGGCACGTGCGCATGCATGCGGCGGTGGCCATCGGCCGGTTGGGCGGGCCGGGGGACATCGCGGTGCTGTTGCCGTTGCTGGCCGATGCCCAGTGGTGGGTGCGCTACCGCACCGCGCAGGCGCTGCAACAGTTGTGCGGGGGCGACAGTGCCCGCCTGGCGCAGTTGCGCGAAGGGCAGCCGGACCGTTTTGCCCGCGACATCCTCACCCAGGTCATGGCGGAGCAGGCATTGGCGGCGGCGGCATGAACGCCGACATCAGCCCCGGGCTGGCGCATGCACTGGAAGGGCTGCAATGGGCCTTCCTGCTGTACTTCGTCTGCATCAACGTGGTCTATCTGGCGCTGAACTTCATCGCCATGTTCGCCATCCTGCGCTATACCCGCGAACATGGCGCCAGCTTCCGCGTGCGCAATTTTTCCGACTACCAGCCGCCGGTCAGCATCCTGGTCCCGGCCCACAACGAAGCCCGCACCATCGTCGCCACGGTGCATTCGCTGCTGCGCCTGAGTTACCCGAATTTCGAAGTGGTGGTGGTCAATGACGGCTCCACCGACGAGACCCTGCCGGTGGTGGTGGACACGTTCGGGCTGGTGGAATTCCCCGAGGCCTACCGCAGCCGCCTGCACACCGAGCCGGTGAAGCGGATCTTCGCATCGCCGCAGCACGGCCGCGTGCGGCTGGTGGACAAGGTCAATGGCGGCAAGGCGGATGCATTGAACGCCGGCATCAACACCGCCCGCTATCCGTTGTTCTGCGTGGTCGACGCCGACTGCATCCTGCAGCCGGACAGCCTGGCGCGGGTGGTGCAGCCGTTCCTGGAGGACGCGTCCATGATCGCCACCGGTGGGGTGATCCGCATCGTCAACGGCTGCAAGGTCAAGGACGGGCTGCTTTCGGAAGTGGACCTGTCCGACCGCGTGTTGCCGCTGGTGCAGACGATGGAGTACCTGCGCGCGTTCCTGTTCGGGCGGCTGGGCTGGTCGCCGATCAACGCGCTGCTGATCATCTCCGGCGCATTCGGCGTGTTCTACAAGGAACGCGTGATCGCGGCGGGCGGCTACAAGGGCGACCTGGTGGGCGAGGACATGGAGATGGTGGTGCGGCTGCACAACCGCATGCGCGAGGAGAAGCGGCCGTACAAGATCGCTTTCGTGCCCGACCCGATCTGCTGGACCGAGGTGCCGGCCGACTTGCGTTCGCTGTTCAACCAGCGGGTGCGCTGGCAGCAGGGCCTGGCGGAAAGCCTGTTCGGCAATTGGCGACTGATGTTCCGCCGCAACGGCGGCGCGGTCGGCTGGGTGGCGTATCCGTTCATGCTGCTGTTCGAATGCCTGGGGCCGGTGGTGGAAGTGCTGGGCTATGCCTCGGTGGTCATCCTCGGGTTGGCCGGGATGCTGTCGATGCAGGCATTCTTCGTGTTCCTGTTTGCTTCGGTGGGGCTGGGCGTGCTGCTGTCGGTCAATGCGATGATGCTGGAGGAAATTTCCTTCCATCTGTATCCGCGCCCGGGCCAGCAGCTCAAATTGTTCGTGGTGGCCGTGCTGGAAAACTTCGGCTATCGCCAGTTGACCTCGCTGTTCCGGGTGGTGGGCCTGCTGCGTTGGCTGCTCAAGTTGCGGCGGCGTTCCGGCTGGGGCCACATGCGCCGCCACGGCGATTGGGACGAAAGCGGGCCCGGACAGGCCGGCGCCCGCCCTGGGCCGGTGGCCCCGGAGTGTTTGCACCCCATGCCAAGGACGAATCCATGAGTGTGTTGTACCCCTTGTTGCTGCAGGCGGCGCTGCTGGGCACGCCGGCCACCGCCGCCGCATTGCCGGCACCGGCCGCACGGCCGGCCGAAGACTTCGACACCCGCTTGCGCCTTGCCCGCGACCTGGCCACCTCCGGTGACCCGGCGCAACGGGCGCAGGCGCTGGCCCTGTATGACGCGATGCTGCTGGAATCGCCGGGCAACAGCGACGTGCTGCTTGCACGCGGCCGCACGCAAGCCTGGATGGGCCGCCATGCCGAAGCCGAACACGACCTGCGCGCGGTGGTGGTGGCCAAGCCCGGCTACGCCGATGCGTGGTCGGCGCTGGGCGATCTCTACCTGTGGAGCGATCGCCCGCGGCAGGCGGTGGACGCTTATGCGGCGTGGGTGGCGCTGGCACCCGATGCGCCGGCACCGCTGATCGCCCGCGGCCGCGCCTACCGCGCCGCCGGTGACAGCGCGGCTGCCCGCGCCGATTTCACGGCCGCCGGCAGCCGCGGTGCCGATCCCGGCGACGTGGCGGGCCTGCTGGCGTCCACCCAACCGCAGCAGGCGGTTGCCGATGCCATGCGCGAGGATGGCTACCGCTGGCAGTTGCGTGCCGGGCTCGACTACACCGGCTTCAACCGCGGCCGCGATGCCTGGACCGATACCAGTGTCTCGCTGCGGCGCAAGTTCACGCGCGGCTCGCTGGCGCTGGAGGGATTGCAGGCCGACCACTTCCGCCAGCGGGATATGGCGTGGGCGCTGGACGGTTACGTGTCCCTGTGGAACCGCGCCTACGCCAATGCGCGCTATCAGCGCGGTCCTGCCAGCGGCATCCTGGCGCGCAACGCATGGCGCGTGGAGCTGTTCCAGGGGGCAGGCAGCGGCTGGGAGCTGTCGGCCAGCAGCGACCACCTGCAATTCGGTACTGGCACGACGTTTTACGGCGTCGGCATCGGCCGTTACGTCGGCAACTGGTATGCGCGCTACAAGTTGCAGCACGTGCCGGGCGTGGGGGCGGGCAGCTGGAGCCATCGCGGGGTGCTGCGCAATTACTACCGCGGCAATGCCGACGATTACCTCGAAGTCAGCGCCGGCCATGGCCGCAGCGTTGATCTCGATCGCAGCGGCGCGCTGGTGCGCAACAGCAATGCCTGGCTGGGCGTGAGCTGGGTGCGGTACGTCCAGCGCAACTGGGGCGTCAAGCTGGGCCTGGGTTATGCCGACGATGCCGATGGCATCCACGAGCACCAGCTGTCCGTCGCGTTGTATCGACGCTGGTGAGGCGGGATAACGTGCCCCGGCCCGCCACTGACGGGCGTGACAGCATCGCTGCGCGCCTGCTGGCGTGGTTGCCGGCGTTGTTGTTGGCGCAGCTGGTGCTGGCGCTGTGGTGGACGACGCGTGCGCTGCCGGCCGCCGCCCCGGTGCTGCCGGTACTGGCCTTGGCGCTGGGCGGCCAGATGTTGTTCCTGCTGCGCGCGCTGCCGCTGCTGTGCCTGCTCGCCTGGCTGCTGGCCGGGTTGCGCTCGCGGCGCGCCGCACGGCTGGCCGTGGCCTTGTCGTGGTCGGCGTTCCTGCTGTGGCAGGCGCTGCTGGAGCAGTATTTCCTGACCGCCGGGGTGCCGCTGGGTGCCGACCTGTTCGGGTACAGCCTCACCGAGATCCGCACCACGCTGGGGGGCGCGGGTGCGGACATCGGCGTGGCCGGTGCCATTGGCCTGGTGTTGCCGCTGTTGGTGTTGTGGGGCGCATTGGCCTGGCGCGCGCGCCGCCCGCTGCCCGCCACCTCCGGCGTGCTGGCCGGCCTGCTGCTGGCCGCCGTTGCCAGTTGGGCATTGCCGCTGGCTCCCGGTGTGCGCGTGCTGGCGGGCGAGGCGGCGCGCGCGGTGGCCACCAGCAAGGGTGCTTACTTCGTCGCCGACAGCCTGCGCTGGTGGCGGGCCGATGCGGTACCGGCCGGCTCCGCGCATGCCGCCACCCGGGATGCGGGTGCGGTGGCCGCCGACCCGGCCTATCCCTTCCTGCATCCCGATGCCACGCCGGACGCACTGGGCCCCTACTTTGGCCCCACCCGCGATGGCCGCCCGCCGAACGTGGTGGTGATCGTGGTCGAAGGGCTGGGGCGGTCGTTCTCCGGGCCGGATGCGGCGCTCGGCAGCTTCACCCCGTTCCTTGACGCGCTGGCGGCGCGCAGCCTGTATTTCGACAATTTCCTGGCCAACCAGGGGCGCACCTTCGGCGTGCTGCCGTCGCTGTTCGCGTCCCTGCCGATGGGCGAGCAGGGCTTCACCGGGCTGGGTGCGGCAATGCCGGCGCACGCAGGGCTGTTCAACATCCTGCAACGGCAGGGCTACCACGCCGCGTTCTACAGCGGCACCGATGCCGGCTTCGACGACGAACGCACGTTCCTGCAACGGCAAGGGGTGCGGGAGGTCGTTGATCTGGGTGCCTTCGGCCCCGGTTACCAGCGCAATCCTTTCAGCGAGTGGGGCTACCCAGACCACGAACTGGTCTCGCGGGTACTGGCCGACAGCGCGCGCTTGCAGGTGCCCTTCGTGCTGGGCGTGCAGACGATCAGCATGCACACCAACTACCGCTTCCCCGGCCAGCAGGCCTGGCGGGCACGGCTGGAGCCACGCATGCAGGCGCTGGGCATGCCCGCGCAGCGGCGCGCGCAGGTCCGGGAACAAGCCGACATCTACAGCGCCATCCTGTACACCGACGACCAGTTGCGGCGCTATTTCGAGGCCGTCGCCAGCGCACCGTGGTATGCCGACACCATTTTCGTCGTCACCGGCGATCATCGCCTGCCGGAAATCCCGATGGATACCCACATCGAGCGCTACCACGTGCCGCTGCTGGTGTTCTCGCCATTGCTGCGGCAGCCGGCACGGGTGCGTGCGGTGTCGTCGCACCTCGACGTGACGCCTTCGCTGCTGGCCCTGCTGGCGCACACCTATGGCTTGCAACGGCCGGAACAGGTGGCGTGGACCGGCACCGGCCTGGACATGGCGGGCGGGTTCCGCAGCGGCGGCGAATTCCCGCTGAAGCAGACCAAGACCAGCGCGCTGGATTTCGTGTCCGGGCGCTGGTTCCTGCACGACGGCCGTTTGTTCGAGTTGCAGGACGGCATTCGTGCGGCGGAGGTCGAAGACCCGGCCGTGCGCGCGCAGGTGGTGGCGCGGCTGCGCGCCTACCAGACGGCCAACGCCACGTTCCTGCGCGACCGGCGGCTGTCACCGGAAGGGGCCACCCCGCGCCTGGTGGCCTACCGGGCAGCGCCGGTGACGGTGGCGCGCGCCGGGGCCGTCACCGCGCAGGCGGCGGGCGTGAGCGTGGAGGCGCTGGCGCTGACGCCGGCAAGCGATGGCATCCGGCTGCTGGTCACCTTCGCCAATGGTGATGCGGCAGGCTCCCGGCCATTCGTGCCGCTGGCGGTGTTGTCGGCGGAGGATGGGCGCGAACTGGACGAAGGGTATGGCGCGGCCGTGCAACTGGGCCCGCATGCACACCGCGAGGTGCGCCTGCACCTGCCGCGGCCGTCGGCACCGGGGCGCTATTTCGTGTCCGTGCGCCCCTGGGACCCGGACACCGGCAAGCCGGTCGGGCGCGGGCGCTATCACGTGCCGCTGGATGTCCAGGGGCCCGCCTCGCCATGAGGATGCCGTGAGGACGCGCTGGGCGCGGGTGCTGCAACTGGCCGTGCTGTTGGCGTTGGCACCGGGCGCCGGGGCATGGACGCCGGCACCCGCACCCGCATCTGTGGCAATACCCGCCGCCACGCCTGCGCCACGCGCGGTGTGGACGTGGGAAGCGCCAACCGGGGCGATGCTGGCGTCACCGCAGGTGGCCGCCGAGGCGTTGGCGTTCCTGCGGGCAAGGCGCATCGGCATCGTCTACCTGTATGCCGACGCCTTCGCGGGGCGCAACCTGATCGTGCAGCAGCCGCACCGCTACCGCGATTTCATCCGCGCTGCCCACGCGAACGGCATCCAGGTGTATGCCCTGCTGGGCTCCTGGTACCTGCACACCGAACGCTATGTGTTGCCGCGGCACCAGCGCAAGGCGGTGGCGATGCTGCGGCGGGTGCTGGATTACAACGCCGCCGCGGCACCGGGCGAGCGCTTCGACGGCGTGAACTACGACATCGAGCCGCACCTGCTGGACGCATGGGAGGATGCCACCCGCCCGCGCCTGCTGCGCGGCTTCCTCGACATGACCGCGGCGATGATGGCGGCCAAACGCGCCTCGGGGCAGGCGCTGCCCATCGGCCCGGCGATGCCGTTCTGGTGGGACGGCATCCCGCTGGAATGGCGCGGCGCGCGCAAGCCGGTCAGCGAGCACGTCGCCGACCTCACCGATTACGTGGCGCTGATGGACTACCGCAACCATGCCGAGGGGCGCGATTCGATCCTCTCGCATGCGCAGGACGAGCTGGCTTACGCCGATCGGGTTGGCAAGCGGGTGGTGATCGGGCTGGAATTCAATCCCGGCGGGCTGGCGAAGCTCAGCTTCCACGGCATCGGCGAAGCCGCGTTCGAGGTCGAGGCCGGCAAGGTGGAAGCCGCCCTGCGCACGCATCCGGCATTCTCCGGTTTCGCGTTCCACCACTACGAAGGTTATCGCCGCTTCGTCGGCGCTCCCGTGCCCGCGGCGGACTGAGCGCGCAAAAAAAGCCCCGGCCGGGCCGGGGCAACAAGGGGTGCCTTGCGCGCGCAGCGTCCGGTCAGTCCAGCGCCTTGCCTCCGAACTTGTAGGTCAACTGCACGAAGAAGCTGCGGCCGAAGCTGTCGAACCACGAGGTGTCGTAGTACGGGTAGGCCGACCAGGTGGCATCGCGTGGCGGCATCTTGTCCAGCAGGTTGTTGACCGTCAGCGCGACGCGGAAGTGGTTGCTGATGTCGTAGCGTGCGCCGGCATTGAAGCGCCAGGTGGCCGGCGTCCACGCATCGTTGGCGTAGTTGGCCACGCGCCCGAGGTAGTTGCCGAACAGGCTGGCACCCCAGGCGCCCTGGTCCCAGGTCACGCCCAGGTTGGCCTTGCGGCCGGGCAGGGTGGTGTCGGCAAAGCCCACGTCCAGCATGTCTTCGGTGGGGTCGCCCGGATACAGTTGGCGGGTGTGGCGACGGGTCCAGTTGTAATTGCCGGTGAAGCGGAAATCGCCGGCCATCGCCGTTTGCAGGCGATAGTTGGCGGTGACGTCGATGCCCGAGGTTTGCTCCTGGGCGATGTTGATCGGGCCGAAGTGCACGCTGGTGATGTCACCGTTGGCATCCCGGATGACGCGGGCCAGCGCATCCACGCAGGAGGGCGAGTGGATGTCCACGCTGGCGCCGGACTCGGTGGTGCCGAGGCGGCAGTTGGCTTCGGTGATGCGCAGAAGTTCGCGGTCCTGCGTCTGCACCTGGTTGCTCACGCGGATCTTGTAGTAGTCCAGGGCGATGTCGAAATTGGACGACGGCGACCACACCAGGCCCATGGTGGCGGACCGGCTGGTTTCCACTTCCAGGTTGCGGTTGCCGGCGTACACGTCGCGGGTGTTGATGTCCCAGCTGCCGTCGTCGTAGCAGTCGGCATTGCCGTAGCCGGGCTCGTCGGTGCGGCAATGGAAATAGTCGGTGGAGACCTTGCGGTAGTAATCATTCCCGGCGAACAGGTAATGCATGTCGGGCGCGCGGAAGCCGGTGCCGTAGGAGCCGCGCACCAGCAGCGTGTCCAGCGGACGCCATTCCAGGCCGGCGCTGTAGGTGAACTTGGACGGGTGCTTGCCGTCGTAGCCGTAGCGGTCGTAGCGGCCGGCCACGCTGGCCTGCAACGTGGACAGCAGCGGCAGGCGCAGTTCGCCGGCGGCACTCCAGCGGCCGCGATGGCCGCTGCCGTCGCCGTAGCGGGGGCCGAAGTAGGCGGTGTCGGTCAGCGCCAGCGGGTCCGGGTTGATGCGATAGGACTGCCTGCCGTATTCGATCACGCCGGCGAAACCGGCATCGCCGGCCGGCAGCGTGAACAGGGCGGGGGTGTCGAAGGTGAGGCTGAGATTGTCGTTGGCCGCCTTGGGGCGGAAGGTGGACATCGCCGCGATCGAGGCGAATTCGGCGGTGGTCAATGGCTTGAACAGGCGCGCGGGGTCCGGCGCGTAGATCGCGTAGCCGTCGTCGTCATAGCCCAGCCGCTGGCCCAGGAACAGCGTGTTGGCGGCATCCTGCCGGATGCGCGGCATGCTCACGTCGGCCTTGTACTGGGAATGGTTGTAGGCCGCCTCCCAGCCCCAGTTGCCGCCCCAGCTGCCCTTGAAGCCGGTGGTGATGGCGAAGGTCTTCTCGGTGGTGACGTTCATGCGGCTGGCCAGGCTGCCCGCTTCTTCGGGCGTGAACTGGCGCTGCCAGACTTCGTAGCGGTCGGTATTGGCGTTGTAGAAGATGTTGTCGTCGGTGTCCGCCGAGTTCGGGTCCTGGAACGCCCAGCCCATGCCGTCACTGGCCATGTTGCCCACGCTCGAGGTCAGCACGTTGCCGTTGGTGCCGCTGTACAACTTGACCTTCTGGTAGCCGATCTGGGTGTCGGCGAACCAGCTCAGGGTGTCGGAGATGCGGTATTCGAACGAGCCATACGCGGTGGCACCGCGGCGTTCGTTCTGGATGGTGCGATAGGCAATGGCGCGGGAGCTGCCGCAATACAGCCGGCCACGGGTGTCGGTGGCCTGCACGGTGGTGCCGTCGTTCAGCCCGGCCATCGCCGCGCAGCCGTCGGTGGGGGCGCTTTTGTTGATCATCGCGATCAGGCGCGGCAGCTGGCTGCGTGCGCTGGGGCCATCGAGGGTGGAGTCCTGGATGCCGCGCTCGAAGCCCCACAGCGGCTTCTTGTCGATCAGTTCCAGGCCGACCACGCCGGTGAGGTTGCCGTGCTCGAATCCGCTGGAGATGGTCAGGTCGTGCGACGCGCCGCCGCCATGGCTGGTGTCGCCGTAGCGGTAGTCGAGGGTGGTGCCGTCGGCGGTCTTCTTCAGGAT
Organism: Thermomonas sp.; assembly: GCF_041905325.1. Classification (GTDB taxonomy): domain Bacteria; phylum Pseudomonadota; class Gammaproteobacteria; order Xanthomonadales; family Xanthomonadaceae; genus Thermomonas. The sequence goes on along the minus strand of NZ_JAYRLK010000010.1, from coordinate 44,525 downwards.
GAAGTTGATGACGCCGGCCATCGCGTCGGAGCCGTACACGGCCGAGGCGCTGCCGGTCAGCACTTCGATGCGCTCGATCATGCCCAGCGGGATGTTGCCGATGTCGGTGAAATTGCTCTTGCCGCCCAGCGGCAGCGGGAAGTCGGCGATGCGGCGGCCGTTGACCAGCACCAGGGTGTGGTTGGGGCCGAGGCCGCGCAGGTCCACCGCCTGCGCGCCGGGGGTGGTCTGGGCACCGAAGGTGTTCTGCTGGCCCTGCACGCTGCCGCTGCTCTGGCTGAGTGAACGCAACACCTCGGGCACGCTGGTGAAACCGGCGGCCTTGATCTGTTCGGCGCTGACCACGGTGATCGGTGCCGGGCCCTCCACCTGCGCGCGCGGGATGCGCGAGCCGGTCACCTGCACCGCCTCCATGTTGGTCACCGGGCTGTCGCTGGCGGCCTGCGCCGGCTTGGCGGCGGGGCGCGCAGGTGCGGCGGGCTTGGTGGCGGGCACGATCAACACCGCGCCGGAGGGGTCGCGCTGGGCGCGGAAGCCGCTGCCCTTGAGCAGCGCGTCCAGCGCCTGCGGCGAGGCGGCTTGCCCGTTCAGGCCCTTGCTGCTGGCGCCCTTGAGCTGGTCGGCGCGGTACACCAGCTGGGTGCCGGACTGGCGGGCATAGGCATCCAGCGCGCCGGCGAGGTCGCCGGCGGGAATGTCGATGCGGGGGGCGGTCTGCGCCTGCGCGGCAAGCGCGGTGGAGCAGGCCAGTGCAAGCAGCACGAGGCGAAGCGGGCGGAGCGATGTCATGGCGATGGTTCCCCTGGGTGCGCTCGAAGCGGCGCGATCAATGTCGGTGACGAATGACTGCGGGAAATCCCCCGCACCGCGCCCTCAGCGCGTGTGCAGCAGGATGCGGTCGGGGCCGGCTTCGGCGCGCACCGGGAAGCCGGCTTCGAGCAGGCGCACGAACCCGTCCTGGTTGTCCCAGCGGAAACTGCCGCCGATGCGCAGCGCGCCGGTGGTGTCATCGGCAATCACCAGCTTGCGGGCGTTGTAGCGGTTGAACTCGCGCGCCACGTCGGTGAGCGGGGTGTCGCGGAACACCAGCAGGCCATCGCGCCAATCCAGCAGCTGTTGCGCTTCGTCCAGCGCCAGACTGCGCACCAGTACGCCGTTGCCGCGCACCAGCGCCACGCTGCCGGCGGGCAGCAAGACCGAGGGCTGGGCCGTGGTGCCGCCGTCCGGGGACTCCAGCCGTACCGTGCCTTCGGTCACCACCACGCGCAGGCCGGCGGCATCGCGCTGCACCGAATAACGGGTGCCCACCGCCACCGCTCGGTAGCCGTTGGCCGCCACGATGAACGGGCGCTGGCGATCCTTGGCGACTTCGAAGATCGCCTCGCCGCGTGCCAGCGCCACGTCGCGCCGGGTGGGCGACAGGCGCACGTCGATGCGGCTGTCGCTGGCGAGGATGGCGCGCGAGCCATCGGCCAGCGGCTGGGTGCGGACTTCGCCCATCACGGTGCGATAGCTGGCGACATCGGCGGTGGTGCGCGGCTGGAAGTCGCGGCTGGCCAGCAGGGTCACCACCGCCAGTGCGGCGGCGGCCAGCCAGCGCGGCAGGCGACGCGCTTGTGCAGGCACGCGCACGCGCGGCGGCAGGTCGCGCAGCATCTGTGCGCGGCGATCGTCCGGCGGCGGTGCGCGGTGCGCGGTGCCATCGGCCAGCACGCGCAGCCTGCCCGCTTCCTCCCATGCGGCTTGCAGGCGCAGGAACGCCACCCGGTGGGTGGTGGCCTGTCCCAGCCATTGCGCCAGCGCGGTCTGGTCGGTCGCGTCCCATGTCCCGCCGTCGCGCCGCGCCAGCCATTCGGCAGCGGTCTGTTCAATGCTCCGGCTGTCCGTGGTCATGGCCGGTCAGTCCCGCATCCTGCGCGTGCGCGGCTGCGCTTCCGCGGCCCCCGCAGCGGCAGGGGCTTCGCCGGCGTACAGCGCATCGGCGAGCAGGCGCATCCCTTTGGCAATGTGTTTTTCCACGGTCTTCTCGCTGATGCCCAGACGCAAGGCCACGTCGCGTTGCGACAACTCCTCCACCCGGCGCAGCCACACCACCTCACGGCAGCGTCGCGGCAGCTGCTCGAGCGCAGCGGACAGGCGGCGCAGTGCCTGGCGTCCGCCGCACCAGCGTTCCGGCGAGACCTCATCCACCAAGACGTGCGAAGGCTCGAAATCACCCATCGGCTCGATCGACACCACCTTGCTGCGCCGGACGCGGTCGGCCAGCAGGTGGCGGGCGCTGGCGAACAGGAACGCCTTCGGCTGCGCCGGCAGGGACCGGGCCGCGGCCTCGTAGATGCGTGCGTACAACTCCTGGCGCAGGTCGTGCAATTCCTCGCGCTGCGGCCAATGGCGGAGCAGGAAGCGCATCAACGCCTCTTCGTGGGCCAGGATTTCGCGAACGAACCAGTGGTCGAGTGCGGTCTGCATCCATCTACCATAGCGGAACTCCCGGCGTGCGGAAGGGCGGGGGAAATCGCGCATCCGTTCGTCTTACTTGGCGACAACCATCAGGCGGGGTGTGGACGATGAGGCAACGTGCAGGCGGGGCGATCTTGCTGGTGGCATTGCTGGCGGCGCTGCCGGTGTGGGCGGCGAACGTGGGCCACTACGTGCTGGGCGACACCACGGCGAAGACACCCGGCAAGGTGCAGCCGGGGTTGTTGCTGATGGGGGGGGGCGACCGCAACCAGGATGCCCTGCACTGGTTCCTGCAACATGCCGGCAATGGCCACATCGTGGTGTTGCGGGCGTCGCTGGGCGGCGAGATCGGCGAGGAGTTCTATCACAAGATCGGCGGCATCCAGTCGGTGGAAACCTTCGTGTTCAAGGATCGCGATGCCGCCTTCGACCCGAAGATCCTGGCCGCGCTCAAGCATGCCGACGGCATCTTCCTGGCCGGTGGCGATCAGGCCCGGTATGTGCGCTACTGGCGCGGCACGCCGCTGGCGGCGGCGCTGAACGCACACGTCAAGGCGGGCAAGCCGCTGGGCGGCACCAGCGCCGGCCTCGCCGTCCAGGGCGAATACCTGTACGGGGCGATGGATGGCGGCAGCATCACCAGCCCGCGCGCCTTGGCCGACCCGCTGGGGGATGGCATCACCATCGAAACCGGCTTCCTCGATTTCGCCCTGCTGGAGGGCGTGATCACCGATACCCATTTCAGCGAGCGTGGCCGGCTGGGAAGGCTGGCGGCCTTCCTGGCCAAGTCCGAGCAATTGGCTCAGCGGCCGTTGCTGGGCCTGGGCGTGGATGAGGCGGCAGCGGTGGCGGTGGAAGGCGATGGCACCGCGCGCGTCTACGCCTCGGCGCCGGGCGCCGGGGCGGTGGTGCTGCGTGGCGGGTTCGCGGCCCGGCAAGCCGAAGACAAGCCGATGAACCTGGATCGGTTCGAGGTGGAGGTGGCGGGTGTGCACTCGCTGCTGCATCTGCCCTCGGGGCAGGTGGAGCGGCCTGCGGTGGAGCGCAGTTTCGGCGTGCGCGATGGCGTGCTGGTGGCCCTGGACAGTCCCACGCTGGTGATCCACGGCGGTGCCGGGGTGGAGCCCGGCGACCTCACCCCGCAGGAAGAGGCGGACGTCCGCCAGGCACTGGAAGCCGCACTGCGTGCCGGCCATGCGAAGTTGCTGGCGGGCAGCCCGCCGGTGGAGGCGGTGACGGCCGCCATCACCGTGCTGGAGGACGATCCGCACTTCAATGCCGGCCGTGGCGCGGTCTTCACCCACGATGGCCGCAACGAGCTCGACACCTCGCTGATGGACGGTGCCACCGGCAAGGCCGGTGCCGCCGCCGGCCTGCACCGGGTGAAGAACCCGATCCTGCTGGCACGCGCGATCATGGAACACTCCAATCACGTGATGATGGTGGGCGACGGCGCGGAGATGTTCGCCAAGGAGCAGGGCATCCCGCTGGTGAACCCGGCGTATTTCCGCACCGAAAAGCGCTGGCAGGCGTTGCAGAAAGCCTTGCAGGAGGAAAAGAACGCGCAGGCCAGCCGCGTCCCGCTGGTGCTGCCCGGCAAGGCCTATTTCGGCACCGTCGGCGCGCTGGCACTGGATGCGCAGGGGCACCTGGCCGCCGGTACCTCCACCGGCGGCATGACCAACAAGCGCTACGGCCGCGTGGGCGATTCGCCGATCATCGGTGCCGGCACCTGGGCCGATGCGCGCTGCGCGGTCTCCGGCACCGGCTGGGGCGAGTTCTACATCCGCAATGCCGCCGCCCACGAGATCTGCGCGCGCGTGCGGCTGGCCGGCGACCCACTGGCGAAAGCGGCCGATGATGTCATCAATGGCGTCATTCCGAAGCAGGGCGGCGACGGCGGCGCAATCGCACTGGGTGCCGACGGCAGCATCGCCTTCCCGTTCAACACCGGCGGCATGTACCGCGGCTGGATCGGCGCAGACGGCGTGCCGCACGTGGCGATCTACAAGACCGACACGCTGGCGATGCCGGGCCGCTGACGTTCGTTCCAGCCCATCTGCGGTTGTCCCCATTCGCAGGTGTCCTTGGAAGGCGGGGCAGTCCAGGTTCACTTCGATGCATTGGAAGTGAACCTGGCCGCCTTTCCCCGCCTACCGCTCCGAATGCCCGCTCTCGTCGTAGCCGCGCGGCGTGAGCACCTCCGGCTGGATCAGTTCGACGAACGCGCGCGCCTGCTTGGACAGGAACTTGCCCTTGCGCATCACGATGCCGTAGCTGCGCGACGGGAACCAGCGCGCCAGCGAGCGCGCGGCCAGCCGCTGGCGGTCGGCGTCGGTCAGGCAGATCGCAGTAACAATACTGATGCCCAGCCCCATCGCCACGTATTGCTTGATCACCTCCCAGCCACCCACTTCCAGCGCCACCGTGTACGGCACCCGGTTCTGCTGGAACACCAGGTCCACCAGCCGGTAGGTGGTCAGGCGCTTGGGCGGCAGGATCAGCCCGTACGGCGACAGGTCTTCCAGCGCCAGCTCGGGCTTGCTGGCCAATGGATGGTCGGGCGGGGTGATCAGCATCGGTTCGAAGCGGTAGACCGGCGCGTAGCTCAGGTCGGCCGGCACGTCCAGCATCGAGCCCACCGCCAGGTCCACGGCGTCGCTGCGCAGCAGGTCCAGGCCGCTGGCGCCGGTGACGTTGTGCAGGCTCAGGCGCACGTCCGGGTGGCGCTGGCGGAACGCATCCACGATCCCCGGCAGCAGGTACAGGATGGTGGAGCTGCCGGCGGCCACGTGCAGTTCGCCGGCATCCAGCCCGCGCACCTGCTCGCGGAAGCTGGCGGCCAGGTTGTCCAGCCCCTCCACCAGTGGGCGCGCCATCTCGTACAGCAGGTCGCCTTCGCGGGTGGGGGTGAGGCGGCGGCCGCTGCGCTCGAACAGCCGCACCCCCAGTTCGCGTTCCAGCGCCTGCAATTGCAGGGTCACGGCCGGTTGGCTGAGGTACAGCGCCTCGGCCGCGCGTGAAATGGAGCCCAGCCGGGTGACCTGGCAGAACGCCCGCAATGGCTTCAGGCGTGAGCCTTTGTAGGCAAAGCGCAGGGCAGCGGGTGGGGTTTTGGGCATTTATTCTAAAAACATATTTAATTTAATTATATTTATTATTGATAAATCTAGTTTGTCAAATACCACACGCTGGCGGATGGTTGGCTTCCCCACACGTTCCACGGAGCCGCCGATGTCCGCAGTGCTGCAAGACCGCCCCGGCGAGGGCGTGGAGATCACCCGACGGGTGCCCGGGCAGGACGCCCTGCTGACCCCCGCCGCGCTCGGCTTCCTCGGCGGCCTGCACCGCCGCTTCGAGGGCGAGCGGCAGGCCCGGCTGGCCGCCCGTCGCATCCGCCAGCAGGCCTTCGACGCCGGCGCGCTGCCGGATTTCCGTGCCGACACCGTGCAGATCCGTCGCGGCAACTGGACCGTGGCGCCAACCCCGGCCGCGCTGCTGGATCGCCGCGTCGAGATCACCGGCCCGGTCGACCCGAAGATGGTCATCAATGCGCTGAACTCCGGCGCCAACTGCTACATGGCCGATTTCGAGGACAGCACCGCGCCGACCTGGACCAACCTGCTGACCGGCCAGCAGGCGCTGCGCGCGGCGATCAGCGGCGCGCTGGTGCATGAGGCTGGCGGCAAGCGCTACGAGCTGCGCCCGCAGGCCGAGCAGGCGGTGCTGATCGTGCGGCCGCGCGGCTGGCACCTGGACGAGAAGCACGTGCTGGTGGACGGCCAGCGGATGTCGGCATCGCTGTTCGATGCCGGCCTGTTCGCCTTCCACAACGCCCACGTGCTGGCCGGGCGCGACCGCGGCCCCTACCTGTACCTGCCCAAGCTGCAGTCGATGGAAGAAGCCGCCTTGTGGGAGCAGGCGCTGGCGGCCATCGAGGACGGGCTGGGGCTGGCCCACGGCCAGATCAAGGTCACGGTGCTGATCGAAACCCTGCCGGCAGCGTTCGAGATGGACGAGATCCTGTTCGCGCTGAAGGACCGCATCGTCGGCCTGAACTGCGGGCGCTGGGACTACATCTTCAGTTACATCAAGACCTTGCGCCGGCACCGCGACCGCGTGCTGCCGGAGCGCAGCCAGGTGACCATGGTGCAGCCGTTCCTGCGCGCCTATGCCGAACTGCTGGTGCAGACCTGCCACCGCCGCGGTGCGCATGCGATGGGCGGGATGGCGGCGCAGATCCCGATCAGCGGCGACGAGGCTGCGAATACTTCGGCGCTGGAGCGCGTGCGCGCCGACAAGCTGCGCGAGGTAGGCGCGGGCCACGATGGCACCTGGGTGGCGCATCCGGCGCTGATCCCGATTGCCCGCGAGGTGTTCGACGCGCGCATGCCGGGCCCCCACCAGCGCCATGTCGCCCGCGACGACGTGCATGTCGAGGCCGAGGACCTGCTGCGCCCGTCGCTGGGCACGATCACCCGCGCCGGCTTCGAGAACAACGTCGAAGTGTGCGTGCGCTACCTGGCCGCGTGGCTGGAGGGCAACGGCTGTGTGCCGATCCACCACCTGATGGAGGACGCCGCCACCGCCGAGATCGCCCGCGCCCAGCTGTGGCAGTGGCTGCACTTCGCCGATCTTCCCGCCGGCCAAGGGCCGTCGGGGGCCGATGCCGGCGGCCAGCCGCTGTCGCTGGACGACGGCACCCCGGTCGACTTCGTGCTGCTGGAGCGCGCGCTGATCGGGCTGCCCAGCCGGCTGGGCGACCCCCGCCGCATCCCCGGCGCCGCGCGGGTATCCGAGGCGATCGGCCTGCTCGACCGCCTGACCCATGCCGACGAATTGGCCGAGTTCCTCACGCTTCCCGCTTACGAACGCATCGATTGAACCACATCCCGACTTTCCTCCGCTGCCGCCAACCCCACGAGGTGTCCCCATGAAGAACCATCTGCCGACTGCCGAACAACTGAAGCTGGACTGGGCCAACAACCCGCGCTGGGCCGGCGTCACCCGCAGCTACTCCGCCGAGGACGTGGTGCGCCTGCGCGGCACCGTCCCGGTCGAGCACTCGCTGGCCCGGTTGGGTGCCGAGAAGCTGTGGAAGTCGCTGCACAGCGAGCCGTTCGTCAACGCGCTGGGCGCGATGACCGGCAACCAGGCCATGCAGCAGGTCAAGGCCGGCCTGAAGGCCATCTACCTGTCCGGCTGGCAGGTGGCGGCCGACGCCAACCTGGCCGGCGAGATGTACCCCGACCAATCGCTGTACCCGGCCAACTCGGTGCCGCAGGTGGTCAAGCGCATCAACAACACCTTGCTGCGTGCCGATCAGCTCTCGCACGCGGAAGGCGACGACAGCATCGACTACCTGCAACCGATCGTGGCCGACGCCGAGGCCGGCTTCGGCGGCGTGCTCAACGCCTTTGAATTGATGAAGGCGATGATCGAGGCCGGTGCCGCCGGCGTGCATTTCGAAGACCAATTGGCCAGCGTCAAGAAATGCGGCCACATGGGTGGCAAGGTGCTGGTGCCCACTCGCGAGGCCATCGAGAAGCTGACCGCCGCGCGCCTGGCCGCCGACGTGATGGGCGTGCCCACGCTGATCGTGGCCCGCACCGACGCCGAGGCGGCGGACCTGCTGACCTCCGACGTGGACGACAACGACAAGCCGTTCTGCACCGGCGAGCGCACCATCGAGGGCTTCTACAAGACAAAGAACGGGCTGGACCAGGCGATCAGCCGCGGCCTCGCCTACGCGCCGTATGCCGACCTGGTCTGGTGCGAGACCGGCAAGCCCGACCTGGAGTTCGCCCGCAAGTTCGCCGAGGCGATCCATGCCAAGTTCCCCGGCAAGCTGCTGGCCTACAACTGCTCGCCGTCGTTCAACTGGAAGAAGAACCTGGACGACGCCACGATTGCGAAATTCCAGAAGGAAATCGCCAGCTACGGCTACAAGTTCCAGTTCATCACCCTGGCCGGCTTCCACGCGCTCAACTACGGCATGTTCGACCTCGCCCACGGCTATGCGCGCCGGCAGATGAGCGCCTTCGTCGAGCTGCAGGAGAAGGAGTTCGCCGCCGCCGAGCGTGGCTTCACCGCGGTCAAGCACCAGCGCGAGGTCGGCACCGGCTATTTCGATGCCATCACCCAGACCATCCAGGGCGGCAAGTCGTCCACGGTGGCGCTGAAGGGCAGCACCGAGGAAGAGCAGTTCCACGACCGCCGAGCCGCCTGAGCGGGGATTTGCGACACGCGTCACGGGCCGCCCAAAGGGTGGCCCGTGCTGTTTGTCCGCCATGTCCGAGGTGTATGCTGGGCTGCAGACTGGCCTGGAAATCTTGGGGAGAGGCGGGTGTCCGCGCAGCTGGTGGGGAATGCGGAAATACGCGAACACGACGAGCACGACGAGCACGACGCTTCGGTGCTCGCGGCGTCCGAGTACGCGCTGTTTGCCCAGGTGGGCCACCCGTATCCGGTGGAGGCCGGGCAGCGCCTGTTCCGCCGCGGGGATGCCGGGGACGACATGTTCGTCATCAACAGCGGCGAGGTGAAGTTGAATTTCGGCGACGACCTGGTGGGCAAGCGATTGGGCCCGCAGGGCTTCTTCGGCGAACTGGGATTGCTGATCGGTACGCATGTGCGCAGCGCCGATGCGGTGGCGACTTCGGCCGGTTCGTTGTTGCGGCTGGGACGTGGCGAATTCGATCTTTTGGCGCAACGGGCCCCCGGCCCGCTGTCGCACTTCCTGCGCCGTGCCATCGCGCGCGTGGTGCACAACGAGCAACGCCTGATCGGATACCTGCGCGGTCGCAACCAGGAGTTGCAGGACGCACTCGATTCCCTGCGCTCCACCCACCAGCAGCTCAGCCGCACCGAGGCGCTGACCCGCACCGACGAATTGACCGGGTTGGCGAACCGCCGCGGGCTGTGGATGCATATCGAGGACCGCCGCCGGCTTGGTCACCTGCCGGGGTGCAGCCTGGTGCTGGTGGACTGCGATCATTTCAAGGCGATCAACGACGACCACGGCCACCCGGCCGGGGACCGCGTGCTGCAAGGGGTGGCCAACCTGCTGCGGGCGGTGGCCGGCCCGGACGACATGGCCTGTCGGCTGGGGGGCGATGAATTCGCGCTGCTGCTGCAGGGGCAGGGTGCCGACGACGTGGCCAAGGTGGCCGGCTACATCGTCGACAGCGCGCGCATCCTGCAACGCATGCGGCAACTGCCGCCGCAGATGACCACGCTCAGCATCGGCGCCTGCGGCATCGGCACCGGCGCCGGCGCGGAAGGCTGGGAAGATTGGTACATCCGCGCGGATACCGCGCTATACCGGGCCAAGCGCCTGGGTGGCAGCCGTTTCGAGTGGCAGGACTGACATGCCGGAAGAGGGGGCACACGCCACCCCGCAGGTACGCACCCTGCTGCTGACCGACCTGGTGGATTCCACCGGACTGGTGGAGCGCCTTGGCGACAAGCCCGCCGCGGAATTGTTCCGCGCCCACGATCGGCTGGTACTGGCGTTGCAGCAACGTTGGCGCGGCCGCCTGATCGACCGGAGCGATGGCCTGTTGCTGATTTTCGAGCGCCCGATCGACGGGTTGGCTTTTGCCCTCGACTACGCGCGCGGACTGCGCGAGCTAGGGCGCGAGCAGGGTATCCGGCAACCGCTGCTGGCGCGGGCGGGCCTGCACGTGGGGGAGGTGCTGCTGTGGGAGAACAGCGCCGATGCCGTGCAGTTGGGGGCCAAGTCACTGGAGGTGGAAGGCTTGGCCAAACCTCTTGCCGGCCGGCTGATGGCGTTGGCGCGGCCGGGGCAGATCCTGCTCTCGGCCACCGCCGAACCGCTGGCGCATCGTGCCGCGCGGGAGTTGGGCGAGCGCGGCGAACTGCTGGTCTGGAAGCCCTACGGGCGCTGGCGCTTCAAGGGTATTCCCGAGGCACAGGAGATTTTCGAAGTGGGCGAGGCCGGCCTTGCCCCGCTGCGGATGCCGGCGCATACCCCCAAGGCGTGGCGTGACCTGCCGCTGTGGCGGCGTCCGGTGGCGCTGGCTGCGGAGGCGATGATGGTGGCGGCGCTGGCCTTCGGGGGCTGGTTCCTGGCGCGCCCGCAGCCTGCCATCGCCTTCGCCGAGCGCGACTGGGTGGTGGTGGGCGACCTGCGCAACCTCACCGGCGATGCGCGCCTCGACGATTCGCTGGAGCAGGCCTTCCGCATCAGCCTGGAGCAGTCGCGCCACGTCAACGTGCTCAGTGACCTGCGGGTGCGCGAGACCCTGGGCAACATGCAGCGCAAGCCGGACACGGCCGTGGATCGCACGCTGGGTTCGGAAATTGCCCTGCGCGACGGTGCGCGCGCGTTGCTGCTGCCGACCGTGGCGGAAGTCGGGGGGCGGTTGCGGGTCAGCGCCGAAGTCGTCGACCCGCGCACGCAGACCACCGTGTATGCGGTGATGGCCGATGGGCGCGGCATCGAATCGGCGCTGGGCTCCATCGACAACGTCACCGACCAGTTGCGCGGCAAGTTGGGCGAAGCGATGCAGAACGTGCAGAAGACCTCGGTGCCGCTGCCCAACGTCGCCACCCCCAGCCTGGACGCGTTGAAGGCATTCGCGGTGGCCCGCAAGGTGACGATGACCACACGCGATCGCGAGCAGGCATTGGGCCTGTACCGGCGCGCATTGCAACTGGACCCGCAATTCGCGCTGGCCCACGCGGACATGGCGGATCTGTATTCCGGCCTCGGTGAAGTCGCGGCGGCCACCGCCGAACGTGCGAAGGCATTGGCGCTGCCGCAGCGGCTGTCGCCGCAGGAGCGCGCCCGTATCGAACTGCTGCAGCAGCAGCATGCGGTCCCGGCGGTGTATTTCCGGCAGGCGCAGGAATACCTGGCGCTGTATCCGGACGATGCGCGCACCCTTGGCCGGCTGGCCACCAACCAGTGGCATCAACGCAATGATTTCCATGCCATGGAGCAGCTGTATCGGCGCACCATGAAACCGCAGTACGCGCGCGTGGAAGTCTCGCGCTACGGCCTGGCGATCGCTTTGTTGGGGCAGGAGCGTTACGCCGAGGCCGCGGTGGAATTCCAGCGTTCGCGGCAAGGCGGGTTCAGTGGTGGCGGTGAGTATTACGCTCGCGTCTTTGATGCGCAGGGCCAGCATGCGCAGGCCGACAAGGTCTATCTGGAAAGCACGGCGGGGCGCAACGGCTGGCAAGGGGATGCGGCGGTGGTGACCTGGATCGATCGTGGCCAGTGGCAGGCCGCCGCTGCGGCGGCCACTGCCATGGCGCAGCTGCCACAGGGCGATGTCGACGCACTCGACAGGCTGCGCGCGCAGGCCGCCGTTGCCAGCGTCGACGTGTTGTCGGGGCAGGCGAGCGCGGCTGTGGCGGTGCGCGGGTTGTTGGCCAGGGTCGCCACCGGGCAGGCGGAGGTGGACGCGGTGTATCCGCCGGCGTCCAGCGAGTTGCGTCTCTACGCCGGGCTGTTGGCCGCCTGGCACGGCGATGCCGCGCTGGTGGCGGAGGCATTGCAAGCGGTATCCGGCAGCGCGGCGGTGCGCGACTACCCGACGCTGGCGCAATTGCAGCAGGTGGTGTTGGCCGAACAGGAACGCATCGCCGGCAAGCCGGCTGCGGCGGTCGCACGCCTGCGCCTGCTGGCCGGACGCGATGACGCGTTGGTGGCAGTGCATTGGGCGATGCAGCGCGCGCAACAGGCGACGGGCGATACGGGTGCCGCGGCCGTGCAGGCGCGGTGGCTGGCGACGCATCGTGGGCGGGCGTTCGCCGAAAGCACCACCACCGACGTGTTGCGGTTCTTCAACGCCGCAGCGGCGGCGCAGGCGCTGCGTGCGGGCGACGGGACGGTAACGCGATAGCGACCCTGCCGCGGGTTGCACGCAGGCAGGCCCGGTGTCGGGCCTGCCGCATGCGGGTGCGGCAGGTGGTTACACCCCGGCTTGGGCGGACAGCGTGCAGTCGAACTGCTGGACGGTGTGCAGGGCGTCTTCCAGCTTCTGGCGCTGGCTGCGGATCTGCTCCGGCGAGGCAAGGGTCTGGCCGGCCTTCAATTGCAGGCAGTCCCAGGGGTCGCTGTAGCCCAGCGAACGCAGCGCCTGCTCCGGCGATTGCTGGAACAGCGTGCGGAAGTCATCGTTGTCTTCCAGGTTGTCCAGCAGCTTCTTGACCAGTTGCGGGTGCAGCCCGGCCGGTGGAATCCTGTCTTGTGCCACGGTGTCCCCCTCATTGCGAACAGAGCGTGGACAATACCACCCGACCCATGGGGATGGAGCGGGCAATGCAGATCCGGCGCTGTGCCACGGTGTGGCTGGAACCACGCGAACTTGCCGATTTCCGGCTGGATGACCTGCTTGCCGGTGGCACCGGGGTGGTGTCACGGCTGTGCTGGTTCGCGCATGCGCCGCACCTGGGGGCGGCCGTGGAAGTCGACGCCGCGCAGGTGGCGCTGTTGGCGTCCTTGAGTGCGGTGGACTGGGTGGCGCGCGCCGGGCTGGATGCACGGCATGGTGCGGGAACCGTGGACGCGATGCTGCAGGCGGGCTTGCTGCTGGCGCACCCGGAGACGCCTTGCGTGCGTGTGGACGCGGCGCAGGCCGACGCGGACTTCCGTGCGCAGGGGTGGTTTCCGGTGGCCGCGCTGGCGCACATGGCGTGTCGATGGGGCGGCATCGACGGCCCCAGGAGCATGGCCGAACACGATCTGGATACCAATGCCGGGCTTCTGCGGCAGCACGGTGCACCGCCCCCGCCAACCGGGGAGCAGGCAGACGGCGACGACGCCATCGGCCTGCCACGCATCGCCCATGACGACTTCGATGCGCTGCTGGATGCCCGCGCGACCTGCCGCAATTTCGATGCCTCGGCCACATTGCCTTTGGCCGTGTTCTCGCAAGTGATGGCGCGGGTGTTCGGTGCGCGCGGCATCGGCCGCCCGGCCCCCGAGTTCACGGTGTACAAGCGCACCAGCCCTTCCGGCGGGGCCTTGCATCCCATCGAATGCTTCCTGATCGTGCAACGGGTGGAAGGCATCGCAGCGGGCCTGTACCGGTACCGCATCGATGGGCATGCGTTGGAGCCGGTGGTGGCATGCGTCGCGCCGCCGCAGCCGGGTGATCTGGAAACCCGGCCATTGGGGGATGCGGCACCGACGGCATGGTGTGCGGAGGAGCTGCGCGCGTTCGCGCGCATCGCGGTGGCCGGCCAGGATTTCTTCGCCGACGCGCCGGTGCTGTGCGTGCTGGCGCCGCGCTTTCATCGCAATTTCTGGAAGTACCGCAACCATGCCAAGGCCTACCGCGTCTGCGTGCTCGACGCGGGCCACCTGTCGCAAACCCTGCAACTGTGCGCCACCCGGGCCGGGCTGGGGCCGTTCGTCACCGGCGCGATCAACGAGCTGGATCTGGAGCGCGCCTTCGGGCTGACCGGTTTCAAGCAGAGCCCGCTGGTGGTGTGCGGCTTCGGCCCACGCGCGCCGGCCATGACGACATCCGAATTCGACCCGAACCGGCGGGTCTGGCCGCGCTGACACGGGGCCGTTCAGGCCGCCGCGCGTTCGCGGCCACGTTCCAGCTTGCGGTAGCCGATGGCCTCGGTGAGATGCGGGGTTTCGATGGCATCGCTGCCGGCCAGGTCGGCGATCGTGCGAGCCACCCGCAGGATGCGATGCAGCGAGCGCGCGGACAACTGCAGCGCATCCACCGCACGCTCCAGCAGGGCGGTGTCGCGTGGCGCGAGCCGGCAGGACACGTTGGTGCGCGTATGGTCAAGCAGCGCGTTGGCGATGCCGTCGCGTGCCAACTGCCGCGCGCGCGCCGCCACCACGCGGGCCCGCACGATGGCGCTGGCTTCGCCGGGGGCATCGTCGGTGCGCAGCGCGGTGGGGGGCAGCCGCGGCACTTCCACATGCAGGTCGATGCGCTCCAGCAGCGGGCCGGAAATGCGTGCCCGATAGCGGCGGATGGCATCGGCGCTGCACAGGCAGCGTCCCGATGGGTCGCCGGCCCAGCCGCAAGGGCAGGGGTTCATCGCCGCGACCAGCTGGAAACGCGCCGGGAAGTCGCAGTGGTGGGCGGCGCGGGAAATGCTGACGCTGCCGGACTCCAGGGGTTCGCGCAGGACTTCCAGCGCGTGCCGGCTCCACTCCGGCAGTTCGTCGAGGAACAGCACGCCGTGGTGGGCAAGGGAAATTTCGCCCGGACGCGGATCCGCCCCGCCGCCGACCATGGCCACCGCGCTGGCGGTGTGGTGCGGGGCGCGGAATGGGCGCTGCCGCCAGTGCAACAGATCCAGCCCGCGGCGGCTGGCGGCGGCGATGCTGGCGGCTTCCAGCGCCTCGGCATCGGTGGGTTCGGGCAGGATGCCGCCCAGTCGCGAGGCCAGCAAGGTCTTGCCGCTGCCGGGCGGGCCGACCAGCAGCAGGTGGTGGGCACCGGCGGCGGCGATTTCCAGTGCGCGGCGGGCATGCGCCTGGCCGCGCACATCGGCCAGGTCGGGCGTGTTGGCTGCGTGGCAGGGCAGCGGCTGCGGTTCCGGCAGGGTTTTGCGGCCCTCCAGCGCGGCGCAGACTTCCAGCAGGGTGCGCGCGGTGCGCACTTCGACATCGCGTGCCAACGCCGCCTCCGCGCCATTGCCGGGCGGCACCAGCAGGCGGCGGCCGTTGCCGGCCATCGCCAGCGCCGCCGCCAGGGTGCCATCGACGTCACGCAGTTCGCCGGTCAATGCCAGTTCGCCGAGGAACTCCCATTCCGCCAGCGCATCGACCGGCAGTTGCCCGCTGGCGGCGAGGATGCCGAGGGCGATGGCGAGGTCGTAGCGGCCGCCGTCCTTGGGCAGGTCGGCCGGGGCCAGGTTGACGGTGATGCGGCGCGCGGGGAATTCGAATTGCGCGCACTGGATCGCCGCGCGCACCCGGTCCTTGGCCTCGCGCACCGCGGCTTCCGGCAGGCCGACGATGGACATCGCCGGCAGGCCGCCGGCCAGGTGCACTTCCACCCGGACGCCGGGCGCACGCACGCCCGTGCGTGCACGGCTGTGCACGACTGCAAGGCTCATGGCGGCGGCCGTCAGTGGCGCAGGCTGTCGCGGTCGGCGTGGCCGGCATCGGCCAGTTCGGCCAGCTGGCGTTCGAGCGCGTCGAGCTTGTCGCGGGTGCGGGCCAGCACCGCGCGCTGCACGTCGAACTCCTCGCGGGTCACCAGGTCCAGCTTGCCCAGCCCGGCCTGCAGCACGCTCTTGAAGTTCTGCTGCAACTCCTCGCGGCCATCGCGGAGGGCGGGTGGCACCAGGCTGCTCAGGCGGCGGGCGAGTTCGTCGAGTTGGGCCAGGTCGATCATGCGGGTGTCGTTCATGGGGGGGGTCTCCTGCGGTGTGGTCAGCGTGCCGGGGTGCGGGCTGGCGGACCATCGGTGCAGGGCGCGTCGCGGGGTAGGAAAATTCCGATTCCGCAGGCGGGAGTATGCCCGCATCGCACGCGGTATGCTCGCACCATCCACGGGAGGCGTGTCGATGAAGATGGTGATGGCGGTGATCAAGCCGTTCAAGCTGGATGATGTGCGCGAAGCGCTGGCCGATGTGGGCGTGGCCGGCATCACCGCCACCGAAGTCAAGGGCTTCGGTCGCCAGAAGGGGCATACCGAGTTGTACCGGGGGGCCGAATACGTGGTCGATTTCCTGCCCAAGATCAAGCTGGAGATCGCGGTGGCGGACGACCGCGTGGATGCGGTGACGGACGCCATCCTGAAGGCCGCCGGCACCGGCAAGATCGGCGACGGCAAGCTGTTCGTGTGGGATCTGGAGCGAGTGGTGCGGATTCGCACCGGGGAGCTCGACGCCGACGCGCTGTAGCGCGCAGTCAGCGCGCAGCCGGCGTGCGCCAGGCCCCGGTTGCGGCGTGGATGACGAGGATCACCGCCCAGCTCAGCCACAACGTCCACAGCACGTGCGAGAAGAAGTGCGCGCCGCGCATTTGCTGGACCATCCCCAGGAACAGGCTCAGGGCCACGGCGGCACTGCCGGCGCGGCGGCTGAAGCGTGGATCCTGCGGGTAGCGCAGCAACGCGAATGCCAGCAGCCAACCGCTGGTGGACACGAAACCGGCCGGGAAACAGCGACCCACCAGGTCGACGTGGGCCGGGGCCGTTGCCAGCAGGTCGAAGTACGGTGCCCCGCCGCCGAAGCGGTCAATGTCCCAGGGGCAATGCATGCTGCTGAGCCGTTTCCAGACCGAGACTGCCAGTGGCACGGCCAGCGCCGAGAGGGCCACCACCCGCCAGCCGGCGGCATCGGCGGCGTGCCGGCGCATCCAGGCCCGTGCGATGCAGCCCAGGGCGCAGGCGATCAGCACGTACCGTAGCCACTGGTGGACCAGCTTGGCGGCCCACCAGGCGTTGCGGGCGGGCCACGACTGGCGCTGGGGGTCGTACCAGATGTCAGCAAGCCACAGGTCCAGCCGGGTGAAGTGGAACAGCAGGGCAAGCGCCAGGCCGCTGGCGGCCAGCAGCAGGCTTTGCCGCAGGTAGAAACGTCGCCAGCTGGCGGGCATCGCCGCTCCCTGTCACCCGAAAGCGCGCAAGTATGCGCCGGCCGGTGCATGCGCGGGAGGGGGTGGGATCAACATTCCACCCGGTCGCGGCCCCGCTGCTTGGCGCGATAGAGCGCCGCGTCGGCGCGTGCGAACAACGCCTCCCGGGTTTCTCCCGGTGCGGCCTCCGCCACGCCGATGCTGGTGGCGATGCGCAGTGCCGGGTCGATGCCGGGCAGGCGCAGGGTGCGGGTGGCCTCCAGCAGGCGGTGGGCGATCACCAGCGCCTGCGCCTGCGTGGCACCAATGCAGACCACCGCGAATTCCTCGCCGCCGATCCTGCCCAGCGCATCGCGCCCGCGCAATTGCGTCTGCCAGGCTTGCACCGTGTCGCGCAGGACGGCATCGCCAGCGGGGTGGCCGTAGCCATCGTTGACCTGCTTGAAGTGGTCGAGATCGAGCAGCAGCACGGCCAGCGGCGCGCCATGCTGCTGCGCGGTCGCCAGTGCGCGATCCGCGATTTTCTCGATGGCCAGGCGGCTGGCCGCGCCGGTCAGCGGGTCGGTCATGGCCAGCGTGCGCAGCCGCCGCGAGCGTTTCCATTGACGCCATGCCAGCCACGCCAGCATCAATGCCAGCACCGCGCCCAGCAGCAGGGCGAGGGTCTGCCAATGCCGGACCCGCTGCAACGCATTCACCTGTTGCTGGCGGGAGTCGGCTTCGGCGCGCAGGCGGCGGTTCTCGAAATCGCGGCGACGGATTTCGTATTCGTATTCCAGCAGGCGGCTTTGTTCCAGCCGCATCTTGCCTTGCAGCGAGGTCTGCAATTCGCTGTACCGCTTGAAGTCCGCCAACGCATCGGCGGTGCGGCCCAGTGCTTCCTCGCTGGCCGATTGCGCCTTGTAGAGCAGGGCCAGGTAGCGGTCGTTGCCGTCCTTCTGGATCAGGGGCAAGGCCTGCCGGTAGCGCAACAGGGCCTCCTGGAATTGCCCCTTGCCGGCCAGTGCCTGCCCGGCCACCAGCAGCAGCATGTCGTCATGCAGGTTGCTCTGTTCGCTTTTGAACTCCGCTTGCGCCTGCGCCAGCGTGGCCAGTGCGGCTTCAAACTCGCCCTGCGTCACCTGCGTGCTGGCCAGACCGACCCGTGCGGTGGCCGCGTCCAGCACGTTCTTGTGTTGCAAGGACAGCGCCACCGCGCGCTCGAAGGACTCCCGCGATTTGGCCAGAGCACCGGACTCGTCGTACAGATACCCCAGCTGGATCAAGTCGGACACTACCCGGTCCCAGTCCTGCGCATCCTGCCCGCGCGCCACCGAGTGGGTGAAATAGCGTTCTGCCTGGGCGAAGTCGCCGATGCGGCGGTAGGTCACCGCGATCTTCATCAGCAGGAAGTCGATTTCGTGGTCGATTCCGGCGGCGCGGAAGCCGGCGCGTGCGCGCTGGAAATCCATCAGCGCCTTGGCCTGTTCGCCCAGGTCCGAATACAGGCCGCCGCGCAGCATCAGGGCTTCGGCATACAACTGCCGCTCCGTCCCGTTTTGCAGCAGCGTCACCATCTTGTCGGCTTCCGCCAGGGATTGGCGGGTGCCGAACAGCAGCATCACGAACGTGCTGCGGCAGAACAGCGCGCGCGCTTCCGATGCGGTGTCACCGGCCGCCTTGGCGCGGCGGATGGCGTCATCGGTATAGGCCAGGCCGCGGGCCGGGTCTTTCCAGCGGCTGCTGCCGCAATAGACCGAGCGAAAGCGCAGGTCGCGCGCGGTGTCACCGGGTGGCAGCAGCACCCGCAGCCGATCCAGGTCGGCGTCGTAGGCCTCGAAGGTCATGTCCATCGAGGTCGGCCCGGTGACCTGCTGGAACACCGCGTCGAAGTTGGCGGCACCGCCGGCACCGGCGGGTGCGGTGGCCGGCTGCGCAGGCACGCCAAGGGTGGCCGACGCCAGCAGCGCCGCCAGCAACCACCCTTTCATGCGTGAGAGGGGTTCGCCCATCGATGCCCTTGCGCCGACCCGATGCCAGCTTAGATGGGGGCAGGATACAACTTCAGTGCCGGCCGTCGCAGAACCGGATGGCCCGGGCCGGGGTGGCCGGCTCAGCCACCCAGCGCCTTGGCCACGAACGGCGGCAGCTGTTGCGCGCCCAGATGGATGTCGGCGCTGTAGTACAGCGAATCGAAACCCTTGCCACGGGCGTCGGCCTCGCGGAAGCCGAAATCGGCGTGCGCCGCCTTTTTCGCCATCGTGCAGCTCCACCAGCCGGTGGGGTAGCAGGGCTGCGGGAACGGCAGGGTCTGGAAGCTGTGGAAACCGGCCTTGCCCATTTCCGTGCGCATTTCCCGGATCAGCTTCAGCAGCGCCAGCGGCGACTCGCTCTGCTGCACCAGGATGCCGTCGTCCTTCAGCGCGCGGTGGCAGCTTTCGAAGAACGCCTGGTTGAACAGGCCCTCGGCCGGGCCGACCGGGTCGGTGGAATCGACGATCACGATGTCCACGCTGCCGGGCGCGCAATTGGCCATGTAGGCGATGCCGTCGTCGAACAGCAGCTCGGCGCGTGGGTCGTGGTTGGATTCGCACAGCTCGGGGAAGTATTTCTCCGCCATCCGCGTGACCTGCTCGTCGATGTCGCACTGCACCGCCTTCTCCACGCCGGGGTGGCGCAGCACCTCGCGCAGCGTGCCGCAGTCGCCGCCGCCGATGATCACCACGCGCCTGGGGTTGGCGTGGGTGAACAGCGCCGGGTGCGCCATCATCTCGTGGTAGAAGAAATTGTCGCGGCTGGTCAGCATCATCGCGCCGTCGATCAGCATGACGTTGCCCCAGTCGGTCGACTCGAAGATCTCGATCTTCTGGAACGGCGACTGCACCTCGTCCAGCTTGCGCGTCACGCGGAACCCGATCGACGAGCCGGTGGGTTCGAACTGCTCGTGCAGCCAGGTGGGTTCGGTCATGACGGTATGCCTCTGGAAATGGTGCCGGGGCGCGGATTGTAGCGGGAATCGGCAGGTGGGCCGGGTATCCTTGCCTGCACCGACGCCCGTTGCGTCCGGATTCATGATTTCGAAGGAAGCACGCCTGTGGAGACTTCGCGGTTCGACGTCATCACCGCCGACCAATTGGTGGCCGCCGGCAGCCGCAAGTGGACGGCCTTTCCCGGCTGCATCGGTGCATTCGTGGCGGAAATGGATTTCGGCATCGCGCCGCCCGTCCGGCAGGCGCTGGACAAGGCGCTGGCCGATGGCCTGACCGGCTATCTCACGCCCCGGCTGCTGCAGGACCTGGGTGACGCCTGCGCCCGCTGGCAGCAAACGCATCACGGCTGGGCGGTGGACGCTGCCGACGTCCAGGTCATGCCGGATGTGTTGAGCGCGCTGGAAGCGGTGCTGCGGCATGTCCTGCCGGCCGGTACGCCGGTGGTGGTGCCGGTGCCCTGCTACATGCCTTTCCTGCCGATCCTGGAGTGGACCGGCAATCCGGTGGTGCAACTGCCGATGCTGCACACCGCCAGCGGTTGGCAGCTGGACGAAGCGGGGCTGGACGCGGCGTTCGCGGGGGGCGCGGGAATGCTGCTGTTGTGCAATCCGCACAACCCGATCGGCAAGGTCTATGGCCGCGAGGAGCTGGAGCGCATCAGCACGATCGTCGAGAAGCACGGCGCGCGGGTGTTTTCCGACGAGATCCACGCGCCGCTGGTGTTCGATGGCCGCCAGCACGTGCCGTATGCGGCGCTGGGCGAGATGGCCGCCCGGCAGGCGATCACCGCGGTATCGGCCTCGAAGATGTGGAACCTGGCCGGGCTGAAGTGCGCGCAACTGGTGCTGAGCCGCGACGAGGACCGGGCGCTGTGGCGCAGGATCGGTCATCGCGTCAACGATGCCACCTGCACGCTCGGGGTGATCGCGCACGCGGCGGCGTGGTCGCAGGGCGGGCCGTGGCGGCAGGACGTGCTGGCCTACCTGCAAGGCAACCGCGACGTGTTGGCGCAGCAGCTGGCCACGCAGCTGCCGCAGATCGCCAGCATTCCCGCGCAGGGCACCTATCTGGCCTGGCTGGACTGCCGCGCGTTGGCGCTGACACCCGGCCCGCAGGCCTTCTTCCGCCAGCATGCCAAGGTGGCGATGACCGATGGCGCCGATTGCGGCAACGGCGGGCAGGGCCATGTGCGCTTCAATTTCGCCCTGCCGCGCCCGCTGCTGGTGCAGGCGGTGGCGCAGATGGCGCAGGCGGTGGCTGCACGCTGAACACAGCGCGGGCAGGGCCGGCGGCGTGACCCTACAATGCGCGGATTCCCGCGTTCGATGGTGCCCCCGCGATGTCCCAGTGGTCGTCCGACCTTGCCCGCAAGACCTATTCCATCCCGCATTGGGCGGATGGGTATTTCGATGTCGATGCGCAGGGCCGCATCGTGGTGCGTCCCAAAGGCACGGAGGGCCCGGCGATCGCGTTGCCCGAGGTCATCGATGCTTCGCTGGCACAGGGCGGCAACCTGCCGGTGCTGGTGCGTTTCCCGGACATCCTCGGCCATCGCCTCGGCAAGTTGCAGGCGGCATTCGCGCAGGCGCGGCAGGACTGGGACTACGGCGGCGGCTACACCGCGATCTATCCGATCAAGGTCAACCAGCATGCCGGCGTGGCCGGCACCCTGGCCACGCACCACGGTGAAGGCTTCGGGCTGGAAGCCGGCAGCAAGCCGGAATTGATGGCGGTGCTGGCGCTGTCGCGCCCCGGTGGCACCATCGTCTGCAACGGCTACAAGGACCGCGAATACATCCGGCTGGCGCTGATCGGGCGCAAGCTCGGCCTGCAGACCTTCATCGTCATCGAAAAACCCTCCGAGCTGAAGATCGCGCTGGAGGAAGCGGCGGCGCTGGGCATCAAGCCGGGCCTGGGCGTGCGCATGCGGCTGGCGTCGCTGGGTGCCGGCAAGTGGCAGAACAGCGGCGGCGACAAGGCCAAGTTCGGGCTGGACCCGCGCCAGCTGCTGACCCTGTGGAAGGAGCTGCGCGATGCCGGCATGGGCGACTGCCTGCAGTTGCTGCACTTCCACATGGGCAGCCAGATTTCCAACGTGCGCGACATCGCCGCGGGCATGCGCGAGGCCACCCGTTACTTCGTCGAACTGTCGCGGCTGGGTGCCCACATCACCCATATCGATGTCGGCGGCGGGCTGGGCATCGACTACGAAGGCACGCGCTCGCGCAGCTACAACTCGGTCAACTACGGCATCCACCACTACGCCTCCAGCATTGTCCAGCCGTTGGCCGAAGCCTGCCGCGAGGAAGGGCTGGTGCCGCCACGCCTGCTGACCGAAAGCGGGCGCGCAATGACCGCCCACCATGCGGTGCTGGTGACCAACGTCAGCGAGGTCGAGCGCGCGCCGGAAGGCCGCGTGCCGGAACCGCACAGCGACGAGTCCACGCCGGTGCGCCAGCTGCGCGAGCTGCACGAGGAGATGGCGCAGCGGCCGGCGGTGGAAGTCTTCCACGAGGCCACCCAGGCGCATGCGGAAGGCCTGAGCCTGTACGCGCTGGGGCAACTGGACCTGGTGCAGCGCGCGCGCATCGACGACCTGTTCTATGCGATCGCCCACGCGGTGAAGGCGCGCCTGACCTACGACGAGAAGAGCCACCGCGACCTGCTGGACGAACTGAACGAGCGGCTGGTCGACAAGTACTTCGTCAACTTCAGCGTGTTCGAATCGATGCCCGACGTCTGGGCGATCGACCAGGTGTTCCCGATCGCGCCGATCGAGCGTCTCGACGAAGCACCGACCCGGCGCGGCATCATCGCCGACCTGACCTGCGACTCGGACGGCAAGATCGACACCTACGTGGAGAACGAGGACCTCGATTCCTCGCTGCCGCTGCACGAGCTGCGCAAGGGCGAGAACTACCGGATCGGCTTCTTCCTGGTCGGCGCCTATCAGGAAATCCTCGGCGACATCCACAACCTGTTCGGCGACACCGACGCCATCGAGGTCAAGGTCAGTGGCGAGGGTTTCGCGATCGGCCAGCAGCGCCGCGGCGATACCACCGACGTGATGTTGGACTACGTGGGTTACAAGCTCGACGACCTGCGTCGCCGCTACCGCGCATTGGTGGGGGCCGCCGATCTTGGCAAGGCCGAAGCGGAGCGTTTGAACGAAGCCCTGGAGCGTGGCCTGACTGCCTACACCTACCTCGACGACACCCCGCAGCACTGAGCCGCCACCCGTTCGTCGCACGTTCCACCGGCTCACCGCAGCCGCATCGACAGCGGCGCGGGTGGTGGCGTCCAATCGGCATCCCACCACACAAGGAAGCAGCGATGGACGCAAGGTGCAAGGCAGGCCGGGGTTTGCTGTTGGGTGGATTGCTGGTTTGCGCGCCGGCGCTGGCGCGCACGCCGAACGACGCGGTGGCCGAGGCGCAGCTGCGCGAGGTGATCCGCCGTTTCGACGCGGCCCTCGTGGCCCGCGACGGTGCGACGCTGCGCGGCCTGTTCCTGCCGCAGCCCGGCGCCTGGGCGTCGGTGCTGGGCGACGCCGGGTACGCCCGCCTGAAAGTGCGCCGCCCGGATGCGCAGCGGGTGCGTCCGGACAGCTACGGGCATTTCGCCGACATGGTGGAAGCGGCGGAACGCCCGCAGCGCGAGCGGTTCAGCGACATCGACATCCGCACCGACGGTGCGATGGCCAGCGTGAGCTTCGACTACGTGTACGAGGAAGACGGCGTGGCGCAGAACCGCGGCATCGAGAGTTGGCAACTGGTCAAGCTGGATGACGGCTGGAAGATCATGTCGATGCTGTATTCCGTGCATCAACCGTGAGCCTGCGATGACGCAAGCGCGAACGCACATCGCCGCGCAGCCGCCGTTCTGGCTGGCGCTGCTGGCCGGATTGCCCGCCATCGCTTCGCTGGCGTTGATGGTGATCCCCGATCTCGGGCACGGCCACGCGGCGGCCTTCAAAGGCCTGTACCTGGGCTTGTGCCTGCTGTGGAGCATCCCGCTGGCGGCGCTGCAGCGGGCGCTGTGGCGGCGCGGGCGGGCGTGGTGGTGGCTGCTGGGCTTCGTGTTCGCCGTGACCTATGCGATGGCGGTGGCCAACAACCTGGCGGGCCAGTGGCTGGCCATCGCGATGGGCTGGACGCGCGATCCCGCGCTGGACTGGGCGTCGCTGCTGGGTGGGCTGGAGTCCTGCTGGCTGGCGCTGCTGGCCGCGGGCGCATCGCACGCGGTGCTGGCCTATGCCTATCGCCTGCGCCGGGAGCAGGCGCAGCACCTGGCGGCGCGCGCGGCGATGCGCGACGCCGAGCTGCGCGCGCTGCGCTACCAGCTGCAGCCGCATTTCCTGTTCAACACGCTCAATGCGGTGTCGGCGCTGGTGGCGGAGCAGCGCAATGCCGAGGCGCAGGCGATGATCGCGCGGCTGGGCGATTTCCTGCGCGGCACCCTGGCCGCACCGCAGGCCCACGAGGTGCCACTGGGCGAGGAAATCGCCGCCGCCGAGGATTACCTGGACATCGAGCGCGTGCGGCTGGGCGATCGCCTGCGGCTGCGCTGGCAGGTCGGGCCGGACGTGCTGCAGGCGCGGGTGCCGCGGCTGCTGCTGCAGCCGCTGCTCGAGAATGCGATCCGCCACGGCATCGCACCCGGCGCGGGTGCGGGCCGGTTGGACATCACCGCCGTGCGGGAGGGCGACCGCCTGCGCCTGGAGGTGAACAACGATGTGTCCGGGGAGGAGGGTGCGCGCGATCCCGATGCCGGCGACAGCGACGGGATCGGCCTGCGCAACCTGCGCGAGCGCCTGCAGGCGCTGTACCCGGACGACCATGCGTTCTCGGCGGGTGCGGGCGGCGACGGCTTCCGGGTCGCGCTGGACCTGCCCTGGCGCGAACGCGATGGCCAGCGGTTGCGGGGGGCGGCGCCTTGATCCGCATCGCCATTCTCGACGACGAGCCGCTGGCGCGCGCCGGCGTGCGTGCGCGGCTGCAGGCGCATGCCGACGTGCGCGTGGCCGCCGAGTATGCCGACGGGCAGGGCGCGCTCGACGGCCTGCGCACGGTGCCGGTCGACCTGGCCTTCGTCGACGTGCGCATGCCCGGGCTGTCCGGCCTGGACGTGCTGGCGCAGTTGCCGCCGGCGCAGCGGCCGCTGTCGATCCTGCTGACCGCGCATGACGGCTTCGCGGTGCGTGCGTTCGAACTGCGCGCCATCGACTACCTGCTCAAGCCCATCGACGACGTGCGCTTCGCGGAGGCCCTCGACCGCGCCCGCGAGCAGCTGGCGCTGCGTGCCGGAACCCTGCCGGTGCAAGCCGACGAAGCCACCGCCGACGGTCGCATCGAGATCCGTATCGGCAACCGGATCCGCCATGTCGATGCGGAGCAGGTCGACTGGATCGAAGCCGACGGCGATTACGCCCGCCTGCACGTCGGCGCGCGTTCGCACCTGCTGCGCGAGCCGCTGCACCGGCTGGCGGAGCGCCTCGACCCGCAGGCGTTTATGCGCGTGCACCGCTCGGCGCTGGTGCGGGTGGCGATGATCGACGAACTGCAGCCGCTGGCGAACCGCGATGCCCTGCTGCGCCTGCGCAACGGCACGCCGGTGCGTGCCAGCCGCACCTACATGGAAGCCCTGCTGGCGCGGCTGCGTCGGGCGGGCTCGGGAACCACATGAACGCACTCCATGATTCCGCGCGGCACCTGCCGGGCCTGGACCTGCTGCGCGCCATCGCGGTGCTGTGGACGATGCAGTTCCACGGCTTCCTCGTCGGCGGGCTGGGGCCGGACTGGGCGTGGCTGGAGCGCTACGGCTGGATGGGCGTGGACCTGTTTTTCGTGCTCAGCGGCTACCTGATCGGCGGCCAGCTGCTGCGGCCGCTGGCGCGGGGCACGGTGCCGTCGCTGCGCGTGTTCTACCTCAAGCGTGCGTTCCGCATCCTGCCCGCGTTCGGGGCGGTGCTGGCGGTCTATCTGCTGTGGCCGGGTTTCCGCGAGGCGCCTGGGATGGAGCCGTGGTGGAAGTTCGCGCTGTTCGTGGTGAATCTCGACATCGACTACGCCGCCAACGCCGCGTTCTCGCATGCGTGGTCGCTGTGCGTGGAGGAGCACTTCTACCTGCTGTTCCCGGCGCTGGCGCTGCTGCTGGCGCGCAGGCCGTCGCCGGCGAAATTCTGGGCCGTGTGCGTGGCCGTGCTGCTGGTCGGCATCGCGCTGCGCAGCGGGATCTGGCTGCACGATGACGCCATCCAGCCGCAGCGCCCGTGGTTCGTCGAGGATATTTACTACCCGACCTGGAACCGGCTCGATGGCCTGCTGCTGGGGGTGATGCTGGCGGCGTGGCAGGCCTACCGGCCCGCATCGTGGGCCCGCGCCGCGAACCACGCCAACGGGTTCGCGCTGGCCGGCGTGGCGATGATGGCGCTGGCCTTCTGGCTGTTCCGCGACCGCGTCGGCCTGCTGGGTAACAGCATCGGCTGGCCGGTGCTGTCGCTGGGGCTGGCCCTGCTGGTGTTCGCCGGTGCGCAGCCGCATGGCGTGCTGGGCGCGCGAGCATTGCCGGGTACGGGCTGGATCGCTGCGATTTCGTACAGTCTCTACCTTGTCCACAAGCCGATCTACGCCGTGGTGCAGGCGCACTGGGGGCAATGGCTGGACGGGCGCGGCATCGTGGCGTGGCTGGCCTATGGCGCGGCGTCGCTGGCAGCGGCGGCACTGCTGCACTACGCGGTGGAGCGCCCGTTCCTTCGGCTGCGCGGTCGCGCCCTGCGGGCCTCCGCGGCGGTCCCGGCCGCAGCGACCTGATCGGGTGCCTGCTTCACCCGGCCCCGGGCGTCAGGCCTGGCGATGCACCTGGAAGCCGGCGAACGACTGCGAGGTCGGCATCAGCTCGATCCGGTTGATGTTGAGGTGTGGTGGCTGGTTGGCGACCCAGAAGATCGTCTCGGCGATGTCCTCGGCGGTCATCGGGTGGGCGCCGCCGTAGAGTTTGTCGGAGGCGGCCTGGTCGCCGTGGGTGCGGACCACGGTGAACTCGGTTTCGGCCATGCCCGGCTCGATGCTGGTCACGCGCACGCCGGTGCCGTGCAGGTCGGCGCGCAGGCCCAGCGAGAACTGGCTGACGAAGGCCTTGGTGCCGCCGTAGGCATTGCCGCCGGTGTAGGGGTAGGTGGCCGCGGTGGAGCTGATGTTGATGATGGCGCCCTTGCGCGCAATGAGCGTGGGCAGCAGGGCGTGGGTCAGCGTCACCAGTGCAGTGACGTTGGTGTCGATCATGGTCTTCCAGTCGGACAGCAGCGCCTCCTGCGCGGGCTTGGTGCCCTGCGCCAGCCCCGCGTTGTTGACCAGCAGGTCGATCCCGCGGAAGCGTTCCGGCAGCGAATCCAGCGCAGCGCGCAGGGCGGCCTCGTCGCGGATGTCGAAGCAGGCGGGGTGCAGGGCCTCGCCGAGTTCGGCGCGCAGGGCGTCGAGGCGGTCGGCGCGGCGGCCGGTGGCGATGACCTGCCAGCCGGCGGCGATGAAGCGGCGCGCGGCGGCGCGGCCGAAGCCGGCGGTGGCGCCGGTGACGAGGGCGGTGCGGGGCGTGGTTTTCATCACCGCATTCTAAGGCGTGCAGCGCTGCGGCGTGATTACCAGATGCCGGGCAACAGGCGACGGGTTTGCCGTGCGTACGCCGGATAGTCGACCGGAAACGCCGTGGCCAACACCTGCTCTTCGACCCGGATGCGCCACAGGAACACGCAGGTCACCGGCATGCCGACGACCAGCAGCGAAAGCATGTCGCCCTGGCACAGGCCGAAGCCGAGGAACGTGGCCAGTGCGCCGGTGTAGGACGGATGGCGCAGCCAGCGGTAGGGGCCGGCACGGACGATGCGGTGGTCGTCGGCAATGGCGACGTTGACGGTGAAATAGCGCCCCAGCACATGGATGGCCCACCAGCGGAACACCAGGCCGCCTGCCATCAAGCCCAGGCCGGCATGGAACAGCGGGGCGTGCAGGGGGGCCGGGAACGGCAGCAGATGCGCGTGGGACAGCCACACGGCCAGGAAAATGGACGCATAGATGGTGACCAGCAACAGGCGCAGGGTGCCACCGTCACGCGCGCCGGTACCGGCATGTTTGCGCAGGCCCAGCCAGATTTCGCTGCCGGCCCAGAGGGCGACGAGCGTGGTGTAAAGCACTTGCGTTGCATGCATGGCCGTTGGCCCATCAATGAGGACGGGTACAGCCTAGATGCGCCGGCATTGCTGCGGGAGTGACACTTCTCACCCTGTGCGGGTGACGGCCGCAGGGTGCGGTCAGTGGGTTTTCACCGCAATGGCGGACAGTCCGCCGCCGCCGAGCTTGGCTTTGGCGTCGGCCAGTTCGGACGCGCTGCCGTAAGGGCCCATGCGCACGCGGTACACGGTCTTGTCGCCGATCTGTGCCGACTCCACCCGTGCCGACAGGCCCAGCATCGCGATTTTCGCCTTCACCGCTTCGGCATCGCCGGAGGCTCCGAAGGCACCGGCTTGCAGGATGTAGTGGGCATCGCCCACCGCAGGTGTTTCGGTGGCCAGTGCCTTGCTGCCGGCCTCCGGCTTGCCGGCATCGGCTTTGGCGGTGTCGGCCTTGGCGGGGGCCGGCGTCGCGCCGGCGTCGGTGACGGGCGTGGGCAAGGCCGTTGCGGCGGTGGCCAACTTCTGTGCGCGCGCCTGAGCTTCGGCTTCCGCCTTGGCGCTGGCCGCCAGCTCGGCGTCGCTCATCTGCACGCCCTCACCGGGAAGCAGGGTGTAGAAGTCGTACTGGGTGGGCTTGGGCTTGTCCGATTCGGGCTTGCCGGCCGGGGCGGCATCCGGGGCGATGACATCGCCGGTGTCGCTGACCACAGGTGGCAAGGCGTCGGGATTGGGTTTGGGGCGGAAGAAGCCGTCGCCGCCATGGGTGGGCAGGATGCGCGGCACCAGCAGGACCGCCGCCAACGTCAGTGCCACGCCGATGGCCAGCCACGCCCAGCCTGGCATCTTCCCGGAGCTGTTGCGCCGGGCCTGTGATTTTCCGCGTCGTGCCGCCATCACATGCTCTCCGGGGCGGACACGCCCAGCAGGTCCAGGCCGTTGGCCAGCACCTGGCGGGTGGCCAGCGCCAGCGTCAGGCGCGCATCGCGCAGGGCGGCGTTCTCCACCAGTACCGGGCTGGCGTGATACCAGCCGTGGAAGGCGTTGGCCAGCTCGCGCAGGTACTGCGCGACCAGGTGCGGCTCCAGCGTGGCACCGGCGGCCTCCACCACGTCCGGGAAGCGCGACAGCTCGCGCAGCAGTTCCTGCGCCGGCGCATCGTCCAGCACCTGCAGCGAGGCGGCGCCATTTGCCGCGTCGTACGCGTAGCCCTTTTCGCCGGCCTGACGCAGCAGACTGCAGACGCGGGCGTGCGCGTACTGCACGTAGTAGACCGGGTTGTCGTTGCTCTGCGAGCGCGCCAGGTCGATGTCGAAGGTCAGTTGCGAATCGGGCTTGCGCGCGATCAAAAACCAACGCACCGCATCGGCGCTGGTTTCTTCGATGAGATCGCGCAAGGTCAAATAACTGCCGGCGCGCTTGGACAGCTTCACTTCTTCGCCGCCACGCATCACCGTCACCATCTGGTGCAGCACATAATCGGGGTAGCCCGCCGGGATGCCGCAATCCAGCGCCTGCAGGCCAGCCTTCACCCGCGCCAGCGAGCCGTGGTGGTCGGCGCCCAGCTCGGTGATCGCGCGCTGGTAGCCGCGCTGCCATTTGGATAAGTGGTAGGCCACGTCCGGCACAAAATAGGTGTACGTGCCGTCGGATTTGCGCATCACGCGGTCTTTGTCGTCACCAAAATCGGTGCTGCGCAGCCACAGCGCGCCGCCTTCCTCGTAGGTGTGGCCCTTGGCGATGAGTTCGCGCACGGTCTCCTCGACCTTGCCGTCGGTGTACAGCGAGGATTCGAGGAAATAGCGGTCGAACGACACGCCGAACGCGGCCAGATCCGCGTTTTGCTCGCGGCGCAGGTAGGCCACCGCGAAGGCGCGGATGGCGTCGAGGTCGTCGGCGTCGGGCTTGCCGGTGACGATGTGGCCGTCCACTTCCACGCTGTCGCCGCGCAGGTAGGCGGCGGCGACATCCATGATGTAGTCGCCGTTGTAGGCGTCGGCCGGCCACTGCGCATCGCCGGGCTTGAAGCCCTTGGCGCGCACCTGGGTGGAGATGGCGAGATTGTTGATCTGCACGCCGGCGTCGTTGTAGTAGAACTCGCGCTTCACGTCCCAGCCGTTGGCGGCCATCACCCGGGCGATGCAGTCGCCGATCACGCCGGCGCGGCCGTGGCCCACGTGCAGCGGGCCGGTCGGGTTGGCGGACACGTATTCCACGCCGACGGTCTTGCCGCCGCCGCTGGCATTGCGGCCGAACGCGGCGCCGGCGGCGTGGATGTCGCGGACCTGCTGCTGCCAGGCCGCCGGGGTCAGGTGGAAGTTGATGAAGCCGGGGCCGGCGATCTCGACCCTGGCGATCGCATCGGAGGCGGGCAACGCATCGACCAGTTGTTGCGCCAGCGCGCGCGGGTTGCTGCGCGCGGCCTTGGCCAGCAGCATCGCCACGTTGGTGGAAAAGTCGCCGTGCGCGCGCTCCTTCGGTCGCTCGATCACGAACTCGGGCGTGGGCAGGTCGGCGGGCAGGGTGCCTGCGTCGCGCAGGGCGGTCAGGCCGCCTTCAATCAGTTCGGAGATCAAGGCACGGAGCTGGGTTTTCACGGGGTCTGCGATGCGGCAATTCAACGACCGGCCATTGTACGCGAGGCGGCCTCACAGCATGCCCCGCTGCGCCATCGACGTGGGCGGGCCATCGCCGATCACGAAGTGGTCCAGCAGGCGCACGTCCACCAGCGCCAGTGCCTGCTTGATGCGGTGGGTGACGGCGCGGTCGGCGGCGCTGGGGTCGGGGTTGCCGCTGGGGTGGTTGTGGCCGATGATCGCCGCCGCCGCGCCGTGCGCCAGTGCGCGTTGCACCAGGATGCGCGGGTGCACTTCGGCCCCGTCGATGCCACCGTGGAACAGTTCCTCGAACGCCAGTGCGCGGTGGCGGGTATCCAGGTACAGCACCGCGAACACTTCATGCCCCAGCTTGCGCAGGCGCTGGGCGAAGTAGCGGCCGGCCGCGCCGGGCTCACCCAGGGGTTCACCGCGTTCCAGTTGCGCGGCCAGGTGCCGGGTGCCCAGTTCCAGCGCGGCGCTGAGCAGGCAGGCGCGGGCCGGGCCGATGCCGCGCAGGCGGGTCAGGGCGCGGGTGTCGCGATCCAGCAGCCGGCGCAGCCCTTCCTGTTGCGATAGCAGGGTGCGGGCGCTGGCCACCGCATCCTGGCCGGCGGTACCCGAACCCAGGAACAGGGCCAGCAGCTCGGCATCGGACAGGCTGCCGGGGCCACGGGCCAGCAGCTTTTCGCGGGGGCGTTCGGTTTCGGGCCAGTCACGGATGTGCATGCGGGCAGGATGTCGCGGCGCGGGTGTCTCCGGCAGCGGGGAACGCCCCGGCATCGGGTAAGCTGCCGCTTTGGAACAAGGTCAGGGAACGGCCCGATGCAGGCGACGAGATTTCCGAATGCCGGCTACCGCGTGCTGCTGTGCGTGTGCGGCGGCATTGCCGCGTACAAATCCGCCGAATTGGTGCGCCGGCTGCGCGATGCCGGTGCCGAGGTGCAGGTGGCGATGACCGAGGCCGCGCAGCGCTTCGTGGGCGCGCAAACCTTCCAGGCCTTGTCGCATCGGCCGGTGCGTACCAGCCTGTGGGACACGCAGGCCGAAGCGGCGATGGGGCATCTGGAACTGGCGCGCTGGGCGCAACAGGTGGTGGTCGCGCCGGCCACCGCCAATACCTTGGCGAAGCTGGCGCACGGGCTGGCCGACGATCTGGTCAGCACCCTGTGCCTGGCCACCACGGCCCCCTTGCTGGTGGCCCCGGCCATGAATCACGTCATGTGGAAGCATCCGGCCACGCAGGCGAACATCGCCACGTTGCTGGCGCGCGGCGTGCGCATGGCCGGCCCCGACGACGGCCCGCTGGCGGAAGGGGAGTCCGGCCCCGGGCGGATGGCCGAACCCGCGCAAATCGTGATGGCGCTGGAGACAATGGCATGAGTGCGGTGCTGGCGGGGATGCGCGTCGTGGTCAGCGCCGGGCCGACCTATGAGGACATCGATCCGGCCCGTTTCCTGGGCAACCGCAGCAGCGGCAAGATGGGCTTCGCGATCGCCGCCGAAGCCGCCGCGCGTGGTGCCGACGTGGTGCTGGTGGCCGGCCCGGTGCATCTGGAGACCCCCGCCGGCGTTGCGCGCATGAACGTGCGCAGCGCGGCGCAGATGCATGCGGCGGTGCTGGCGGCGCTGCCTTGCGATGTCTACATCGGTGCGGCGGCGGTGGCCGATTTCACCCCGCGCGCCTGTTCACCGGGCAAGATCAAGAAACAGCCGGGGCAGGACACGCTGGTGCTGGAGCTGGTGCAGACCCGCGACATCCTGGCCGACGTGGCCACCCATGCACGACGCCCGCGGCTGGTGGTGGGGTTCGCGGCGGAAACCGACAACGTGGCCGGTTACGCGCGCGGCAAGCTGGAGCGCAAGCGGCTGGACATGATCTGCGCCAACCGCGTGGGCGTGGCCGGTTGCGGGTTCGAAAGCGACGACAACGCCCTGCTGGTGATCGACGCCGCGGGTGAGCGCGCGCTGGGCCCGGCCCCCAAGTGCGAATTGGCGGGCCTGTTGCTGGATTTGATCAAGGAGCGGCTGGCGTGAATGCGCATGTCTTGCAGGTGAAAGTGCTGGATGCGCGCTTCGGCGGGCAATGGCCGTTGCCGGACTACGCCACCGCGCACAGCGCCGGGCTGGACCTGCGCGCGGCACTGGAGGCTCCCCTGGAGCTGCTGCCCGGGGCCACCGCACTGGTGCCGTCGGGGCTGGCCATCCATGTCGGCGACCCGGGCCTGTGCGCGGTGATCCTGCCGCGTTCCGGGCTGGGCCACAAACACGGCATCGTGCTGGGCAACGGCACCGGGTTGATCGATGCCGACTACCAGGGGCCGCTGATGATCAGCGTCTGGAACCGCAGCGATGTCGCCTTCACCATGGCCCCCGGTGACCGCATCGCCCAACTGGTGCTGTTGCCGGTAGTGCGCGCCGTGCTGCAAGTGGTGGATACTTTCGAGGAAAGTGCGCGGGGCCAGGGCGGGTTCGGCCATACCGGCGTGCGTTGAACAGGGGAGCGTGCATGGCTGTGTTCGGATTGGGCGGCAACAAGGAGCACGACGACGGCGGCGAAGGCAAGGGCGTGCAGTTCGATCCCCTGCAAACCGCGCGGCTGCTGCCGTGGCTGGTGCTGCTGCTGGTGGCACTGGGGCTGTGGTGCCTGGTGACGGGCGCGCTGGGGATGCGCGACGACAACCGCCAGCACAATCTGGAGTTCGCCCGCGACGATGCGGTGGTGGTGGTGCGGCGCTCACTCAACGAGCAGCGCCAGAAGCTCGGCACGCAAATGGCATCGCATGCGTTTGTCGCGGCGATCGCGGCGGGTGATCGCGCAGCCGCGATTGCAGCGGTGCGCCGCGACTGGGACGAGGCCAAGCGGGTGGAATTGTGGCCGGCCGATCTCGACGCGCTTTACACCGCATTGCCGCGCAGCGGCTTCGGCATGCTGGCGGTGAGCGAAGAGGCGATCGCCACCGGCAAACCCGCCGTGCGCATCGTGCAATCCGGTGGCGAGCACCGGCTGGCATTGGCTGCGCCGGTGAAGGCGGCCGCGGCGCAGTTGGTGTACGTCGAATTGCCGTTGACCCGGCTGGCCAGTGGCGTGGAAAGCCCGGCGTTGCCGGGTGGCACCTACATGGCTCTGCGGCAAGGCCAGCGCAGCGTGATCGAGCGTGGCGACAAGGCGTTGGGGGTTGCCGCCGAGGCCCTGGGCATCCGGATCCCCGACAGCGAGCTGCGGGTGGCCGCCGCCATCCCCGATGACACCCCGACACCGTTCGGGCTGGGTGGTCTGGCGGCGCTTGCGCTGGGCGTCGTGCTGCTGCTGGTCGCGGGCGGGTTGTGGTTCGTGTTGCGGCCGCGCTTGCTGGCGTTGGCCGGGGTGGGCGAGGTGGAGGCCGGGCCTACCCTGCTGGACCTGCAGCAAGCGCTGCCGACGCAGGATGTGCCGAAGGTGCAGGTGCGCGAGCACGATGCGCCGAAGAAGGATGCGCGTGTGCCGGTGGTCATCGACCATCGCATCTTCCGCGCCTACGACATCCGCGGCGTGATCGGCATGTCGCTGGATGCCGGGGTGGCCGAATTGATCGGCCAGTCGATCGGCTCGGTGATGGCCGAGCAGGGCCTGGACAGCATCGTCGTCGGCCGCGATGGCCGCTTGTCCGGCCCGGACCTGGCGGAAGGCCTGATCAAGGGCCTGCGCAAGGCCGGCCGCAACGTCATCGACATCGGCATGGTCCCCACGCCAGTGGTGTATTTCGGCTGCTACCACCTGCGCACCGGTTGCGGCGTGGCCATCACCGGCAGCCATAACCCCCCGGATTACAACGGCTTCAAGATCGTGGTCGGCGGCGAGACCCTGGCCGGTGATGCCATCAAGGAGCTGCACGCCCGCATCGCCGAGGATCGCCTGCTGGATGCCGACGTGCCCGGCACGCTGGACGAACGCGACATCGGCGAGGACTACGTGCAGCGCATCGCCGGCGACATCCAGATCGGCCAGCGGTTGAAAGTGGTGGTGGATGCCGGCAACGGCGTCGCCGGCGTGCTTGGGCCGCGCGTGCTGGAGGCCATCGGTGCCGATGTCACCCCGTTGTTCTGCGACATCGACGGCAACTTCCCCAACCACCACCCCGACCCCAGCGAGCCGCACAACCTCGAAGCGCTGGTGCAGATGGTGCAGCGGCTGGATGCCGACCTCGGCATCGCCTTCGATGGCGATGGCGACCGCCTGGGCGTGGTGACCAAGGCAGGCAAGAACATCTACCCCGACCGCCTGCTGATGCTGTTCGCCGCCGACGTGCTGGAGCGCAACCCGGGCGCGATGATCGTGTACGACGTCAAGTGCACCGGCCGGCTGCCCGTGCACATCCTGCGCCATGGCGGCAGCCCGCTGATGTGGAAGACCGGGCACTCACTGATCAAGGGCAAGATGCGCGAAGTGGATGCCGCGCTGGCCGGCGAGATGAGCGGCCACTTCTTCTTCGCCGAACGCTGGTTCGGCTTCGACGATGGCATCTACGCGGCGGCGCGCCTGCTGGAAATCCTGGACACCAGCGGCGAACTGCCCGAGGCCGTGTTCGACGCGTTGCCGGACGGCATTTCCACGCCGGAGATCAAGGTGGAGATGCCCGACGATGTCGACCCCCACGAGTTCGTGGAGCGTTTCCGCCTTACCGCCACCTTCGAGAGCGCGCGCCTGACCACCATCGACGGGGTGCGCGTGGACTGGCCGGACGGCTGGGGGCTGGTGCGTGCGTCCAACACCACGCCGGTCCTGGTGATGCGCTTCGATGCCGAAAGCAGCAACACCATGGCGCGCATCCAGCAGGCGTTCCGCGAGCATTTGCTGCGGTTGGAGCCGGAGCTGCGGCTGCCGTTCTGAAGTGGCGCGGCCAAGCCCCGCCGGGTCCGGGCGGGGCGGCGGCCCGGGTGGTCAGCCGGCGCCGGGTTTGGCGTTGGCCGGGGCGGGCGTGGCGGATGCCGGCGTCGTGCCCTGCTTCATTTCCCGGTAGCGGCGCAACGAATCGGCCAGCTCACGCTCCAGCTCGGCACGGTCGGTCTCCTGTGCCAGCAGGATCTGCTGCTGGCGCAGCAGTTCGGCATGTTGCTCCTGGATGGCGCTGGTCATGGCCTTGGTGACCGGGGCATTCGCCAATTCCTGGTCGCCGGCCTGGCGCAACAGCGAGAGCAGGCTCAGCCGCAGGTTGACCAGCCCCAGCCGGCTGGCTTTGAGGGTTTCATCCAGCAGCGAGGTGCGTTCGCCATAGGCGCGGCGCAAGTCGTTTTCGGTCAGATACGATTCCACCATCGCCAGGTCGCGGCGCTTCTGCATCGCATCGGCTTCGGCCTGCAGGCGCGCCGCCTCGGCCGCTTGTGCGGCGGAAGTGCGCTCTTCCGCGGTCAGCGCGCGATCGACCCGGCCCGTCACCAGCCCGCTTTTCAGGCTGAGTTCGGTGCGCGCGCTGTCGGCGGCGGAAGCGGGCAGCGCATCGCCGCACACCTTGCGGCCGCCTTCATCCCAGCAATAGATTTTTTTCTCGGTGGGTGGCTTGGTTTGCGCGCCGGCACTGCCCAGGCCGGTCAAGGCGATGGCGGCAACGGCGGCGGCAAGTTGGCGATGGTGCGGCATGGCGTCCCCCTGTGGCAGGCGTGAGCGTATCAGGCGATTCCGTAGCGTGCGCGATAGGCGAGCAGGGCATCGCGATGGGCGGCAAGCCCGGTGCTTGCGTCGGCCAACGCAAGCAGGTCGCCCAATCCGGCCACCGCGATCACCGGGATGGCATGCTCGCCGGCCACGGCTTGTGCGGCCGATGCGGTGGCGTCCTCGTGCACGCGCTCCTGGCGGTCGAGGGCAATCACGATGCCGGCAGGAATGCCGCCAGCCTCGCGGATGATCGCCAACGCCTCGCGGATCGCGGTGCCGGCGGTGATCACGTCGTCCACGATCAGCACCCGGCGGCCGGCCAGTGGCGCGCCGATCAGGCTGCCGCCTTCGCCATGCGCCTTGGCTTCCTTGCGGTTGAACGCCAGCGGCAGGTCGCGGCCGCGGCGGGCGTATTCGCAGGCCAGTGCGGTGGCCAGCGGGATGCCCTTGTAGGCCGGCCCGAACAGCAGGTCGAAGTCCAGCCCGGTGGCGTCCACCGCATCGGCGTAGCAGCCCGCCAGCCCGGCGAGCGCCGCGCCGGAATGGAACTGCCCGGCATTGAAGAAATACGGGCTGAGGCGGCCGGATTTCAGGGTGAACTCGCCGAAGCGCAAGGCATCGGCGCGCAGGGCAAGTTGCAGGAAGCGTTGGCGATGGTCGGGCATGGCAAGACCGGGCGGTTGCTGGACAGCGCCAAAGGTTACCGCATGGAACGGCTATCCTTGCCGCATGCGCATCCTTACCTTCAACGCCAACGGCCTGCGGTCGGCCGCCTCCAAGGGTTTCTTCGACTGGTTCGCCGCACGCGACGTGGATGTGCTGTGCGTGCAGGAAACCAAGGCGCAGGAGCACCAGCTCGCCGACGCCGTGTTCCGGCCCGACGGCTACCAGGCGTGGTTCAAGGATGCGCAGAAGAAGGGTTACAGCGGCGTGGCGATCTACAGCCGGCGCGCGCCCGACGAGGTGCGCACCGCGCTGGGCTGGGCGCCGTTCGACGACGAGGGGCGCTACATCGAGGCGCGCTTCGGCAACTTGTCGGTGGTCAGCTTCTACATCCCGTCCGGCAGCTCGGGCGAGGAGCGCCAGGGCTTCAAGGAAGAGGTGATGGCCTGGCTCAAACCCATCCTGGATGGCTGGCTGGCCAGCGGCCGGGAATATGTCCTGTGCGGCGACTGGAACATCGTCCGCGCCCGCAACGACATCAAGAACTGGACCGGCAACCAGAAGAATTCCGGGTGCCTGCCGCACGAGCGTGCCTGGCTCAGCGGGATGATCGCCGACGGCTGCCATGACGGCCTGATCGTGCCGCCTGCCAACGGCTGGAAGGACGCTTTCCGCGTCGCCAAGCCGGATGCGGTGGAGTACTCGTGGTGGTCGCAGCGCGGTGCCGCGCGCGCCAACAACGTCGGCTGGCGCATCGACTACCAGTTGTGCACGCCGGGGCTCGCCGCCGGCATCCGCGGTGCCGAGATCTTCCCCGAGCCGAAGTTTTCCGACCACGCGCCGCTGCTGGTGGAGTACGCCGAGTGAATGCCTCAAGGCCCACCAAGCCCTCGGTCTGGGCATCGTTCGCGCAGCCCGCGGCGGGCACGATGTTCTTCTTCGGATTTTCCTCCGGCCTGCCGTTCCTGCTGGTGGCCGGCACGCTGGCGTTCTGGTTGAAGGATGTCGGCATCGTGCTGAAGGACATCACCATGATCGCCAGTGCCGGCATGCTGTATGCCTTCAAATTCGTGTGGGCACCGCTGCTGGATCATTGGCAACTGCCCGGCTTCAAACGGCTGGGGCGGCGGCGTGGCTGGCTGCTGGCGGCGCAGTTGGGCGTCGTCGCCTGCCTGCTGCTGATGGCGGCGCTGACGCCCGCGCAACTGGGCCTGTTCATCGCGGCCACGCTTGGGGTGGCGTTTTTCGGCGCGACGCAGGACATTGCGGTGGATGCCTATCGCATCGAGATCGCGCCGGTGGATGCGCAGGGCGCGCTGGTGGCCACCTATTCGCTGGGTTACCGCATCGGGTTGATCGTGGCCGGCGCGTTCGCCGCGATCATGGCCGACCACATCGCGTGGAGCCTGGTCTATGCGGTGATGGCGGCGGCGATGGGCATCCCGCTGGTGGCCAACCTGCTGGCGCGCGAGCCGCAGGTATTGCGGAAGCCGCATCCCGCCTGGGGTGATGCCATGGTCAGCGCGGTGGTGGACCCGTTTGCCGATTTCTTCCGTCGCTACGGGGTGGCGCTGGCGCTCGCGGTGCTGGCCTACATCCTGTTGTTCAAGGTGCCGGAACAGGCCACGGTGGGCGGCATCATGAGCCCGTTCTACGTCGATCAGGGCTTCACCAAAACCCAAATTGGTTCCATCACAAAACTGTGGGGCGTGTGGGTGGGCATCCTGGGCGTGTTCTGCGGCGGCGCGCTGGTGAGCCGGCTGGGGGCATGGAAATCACTCGGGATCATGATGCTGGTGTGTGGCAGCTGCAATCTGCTGTACCTGCTGCTGATGCTGCACAAGGGCGATCTGTGGGTGCTGACCGCCGTCATTTCCGCCGAAAACTTCACCCTGGGCATGCTGGGCCCGCCCACCGTGGCATTCCTGTCGGCACTGGTGAATCAGGAGCACACCGCCACCCAGTACGCCTTGCTCAGTTCGCTGGTGAACCTGCCGGGCAAGATCCTCGGTTTCTTCGCCGGAGGCATCGTGATGGCCACCGGCTACGGCATGTATTTCGTCATCACCGTGCTGGCGCTGATCCCCGCCGCGCTGCTGTATGTCTGGCTCACGCCAGCGTTGCGGCAGCGGGTGTTCGTCGAGGAAGACGTCGTCGAGTCAAGCTGACTCCGCCCTGAGTTTTTCCCGAGCTGCGCGCCCCGCTAGTTCAGGCGTTTGGTGACTTCGGCGGCATCCGCAGGGAACGAAACGATGCCGAACGTCGTGCGGAAAAGCTTCCGGTCGCCGTCCGTCGGCAGGACCATCCCAAGGAATTGCAGCTTGAACCGCGGTGAAAAGAACGGCGCGGCAAAGTTCACCCGCTCCGTGCCCGTCAATTTTCCACTTGCATCATCGACGTACAACCGCAGCGCTTCGCGCAATCCCGCACTCACCTGCGCTTCGAGTGCTTGCTGGCGCTCCGCTGACAGGCCCGCCGCCAATTCGCTGTGCGACCACCGCGACGGAAGTTGATACAGATACTTGCCCGTCCAGGGGCGAGCCGCGTTATCGCTCACGTCGATCCCGGTGCCAACCCAGACGTTCCCGTCGCCCGCACTCACCAGCGTCATGTACGGCTTGATGTTGAGCGTGCCGGTGCCGCCTTCGTCCGCCCGGGACAAGCCCGCTTCCCGCAGCATCGGCGCGAGCAGCGCCACCGGATCGATCGGGATTTTCCCGGACAGCGCCCGGGCTTCGGTGTCCGTCCGCTT
Organism: Thermomonas sp.; assembly: GCF_041905325.1. Taxonomy (GTDB): domain Bacteria; phylum Pseudomonadota; class Gammaproteobacteria; order Xanthomonadales; family Xanthomonadaceae; genus Thermomonas. The sequence continues at coordinate 4,756 of NZ_JAYRLK010000010.1, read as the reverse complement.
CTTGATGGCCGCAATGTTGGCCGCGACACCGAGGGGGCCGAGCAGCACGCCGACCGCAGCACCGCCACCGCCGAACTGCTGCTCATAGAGGATGGAATTCGATGCGTTCAGTGGGCGTATCAGGTGGTTGGCCGTGGCTTCCTTGTCCGTGTACGTCCGGATCGCGAAGGATGCGTCGACCTGCAACGCGGGCGTCGAGAGGAGCGCTGGCTGTTTTGCGCTCGCTGCGGAAAAGGCGCAGAGAAAAAACGCGAATGCCCAAAGTCGCAGTGCCATGAAGGGAGCTCATCCAAAAAAGTGACAGGAGTATAGGGAGTTCAATCCCCACCCGACACGCGGCTTGTGGATGGTGACAGGGCCGAGCAGGCGCATCGGGCATGGGGGCATGCGCGCCGACATGGTTTACGGGGCTGGCCCATTGAATGGCCGCGTGTCCGCTCAGGCCGGATAACGCGCACCCAGCACGCGCGGGCCTGCCGCGCCGGTGACGGCGGGCAGGTTGCCAGGCCGCCCGGCCAGGTGCTCGCGGGCCAGCCACGCGAAGGCCATCGCTTCCACGTAATCCGGGTCCAGCCCGTGCGCGGCGCTGGATTCGACCACCGCGTCCGGTAGCGCCGCGGCGAGGGCGGCCATCAGCACCGGGTTGTGCACGCCGCCGCCGCAGACGATCACCCGCCGCGTGTGCGGCTGGGTGGCTTGCAGGGCCGTGGCCGCACTGTGGGTAGTCAGCGCCAGCAGGGTGGCCTGCACGTCGGCGGGGGTTTCGTTGCCGGCCAGTGCGGCTTCCACCCAGTCGAGATGGAACTGGTCGCGTCCGGTCGATTTCGGCGGTGGCGCGGCAAACCACGGCTCCGCCAGCAGGCGCGCCAGCAGCGCCGCATCCACCCGGCCGATTGCCGCAAACGCGCCGCCGGCGTCATACGGCTGCGCGCGGTGGCGCAGGCACCAGGCATCCATCAATCCGTTGGCCGGGCCGGTATCGAAGCCACGCACGGTGCCCCGCGCGGGCAGCAGGGTCACGTTGGCGATGCCGCCGAGGTTGAGTACCGCGCGGTCTTCGCCGGGGTCATGCAGGGTGGCGGCGTGGAAAGCCGGCACCAGTGGTGCGCCGTGGCCCCCGGCGGCGACGTCGCGACGGCGGAAATCGGCCACCACCTGCACGCCGATGCGCTCGGCGATCACGTGCGCATCCCCCAGTTGCAGCGTGAATGGCGTATCCCCGTGCGGACGGTGGCGCAAGGTCTGGCCGTGCGAACCGATGGCCATCACGGCTTGCACCGGCACCCCGGCGGCACGCAGCGTGGTCGTCGCGGCGGCGGCGAAGGCGTGGCCGATGCGGACATCCAGCGTGCCCACCGCGTCCAGTGTCAGCGCCTGCGCATGCTGCCCCAATGCCAGCAGCTGCGCGCGCAACGACGGCTCCCACGCGAGTACCTGTCCATGGACCAGTTCCGGACGTGCCTGCGGGCCGTCGCCATGGAAACGCACCAGCGCCGCATCGATGCCGTCGACGCTGGTGCCGGAGATCAGGCCGAGATAGAGGGGGGCTGCGGTGCTCATGCCCCGCAGTATCGCATCGCCGCAGGTGCTCAGCCCTTCTTCCGCGTCGCCGGTGCGGGCTTGGCGGTGCTGGCGATGCGGCTGCCGTCGTCAAGCTGGAACACCACGTTTTCCACCTCGCGGATCTTTTCCAGTGCGTGCGCGGTTTCGCCCTTGAACGCCACCAGGTCGCTGCCGGCCAGCGGCTGCGGCGGCGGCAAGGTCATCTTCATCGGGTTCATGTGCGCGCCATTGACGCGGAATTCGTAGTGCAGGTGCGGGCCGGTGGCGAGGCCGGTCGCGCCCACGTAGCCGATCACCGTGCCTTGCGCCACGCGCTGGCCGACGTGGATGCCGGCAAAGCGCGACATGTGCCCGTACAGGGTGGTCTTGCCGCCGCCGTGGTTGAGGATCACCACGTTGCCGTAGCCGCCCTTGCGGCCGACGAACTCCACCCGCGCATCGCCCGCCGCCATGATCGGGGTGCCGGTGCCGGCCGCGTAATCGATCCCCATGTGGCCGCGCATCAGGCCCAGCACCGGATGGCGACGCATGCCGAAGCCGGAGGTGATGCGCGCATAGGGGATCGGCATGCGGATGAACGGACGCTTGAGCGAGCGGCCATCGGGGGTGAAGTATTCGGGCTTGCCATCACGCAGGAAGCGGAAGGCGCTCTTGACCTTGCCATCCACGGTGAAGGCGGCGGCCTGCACCGGGCCGGTGTTGACCAATTGGCCGTTCTTCCAGGTCTGGTCCACCACCACGCTGAAACGGTCGTCTTCGGAAAGGTCGGAGTCGAAGTCGATGTCGTATTTGAACATCTCGTCGGTCAGCTGGTTGAGCTGGGCGCTGCCCAGGCCCAATTGCCGCGCCGATGCGAACAGGGACTTGCCTACCTCGCCGGTCAGTACCACCGTGCGGGTGGTGATTTCCACCGGCACCGCGTGCTCGCGCAGGGTGTCGCCGTTGAATTCCAGTTCGATCGGCGCCTCGCCGATCCCCGGGCCCGGCTCCAGCCGCATCGCCCGCACGCTGCCGTCGCGCGGCAGGTTGAAGCTCAGCTGCGTGCCGGGACGCAGCTTGCGCAGGGTGGGCTTGATTCGCGGGTGCTGCATCACCCGCGCCAATTGGTCGTAGGGGATGCCCAGTTCCTCGAACACCCCACTCAGGGTTTGCCCGGGCTTGAGGGTGACCGATTGCCAATTGTCATCGGTCACCTTGCCGGCCAGCCGGCCCGGCCTGGGCAGGGTGAGCTGCAGTGTCATCCGCTGCGTCTGCGGGCTGGCATGGTTGTCCAGCACGCTGGAGAAACCGGGCACGATGGCTGCCAACAGCACGCCCATCGACGTCAGGACACTGGCATGCGCCCATTGCCGGCGGGTCCAGCGGCCACGAAAGGCCGCGATCGGGGGCGTGGTGGTGGGACGATCCGCATTGACCCGGGCGCGTTCAAGGTTCTCGCGCCGAACGGCGTCATGATTGCTGTCCACCATGTGGTGATCCCCGCGTGTGGCATTTTGACCGACGCGGTACCATAGACACATGATGGGTGTGCGTCAACCCGTTGAATCTGTTGGTAATTTCCGATTTTTCGGTTAACGTGTCCTTAACTTCACCCTGAATACGTAGCGCCACCGGGCGCTCGCCGAGGAATGCCTGTGTCCGAACTGCAACACGCGCTGGGTGTGCTCGCCCGCGGCAGCGATGAAATCCTCAAGCAAGAAGAGTTGGCGGCGCGGCTGGCTTCCGGCCGCCCGCTGCGGGTCAAGGCCGGCTTCGACCCCACCGCTCCCGACCTGCATCTGGGCCACACCGTGCTGCTCAACAAGATGCGGCAATTCCAGGAGCTTGGGCATCAGGTCATTTTCCTGATCGGCGACTTCACCGGGATGATCGGCGACCCGACCGGCAAGAACGTCACCCGCAAGCCGCTGACCCGCGAGGAAGTGCTGGCCAACGCGCAGACCTACGCCGACCAGGTGTTCAAGGTGCTCGACCGCGAGCGCACCGAGGTGCGCTTCAACAGCGAGTGGTTCGGCGCGATGAGCGCCGCCGACATGATCCGGCTGGCCGGCCAGCACACCGTGGCGCGCATGCTGGAGCGCGACGATTTCGCCAAGCGCTATGCCGCGCAGCAGTCCATCGCCATCCACGAATTCCTGTATCCGCTGGTGCAGGGCTACGACTCCGTCGCGCTGAAGGCCGATGTCGAGCTGGGCGGCACCGACCAGAAGTTCAACCTGCTGATGGGGCGCGGTCTGCAGGAGCACCACGGGCAGCCCCCGCAGATCGTGCTGACGATGCCGCTGCTGGAGGGCCTGGACGGCGTCAACAAGATGTCGAAGTCGCTCGGCAATTACATCGGCATCAATGAGCCGGCCATCGACATCGTCACCAAGACGATGAAGATCGGCGACGCGCTGATGTGGAAGTGGATCGACCTGCTCAGCTTCGAGATCGGCATCGACGAGGCGGCGCGGCTGCGCACCGAGGTGGCGGCCGGGTTGAATCCACGCGACATCAAGCTGCGGCTGGCGCGCGAGCTGGCGGCGCGCTTCCACGACGCGGCCCAGGCCGAGCAGGCCATCGCCGGCTGGCATGCCGCCGTGCGCGGCGAGGGCGACCTGTCGACCCTCCCGCTGCAGGAGGTGGCGGTGCCGGCGGAGGGGCTGCGTATCGCGGCGCTGCTGGTGGCGGCCGGGCTGATGCCCAGCAACTCCGAGGCCAACCGCAAGCTCAAGGAGCGTGCGGTGCGCGTCGATGGCGAGTTGTTCGAGGATGCGGCGCGCGTGTTCACGCCCGGTTTCGAGGGAGTGCTGGCGGTCGGGAAGCGCAACTTCGCGCGCGTGCGCCTGCGCCGGGCGGGCTGATGTACTGATGGGGTGTCCTGCATGCGCGCGCAATAGCCGCATTCAGGGGGCGAAAACAAGGCTTCCAAAACGCGCCCGACTGGTGCAAGATGCGCGCCCTTGTCGATGACGGCCCGCCGCCGCGGCAAGGACGAGGAAAGCGAAGCGCACCGGGTGTTGACAGCAATCCAAACCCCGGTATTATTTGCGGCCCTCCTGCCAACGGCTCCGGCCTGAAGCGGAAGAAAAAAGTTCACGGCAGGGTGTTGACAGCAATGCAAACCCCTGTATGATGGGCGGCTCACTCGGACGCTACGGCGTCGAGGGGCAAGAAGGGAAGGCGCTGAGGCCTGACCTTGAGATCTTTG
>NZ_JAYRLK010000003.1:0-289206 GCF_041905325.1 Thermomonas sp. | reverse complement strand
CCCCCGCCCCCCCCCCCCGCCCCCCCCCCCGGCCGGGGGGGGGGCGCGCCCCCCCGCGGGCCCCCCCCCCCCCCCCCGCCGCCCTGCGCGAACGCTACGCGCAACAATCCTTCGATGCACATCGCGGCTGGCACCTGGGCCCGCAATTGGGGCGCGACTGGCCGCGCATCGGTGCCTTGTTCGCCTTCATCCCGCCGTCGCAGCGCCTGCCACTGCTGCAATTGCTGCGCACGGCCAGCCGTGAAGAGATCGATGCCATGGCACGGCTGGCGCAGACCACCGCGCCGGAAGCGCGCGCCGATCTGCGCAGTGCATTGCTGGCGCAGCCTCCATCGCAACGTGCAGCATGGCTGCGTGCGCAGCTGCAAAACTAGCAGTACCCACCTCGCTGCCCGCCAGCAGCGGGGCAGTCACATTTCCACCAGCCCGATCAAGGCCGCTGCGGTCACCGCCATCGCCAGCAGCACCGAATAGACCACCCCCAACCCGGCAAACTTCAACAAGGTCAGTGGCCAGCCCTGCGCGTACACGCGCTTTTGCATCAGCAGCAGGTATGCCGGCATCCACGCCAGCAGCAGGCCGATCACCCAGTCGAACACGCCGTTCAACCACGTGCCTTCCGGTGCGAAGGTTTCCGCCGGCAGGTGCGCCAGCAGCAACAGCAGCAGCGACAGGCACAGGAAGGCGTGGCTGTGCAGCGCCACCACCAGATGCTCCATGTACAGCCGGCGCTGGAACACGTAGGCCAGCTTCAGCAGCAGCGCGAAGATCGGCACCAGCACGAACAGCGTGCTGGGGATCACCGACAGCACGGCATCCTTGAACGCACCGGGATCCTGCTTGAGGCGCGCCACGTTGTCGCTGGCGTGCCGGGCCTGGGTGTTGAGCCAGCGGTTGGCGAAGTCGGGCAGCCAGTCGATGGCGATGGGGTGGTCCTTGGCATCCCAGCGCTGGCCGTTGATGACCAGGCCACGGTTGGCCGCCGGGGTGGCCGCCTTGGGGGCAGTGCCCTGCAACTCGCGGATGCGCTTGTCGGCGGTATTGCGGATGGCCTGCTGCCCGGCCTCGATCCCCGGGATGCCGGTCGCGGCCGGCGTGCCCGCCATCCTCCGCTTGGCCTCGTCCATCTGCTTCAGGCGCGCATCGCGTTCGCGCACCACCGCGTCCACGGTGGGTGCCGTGGCGATGGCCTGGTTGCCTTCGCCCAAGTCGACGTTGGCATCGATCTGCACGGTCATCCGCGCCACGAAAAACGCCAGCACGGCCAGGAAGAAAAACAACCGGAACGGGGTGACGTAACGCACCTGCCGCCCGGCGAAATATTCCAGGCTCAAAAATCCCGGACGCAGGAACAAGGGCTTGAGCGTACGCACGATCCGCGCATCGAAGTCGAACACGCTGTCCAGCAAGTCGCCGAACACACTGCCCAGCGGGCGCATCAGGCCTTTGACCGGCTGCCCGCAGGCATGGCAATGCGGCCCCTGCAAGGCCACGCCGCAGTTGCAACAAGCGGTTGTCGGCGGGGGATCGTCGGACACAACGGGCGGGGAATCGGTCTGCATTCCGATAAAATGACAGGCCGTGCGCGGCGACGCCAGCGCACCCGCCTCCGGTTCCCCATGCCCACCTTGCCCCACCGCTTCCGTCACGACGTGGCGCGCACCGCGCGCCTGGCCGCGCCGTTGGCGGCCGGGCACCTGGCCTCGGGACTGGTGAGTTTCGTCGATGCGCTGGTGGCCGGCCACCACGGCACCGCCACCCTGGCGGCGATGTCGGTGGGCACGGCATTGCTGTGGCTGCCGCTGCTGGCACCGATGGGCGTGCTGATGGCGCTGCCACCGGCGGTGTCGCAGCGCGACGGGGCCGGCCGGCGCGGGGACATCGGCCCGTTGTTCCGGCAGGCGCTGTGGTTGGCGGCGCTGCTGGGCCTGCTGCTGTTCGTCCTGCTCAGCGCGCTGCCGCTGCTGCTGCGGCCGATGGGCATCGCGCCCGATATCGTGCCCGGGGTGGTGGGGTTCTTGCACGCGGTGCGCTGGGGCATCCCGGCGTTCACCCTGTACCTGTCGATGCGCTATCTCAGCGACGGCCTGCACTGGTCGCTGCCCACCATGCTGCTGGGCTTCGGCGGCCTGTGCGTGCTGGCGCCACTGGCCTGGGTGCTGACCAACGGGCGGCTGGGGGCCCCGGAACTGGGTGCAGCCGGCATCGGGATGGCCACCAGCGTGATGTTCTGGGTGCAGGCACTGGGCTTTGCGCTGTACCTGTGGCACAGCCGCCGCTTCGCCGACCTGCAGCTGTTCGCGCATTTCGAATGGCCGCAGTGGCCGGCGCAGCGCGAACTGCTGCGCAACGGGTTGCCGATCGGCATCACCGTGACCATGGAAGGCGGGCTGTTTGCCGCCACCGCGCTGCTGATCGGACGCTTGGGTGAAGTGCCGGTGGCCGCGCACCAAGTGGCGCTGAACGTGGCCACGCTGTGCTTCATGTTGCCGTTCGGGATTGCCGAGGCCACCACCGTGCGGGTGGGCCATGCGTTCGGGCGCGGCGACCGCAGCGGCATTCGCCACGCGGCCTTCGCCGGGCTGGCGCTGGCGCTGGTCACGCAGGCCTGTTCGGCCCTGCTGCTGGCGCTGGGCCATGCCGGCATCGCCCAGCTGTACAGCACCGATCCGGCGGTGATCGCGCTGGGCGGCAGCCTGCTGCTGTACGCGGCGCTGTTCCAGTTTCCCGATGGCGTGCAGGTGGTGTCGGCAGGCGCGCTGCGTGGCCTGCAAGACACCCGCGTACCAATGTGGCTGGCGGTGCTGGCGTATTGGGGCATCGGCATGCCGGTGGGCGCGGGGCTGGGTCTGTGGCTGGGCTGGGGCCCGCGCGGGATGTGGCTGGGGTTGACCGCCGGCCTGCTGGTGGCCGCCCTGCTGCTGGCACGGCGCTTCCTGCGCATCAGCGCGCTGCCGCCCACCAGGCCGGATTCCACCGTGGCCATGACCGATGCCGCATGAGCGGCGCCCGCCAGTCCGTTAGCATTCCCCTGTCTGCCGCCCTGCCGCGGCCCGTTTTTCCCGGAGTCCTGCAATGAACGAACCGCGCCGCCGCGGCCCCATCACCCGCCTGATCGTGGGGATCTGGGATGCGATCAACTTCACCCGCCGGTTGGCGCTGAACCTGCTGTTCCTGCTGGTGCTGGTGATCCTGCTGGTGGCCATGCTGGGGGGCGGCAAGCTGACCCCGCTGCAAAACCGCACTGCGCTGGTGTTCGCGCCGGAAGGCCGGCTGGTGGAGCAATACAGTTGCGATGCCCTGAGCCGCAGCCTGGCCCGCGCCACCCACAGCCGCGACTGCCGCGAAACCCGCCTGCGCGATGTCCTGCGCGCGCTGGAGGCCGCTCGCACCGACAAGCGCATCGAGCGGGTGGTGGTGAATCTGGACGAGCTGGAACCTTCCGGTTTCGCGTCGCTGCGCGAAGTCGGCGCGGCGCTGGCCGCGGTGCGCGCCGCCGGCAAGCAGGTGGTGGCGTATGGCGAAGGGTATTCGCAAGGCCAATACCTGCTGGCCGCGCAGGCCAACGACATCTACCTGGACCCGATGTCGCAGGCCGGCGTGATGCTGGACGGCCTGGCGTCCTACCGCCAGTTCTTCCGCGAGGCGCTGCAAGACAAGCTGGGCGTGGACATGCACCTGTTCAAGGTGGGCACGTTCAAATCCGCCGCCGAGCCCTTCATCCTCGACGCCGCCTCGCCAGCCTCCAAGGAAGCCGACCTGTACTGGATGGGCGATGTCTGGCAACGCATGCTGGCCGACATCGGCAAGGCGCGCGGCATCGACCCGGCCACCCTGTCCAACTACGCCAACACCCTGCCCGACGAAGTGGCCGCCGCGCACGGCGACCTGGCACAACTGGCGATGCAACAGAAGCTGGTCACCGCGCTGAAGACCCGCGAGGACGTCGAAACCCTGCTCGCCCAGCGCGGCGTGGCCGACGACAACGCCGACGGCGGTTATCGCCAGGTGCCGCTGGACATCTATCTGCAACACCTGGATCGCGGCCTGCCGCAAGCCGATACCCGCCCGCAGGTGGCGGTGGTGGTGGCCGAGGGCGAGATCGCCGGCGGCAAGCAGCCGGCCGGCAAGGTGGGGGGCGACTCCACGTCGGCATTGCTGCGCCAGGCCCGCGACGACGACGACGTGAAGGCGGTGGTGCTGCGGGTGAACTCGCCGGGCGGCGAGGTGTTCGCCTCCGAACAGATCCGCCGCGAAGTGGCCGCCCTGAAAGCCGCCGGCAAACCGGTGGTGGTGTCGATGGGCGACGTCGCTGCCTCCGGCGGCTACTGGATCAGCATGAACGCCGACCGCATCTATGCAGACCCGTCCACCATCACCGGCTCGATCGGCATCTTCGGCCTGTTCCCCACGCTGGACCGCACGCTGGGCAAGCTCGGCGTGCACACCGACGGCGTGGCCACCACGAAGTACGCCGGTGCCTTCGATCTCACCCGCCCGCTGGACCCGGGTGTGGCCACCACCGTGCAGGCGGTGATCGAGAAGGGCTACCGCGACTTCACCGGCAAGGTGGCCGGTGCGCGCGGCAAGACCGTCGAACAGATCGACGCGATTGCCCAGGGCCGCGTATGGAGCGGTGCGCAGGCGCAGGAACGCGGGCTGGTGGATGCCTTCGGCGGCCTCAAGGACGCGGTGGCCGACGCCGCCGGCCGCGCCAAGCTGGGCGCGCCGGATGGCTGGCAAACCCGTTACCTCGAAGACAACGCCACCCCGCTCTCGCAATGGCTGGGCGGCATGCTGCAAAGCCGCGCCGGGCTGGCCCTGCTGCAGGACAGCGGTACCGCCGAGCTGCTGCTGGCCCGCCGCGTGCAGGCCCAACCGGCACTGCGTTTCGTGCAGGACGCGCTGGACACCCGCGGCAAGCAGCGCGTGAAGGCGCTGGCGTATTGCTTCTGCGCGCCGCTGTAAGCGTGCTGCGACGCGACGGCTAGCGGGCCGCCGCGTCGTCGAGGTCCTTCTGCTGTTGCTTCGCCGCGTCCTCGGTCTGCGCTGCCGCCGCACTGGCTGCACCCTTGTAGGCGTTGGCGCTGGAGGTGATGGGCGAAGCCGGGGCCGCCTGCGGCTCCGGGCGCTGCTCGCGTTCCGGCGGGGGCGCCGAGCACGCGCCCAGCAGACACAGCAGCGGCAGCAACAGGCGCAGGTACATGGGGCATCTCCACGGGAACTTGGCCTATCCTAGCGCCGAACATCCTTCGGAAGCCGCCCATGCCCCTGCCCCGCTGGAATCTTGCCGGCCACCGCGCGCTGGTCACCGGTGCCAGCGCCGGGATTGGCCTGGCCATCTGCCGCGAACTGCTGGGCTTCGGCGCGCAGGTGCTGATGGTGGCGCGCGACGCCGATTTGCTGGAGCAGGCGCGCGCCGAACTGGAAGACGAATTCCCCGGCCCGGAAGACGCGGTGCTGGCAGTGCCGGCCGACGTCACCGACGACGAACAGCGCGCCGAGATCATCGACTGGGCCCGCGACCAGGGCGGCCTGCACATCCTCGTCAACAACGCCGGCGGCAACCTCACCCGGCCGGCGCTGGACTACGGCGAGGACCAGTGGCGCGGGATCTTCGAAACCAATCTGTTCTCCGCCTTCGAGCTGTGCCGGCTGGCGCACCCGCTGCTGTCGAAACACGCGGCCTCCGCCATCGTGAACATCGGTAGCGTGTCCGGCCTCACCCACGTGCGCAGCGGCGCGCCCTACGGCATGAGCAAGGCGGCGCTGCACCAGATGACCAGGAATCTCGCGGTGGAATGGGCCGAGGACGGCATTCGCGTCAATGCCGTTGCCCCGTGGTACATCCGCACCCGCCGCACCAGCGGCAAGCTGGCCGATCCCGATTATCTGGACGAGGTGCTGTTGCGCACGCCGATGGGCCGCATCGGCGAGCCGGAGGAAGTGGCGGCGGCGGTCGCCTTCCTGTGCCTGCCGGCGTCCGGCTACGTCACCGGCGAGTGCATCGCCGTGGATGGCGGGTTTTTGCGTTATGGTTTCTGAAGGCCGCCCGCCGCACACCGTGGCGTGATGGCCCCCTGCATGGGGCACGCATGATGCACAACGACACCCTGGGCCAGAAGATCGCGGACATCCACGCCCAGATCAAGACGCATGTCGGCAACGTCGGCCGCATCGGCATCGCCTTGTACAACGCCGACAGCGACACCCTCAGCACCTTCGTGCACAGCTCGGACGGGCAGTCGCCGCTGGAGCACTATCAGGTCCGCCTGACCGAAGTGCCGTCGCTGCAACAACTGCACAACGACCATCGCAGCCGCATCATCGATGACCTGGAGGCCCTGGCCGGCTCACCCAGCACGCATACCCGGCGCATCCTCGCCGCCGGCTATCGCTCCAGCTACACCAGCCCGTTGTATGCGCACGGCCAGTTGCTGGGCTTCCTGTTCTTCGATTCGCGCCAGCCCGGCTACTTCCGCAACTCCGTCACCCTGCAACTGGACACCTACGCGGAGCTGATTTCCGCGCTGATTTCCTACGATCTGTCCACCACCCGCGCGCTGCGCAGCGCGGTGGCGCTGACCCGCGAGCTGGGCCGCCATCGCGACGAAGAAACCGCCGGCCACGTCAACCGCGTCGCCCATTACACGCGCTCGATCGGATTGGCGCTGGTCGGCAGCGACGAGGACGTCGAATTCCTGTTCCAGTTCGCCGGCCTGCACGACATCGGCAAGATCGCCATTCCCGACCACATCCTGCTCAAGGCCGGCAAACTCACCGCCGAGGAGTACGCCATCGCGCAATTGCATGTCGGCAAGGGCAGCGAAATGATCGAGGTGATGATGCGTGAATTCGGCCTGGCCAACGAGCGCTACACGCAAATGCTGCGCGACGTGATCTGCTGCCACCACGAACGCTGGGACGGCGGCGGCTATCCGCGCGGCCTGGCCGGCGAGGCCATTCCGCTGGCGGGCCGCATCGTGGCGGTGGCCGACGTGTTCGATGCACTGACCAACCCGCGCCCGTACAAGCGGGCGTGGACGCTGGATGAAGGACTGGCCTACCTGCGCGAGCACAGCGGCAGCCAATTCGACCCGCGCTGCGTGGCGGTGGCCGAGCAGCACTTCGACGACTGGCGCGCCATCCACGCGCATTTCCATTCGCCTGGCGAAGACGCCGGCTTCGCGGCCTGAGCCGTTTGTCGCAAATGCCACGACATCCACCGGGCACCGGTGCCCGATGGACGTCGCGGGAAGCACCGGTCAGAACGCGACCGACACCGTGGCCGAACCGAGGTTCGAGGTCAGCTTGCCGTCACGCACGCCGCGGTATTCCAGGCGCAGGCGCGCCTTCGGGGACAGGCGGACCTGCATCGCCGCACCGAAGTCGTAGCCGTTGCCGGATGCCGCATCGCTGGCCGTGCGCCAGCTGGCGTTGCCCAGCGTCACCGCGCGCGAGGCGGTGCTGTCGCCACCCAGCTGGTGCAGCCAATTGGCGAACAGCAAGCCCTGCACGTTGCCGCCGTGGCCGAACTGCGCCTCCATGCCCAGCTTGGCGAAGCTGGTCTTCCAGCTTTCCGCCGGCAGAACCAGTTGCAGGTTCGGATCGGACGAGGCTTCCGCCACCGTCTTGGCACGCGTGCCGTTGTACGACAAGCCCACCACCGGGCGCAGCACCCAGTTGGCGCTCACCGGCAGGTTCCAGCGCCCCTCCAGGTTGCCGTACACGGTATCGAGGCTGTACGCGGACGTGGCGTCGTTGATGCCCGACAGCAGCGCGGTCACGCGGTGGGTGGTGAAGTCGGAACCGGTCCAGCCCAGCATGCCGCTGAGGTCGAAGTTGCCGAAGCCATGCGCGCCATACACGAACAACGAATGGTCGTTGCTGCGCGAGGTGCTGGCGATCACCGAATCCACGCTGGTCTTGCCGTAGCTGGCACCGATGCCCAGCCGCGAGGTGTCGCTGTTGAGCAGGTGCAGGCCGGCCATGAAGGCGTAGTGGTCGGCATCGAAGCCCGGCGTGGCCGGGCTGTCGCCGGCACTGCTGTATTGCGCGTTGATGCGCGCCCACACTTCGCGCCCGTTGCGGTCGTCGCCGCAGGCGGAATCACGCTTGGCATCGCCCGTCTGCGTCTGCGCATCCACCGTGCAGTCGCCGAAGCCCAGGCGGGTGGCATCCAGCACCGCCGAACCGGACTGGCGGGCGTAGTTGTTGGCCATCAGCAGGTTGTGCGCATGGATCTCGCCGGAAATCTGCTGGAACGCCAGCCCCAGCATCGCCGAGTTCATGCCGTACAGGCCGTTGAACAGCGACTGCAGGTTGCCGTTGCGCGCGCCCGCATTGGGACGCACGGCATCCAGCCCCGCCGCGGCGGCAATGCCGTCCAGCTTCCAGCCGTCGGTCTGGCCCTGGGTGGCATAGAACTTCGGCGTGAAGACCAACTGCACGTTCTTCGGGTTGTAGAGCACGTCGAAGCGGCCGTTGGTCGGCATCCCGGCGGTGGGCTGCAACACCGAGGCGAACTGCCCGGTCACGCTGTCGGCGGTGACCACGGTGAAGAAATCACCCAGCACCGGGGTGAAGGTGTTGTTGCCACCGGCAATCCCGCGCAGCACCGGGCTGATGATGCCGCCGGCCACGAAGCCCGCACTGCCACCGTTGAGCGCGAGGCGGTCGTAGGACCCTGCGCCGCCCAGCGGGTTGTACGTGCGGCCGTCGATCTGGGTGACGAAGGTGCCGCCGCTGTTGATCGTCACGTTGCCGCCGGTGACCTTCAGCACGCCGATGGCGTTGCCGGGATTCAGGACGCCGCCGTTGTTGACGTTGATGGGCGCGATGACGGTGCCGCTGCCGGTCAGGGTGCCACCGTTGTTCACGTTGACCGCCTGGTTGGACAATGCGCCGGTGATGTTCAGGGTGCCGGCATTGATGTCCCAGGCCCCGTTGATGGTGCTGATACCCGACAGGGTGAGCGTGCCCAGGCCCGCCTTGGCCATGCCGCCGACACCGGTGAACGCGCCGGAGAACTCGATGTTGTTGCCGTTGGTGTCGACCGTGCCGCCCTGGCTCTGCACGGTGAACGCGGTGCCGACCGGGCTGGCGGTGCTGGCATCCACCTGCAAGGTGCCGCCGACGAAGTTGGGATTGACCTGGCTATTGGCCAGTTCCACCGTGGTGTAGAACGGCTTGGCGGTGTCGATGTCGGGGGTGCCGCCGATCGGGATCAGGATGTCCGAGCCCTGGGTGACGTCGGTGTTGGGGTCGAAATCCACGTCGCCGTTCGGGGTGGGGATCACATCGCCGAAGCCGTCCACGTACACGTAGCCGGCGTGGCCGCCATAAAGACAATCCACGGCCACAAACACCAGGTCGTAATCGTGGCCCAGCGTGGTATCGATATCTTCCACTTTCCAGTCGGTGGTGACAAAGCCACCCGCGTTGCGGAAAATCGTGGTGTTCTGGGCACTGTAGGCGCTGTAGGCGATATTGGTCACCACCTGCCCGGTAGTCTTGTCCACCACCTTGATGATGAACGATGGGCTATCCGTTGCCCCGTGGGATGGCTCCAGCACTGCATTCCACGCGTAATAGAGCTTCGATGCGTTGTAGTTGGTGACACTCTGCATCAATGCCGTGATGTCGTTGCCGCCGTTTTGGTCATTCAGGCGCAGCGAATGCTGTCCGGCGAACACCGTGGGGGCACCGGTGATGGCGTCGAACGTGCCGGCATTCATGATCGTGGCCAGCGTGGCCGGGCCACTGCACTGTGCCTCGGTGACCGGCCAGCCGCTGCTCCAGTAGCCACCGCAGGTGGTCCAGCCACTGGTGTCGCCGGTTTCGAAACCGGGGTTGGTGATGGTGCCCACCGATTGCGCGAACGCGGGCGCACTGGCGGCGGCAAGCAAGGCCAGCACCAGCGCGCTACGGCGCGGCAGCGGGCGACGGGCGCGCGGGCTGCGCGGAGACTTCGGAGTGTTTTGGAACATGACCTTCCCTTCCGTGAGGTTGAATGACCCTGCCTCACCCGGGATGGGAAAGGCGCACCATGAAATGTGATTGACATCACATCAAAAGCGCGGCAATTTTCACGTTGCCCTAACGCCAAAGTCAATCCTGCAGGCAGCCATCCGGATGCGATATCCCGCATCCGGGGGGGGCAAGGGTCGGCCAAACGACAGATGCAGGCACGCCCGCCCCTCCGGCCATTCGGCCGGAAGCACAGGCGCAAGCAATCAGGCCGCGCCAGGGCCTGACGCAGGGCAGGCCTCACGCCTCCCGGCGGTTTTCCACCAGTGATGCCACCACCGATGGGTCGGCCAGGGTGGTGACATCGCCCAGTTGCTCCGGGGCGTTCTCGGCAATCTTGCGCAGAATGCGCCGCATGATTTTGCCGCTGCGGGTCTTTGGCAGGCCCGGTGCCCATTGGATGAAATCCGGCGTGGCGGTGGGGCCAATTTCGTTGCGCACTTGCTGCACCAGCGCGCGCCGCAAGTCTTCGGTGGCCTCCACGCCCTGCTTCAACGTGACATAGGCATAAATGCCCTGGCCCTTGATGTCATGCGGGAAGCCCACCACGGCGGCTTCGGCCACGTCTTTGTGCAGCACCAAGGCACTTTCCACTTCGGCGGTGCCGATGCGGTGGCCGCTGACATTGATGACATCGTCCACCCGCCCGGTGATCCAGTAATACCCATCGGCATCGCGGCGGCAGCCATCGCCGGTGAAGTACATGCCCGGATAGGTTTTGAAATAGGTGTCGATGAAGCGCTGGTGGTCGCCATACACCGTGCGCATCTGCCCCGGCCAGGAATCCAGCAACACCAGATTGCCCTCGGTGGCGCCGTCCAGCAGACGCCCTTCGGCATCCACCAATGCCGGCTGCACGCCCGGCAATGGCTTGCTGGCCGAACCGGGCTTCAGGTCAATGGCGCCGGGAATGGGCGAAATCAGGATGCCGCCGGTTTCGGTCTGCCACCAAGTATCCACCACCGGGCAGCGGCCATCGCCGATATTGTCGTAATACCAACGCCAGGCTTCCGGGTTGATGGGTTCGCCCACGCTGCCCAGCAGGCGCAACGATTGCCGCGACGTTTTCTGCACCGGCGCCAAGCCTTCGCGCATCAAGGCGCGGATGGCGGTGGGCGCGGTGTAGAAGATGCTGACCTGGTGCTTGTCGATCACCTGCCAGAAGCGCGAGAAATCCGGGTAATTGGGCACGCCTTCAAACATCACCTCGGTGCAGGCATTGGCCAGCGGGCCATACACGATGTAGCTATGGCCGGTGACCCAACCCACGTCGGCGGTGCACCAGAACACGTCATTGGGTTTCAGGTCGAAGGTCAGGTCATGGGTGTACGCCGCCCACAGCAAGTAGCCGCCGGTGGTGTGCAGCACGCCCTTCGGCTTGCCGGTACTGCCGGAGGTGTAGAGGATGAACAGCGGGTCTTCCGCGTTCATGCGCTCCGGCTCGCAGGTGGCCGGTTGGCTGTCCACCACCGCGTCGTACCAGCGGTCGCGCGGCATCTGCATGTCCACCGCGCCGCCGGTGTGGCGCACCACCAACACGGTTTCCACGCTATTGGTGCCTTGCAGCTTGAGCGCCGCATCCACATTGGCTTTCAGCGGCACTTTTTTGCCGCCGCGCAGGCCTTCGTCGGCGGTGATGATGAGCTTGCTGCCGCAGTCGGCCACGCGGTCGGCAATCGAGTTGGGCGCAAAGCCACCGAACACCACCATATGCACCGCACCGATGCGCGCGCAGGCCAGCATGGCGATGGCCGCCTCGGGAATCATCGGCAAATAAATCGTGACGCGGTCACCCTTGCCCACGCCCAGGTTACGCAGCGCGTTGGCCAGCTGGCATACCCGCGCGTGCAATTGGCGATAGCTGATTTTTTGCACCGGCGCGTCAGGGCTGTCCGGCTCGAAGATCAGCGCGACCTTGTCGCCATGCTGGTCCAGGTGGCGGTCCAGGCAGTTCACGCTGGCGTTGAGCTCGCCGTCTTCGAACCAGCGGATGCGGAAATCGCGCAGCTCGTAGCTGACGTTCTTGAGGATGGTGGGCGCCTTGTACCAGTCCAGCCGCTTGGCCATCTCGCCCCAGAACGCATCGGGGTTGTCCTGCGCCTGCGCGCAGGCGCGCTCGTAGCCGGCGCGATCGATGTTGGCCTGCGCCGCGAACGCCGGCTCCACCGGATAGGTCTCGCTCATCGTGTTCCTTCGCTCCTGGTGCGTGGCGGCGGCGATGCCGCCGGATCGCCTCCGAGTGTGCCGCATTGGCGTGCGGACAATTGGAAAAAGCTGGTTAAGATCGTGCGGTTTTTCACCCGAGGCTCCCCGGCCTGACTTCCCGCACTGGCCAGCCACGACCACTGGCGCACACTGCCCCCGTTCCTGCTGCAACCTCCAACCGCCCAACCGTCCAACCGGATACCGCCATGCCCATCGCCACGCTTCGCCGCACCCCGCTTGCCCTGGCCCTGTTGTGCACCCTTGCCGGCGCCTCACTGACCGCCTGCAAGCCCGCCCCCGACGCCGCGCCCAAGGCCGCGGCGGCAACCCCCGTCGCCGCACCCACCGTGGGGGTCGACCTGGCCGGCATGGACACGTCCGTGGCCGCCGGCGACGACTTCTACGCCTACGCCAACGGCCGCTGGCAGAAGACCACCGAGATCCCCGCCGACCGCGCCAGCACCGGGGTGTTCTACTCCGTGTTCGAGAAGGCGGAAAAGCGCCTGTCCGACCTCGTGCTGGGCTTGCAGAAAACCCATCCCGCCGCCGGCAGCAACGAGCGCAAGATCGCCGACTACTACGCCGCGTGGATGGACGAAGCCGGCATCGAGGCACATGGCCTGGCACCGCTGCAGGCCAGGCTGGATGCGGTGGATGCGATCAAGGACAACGCGTCGCTGTCGGCCTACCTCGGCAGCACGCTGCGCGCCGACGTCGATCCGATGAACGCCACCAACTATTACACCGAGAACCTGCTGGGCCTGTTCGTGGCGGCCGGCCTGGACACCCCGGAGAAGAACACCGGCTACCTGCTGCAAGGTGGCCTGGGCATGCCCGACCGCGAGTACTACCTGTCGCCCGACAAGGCCATGGCCGCCAACCGCGACGCCTACAAGGCCTACATCGAAGCCGTGCTGAAGCAGGCCGGCAGCAGCGACGCCGGCCCGCAGGCGCAGGCGATCTTCGCGCTGGAAACGCAGATCGCCAAGGCGCACGCCAGCGTGGTGGACACCCAGGACATCCACAAGGCCAACAACCCCTGGCCCACCGCGGAGTTCGGCAAGCGCGCGCCGGGCCTCGACTGGGCCGCCTACTTCAATGCCGCCGGCCTGTCCGGACAGACGACGCTGGTGGCGTGGCAGCCCGAGGCGATCAAGAAGCTGTCGGCGCTGGTGGCCGGCACGCCCCTACCGACGTGGAAGGCCTATCTGCGCTTCCATGCGCTCAACCACAACGCCGCGCTGCTGCCCAAGGCCTATGCCGACCTGCGCTTCGGCTTCTACGGCACCCAGCTCTCCGGCACCACCGCGCAGCGTGACCGCTGGAAGCGCGCACTGGCCGCCACCAACGGCGCATTGGGCGATGCCATCGGCCAGCTGTACGTGAAGCAGTACTTCCCGGCCTCGTCAAAGGCGCAGGTGGAGGCGATGGTGAACAACATCCTGGCCGCCTTCCGCGACGGCGTGGACAAGCTGGCCTGGATGTCGCCCGACACCCGCAAACTGGCCAAGCAGAAAGCCGAAACCATGCTGGTGGGCGTGGGCTATCCCGACACCTGGCGCGATTATTCGAACCTGGAGGTGAAGGCCGACGACCCGCTGGGCAATGCCCTGCGCGCCGACGCCGCCGAATACGCGCACCAGGTCGCCAAGCTGGGCAAGACCCCCGACCGCAAGGAATGGTGGATGACCCCGCAGACGGTGAACGCGGTGAACCTGCCGCTGCAGAACGCGATGAACTTCCCGGCCGCGATCCTGGAAGCGCCGTTCTTCGATCCCAAGGCCGATGCCGCCGCCAACTACGGCGCGATCGGCGCGGTGATCGGCCACGAGATCAGCCACGGCTTCGACAACCTCGGCGCGGAGTTCGACGCCCAAGGCCGTCTGCACAACTGGTGGACACCGGAGGACAGCGCGCACTTCAAGGCCGCCGCCGACCGGCTGGTCAAGCAGTACGACGGTTACGAAGCGCTGCCGGGCCTGCACATCAACGGCCAGCAGACCCTGGGCGAGAACATCGCCGACGTGTCCGGCCTGCAGGCGGCCTACGTCGCCTATCACAAGTCCCTGGACGGCAAGCCGGCACCGGTGATCGACGGCCTGAGCGGCGACGAGCGCTTCTTCCTCGCCTTCGCCCAGGCCTGGCGCAGCAAGGCACGCGATGCCGCGCTGCGCGCGCAGGTGGTGGGTAACGAGCATGCCCCCGGCCAGTGGCGCGCCCTGACCGTGCGCAACATCGACGCGTGGTACGACGCCTTCGGCGTCAAGGACGGGCAGAAGCTTTTCCTGAAGCCGGAAGACCGGGTGAAGATCTGGTAATCGGCAGCCCCGTTCGCAGCACCCGTCATCCGGCGGGGCGAAGCCCGAATCCCTCCCCCGGCAAGGGGGAGGGATCGGGGCGGGGATGCATCGAAGCCCTCACCACATCAAATCGTCGGGCACCTTGAACTGCGCGTAATACGCCGCGTCTTCGGCACTGATGGCGGCCTCCGTGTCGGTCTCCGCGGCACTGCCCGGCGCACTGCCTGCGGCATGATCCAGCACGATCATCTCGGCGGCACGCTCGCGTACCTGCAGGCCGGCGGCGCGTGGCAGCAGCAGGTAGCGGCCCTCGAGCCCGGCAATCACCAATGCACCCGTAGCCAGCAGCTTGCGCTGCACATCGCTGACCTGAAGGCTGCGGATGGCCGTGCCATCACTGAAGCGGTAGTCCTGCTCCCCGGCCGGCGCCACCTGCTTGTCGACGATGATCTGGCGGGCCTGCGCACGCAGTTCGACCGCCCGCGCCTGGGCCTTGCGCCGCGCTTCCAGTGCACGGTCGTG
Organism: Thermomonas sp.; assembly: GCF_041905325.1. GTDB lineage: Bacteria > Pseudomonadota > Gammaproteobacteria > Xanthomonadales > Xanthomonadaceae > Thermomonas. Next base: position 274,150 of record NZ_JAYRLK010000003.1, on the reverse strand, counting down.
GTCGGCTTTTTCCGCCCGCGCGCGCTCGGCGTTGCGCTGGCTCTCGCTGAGCGTGGGCGCGGCCTTGGCGTGATGTGCCAGGTGCTGCTCGCGCGCCACCTGCGCCACCTTGGATTTCTTGACCAGGCCGGCCTTGAGCAATTGTTCCTGGAGCGGGTTTGGCTTCGCCATGGTGCCGCCGTGCGTGTGAAATCGGGCCCATCATACTGCCCGTGCCCCACCCCCGAAGGGTCGCAACCGGTGATGCATGCATGCTGCGCACCCACCGGCATCGGCGCACCTTACTGCGGCGGGGCGGCCAATTCCTTCGCACTCAGGCATCCGTCGCGGTTCACGTCCTGCTTGTGGAAACGTTCGGCCAGCTGCGCACGATAGGCTTCGCGGAGGATGGGCCTGCCGTTGCCGCCGGGTTGCTCGTCCGCACTCAGCACGCCGTCGTGATTGCGATCCATGCCGTCGAAGGCATAGCTCAACCAGTCTTGGTATTCACGCAAGGACACCCGGCCATCACCATCCGTGTCCATCTTCGCCAGGTAGTCGGTGCTGCGCTGGACCTGGGCCTGGGCCGCGATCGGCAACAACACGAGCAGCCACGTCATTTTCATGGCGCGATCATAGGCGCTTCCGGAACGCACCATGCGGCATCATGCGCCCATGCCCGAACTTCCCGAAGTCGAAACCACCCGTCGCGGACTTGCACCGCATGTCGTCGGCCGGCGCGTGACGCGGGTCGTGTTGCGCCGGCCCGACCTGCGCTGGCCGATCCCGCGCGAGGTGCAGGCCGTGCTGCCGGGGCAGCGCATCGACGCCATTCATCGGCGCGCCAAATACCTGTTGGCGGAGACCGCCGCCGGCAGTGCGCTGCTGCATCTGGGCATGTCGGGCAGTCTGCGGGTATTGCCGGCGGACGCGCCGGTGCGCGCCCATGACCACGTGGACATCGTCCTCGATGACGGTCACGCATTGCGCTTCCATGACCCCCGCCGGTTCGGCTGCCTGCTCTGGCAGGCGCCGGGCGAGACCCACCCGCTGCTGGCCGGGCTGGGCCCGGAGCCGCTGTCGGAGGCGTTCGACGGCGACTACCTGTTCCAGCGCAGCCGCGGCCGCAAGGTGCCGGTGAAGAGCTTCCTGATGGATCAGTCGGTGGTGGTGGGCGTGGGCAACATCTACGCCGCCGAGGCGCTGTTCCTGGCTGGCATCGCGCCGCTGCGGGCGGCCGGCCAGGTGTCACGCGGGCGCTACGCGGCGCTGGCGCAGGCGGCGCAGTCGATCCTTGCACACGCCATCGAACGCGGCGGCACCACCCTGCGTGACTTCATCCACCCGGATGGCGCACCCGGTTATTTCGAACAGGAACTGCGGGTCTACGGCCGTGCTGGCCAGCCCTGCCCGCGCTGCGGCCGCACGCTGCGGCACGCCAGCATCGGCCAGCGCGCCAGCGTCTGGTGCGGCCATTGCCAACGATGACCCCCTTGCGGGGTTTCGTTATAGTGCCCACTCCCCCGCACCACCTGTTCAACCTGGGCACCCATGACCGACGCCGGCGAAATCACCGTGCTGCTCGACGCCGCGCGCGGCGGCGACCGCACCGCGCTGGACCGGGTCCTGGCCTCGCTCTACCAGGAACTGCACAGCATGGCCCGCCGGCAACTGGCCGGCCAGCAGCAGGGCCACACGCTGGATGCCACCGCGCTGGTCCACGAGGCCTACCTGAAGTTGATCGGCCGCACCGCCGGTGCCGCGCAGTTCGACGATCGCGCCCACTTCTTCGCCTATGCCGCGTCCGCGATGCGCTCGGTGGTGGTGGACTACGCGCGCCAGCGGCTGGCGCAAAAGCGCGGCGGCGACCTGCACCGGGTCACCGAGCTGCCGGAAGAACTGGAAGGCGGGCTGCGCCTGAACGAGGACATGCTGGGGCTGGATGCCGCCCTGACCCGGCTGACCTCGGTCGATCCGCGCCTGACCCAGGTGGTGGAGCTGCGCTACTTTGCCGGCTTGTCCGAGATGGAAATCGCCGCCCTGCTGCAACGCTCGGAACGCAGCGTGCGCCGCGACTGGCAGAAGGCCAGGATGTTCCTGCTGGCCTCGCTGCAGGAGCCGCCAAGCCCCTGACCGCAAGGTCGGGCGCCTGGCCCCGCATGGACGCCCAACGCTGGCAGCGCCTGTCGCCGCTGCTCGATGCCCTGCTGGAATTGCCCGACGGGCAGCGCGACGAACACTTGGCGGCCCTGCGCGCCGAAGACCCGCAGCTGGCCGAAGAACTGGCGCAGTTGCTGGCGCTGGAGGCCGACGATAGCGAGTTCCTGACCACCCCGGTGCTGGAGATTCCCAATGGCACGGTGCCCGGCGCCCGCCTCGGTGCCTACCGGCTGGAACGCTTGCTGGGCGAGGGCGGCATGGGCCAGGTCTGGCTGGCCGCACGCGCCGACGGCCTGTACACCCGCAAGGTCGCATTGAAATTGCTGCGCCCCGGGTTGGCGAATCCGCAATTGCGCCAGCGCTTCGACCGCGAACGCGCCATCCTCGCCCGTTTCACCCACCCCAACATCGCCAGCCTGCTGGATGCCGGCATCGACCACGACGGGCAGCCCTTCCTCGCCCTGGAATACGTGGAAGGCGAACCGATCACCCGCTGGTGCCAGTCCCGCCAGCTGGACATCCCCGCCCGCCTCGACCTGTTCCGCCAGATCTGCGAGGCGGTCAGCCACGCCCACGCCAACCTGATCGTCCACCGCGACCTCAAGCCCTCCAACATCCTGGTGACGCCCGCCGGTCACGTGCGCCTGCTCGACTTCGGCATCGCCAAGCTGCTGGATGTCGACCCGTTGCCGGTGGAACAAACCCGCACCGGCGTGCGCGCCTTCACCCTGCACTACGCCGCCCCCGAGCAGATCCGCGGCGAGCCGGTCACCACCATGACCGACGTCTATTCGCTGGGGGTGGTGCTGTACGAACTGCTGACCGGCAGCAAGCCCTACCGGCTCAAGCGCCAGACCGACGCCGAATGGGAAGAAGCCATCGTCGATGGCGAACCCATGCGCCCCTCGCAGGCGGCACTGCATGCGCCCCCCGGCGCGGCGCGGCCGTATTCGCCCTCGCGCCTGGCACGCGAACTGGCCGGCGATCTCGACAACATCCTCCTGAAGGCGCTGGCCAAGCAACCCGGGCAGCGCTACGCCTCGGCCGAGGCGCTGTCGCAGGACTTGCAGTGCTATCTGCGCGGGGAGCCGGTGCTGGCGCAGGGCGAAAGCCTGGGCTACCGGATGCGCAAATACATGTACCGGCACCGCTGGTCGTTGGCGACCGGCACCGTCATCGTCATCGTGCTGGTCAGCGCCCTGGGCGTGGTGGGATGGCAAGCGCAGCGGGCCTTGCGCGAAGCCAGCCGCGCGCAGGCGATGCAGCGCTTCATCGCCGAACTGTTCCAGGACGCCGGCACCTCGCCCAACACCCCGATCGACCTGCGCAGCCTGCTGGACATGGGCATCCTGCGCGGCGAGCACAGCCTGGCCAAGCAACCGCAGGCGCGCGCCGAACTCTACGGCGTGGTGGCGCAACTGCGGCTGGGGCTGGGCGATTACCGCGAGGCCGAAGACTTGCTGGAGCGCCAGGCCCGCCTGCTGGCCAGGCTGCCGGACGCCCCCACCAGCCTGCAACTGGAGGCCACCACCTTGCGCGGCAACGTGCAGCGGCAACTGGGCAACGTGCGTGGCTGCGTGGTGCAGATGCAGCCATTGGAAGCCGTCGCGCGCGAGGAAGAGCAGCAACTGTCGGCACAGGCCGCCGCCTTCTACATCCAGCTGGGCCGCTGCCAGCGCGACCTCGACCAGCGCGGCATCGCCGAACGCCTGTTCACCCGCGCCATGGAACTGCGCCGCAAGGACGACGACGATGCCGGGGTGGCCGAAGCCATGCTGGACATGGCCAATTTGCAGGCCGATGCCGGCCGCAACGACGAGGCGCTGCGCACGCTTGAATCCGGGCTGGCCCGGCTGCGGCGACGCGCCGGCGACCACCACCCGCTGGCCATCGACATGCTGCGCGCGATCTGCGTGCTGGAGCGCGGCAACGACGCGCTGGATGCGGCGGTGCGCGATTGCCGCGCCTCCCTGCGGCTGGCGCAGGAACTGCACGGCCGCAACCACCGCGCCACCATCGACGCCAACCGCCAGCTGGCCGCGTTGTACGTGGATCTGGGGCGCTTCAGCGAAGCGGAATCGATCTTCCTCGACACCACCGCATGGATGCGCGCGCGGCTGGACGAAAACCACCCGGACCTGGCCCGCGCCTACAACAGCCTCGGGGTGGTGACGTGGGAACGCGGCGACATCGCCCGCGCCCTGGGCTACCAGCACAAGGCAGTGGCGGCCTGGCGCAGCAGCCGGCATGACGGCCTGACCGCCAGCGGCCTGTTCAACCTCGCGATGATCCTGCATGACGCCGGCCGTGATGGCGAAGCATTGCCACCGGCCCAGGAGTCGGCCCGCCTGCGGGCGCGGCAGTTCGGCCCCAAAAGCCCGCTGGTGGGCGACAGCGACCGGCTCGTCGGCGACATCCTGGCCGCGCTGGGGCGCAACGCGGACGCACTGGCCGCACTGGACACCGCCGTGCGCCTGACCCGCAACGGGTACGGCCCGGCACACTCGCATGCGCGCCGCGCGGAACTCTCGCTGGCCCGGCTGCGCGCACGCCACGGCGCCCGCGACGCCCTGGCCCGCCTCGACGCCCTTGCGCAGGCGTACGATGCCAACCTGGAACAGCGCAAGACCACCTGGCTGGCCCGCGCCTATGCGGCGGAACTGGCCTGCACCCGGCAGCCAGAACAAGCCCGGATCACGCTGGAAGCCACGCTGGCGGAAATGCAGCTGGCCTTGCCCGAAGGTGGTGCGCTCCCGCGCGAGGTGCAGCGCATCCGCAGCACCTGCAATCACCCGCCATCGGCGGCACTCACAGCGGCAGCGGTACCTGCAACGGCTCGATGACGCCCTCGCCACGCATCACCTTCTTGAACTCGGCACGCGACACCGACACATAACGCTCGTTGCCACCGATCTCCACCTGCGGACCGTCCAGCACCGCGCGGCCCGCCGTGTCCACCCGCATGTTCATGATGGCTTTCTTGCCGCTGTGGCAGATCGTCTTGATCTCGGCCAGCTCGTCGGCCCACGCCAGCAGGTACTGGCTGCCCTCGAACAACTCGCCGCGGAAATCGGTGCGCAGGCCGTAGCACAGCACCGGGATGCGCAATGCATCCACCACTTCGCTGAGTTGCCAGACCTGCGGCTTGGTCAGGAACTGCGCCTCGTCCACCAGCACGCAATGCAGCGCACCCTGCGCGGCGAGGTCGGCTTCGACCACGCGCCGCAAATCGTCATCGTGCGCAAAGGCGATGCCTTCGGCACGCAGCCCGATCCGCGACGCCACGGTGCCACGACCGGCACGGTCGTCCAGGCGCGGGGTGAGAATGGCCACCCGCATGCCGCGCTCGCGATAGTTGTACGCGCTCTGCAACAAGGTGGTGGTCTTGCCGGCGTTCATCGCCGAAAAATAGAAATACAGCTTGGCCATGCACGGATTCTAGCGGGGCACAAGGCTGGCGATCACCTGCCCCCGAACCCACAATGGCCGGATGCAGCAACCGTCCCTCCACGGCCTCAACCCGCCCCAGCGCGCCGCCGTCCTCCATGTCGAGGGCCCGCTGCTGGTGCTGGCCGGTGCCGGCAGCGGCAAGACCCGCGTCATCATCGAGAAAATCGCGCACCTGGTGCAGAGCGGGCGCTACCCGGCGCGACGGATCGCCGCCATCACCTTCACCAACAAGTCCGCGCGGGAAATGCGCGAGCGCGTGGGCAAGCGCATCAAGGGCGACGCCGCGCAGGAGCTGACCGTCAGCACGTTCCACGCGTTGGGGCTGCGGATCGTCCAGATCGACCACGCCAAGCTGGGCCTGCGGCGCGGCTTCTCGATTTTCGATGCCGACGATTCCGCCTCGCAGGTCAAGGACCTGCTGCCGCCGGGCAGCAAGCCGGACGCGATCGAGGCGATGAAGCAGCTGATCAGCCGCGCCAAGAACGCCGGGCTGTCGCCCGAACAGGCGGCGGAAGCCGCGCGCAGCAGCCGCGAGCGCGAGGCCGCGGCGCTGTACGCGCGCTACCAGCAGCGGCTCTCCGCGTTCAACGCGGTGGATTTCGACGACCTGATCCGCCTGCCGGTGCAGTTGCTGGAATCCGACGAGGAGGCGCGGATGGGCTGGCGCGAGCGCATCGGCTACCTGCTGGTGGACGAGTGCCAGGACACCAACGACGCCCAGTACCGCCTGCTCAAGGCGATCGCCGGCGACGCCGGCCAGTTCACCTGCGTGGGCGACGACGACCAGAGCATCTACGCCTGGCGCGGTGCCAACCCGGACAACCTGCTGGCGCTGGGCAGCGACTACCCGGCACTGAAAATCGTCAAGCTGGAGCAGAACTACCGCTGCTCCAACCGCGTGCTGCGCGCCGCCAACGCGCTGATCGCCAACAACCCGCACGAGCACCCCAAGACGCTGTGGAGCGAGGCCGCCGACGGCGAGCGCATCCGCGTCTGGGAGTGCCGCGACGCCGCCCACGAGGCCGACAAGGTGGCGGCCGAAATCCAGTTCATCGCCAAGCAGCACGCGGCACCCGACGGCAGCCTGCCGTGGAACGAAGTCTGCATCCTGTTCCGCGGCAACCACCAGAGCCGCGCGCTGGAAAAGGCGTTGCAGCTGCTGCGCATTCCCTATCACCTGAGCGGCGGCACCGCCTTCCTCGACCGCGGCGAAGTGAAGGACGCGCTGGCCTGGCTGCGGCTGCTGGCCAATCCCGAGGACGATGCCGCCTTCCTGCGCGCAGTGCAGTCGCCCAATCGCGGCGTCGGCGCCGGCACGCTGGCGAAGCTGGGCGAGCTGGCCAACCACAAGCACCTGCCGCTGGCCCGCGCCGCCGAATCGATGGCGGTGGCGCAGCAGTTGCCGGCGCGCGCCGCCAACGCGCTGCAGGGCTTCACGGCCATCGTGCAGGGCCTGCGTGCCGACGCCCGCACGCTGCCGCCGGCCGAACTGGTGCGCAAGCTCAACGAGAAATCCGGCCTGCTGGCCGCGCTGCGCGCGACCTGCAAGGACGAGGCGCAGTTCCAGGCGCGCCGGCGCAACCTCGACGAACTGGCCGACTGGTTCGACGGCCCGAAAACGTCGGGGCCGGGCGAACTCGCCGCCGCGCTGGCGCTGCTCTCGCACGCCGACAAGGGCGATGCCGGCAACCAGGTGCGGTTGATGTCGATGCACGCATCGAAAGGGCTGGAATTCCGCTTCGTGTTCATCGTCGGGGTGGAGGACGGCAACCTGCCGCACGAGGCCAGCATCGAGGAAGGCCGCATCGACGAGGAACGCCGGCTGTTCTACGTCGGCATCACCCGCGCCAAGGAACGGCTGTGGCTGTCGCACGCCAAGGAAGCCCAGCGCTGGGGCGACAAGCTGCGGCTGTCGCCCAGCCGCTTCCTCGACGAGCTGCCGCCCGCCGAGGTGCAGCGCGATGGTGCCGACCCCGAAGCCGAAGCCGCGCAGAAGGCCGAGCGCCGTCGCGCCAGTTTCGCCGACATCCAGGCCCTGCTGGCGGATTGACGCCCGCCGCCGATGCGGGCGGTTAGACTGGCACACCGTTTTCGCCGCGAGCCTCGCCATGCGCCGGTTGCTGCCTTTCGTCCTCGCCCTCCTGCTGGGTGCCTGCGCCAGCACCCCGCCGCAGGCGCACCAAGCCCACTCGGATGTCCGCGACATCGACGACCTGGGCGCGGTGGCCGCCGCGCTGGCCGAATCCCCCGGGCGCACCCTGCTGGTGCTGGACATCGACGACACCCTGCTGACTGCCGATGCCTTCTTCGGCAGCGACCGCTGGTACGAATGGCAGAAGACCCTGCCCAGCGGCGATCCCGGCAAGGTGCCCTGCCTGTTCGACGTGGTGTCGCTCAATTACGAAACCGCCACCATGCATCCCACCCAACCGGACGGCCCGGGCCGGATCAACGCACTGCCGGTGGACAAGCTGCTGCTGACCTCGCGCAACCCGCTGTATCGCGGCGGCACCCTGCGCACCCTGCGCGACAACGGCTACCAGTTGCCCGCCATGCTGGGCGCATCCATCGATGGCAGCAGTTGGGACTATCGCAAGGCCGCCGATGCCCCTGCGGTGCGGGTGGCCTACGACCAGGGCCTGTTCATGACCAGCGGGCAGGACAAGGGCCGCACCCTGCTGGCACTGCTGCAACGCCTGCACCTGCGCTACGACCGCGTGCTGCTGGTGGATGACGGCCAGAAGAACATCGACAACATGCGCGCGGCGCTGCGCGAAGCCGGCATCGACTACCTCGGCCTGCACTACACCCGCATCGACAAGACCCTCCGCAACGAAGATCCCGCCGATGGCCGCGCCGGCTGGCAAGCCTGGCGTCAATTGCTGGCCACCCGCTACCCGCAACGCTTGCAAGCCCTTGAGTCTTGGAAATGTGATTATTTATAAAAATCAATGTGTTGCAGAATTCACTTCAACCATTGACTCAAATTCGAGCCTCGATTAGGCTGCATCCATCCGGCCACCTGCCGGACCCATGCCACAACCGTTGTCCTTCCGGCCATGCCGGACTTTAGGGAGACCCTGGGTCTCCTTTTTCTTTGGCCGCAGCTTTGTGTGCTCGTCACCGTTGCGGTGCCACCCGGCGCGTGCTGGTCCGGCGGCGACTGAGCATTTGTCGGCCCGAGCTATTCAAGCGCCTGCGCCCGCGCGCAGGCGGGAAAATTTTCGACTGGCAAGCAGGAACAGCCACGTCGTGAGCACGAACGGCAGCGTCATCGCCGGCATTCCCACCGGCGCGAAAGCGGCCGTGCAAGCGGCGGCCACGAAGGGGGCAAGCACCGCCCCCAGCAATGCATAAGCGCTTGTGCGCCACCCGCCGGGCAGGAATACGCTGCCCAGCGCGATCGCGGTCAATGCACTGTTGAAACCGAACATCCCGGCGCGGATGGCAGGTTCCGCCGCACCCATGCCCCAAGCCACCAAGGCACCGGCCAGCGCACCCACCAATGCCATCACGCAGGCGCGCCGCGAAGCGGCCAGCAAACCCAGCGCGAACAACACACCACTCAGCAGATTGGCCTGGAAAAACACTTGGCCGATGCCGCGCAACACGCCTTCACCCACGGTGGCGGCCGTCACCACGCCCTCCACCACCGCATTGGCGGGCAATGCCGCCGTCGGCAACTGGCCGGTGGTCAGCAACCGGCCAAAGCGTGCGGCGGCAAGGAAAAACAGCAACGCAACCAACACGAACGGTGCGGTGAGCGCCGGCAATGACCACTGCGCAAATGCCTCCAGCAGGGCCGCCATGAGCAAGGTTGCGCAGACCGCTGCGAACACCACGCAAAGCCAGGTCAATGCGCCCGGCTCGAGGAAGGTCAACAGCGCAATGGCCACCAGCGCGCCATTGAAACCGAACATGCCACTGCGCAGCAGCACACGCTCCGCCCCCAACCCAGCCGCCGCCAGCGTGGCCACGGCACTGCCCAGCAATGCGGCCAAGGCCAACACCCGCGAATTCACCGCGATGCCCAACAGAAACAACACTCCCGTGTAGCTGTTGTTCTGGAACATCACCTGCCCCAGCCCCCGCAGCACGGCATCGGCCATGCCCGCTACCCGCGTTGGAAACGCTTCCCCCGTGGCATCCAACCCGTTTGCAGAAAATCGCAAGCCCATGACCACCTCGCCACCCTGATGAACGCCGTCAGCGTAGCGGCATTGCACCTTCCCCGGTTGGCGCTGGGAGGCCCGTCACCGCGCTGGATCGATGACGGTTTTCATCAGCGAGACTTCATGGCTCTTGGCGCCCAATCGCCTGACCTCCTCCGGCCAGACGCTGACCGCCATGCGCACTTTTTCCACGATGGCGTGGGCGGCATCGGCGTCGAGTCGGAAGTACGCATGCTGCGCCAGCACCCCACAAGCGAATGGAACGGGCGACTTACTGCTGCGCGGGCAATTCAACACTCAAGCAATCGTATTCCGTGCAGCCGTCAGCTCCAAACCGACTCGGCTGACCGAGTGCCCAGGCAATAGCCTCACGCAGCCGAGCCAGCGCATCGCGGCTTTCCGGAAGATAGTCCCCATAGGCGTGGAACTCGTGGTTCATATGCGCCCAGACATCCAAACGTACCCGACCGCCCTGGGCGGCAACCGTTGCGGCGAAATCACGGATCATGTCGACGAGGATTTCCTTACCGCCGGCCTGAAGATATATCGGCCCCAGATCGTGGAAGTTCTGGCAGATCGGCGACAGTTCGGCATCACTCAGGGCTTGGCCACCTTTAAGCCAGTCTGCGAATTGCAAGGTCATGTAGCCCTGAACGAGGTCATAGGGATCGTTGCCGAATTGGCTCTTGCCTCGCCGACCGACATCGGTCCACGGGCTGAGGCCAAGTGTCAGGGCGGGTTTCGGCAAACCCGTCTCGTGCAGCCTAACCAAGGTCATCAAGGCCAAATGGCCGCCGGCCGAGTCCCCGCAGAGCACCATGCTTGCCGGGTCAATGCCCTGTTCAAGCAGGTAGTTGTAGGCCGCCAGGCCATCTTCGAGTTGTGCGGGATGCGGGTGCTCCGGCGTCAATCGATAGTCCGGGGCGAATACCGCAACACCCAGTGCATGGGCAAGGCAGGCGGCGAAATGATGCGAGACACCAGCATAAAAGGTGTAGCCGCCGCCGTGGAAATGAAGCAACGTGGCATCGCTGTGGCGAACCTTTGGCATGAACCAGTGACCACGCGGCTCGCCCGGTCCGGTTGGCCGAACATCGACATCGGGAAATGTTTCGAGCAGCGCATAAACACTGTCGAAATAGGCCCGACTGACCGTGATGTCGCTGCTCAGACGAAAAGCATGGTTGAACTGGGCGCGGATATACAGCGTTCCGTATTCAACGAGGAAAGGCCACTCCGCCACAAGTCTCCGGCCCAGCGCCCGCCGGATCAGCACCTTGGCTGCGATCCACCCGGAAATCGTGATACTTCGCAATTTGTGCGAAAAACCGCCCTGAATTATCGTTTTCCTCATTTGACACCCCATCGTTAGCAAATGCCAACATATTGCCAACGACGCGCCTCCCCTCGCTAGAACGGAAACGACATCAAATGGCTCGCACCGCCGCGATCATGCACACCCCCTCATATGCCCTCGGTGCCTGCCTGCCGGCCGGCGTCGAGCGCGATACGCGCGGGTGCAGCCTGAACGATGCGGAACGCTTCAATTACTACCCGGCAACACCGCTGATGACGATCTCGTGGATATTCGAGGGAACGCTGCACATGGTGGAAGAACGCGGGCCGAGCCCTCGGCCAAGGTTTGGCCCAGCCTTGCCGCGTCTCGTTTTATCCGGGCCGCAACGCAGCCCTTCGGCCAGTTGGTCGCCAGGGGCTGTACATGCGCTATCGGTCGGCTTTTATCCTGAGGCCCTCAGCCGCCTTATTGGCCGGCCTATCGAACCCTTTCTCGATCAAAACCTGCCGCTGGAGGCGGTCGCCCCGCCGGCGTTCCTGCAGGCGTGCCAGGCCGTTCTCAATGCCAGTGGCGATGAACCATTCGCAATGCTGGAGACGCAGTTGCAGCCGCTGTGGCGCGGACCGGGCCAAACCAGCCCGGCACCGTATCTCGGCGACTGGGTGCGGTCCATCGCCACCCGCGCCGCGCACTCGACCGCCGGGAAGAGTCTGCGGCAGCTGCAACGCCGCGTCCGTGACTGGACGGGGCAGAGCTACCGCGATCTGCAGCTTTTCATCCGCGTCGAGGAGACATTCATCCGCAGCATTGAGGTGCACGGCAGCGGCGCGCCGAATCTCGCCACCATCGCTGCCGACGCGGGCTTCGCCGATCAGTCGCACATGGGACGCAAAATCCGCCGGGTCACCGGCATGTCGCCGGCTTGCTTTGGTGAGTGCCTAGCCAACGACGAGGCATTTTGGTACTACCGCCTGATAGCCGGGGAACTAGGGAAACTCTGATTTAGCCCTGCGGTCAAAGCCCTGACCCGCCGATGGATCGTATCGACCTGGGCCAGGAAGGTGCACCGGGCGAGACGACGGCGTGCAAGTTCCGGCACTTGCTGGAAAAGCATGGCTTGGCGGACGCGCTGTTCGCCGCCGTTGGCACGCACCTGATGAGCGTCATCGCACGCGAAGCGCAGCTTCGCGATGACGGCGAACGCCCAAGCGCTGTGCGCTTGGGCAGGGAATCACGACAGGAAGCCATCCGCAGGATGGCGCGCCTGGAGGGATTCGAACCCCCGACCAATGGCTTCGGAAGCCACTACTCTATCCGGCTGAGCTACAGGCGCGTTGGACGCGATGGCGGGGCATCGCGGTCGGGCATTCTCGCATGATTGCAGGCGGCTGTCCCACTGGTAGGCTTGGAAGATGGCTTCCGAACTCGATGATCCCTTGCCCGTGCCGGAATGGCGCGTGCGGTTGCGCCTGTATTGGGCGTTGGTGCGGGGTGACCGCCCGATTGGCTGGATGCTGCTGCTGTGGCCGACATGGTGGGGCCTGTGGCTGGCGGCAAAGGGCTTGCCGGCGTGGTGGCCGCTGCTGGTCTTCACGCTGGGGGTGTGGTTGACCCGTTCGGCCGGTTGCGTGATCAACGACTATGCCGACCGCTGGCTGGATGGCAGCGTGGAACGCACCCGGCAGCGGCCGCTGGCCACCGGCGCGGTCTCCGGGCGCGAGGCGCTGGTGGTGTTCGCGGTCTTGATGCTGGTAGCGTTCGCGCTGGTGCTGACCCTGAACCGGATGGCCATCTGGATGAGCGTGGTGGGCGTGTTCCTGGCCACCACCTACCCCTACCTGAAGCGTCACACGTACCTGCCGCAGGTATATCTGGGCATGGCGTTCGGCTGGGGCATCCCGATGGCTTTCGCGGCGCTCACCGGGACGGTACCGAAGTTGGGCTGGTTGCTGTACGTGGCCAACATCTTCTGGGCCACGGCGTACGACACTTGGTACGCGATGGTGGACCGCGACGACGACATCCGCATGGGCGCCAAATCCACCGCGATCCTGTTCGGCGACATGGATCTGGTGGCGCAGGGCGTACTGTATGCCTGCACCTTCGCCGCACTGGCGCTGGTGGGCCGCGAAGCCGCACTGGGGCCGTGGTATTGGGGCGGCTTGGGCGTGGCGCTGGTGCTGGTGGCGTGGGAGTTCGGGCGGGCCCGCACGCGCCGGCGCGAGGACTGTTTCCGCGCCTTCCTGCACAACAACTGGGTGGGGCTGGCGGTGTTCGTCGGCATCGCACTGGATGCCGCCCTGCGGGCGAAGGTCGCAGCCGCCTGACGGTCACGCCACGCGCGCGCACACCCACGCCTCCACCCGCTGCGCACCGGCCGCACGCAGCACCCCGGCCGCCGCATGCAGGGTGGCGCCGGTGGTCATCACGTCATCGAACAACACCACCTGCGCCGGCACGCTGGCCCCGGGCAGAACCCGGAAGGCCCCGCGCAGGTTGCGTTGCCGGGCATCGGCATCCAGCGTGGATTGCGCGCGGGTGGGTTTGCAGCGTTCCAGTACGTCGCAGCCCAGCGGCAGGCTCAATGCACGCGCCAGCGGTCGGGCCAGCTCCAGCGCCTGGTCGTAGCCGCGCCGGCGCAAGCGGCTGCGATGCAGCGGCAAGGGAATCAACAGCGGTGGCGGCGGCAGGGCCGCGAAGTGCTCGGCCATGGCCTGCACCAGTACCCGTCCGGCGGCGAAATCCCGGTGGAATTTCAACCGGGGCAGCAGCCGATTCAGCGGGAATGCGTAATCGAAGGCCGCGTGTACGGCATCCAGTGGTGGCGGCTGGCGCAGGCAGGCACCGCACAGGGCCACGTGCGGCAGCGGCAACGCGCAGCGCGGGCAGGCATGCCGTTGGCGCGGCAGCGCGGCGTGGCAGCCGGCGCACAGGTCGCGCCCGGGCAGGCCCGGCGCATCGCAGACCAGGCAGCGCGGCGGCAGCAGCCAGCACAGCGGTGCCGCGTCAACTTTTGGAAATGTTATTTGGTTGACGATGAGGTTCATGCGTCCCAGACTGCGCGCCTGCCCTGTACCTGTCAGTCGGAAAACCCCCATGTCTGCCGTCCGCCCTTTGCCCGTCGAGGCCTTCCCGATCCGCCATGACTGGTCGCGCGCCGAAGTCGAGGCACTGCTGGCACTGCCGCTGCCCGAGCTGCTGCATCGCGCCGGCAGTGCGCACCGGCTGCATTTCGATCCCGGCGAGGTGCAGGTGTCCACCTTGCTGTCGGTGAAGACCGGCGGCTGCCCGGAGGACTGCGCCTACTGCCCGCAGGCAGCGCGCTACCACACGGGGGTGGCGGCCACCAAGTTGATGGAACTGGACGAGGTGCTGGCGAAAGCGCGACAGGCCAAGGCCGCCGGCGCCTCGCGGTTCTGCATGGGCGCGGCCTGGCGCAGCCCGAAGGACCGCGACATCCCCAAGGTGGCGGCGATGATCCGCGAGGTGAAGGCGCTGGGGCTGGAGACTTGCGCCACCCTGGGCATGCTCAGCGGCGAACAGGCCGGCGCGCTGAAAGACGCGGGGCTGGACTACTACAACCACAACCTGGATACCGACCCGGAACTCTACGGCGACATCATCCACACCCGCGACATGCAGGACCGCTTCGATACCCTCGCGCACGTGCGCGATGCCGGCCTGAAAACCTGCTGCGGCGGCATTGTCGGCATGGGCGAATCGCGCCGCCAGCGCGCCGGGTTGCTGATGACGCTGGCCAATCTGCCGGCGCATCCGGACTCGGTGCCGATCAACCGGCTGGTGCAGGTGGAAGGCACGCCGCTGGCCGGCACGGTGGAACTGGACCCGTTCGAATTCGTGCGCACCATTGCCGCTGCACGCATCCTGATGCCGCGCTCGATGGTGCGGCTGTCGGCCGGCCGCGCCGAGATGAGCGACGAATTGCAGGCATTGTGTTTTTGCGCCGGCGCCAATTCCATCTTCTACGGTGAAAAACTGCTGACCACCGGCAACCCCGACACGTTGCGCGATAATGCCCTCTTCGAACGTCTCGGATTGCGCCCCATGCCCATCGAAGAAGTGAAATCCCAACTGGATGCCATTCCCGGCCTGACCATCGTCGGTGGCGAAGGCGGCTGCGGCGGCGGATGCGCGTGCAGCGGCGGCGTGGCCAGCCTGACCATCGTCGGTGCGTCCAGCGAAGCACCGGCCAGCGGTTGCTGCGGCGGCAGCACGTCGCGCGCGCCGGAAGACGGTTGCGGTTGCGGATGCAGCGGCTGCTGACACGGCGCTGCAGTGAACGCGGCACGCAGCGCGATGCGGCACAGCGCACCCGCGTGCGCCGCATCGTCACCCATCGCGCGGGCGTGCATTGCGAAGTCGATGGCCGCTGGCTGCTGAACTTCTGCAGCAACGATTATCTGGGCCTGTCGCAACATCCCGCACTGCTGGCCGCGCTGCACACGGCCACCAGCAGTGGCGGCATCGCCTCGCACCTGGTCTGCGGGCAGACGGCCGAACATGCCGCGCTGGAACACGCATTGGCCGAATGGCAGCAACTGCCGCGCGCACTGTTGTTCGGCAGTGGCTACGTGGCCAATCTCGCCGTGCTGCAAGCGCTGCTGGACACGGGCGACGTCTGCGTGCAGGACAAGCTCAACCATGCCAGCCTGATCGACGGCGCGCGCCTGTCCGGCTGCGCACTCAAACGCTACCCGCACCTCGATGTGGAGGGCGCGGCGCGGCAACTGGCCACGGTTGGCACCGGCGCCGCGTTGCTGGCCACCGACGGCGTGTTTTCGATGGATGGCGACGTGGCCCCACTGCGCGCACTGGCCACGGCGGCACGCCAGCACGATGCCCTGCTGTATGTCGACGAGGCGCATGCCGCCGGCGTGCTGGGCGAGGCCGGGCGCGGCAGCACCTCCGCCGCGGACCTTGGCGCGGCCGACGTGCCGTTGCGGTTGATCACTTTCGGCAAGGCGCTGGGCAGCGTGGGTGCGGCGGTAGCGGGGGATGCCGATGTGATCGAGCACCTGCTGCAAACCGCGCGCGGCGGCATCTACACCACCGCGATGCTGCCCGCGCAGGCGGCGGCGACGCAGGCGGCCATTGCCATCGTGGCCAGCGCGGAAGGCACCGCGCTGCGGCAACGCCTGCAGGAGAACATCGCGCAATTCCGCGAAGGCGCGCTGCGCCTGGGCTTGCCACTGCTGCCGTCCACCACCGCCATCCAGCCGCTGCTGGTTGGCGACGATGGCGCGGCATTGGCACGCTCGCGCGCGCTGGAAGCCCAAGGCCACTGGGTTGCCGCGATCCGCCCACCCACCGTGCCGGAAGGCAGCGCGCGCCTGCGCATCACCCTGAGTGCGCTGCACACCCCGCAGCACATCGCGGGCTTGCTGGAGGCGTTGGCGCGCCAGCGGATACCCGCATGAACGCACCGTCGCCTTGATGCCTACACACCGCCCATGCAAACGTATTTCAGTTCGGTGTAGTCGTGCAGGCCGTACTTCGAGCCTTCCCGCCCGAATCCGGACTGCTTGATGCCGCCGAACGGTGCCACCTCGGTGGACATCAACCCCGTATTGATGCCGACCATGCCGCATTCCAGTGCTTCGGAGACGCGCCAGCCGCGTGCCAGGTCGCGGGTGTAGAAATAGCCCGCCAACCCGGACTCGGTGGCATTGGCCAGCGCGATGGCCTCCGCTTCCGTGCGGAAACGGAACAGCGCCGCGACCGGGCCGAAGGTTTCTTCGCGGGCCAGCCGCATGTCGGCGTTGGCCTCCAGCAGGACCGTGGGCTGGAAGAAGGTCCCGCCCAGCGCGTGCCGCGCGCCGCCGATGGCGATGCGCGCGCCGTGGGCCACGGCGTCGGCGACGTGCGCTTCCACTTTCGCCAGCGCCTTGGCGTCGATCAGCGGGCCCTGGTCGGTCGTGCCCCGCAGACCATCGCCGACGCGCAATGCCGCGACGGCCGCCACGAGTTTCTCGGCGAACGTCGCGTACACATCGTCCTGCACGAGCAGGCGGTTGGCGCAGACGCAGGTCTGCCCGGTGTTGCGGTATTTGCCGGCGATCGCACCGGCCACCGCCGCATCGAGGTCGGCGTCGTCGAACACGATGAACGGTGCATTGCCGCCCAGTTCCAGCGACAGTCGCTTGAGGCCCGGTGCACATTGCGCCATCAGCTGCGTGCCGACCGCGGTGGAGCCGGTGAAGCTGAGCTTGCGCACCTTCGGGTTGCCGGTCATCTCGATGCCGATGGCGGCGGCGTCATCGCCGGTGACGATGTTGAGCACCCCCGGCGGCAAGCCGGCGCGCTCGGCGATCACGCCCAGTGCCAGCGCCGAGAACGGGGTCTGGACCGCCGGCTTGCAGACCACGGTGCAGCCCGCCGCCAGCGCCGGGCCGATCTTGCGACCCAGCATCGCCGAGGGGAAATTCCATGGCGTGATCGCGGCCACCACGCCGACCGGCTGGCGCAGGGTGAGGATGCGCTTGTCGCCCGCGTGGCCGGGGATGGTGTCGCCGTACATCCGCTTGGCTTCCTCGCCGAACCATTCGAGGAAGCTCGCCGAATACGCGATCTCGCCTTGCGCTTCCGCCAGCGGCTTGCCTTGTTCGGCGGTCAGCAATGCGGCGAGGTCGTCCTGATGTTCCAGCATCAGTGCGTGCATGCGCTGCAGCACCTGCGCGCGCGCCTTCGCGGTCTTTCCCGCCCACGCCGGGAAGGCGGCCTGCGCGGCGTCGATCGCCTGGCGGGTTTCATCCGCGCCCATGTCCGGCACCGTGCCCAGCAGCGCGCCGCTGGCGGGGTTGCGCACTTCGCAGCGGCCGCCGCCATCGGCAGCGCGCCAGCTGCCTGCGATGAAGGCGTGCTGGCGCAGCAGGCCGGGGTCCGTGAGCGACAAGGAAGACGTGGAATGCATCGGCGATCCTGCGTGTTGCGGTGGGCCAAGCTTAAGCAAGGGCGCGTCCATTTCGCGCGATAATGCGCGTTCCCCACGCGTCGCGCCTGACCTGACGCCTCTTCGCTGGATGCAATGAACACGCTGCACGTCGAAATCACGGGCCACGGCCCGCCGCTGGTGTTGCTGCACGGCTGGGCCATGCATGGCGGCATCTTCGCACCGCTGGTCGATGCCTTGCGCACCCGCCACACGCTGCATGTGGTGGATCTGCCGGGCCACGGCCACAGCCGCGGCTGCGCGACATCGCTGCAACCGCAGGCGTGCGCACGCGCCATCTTGGACGCGGTGCCGGATGCGCCGTGGTGCGGCTGGTCGCTGGGCGGGCTGGTGGCGCAGCAGGCCGCGTTGCTGGCACCGCAACGCATTCCCGCGCTGGCGTTGGTGTGCGCGACGCCGAAATTCGTGGTGGCCGACGACTGGCCGCACGGCATGGCGCGCGAGGTGTTCACCGGCTTCGAAGCCGGCCTGCGCAGCGATTGGCACGCCACCATCGAGCGTTTCATCGCGCTGGAGGCGTTCGGGTCCGACCACATGCGCGAGGAATTGAAGCTGCTGCGTGATGCCGTGCTGGCGCGCGACGCACCCTCGCAACGGGTGCTGGCGGAAGGCTTGCAGGTGCTGGAGCAGGGTGACCTGCGCGCCGCATTGCCCACGCTGGCGATGCCCAGTGTGTGGCTGGCGGGCCGCCGCGACCGCCTGGTGAACCCGGCGGCGATGCAGGCGTCCGCCGCGCTGGCGCCGAACGCGCGGTTCGTGCAGATCGAGCACGCCGGCCACGCACCCTTCCTGACCCATGCCGGCACGGTGGCGCAGGCGCTGTTGCACTTCCTTCAGGAGCACGCGGCATGAGCGCGGTGCTGTTCGATGCAAAGCAAGTACGCCGCGCGTTCTCGCGTTCGGTACAGACCTACGACGCCGCCGCGCAGTTGCAAAAGCTGGCCGAGGCGCGGCTGCTGGAGTCACTGGAATACCTGGACGATCCGGCACTGGAGCGCAAGCCGCCGCAGCGCATCCTGGACCTGGGCTGCGGCACCGGCAGCGCCAGCCGCTTCCTGCAGAAGCGTTGGCCGAAAGCGGAGATCCTGTCCGTGGACCTGGCCCTGCCGATGCTGCAACACGCGCGCCGCGCAGCGAAGACCTGGAACCCGTTCGTGCAGGCACCACGCCCGCTGTGCGCCGATGCCCGCCGGCTGCCGCTGGCGGAAGGCACGCTGGACGTGATCTTCTCCAACCTGTGCCTGCAATGGGTGGAAGACCTGGAGGGCGTGCTCAACGGTTTCCGTCGCGCGCTCAAGCCGCAGGGCCTGCTGCTGTTTTCCACCTTCGGGCCGGAAACCCTGTGGGAGCTGCGCGGCGCATTCGCGCAGGCCGATGCCGCGCCACATGTCAGCGCGTTCGTGGATACCGCCGGCGTGGGCGATGCCCTCGTCAACGCCGGCTTCTTCCAGCCGGTGGTGGACCGCGACGAGGAAGTGACGCACTACCCGGCGATGGCCGACCTGATGCGCGAACTGCGCGACCTGGGTGCCACCAATGCGCTGGCAGCGCGGCGCAGCACCCTGACCGGCCGCGGCCGTTTCGCCGTGGCCGAACGCGCCTACGAAACCCACCGAACCGGCGCCGGCTTGCCGGCCACCTGGGAAGTCATCAGCGCGATGGCGTGGGCACCGGAGCCGGGTGCGCCGATTCGCGAAGGCGGTGCCGACCTGGTGTCGGTGCCGGTCGCCAGCATCCCGATCCGCCGCCGGTAGCGGCCGTCACTCCAGCAGCGTCGCCAGTGCGCGCAGATCCACGTTGCCGCCCGACAGCACCAGCCCGACCTTGCGCCCGCGGAACAGCGCCGGGTTGCCCAGCACCGCCGCCAGCACCGTGGCCGAGGACGGCTCGATCAACTGCTTGGTGCGCGACCACAGCAACCGCAACGCGGCCACGGTGCGGGCGTCGTCCACCGTCAGCACGCGTGCATCCGCGGCGCGCAGGATGTCGAAATTGATCGCACCCAGGGCGCCGCGCAACCCGTCGCAGATGGTGTCGGGGACAACATCGAGATCGAGCGCGCCACGCGCGAACGAACGCGCGCCGTCGGCGGCACCTTCCGGTTCGGCCAGGTACAACCGGCATTGCGGCGCCAGCGCCTGCATCGCCAGCGCACTGCCGGAGGCCAGCCCACCACCGCCCAACGGCACCACCAGCGCATCGAGATCGGGCTGCGCGGCCAACAGCTCCAGCGCGGCGGTGCCCTGGCCCGCGATCACCCGCGGATCGGTGTAGGGATGCACCACGGTGCCGCCGGTGTCGGCGTGCACCTGCACGCAGGCTGCTTCGCGCGCGGCAATCGTCGGTGCGCAGCGATGCAGGATCGCGCCGTAGTGTTCGATCGCCGCCAGCTTCGCGCGCACCGCGCCGTCCGGCACCACCACATGGCAGGGAATCCCGCGCAGCTGCGCGGCCAGTGCCAGCGCCGCGCCATGGTTGCCGGACGAATGCGTGACCACCCCGCGCGCGGCATCCGCGTCGGGCAGTGAAAAGACCGCATTGCAGGCGCCACGGAACTTGAAGGCACCGCCGCGTTGCAGGTGCTCGGCCTTGAAATGCAGCGCGGCACCGGCCTCGCCGTCCAGCGCGCGGGAGCGCAGCACCGGCGTGACGTGGGCAAACGGGGCGATGCGGGCAGCGGCGTCTTGCAGATCCGCGAACACCGGGGACTGTGCGGCAGGAGGGCTCATGGCCGCATGCTAGCGCATGCACGGGCCCCGCCTTTGATGCCGGCGCGGGGCCCGCAACCGGCACGGTTTTCCGAAAAAACGTGATCCAGTCCGCAGGCTGAATCGCGGATTGTCGAATGACTGACCGCGCGCGTCACTTCACGCCGGTTCGCGTTACTCTATGCGCGCCGGTGCCTGGCGGGACTTTCCGGATCCCCCCTGTTCCGTCGTCCTGCGGGCACCGGCACTTCGTTTCCCTTCGATCCGGCCACCGGGTCGGGAAACCGCGCCAGATCAACAAAAAATGAGGGCCGGATGTCCCCCGACACCCGGCCCTCGTAGCGTCCTCGATCTGCGCAAAATCGGCCCCTGTTCAGTCCGACCATCGCCCTGCGGCGTGCCACATCGAGTGCTGGCACCAGCAAAGCAACCCGCGTGCCAAAGTGACGACATCCTCGGCTTCGGCCTGCCACGCCGGATGCTGGGATAATTCTTGCGGTGCAGGCAGGAGTTTTCCGTGAGCCATTCCTACTACAGCTTCGACGTCATCGTCATCGGCGGCGGGCACGCCGGCACCGAAGCCGCGCTGGCCGCCGCGCGCGCCGGCGTGCGCACGCTGCTGCTGACCCACAGCATCGAGACGGTGGGCGCGATGAGCTGCAACCCGGCCATCGGCGGCATCGGCAAGGGCCACCTGGTGAAGGAGATCGACGCGCTGGGCGGGATCATGGCGCGCGCCGCGGACGCCGCCGGCATCCAGTGGCGCGTGCTCAATGCCAGCAAGGGCCCGGCCGTGCGCGCCACCCGCTGCCAGGCCGACCGCGCGCTGTACCGGACCTTCATCCGCCGCGCGGTGGAAACGCAGGACAGGCTCACCGTGTTCCAGGCGGCGGTGGACGACCTCGTCATCGAGCAGGAGGCCGTGCGCGGCGCGATCACCAACACCGGCCTGCGCTTCCATGCGCCGGCCGTGGTGCTGACCGCCGGCACCTTCCTCGCCGGCAAGATCCACATCGGCGAGACCCAGTACGCCGCCGGCCGCATGGGCGATCCGCCGTCCACCGCGCTGGCGCACAAGTTGCGCGAAGGCCGCTTCGTGGTCGACCGCCTGAAGACCGGCACCCCGCCGCGCATCGACGGCCGCACGCTCGACTATTCGGTGATGGCCGAGCAGCCCGGCGATGACCCGCGCCCGGTGATGTCGTTCCTGGGCAGCACCGCCGACCATCCGCCGCAGGTCAGCTGCTGGATCACCCAGACCAGCGAGCGCACCCACCAGCTCATCCGCGACGCGCTGCACCGCTCGCCGCTGTACAGCGGCCAGATCGAAGGCATCGGCCCGCGCTACTGCCCGTCGATCGAGGACAAGGTGGTGCGCTTCGCCGAGAAGGCCAGCCACCAGATCTTCGTCGAGCCCGAGGGACTGGGCGTCAACGAGATCTACCCGAACGGGATCTCCACCTCGCTGCCGTTCGACGTGCAGCTGGCGCTGGTGCGCAGCATTCGTGGCTTCGAGCAGGCGCACATCACCCGCCCCGGCTACGCCATCGAATACGACTTCTTCGACCCGCGCGGGCTGAAGGCCACGCTGGAAACCAAGGCGGTGGCGGGGCTGTTCTTCGCCGGACAAATCAACGGCACCACCGGCTATGAAGAAGCCGCCGCGCAAGGCCTGCTGGCCGGCGCCAACGCCGCGCGCTTCGTGCGCCAGCAGGACGCGTGGACCCTGCGCCGCGACCAGGCCTACCTGGGCGTGCTGGTCGATGACCTGATCACCCACGGCACGTCCGAGCCGTACCGCATGTTCACCTCGCGCGCCGAATACCGGCTGCAATTGCGCGAGGACAATGCCGATGCGCGGCTGACGCCGCTGGGGCGCGAACTCGGGCTGGTGGATGACGCGCGCTGGGAAAAACATTCGCGCAAACATGCAGCCATTGCCGCCGAAACCGCACGGCTGGGTGGGCTGTGGGCGGCACCCAACAACGCGCTGGGCGCGGCCATTGCGCGCCATCTCGGCATCGAGGTGAGCCGCGAGAACAACGTGCTGGATTTGCTGCGCCGCCCCGAGCTGGACTACGCCGCGCTGATGCGGGTGCCGGAGCTTGGCCCGAGCGTGGTCGATGCGAAGGTGGCCGAGCAGGTGGAGATCGAAACCAAGTACGCCGGCTACCTGGAGCGCCAACGCGAAGAGATCGCCCGCCAGCGCCGCCACGAGGCCACCGCGATCCCCGAAGCATTCGACTACGCCGGCGTGCGCGGGCTGTCCGCCGAGGTGCTGCAGAAGCTCCAGCGCGTGCGCCCGCAGACCGTGGGCCAGGCGCAGCGCATCCCCGGCGTGACCCCGGCGGCGATCTCGCTGCTGCTGGTGCACCTGGAACGGGCAAGGCGCGAACGCGCGGCGTGACGCAAGCCCTCCCCTCAAGGGGAGGGTTGGGCGGGAATGGGCGGGAAGAAGACAACGCCTCCCCCGCGAGTGCAGGCGTATCCTGCGCCCATGAACACACGCACAGCCCTCGTCTTCGCCCTCGCCTGCACGCTGCCGCTGCTGGCTGCCTGCCAGCGCGACACCACCTCCACCAAACCCGGCACCGGCCACTACGCCGTGCAGCCATGGGCCTTGCCGGCGGAGGCGGGATCGCTGGCACCGGATCTGTCACAGACCCCCGATGGCCGCCTGCTGCTGGGCTGGATCAATCGCCGCGAGGGCCGCCGCAACGCCTTGCAGTTCGCCAGTTACAGCGTGGATGCGGGCTGGCAAAGCCAACCGCGCACGATTGCCGTGGGCAACTCGCTGATCGCCAATGCCGCCGATACCCCGCACCTGCTGGCCACACCGGACGGTGCGCTGTGGGTGCAGTGGCTGCAAACCCGGCCGGACGCCCCCTCCGGTTACGACACGATGCTGGCCCGTTCCCGCGATGGCGGCATGACCTGGGCGCAGATCACCCGCGTCAACGAGGATGACACGCCGGCCGAGCACGGCTTCGCCGCGCTGTGGCCGGCCACAGCCGACGCGGCGGGCATCGCCTGGCTGGATGGGCGCGCGCAGGGTGGCGAACATGGGGGCGCGGGCGCGTCTGCCGAACACGCCAGCGACGCGGAGCACCCTGCCGGCGGCGCGATGCAGTTGCGTGCCAACCGTTTCACCCTGGACATGGAGCGCGGCACCGATGCCGTGGTGGCCGCACGCACCTGCGATTGCTGCCAGACCGCCGTGGCGATGACCGCCAGCGGGCCGCTGCTGGCATGGCGCGGCCGCGATGCCGACGATGTGCGTGACATCGTGGTGGCACGCCTGGCGCAGACCGGCTGGAGTACGCCGCAACCGGTACACGTCGATGGCTGGCAGGTGCATGCCTGCCCGCTGGCCGGCCCGGCATTGGCGGCCAGCGGCACCACCGCCGTGGTGGCGTGGTACAGCGCCGCCCATGACCAACCGCTGGTGCAGCTGGCGCGCAGCCTGGACGGCGGTGCCCGCTTCGCCACGCCGGTGGTGGTGGCCAGCGGCCCGGCAGTGGCCGGCAGGGTGGCGGTGGCACTCGACGCACAGCAGGTCTGGGTGGCATGGCTGCGGGAACAGGGCAAGGGGCAGGTGCTCGAACTGGCGCGCTATGCGCCGGATCTGTCGCGCCGCCTGCAGACCTTCACCGTGGCCACGCTGGCGACGCGCGGCATGGCCAGTGGCTATCCGCGGCTGGTGGCCAGCCATGGCAGCGCCTGGCTGGTCTGGACCGACGTGACGGGTGGCACCCCGCATCTGAAGGGTGCGCAAGTCACGCGTTGAGGGTTTCAGTGCCACGCGCGACGGCGCGTTACGCAAGCCCAAGCTTGCGCGCCAGCACCTCGAATTGGCTGCGATTGACATGTTGCGGCAGCAGTTGCTTGCGCAGCTCCGGCAATGCCTGAGCCAGCAAGTCTCGGGCTGACTTGGTCTGGCCGTCGCGATCGAGGGCCTGCGCCAGCTCCGCGCGCGCAACCGCGATATCCAGCGCCATGCCGTTTGCTTGCGTGCGCGCCAGCACATCGCGACGGGCACGCAGGCTGCCCGCTTTGTCGCCCTGCACCCACAGGAAGCTGGCCTCGGCGCGCTGGAACTCGATGAAGATCGGGTGCGTAACCGGCACGAATCGCACGGCGCGCGCACGCGCCTCCGCCAGCAACGGGATGCCGTGGGCGGTGTCCCGCATCATCCACGCCACACGCAGCAGGTTCCAGACGGTGTCGAAATATTCCACCGAATTCTCGCCATCGAGCATGCGTGCACGCTGTTGCAGGCGCAGCAATGTGCTGCGCGCCCGTTCCGGCTGTCCCGCGTAGAGCAACGCCAGCGCATACCATTTTTCGGAACGCCGGCGCTCGATGTGGTCGGGGTCGATGCCCGCCTGATCGAGAATCGCCAGACTGCGTTCGTGCGCGGCAAGCGCACGCGGGTAATCCCCGTAATCGCGGTAGAGATAGCCGATGTTGTATTGGGTGATGGCCTGGTCGATGGGACGTGCACCAGCCGCGCGCGACAAAGCCGCGGATTTCTCGTGCGCCTGCAGCGCCTCGCCCAACTGGCCCGACGTCTGCAACACGGTGCCGAGGGTCGAATAGTACTCACCCAGCTGCACCCCGCTGCGCCCGATCGCCTTTTCATGGATGGTGATGGCGTCATGCAGGCGTGCCTTTGCCTCGACTGCGGTGATCTTTCCGATGGCATAGCCGTTCGCCACGTGCATCCACAGCAGGTCGGCGCGCGCCGGAGCGAGCGCGGGCAATCCGGTGCGATCGCCCGCGAGGATGCCGGCACCGGCCACCTGAAAACCGCGTGCATATTCACCGCAGTTGAACAACATGCGCGAATACATCACTGCGGCCTGCGCCGATTCCGCCGTCTGCGCGTGCGGCAGAGTGGCGGTTGCAGCCAGCACCCGCTTCCACTGCGTGTCGCCCTGCTTGCAGTCGGCCAGGCTGGTATAGGCCACGGCCAATTGTCGTTCCCCGAGGAACCGCTGGTAGATATCGTCGCCTGCAAACTGTCGCCGTAGTGCCATCGCACGTTGCGCCGTGGCCAGGCTTTGCTTGCCTCGCTCCAGGGTTGCCAGCACGCCTGCGTAGCCGTCCAGATCCTTCGCCAGCGCAAGCGCATCGTCGCGATTGGCGGGCGTGACGCCGCGCAGCCCGGTTTCGAACAGGCCCGCAGCGAGGGTCGTTTCGCCCAGCGCACCATACAGGTGGCCAAGCAGGCGCTGGATCGAAGCGCGCGTACGTGGCTGCAGCTGGTTCCTGTCCAATTGCGCGCGGGCCTTGTCCAGCAACTGGCGTACGCTCACATCGGTACTCATCGCCTGGCCTGGGGCAGCGGCGGCCAGGGTGTCAGTGAGGAAGGCCAGTGCCGCACGGGCGCTGGCGCTTTCGCGCGCGGCAACGCGGGCCTGCGCACGCGCCTCGCTGGCCTGCCAGGCTGCAACCCCGATGCCCGCAAGCAAGGCCAGGCCAACGGCGGCGACCGCCGCAGCGAGCGTGCGGTTGCGACGCAGCCACAGCCGCAGGCGCGCCCCACGCCCCAGCCGCATGGCGTCGATGGGGCGGTTGTCCAGCCACGCTCGGAGGTCGTTGGCCAGTGCTTCGGCAGATGCATAGCGTGCATCGGGGTCACGGCGCAGACAGGCCTGCACGACGTGAGCGAGGTTGCCCTCCAGCGCGCGCGCAAGCGCGCGCGGGGTCAAGCCACCACGATTCGCGGCCTGTTGCGCATCCGCCTGGGCCGCAGCAACCGGAAGCGATGCCGGCTCGCGTTCGAGTTGCTGCAGCTGCCGGGCCACCGGCGTGTCGCGGGTCAGGCCGAACGGATGCGTACCCGAAAGCAACCGGTGCAACACGATCCCCAATTGCCAGATGTCGGTGGCCGTGGTGATAGGGGCGTCGTGCAGCTGCTCCGGGGAGGCGTATTCAAAAGTCAAGGCGCGATCGCGGCTGGCGGTCGCATCCACCTCCGCCAGCTGTTTGGCGATGCCGAAATCCAGCAGTTTCACGCGCCCTTCGGTATCCACCAGCAGATTGGATGGCTTGATGTCGCGATGGACGACCAGATTGCGGTGCAGGTAACGCACGGCATCGAGCACCTGCAGGAACAGCAGCACGCGCTGGCGCAGGTTCAGCGCATGCGTGTCGCACCAGCGGTCGATCGACGCACCGTCGATGCGTTCCATCACGAAGTAGGGCTCACCATCGCTGCTGAAGCCGCCATCCAGCAGGCGCGCGATGTTCGGGTGCTGCAGGCCGGCCAGGATCTGGCGCTCCCGCAGGAAGCGCTCGCGCGCCGCGGGGGAATCGGCACTGGCACGGATCAGCTTCAGCGCGGCCCGCTGCACGTAGGCACCATCGCTGCGTTCCACGGCATGGACAGCCCCCATCCCGCCGTGGCCGATGATGCCGGTGATGCGCCAGGGCCCGATCTGGCGACCGGCAGCCGGTGGTGGATCGGCCGTTGCGGGTGCCTGCAACGCCCAACCCCAGGCTGCAGCGCCACCATGAAAAGGTTGCGTGGTGGCCGCATCGGCGGCCAGCAGGGCCTGCACGTGCGCCAGCAATTCGGGGTCGCCCGCGCATTCGTTCGCCACCGCCGCGTCGCGCGCGGCCGGAACCATGTCGGCGACCGCATCGAAGATCGCCAATGCACGCTGCCGCCGCGCCATCGGATCGCGACTCACGTCGCCAGCTCCATCAGCAGGAAGGCACGCGCCTTGCGCCAGTCGCGGCGCACGGTGCGCTCGCTGATGCCGAGCATGTCGCCGATTTCCGCTTCGTCGTAACCACCGAAGTAGCGCAATTCGACGATCTGTGCGGCACGCTCATCGAGCTTGTGCAGGCTGGCCAGCAGTTCATCCAGCGCCAGCACTTCCACCACGGCGGCATCGCCGCTGCCCAGCGCGGCCGTCAGGGTCATGGCATCCTGACCGCCGCCGCGCTTGTCCGCCTTGCGTGCGCGCGCATCGTCCACCAGCACCTGGCGCATCGCGCGCGCCGACAGTGCCAGCAGGTGGTTGCGATCCACCGCGGCAAGCTGCGCACCGCCGGCCAGCTTCAAGTAGGCCTCGTGCACCAGCGCGGTGGTCTGGAAGGCGTCACGCATGCGCCGCAACTGCGCGCGCGCGGCGCGCTTGAGTTCGTCGTAGACGGCGGCATAGGCACTGCCCAGCGCAGTGCTGTCACCGGCGCGCACGCGCGCCAGCAGCACGGTGACTTCGGATGATTGGGCAGCCGATGGCAAGTGTCTTCCCCACACATGTCCGGTTTGTCGGCGAAGTTTCGCATAGGACAGTCACGCCGGCATTCCGACCGGCCTTGACCTGGGAAACCACATGTCCACCATCGTTCGCCGCCGGCATCCGGCGCTGCCTGTCCTGAGCTTGGCCCTGTTGGCGGCAACCGCCGCCCCGGCCTTCGCCGCCGATCCGCCCTGCCTGGATATCAACGGCAACCCGCTGCCGGCCGCACCCACCAACCAGGGCAGCGAGCACGGCAGCAACAATGCCACCTGTGCCGTGCAGGCATCGGCATATGGTTCCGACAACACTGCTTCCGCGCCCGCCAGCAGCGCGTTCGGCTTCGGCAACAAGGCCTTCAATGAGCAAAGCAATGCCTTCGGCTCGAACAACTTGGCCGGTGGTCGGTTCAGTAGTGCATTCGGTGTCTTGAATGTCGCCAGCAAAGACTGGTCTTCCGCCTTCGGTTTCTACAACAAGGCCAGCGGCCTGTATTCCAGTGCGTTCGGCTTCATGACCCAGGCACAGGGCAGCGGGTCGTTTGCAGCGGGCGGGTGGTCCGACAGCAACGGCGATGGATTCGTCAATTTGGAGGAAACCACGAGGGCCGAGGGCCTGGCTTCGGTGGCGGTGGGCAACGCGGCCTACGCGCGAGTGGATTACAGCGTGGCGATGGGCCTGCAAAGCACGGCCGACAACACCAGCAGCACCGCGATCGGCATCTTCGATATCGCCAGCGGGATGGCGTCCAGTGCCATCGGCTACGGCAATTACACCACCCAATTCGGCACCAGCGCATTCGGCTACCGCAACCAGGCGGCCGGTGAGATGTCCTCTGCGTTTGGCTTCGAATCTCAGGCACTGAACATCGGCAGTACCGCGCTTGGCTATCAGGCGGTCGCGGACCGGGACTTCGCCGTTGCCGTCGGCAAGCTGGGTGGCGAGCACCAGATCATCCACCTGGCCGACGGCCGCGAAGACTTCGATGCGGTCAACGTGCGCCAACTGCGGGTCTACACCGGCTGGTTCGGCGGTGGCGCAGATTTCGCCAGCGGCGTGTTCACCGCGCCGACATTCACCATCCAGGGCATGCAGTATTCCGACGTCGCCTCGGCATTCGCGGCAGTGGACACGCAACTTACCGCGCTGGCTGGCAGCGTCGGCACGCCGGGGCCGCAAGGTCCGGCAGGGCCAGCGGGGCCACAAGGACCGGCGGGACCACAAGGGCCGGCGGGGGCCGATGGCGTCACCGACACGGCTTATGTGGATGCCGGTGATGCCACCACGCTGGCATCCGCCCGGCAGTATGCCGATGCCGGCGACGCGTCCACGCTGACAACCTCAAAAGCCTATGCGGATACCACTGCGGCGCAGACGCTGGCCACTTCGAAAACCTATGTCGACAACAAATTCGCGGCATGGACCGACACATTCAGTCAATACCAGCAGCACGTGGATCGTCGCTTCCAGCAGACGGATCGCCGCATCGACCGCATTGGCGCGATGGGTACGGCCATGACCCAGATGGCGGTCAACGCGGCAATGGCCAGCAGCCCGCACGGGCGGATCGCCATTGGCGTGGGTACGCAAGGTGGGCAGGGCGCGGTGTCGATTGGCTATGGCAAGCGCATGGGAGAGCACGGCTCGTTCTCACTGGGAGCAAGCTTTGCCAGCGGGGAATCCTCTGCCGGTGCCGGGTTCGGCTTCGACCTGTAAGCCCGGCAACCGGAAAGGACGATTTCAACGCTCGGTGCGCCAGTTCACCGAGGCACGGTTTTGCAGGGTTCCGGATTCGATTTGCAGGTCGAACCCCTTGCGCAGCAGATACTTGAAAGTGACCACCTGGCCGGTGCCGAGCAGCGACACGCCGTAGCTCACGTACAGGCGCGGCGAGAGGTACTTGCCGATGCCCAGCACCTCACCCCCCAGCGCGCGGGATTGGCTGACACCGGCATCGTCCAGCCCGATGCGCTTGCCCAGCGCCGAGGCCAGCAACCCGGCGCTGGCATTGAGGGTGGTTCTGGCAAGGTTGACCTGTTCGGCTTCGCGGCGGGACAGGCTGGGCAGCGGACGCCCGAGGGTGAGGTAGGCCAGGGCTTCCGATTCGCTCATCGGCGGATTCGACCACACGCTGGCGCGCGGCGCGGTGGCACGCCCGTCCACGGCCACACCGGCGACGATGTCGCCGATGTCGCGTTGCGCGCGAATCGCCAGTTGCGGGTCGCCGATCGCGGTGTTCGACCAGCGCAGCGTGCCTTGGGTGATGCGCAGGTCCTGCCCGTAGGCGCGATAGCGGCCCCCCACTTCCAGCGTGCCGGTGGCGCGGGCCGCGCCGCCGGGCGGCTGGCGCACGCGCAGTTGGCCGGCGAGGCTGCCATTCAGGCCATAGCCGTCGATGCGTACGCGCGCGCCGGCGGTGAGGGCGATCTCGATGTCGGTGGGCAGCCCCGGCCCCTGGCCGGGCGTATCCGGGTCGCGCACCACCACGTCGGAGGACGGCGAAACACCCAGTTCGAGCTTTTCCAGATGGAGGTCGGCTTCCGCCACGACGACCGCGCCGCGCACCTGCAGGGGCGTGCCGGCGCGGTAGCCCACGTGCAGGTCCGGCGAGGCCAGCAACCGCAATTGCCGGGTATCGGCCAGCAGCACGTCGGTGCCGCGCAGGGTGAGTTGCAGCGGGGTGGTGGCGTCCCGCCAACCCAGGCTGCCGTCGATCTGCAACACGCCCGCAGCACTGTCGGTGGCCTTGCCGTTGACGGTGCGCAGGCTGCCGCGGATGCGCGCGCTGCCATCGGGCAGGGCCTGCAACTGCGCGCCCCCCTGTTGCACGGCGATGCCCAGTGCCGGCAATTCGGTGGAAAAACCTTGCAGGCTGCCCGTGCCGCCGAGGTGGGGCTGGGCGCGCGTGCCGGCCACACGCAGGTCGATGTCCAGCGTGCCGGTGGGCTGCACGATGTCGGGCGAGAACAGTTCCAGCCAGCCGAGTTCGCGCAGGTTGGCTTTCAACGTGCCTGCCAGCGGCGCGTAGCCGTCCCAGCCGGTGGCGATGTGGGCGTCGATGCGGCCGCCCTGCGCCAGCGCGGTGGCCAAGGTGGCGTCGATGCGCTGCGGGCCGAAGCGCGCCTCCAGTTGCAGTTCGCGGTAGCCAAGCAGGTCGCGGCGCGCGCGCGGGCCATTGCGCAGGCCGCCGCTGGCGGAGGTGATGCTGGCGTCGGCACGCCAGGCACCGCCCTGCGGGCGCAGCTGGGCGACGAGGCCCAGTGTGCCGTCGAACACCCACGGCCGGCCGTCCTCGCGCTTCGGCAGCCACTCCGACGCCAGCGCCAGCGGCAGGTCGGTGCCGCGCAGGTCCACGCCGCGGCGCGGCCAGTCGGCGCTGGCGCACAACGTGCCACCCAGCGCGGATTGCAGGCAGCTGGAAGTCAGCGCACCGTTGCGGCCATCCCACGACCAGTTGGCCGGCTGTTGCAGCGTCCACTTCGCCGCCACAGCGGGGGTGAGCACGGCGCTTGCCAGGCTGCCCTGCCAGCGTGCGCCCTGCTTGCGTGCGCTGCCGGCCAGCGCCAGCGCGGCGCTGCCGTTGCCGGCGTCCACGTCGAAACGCAGCCGCTCCACCGCACCGCGCAGCGAAGCATGCAGGCGGGTCAGCGGCACGCCGGCTTGCACGCCCTCGGCATCGACCTGCAGCGTGCCGTCGCCCTGCCGCCACGGCAGCGTGCCTTTGGCCTGCAGGCGCGTGGCGCGGTAGTCGCCGAAGACCAGATCACTGCCGGCCAGATCCACCACCACGTCCGGCGCATCGTGTGCGCCGCGCAGTTCCAGCGTGCCGCGCAGCACGCCTTTGCCGCTGGGTAGCAGGTCGTCGAGGCGCAGCGGCGCGAACGTCGCGTCCACGTCGAGGATGGCGGCGATGCGGCCCTTGGCGGCGATGCGGCTGCCACCCAGCGCCAGCGCGATGTCGCCGGCATAGGCCGTGCCGTCGATATCGACGTTGCCATGCCCGGACAGCGCGCGCCCGCGCAGCGTGCCGCCCAGTTCGCGCGCTTCGACATGGGCCAGCAGGCCCTTGCCGTCGCGCAGCGTGCCGTGGCTGCGCAGCGCGCCGTCAAGCGCACCCGGCCAGTCCGGTGCGAAGTAGCCGGGGTCGAAGCCGGCCAGCCGGGCCTGCGCCTGCCATTGCAGCGCCGGCGACCACGCCAGCGTGCCGCTGGCGTCCAGCCGGCCCTGCGGCATCGCCGCGCGCAAGGTGTCGAAGCGCATGCCGTCGCGATCGCCGCTGCCGCGCATGTCGACAGTGGCGCGCTCGTCGCCGCGCGCCAACCGCGCCTGCCCCTGCAGCGCCCAGCGTTCCAGTGTGCCGGCGACGCCAAGGTCGGCATCGGCCAGCACCGCGGCGTTGCCGGCGGCGTCCTGCCAGCGCAGCCCGCGCGCGTGCAGCGCCAGCTTCAGCGCGGTGTTGGCCGGATCGCGCAGGTCGGCCACGCCGTTGGCAACGATGCGTCCGCCCAGCGTGGCCACCACCAGCGGTTGCAGTTGCAGGCGCTGCTCTTGCAGGCGCAGCGAGGAAGGCAGCACCGACAGGCTGAAATCGCCGCGTTGCAGCGTGCCCTGCACGCGCGCAGCGCCGCCGTTGCCACTGGCCGCCAGCGTGAAGCGCAGCGGCAGGCCGGCCACGCCGCCGCCATCCAGCAGCGCGATATCCAGCGCCGCGCTGCGCGCTTGCAATTGCCAGCGCGGGGCGTCGGCGCTGCCTTGCAGGGTCAGGGTGGCACGCAGCGGCGCCGGCGCATGTCCGGCCAGTGCCACCACCATCCGCGACAGATCGCCGCGCGCCACCAGCCCCAGCCGCGGTGCGGCCTGTCCGGGCGGCGCCGGCAGCACCGCAGTGGCGAGCAAGTCGCTGCGGTAGTGGTCGCCCGGCGCGTAGTCGCCGTGCAGGGTGAAGCGGCCGCGGTCGCTGTCCACCGCTAGCCGCTCCACGTGCAGGCGACCGCTGCGCGCATCCAGCCCGCCGCGCGCGCGCTGGATGGCGATGCGCGGCTGGCCTTCCTGCAATACGCGCAGGCCGTCGATGCGGATGGCGTCGGCGCGCAGGTGCAGCGGTGGCTCGATGGCCGGCAGCACGTCCGGCCAAGTCGGCAGTTCGAACGGGGTGTCGCTGCGCGGCAAGACCAGCGTCGCGTCGCGCACGTCCAGCGCGTCCAGATGCAGGGTGCCGGCCAGCAGCGGAA
Organism: Thermomonas sp.; assembly: GCF_041905325.1. Lineage (GTDB taxonomy): Bacteria > Pseudomonadota > Gammaproteobacteria > Xanthomonadales > Xanthomonadaceae > Thermomonas. Next base: position 240,930 of record NZ_JAYRLK010000003.1, on the reverse strand, counting down.
GCAGCGCCGGGTCCAGTACCAGCGTGCGCGCGTCGAAGCCGAGGGTGCCCATCGCGCAGCGGGCCTGCGCGGTCGGCACGCAGTCCGGGTCGCGTTGGCGCGGCATGGAGACATGCACGCCGTGCAGCACCAGCGGCCCCGCCAGCGGCCCCTCGGCCCGCGCCCACGTCAGTACCGTGCCGGCGGGCAGGCGCGCCGCGATCTGTCCCAGCAGGACATCGCGACCGCCCGGCGTGGCCACCAGCCAGCAGGCCAGCGCCAGCGTCGCCACGCCGGCCAGCACGGCGGCGATGCCCGCGCGCCACAGGATGTTCCGCCAGCGCCACGCCCCGTTCACAGGTCGGCGCCGATGTTGAGGTGCAAGGTGATCGGTGAATCCGGCGACTGCAAGCCGTGCGCGATGTCGATGCGTACCGGCCCCACCGGCGAGCGCCAGCGCAGGCCGATGCCGACGCCGGTGTGCAGGTCCGGCGTGCGGCCCTCGAACGCGCTGCCGGTGTCCACGAACACCGCCGCGCCCCACGGGCCGCGGAAGTAGCGCTCGACTTCCAGGCTGGCGGCCAGCAGGTTGCGGGCGCCGGTGTCATAGGCACCGCCGGCGGTGGCGATGCGCGGGCCGATCTCGTGCCACCCGTAACCGCGCACGCTGCGGTCGCCACCGGCATAGAAACGCAGGCTGGGCGGCAGGTCCAGCACGTCGCGGGTGAAGGTGTGGCCCAGCTCGCCGCGGGCGATCACCCGGCTGTCGGCGTCGAGGCCATGGAACCACTGCACGCGGGCGTGCAACTGGGTGAAGGTGGCACGACCGTCGGCACCCCCGCTGCCGCCGCGCACCGTCAGCGCGCCGCCCAGGCCGTGGCGCGGCGCCATGCGTTCGTCGGTGGCAAGGTATTCGGCACGCAGTTCCGGATAGGTGAAGCTGGCCAGCTGGAAGCTTGGCACTGGGCGGTTCAGCGTGGCGTAGGCCCAGCGTTCGCGCAGCACGTGCAGCGAAGCCGACAGGTTCAGGTGTTCGTTGTACTGGCCGTTGCGGCTGGCCACCAGTTCCAGCCGCCGGCTGTTGACATAGGCGGTCTGCTCGTCCGCCGCTTGCAGGCTGGCGGTGTACCAGCCATCGCGCCACGCGAAGGCGGGCATGCGGTATTGCAGGGTGACGGTCTTGCGCTGCTGCGCCCAATCCAGCTGTGCCAGTGCCTTGTGCCCGCGCGCATTGAGGTAGCGACGCTCGGCGGACAGGCTGACGCCGGCACCGTCCAGCGTGGCGTAACTGGCCCCGACGCTGTAGATGCTGCGCTTGGCGGGCGTCAGCACGATGTCCACCGGTGCCTGCCGGTCATGGGCATCGCCGGGGACGGCCTGCACGTCGACCACGGCGAAATAATCCAGCGCCTGCAAGGATTGCCGCAGCCGTTCCAGTGCGGCTTCGTCGTAGGCATCGCCGGCCCGCCATGGCACCAGCTTGCGCAGCAGCCGCTCGCGCAGGACGGGCTGCGGCGTCTGGCTGAACCGCGCCGCACCGAACTGGTAGCGCAGCCCGCTGTCCCAGCGCAGGGCGATGTCGGCGGCGTGCTCCGCGCGCGTCACCTCGACCTGGTGGCGCAACGCCTGCGCATCGAAATAGCCGTGCTCCACCAGCGCCATCGCGATGCGCGCCTTGCCGGCCTCGTAGCGCGAATGGTCGAGAACGTCACCGCCGCGCGGCTGGAACAACGCCAGCGCGTTGCCCACCCCGGGGTCTTGCGCGCCCGGTCCGTCCACGCCGACATCGAAGCCGCGCACGCGCACCGGCACGCCCGGGGTGATGCGCAAGATCACCGTCACCGCGCCGCCGGTGGCCGCCCCCGCAGGGTCCGCATCGCTCTCCGCATCGGTTTCGGCATCCGCGTTCGCGGCGGCGTCCGGGCGGTCGCTGCGGGTGATGACGATGGTGGGCGTGTAATAGCCGAACGGCTCCAGCGCCTGCCGCGTTTCGTCCGCCGCCACCTGCAACAGATAGTCCAGCCGCCGTGCACGCACGTCCTGGCCCACGGCATTCTGCAGCGACAACGCGCTGCGCACGTTGGCCTGCATCGCGTCGTCCTGCAGGCCGACGATCTCCACCTTGTCCACCTTGATCGCCCACGCGGGCGCAGCGCAGGCGAAACAGGCGAGCAGCAGGGGCAGGCGCAGGCGGTGGGCAGGCATCGCCGCAGGATACCGGCGCGCGGCCAACGCGGGATTAAACCCGCGTGCGGGACGCGGCACGGGCGCGGGGCGTCCCGTGCCCGCGCCGGTCAGACCGACAGATGCTCGATGGCCGCCACGCTGCCCAGCCGGTGGGCCAGCCGCTGCAACAGGGCGAGGCGGTTGGCGCGGATGGCGGGGTCGTCGGCGTTGACCATCACCGCGTCGAAGAAAGCGTCCACCGGCGCACGCAGCGCCGCCAGCCGGGTCAGCACGCTGACGTAATCGCCCTGTGCCAGCGCGTGGCCGGTCTCGGCATGGGCGGCCTCCACTGCTTCGGCCAGCGCCAGCTCGGCGGGTTCGCGCAGCAGCGCCGCGTCCTCCAGCGCCGGGATGGCGATGTCGGCCTTTTTCAGGATGTTGCCGATGCGCTTGTTGGCGGCGGCCAGCGCCGCAGCCTCGGGCAATTGCGCGAAGCTGCCGATGGCGTCGAGGCGGCGACCGAAGTCGTGCAGCGAAGCCGGCTTCAGTTCGGCGACGGCGTTGAAATGCGCGGCCGGCACATCGCGGTCGGCGTAGTAGCCGCGCAGGCGGTCGAGGATGAAGTCGTAGAGTTCGCCGGCATCGGCCTGCACGTTCTTCGCAGCCAGCGCTTGGTTCGCCTTGGCAAGCAGCGCCTTCAGGTCAAGATCGAACCCGCTCTCGATGATCGTCCGCGCCAGCCCCAGCGCATTGCGGCGCAGGGCGAAGGGGTCCTTGTTGCCGGTGGGCTTCAGGCCCGCGGCGAAACCACCGGCCAGGGTGTCCAGCCGTTCGGCGATCGCCAGCACCTTGCCCAGCGGGGATGCCGCGATGTCGTCGGCGGCGAAGCGCGGGCGGTAGGCCTCGTCGATGGCGAGTGCCACGTCATCGTTTTCACCCGCGCACTGCGCGTAGTAGCGACCGGCGATGCCCTGCAGTTCCGGGAACTCGTTGACCATGCGGCTTTGCAGATCGTTCTTCGCCAGCTGCGCGGCGCGCTTGGCCAGCGCCGGGTCGGTGCCGACCTGCGCGGCGATGGTCTCGGCCAGCGCCGCGACGCGCGCCACCTTGTCGGCCACGCTGCCCAGCTTGGCCTGGTAGGTCACGCTCGCAAGGCCCTCACCCATCGATGCGAGGCCCTGCTTCAGGTCCTCGTCGAAGAAGAACTTGGCGTCGCTGAAGCGCGGGCGGATCACCCGCTCGTAGCCCTTGCGGATCTCGCCGGCGTCCTTCGAAGCGATATTGGCAATACCGATGAATTTCTCGGTGAGTTTGCCGCCGGCATCCAGCACCGGGAAGAATTTCTGGTTGGCTTCCATGGTTTCGACCAGCGCTTCCTGCGGCACCGCCAGGAACTCGCGGTCGAACGCGCAGGCCACCGCCACCGGCCATTCGTTGAGGCAGTTCACCTGCTCCAGGTTGTCCTCGGTGATGCGTGCGTTGCCACCGGCGGCAGCCTGGACCTCGGCAACCACGCGGGCGCGGCGTTCATCGGCATCCACCAGCACATATGCGCCGCGCAGCGCATCCACATACTCCTGTGGCCGGTTGATCCACACCGGCCCCTGATGGTGGAAGCGGTGCCCGCGACTCATGCGGTCGGCGCGGATGCCCAGCGCGCTGACATCCACGATGTCGTCGCCCAGCAGCGCCACCAGCCAGTGCAGCGGACGGGCGAACCCGTAGGCGTGCGCGCCCCAGCGCATCGGCTTGGGGATCGGCATGCCGGCCAGCGCCTCGTCCAGCACGCCTTGCAGCAGGTCGAAGGTGCGTGCGCCGGGCTTGGTGGCGCGGTGCACGAAACGCTCGCCCTTGGCGTCGGTGGTTTTTTCCAGCGCCATCCATTCAACCCCGGCCTTGGCGGCGAAGCCTTCCAGCGCCTTGGTGGGCGCGCCGTTGGCGTCCAGCGCGATGTTGAGATAAGGGCCGAGGATTTCCGACTTCTGTTCGGGTTGTTCGATCGCCACGCCCGGCAGCAGCACTGCGAGCCGGCGCGGCGAATACAGCGGCTTGGCAGCGCCGCGCTCGATGGCGACGCCGCGCTTGTCCAGCGCGGCGATGACGCCGTCGAAGAAGGCCTGCGCCAGCCCCGGCAACGCCTTGACCGGGAGTTCTTCGGTGCCGAGTTCGATCAGCAGCGGTTGCATGTTCATGCGCGGGCCTCCTTGGCGGCAACGGCGTCCAGGCGTTTGGCCTCGTACAGGCGGGCCACCGCTTGCGCCAGCGTGCGCACGCGCAGGATGTAGCGCTGGCGTTCGGTCACGGAGATGGCGCGGCGCGCGTCCAGCAGGTTGAAGCTGTGGCTGGCCTTGGTGACCTGCTCGTAGGCGGGCAGCGGCAGGCCGGCTTCGACCAGCTTCATCGCTTCCGCCTCGCAGGCATCGAAACGGTGGAACATCTCGGCCACGTCGGCGTGTTCGAAGTTGTAGGTGCTCTGCTCCACCTCGTTCTGGTGGTAGACGTCGCCGTAGGTGACCGGTTGGCCGTCCGGCCCGTAGGTCCACACCAGGTCATAGACGTTGTCGCAGTTCTGCAGGTACATGCACAGGCGTTCCAGCCCGTAGGTGATCTCGCCCAGCACCGGGCGGCACTCCAGCCCGCCGGCCTGCTGGAAGTAGGTGAACTGGGTCACCTCCATGCCGTTGAGCCAGACTTCCCAGCCCAGGCCCCAGGCGCCGAGCGTGGGCGATTCCCAGTTGTCCTCGACCAGCCGCAGGTCGTGCACCAGCGGGTCGATGCCCAGCGCCTTCAGCGAGTCGAAGTACAGCTCCACGATGTTGTCGGGGCTGGGCTTCATCACCACCTGGAACTGGTAGTAGCGCTGCAGGCGGTTGGGGTTCTCGCCGTAGCGGCCGTCGGTGGGGCGGCGCGAAGGCTGCACGTAGGCGGCGTTCCACGGCTCCGGGCCGAGCGCGCGCAGGAACGTGGCGGGGTGGAAGGTACCGGCGCCCACTTCGAGGTCCAGCGGCTGGATCAGCACGCACCCTTGCTCCGCCCAGTAAGCGTTGAGGCGGGAAATCAACTGCTGGAAGGTGATGGCGACGGTCATGGCGGCCCGGACTGACAGGGAGCCGGCTAGTATAGAGGCGTGCCCGGACTTTCCTGCCGCAGGCACCCGCCCGGGCCAGCGCTTGCGTTGGCCGCCGCCGCCATCGACACTGCCGCGCATGGCACCCCGGCCCCTTTCCCGCATGTTGACCGCCTGCCTGCCCGGGCTGGGGCTGGGCCTGTTGCTGGCCGGCCTGCCGGGTTGCCAGCCGGGGCCCGGGCCGGGCGCCGCACCGTCGGCGCGGCACGACGATGCGCAGCTGCAACCGGCCAACCGGCCGGTGGATGCGGCCTATGTGCTGCGCGACCGCCTGCTGGCCCGCGACGGTGCCGGCTTTGCACAGCTGGCGGTACCGCCGGCCCTGCATGCACAGCTGCAGGAAGGCTGGCGCAGTGGCCGCAGCCGCTGGCCGCTGGACGAGCTGCCACTGGATGCACGCATCCCGCGCCTGCTGGCGGCCCTGCAAGCGCCGGCCGCCGACAAGGCGCTGCTGACCACGTTCCGCAAGCAATTCGCCGGCGCCGACGCCGACATCGACCAGGCCATCCGCACGCTGACGGTGTTCGGTACCGGCTACGTGCAGAAAGACCCCGATTACACCCCCGACGAACGCGATCACACCAGCCAGGCCATCGCCGCGGTCGGTGCATGGGCCCTGCGCGCCCCGCTGGCCGACCCCAGGCGCGCGCAGCGCTTCTTCACCACGCTGGCCGCCGCCGCCAACCGCAGCGGCATCGACGGCAGGGCCGGCAACGCCGCTTTCGCAGGCTTCGGCATGACCCAGAGCCTGAACCGGCTCTCCCCCTTCTTCGCCACCCTGCTGGCGCAGCTGCGCCAGCAATACGGGCTGGACCTGGATGCCAGCCTGCGCGACCTGCACGTGAGCCTGCTGGAACAAACCGGCGATACCGCCCGGCTGCGCCTGCAATACCGGCTGGCCGGGCGACCGGTGGATGCGGTGCTGCCGGCGGTCCGCATCGACGGCCATTGGTACCTGGCCGATTACGTGCGCCACGCCACCCAATCGCTGGCCGAACGCGCAAGATGAGGCGCGCCGGCAACAGGATTGCGCCGGCCGGTCGATATACTCCGGGACATGCCTCGTGCATCCCCCGGCTCGTGGCTGCAATGGCATGCATCAGCACAGGGTCCGGGCATGAGTGATCTTCGGCAGGCGAGACAAGCAGACGCACCCCCCGCGGCAGCCGACTCCGGCAGCGGCTTCGCTGCCGCCGGGCTGTCGATCCTGGCCGCCACCGAGGTACGCGACGTCGCCACCGCCCTGCTGCGCGGCCTGCGGGATTGCGACCGGCCGGCCACCGCCGTGGTCTGGACCGACCATGGCGAATTGCTGTTCGAGCCCCCCGAGGCCCGCCAACCGGACCACGTGCAGGCCACCGTGGCGGCCTTCTCGGGGCGTCCGCTGGAGTCCGCCCAGGCCCCCGATGTCCGCCTGCTGCCGCCCGGCGCGGCCGATGCCGGTGCCGCCCTGCTGACGCCGCGCGGCGCGCTGGACAAGTTGGAACCCGCCCCCCACCGGCTGCTGGCGCTGGCGGGCCGGCGGCTGTCCGAGCTGTTCTCGATCCGCCGCCTGCAAGAGTCGGTGAAGGACCTGGAACAGGCCGAGCAGCTGCAGCATGCCCTGTTCGCGATCGCCGACATGGCCGCCTCCGACCGCGACATGCAGACCCTGCTGCGCAGCCTGCACCAGATCATCGGCAAGCTGATGTATGCCGAGAACTTCTACATCGCGTTGTACGACCGCCTGCGCGACAGCCTGCGCTTCATCTATTTCGTCGACGAAATGGACAACGGCATGTACGACCCGGATTTCGAAATCCCGGCGGCGCAGATGGGCGGCAGCATCACCCTGGCGCTGATCCGCCACGGTCGTGCCGTCCGCGGGCCCTCCGAGGAAGTCGCCGCCATGCTGGGCCTGCCGCAGGAAGACGCGGTGGGAACGCCGTCGGTGGACTTCATGGGCGTGCCGATGCTGCGCAACGGCCAGGCGATGGGTGCGTTGGTGGTGCAGAGCTACCGCGAGGGCATTGCCTACACCCAGTCCGACCTTGCCGTGCTGTCGTTCGTGGCCGAACACGTGCTCACCGCGCTGGAACGCAAGCGCGGCCAGGAGGAGCTGGAACGCCTGGTGGCCGACCGCACCCGCGAGCTGGCCGCCGCCAACCGGCAGTTGCAGGAGCAGATCGCCGAGCGCGAACGCGCCGCGCATCTGCAGGCCACGCTCTACAAGATTGCGGCGCTGGCCAACAACCAGGAGCGCGACGAGGATTTCTACCGCAGCCTGCACCAGGCGGTGGGCGAGCTGCTCTACGCCGAGAATTTCTACATCGCGCTGCTGTCGGCCGACGGCAGCCAGCTGGAGATCCCCTATTCGGTGGACGTGGCCGGCGACGAGCGCGGCGATCGTGCGCTGGGCCGCGGCCTGAGCGAGTACGCACTGCGCCGCGGCCGGACGCTGCTGATCGACGACCAGGGCGTACGTGACCTCGTGGCCGCGGGGGAAATGGACGCCAGCCACCACGCCAGCCGCACCCCCGCGGTGTGCTGGCTGGGCGCGCCGCTGCTGGGCGCGGACGGGGTGATGGGCCTCGTGGTGGTGCAGAGCTACCGGCCGGACCTGGTGTACAGCAGCGAGGACGCCGAGCTGCTGACCTTCGTCGCCCACCAGATCGCCAACAGCGTGCAGCGCCGCCGCCACGCCGAAGCCCTGCACACCCTCAATGCCGAACTGGAACAGCGTGTGCAGGCGCGGACCCGCGAACTGCGCCGCGAGATCTCGGTGCGCGAACAGGTCGAAGCCCAGCTCAAGCACCAGGTCATGCACGACCCGCTGACCGGCCTGCCCAACCGCCTGTACCTGCGCGATCGGCTGGAGCGCGCGCTGTCCAGCAAGCAGCGCAACACCCGCAACAGCTTTGCCCTGCTCTACCTCGACGTCGACCGCTTCAAGCTGTTCAACGACAGCCTCGGCCACCAGGCCGGCGATGCCGTGCTGCGCGAATTCTCGCGCCGGCTGCTGGAATGCGTGCGCGGCCCCGACATCGTGTCGCGGCTGTCCGGCGACGAGTTCGCGATCCTGCTGGAAGAGGGCAACCAGCCCGGCACCGCCTGCAAGATCGCCCAGCGCATCCAGAACCGGATGCAGGAGCCGATCCAGGTGGGCGACCACGCCTTGCAGGCTTCGGCCAGCATCGGCATCGCCATCGGCCACGAGCGCTACCAGACCATCGACGAGATGCTGCACGACGCCGACGTCGCCCTGTACCGCGCCAAGGCCACCGGACGCCAGCGCTTCGTGCTGTTCGACGAAGTCCAGCAGAACACCGCGATGAGCGTGCTGGAGCTGGAGCTGCAATTGCGCAATGCGCTCCACGCGGGTGAATTCCGGCCCTATTTCCAGCCGATCGTGCGGCTCGACGATGCCGGCATCGTCGGCTACGAGGCGCTGATCCGCTGGCAACATCCCAGCCGCGGCCTGCTCACCCCGGGCGATTTCCTGCCGGTGGCCGAAGAGAGCGGGCTGATCGAGGCCATCGATTGGCACATGTACAAGATCGCCTGCCAGGCCGCGCGCGACTTCGTGCGCGAAGGCGAGTTCCTGACCCTCAACATCTCGCCCCGGCACTTCCAGTACGAGGATTTCGACCAGCGTTTGCTGGCCTTGCTGCAGGACACCGGCTTCCCGCCCGACCGGCTGCGGGTCGAAGTCACCGAAGGCACCCTGCTGGCCGACCCGGAAGCGGTGGCGCGCATCCTGCAACGCCTGCAGGACGCGCTGATCGGTGCCGCGCTGGACGATTTCGGCACCGGCTATTCCTCGCTGGGCTACGTGCACCGGTTCCCGCTGAAGATGATCAAGATCGACCGTTCGTTCATCCGCGACCTCGGGCAGGCGGAGGAACGCCGCAGCATGGCGGTGATCGAAGCCGTGCTCAGCCTGGCCCGCTCGCTGGCGCTGGGGGTGGTGGCCGAAGGCGTGGAAACCGAAGCCCAGCGGCAGGCGCTGCTGGCGATGGGGTGCGCACATGCGCAGGGCTTCCTGTTCGGGCGCCCGGCCCCGGCGTTGGAATGGGGTGCCGACGCGGCAAAAGCGTGACCCCTTTCACGCTAATTCGACCTGTCGACCCCGCCCGCGTCTGAAGCCCATGCCCCACTCGGCCATAATGGCCCGGATGCAGAACCGCCAGACCCCGTCCCAGGCCAGCTTGTTCGACGCCCCCGCCCCCACCGACGCCTCCGTGGCGGCACCGGGCGCGCCCGCCGAACCGCTGCCGCTTCCGGACTTCCTCGCCACCGACGCCCACGTCGCCGGCACGTCCCCGCTGGCCCCGCCGCCGCCGCGCGCATCCGTCCCGCTGTGGGCTCGCGCCCTCGGCCGGCTGCTGAAGCCCTGGCTGACGCTGGACATCGATGCCGGTACCCAGCCGACCTTCGACCCGGCACGGCCGATCTGCTACGTGCTGGAAGACTACGGCCTGTCCAATGCACTGATCCTGGCCCGCGCCTGCCGCGAGGCCGGCCTGCCGCCGCCGCTGCAGCCCATGCCCGGCGTGCCGCTGGGCCGCAAGCGCGCCTACGTGGCGCTGTCGCGGCGCCATACCAATGCCCTGGGTCTGCTGCCGGGTGCCGAGCACAAGACCCATTCCGGGTCGCTGGCGCGGCTGTTGCAGGCGCACCGCGACAAGCCGGAACTGGACGTGCAACTGGTGCCGGTGTCGATCTTCGTGGGCCAGGCCCCCAAGCGCACCAGCGGCTGGTTCTCGGTGCTGTTCTCGGAAAACTGGACGCTGGTGGGCCGCTTCCGCCGCCTGCTGGCGATCCTGTTGAACGGCCGCGACACCCTGGTGCAGTTCGCCGCGCCGATGTCGGTGCGCGAAACCCTGGTCGAAGACCTGCCGCCGGAACGCGCCGTACGCAAGGTGTCGCGGGTGCTGCGCATGCATTTCCGCCGCGTGCGCGAGGTGGTGATCGGCCCCGACCTGTCCACCCGCCGCATGCTGGCCGAACAGGTGCTGTCGGCACCGGCGGTGAAAGACGCCATCGCCGACCAGGCCCGGCGCGACAAGAGCAAGCCCGAAGACGCCTGGAAAAAGGCCAACGCCTACTTCTGGGAAATCGCCGCCGATTATTCCAACACCGCAGTGCGCTCGCTCAGCTTCATGCTGACCTCGGTGTGGAACCGCATCTACCGCGGCGTGCTGGTGCACCACCTCGACCAGTTCAAGCAGGAGGCGCCGGGCCACGAAGTGGTCTACGTGCCCAGCCACCGCAGCCACATGGACTACCTGCTGCTGAGCTACCTGCTCTACAGCCACGGCGTGGTGGCCCCGCACATCTTCGCCGGCATCAACCTCAACCTGCCGGTGGTCGGTACCATCCTGCGCAAGGGCGGCGCGTTCTTCGCGCGCCGCAGCTTCAAGGGCAACGCGCTGTACTCCGCGGTGTTCCGCGAATACATGGCACAGCTCGTCGCCGGCGGCTATTCCATCGAGTATTTCATCGAGGGCGGGCGCTCGCGCACCGGCCGGCTGCTGCAGCCCAAGGGCGGCTCGCTGGCGATGACCGTGCGCGCCTACCTGCGCCAGCCGACCCGGCCGCTGCTGTTCCAGCCGGTCTACATCGGCTACGAGAAGCTGATGGAAGGCCGCAGCTACCTCGACGAGCTGTCCGGCAAGCCGAAGGAAAAGGAATCCATCTGGCAGCTGCTGGCCGGCATCCCCAAGGTGCTGCGCAGCAACTACGGCCAGGTGGTGGTGAACTTCGGCGAACGCATCCAGTTGCGCGAGATCCTGGCCGAGCACGCACCGGAGTGGGACGGCCAGCCGGTGGGCGACGACGACAAGCCGGCCTGGTTCGCACGCACCGTCGACGCGCTGGCGCTGAAGATCCAGACCCACGTCAACCGCGCCGCCGACGTCAACCCGATCAACCTGCTGGCGCTGGCACTGCTGTCCACGCCCAAGCACGCGATGGGCGAAGCCGACCTGCGCGCGCAGATCGCGCTGTCCAAGACCCTGCTGGCGGAGGTGCCGTATTCCGACTGGGTGACGGTGACCCCGCATTCGCCGGAGCAGATCATCGCCCACGGCGAGGAGATCGGCCTGATCTCCCGCACCGCCCATCCACTGGGCGACGTGCTGGGGGTGGAGGGCGACAACGCGGTGTTGCTGAGCTATTTCCGCAACAACGTGCTGCACCTGTTCACCGCCTCGGCGTGGATCGCGGTGTGCTTCCAGAACAACCGCCGCATGGGCCGCCGCCAGTTGCAGCAGATCGGCCGCACCCTGTATCCGTTCCTGCAGGCGGAACTGTTCCTGCCCTGGGACGAGGACGGTTTCGCCGCGCGCATCGACCGCACCATCGAGGTGTTCATCCGCGAGGGCCTGCTGGAACAGGTCAGCGAGGAAGACGGCGGCATCCTGCAGCGCAATGCCGGCCAGAGCGACGAGGTGTTCCGCCTGCGTGCGCTGGGCCACACCCTGCAACAGGCGTTCGAGCGCTACTACATCGCCATCGCGGTGCTGGTGAAGAACGGCGCGGGCACGCTGGGCGCGGGGGAGCTGGAAAGCCTGTGCCACCTCACCGCGCAACGGCTGTCGCTGCTGTACGCCCCGGCGGCACCGGAGTTCTTCGACAAATCGCTGTTCCGCAGCTTCATCCAGAAGCTGCGCGAGCTCAAGCTGGTCTGGCCCAACCCCGACACCAGCAAGCTGATGTTCGACGACCGCCTGAAGGCCTGGGCCAAGGATGCCCGCGTGATACTGGGCCGCGAATTGCGCGCCACCATCGAAAAAATCAGCCCCGATACCAGCCGCAGCACCGGCGAGATCCCGGCGGTGGAAACGCAAACCCCGGCGGAATGACCAACGCCGGGATGCCGGCTCAAGCCGGCTCGTCCGGGATCAGCACGTTCTCCAGCCAGGAAATCTGATCCTTCAGCAGCAGCTTGCGTTTCTTCATCCGCTTGAGCATCAGCTCGTCGGCCTGGATATCCGCCTGCAGGCGGTCGATGGCGTCGTCCAGGTCGCGGTGCTCCTGCCGCAGCTCCACCACGCGGCGCGCCATGCGGGCCAGTTCGGCCGGATCCTGAGTCTGGTTCATGCGCGCAGCATAACGCGCCGGCAGGCCCCCGGCGGCAGGTAAAATGGCGAGGCCATGCACACTTCCCACACCCCCCTGCCGCCGCCCATGCCCGGGGCCCCGCGCCACAAGCACGAAGCCGACAAGCTGGCCAAGCGCCTGCGCCACCAGGTGGGCCGCGCGATCGCCGACTTCGGCATGATCGAGGATGGCGACAAGGTGATGGTGTGCCTGTCCGGCGGCAAGGACAGCTACACGATGCTGGACGTGCTGCTGCAATTGCAGAAAAAAGCGCCGGTCGATTTCAGCATCACCGCGGTGAACCTGGATCAGAAGCAGCCGGGCTTCCCGGAGCACGTGCTGCCGGACTACCTGTCTTCGATCGGGGTGGACTTCCACATCCTCGAGCAGGACACCTACTCGGTGGTCAGCCGGGTGATCCCGGAAGGCAAGACCATGTGCTCGCTGTGCTCGCGGCTGCGCCGCGGCGCGCTGTACACCTACGCCGAGCAGCACGGCTTCACCAAGATCGCGCTGGGCCACCACCGCGACGACCTGGTCAACACCTTCTTCCTCAACCTGTTCTTCCACGCGAAGCTAAGCGGCATGCCGCCCAAGCTGCTCAGCGACGACGGCAAGCACGTGGTGATCCGCCCGCTGGCCTACGTGCGCGAGGACGATATCGAAGCCTACGCCGAGGCGAAGGGCTTCCCGATCATCCCCTGCAACCTGTGCGGCTCGCAGGAGAACCTGCAGCGCAAGCAGGTCAAGAAGATGCTGGCGCAGTGGGAGAAGGAGACGCCCGGCCGCATCGAGACCATGGCGCGCGCGCTGGGCGACATCCGCCCGTCGCAGCTCAGCGACCCGACGCTGTTCGACTTCCTCGCCCTCGGCAAGCGCGGCGACGCGGCGCTGCCCGACGCACATGCGTGGCTGGCCGGCGCGCCGATACAGCACGAACCCATCGCCCTGCCGTCCCGCCCGATCGCCAACCACGACGGGCTGGACATCCTCAAATCCTGATTGGAATCTTGATGTTCTTTCGCAACCTGACCCTGTTCCGCTTCCCCACCTCGCTGGAATTGTCCGACCTCGAACCGCAGCTGGCCGAATGCGCGCTCAAGCCGGTCGGTCCGCTGGAACTCTCCTCGCGCGGCTTCGTCGCGCCGATGGGCCAGCACCACGACGGCTTCCAGCACCTGTGCGACGGCGCGCGCTGGCTCACCGTGGGTGGCGAGGACAAGCTGCTGCCCGGCGCGGTGGTCAACGACCTGCTGCAGAAGAAGCTGGCCGCGATCGAGGAGAAGGAAGGCCGCAAACCCGGCGGCCGCACCCGCAAGCGGCTGAAGGACGAGCTGATCACCGAGCTGCTGCCGCGCGCGTTCGTGCGCCCGGTGCGCAGCGACGCCCTGCTGGACGGCAGCCTGGGCGTGATGGCGGTCGACACCTCCTCGCGCAAGTCGGCCGAGTCGGTGGTGTCGGAAGTGCGCCGCGCGCTGGGCAGCTTCCCGGCGCTGCCGCTGAACGCCGAAGTGGCGCCGCGCGCCATCCTCACCGGCTGGCTGGCCGGCGACGCGCTGCCCGACGGGCTGGCGCTGGGCGACGAGTGCGAGCTGCGCGACCCCACCGACACCGGCGCGATGGTGAAGATCCAGCGCATGGAATTGGTGGGCGATGAAATCAACAAACATCTGGAAGCGGGCAAGCAGTGCACGCGGCTGGCGCTGGTGCTGGACGACCATGTGAGCTTCGTGATCGGCGAAGACCTGATCGTGCGCAAGTTCAAGCTGCTGGACGGCGCGGTGGACCAGATGGAAGCTTCCGACAGCGACGACATCGTGGCCGAATTGCAAGCCCGCTTCGCACTGATGACCGGCGAGTTCAAGCGCCTGTTCGCGGTGCTGGAGAGCGCGTTCAAGCTCAGCAAGGCGGAGTGACGCCGCGCCCCCGCAGCAGCGGGGGAAGCCACCGCTTAGAATCACCCCATGCGCTCGCTGTTCCGCTTGCTCTCCCCCTCGCGCACGGCACCGAAAGCGGCCGCGCCGCTGCGCGAGCACATCGATGTCGAGCTGGAGGATGGCCGCTGCATCGCACTGCTGCGGGTGCGCGATCCGCGCGCGCGGCGGATCAAGCTGTCGGTGGACGAACGCGGCGCGCGACTGACCTTGCCGCTGCGCGCCAGCGCCCTCGACGGCCAACGCTTCCTGCACGAACACCGCCACTGGCTGGCGGCGCAACTGCACACGCAAGCGGTCGCCAATGGCAGCGGCCTGTTGCGCGACATCACCCCGGCGCTGCCCTTGCGCGGTGATGAGTGGCCACTGCGCTGGGCAAGCGGGCGCGCCACCCGGCTGGAACTCGATGCCGGCGGCCTGCGGTTCACGTCGCCCGCCCATGCCGGCGATGCCGCGTTGCGCCGCGCATTGCAGGACTTCTACGAAGCCCAGGGCCGCGCCGACACCGGGCGCTGGCTGCCGAAATACCTGCCTGGCTTGCCGCGCCCGCCACGCCGCATCGTGTTCAAGCGCACCTCGTCGCTGTGGGGCTCGCTGGCCCCCGACGGCACCCTGGCGCTGGACCTGGCATTGCTGCTGGGGCCGCCTGCGGCGTTCGAGTACGTGCTGGTGCACGAGCTCTGCCACCTGCTGCATGCCGACCACTCGGCGCGTTTCTGGAGCGAAGTGGAGGCGCGCTTCCCGGGGTGGCGCGACCAGCGCGGCTTCCTGCGCAGCGAAGGTCGCGTGCTGAAGGGCCGCTTGCGGCACCTGTTGGCCGGTTGACCGCGCCGGGCACGTTGTACGCCTGCAAGACACTTCGGAAAGCTCGCCCATGTTCGCCCACCCCCGCCCCTTGCTCGGCCTTGCCCTGGTCGCCACCCTCATCGCCCTGCCGGCCTGCCAGAAGGCGCGCGACGCAGCCGTGCAGGCCGCAGTGGAAAAAGCCACCGGCGCGAAAGTGGACAAGAACGGCAACGACGTCACCATCAAGACCGAACAGGGCGACCTGCACGTGGCCGCCGCCGCCGACGGCAACGTGGCGCTGCCGGCAGGCTTCCCCGCCGACATCTACCTGCCCGGCAAGCACCGGGTCACCACGGTGATGGACATGGCCGGCATGCAGATGGTCAACCTGAGCAGCCCCGATGCGGTGGCCATGGTTTATGCCGATGCCGACAAGGCGATGCAATCCGGCGGCTGGAAGCGGGAAATGGCGATGCAGTCCGACGATGGCAGCACGCTGATGTTCAGCAAGGACAAGCGCCAGGTGTTCTACCAGCTGGCCAAGGACGACAACGGCGGCACCCAGTTGGCCATCCGCACCGGCAACAAGGAATAAACCGCGCTCAGCCGCGCAGGAAGTCGACCACCGCTGCCGCCACCACCGCCGGTTGCTGCATGTGCAGGTGGTGGCCACCGGGCAGCAGCAGCATCCGGCCCTGCGGCAGCAACGCCACGCGCCGACGGCGCTCGGCATCCGGCAGGTAGGGCTGGGCGGGGTCGGCGAAGACCGCCAGCGTCGGGCATTCCACCGCCGCCAGCACGTCGTCGACCTGCGCGGTGGTCAGGCGCGCGAAGGTGGGCAGCAGCAAGCGCGGGTCGGACCGCCACGCCCAGCCGCCCGCCACCGGCTGCAACCCGCGCTCCACCAGCAGCCGCAGCAGTGTTTCGTCCAGCCCGCTGCCGGGTACGCGGCCGGCGTGCAGACGCGCGCGCACGGCGGTGTCCACGTCGGGAAACACGCGCAGCCGCTTGCCCACGCCCGCACGTTGCGCCGCCACCGCCTCGCGCATGCGGCGCGCGGTGCGCGCCGGCTCTTCGGCCAGCGCGCCCAGCATTTCGATCGCCAGCAGCCGCTCGACCCGCGCCGGGCAGGCGGCGGCCAGCAGGCTGGCGATGCCGGCCCCCATCGAATGCCCGAGCAGCGCAAACGACTCCCACCCCAGGGCATCGGCCACGTCCAGCACCGTCGCCAACGCCCCCGGGAAGCCGTACTCGGCGCCGGCCGGCACATGCGCGCTGTGGCCGTGGCCGGGCAGGTCCAGCGCCACCAGGTCCAGATCGCGCAGGTACGGTGCCATCGGCACGAAGCTGGCGGCGTTGTCCAGCCAGCCATGCAGGGCCAGTACGCGTGGCCCGCTGCCGCCATTGCGCAAAGCGGCCACCCGCCCCTGCGGGAGATCGAAGCCGGTGTCCTGCATCACGCCCATCCGCCCTCGGCCCGTGCCAACGCCGCCAGCACGTCGGCATGCACGGGCGTGGCGTTCAGGCAGGGGATGTAGCGCAGCGCCTGGCCACCCGCCGCACGGAAGGCCTCGGCGTTCTGCAAGGCGATTTCCTCCAGCGTTTCCAGGCAATCCACCGCGAACCCCGGGCAGGCCACGTCCACGCTGCGCACGCCCTCGCGCGCCAGTGCTTCCAGCGTTTGCTGGGTGGAAGGCGCAAGCCAGCGCTCGCGACCGAAACGCGACTGGAACGCCAGCACGATGTCCTTGCGGGGTACGCCCAGCGCCTGCGCAATGGCCACCACGCTGCCCTCGCAGTGCGTCGCATACGGGTCGCCCTGGTCCACCAGCCGCTGCGGGATGCCGTGGAAGGACAGCAGCAGGCGCTCGCCGCGGCCGTGGGTGTCCCAATGCGTGCGGATCGCCGCGGCCACCGCCGCGGCCCAGCCGGCATCGGCGTGGTAGTCGTGCAGCAACTCCACCCGCAGGTCGCCCGCCGCGGCAGCGACCGCATCGGCCACGCTGGCGGTGGTGGTGGTGGAATACTGCGGATACAACGGCAATACCCGCACCTGCCGCACGCCCTCGGCGCGCAGGGCATCGAACACCGATGCCACCGACGGCTCGCCGTAGCGCATCGCGTGCTTCACACGCCAGCCCGGCAGGCGTTCGGCCACCGCACCGGACAGCGCCTCGGTATGCACCGCCAACGGCGACCCGCCTTCCATCCAGATCTGCGCATATTTGTGTGCCACCTTCGGGCTGCGCAGCGGCAGGATCACGAAGTGCAACAACGGACACCACAGCCAGCGGGTCAGCTGCACCACCCGGCGGTCGTGCAGGAACTGCGCAAGGTAACGGCGCACCGCAGCGGCGGTGGGTGCCGCCGGGGTTCCGAGGTTGACCAGCACCAGGGCTGGGGCGGTGTCATTGGGCATCTGCATGCCGATAGGATGGCATGCGTCGCACGGATTGCCGCAACGGCTTAAGATCGATTCATGGCTGCCGCGCCACGATGCGGCATCGCCCCCGCCAATCCGGAGTCCACGATGACCGCCACCCCGCGCCGCCTCGCCCTTGCCCTTGCCGTCCTGCTTGCCGCCGGCGGTGTTGCCGCTGGTGCCCGCGAGGATGTCCGTGCCGACGACGCCGTGCGGGTGGTGCGGCAGATCCAGGCCATCCCCGAGGCGTCCATTCCCGACCGCCTGCTGGATGACGCGCACGCGATCGTGGTGGTGCCCGACACCATCAAGGCCAGCTTCATGTTCGGCGGCCGCCACGGGCTGGGCCTGATGTCGGTGAAGAGTGCCGATGGCACCTGGTCCAACCCGGTGTTCGTGAAACTGTCCGGCGCCAGCTTCGGCTTCCAGGCCGGGGTGCAGTCGGCCGACGTGATCCTGGTGTTCCGCAGCCAGCGCGGGCTGGACAACATCATGAACGGCAAGATCACCCTCGGTGCCGATGCCGGGGTGGCCGCCGGCCCGGTGGGCCGCAATGCCGCCGCCGCCACCGATGGCGCGATGAAGGCCGAAATCTGGTCGTGGTCGCGCGCGCGCGGGCTGTTCGCCGGGGTGGCGCTGGATGGCGCGGTGCTGTCGATCGACAACGGCGCCAACCGCACCGCCTACGGCCAGGACGCCACCCCGCGGATGATCTTCGAAGGCCGCGCCCCGCAAGCGCCTTCGGCCGCCATCACCGCATTCCGCAACAGCCTCGAGGAAGCCACCGCAGCGGCCCGCTACGCCCGCCAGCGCGCCAACCCGAATCCGGCACCCGTCGCCACCCCCGGTGCCAGCACCCCGCAACCGCTGGGCAACGACACCCCCGCCACCACCACGCCACTGCCCCCCACCCGCTGAACCTGCAGGCGGGGGCGGGAACTTCGGGCGGGCGCCGTGTTCCAAGTAGAATCCGCAGTCTCCTCCTTCCTCCACGGACGCAATCATGGGCGGCATCAGCATCTGGCACTGGTTGATCGTGCTCCTCATCGTGCTGCTGGTGTTCGGCACCAAGCGCTTGACCACGGGCGCGCGCGACCTCGGCAAGGCCGTGCATGAGTTCAAGAAAGGCATGAACGGCGACGACGACAAGCCGGCACCGCAACTCGGCAACGAGCAGTCGACGGCGTCCCAGGCACAGCAAGACCACCGCGACGACGTCGCCCGCTGATCCGGGCGGGCACGGCCGATGTTCGATTTCTCACTCGGCGAGATGCTGGTCGTTGCCCTGGTGGCGCTGGTGGTGCTGGGCCCCGAGCGGCTGCCGAAGGCCGCCCGCTTCGCCGGCCTGTGGGCGCGCCGCGCGCGTGCCTACTGGCATTCGATGAAGAACGAGCTGGAGCAGGAACTGGCGCATGAAGAGTTGCAGCGCAGCCTGCACGCAAGCCGGCAGGCGCTGGAGCAGGCGCAGGCGCAACTGCGCGAAGCCACCCAGGCACCGCCCACCACGCCGGCCGTGAAGCACGACGCCGACCAGGCCCGCCACGATGGCTGAAGGTGGCCACAACGACGCCGAGCGCCCGCTGATCGCGCACCTGCTGGAATTGCGCGCGCGGTTGCTGCGCGCGTTCGCCGGACTGGGGCTGGTGCTGGTGGCACTGCTGCCGCTGGCCAACACGCTGTACGGCTACCTTGCACGCCCGTTGCTGGCCAAGCTGCCGGCCGGCGGCACGCTGGTGGCCACGCAGGTGGCCAGCCCGTTCTTCGCGCCGATGAAACTGGCGTTCTTCGTGGCGCTGCTGGTGGCGATGCCGTGGCTGCTCTACCAGCTGTGGGCGTTCGTCGCCCCGGGGCTGTACAAGCGCGAACGACGCCTCGCGCTGCCGCTGCTCAGCTCGGCCCTGCTGCTGTTCTACGCCGGTTGCGCGTTCGCGTATTTCCTGGTGCTGCCGGCAGTGTTCGGTTTCCTGACACGGGTGACGCCGGATGGGGTGGCCATGATGACCGACATCAGCGCCTACCTCGACTTCGTGCTGGTGCTGTTCCTGGCGTTCGGGCTCGCCTTCGAATTGCCGGTGGCACTGGTGATCCTGGCCCTGCTGGGCTGGGTGACCCCGGCACAGCTGCGCGAAGGCCGGGGCTACGCCATCGTCGGCATTTTCATCATCGCCGCCGTGCTGACCCCGCCGGATGTGGTCAGCCAATTGATGCTGGCGATCCCGATGTGCCTGCTGTACGAGGCCGGGATCATCGCCGCAACACTGGTGACGCCCAGGCCGCACCGTGATGACGCCGCCGTCTGAGCTTGCGCCGGCGCGGCTGCTGCCGCGCTATCTGGCGTGGTCGCTGGATGCCGCCTGCCTGCTGCCGCTGCTGTGGCTGCTGGGGGCGGGCCCGCTGCGGCAAGCGCTGGGACAGGCCGATGCGGCGTGGCAGGCCCTGTGCATCGCCATGTTCAAACTGCTCGACAACGCACTGGTGCAAGGGCAGCCCCCCCTGCAGCTGGCAGGGTCGGCCCTGGCGGACCCGCGCCTGCGGGCCGACATCGACCAGCTTGAAAGCGCACTGACGCAGCTGCTGCTGATACCGCCATTGCTCTACGCCGGGCTGGCGTTGCCGTGGACCTGGCTGTTCGAAACCTCGGCCTGGCAGGCCACGCCCGGCAAGCGCGCACTGGGGCTGCGCGTGGTCGACGCCGGGGGCGCGCGCCTGTCATGGCGGCGGGTGCTGCTGCGCTTCCTGGCCAGCGGCCTGTCCTGGCTCACCCTCAACTTCGGTCATGCGATGGCCGGCTGGCCGCCGCACTTGGCGCTGCACGACCACCTCAGCCGCACCCGGGTGCTGGCCACGTCCCCGCCCCGCCCCGTGCCGCGCTGGGCGCGGGCCTGGCTGGCGCTGCAGGCATTGCTGCTGGTGGTGGCCGCCGCATGGCTGTACCACGCCGCGCAAGGGGCGATGCAGGCGGCCATGGCGCAGGCCCTCGGCCCGCTCTGACGGGCCGCCCTCAGGCTTCGAAGACGTGCACCGTCGCCATGCTCGGTGGCACGGCATCGCCGAAGGTATCGCGCCAGGCCAGATGGGTGGCACCCACCACCACTACCAGCACCACGGCGGCGAAGCCCAGCATCACCAGCAGGGCCAGCAGCGCGCCCAGCACCGGATGCAACGCGCCACCCAACATCGCCAGCAGCGTCACCAGCAGGGCCACCACCAGCGTGGCCACCAGCATCGCGCCGATGAACAGCGCACCGGCCAGCAGGTTGGCGGCGACATTGCGCAACAACGCCCGCAGCGCCAGCCGCAACGCATCCAGCACGCCGCATCCGGAAAACAGCATCAACGGGATCGCCAGCAGGATCAGCCCGTAGTTGAAGTAGTTGAACACCATCTGCAACACGAACATCAAGCCCGGATGCTGCGGCTCCGGCAACACCGGGGTGCTGCCCTGCACCATCGCCTGCATGGCCAGCATGTAGTCGCGCCAGTAGCCGCTGCCGGCCGCCGCCATCAGCAGCAAGCCGCCGCCTACCGCCATTCCCACCTGCACCAGCCCCAACCATGCCAGCCGCCGGCCGTGCTCGCCGCGCAAGGGCGCAAACACCGCGCGCGCGCGCACCGGGCGCCCGGCTTCGGCCTCGCGCACCACATGCATCAACCCACCCAGCAGGATCGGGACGAGAAACATCACCAGCAGCGTCATCGGCAAGGCCACCGCCATCAACAGACCGATATCCGGCGTCTTGCCGGCCGCCGCACCGCCCCCCACCAGCGCCGCCAGCACCAGCGCCATCAGCAACGCCGCCATGTACAGGCTGGCGATCAGCAGCAGCGCCGCACCGAACACCGCGCGCGGGTTTTTCGAACCCAGGTCGATGGCCTGCCGAAACCACACCAACCCCTGCATTGCCGGCAACCTGCGGATATCCATGATGCGCCTCGAAAAGTTGCGCACAGGATACCGGAGGATGCGTTCACCGCCGTGCGTGATGCACGAACCGGCGCAGGATTTCACGCGCGTGCGGGGCCGCGCTGACCGCGCGCCCCAGCTGCCGCGGGCAGCGCCCCTCCTGCCGCAGGGCATCGCTGCGGGCATGGATGTAGCCGCGCATGTGGGTGGTGCTGAATTCCGGGTGGAACTGCACGCCCCACGCGGCATCGCCCCAGCGGAAGGCATGACAGGCTTCGTGGGCGTTGTGGGCCAGCACGGTGGCCCCCGCAGGCGGCTGCAGCACGCTTTGCAGATGGGTGGCCTGCGCCGGAAAGCGTGCCGGCAGGCCGGCGAACAACGGGTCGGCCTGCGCATCGGCGTGCAGGTCGACGCAGACCGTCCCCATCTCGCGCCCACCCGGATTGTTGCCGACGCTGCCGCCCAGCGCATGCGCCAGCAATTGGTGGCCATAGCAAATGCCCAGCAGCGGCATTCCGGCATGGGCGGCATCGCGCAGCCAAAGCGCGCTGCGCTCGCTCCAGTCGCGGTGCTCGGTGACCATCGCCGCCGAGCCGGTGATCACCACCCCCGCAAACCCCGCGCGCAGCGGCAGCGCATCGCCACGCTCCACATCCACCACCACCGCCTGGTCGCGCGTCAGCCCGGCGGCCACCCGGATCCAGTGCGCAAAACTGCCATGACGGCGCATCGTCGGCGTGGGCTGGCCTGTTTCAAGGATCAGGAAAGGGGCATGCATGGCGGAACTCACAAGCGTGTCCAGGGCAACGGGAAGCCGGGGCATGCACCCGCCGCCCCGCGGTCGACAGCGTACACCGGCCGGTGGCAGGTGGCTGCGCCGGGCCCGCGACCAATGCACTCACGCTGCCATCAGGGGCTGATGGCAGCGGGGAATGACGCGACAGAATGCCCTTGCCTGAATTGATTCAGGCGGTGCCGGCACTCACCACTCCACTTCCGCCATCGAGCAGTTCAGGCCGGAACCAATACCCAGCAGGGCGACGCGGCTGCCCTTCTTCAGGCGGCCCATCTCGCGCAGCTTGGAGAGCACGATCGGCACCGATGCGGGACCGATGTTGCCGTGTTCACCGAAGATGGTCATGACTTTCTTGGGATCGATGCCCATCGCCTTGGTGAAGGCCGCGGTGTGCACCTTGCTGACCTGGTGGATGACGAATTCGTCCAGTTCGGAGGCCACCCAACCCAGCTTCTGCTTGGCCACGTCGAAGGTCTTGCTGGCCAGCTTCACGCCCTCGATCAGCAGCATGCGGGTGTCGGTGATCATGCCGTCGAGGTTGCCGCGGCACAGCTTGTTCCACTCGGTGGCGGCGCGGGTGACGCCGCCCTTGTAGCGCGGCGCGCCCGGGGCCAGTTCGGCGCGCGCCAGCACCATGGCGGCGGCACCGGAGCCCAGGGTGAGGGTGGCCAGTTCGTTCTTGAAGTCTTCCTCGGTGACATCGGCGCGGGTCATGCGCTCCAGCGTCTTCTCGTAGGCCAGGTCGGCGGTTTCGCCGTCCACCACCAGCGCATATTCGATCTCGCCGCGCTCGATCATGCGGCTGGCGATGTCCATGCCGTTGATGAAAGCCAGGCAGGCGTTGGCGATGTCGAAGTTCTGGCAGGTGTCGGGCAGGCCGAGGTTGCCACTGACGATGGACGCGGTGGACGGCTCCAGGTAGTCGCGGCTGACCGAGGTGCTGACCAGCAGGCCCACTTTGTCGGGGTCGATGCCCGCATCGGCCAGGGCCTTCACGCCGGCCAGGGTGGCGGCATCGGAAGCCTGCACGTCGCCATCCCACAGGCGGCGGGCGTGGATGCCGGCGATGTCGCCCAGCACGTCGGTCTTGATGCCGAGGCGGTCCAGCGTGGGCTTCAGCCGGGTGTTGATTTCATCCGAACTCAGGCGCCGCGGGGCGTCGATATGGGCCAGGCCAGCGATGGCAACGCGTTGGAACAGCATGGGACGACACTCGCACGGGCACCAGCAGGGTGCCGGAACCGCACAGGATAACGCTTTCTTTCACCATGCGGTTGCGTATTGATGAAACCCGGTTCAGCGGCAGCGCCACAGCGCCCATCGCTGCCGGCCTTCCAGCGGCGGGGTCAGCGGGCTGATGCCGTTCGCGGCCAGGCCGGGGGCCTCGTTGCGGGCCAGGGTTTCCAGCTCGTCACGCACCTGTACCGGGTTGCGCTGGTACACGCCCACTTTCCAGGTCACCGACACTTCCACTTCCCCGCGCGCCTCGCAGCCGACGGGGGCGCTGGCCAGCACCCGCACCTGTCGGGCCCCGGGGGCCATTTTGACGAACGTGCAGGCGGACAAGGCCAGCAGCGGGACAAGCGTCAGTACGGACAGCAAGCGCATGGGCGGGATCCGCAAAAGGAAACGCACCGGATTGTGGCCCGGTGCGTCTGAATCGTGCAAAAGCGCACTGCTCCACCCCTGCGTGCGGGGGTGGGGGTGCAGAAACGGCTTACTTCTTCACCACCGGCTTGCCGTCGGCGTCGAGCACGGTGACCTCGCCCAGGTTCAATGCCCGCACCGCGGCTTCGGTCTTGGACAGGTCACCCACCACCACCCAGGTCAAGCCCGCCGGGTTGAAGGCCTTGGCGGCGGCATTCACCTGCGCCGGGGTCATCGCCTCGATCTCGGCCTTGCGGCGGAACACGTAGTCGTCCGGGCGGCCATACAAGGCGTTGCTGGCGATGGTGTTCATCACCGAGGCCGCGGTTTCATATGCGCCGGGCAGGGTCAGGGTGAGCACCTTCTCCATGCCGTCCACTTCCTCGGCGGTGGCCGGGCGCTTGCCACTGGCGTACTCGCTGATTTCACGCTGGATCTCGGCCACCGCTTCGCCGGTCTTGTCGATCTGCACCGGCGCGCTGGCCGTCCACAGGCGCGGCCCCACCGCACCCTGCGCGCCACTGCGGGCACCGTAGGACCAGTGCTTGTCCTCGCGCAGGTTCATGTTGAGGCGGGCGGTGAAGTCGCCGCCGATCACCATGTTCGCCATGTCGTACTGCACGGCCTTCGGGTCGGTGCTGGAGGGCAGGGTCTGGGCGGCGAAGATGTTGGCCTGCACGGCACCGGGCTGGTCGATCAGGAACACCCGGGTCTTCGGCTGCACCGGCGCGGCCGGGACCTTGGCGGCGGAAGCGGCCGTGCCGGCCGCCTTCCAGTCGCCGAAGTGCTGCTCCAGCACCGGCAGAATCTCGGTCAGGGTGGTGTCGCCGACCACCACCAGGGTGGCGTCCTGCGGGCGCAGGGCGGTGTCGTGCCAGCGCTGGATGTCGGCACGGGTCAGGCCGGCGATGCTGGCTTCGGTGCCGTTGCCGCTGCGCGGCGCGGCGTACGGATGGCCGGCGCCGAACACCAGCCCCGGCAGCACGCGCTGGACGAGGCCGTTCGGCTGCGCCTTCTCCTGGCGAATGCCGGCCACCCACTGCCCGCGCACGCGCTCGATGTCGGCCTGCTCGAAACGCGGCTTGCGCAGCATGTCGGCGAACAGGCCCACCGAGGCATCGAGGTTCTGCTTCAGTGCCGACAGGTAGGCGCTGCTGCTGTCGAGGCCGGCACTGGCGCCGAGGTTGGCACCCAGCGACTGCGCGCGATCGGCGAAGGCCAGCGCATCCAGATCCCCCGCGCCCTCGTCCAGCAGGCCCATGGTGAAGCTGGCCACGCCCTGCCTGGCCGCCGCCTCCCCGGCGAAGCCGCCACGGAAGTCATAGCTCATCTGCACCACCGGGATGTCATGGCGCTCGGCCAGCACCACCCTGGTGCCATTGCGCAACGTGGCGTGCTGCTGCTGCGGGAAGATCAGGTCCGGGAAGCGCGCGGGCATCGGCACCCCGGCCTTGCGGTCCACGGCGCTGGCGGTGACCTTGTACCGGGCGTCCACCGCCGGGGCATGGAACGGTGCCGGGGTAGCGGCGGGTTCTTCGGCCAGCGCCACCCGCTTGCCCGGGTTCACCACCAGCGTATGGCTGCCCTTGCCGGCCCCCAGCCAGGTGTTGCCGGCGCTGCGCAGCGCCCCCGGGGTGGCCTCGGCCAGGGTCTTCAGGCTGTCGCGGAAGCAGCCGGGATTGCCCAGGTAGACGGCGCATTCGGCCAGTGCATCGGCCTTGCCGCCGAAACCGCCGATGCGCTCCACGCCACGGATCCAGCCGGCTTCGGTGGCGGTACGGGCGCGGTCCAGTTCGTCCTGCGCCGGGCCCTCACGCAACAGGCGCTGCAGTTCCTCGTCGATGGCCGCTTCCACCTTGGCCACGTCCACGCCCTGCTTGACCGCCGCGGTGATCATGAAGGTGCTGCTGAGCTGCGAGCCGTAGGCACCGGCGCTGACGTTGTCCACCAGCTTGTCCTGGTGCACCAGCCGCTTGTCCAGCCGCGAGGACTTGCCACCGCCGAGGATCTGCGCCAGCAGCTGCAGGCGGTCGAGGTCGGCCTGGCCGAATTCGGCCACGTTCCACACCCGGTAGATCCGCGACTGCGGGACGTTGTCGGTCATCTCGCTGCGCGAATTGGCGGTATGCGCCGCCACGTCCACCTTCGGCTGCGCCATGCTCGGGCTGGCCGGGATGTCGCCGAAGTACTGGGCCGCCTTCTCCTTGGCGGTGGCCAGGTCGATGTCGCCGGCGAGCACCAGCACGGCGTTGTTGGGGCCGTACCAGGTGCGGAACCAGGTCTTCACGTCCTCCAGCGAGGCCGCGTTGAGATCGTTCATCGAACCGATGGTGCTGTGGTGGTACGGGTGGCCGGCCGGGTACATGATCTTGCCCAACTCGTCCCACACCTGGCCGTAGGGCTGGTTTTCGCCCTGGCGCTTCTCGTTCTGGACCACGCCACGCTGTTCGTCCAGGGTTTTCTGGTCGATCGCGCCGAGCAGGTGGCCCATGCGGTCGGATTCCATCCACAGCGCGGTGTCCAGCGCGGTGGTCGGCACGTTCTCGAAGTAGTTGGTGCGGTCGGAGTTGGTGGTGCCGTTCTGGTTGGTGGCACCGATGGCCTTGAACGGGGCGAAGAACTCGCCCGGCGCGTTCTCGCTGCCGTTGAACATCAGGTGCTCGAACAGGTGCGCGAAGCCGGTCCGGCCGGCCGGTTCGTCCTTGCTGCCCACGTGGTACCAGATGTTCACCGCCACCACCGGCGCCTTGCGGTCGGTGTGCACCACCACGCGCAGGCCGTTCGGCAGGGTGAAGGTCTCGTAGGGGATGTCGACCGACGGGGCGCTGGCGGCGCGGGCGGCGGGCGCATAGGCACCGGCGGTGATGGCGGAGGCAAGGGCGAGCGCCAGCGCGGCGGGGCGAAGCAGGGACATGGGCAACTCCAGTCAGGGGCTGTCGAACAGGGACAGCGAGCCGCCGATGATAGACGTGGCCGATGGTCGAGGCACTAGGCCGGAAGCCACGGCCCGCGCCCGGCCTACAATGCCGCCATGCTGCACGTCATCCTGCATCGCCCGGAAATCCCCCCCAACACCGGCAACGTGATCCGCCTGTGCGCCAATACCGGCGCGCAGTTGCACCTGGTGCGCCCACTGGGATTCGATCTCGATGACCGCCAGCTCAAGCGCGCCGGGTTGGATTACCACGAATACGCGCGCATGCAGGTGCACGACGACCTGGCGGCGGCGCTGGCAGGCATCGCGGCCGGGCAAGGCCAGCCGCCCCGGGTCTTCGCGCTGTCCACCCGTGGCCTGCTGCGCTACGACCAACCGGCCTACCGCGACGGCGATGCCTTCCTGTTCGGCAGCGAAACCGCCGGTCTGCCGGAGGACGTGCTGGAACGCATCCCCGAAGCGCAGCGCCTGCGCCTGCCGATGCGGCCCGACAACCGCAGCCTCAACCTGTCCAACGCGGTGGCGGTGATGGTGTTCGAGGCCTGGCGGCAGGCCGGTTTCGCCGGTGGCGGCTGAATCGCGCGCCTTTACACCATCGAACCCGAACCATTCCTGTACCGATCAGTGGCGGATTCAGGCTATGTTCTAACAAAAAGCAAACAATTGCGTCACGTCCTGCCGGTCGGCTGGACGGAAAACAACAGACATAGAGGTCTAAACCCCATGAAGCGTTACGCCATTGCCCTTGCCCTGATCGCCGCCCTTCCCTTCGCCGCCTCCGCGGCCGACGGCATCTCCTACAACTATGTGCAGGGCGGCTACGTCGCCACCAACACCAACGGCCCGGACGCCGACGGTTGGGCCCTGGGTGGCTCGGTGGCCGTGCACCAGAACGTGCACCTGTTCGCCGAATACGCCAACCAGAAGATCGATCACACCAGCATCGATTTCGACCAGTGGCGCGTGGGTGCCGGCTACAACCGCGAGCTGAACAAGAGCGTGGACTTCGTCGCCAATGTCGCCTACGAGAAGCTGGATGCCGGCGCCGGCGCCAATGTCGACGGTTACAGCGTGGAAGCCGGCGTGCGCGGCGCGCTGGCCCCGAAGTTCGAAGGTTACGCGCTGCTGGGCTACACCGACGGCAACCACCTGAAGGGTGAGGCCTATGGCCGCCTGGGCGCCACCGTGAAGTTCAACCAGAACTGGGGCCTGAACGCCGACGTGCGCGTGGTCAACGGCGGTGACACCCAGTGGTTCGTGGGCCCGCGCTTCACCTGGTAAGCGACGCACCACCCTGCGACATGAAAACGCCCGGCACTGCCGGGCGTTTTCTTTTGCGCACGGCGCGATCCGCGCAGCTGTGGCGGATCAGGCGAACAGCGACTGCGGGTATTCGGCCTTGCGCTCGCGCGCCATCAGCCGCGCCAGGCCTTCGGCCGGCGTGACCGTGCCGTGCAGCACGTCGCGCACGCCTTCGGCGATCGGCAGTTCGATGCCGTGCGCATTGGCCAGCCGCATCACCTCGTCGGCGGTCTGCAGCGATTCGACCACCTGGCCGATCTCGCGCACCGCGTCGGCGATCGACGCGCCGCGCCCCAGCGCCAGGCCCAGCCGGCGGTTGCGCGACAGGTCGCCGGTGCAGGTCAGCACCAGGTCGCCGAGGCCGGCGAGGCCCATCAGGGTTTCCGGGCGGCCGCCGAGGGCGATGTTGAGGCGCAGCATTTCGTTGAGGCCGCGGGTGATCAGGCCGGCGCGGGCATTCAGCCCCAGCCCCATGCCGTCGGCCACGCCGGTGGCCACCGCCAGCACGTTCTTCATCGCCCCGCCCAGCTCGGCGCCGCGCATGTCGTTGCCGGTATAGGCGCGGAACGCGGGGCCGTGCAGCGCATCGGCGACCTGCTGGCAGAAGCCGGCATCGTCCGAATGCACGGTCAGCGCGGTGGGCAGGCCTTCCGCCACTTCCTTGGCGAACGAGGGCCCGGTGACCACCGCCAGCGGCACGCCGTCGCCCAGCACCTCGCCCGCCACCTCATGCAGGAAGCGGCCGCTGCCGGGCTCGAAGCCCTTGGTGGCCCAGGCCACGCCGGCCTGCGGCGGACGCAGCGGTGCCAGCGCGCGCAGGGTTTCGGCGAACGCGTGCGAGGGCACCACCACCAGCACCAGGTCGGCAACGGCCAGCGCCTCGTGCAGCGAGGTGGTGGCGCGCAGTGCGCCCGGCAGGGCGATGCCGGGCAGGTAGCGCGGATTCTCGCCGCCGCCTTCGATGGCCGCCACGGTGGCGGCATCGCGGCCCCACAGCACCGTGGGGTGGCCGTGGCGGGCAATCAGTGCAGCCAGCGCGGTGCCCCAGGAGCCCGCGCCAAGGACGGCGACATTCGGTTTGGCAGGCGCCGTCATGCGCTTGGGATCACGCGTTGCCGGCGGTTTCGGCGTTGGCCAGCGTGTTGCCGGACTGGCCCATCTGCTCGGCGCGCTGGCGCAGGGTCTCGGCGTACAGGGCATCGAAATTGATCGGCTGCATCGGGAACGGCGGGAAGCCGCCCGAGGTGATCAGCTGGCCGATGATGGCCGCCGCGTAGGGGTACAGGATGTTCGGGCACTGGATGCCCAGCATGGCGTCCAGCATCTGGTCTTCCATGCCGCCCAGGCCGAACACGCCGGCCTGCTCCACTTCCGCCAGGTAGGCGGTCTTGCTGTTCAGGGTGCAGGTCAGGGTGATGCCCAGGCTCACTTCGAACGCATTTTCGGCCAGGCGCTGCACCTTCTGGTTGAGCTTCATCTGCAGGTCCGGCTGGCCCTGTTCGTTGAACACCTGCGGGGCGTTCGGGGCCTCGAAGGACAGATCCTTCACGTACAGCTTTTCAACGGTGAAGGTCGGGCCTTGCGGCTGGTCGGCGGCCGGGGTGGCGCCGTTCAGGGTTTCATCGGACATGGGAACTCCAGAACTGTTCGGGTGCGGCGGAAGATTAGGGAACGGCCCGATTATCGCATCGAACCGGCACAACCCGATCGAGATTGGGGCGCGGGGGGCGCAACACAAGCCCCCGGCGACATCAGCGGCCCTTCACCAGCGGCAGGTCGGCCGCCTGCCAGGCACGGATGCCGCCATCGAGCACCGCCACGTTGCTGAAGCCGGCCTTGCGCAGGCGCCTGGCCGCGCCCTGCGCGGTCTGGCCAGCCTGACAGACCAGCACCACCGGCAGCGCCCTGGCCGGGGCCAGCGCCTTGTTTTCCGGGTCGAACTGGCTCATCTGCACGTTCCTGGCACCGGCGATATGGCCCTTCTCGAAATCGCCGCTGGCGCGCAGGTCCACCACCAGGGCGTTGTCGCGGTTGATCATGGCGGTCAGCAGCGCCGGCCCGACCCGGCGGATGCCACTGAGCAGGCTGACGATTTCGTTGGCCAGCAAGGCCACGGTGAGTGCGCCCAGCAGCAACGACAGGAAGGGGTTGCGGCCAGCGAAAGCGGCCAGTTCGGCAAAGGTCACGGCAGCAGGCCTTCAGGACGGGGCGGCAATTGTAGCCGCAGGCGTCGCCCGGCAGGGCTCATTCGCCCTGCCACAGATCCGGCAAGCCGCTGACCTGCCACCATGCCTTCGCCTGCGGGTCGTACTGCCAGCGCTCGCGGAAGCGCACCGTGCGCTCCACCATGGTGTTGCGGTTGACCACGCCGATCTCGATCTCGCGCTCCACCGTGCCGTCCTCCAGCGCGCGGCTGCCAAGGTCGCGGTAGGTGGACACCTGCACCTGCTTGTAACGTGAGAAATCGATGTCGGACAGCGGATGCGCCTGCCGCTCCTGCGGGGCCACCAGGTTCCAGGCACCTTCGAAATCGCCCCAGCGCACCGCCGCCGACCAGGCGTACTGGGCCTCTTCCAGCCCACGCGTGCGGCCCTTGCCCGCCGCCAGCGCGGTGGCCGACAGCAACAGCAGACACACCAGCAGCAGGATGCGCGGCACTTTCGACATGGGTGGGCACGGCACTGGGGGAACGGCCATCCTACCCGCTGCGGCTCAAGCGTGGGCGATCGCCACGTAGCGGCCGACGAAGGTGGCGGCCACCGCGCCATCGGCCAGCCGCGTGCGCGCCTGCAGGCGGATGCCGGCGCGCCCCTGCGCGCGCAGGGTGGCGGCCAGCGCGGCATGCTCGACGGCATCGTCGTACTCGGCCTCCACCACGATGTCCTCGAACACCGGCTTGAGGTAGCGCACGCGGCTGTCGGCCACGAACACGTCGGCATGCAGGCCGGCGGCTTCCAGCTCCAGCGCCACCAGCCCCCAACAGGCGATCGTCATCAGCGAGGCCAGGCTGCCGCCGAACGCGCAGCCCTTGTCGTTGATGTTGGCGGCCAGCGGCGCGCGCAGGCGCAAATGGCCATGCTGCCAATCGAGGATCTGCGGTTGCATGCCGGCCACCGGCGGCATGCCTTCGAAATGCGCGGCCAGTGCGTCCAGCGCCGCGTGCTGCATAGGTGCATCCATCCGCACAGCCTGCCGCATCCGGCCGTGCTGTGCCAAGCTTGCCGCATGCCACGCCTTGTCGATCAAGCACTTCCGCTTCAAGACTGGACCGTACTGTCGCTGCGCCCGCGCGGCCAACATGCCGGCCTGCGGGCAGCGGCGGCCCGGAGGGGCGCGCGGATGCTGGCGCTGTCCACCCTCGCCATCACCCCGCTGGCTGACACCAACGCGCGCACGGCGCTGGCCGCCGCACTGGCGGCCGACATCGTGCTGTGCACCAGCCCGAATGCGGCGCGCGCAGCGGCGGCGCTGGCGGCCCCGCGACCACGCCGCAACCGGCCGTGGCTGGCGGTGGGCTCCGGCACGCAACGCGCGCTGCACCGGCAGGGCATCGCCGCACGCGCACCCGCGCGGATGGACAGCGAGGGCCTGCTGGGGATGCCGCAATTGGCCGACGTGCAGGGCAAGACGATCGGCCTGATCACCGCCCCCGGTGGACGCGGATTGCTGGCCGCCACGCTGGCGGCGCGCGGTGCGACCGTGCGCCGCGCGGATGTCTATGCACGGCAGGCGGTGGCGCTGGCCGCACGCCCCCGCGCGGCATTGGCGGCTGCCCTGCAACGGCCCGCGCGCGTGCTGCTGGTGCTGAGCAGCGGCGAGGCACTGGATGCCCTGCTGGCGCAGCAGCCCCCGCCGGGCCTGCACGCGGTGGCGGTGGTCGCCGCCAGCGCGCGGCTGGCCGAGGCCGCACGCGCCGCCGGCTTCACCCGCGTGGCGGAGGCCGGAAGCGCACGCCCGGGGGCGCTGCTGGCGGCGGCGGCGCACGCCTTCGGCGCTTGATTCCGACGGCCCCGGGTGTACCCTCGCACGCCGTTGCAATACCGGGGTTTTCGATGACGTACGTTCTGCTGGCCGTGCTGTGCAGCGTGTTGGTATCGGTGCTGCTGAAGCTGTCGAAGCGCTACCGCATCGACATCGGCCAGGCGGTTGCCTGGAACTACCTGGTGGCCGGCGCACTGGTCTGGTGGGTCCTGCATCCGGCCACCGCTCCGCTGCAACAGGCACGCGCGCAGTGGCCGGTACTGGCGGCGCTGGGCGTGCTGCTGCCCACCATCTTCCTCGCGCTGGGCGCGTCGGTGCAGCACGCCGGCATCGTCCGCTCCGATGCCGCGCAACGGCTGTCGTTGCTGGTTCCGCTGATGGCCGCCTTCACCGTGTTCGGGCAGCATCCGGATCGCCTGCATGTGCTGGGCGCGGCGCTGGGCTTGCTGGCGCTTGCCTGCATGGTCTGGCGCAGCGGCGGCGCGGGCGCGGCGGGTTGGGGCTATCCGCTGCTGGTGCTGCTGGGGTTCGGGGTGATCGACGTGCTGTTCAAACGGGTGGCGGCCACCGGGCTGCCGCTGGGCAGCGCGCTGCTGGCGGTGTTCACGCTGGCGCTGCTGGTGGCGTTCGCGATCGAGCTGGTGCGGCGCGCGCCCTTCAGCCCGGCCACCCTGCTGGGCGGCGTGCTGCTGGGTGCGCTCAACTTCGGCAACATCCTGTTTTATCTGCGCGCGCACCGTGCCCTGCCCGGCCAGCCGGCACTGGTGTTCGCCAGCATGAGCCTGGGGGTGGTGATGCTGGGGGCACTGGTGGGCGTGCTGTTGTTCAACGAACGCCTCAGCCGCACCAATGCCATCGGCCTGCTGCTGGCACTGCCGGCCATCGCGCTGTTGGCGCAGCCATGACGGCCGGCGCCTACAATGCCGGCATGCAACCGCTGCCCGCCCTCGACACCGTCCGCGACTACCTCACCGGCCTGCAGGACCGCATCTGCGCCGCCATCGAAGGCGCCGACGGCAGCGCGCGCTTCCACGAGGACGCGTGGGCGAAGGATCCCGGCACGTCGCCGATCCGCGGCGGCGGGCGCACCCGCGTGCTGCGCGACGGCGCGGTGTTCGAGCAGGCCGGGATCGGCTTCTCCGACGTCTCGGGCGACCGCCTGCCGCCGTCCGCCACGGCCAACCGGCCCGAACTCGCGGGCGCGTCCTGGCGCGCGGTGGGGGTGTCGCTGGTGTTCCATCCGCGCAACCCGTTCGTGCCGACCACGCACGCGAACGTGCGTCACTTCCGCGCCGAGCGCGACGGCGAAACCGTGGCGTGGTGGTTCGGCGGCGGCTTCGACCTGACCCCGTTCTATCCGTTCGACGACGACGTGCTGCACTGGCACCGCACCGCGCGCGCGCTGTGCGAACCGTTCGGCGGGCAGGCGCGCTACGACGCGCACAAGAAGTGGTGCGACGACTATTTCTTCCTGAAGCACCGGGACGAAACCCGCGGCGTGGGCGGCTTGTTCTTCGACGACCTGCACGGCGACTTCGACGACTGCTTCGGCTACCTGCGCGCGGTCGGCGACGGCTTCCTCGATGCCTACCTGCCGATTGTCGAGCGCCGCAAGGACACGCCGCATGGCGAACGCGAGCGCCAGTTCCAGCTCTACCGGCGCGGCCGCTACGTGGAGTTCAACCTGGTGTTCGATCGCGGCACGCTGTTCGGTTTGCAGTCCGGCGGGCGCACCGAGTCGATCCTGATGAGCCTGCCGCCGCTGGTGCGCTGGGAATACGGCTACGTGCCCGAGGCGGGCAGCGCCGAAGCGCGGCTGGCCGACTACCTGCGCCCGCGCGACTGGCTGGGCGAGGCGCTGCGCTGATTCAATCGCGCTTGCGCGGCACCACGCTGATGTGGCCGTTGGTTTCCAGCACCGCCAACCCGACCTCGGCGACGTCATTCACCCCGTTCATGCGCAGCGCTTCGGCGAAATCGTCGTCGCTCACCAACTCGCGCCGCAGGGCCTGCCGGAACACCTGCCCGTCGCGCGCCAGCAGCACCGGCACACCCTCCACCCATTTCTCGATGCGGCGGTTGCGCGCGATCACCAGCGCCACCACGTAATTCAGCACGATCAGGGTGGTGGCCATCACCGCCGCACCGGTCAGCGAATTGTCGCCGCCATTGATGCCGTTCTGCACCGCATTGCCGATCAGGATCAGCAGCACCAGGTCGAACGGCGTGAACTGCCCCACCGCGCGCTTGCCGGACAGGCGCATCAGCACCATCACCATCACGTAGACCAGCAGCGCGCGCAGCACGAAGTGCCACCACGGCGCGGACAGATGGAACAGCTCGTTCATGCGCACTTCTCCGCTGGCTGCGTTCCCGACACATTAGCAACGCGGCACGCAGGAAGCCTGCATGGGGCACAGCCCCCATTGGCAAAGGGGGCACGGCGACACTACGGGGTTCTGGAGGCCACCGGCATCGGGCCAAGGCTTGCGGAGCACACTTCGGGGTTTTGCGGCCGCCCCGAAGGCGGCCACAAAAAAGCCCCGCAGTCAGGGGGGACTGCGGGGCCGGGGAAGGCCGGTTGGGGAGACCTGCGCCTTCCGGGTTGATCACACCAGGGGAGGGGTGGTGACCAGCCAGCAACAGGCGTTGCACCTGTTGCGTGTATATGACCACCGCGCGCCTTGCTGGTTCGTGAAGATTCCAGTTAAAAAACCGTTCGGTTCAGGAATAGTTCATTGCATTTTTACGCAACCGCCATCGTGGCCGCGCCACGTCACGTTTCCAGCGTGAAACCGAAAGGCTTTCAGTGCGCCTCTTCCCAGTTTTTCCCGCTGCCGGCATCCACCACCAGCGGCACCCGCAGCTGCGCCACGCCGGTCATCAACGCCGGCACCTGCGCCAGCAGGTCGGGCACGAACGCGGCATCCGCTTCGAACACCAGTTCATCGTGCACCTGCATCAGCAGCAGCGCGCGCGCGCGGTGATCGGCCAGCCACGCATCCACCGCCACCATCGCCATCTTGATGATGTCGGCGGCGGTGCCCTGCATCGGCGCGTTGATCGCGGCGCGCTCGGCACCGGCACGTTGCGCGGCGTTGCGCGCGTGGATGTACTCCAGCCGCAGGCGACGGCCGAACACGGTTTCCACGAAGCCCTGCGCGCGCGCCTGCTGGCGTGCGCGCTCCATGTACTCGCGCACGCCGGGATAGCGGGAAAAATACAGCGCGATGTAGTCCTGCGCCTCGCCACGGGTGACGCCCAATTGCCGGGCCAGCCCGAACGCCCCCATGCCGTAGATCAGGCCGAAGTTGATCGCCTTGGCGGCGCGGCGCTCGTTCGCGCTGACCTCCTCCAGCGACGCCTTGCCGAACACCTCGGCGGCGGTCGCGCGGTGGATGTCGGCACCGTGCGCGAACGCCGCCAGCAGCGCGGCATCCTGCGACAGGTGCGCCATGATCCGCAATTCAATCTGCGAATAGTCGAACGCCACGATCCGACGCCCCTCCGGCGCGATGAACGCGGTACGGATGCGGCGGCCCTCCTCGCTGCGCACGGGGATGTTCTGCAGGTTGGGGTCCGATGACGACAAGCGGCCGGTGGCCGCGCCGGCCTGGTGATAGCTGGTGTGCACGCGGCCGGTGGCGGGGTTGACCATCTCCGGCAACTTGTCGGTGTAGGTGCTGCGCAATTTGGCGAAGCCGCGATAGTCCAGGATCAGGCGCGGCAGTTCGTGCTGGTCGCTGATCGCCTCCAGCGCTTCTTCGTTGGTCGACGGCGCGCCGCCCGGGGTCTTCACCAACGCCGGCAACTTCAGTTCGTCGAACAGCAGCGCTCCCAGTTGCTTGGGCGAGTCGAGGTTGAAGCTGCGCCCGGCCAGCGCGTAGGCACGCTGCTGCGCGTCCAGCATGCGGCGCGCAAGATCGGCCGACTGCCGGCGCAATTCGGCGGCGTCGACCAGCACGCCGTTCTCCTCGATCCGCGCCAGCACCGGCACCAGCGGCATTTCGATGTCGCGATAGACACCCGCCAGGGTGGGCTCGGCGGCGAGTTGCGCCCGCAGCACATGGTGCAGGCGCAGGGTGATGTCCGCATCTTCGGCCGCATAGCGGGTGGCCACGTCCACCGCCACCTGCGAGAACGGCAATTGCTTCGCGCCCTTGCCCGCCACGTCTTCGAACTTGATCGTGGCGTAGCCCAGGTGGCGTTGTGCCAACGAGTCCATGTCGTGGCGGGCACTACCGGCCTCCAGCACGAAGCTTTCCAGCAGGGTGTCCTCGGCATAGCCCTGCACGTCCATGCCGTGCCGATGCAGCACGTGCAGATCGTATTTGCCGTGCTGGCCCAGCTTGGGCTTGTGCGGATCTTCCAGCAGCGGGCGCAACGCCTCGCGCACCTGCGGCCACGGCAGCTGCGGCGGCGCATCGGGGGCCAGGTGGCCCAGCGGGATGTAGCAGGCCTTGCCGGCTTCCACGCTCAGGCTGATGCCGACCAGGTTCGCGCGCAACGCGTCCAGCGCGTCGGTTTCGGTGTCGAAGGCGATCAACGGCGCGGCGTGCAGGCGTTGCACCCACGCCTCCAACTGCGCCGAAGTCAGCACCGTCTCGTAATCCCCGGGCGCGGCCAGCGCCGCATCGGCAGGCACCGCCGCGGGCGCCAACCCGGCCACGCCGGGCACCGGCGCGCGTGCGGCCGTGGCATGGCCGCCATCGAGTTCCTTCAGCGCCTGGTTGAACCCGTAGCGGGCGTACAGCGTGCGCAGCGCGCCCACGTCGGGCGCACGCAGGGCCAGCTCGGCGGGGCCTTCCGGCAGCGCCACGTCGGTCTTGATGGTGACCAGCGTGCGGTTCAACGGCAATCGCGGCAACGCGGCGCGCAGGTTGTCGCCGATCTTGCCCTTGATGGCATCGGCATGCGCGATCACGCCATCCAGCGTGCCGTATTCCGCCAGCCACTTGGCGGCGGTCTTCGGCCCGCACTTCTCCACGCCCGGCACGTTGTCGACGGTGTCGCCCATCAGCGCCAGCAGGTCGACGATCTGGTCGGCGCGCACGCCGAACTTGGCGATCACCGCCGCATCGGTGTCCATCCGGCTGCCGCTCATGGTGTTGACCAACGCCACCCCGGCCCCCACCAGCTGGGCGAAATCCTTGTCGCCGGTGGAAATGGTGACCGCCATGCCCTGTGCCGCGCCCTGCACCGCCAGCGTGCCGATCACGTCGTCGGCTTCCACGCCCGGCTCGCGCAGGATCGGGATGCCCAACGCCGCCACGATCTCCAGCATCGGCGGGATTTGCGCGCGCAAGTCGTCCGGCATCGGCGGGCGCTGGGCCTTGTAAGCGGGGTACAGGACATCGCGGAAGGTCGGCCCCGGCGCATCCACCACGAAGGCGATGTGCTCGGGCTTCTCCTTCAGGTGGCCGCGCAGCATGTTGACCACGCCGAACAGCGCGCCGGTGGGCTCGCCGGCCGCGTTGGTCAGCGGCGGCAGCGCGTGGAAGGCGCGGTAGAGGTAGGAAGAACCGTCGATCAGGACCAGGCGTGTCATGCCCGCGATTCTACGCGGGCGGCGCTGGCAGAATGTCCGGACCGCCCACGGAACGCCCGCATGCTGCGCTGGTTCGAAACCCGCCTCGACCCCTTCCCCGCATCACCGCCGATGCAGCCGCCCGGCACGCTGTACGCATTCTGCCGCCACTTCACCCGCGGTGCGGAGAAGTGGTTGCTGTTGATGGCGATCAGCTCGGCGGCGTTTGCACTGGGCGAGGTGGCGCTGTATGCCTACGTCGGCACGCTGGTGGACCGCATGAACGCGCTCGGCGTGGCGCGCTTCCTG
Organism: Thermomonas sp.; assembly: GCF_041905325.1. GTDB lineage: Bacteria > Pseudomonadota > Gammaproteobacteria > Xanthomonadales > Xanthomonadaceae > Thermomonas. The sequence continues at coordinate 203,032 of NZ_JAYRLK010000003.1, read as the reverse complement.
GGCGCGGAAGGGCCGCGCCTGTGGTGGATGGGCGCGCTGGTGCTGGTGCTGCTGCCGCTGCTGGTGTTCTTCAATTCGACGGTGCAACACCAGACCCTGCTGGGCAACTTCCCGATGCGGATCCGCTGGAACGTGCATCGCTACCTGCTGCGGCAGTCGATGGGCTATTTCCAGGACGAATTCGCCGGACGCATCGCCACCAAGCTGATGCAGACCTCGCTGGCGGTGCGCGAGACCGTGGTGAAATTGTTCGACATCGGCAATTACGTGCTGGTGTATGTCGGCGGCACCTTGCTGGTGGCCGCCAGCGCCGACTGGCGGCTGATGCTGCCGTTCCTCGGCTGGCTGGCCTGCTACGGCCTGCTGATGCGCTGGTTCGTGCCGCGCATGGGCGCGGTGTCGCAGGAACAGGCCGACGCGCGCTCGCAGATGACCGGGCGCATCGTGGACAGCTACACCAACATCGCCACCGTGAAATTGTTCTCGCATTCGCAGCGCGAGCAAGCCTATGCACGCGAAGCGATGGAAGGCTTCCTGCTGCCGGTCTACCGGCAGATGCGGCTGGCCACGGTGGTGTACAGCCTGTTGTACGCGCTGAACATGCTGCTGCTGTTCGCGGTGGCGGCGCTGGGCGTGTGGCTGTGGCTGCATGGCCATGCCAGCGCCGGCGCGGTGGCGGTGGCGCTGGCATTGGCGCTGCGGTTCCTGGGCATGTCGCACTGGATCATGTGGGAGTTGTCGGCGCTGTTCGAGAACATCGGCACCGTGCACGACGGCATCAGCTCGATCGCGTTGCCGCCGACGGTGGACGATGCGCCGGGCGCGCCGGTGCTTGCGCCCGTGCGCGGGGCGATCCGCTTCGAAGACGTCACCTTCCACTACGGCAAGGGCAGCGGCGTGATCGATCGGCTGCACCTGGCCATCGCGCCGGGCGAGAAAATCGGCGTGGTGGGGCGCAGCGGCGCCGGCAAGTCGACGCTGGTGAACCTGCTGCTGCGCTTCCACGACGTCGAAGCAGGCCGCATCACGATCGACGGCATCGACGTGGCTTCCGTGCAGCAGGATTCGCTGCGCGCGCAGATCGGGGTGGTGACCCAGGACACCTCGCTGCTGCATCGCAGCGTGGGCGAGAACATCCTGTACGGCCGTCCGGATGCCAGCCACGCCGAGTTGCTGGACGCCGCGCGCCAGGCCAATGCCGACGGCTTCATCGCCGAACTGGTGGATTCGCACGGCCGGCGCGGTTTCGACGCGCAGGTGGGCGAACGCGGGGTGAAGCTCTCCGGCGGGCAGCGCCAACGCATCGCCATCGCCCGCGTGCTGCTGAAGAACGCGCCGATCCTGGTGCTGGACGAGGCGACCTCGGCGCTGGATTCGGAAGTGGAGGCGGTGATCCAGGAAAACCTGTACCGGTTGATGGCCGGCAAGACCGTGATCGCGATCGCCCACCGCCTGTCCACCATCGCCGCGATGGACCGGCTGATCGTGATGGATCAAGGGCGCATCGTCGAAACCGGCAGCCACGAGGCATTGCTGGCGCGCGGCGGGCTGTATGCACAGCTGTGGAAGCGGCAGTCGGGCGGGTTTCTGAGCGATGCGTAGGGCGGGGCGTGCCCCGCTGCGATTGCGCGTCGCGGCCAAGCAGGCGCGGCGCTGCAAATCCCATCCCCCTGGAAGTGGATGGCGTTGAATCGCGCATACTTGCCGCATCCATCCGAGGACACCACCATGCGCGTCGCCTTCCCGTTCGCACTCACCCTTGCGCTGGCTGCCTGCGCCACCGCCACCCCGGAAGAGATGCTGGCCCAGGATGCGGTGCCGGCCACCCACACCGAAGCCAATGGCGACGTCGTCACCGAGTACCGCAGCGGCAGCCGCCTGACCATGGTGAAGGTGGTGCCGGCCGTCGGCGCCACCTATTACATCTACGACCGCAACGGCGATGGCGTGATCGACGAACGCGATGCCAAGGGCGGGCCGCTGACCTACTACAAACTGTTCAGCTGGTAAGCGCGCGCCACCGGCCTCAACGCACGATCAAATCGATCAACCATTTCGCCTTCGAATACGGCGGCTTGAGCAGGTCGCCGCCGGTATTGCGCGCCTGCCACAGCACCGGCAGCAGCTTGCTCATCGCATCGAACCCCGTCTGGCTGTGGTAGGCCCCCATGCCGCTGGCACCCACGCCGCCGAATGGCAGGCTGGTGATGGCGTTGTGGAACAGGGTGTCGTTCACCGACACGCCGCCGGCCACGGTGGCGTGCAGGATGTGCTCGATGGTCGCGCGCTCACGGCTGAACGGATACAGCGCCAGCGGGCGCTCGCGGGCATTGATGCAGGCGATGGCGTCGTCGAGCGTTGCGTAGCTCCTGATCGGCAGCAGCGGACCGAAAATTTCGTCCTGCATGATGCGGGCGTCGTCGCCGGGCTCCAGCACCAGGGTGGGCGGCAGCAGGCGTTGCGCGGGGTCGGCGTGGCCGGCAAGGGTCACGACCGCCAGCCCGCGCTGGCTGGCGTCGTCGAGGTAGCCTTGCAGGCGCGCGTACTGGCCCTCGTTGACGATGCGGGTGTAATCGGCATGGTTGTCGAAGGCGTCGCCGTAGCGGGCCTGCACTTCGCGCCGCAACGCGGCCACCAAGGCATCGCGCTTGCCGGCGGGCACCAGCACGTAGTCGGGTGCGATGCAGGTCTGGCCGCAGTTGAACCACTTGCCGGTGGCGATGCGGGCGGCGGCCTTCTCCACCGGATAGTCGTCGCACAGCAACACCGGCGACTTGCCACCCAGCTCCAGCGTCAGCGGCGTGAGGTGGGGCGCGGCGGCGGCCATCACCTTGCGGCCCACCGCCGTGGAGCCGGTGAACAGCAGGTGGTCGAACGGCAGGGCCGCGAACGCCGCGCCAACCTCGGCGCCGCCAAGCGCCACGGCCACCCGGTCGGCGGGGAACACTTCGGCCAGCAACTCGCGCAGGAAGGCGCTGGTGCGCGGGGTGTGCTCGGAGGGCTTGAGGAAAACGTGGTTGCCGGCGGCAATGGCGGTGGCCAGCGGGATCAGGGCCAGGTTCACCGGGTAATTCCACGGCGCGATCACCCCCACCACGCCCAGCGGCACCGGGCGCACCTGCGCCCGTGCCGGCCAGAACCGCCAGCCCACGGCGGCACGGCGTGGTTTCATCCAACGCCGCAGGTGCTTGAGCAGGTGGTCGATCTCGTTGAGCGTGGCCATGCCGTCGGCGATGCGGCTTTCGTCCAGCGAGCGGTGCCCGAAATCGTCGGCAATCGTGCGCGCCATCGCGTCCAGCCTGCGCTTGAGCGCGGCGCGCAGGCGCAGCAGGTCGCCGCGACGCTGGGCGTAGTCGGGCTTGCGGGCCTGCCACGCCGCACGCAGGCGATCCAGCGTGGGTTGCAGGGCGGTGCTCGGGGTGTCGGTGCGCGTGTCCATACGGGGCAGTGTAGTCGCCCGCAGGCTAGAATCCAGCCATGGACATCCGACCCTATCGCGACATCACCCCCAGCCTTGGCGCACGCGCCTACATCGACCCCCGGGCCAGCGTGATCGGCGACGTGGTGCTGGGCGAGGACGTATCGATCTGGCCGTACACGGTGGTACGCGGCGACGTCAATTTCGTCCGCATCGGCGACCGCACCAACGTGCAGGACGGCAGCGTCATCCACGTCAGCCACGACGGCCCGCACGCGAAGCTGGGCGGCTTCGCCACCCGCATCGGCAGCGACGTCACCATCGGCCACAAGGCCGTCATCCATGCCTGCACGATCGAGGATGCGGTGCTGGTGGGCATGGGTGCGATCGTGCTGGATGGCGCGCTGGTGCGGACGCACGCCTTCATCGGCGCCGGTGCGCTGGTGCCGCCGGGCAAGGTGGTCGGCGAGGGCGAGCTGTGGCTGGGCAACCCGGCGAAAAAGGCGCGGCTGCTGTCCGATGCCGAGATCGAGGCGCTGTACTACAGCGCCGGCCATTACGTGCGCCTGAAGGACGAATACCTGCGCATGGCTCCGTGAGCGAGGGGCACTCCCGCAGACACGGGAGTGCATGCGTGGGGTGCGGCACGCTATTCCTGCGGCTCCCCAAGGGAGTCGGCAACGGTTACAGTGGCGCGGGGATTTTTCAATTCAACAAGGGGAAACCATGGATCCATACAACAGTGCGGACGCGCACAACGTATCCGCCAACCCGTACGCCGCACCGCAGGCCGGGGTGGCGGAATTGCCGCCCGGTGACACGCAGGAAAAGGCCGGCCGCGGCGCGCGGCTGGCCGCAGTGCTGCTGGATGGCGTGCCACCGATGGTGCTGATGATCGTGTGCATTCCGATCCTGGTCCTGGGCGACGGCTTTACCAAGGGGAGCGGCTTCAACGTGCTGGGAGGCACGGTGATCGGGATCGCGGCCCTGGCCCTGCTGGGTTACGTGATCTACCAACTGGTGCTGCTGCACCGCAATGGCCAGACCTTCGGCAAGAAGCTGATGAAGATCAAGATCGTGCGCAAGGACGGCAGCCGCGCCGGGTTGGGGCGGATCTTCTGGCTGCGCATGTTCGTGCCGGGACTGGCGGGCAACATCCCGTTCATCGGCGTCCTGTTCGCGCTGGCCGATCCGCTGTTCATCTTCGGCGAAGAAAAACGCTGCGTGCATGACCTGATCGCGGACACCATCGTCATCAACGCTTGATGCTGGATACCGTTCGCGAAGTCCACACCCCCGAGGGCGTGGCGCTGCGCCTGCCGGCGGCGGGGCCGCTGCCGCGCGCGCTGGCATGGGCGATCGACCTGGGCATCCGGTTGGGCATCCTCACCGCGTGCTCGACGGTGTTGAGCCTGCTGGGCAAGGCCGGGCTGGGCATCTACCTGGTGCTCCTGTTCGTGTTGGTGTGGGGCTACCCGATCCTGTGCGAAGGCCTGTTCAACGGGCAGACGCCGGGCAAGCGCGCGCTGGATTTGCGGGTGGTGTCCAGCGATGGCGCGCCGGTGGGCTGGCTGGCGGCGGTGGTGCGCAACCTGCTGCGCACGGTGGACATGCTGCCGTTCGGCTACGGTGCCGGGCTGGTGTGCGGGCTGCTGGACCCTTGGGGACGCCGGCTGGGGGATCTGGTGGCCGGCACCCTGGTGGTGCACGTGCAGGCACAGGTGCCGCTGCCGGAGGCCGGTGCAGGCGAGGCGCTGCCCACCGCCCTGCCGCTGCGGCCGCAGGAGCAGGTGGCAGTGGTGGCCTTCGCCGAGCGCGCGCCGCGCTTGACCCCGGCACGCCAGCAGGAATTGGCCGACATCGTGGCGCCGGTGACCGGGGCTGCCGGCGCGGACGGGGTGCGACGCCTGTTCGGGGTGGCGCGCTGGTTGCTGGGCGGGCACTGAGGGACGCGATGCGGCAGGAACATTTCATCGCCCGCCATCGCCAGGAATGGGCCGCGTTCGAGCAGTGGCTGGATGTGCGCGCCACGCGCCCGCGGCGTGCCCGTCACGACCCCCATTGGCGTGGGCTGGCCGATGCCGACGTGCCGGCGGCGTACCGGCGGCTGGCGCGGCAATCGGGTCTGGCACGGCGGCGTGGTTACAGCCCGCAGTTGCAGGCGCGCCTGCAAGTGCTGGTGCAACGCGGACACGACGTGCTGTACCGGCCACCGCGGCCGCGCTGGTGGCGCGCGGTGGAGTTCCTGCTGGCGGATTTCCCGCGGCTGGTGCGGGCCGAGGCCGGCGTGATGACCGCCGCCGCACTGCTGTTCGTGGTGCCGCTGGTGGCCAGCTTCGTGGCGCTGCAATCGCATCCGGAGTTGATCAACACGCTGATGACGCCCGAACAGATCGCCGACCTGGAGGCGATGTACGCCAAGGCGGCGCAGAAACTCGGCCGCGATTCCGGCGGCGATTTGCAGATGTTCGGTTTCTACGTCTTCAACAACATCAGCATCGGCCTGCGCACCTATGCCAGCGGCCTGCTGGCGGGGGTCGGCCCGGTGCTGGTGGTGGCCTTCAACGGCGTGATGGTGGGCATGGTGGCCGGGCACCTGCAAGCGGTGGGACTGGGCGAGCCTTTCTGGCGCTTCGTGCCGGCACATTCGGCTTTCGAACTCACCGCGATCGTCATCGCCGGCGGTGCCGGGTTGCGCCTGAGCCTGGCGCTGCTGGCACCGGGCCGGCAACGGCGGGTGGATGCGCTGATGGTGGCCGGCAAGCGCGGTGCGCAACTGGCACTGGGCGTGCTGTGCATGCTGTTGGTGGCGGCCTTCGTCGAGGCGTTCTGGTCGTCGATCGGATGGATCCCGGCGGCGGCCAAGTACGGCGTGGGCGCGGTGCTGTGGGCCCTGGTGGCGGCGTGGCTGCTGGCGGGCGGGAGGGACCGCGATGCAGCTTGAGCACTTGCAGGTGGAGCTGCGTCCGCGCCCGCAATGGGAAGCGGCCGAACTGGGGCAGGCGCTGGTGCGCCGGCATGCCCGCGCGATCTGGTGGCCGTGGCTGTGGTGCACGCTGCCGGCGTTCGTCGCCTGCAACCTGCTGGGCTGGGCACTGGGCCAGCTCTGGCTGGGCGCGCTGCTGCTGTGGTGGCTGAAGCCGGTGTTCGACCGCATCCCGCTGTTCGTGTTGTCGCGTGCGGTGTTCGGCGCAGCACCCGACGTGCGGCAGACGCTGGCGGCACAAGCGCGCTGGGGCTGGAAGCCGATGCTGGGATACCTGACATGGCGACGGCTGGGGCCGGCGCGAGCCCTGTACCTGCCCATCGACCTGCTGGAAGGCGGGCCGCACCCGGCGCAGCGACGCGCGGTGGTGGGCAGCGGCATGCGCGGCACGGCGGTGCTGCTGACCCTGGTGAGCGCGCATTTCGAACTGGTGCTGCTGGTGTCGGCCTACGCACTGGGCATGTTGTTCGTGCCGGTGGAATTGATGAGTGAAACCATGCGCGCGGCGTGGGCCTTGTTGGCCGAGCACCCGCCGGCATGGGTGCAAGTGCTGGGCAATGCGCTGCTGTGGCTGGCCAGCAGCGTGATCGAACCGTTCTACGTGGGGGCCGGCTTCGGCCTGTATCTGGACCGCCGCACCCGGATCGAGGCCTGGGACGTGGAAATCGCGTTCCGCCGCCTGCGCGCGCGTGCCATCCGCGCGCTGGGCTCGCTGGCCTGCATGGGCGTGCTGGCGTTGGGCCTGCCGGGACTGGCGCAGGCCACCACCGGCCAGCCGGTGGCGACCAATCCCTGCGAAGGCAACCACCCGCCCAGCGCACGGCAGGCCGACCAGCCGCTGCCGGACTGCCTGCAGGACGTGTTCCCGCAGGTGGTCGATGACCCGCGGCTGGACGCCGCCGTCAAACGTGCCTGGCAGGATCCGCTGCTGTCGCCGACCCGCAAGGTCGTGCGCTGGGTACCGCGGCACAAGCCCGCCACCCCGACAGCGGAGCGCCGCTTCGACAATCCGCTGCTGAACACCCTGGCCACGGTGGTGGGATGGGTGGGCGAATACGGCCTGTGGGGGCTGGTGGTGGTGCTGGCGGTGGTGCTGGTGCGCACCCGCAAGCAATGGTTGCCGTGGCTGCGCCGTGGCCCGCGCGGGCCGGCGCCGCAGGACGCTCCGATCCAGGTGCAGGCGCACGCCGACGCCGCCCCCCTGCCCGCGCAACTGGCGGACAGCCTGCGCGCGCTGTGGGCGCAGGGCCGGCAGCGGCGTGCACTGGCCTTGCTGTATCGCGCCAGCGTGGAAGCGATGGTCGCGCGCACCGGCGTGGTGCTGGTGCCTGGTGCCACCGAAGCGGAATGCCTGCGCGCGGCACGCGCACTGCGCGAGGATGCGGACCGCAACGCGTTCACGCAGATGGTGCGGGCCTGGCAATACGCGGCGTATGCCGGGCGACTGCCGGCGACCGAGGAGTTCGAAGCCCTGTTGCAACGGCTGGGTACGCGTTTCGGGTGGCCGGCATGAGCCGCGCCCGGCAGGCGGTGACGTGGGGCGCGGCGGCATTGCTGCTGGGCGCGCTGCTGGCGTGGTTCTTCACCCGGTACCAGCGGGTGGTGTCGGTGGAAACCCTGCCGCCCGCCGGCGAGGCCGCCTACAACCCCCTGTACGCACTGCGGCTGGTGTTGCAGGCCGAGGGCCTGCACGCACAATCGCGGCAGCATCTGCAACTGGATACGGTGCCGCTGGCGCGCCACGACACCGTGGTGGTGTACAGCGACCCGCGCACGCTGAGCCCGCAGGAACGCGACCGCCTGTTCGCGTTCGCCAAGGACGGCGGGCACCTGGTCCTGCGCATGCCGGCGTGGGGATCGCCGGGCAAGGACAAGCGCAACGACAACGCGGTACTGGCCGCCTACCTGCCCGTGCAGCCGCGCCTGCTGTGGCACGAGTGCGTGCACCTGCAAGTGCCGGGACAGTCGCTGCACAAGGAATTCTGCGACGGCCCGCGGTTCCTGCTGCGCGACGATGCACAGCCACTGGCGGCCTGGCGCACGGCCAGCAACGGCTACGTGTATGCCCGTTTCGCCCACGGCAGCGGCACGGTGGACCTGCTGGCCGACATGGCGATGCTGCGCAACACCGCGCTGCGTGAACGCACCCATGCCGTGTTCGTGCGCCAGCTGCTGGCACCCGGCTGGGGCCATGGCACCGTGCATCTGGTGTATGCGGCCCACATGCCGCCGCTGTGGCGCTGGTTGCTGGCACGCGGCTGGATGGCGCTGCTGCCGGCGGCATTGGCGTTGCTGGCGTGGTTGTGGCTGCGTGCCCAGCGCTTCGGGCCATGGCTGCCGTCGCCGCAACTGCCGCGCCGCGCCCTGATGGAACACGTGGAAGCCAGTGGGCAACTGCTGCTGCGCCATGGCCAGTTGGGGCGGCTGCATGGTGCCCTGCGCGATGCGGTGCTGGCGCGGCTGCGGCGCCGCGACCCGCTGGCTGCGGCGCTGGACGGCGACACCCGTGCGCAATTGCTGGCCCGCCGCACCGGGCTGGCGGCCGCCGCGCTGCGCGCCACCCTCGACAGCCGCCCGCCCTTGCACCTGGCCGAATTCCGCCAGCGCATCTCCCGCTTGATCGACCTGAGGAACCGCCTATGACCACCGACACCCTGCCCCCCGTCCAACCGCTGCTGGGCGATGCCCTCGGCGCGCGCGCGGCGGCCCTGCGCGACGAGGTCGGCAAGGCCTTCATCGGCCAGCCGGACGTGCTGGAGCAAGTGCTGGTGGCGTTGCTGGCCGGCGGCCATGTGCTGCTGGAAGGCGTGCCGGGGCTCGGCAAGACCTTGCTGGTGCGGGCGCTGTCGCAGGCCCTGGACTGCCGCTACGCGCGCGTGCAGTTCACCCCCGACCTGATGCCCAGCGACATCAGCGGGCATGCCGTGTTCGACCCGCGCAGCGAACGCTTCGAGGTGCGCAAGGGCCCGGTGTTCACCAACCTGCTGCTGGCCGACGAGATCAACCGCGCGCCGGCCAAGACCCAATCGGCCCTGCTGGAGGCGATGCAGGAGCAGCAGGTGACCATCGAAGGCCACAGCTACCCGCTGCCGCCGCCCTTCCTGTGCCTGGCCACGCAGAACCCGCTGGAGCTGGAGGGCACCTATCCGCTGCCGGAAGCACAGCTGGACCGCTTCCTGCTGAAGGTGTTGATCGGTTATCCCGCGCTGGAGGATGAAAAGCGCATGGTGGAAGCGGTGTGCGATGGCCGCATGGCCGCCGATTTCGACCTCGCGCGAGTGGGCTGCGTGGCCAACCGCGACGACGTGCGCGCGATGCAATGGGGCACGGCCCTGGTCCGGGTGGACCCGGCAGTGCTGGATTACGCGGTGCGCATCGCCAGCGCCACCCGCAAATGGCCGGGCATCGCGCTGGGGGCCGGTCCGCGCGGCAGCATCGCGCTGGTGCGCGCGGCGCGCGCGCAGGCGGTGCTGGCCGGGCGCGATTTCGTCACCCCCGACGACCTGCGCGACATCGCGCTGCCGGCGTTGCGCCATCGCATCACGCTGGCACCGGAACTGCACATCGAAGGCCAGTCCGCCGACGACACCCTGCGCGCGCTGCTGGCCAAGGTGGAGGCTCCGCGCCAGTGAGGCCCGCCCTGCCGCTGGTGGTGGCATTGCTGGGCTGGGCGGCACTGGGGCTGCTGGCCAGCGCCGACCTGCTGCCGGCACGCGGTTGGGCCTGGGCCGGCGGGCTGCTGGCACTGGTGGCGGCCGTGGACGCGCTGCGCCTGCGCCGCCTGCCGCTGCCGGATGCAGCGCGGCGGATGCCGGACGCTCTGCCGGTGGGCGTGGCGCGCGACATCGCGCTGCTGCTGGACAACGGCGCGGCGACGCTGCGGGTCGACGTGCACGACCTGCACCCCGTCGGCTGGCAGGCCGACGGCCTGCCGCGCACGCTGTCGCTGGCTCCGCACAGCGAAACCCGCATCGACTACACGCTGCGCCCGTTGGAGCGCGGCGATGCGGAGTTTGCCGGCATCCACCTGCGCCTGCATGCGCCCTGGCGCCTGTGGCGGCGCACGGTGGTGCTGGGCACGCCGCAGGCGGTGCGCGTGTTCCCCAACTTCGCACCGCTGGCCAAGTTCGCCCTGCTGGGGTCGGAGCAGGCCTCGCGCGCGATCGGTGCGCACGTGCGCAGGCGGCGCGGCGAAGGCACCGACTTCCACCAGATGCGCGACTACCGGGTCGGCGACAGCCTGCGCCGGGTGGACTGGAAAGCCACCGCGCGCATGCGCCGGCTGATCTCGCGCGAATACCAGGACGAGCGCAACCAGCACCTGGTGCTGCTGGTGGATACCGGCCAGCGCATGCTGGCGCGCGATGGCACGTTGTCGCATTTCGACCAGGCGCTGGATGCCGCGTTGGTGGTGGCGTGGCTGGCCTTGCGGCAGGGTGACGCGGTGGGCCTGCTGGCCAGCGGCGGCGCGCAGCGCTGGGTGCCGCCGCAGCGCGGTGCCGGTGCCATCGACGTCCTGTTGCGCCAGACCTATGACCTGCAACCGCAACCGCTGGCCACCGACTACCTGGCCGCCGCCACCGACCTGTCCCTGCGCCAGCGCCGCCGCAGCCTGGTGATGCTGGTCACCAACCTGCGCGACGAGGACGCCGATGACCTGTTGCCGGCGGTGCGCATGCTCCAGCAACGCCACCACGTGGTGGTGGCCAGCCTGCGCGAACAGATCCTGGATGCGGTACTGGAAGACCCGGTGCGCGACTTGCGCGGCGCGGTGCGCGCGGCGGCGGCGGCCAGCTACCTGCAACAACGCGCCATCGCCCATGAAGCGCTGCGCGCGCAACGCGTGGACGTCCTCGATGTCACCTGCGCGCAACTTCCCGGCGCATTGGTGGAGCGTTATCTGGCGATCAAGCGCGCCGGCGTGTTGTGAGCCGTCGTACTGCCGGCAACGGGACGGGGCGCGGGGACGGCTGCTGACGTGATACGGACACAGGCCGCAGCCGCTTGCTCAATCCGCCGTCACCAGCGCATCGGCGCGCTGGCTGAGGGCGGCGTAGACCGGTTCGGTGTCCGGGCGCACGCCGTGCCAGAGCAGGAAGCTTTCGGCGGCTTGTTCCACCAGCATGCCCAGGCCATCCACCACGTGGCTGCAGCCGGCGGCGCGGGCCCAGGCGAGGAAGGGCACGGCCGCTTCGCCGTAACTCAAATCCACGGCCACGCTGCGCGGGCCGGCCAGGGCCATCGGCAGCGGCGGCAGGCTGCCGCCACGGCTGGCCGAGGTGGCATTGATCAACAAATCAAACTCGCCCAACGCCGGCAGCGCATCCCACCCGCGCGCGTGGGCGCGGCCGGGTTCGCCCAGCGCGTCCACCAGCGCGTCGGCGCGTTCGGGGCTGCGGTTGATCACATACAGCGAGTGGATACCGGCATCCAGCAGTGCGGGGGCCACGCCGCGTGCGGCACCGCCGGCACCCAGCAGCAGCACCCGGCGCTCGCGCAGGTCCAGCCCGTGGCGTTCGGTGAGGTCGCGCACCAGCCCCAGCCCATCGGTGTTGTCGCCACGCCAGCCCGCGCCCTCGCGCAGCAGCGTGTTCACCGCACCGGCCCGCCGCGCACGCGCGCTGACGTTGCCGGCGCACAGGGCAAAGGCGTCTTCCTTCAGCGGCAGGGTGACATTGGCTCCGGCCACGCCACTGGCGGCGAGCTTTTCCGCAAAGCGGGCGTGGTCGGCCTCGATCGCCACGTAGTCCATGGCGATGCCGGTTTGCCGGGCGAACGCGGCATGGATGCGCGGGGATTGCGAGTGGGCGATGGGGGAACCAAAGACGGCGTAGTGCGGCATGTGTCACTCCCTCCGAACCAAGGCATCAACTCCGCAACCATCTTGCCGCATCCAGTGCGAAATAGGTCAACACGCCATCGGCCCCGGCGCGCTTGAACGCGGTCAGCGCTTCCATCGCCACCATTTTCTCGTCGATCCAGCCGTTGGCCGCGGCGGCCTTGATCATCGCGTACTCGCCGCTGACCTGGTAGGCGTAGGTCGGGCGCTTGAAGTGCTGCTTCACCCGGTACAGCACGTCCAGATACGGCAGGCCCGGCTTGACCATCACCATGTCGGCGCCTTCGGCGAGGTCGAGGCCGACTTCGTGCAGCGCCTCGTCGGCGTTGGCCGGGTCCATCTGGTAGGTGTACTTGTTGCCCTTGCCGAGGTTGCCGGCGCTGCCCACCGCACTGCGGAACGGGCCGTAGAAGGCGCTGGCGTACTTGGCACTGTAGGCCATGATGCGGGTGTGGATGAAGCCGTTGGCTTCCAGCGCGTCGCGGATCACGCCGATGCGGCCGTCCATCATGTCGGACGGCGACAGCACGTCGACGCCGGCGGCGGCGTGCACCAGCGACTGCTTCACCAGCGCCTCGATGGTCTCGTCGTTGAGGATGTAGCCGGTCTCGTCGATCAGCCCGTCCTGGCCATGCGTGGTGTACGGGTCCAGCGCCTGGTCGCTCATCACGCCGAGTTCGGGGAAGCGTGCTTTCAATGCGCGGATGGCGCGCGGGACGATGCCGTTCTCGTCCCAGGCGATGCGGCCGTCGGCGGTCTTGGCGTCCGGGTTCGGCACGCCGAACAGGTCCAGCACCGGCACGCCGAGTTCCAGCGCCTGCTCGCCCACCCGCAGCAGTTCGTCGATCGACAGCCGCTCCACGCCCGGCATCGAGCCGACCGGCGCGCGGCCTTGCTCTTCATGGACGAAGACCGGGTAGATCAGGTCGTTGGTGGTGAGCACGTGCTCGCGCATCAGCCGGCGCGAGAAGTCGTCATGGCGCATGCGCCGGGGGCGCACGAGGAACTGCTGGCGGGTGGTGTTCATGCCGGCATTTTACGCCCGCATCACAGGTGGCAGCCGTCGATCTCCACCAGCAGTTCGCGGCGGCAGACGTGGCCGTGCAGCACGATGTGCGGCACGCCCGGCAGGCGCGCGGCCAGCAGCGCCTGCATCTGCGGCAGTGCGTCGGCATCGCGCACGTAGACTTTCAGCCGGCTGGCCGGCCCGGGCTGCGCGGCCAGCGCGGGACGCAGCACACGGGCGGCGGCAAGCAGGCTGTGCAGATTGGCGAGGATTTCATCCAGCTGCGCGTCCAGCGAATCGCCATGCTGCGAAGCGTGGCCGACCACGGCGGCGGTGCCGGAGACCAGCAACGGCATCGCGCTGGAGGCTGGCAGCAGGGCGCGGGCGAAGCCGGGCGGCTGCGGGCCGTATTGGCGCGGGTAGCGCCAGGCCTGCACCTGGCGCGGGTTCTCCAGCGGCGTGCCGGCAGCCTGTGCAGCCAGCCAGTACAGCTGGAAGCGGCCGGTGCGGTGCGGATGGCCGATGGCAGTGGCCGCGGGCAATTCGCCCGGTGCCAGCGCACGCCCGATGCCGCGCGCACGGCCCACGCAAAAGCGGCGGTAGCGCTCGGCATCGCCGTCCCCTGCGGTGATGGCATCCAGATAATTCCAGATCCGCAGTGGGTGCGGATGGTCGCTGCCGGCCAGCCATGCCTGCAGGCGCGCGTAGGCGCGGGCCGCCACGGCGGCGATGTCGCCATCGTCTTCCACTTCCAGCGCACCGAATTGCAGGCCGCCACCGGTGCTCCAGACGATGTCGCCGGCGCGGCCATGGGCCACCTCGGCATCCACCTGCCAGCACTCCAGCGGCGCGCTGCCCACGGCCGGCAGCGCCACGTGCAAGTAGCGCGGGTCGGGCATCGTGCGCGGGGTGTCGCCGAAACCGAACACCGCCAGCGTGCCGGCGGCACCCAGCACGTCCACGGGCGACGCATCGAGGTACTCGACGCGCAACGCGGCGGCAGGCTGCAAGGCTGGGGCGGAAAGCGGCGACATCGAACCGCCATGATACCGCGCGGGCGATGCCGGCCCCCACCATCGGCACGGGCAGGGACCAAGCCTCCGCGCTAGGATGCCTGCCGGTGCGCATCGGCGCGAACACTGGGTTGGGAATGCGATGGCAGGACATTCAGGTGCAGCCTGGCTGCTGGGGGCACTGCTGATGGGCGGCGCGGGCGTGGCGACGGCACAGGCGCCGACGGTCACCGCCGCCGACTATGCGCGCGCGGTGCAGATGCTGGGCGACCGTACCGCGCCGCTGGTGGATCACATGGTGACCGCACCGGCATGGCTGGACGACGGCACGCTGGTCTATCGCGACAGCAGCAACGGCAAGGCACAGGTGCTGCGGTTCGACCCCGGCACCGGCAAGACCAGCGCCGCGTTCAACGCGCAGGCGCTGGCCGATGCGATGAACCTGGCCGCCGGCGGCAAGGGGCGGCCGGTGCTGGCGGACAAGCTGCCGCCGTTGCAGGTCACGCGCAACGCCGACGGCAGCCTGACCCTGACCGGCATGGCTGGCGTGTTCCATTGCACCGACAAGGGCTGCGGCGCGGCCCACCGGGCCAAGTCGGGCGACGAGCCCGGCGCGCCGTCGCCCGACCGCACCCGCGAGGCCTTCATCCGCGGCTGGAACCTGTGGGTGCGCGACGTCGCCACCGGCAAGGAAACCCAGCTGACGTTCGACGGCCAGCCCGACTACGGTTACGCCACCGACAACGCCGGCTGGAAGCACACCGACAACGCCATCGTGGTGTGGTCGCCGGACGGCAGGAAGATCGCCACCTTCCAGCAGGACCAGCGCAAGACCAGCACCATGACCCTGGTCGGCACCAACGTCGGCGCGCCCAAGGTCGAACAGTGGAAGTACCCGTTCGCGGGCGACAAGGACGTGACGCTGATCGAGCGCGTCGTGATCGACCTGTCCGGCGCCACGCCGAAGACCGTCCGCCTGCAGATGCCGGCCGACCAGCACCGCTCCACCTGCAGCGACGACATCGCCTGCGACGACGGCTGGGAAGACGTGCAGTGGGCGCAGGACGGCAGGACGCTGGCCTTCGTCAGCACCGACCGCGGCCACAAGTCCGCCACCCTGCGCGTGGCCGATGCCGCCACCGGCAAGGTGCGCGACGTCTACACCGAGACCGTCGCCACCCAGTACCAGAGCGCGCCGGCCCTGGGCGCCGTCAACTGGCGCTACCTGCCGGAGAGCAACGAGTTCCTGTGGTTCAGCCAGAAGTCCGACTGGGGCCACCTGTACCTGCACGACCTCGCCACCGGCAAGGAAAAGCGCCAGCTCACCCACGGCGCGTGGAACGTCACCGCGATCCAGCACCTGGACCGCGCCGGCCGCACCCTGTGGGTGACCGGCGTCGGCCGCGAGGCGGGCCGCGATCCGTACTTCGTGCACTACTACAAGCTCGGCCTGGACGGCGGCGAGGTCCAGCTGCTGACGCCGGAGGATGCCAACCACGCGATCACCGCGTCGGCGGACGGCAAGTATTTCCTCGACATCCACTCCACGATCTCCACTGCGCCGGTGGCCGTGGTGCGCGACGGCAACGGCCAATCGCTCGCCGAATTGGCCCGCGCCGACCTGACCCGGCTGAAGGCTGCCGGCTGGGTCGCGCCGGAGTCGTTCACGGTGAAGGCGCGCGACGGCAAGACCGACCTCTACGGCCAGCTGTTCAAGCCGTCGAACTTCGATCCGAAGAAGAAGTACCCGATCGTCACCTACATCTACCCCGGCCCGCAGGTGGGCTCCGTGCGCAGCCGCAGCTTCATGCCCGCGCACGGCGACCACCAGGCGCTGGCGGAGCTGGGGTTCGTGGTGATCGCCGTGGATGGCATGGGCACTCCGCTGCGCAGCAAGGCGTTCCAGGACGCGTGGTACGGCAACATGGCCGACAACACCTTGCCCGACCAGGTGGCGGCGCTCAAGCAGCTGGGCCAGCGCCATCCGTGGATCGACACGGCGCGCGCGGGCATCTGGGGCCATTCCGGCGGCGGCAACGCCACCGCGGCGGCGATGTTCCGCTACCCGGACGTGTACAAGGTCGGCATCGCCGAGTCGGGCAACCACGACAACCTGACCTACGAGGATGACTGGGCCGAGCGTTACCACGGCCTCCTCGAACAGAAGGCCGACGGCAGCACCAACTACACCGGCCAGGACAACGCCTCGCTGGCGAAGAACCTCAAGGGCAAACTCTTCCTTCTGCACGGCCTGATGGACGACAACGTGCCGCCGCAATCCACCCTGCAGGTGGTCGATGCGCTGATGAAAGCGAACAAGGACTTCGACCTGCTGTTGCTGCCGCACGCCCATCACGGCTTCGGCATGGACAGTTACTACGTGATGCGCCGCCGCTGGGACTACTTCGTGAAGAACCTCCTCGGCGCGGAGCCACCGAAGGAGTTCGAGGTGAAGCCGCAATACTGACGGCGTTGCCGTAACCGCACAGCACGACGGCGCCCACGGGCGCCGTCGTCGTGTCCGGGGTCAGCGCGGGCCCCCGGATCAGGTCCGGGGCAGGCTCTGCCCGAACAGCACCTGCTTCTCCTCGTCCGACAGCGGCTTGCCCGCGTTCGGGTTCACCTGCCGCGCCAGCGCATAGGCACGCTGGGTGGCCGGACGCGCGTCGGCGCCGGCGGCCACGCCGGTGAAACGCCCGGCCTTGTCGGACAGGTAGCGCAGGATCGCGCCGGATTCGAACACGCTGATCGGCTCACCACCGTCCGCAGGAGCATGGTCGACGATCGCAGGCATCTTGTTGTTCGGGGAGATCGCCAGGAAGGCAGGCTCGAACTGCGCACCCTTGCCGATGTCCACCGGATGGAGGGCATAGGGCAGCCCGGTTTCTTCCAGCAGCAGGGTGATCTTGTGGCCGTTCGGGGTGGGCCAGTAGTACAGGTCGATCATGGCGGGTCGCTCCACGGTGGGGAAGCGCCACTCTATCGCCGCCACCGTTGCGATGGCGGCAACGCGGCGTTGCGCGTCAGTGCCCGCGCTCGGCGGCCAACCGATCCAGGTCGATGCCCTGCCGGCGCAGCAGGGCACTGGCGCGCAGCGCATAGAACGCCAGATAGGCGAAACAGGCCACACCCACCCAGAAACTGGCGTGCACGCCCACTGTGTCGGCCAGCGCGCCCTGCGCCCAGCTGACCAGGCCGCCGCCCATGATCATCATGATCAGCAGGCTGCTGCCCTGGTTGGTGTGGCGACCCAGCCCGGTGATCGCCAGCGCGAAGATGCACGGCCACATCGTGCTGCAGAACAGGCCCACGCTGATGAAGGCGACGATGCTGGCCTTGCCGGTGGTGGCCATGCCGATCAGCAGGGCGACGATGCCGCACAGCGCGAAGTACAGCAGCATCCGTGCCGGGTTGCCGCGGCTGAGCCAGGTGGCGGCGATCATCAGCACGATGACGAAGGCGTAGCCGTAGAACTGCGACACGTCATGTCGCGCGATCGCGTTCACCGCCAGATACACGCCGAAGGCAAGGAATGGCAGCACCAGCATCAGCAGCTTCTTCATCCCCGCGCCGACATCGAACGCACCGGCCGCGCCGGTCCAACGACCGATCATCAGGCTGGCCCAGTACAGCGACACATACGGCGCCAAGTGCTGGGTTTCGATGCCCAGCCCTTCATGCAGATACGCCGGAAGGTTGCTGATGCTGGAGACTTCCACCCCCACGTACACGAAGATCGCCAGCATTCCCAGCACCAGCTGCGGGTAGGCGAAGGCGGAACGCAGGTGCACCCGCTTGCCGACGTCCGGCGCCTCGTCGTTGGCCAGCGCGTCCAGGTCGATGTGGTTGGGCACCGACGAGAACTTGATGAACACCGCCACCAGCGCGAAGGCCAGGCCCAGCACCAGATAGGGAATCTTCACGCTCTCGATGCTGGCGTCGGCGTGGCCTGCGGACACGCTGCCGAAGATGGCGAAACTCACCAGCAGCGGGCCGATGGTGGTGCCGAAGTTGTTGACCCCGCCGGCCAACGTCAGGCGCTGCGCGCCGGTGGCCGGGTTGCCCATCACGATCGCCAGCGGATTGGCGGCGATCTGCTGCAAGGCAAATCCCAGCCCGACGATGAACAGGCCCGACAGCATCAATGCGAACGAGCTGCTGTTGGCCGCCGGGTAGAACAGCAAGGTGCCCAGTGCCGAGATCAGCAGCCCCGCGCAGATGCCGTTCTTGTAGCCGATCCGGTTCAACACGTCCTGGCCGATGGCCTTGGAGATGCCGAAATAGATCAGCGAGCCCACGGTGTACGCCACGTAGAACGCCACCGCCACCAGCTGGCTCTGCGCCTGGCTGAGGTCGAAGGCCTTCTTGAACACGGGGATCAGGATGTCGTTGCTGGCGGCCACGAAGCCCCAGAAGAAGAACACCGTGATCAGGACGCCGAATTGCGCCCATCGGGTTGGCTGGTGGCGCATGAGATCCCCGCTGCTAGTGTGTGCACCGGCCGGGGAAACTCTGGCCCGTGCGTGCTCCCCGCCCGCAGTACAACAGCAGCATGCAGCGATGCACAAGGCACTGGGGCATTGAAAACGATTTCGCAACGGGTTGACGGCACCCCCCGGTGGACGTTGCAATGCAATGCCCATCGCAGCTCCGACACGCATGACCGTCAACCCCAACCGCAAGCTCTCGCCGCTGCCCGCCCTGATCTTTTCCTCGCGCTGGCTGCAGCTGCCGCTGTACCTGGGGCTGATCGCGGCGCAGGGCGTCTACGTGATCCTGTTCCTGAAGGAGCTGTGGCACCTGATCCACGGCGCGGTCAGCCTGAGCGAGCAGGACATCATGCTGCTGGTGCTGGGCCTGATCGACGTGGTGATGATCTCCAACCTGCTGATGATGGTGATCGTGGGCGGCTACGAGACCTTCGTCTCGCGCATGCAGCTGGAAAACCACCCCGACCAGCCGGAGTGGCTGAGCCACGTCAACGCCAGCGTGCTCAAGGTGAAGCTGGCGATGGCGATCATCGGCATCTCCTCGATCCACCTGCTCAAGACCTTCATCGAGGCCGGCACCATCGGTGGGCTGCCACTGTGCGGCGGCACCGATGCCGCCGCCGTGACCGCGCTGGCCGCCGGCATCGCCAAGACCTGCACCAAGGTCACCGCCACCGGGGTGATGTGGCAAACCATCATCCACTGCGTGTTCATCCTGTCCGCCATCGGCATCGCCTGGACCGACAAGCTGATGACCTACGGCGCCAGCAAGCGCGAGCACGCGGGGCACTGAGCGGTCCACGCCGGTAAAATGCCGGCATGGATGTTTCCCACCTGCTCGACGGGCTGAACCCGGCCCAGCGCGAAGCCGTGTCCGCCCCCCCGGCCCATTACCTGGTGCTGGCCGGTGCCGGCTCCGGCAAGACCCGCGTGCTGACCCATCGCATCGCGTGGCTGCACGAGGTGGTCGGGGTGCCGTTGCACGGCATCCTGGCCGTCACTTTCACCAACAAGGCCGCCGGCGAGATGCGCGGGCGCATCGCCGCACAACTGGGCGGCAGCGATATCGTGAAAGTCGGGCGCGGGGCATGGATCGGCACCTTCCACGGCATCGCCCATCGCCTGCTGCGCCTGCACTGGCAGGAAGCGAAGCTGCCGGAAGGCTTCCAGGTGCTGGATGCCGACGACCAACTGCGGCTGATCAAGCAAGTGGCCAAGCAACTGGAGCTGGACGATGGCCAGTTCCCGCCGCGCCAGATCGCGTGGTGGATCAATGCGCAGAAGGACGAGGGCCGCCGCCCGCAGCATATCCAGCCCACCCCGCAGGATCCGTGGAGCGACGTCCTGCTGCGCGCCTACGCCGCCTATCAGGAGCGCTGCGAGCGTGCCGGGCTGGTGGACTTCGCGGAACTGCTGCTGCGCGCGCACGAGCTGCTGCGCGAGAACCCCGGGCTGCTGGCGCACTACCGCCACCGCTTCGGCCAGATCCTGGTGGACGAGTTCCAGGACACCAACGCCATCCAGTACGGTTTCGTGCGCCTGCTGGCCGGCGACAGTGGGCAAGTCTTCGTGGTCGGCGACGACGACCAGGCCATCTACGGCTGGCGCGGCGCGAAGGTGGAGAACGTGCAGCGTTTCCTGCGCGACTTCGCCGGCGCGCAGACCATCCGGCTGGAACAGAACTACCGCTCCAGCGGCAACATCCTGAGTGCCGCCAACGCGGTGATCTCCCGCAACGATGACCGCCTCGGCAAGCAGTTGTGGACCGAGGCGGGGGAAGGCGAGGCGATCGACCTGTATGCCGCCTTCAATGAAATCGACGAGGCCGCCTATGTGGCCGACCGCATCGCGCAATGGGTGCGCGACGGCGGCAGCCACGGCGACGCCGCCATCCTCTATCGCAGCAACGCGCAGTCGCGGGCGTTCGAAGAAGAACTGCTGAAACGCAAGCTGCCGTTCCGCGTGTACGGCGGCATGCGCTTCTTCGAACGCGCCGAAATCAAGGATGCGCTGGCCTACCTGCGTCTGCTGGCCAATCGCGACGACGACGTCGCTTTCGAGCGCGCGGTCAACACCCCGCCGCGCGGCATCGGCGAACGCACGCTGGACGAACTGCGGCGCAGCGCGCGCGAACACGGCGAATCCCTCTGGCGCGCGGCACAGCGCCTGTGCGGGCACGCGCTGCTGGCCGCGCGCGCGCGCAACGCGGTGGCCGGCTTCCTCGCGCTGGTCGATGCGCTGGCAGCCGACTCCACCGAACTGCCGCTGGCGGACAAGATCGACCACGCACTGCTGCGCTCGGGCCTGCGCGCGCATTACGAAAAGGAATCGCAAGGGCAACTGGATTCACGCACCGACAACCTCGACGAATTGGTCAGCGTGGCCAGCCGCTTCGTGCGTGGCGACGAAGACGATGCCGCGGCGATGCCGGAGCTGGTGGCCTTCCTCGCCTACGCCTCGTTGGAGGCCGGCGAGGGGCAGGCGCAGGCCGATGAAGACGGCGTGCAACTGATGACCTTGCACAGCGCCAAGGGCCTGGAATTCCCGCTGGTGTTCCTGGTGGGTTGGGAAGACGGCCTGTTTCCCAACGCACGCTCGAAGGACGAACCCGGGCGGCTGGCGGAAGAACGCCGGTTGGCCTACGTGGGCATCACCCGCGCCCGCCAGCAACTGGTGTTGTGCCATGCCGAAACGCGCCGCATCTACGGCAGCGACACGTATTGCCGGCCGTCGCCGTTCCTGAACGACATCCCGGAACCGCTGCTGCGGCAGATCCGCCCCAAGCCCAAACCTGCCACCGCGTTCACCGCCCCGCTCCGGCGCAATCCCGGCCATGCCACGCTGGATATCCCGCCGCTGCGCCTCGGTGCCAATGTCCGCCACCCGACCTTCGGCACCGGCTGCGTCACCGACGTCGAAGGCAGCGGCGCCCACGCCCGCGTGCAGGTCCACTTCGACGAGGTGGGCAGCAAGTGGCTGGTGCTGGCGTATGCCAACCTGGCGGTGGTTTGAGGCGGGTCGCGCGCGACAACCGCGCGACCCGTGAGGCGGCTTACTTCCTCGCCGTCAGGATCGGAGTGAGGTAGTCCGGCTTGCCGGGGATGCGTTCCAGGTGCGGGTACCGCAGGCCGCCGTGGTAGTCGATCTTGACGGTGCGGTAGCGGTCGAATTCCTTCACCAGCAGCTCGATCGGGGCCTTGCCGCCCTTGGCCGCCTTCACCGCGTCTTCCAGCAACGGGCCGCTGAAGCTCTGGCCGTTGACAGCGACCAGGGTGGTGCCGGTGCCAAGCCCGGCATTGAAGGCGGGGCCGCCCCAGCGCACGTCGGAGAGGGTGCCGTCCTTGCCGGCGGACAGGCCCAGCGAGTAGGTGAGGTCGGCGCCGCCGCCACCGAAGGCGCGGCCCATGGACTTGGCGAAGTCGCTGGGGCTGTCCTTGTAGACCAGCGTCCAGCCGGCCGCCTCGATGCCGCCGGTGAGCCCCTTCTTGCCGTCCAGGCGTTCACGCAGGAAGCTCGCCCAGTCGTACGGGTACACGCCGTTGAGCACGCCCACCACGTCTTCGAAGGTGTAGGTGTTCTGCTGTTCCCATTCGCCATCGCGGACACCGAAGAAGCCCTTGGCGAAATCGTCCAGCGACTTCTTGCCGCCGGTCTTGCTGCGGATCAGCGCGTCGGCCTCCAGCCAGATCATCTGCCCGCCGGAGTAGTAGTCCTCGCTCATCTGGTAATTGCGATACGCACGCGGCGCGCGACTGGCGATGATCGGGTCGTTGGTGGTGTCCTGCACGTTGCGCCATTGCAGGCCCGGGCGGTTGTCGGCGTAGGTGGCCGCCACCGAGGCCAGTGCGTCGATGCTGGCTTGCAGCGGGCGCATGCCGCTGCGCGCGGCCAGCACATTGCCCCAGTACTGGGTCTGGCCTTCGTACACCCACAACAGACTGTCCTGCATGGGGGTGTTGAGGGTGGGTACCCACAGGTCCTTGCCGCGCCGGTACTTGCCGTTCCAGCTATGGGTGTATTCGTGCGCCAGCAGGTCGGTGAAACCGGTCTTGGGGTTCCACTCGGTGAAGTAGCCGGTCCCCACGCCATTTTCGCTGGACCGCTGGTGCTCCAGGCCATTGCCGCCCATCTGGTCGGACAGCGAGAACAGGAACTGGTAGTGGTTGTAGTGCTGCGCGCCGTACAGTTTCACTGCCTGTTCCACCATTGCCTGGTGCAGCTTCACCTGCTCCGGCTTGGCTTCCAGATACTTGGCCTCATCGGCGACCACGCCCAGCTTCACCGGCACGCTGCTGCCTTTCGGGGTGAGGTCGATGTTCTTCGCGTAACGACCGGCGTACACCGGCGAATCCACCAGGATGTCGAACGGCACGTCCTTGTAATTGACGGTGCTGCCGTCGCGGCTTTCCTCGTCCAGCGCGGTGAACGCGGTCCAGCCTTCCGGATACGTGACCTGCGGGTCCACCATGATCCGGTGCATGTAATGCCCGGCCGGGTACAGCACGGCGGAGAGGAATTGCAGGTTCAGCATGTTCGGCGTCATCACCACCCGGCCCTGGCCATTGCCGGTGGGGGTGAGGAAATCGAACTCGGCGGTGATCTCGGTGACGCCGGCGGGCACGTCGAGATGGAAGGCGGCGATGTCGAGGGTGTCGCGCTTCCAGTCCAGCGTCCGGCCATTGGCCTTGAAGGTGATGCCGGCGATCTTGTCGATGGAATTGCGCGGCGTATGCCCACCGGGCACCCACATCGGATACAGCAGGGTCAGCGGGCCGGCCTGCACCGGGATGGTTTCCTTCACCCGGAAGATGCGCTGGTTGAGGTTGGTGGCGTCCACCTGGAGCTTGAGGGTGCCCGGATAGGCCACGTCCTGCGGTGCAGGGTAGTTGGGCGAACCGCTCTGGGCGTGGGCCGTCGCAGCCAGCAACAGGGACGACAGGGCGAGGGGCAGCAGGCGACGCTTCATCGGTGGCTCCGGCATGGAGGTCAGGGAAGTGGCGATCGTAGCCACTGCACATGCCACCAACCCACTGCCGAAAGCCATGCCAAGCCGGCAAAACCGTGCGCGCTGTCGCGACTCAGCCCAGAAACGCATCCGTGGCCAGCAGCAGCACGTGTTCGCGCACATCGTCGGGCCAGTGCAGGATCTTTTCCTCGAAGCCGCCGAAGTCGCCGGCAAACAGCGCGCGGGCGGCCTCCTCGAAACCCGGCTCGTCGCCGGCCATCACCAGCATGAAGCGGTAGGCCGCTTCCTGTGCGGCGCGGCGGCGGTCATCGCCGGCGCTGACCGCGCGGGCGGCGTCCACCAGCCGGCGCAGCGCCACCGACGCACCACCCGGCTGCGCCGCCAGCCAGTCCCAGTGGCGCGGCAGCAGGGTCACCTCGCGCGCCACCACGCCCAGCTTGGGACGCCCGGGCTTGCGTGGTGCGGGCGCGATCTTGCCGCCGCCACCCGGGCGTGGCTGCGACAGCCAGGCCAGCAGGTCGGCGGCAGGCAGTTCCAGCGGCAGTTCCAGCGCACGTCCGCCGGCATCTTCGAACACCCGTACCGGGCGCTGCGGCTGGGCGTCGAACGCCTGCTTGGCCTTCATCGCCACATGCCGCAGCTCGCCGGTGGCGATGCGGTGGCCGCCGGCGAACGCCGTGCAACGCAGGGAGGGTGTGAGCACGGGCAGGTTCTGGGTCACGGGTGGGGATTATTGCCCGGGCAAATCATGCGCGCAATGACCTCAGCGCCCGGTGGGCATGTCCACCAGTTTCAGGAACTCGCTGCGGGTGCGCGCATCCTCGCGGAAGCTGCCCAGCATCTTGCTGGTCACCATGCTCACCCCGCGCTTGTGCACGCCACGGGTGGTCATGCATTCGTGCGCGCCCACCACCACCACGCCCACACCGCGCGGCTGCAACGCGCGCTGGATGCAGTCGGCAATCTGCGCGGTCATCTTTTCCTGCACCTGGAAGCGCTTGGCATAGGCCTCCACCACCCGCGCCAGCTTGCTGATGCCCACCACCTTGCCCGCCGGCAGGTAGCCCACGTGCACCTTGCCGATGATCGGGGCCATGTGGTGCTCGCAGTGGCTTTCGTAGTCGATGTCGCGCAGCACCACCATTTCGTCGTAGCCGCCCACTTCCTCGAAGGTGCGCGCCATGTAGGCGTCCGGGTCCAGCGCGTAGCCGCCGAACCATTCCTCGAACGCCTGCGCCACCCGCTTGGGGGTATCGCGCAGGCCCTCGCGGGCGGGGTCGTCACCGGCCCACTGCAACAGCGTGCGCACGGCACCTTCGGCCTGCGCGCGGGTGATCTGGTTGCGGATGTCGTCGGCCATGGCGGTTCGGTGGCGATGCGGGGCGTGCATGGTAGCGCACACCCCTGGCATCCTCAGGACGCCGTGGCGGTTCCGCCCAGCAACCGCGCCGGCAGGGTCAGCAAGGCGCGCAGGAAACCGAATACCGCCTCGAGGGTGATGCCGACCAGTCGCAGCGGCAGCGACACCAGCCAAACCAGTGGCCACAACAGCAGGGCCAGCACCGCCAGCGGCCAGCACAGCACCCACAGCAGGCAGAACAGCAACAGGGTGGTCAGGGTCTTCATGGTCGTGCTCCGTGGTTCCCGTCGCTGCAAGCGCGACGGCCACCAGCCTCGCCTGCGTGGCGGCAGGGGGCAAGCGGTTTGCGATGAAAGCGGGCATGGCGCGACGAAAACCGCCGCCGGTGCCGCACGAACTAGGCGGCGGGTGCGTCCAGCGCCGGTACCGCTGCGCCCGGCAGCGTCTCCACGTCACGCAGGCTGCGTTCGATGGCGCGGGTGCGCACGCCGGTCTGTTCGATCTGCTTGCTGGCCTGGTCCAGCTTGTCCTTGACCTTGTCCAGCACGTCGCCGAACTTGCCGAATTCGCTCTTGGCTTTTTCGAGGATGCGCCAGACCTCGGCGGAGCGGCGCTCGATGGCCACGGTGCGGAAACCGATCTGCAGGCTGGTCAACAGGGCCAGCAAGGTGGTGGGGCCGGCCAGGGTGATGCGCAGGTCGCGTTGCAGCGCTTCGAACAGGCCGGGCCGGCGCAGGGCTTCGGCGTACAGGCCTTCGGTGGGCAGGAACAGCACCGCGAACTCGGTGGTGTGCGGCGGCGCCACGTATTTGCTGCGGATGCGCTTGGCCTCGTCGCGCAGGCGGCGTTCCAGCGCATCCCCTGCCGCACGGGCGGCATCCACTTCGCCGGCCTCTTGCGCGTCAAGCAAACGCTCGTAATCTTCACGCGGAAACTTGGCGTCAATCGGCAGCCACACCACGCCCGCATCGCTGCTGCCGGGGAAGCGCACCGCAAATTCCACCCGCTCGCTGCTACCCGGCACGGTGGCCACGTTGGCGGCATATTGCTCCGGCGTGAACACCTGCTCCAGCAAGCCGGCCAACTGCACTTCGCCGAAGATGCCGCGCGATTTCACATTGGTCAGCAACCGCTGCAAGCCGCCGACATCGGTGGCCAACTTGCTCATGTCGCCCAAGCCCTGATGCACCTGCATCAGCATGGTTTGCACATTGGCAAAACTTTCGGTGAGGCGGGTTTCCAGCGTGGCGTGCAGTTTTTCATCCACGGTGGCACGCATGGCATCGAGCTTGGCGGCGTTGTCGGCTTGCAAGGCTTTGAGTTGCTGCTCCAGCGTGCTGCGCAAGTCCACCAGCCGGGTTTCATTGCGTTCGGTGAGCTCGCGCAGGCGTGCGCCTTGGCCGTCGGCGTGGCGTTGTTGTTGCTCGGCGTTTTCCTGCCGCGCCTTGCGGGCATCTTCGCTCAGTGCCGCACGCAACTCGTCCAGACGCTTGTCGGTGTTCTGGGTGAGCTCGTCCAGCCGGGCGTCAGTGCGCGCCGCCACCGCCTGCAACTGCTGGCCGAAGCCGTCCACGCGCTGGCCTTGCTGCAAGGCAAAACTGTCCAGTTGCGCGCGCAACTCGTCGCGCCCGCTGCGCTGTTCTTCACGCAACAAGGCGGCGATGCGCTCTTCCGGGCGGCGCAGCAGCAACAGCACCAGTAGGCCGATGACGGCCATCAGAACCAGCAGCAACAACAGGGTGTCGATCGTCATTCGCCTAGTGTAGCCAGCGGCCGTCGCAAAACCTGCGACGCTGCAATGCAGCGCCGCCTCAACCGACCGACACCCCGAACGCCCAGCCGATCACGGCGGTGGCCGCCTGCGCCAGGCTGCCCCACAGCAACACCCGCCATGCGCCTTTCAGGCCGCCGCCGCCGGCCACGCGTTCGGCCACGTAGCCCAGCACCGCCAGCAGCACCGTGGTGCTGGCCACGATCGCCATGGCCAGGCCGCCGCTGCGCCACAACCAGGCCAGCAGCACCGGTGGCAGCGCGCCCACGGTGAACGACGCGGCCGACGCCAGTGCCGCCTGCACCGGGCGGGCGCGCTGCATGTCGTGGATGCCCACCTCGTCGCGCAGATGCGCGGCCAGATCGTCGTGCGCGGTGAGCTGCTCGGCCACCTGCCGCGCCAACGCCGGCTCCAGCCCGCGCTGGATGTAGATCTGGGTGAGCTCGTGCAGCTCCGCTTCCGGGTGCGCATCCAGCGCCGCACGCTCGATGCGGATATCCGCGTGCTCGGCATCGGCCTGCGAGCTGACCGAAACATATTCGCCGGCGGCCATCGACAACGCACCCGCCGCCAGCCCGGCCACGCCGGTGAGCAGGACGGTGGCCGGCTCGGCATGCGCGGTGGCCATGCCCAGCACCAGGCTGCTGGTCGAGATCAGCCCGTCGTTGGCACCCAGTACTGCGGCGCGCAGCCAACCACTGTGCTGGCTGCGATGGGGTTCGTGATGGTGATGGTGGTGTTCCAGTTGCATCGGCTTTGCCCTGGCTGCCCGCTGCAGCCGCGTTCCAGCGGGCATTGTAGGGGGCTTGCCGATGCCCTGCGCCAGTGATTCGCATCCGCACGCGTGCCTTCAGTTGCAAGCCTGCAATTGCCGCCGCAAAGCGACGTAATCGCCTACGTAGGTGATGGCGTCTTCACGCTGGATGAAGATCTGCGGCAGGCTGCGGACCGGCGTGCCGACTCTGGCCTGCAATTCTTCCACGCTGATGTCCTCGCCTACCGTGTGGCAGGTGAAGGCCAGCGATTGCATCCGGCACAGCAGCTTGCTCTTGTCGCATTCCATGCAGCCGTCCTTGCCGTAGATGATCACGTGCATCGTGTGCTCCCGGGTTGTCGTCGTCATCGGATAAATTCAAAAATCGGCATCGAACGTCACATCGGCATCGTCACGGCGCATCACCCCGACCTTGTAGGCAGCGATGTCCTGCTCCTGCGGCGAAGCCTGGGTCTTGCTGATGTTCAGCCACTTCTCCATGAACTTCAGCGGGTTGGCGGCCGGCAGCGGGTGCTTGCCGGCGGCCAAGCCCAAGGTCTGGTAGACATCCTTGGCGCAGTACAGCGTCCACGCCGTCAGCCGCTCGGCAGTCATCCCCACCAGTTCGCGGCCTTCGGAAAACAGGTAGTCGATCCAGCGCAGTTCGCTGTCGATGACTTCCTCGATCAGCGCTTCGATCCGTGCGCGGCATTGCGTAAACGCCGTCTGCCCGCGCTCGGTTTGCAGCTCGTTGAGCAGCACCGCACGATCCAGCTCGGCGTGGATCTCGAGTTCATCCTGAGCGATCTTCTGGATGGCCTTGCCGATCGGTTGGAACAAACCGGTATCACAGATGGCGAACGTCACCGCGAAGCTGGCCATGAACTGGATGCGCTCCATGCAAAACAGCGCCAGGATGGTCATGAACACCGCGTTGTAGGTGGCCTGGTCGTTGGGCAACTGACCCAACGCATAGCGGTGCGAGGCATCGTAGCCGGCGGCGAAGACCCTGGCCACTTCGTGCAGACGATCATGTGCCTGCTGCACGCGCAGGATTTCCTCGAGGATGACCGCCGGATTGTCGAACGAGTTGCGCACGATTTCCGAATAGGTGGCTGCATGTACCACTTCATTGTCGGAAATGCGTTGCCAGCAAGCCCACAGCTCACTGGAAGTGATGAATGGCGCCAGTACCGGGGCGATCGCGCGCGAGGCCACCGAATCGGCCTCCCACTGCCATGCCAAGGTCTTGATCATCATGTCGTAGGTGCCGCGCGGGCACGATTTGAAATCGGCATTGCAAGATGCGTAGTCGAATTCGTTCTCGTCCCAGTCGAGCGATTTCTGCGCCTTGTACAGCGCCCAGATTGCCGGATAGTGACGGTTGACGGTATCGAACAGTCCCGGGCGCTGGCCCAGCAGCAGCAGGGGTTTTTGGTAGTCGGTCTTGGTGCGGTTGAAGACGGTGTCGGTCATGGAAGGGTTCCGGGAAGTGGGCAGGCGCCGCGCCGCATTGCGCGGCTCACAGCGTGCAGGCGTCGCAGGTTTCGGCATCGGCATCGGCATCGGCAGACAGCGCCTCCGGTGTCGCCTTGGGGATGGCCAGCTCCAGCTGGCGCATGCCGGCCGAGGTCTTCTGGTTCATGTAGTACTTCGACTTCAGCCCCAGCTTCACCCGGTACAGGTAATCGGCGATCAATTCCGACGAGGCGATGGTGGCGTCGCCAATGACCTTGCGGTAGAAGTCGGCGGAGATGCCCTGGTCGGTCCACTTCTGCACGATGGCGTACAGCTCGGCCATGTCCTTGGCCGGGATGTCCCAGGCCAATTGATAGGCATCGCCCAGGGTGTCGCCTTCGGGTGCGGCCCAGTAATTGACGCGCTGATTGTCGGTTTTTATCAACGTGAGCTCGCGCACCGGGTACAGGCCGTTGGTGGTACCGGAGGCGTTGGCGCTGGTTTCGGTGGGCATGTGTGCCACCAGCACGGAATTGCGGATGCCGCCGTTGGCGATGATCTCGCTGCGCAGTGCTTCCCAGTCGTAACGGGTCTGGAACGGCGCGATCTGCTCGACATTGCGGTTGCTGGTATCGCTGGGCAGCCAGCCTTGCGGCCAGCGCGTCTTGTGCATCCACGGTGCATTGCCCAGCTCTTGCCCCAAGCGCAAGCTGGCACGCAGCAGGTGGTAGTAGTGGCGCTCGGCCACGGCGTGGATGAACTGCTTGCCTTCGACATCGGTATAGCGCTGGCCGTGTTTGGCCATCAGATGTGCCAGCCCTAGGATGCCGACGCCGGCGTTCAGCCGGTTGCGCGAGGTCACACCTACCTGCGGCAGCTCGTAGTGCGCCAAGTGGATGCATTTGTCGATCATCAGCAGTGCGTAATAGGCCACTTCCGCGTATTGCGCCTCGGACTCGATGTTGTCCACGCAAATGCCGGCCAGGTTGCAGGTGGCTACTTCGCCGGCTTCACCATCGTCGGAATACAAGTCGGTGACGTGCTGGAACGGCTTGGTGGGTAGCGCGATTTCCGCGCACAGGTTGGAGCTGTAGATCACGTCCAGGAACGGCGTGTGCCGGTTCATCTCGGCGATGTTGTGCTCGTAGACGCGGCCTGTTTCGTTCCATTCGTTGCTGGCGGTAATCAGCAACTCACGGGCGTTTGCCCATGTTTTCTCGAAGGCGGGATCTTGCTCGTAGCGTGCGTACAGGCGCTCGAATTCGGCCTCGTCCGCGCTGTAAAGCGCCGCTTGCAGGTCCGGCGCGGTGTGGCAGTTGAACAGGAAGATGTCCTCGTTGCGCGCCACCTTGCGCGCGAAGAAGCGGTTGCCGCCCCAGCTGTAGTCCATCCCGCGGATTTTCTTGTCCTCGGTGGACATCGGGTTTTTCAGACGCAGCAACACGTCCACTTCCGGATCGAAGATCGGAAAATACGTGGTACACGCACCGCCGCGGCCGTTCTGAAGATTGCATTTCACCTCCGCCACCAGCGCGCGGTAGTAGGGCAATTTGCCTTGATGGCGAATGACGCCACCACGCACCGGGTCGTTCACCGATCGCGTTTGCAGGTGCGCGCCGATGCCGGCGCTCATGTAGGTCATGGTGTTGGCGATGTGGTTACCGATCGCGATAGAGCGCGCGTTGTCGTCCACCGTGTACAGGCAGCAGCTGGCGTAGCCGCGCAACGGCGTGCCCAGGTTGACGTGGTTGGGGGTGGGCGCGTTGATGCGGTTGCAGGAGAGATGCTCGTAGAAGCAGGCCACGTCGCGCATGCGCCGCTCGCGCGGCTGGTCCACCGCCAATGCCATCGCCATCCGCATGTAGATGAACTGCGGCGATTCAAATTGCACACCGGCCACGCGGTCGGCGATCGCGTATTTGGTCAGGTGGGTGTGCAGCTGGTAGTGCGCATAACTGAAGTCGCGCTCGTGGTCGATCAGCGCCTCGACCTGTGCGTATTCGGCATCCGAATAATCCAGCACTTCCATATAGCCCAGCGCCTGCAATTTGCGATGCAAGGCCAGCACGGTGGGGCGGTTGTTGCGGTACAGGTCCTTGCGGATCAAGGTGGCATACAGCCGCCCGGCCATGCGGTTGTACGACCAGCTGTCGTAGTTCAGGCAGGTGCGGATGAGTTGTTGTTGCAGCTCGCGCGAACTGGCGGTGTCGGGCATGGCCGACACGGTGTCCAGCACCGCCGACGGCCAGTCCACCGCATCGCCCAGCGCGGCGGCAGCCCACTGGCCCCATTGGTTGAGTTTGGACGGCGTGAACGGTTCGACGTGGCCGTCGCGCTTGATGATGGTTTGCAGCATGTGTGCTTCCCGCTGGAAAGCCAGCCCGGCAGACGCCCGGCGGCTCCTTGACCGAATACCTGCTCCCGCGCGCAGGGCCAAGGGATGGGGCTTGCAAGGCAAAGGCACACGCCCACGCGCGGGCACGCCATGCCCGGCACGCGACGCGCTTCCCCTCGAAGCGGCCACCCGCACCGGCATGCTGGCCCATGGCTGTCGCAGCCCCTGCGACCAGCACGCCCGGTGTGTCGGCAGGTCTTCGGACTTGTGGACATGGGGTGGCCCCCGCCTACTAGGCGCCGCTTCCCGGGGTTGCCCCCAGTGCTGTTGGCGCCGGTCGTTTCCACTTACCGCTGCGGGGCAGTTCCGGATTCGCACCGGATTCCCTTTTCAACCCCAGTGGTGATCGCACCTGCTGGAGTACCGACTGGCACAAGATATTGTGTGCGCCGGAATTGGTCAACACGAAATATGGGGCAGCGCGTGCCTTTCAGTCCAGCACGCGGCAGAACACCGCCTTGAGGTAACGCGACTCCGGCACCTGCGCCAGCCACGGGTGGTCCGGGCCGGCGCCGGCGACCTTGAGCACCTGCACCGTGCGGCCGGCGTAGAACGCGGCGCGGCGCAACATGTCGAGGAACTGGTCCTCGCTGACCAGGCCGGTGCAGCTGAAGGTGGCGAACAGCCCACCCGGCTTGACCACGCCCAGCGCCAGCTTGTTCATGTCGAGGTACTTCTTCAGCGCGTTGATGACCTGCTCGCGGTCGCGGGTCATCTTGGCCGGGTCGAGGATGACCACGTCGAACTGTTCGCCGGCCGCCGCCGCATCGCGCAGCCACGGGAAGATGTCGGCCTGCACGAAGCGCGGCTTGACGTGGTTGAGATAGGCATTGTGCTTGGCGATCTCGATCACTGCCGGGTCGATGTCGATGCCCACCACCTCGCTGGCGCCGCGCGCCGCCGCATACACGCCGAAGCCGCCGGTATTGCAGCACAGGTCGAGCACGCGCTTGCCCGCCACCTGCTGGCTCAGCCATTGGCGGTTCTCGCGCTGGTCGGCGAAGAAGCCGGTCTTGTGCGCGCCGGCCGGGTCGGCACGGAACTTGATGCCGTGCTCGGTGACGATGGCCGGCTCGGTGCCCTGGGTGTCCTTGTAGTCGAAGCTTTCCTGCTTCTGCACGTGCTCATCGGCGAAGCTGTGGAAGCGGCAGCCGGGGAAGTGCTCGCGCAGGGCGTCGAAGATGATGCTGCGGTGGCGCCACGCGCCGGCGCTGAAGAACTCGACCACGATCAGGTCGTCGTAGCGGTCCACCACCAGCCCGCTGATGCCGTCGCCCTCGCTGTGGACCACGCGCCAGGCGTTGGAGATCTCGTCCAGCTTGAGGATCTCGCGACGCAGCTGAATGGCTTCACCGATCTTGCGCACGAACCAGGCGGCGTCCACCGCCACGTCGGGGTCGCGCTCCAGCATGCGCAGGGCGATCCGCGAATGGCCGTTGTAGAAGCCGCGGCCGATCCACGCGCCATCCACGCCGACCACATCGACAATGCTGCCGGGCTTGGGCCGCTGCGCGGGTTTTTCGACCAGCCGCTGGAAGATCCATGGGTGGGTGGAATTCCAGGCGTTCTTGAGCCGGACTTGGGGCAGGATGTCGTTCATCCGCGCATTGTAGGCGGTTGCGGGAAGGTCGATGCCGCGGGCGGCTTGCCTTCCCCGCCCACGGCCCCACATCGCAAGCATGTCCAGCCCGCCATCCCGCGCCGCCCAGCGCCTGTCCGACCGCTTGCGGCTGCAACGCGCTTTCATCGCCAGCCTCGGTTTCAGTCTGCTGCTGTGGGCCTGCTTCGCCGCCCAGCAAGGGTTCGACTGGGCCTTCCTTGCGGTGACGCCGCACAGCCTGCCGGGCCTGACGGGCCTGCTCACCGCCCCGCTGCTGCACGGCTCGGTGGCGCATGTGCTGGCCAATTCCACCGCGTTGTTGCTGCTGGGCACGCTGGCCGGCACCACCTATCCCAAGGCCACCCTGCGCGCATTGCCCTTGCTGTGGCTGGGTGCGGGGCTGGGCGCGTGGCTGCTGGGGGAGGCCGGCACGCATCATCTCGGTGCCAGCGGGCTGACCCACGGGCTGGGCTTCCTGCTGTTCACCCTCGGCCTGCTGCGCCGCGACCGCGCGGCGATTGCCGCCGGCATGCTGGCGTTCTTTTTCTATGGCGGCATGCTGATGACGATCCTGCCGCACGAGGCGGGCGTGTCGTGGCAGTCGCACCTGGGCGGCGCGCTGGCGGGCGTGCTGGCCGCGCTCCTGTTCCGCCGCAGCGACCCGCAACCGGCACGCGCGCAATACAGCTGGGAGATCGAGGAAGCGCAGGAACGCGCCCGCAGCGAAGCCGGATTCGAGACCTTCGAAACCCGTGCCCCCGACGACGTGCCGGTGCTTTGGCAGCGCGGAACCGCAGAGGAGGCGCGCGGCCAGGTGCTGCCGTTCCGGCCACGCGACCAGCACCGCCCGTGATGCCGACCGGATTCGACGCGCACGGCAGCGCGTCTTATCCTGTGCGCCACGCCAAGGTCGGCGTGGAGTCATCCCAAAGGAGTTGCAAATGAAGAAGATTCTTGCGCTGGGCTGCGTGCTGGCCCTTTCCGCCCTGTCCACCAGTGCACTGGCCGGCAACGCGTTCGTGCGCGGCGAGCTGGGCCAAAGCGACGTCAATGCCAAGATTGACGGCACCGGCAACAGCGGCAGCGACAAGGACAATGCGTTCTCGCTGCGCGGCGGCTACTGGTTCAATTCCAATTTCGCCGTGGAAGGTCATTACAGCAAGTTCTACGACGAAACCGTGTACGACGACGGCACCAACCATGCCAGCGCCAAGCTGTCGGCGATCGGCCTGGGCGTGGTGGTCAAGGAACACGCCACCCCGACCGACCTGGGCTTTTTCGTCCAGCTGCGCGGCGGCCTGGCCCGCGGCAAGCTGTCGGTGGATTCGAACCTGGGCAGCGGCAGCGAGACGTCGACCAAGCCGTACTACGGCATCGGCGCCGGCTACGACTTCAGCAAGCAGTACGGCGTGAGCCTCAACTACGACCACAACCAGGGTTCGGGCGGCGGTCTGCGCCTGCGTGCCAACACCCTGTCGCTGGGGTTCGAAGCCCGCTTCTGAGCGCGGCCCGCCACGGCATCCACGCAGGCCGCCGCAAGGCGGCCTGCGTGTTTATGGTGTTGTCGTTCGGCCTGCGTTGCGCCACGCCGCGCTACCCTGCGCGCAGCCTCCGTCCCGGCTGCCGCCTCGCACCGTCATTGCCCATGCCCTGTCGCTCCATGTCCATGCCGCGCACCGCCTGTCTTGCCCTTGCTGCCGTCCTGCTGGGCGCTTGTGCGTCCGCCCCCACGCCCGCCCCTACCCCAGCGCCATCCGTGGCCACGCCGATGCTGCCGGCCGTGAAGATCGGCCTGGCGCTGGGCGGCGGTGCCGCCAAGGGCTTTGCCCACATCGGCGTGATCAAGATGCTGGAAGCCAACGGCATCCAGCCGGTGGTGGTGGCCGGCACCAGCGCCGGCAGCGTGGTCGGCGCGCTGTACGCCAGCGGCATGGATGCCTATGCCTTGCAGCAGAAGGCGGTGGCACTGGACGAAGCCAGCATCCGCGACGTCAGCCTGTTTTCCGGTGGCGTGGTGAAGGGGCAGAAGCTGGAGGATTACGTCAACACCCAGCTGCATGAACGCACCTTCGAGCAACTGAAGAAACCCTTCGCCGCCGTCGCCACGCGCCTCGAAGATGGCCAGCGCACGGTGTTCGTGCGCGGCAACGTGGGCCAGGCGGTGCG
The DNA here is from genome assembly GCF_041905325.1 of Thermomonas sp. Lineage (GTDB taxonomy): Bacteria > Pseudomonadota > Gammaproteobacteria > Xanthomonadales > Xanthomonadaceae > Thermomonas. Next base: position 167,810 of record NZ_JAYRLK010000003.1, on the reverse strand, counting down.
CGCATCCAGTTCGATCCCGGGGGTGTTCGAAGCGGTCAGCATCGGCAAGCACCACTACGTCGATGGTGGCGTGGCCAGCCCGGTGCCGGTGGACGCCGCGCGCGACCTGGGCGCGCAGTTCGTGATCGCGGTGGACATCAGCAGCAAGGCCACCGGCGCGGCCGACCCGTCCAGCATGCTGGGCAACGTCAACCGCAGCATCGCCATCATGGGGCAGAAGCTGGGTGCGGCCGAACTGGCGCGCGCCGACATCATCATCCGCCCCGCCGTGAACGACATCGGTGCCACCGATTTCGCGCAGAAGAACCGCGCCATCCTCGAAGGCGAACGCGCCGCGCAGGCGGCGTTGCCGCAGATCCGCGCCAAACTGGCCGCCATGCAGGCACAACGCCTGGCCCAGGCGCGGGCGACCGCCGAAGCCCGCGCCGCACAGCAGCGCGAGGATGCGCGCAAGGCGCGCTGCGCGCAGCAAACCGGGTGGCTGGACAGGTTGCGGCGCGACCCGGATTGCAAGTGACCGCGCGGGGCGTTATCGCTCGCGCGACGTGACGCCCACGCCGTAGCCATACACCAACTTGCCGCCCAGCCAGCCGGTGGCCAGCAAGGCCAGCACCCCCGCACCGCTGAGCGCCAGCGCCCACACGTCCGGAGCCATCGGCTGCCGGTCGTGCAGACGCAGGAACACGCTGCCGGCATACAGGCACCAGGTGGCCAGCGCGAGGCCCATATGCGCATTGGCGGTGCCACCGGCCGGATGCTCGGCCGGCAGCTTGAGCAATTCCAGGAACCCGGCCGCCGCCGCCAGCAGCCCGAAGCCACACCCCAGCACGGCCAGTGCGAATGCCAGCGGCCACAGCCATGGCGGGGCCCAGAACAGGCCGAGCACGTCCGCCGCCGTGGCCAGCACCCAGCACGCCACCGGGAAATGCACCACGGCGGGATGGACGGGATGGCTCATTGCATCACCACCGCCGCGATCAGCACTGCCGCCCCGGTGACGGCGAAGCTGGCATGGGTCAGCACCACGCGCTTGAGCGCCACCCGCTTGCCATAATGGATCGACGCCAGATAGAAACCGAAGCAGGCGGTGACCACGAACACGCCCAGTGCCACCAATGGCAAGGTGCCGATGTGCTCGGCAGTCAGGACGGACGCCGTCAGCAACACCAACCCGGTGGCACCCAGCAAGGCGTGCAGCAGCGACACCACCCACGGCGCCAGTTTCCCGCGCAGCACGTACGACGCCAGCACCAGACCGCCACAGGCGCCCACCAGAAACACGATCAAGGCATACAGCAACATTCCACACCCCCTTCTGGGTCGATGAATAGAGACTTCAGGCTTGCGTGGCGGGCAGTGCCGCAATCCGCGCCATCACCACCTCGGTGAGATGCGCGCACCGCGCGCCCATGAACTGGAACGCCTCCCCCTGCGCTGCCGACACGCGGCTGGCCAACGCCTCGCGCAACTGGCGCCGGGCGCGGTGCAGGCGGGTCTTCACGGTTTCCTGGCGGATCTCCAGCGCGCTGGCGGTGTCTTCCACCGAACACCCTTCCACGTCGCGCAGCACATACACCAGCCGGAACGCCTCCGGCAGTGCGTCCACCGCCTGTTCCAACAACCGGCGCATTTGCGCACGCGCCGCTTCCTCGGCGGGGTCGTCGCCCAGCACGCGGCCGGGAAACGCAATCAGCTGCGCCGCAGGTGCGCCCCTGTCGATATCGTCGATGTCCACGCTGTCGCGCCTCCGGCGCAGGCGACCATAGGCTTCATTGAGGGCGATGCGGGTCAGCCAGGTCGCCAGCGATGCTTCGCCGCGGAAGCTGCCCAGCTTTTCGTAACCGTGCACGTAGGCTTCCTGCACCACGTCCTCGGCTTCGGTCTCGTTGCGGATGACCCCACGCACCACCCGGAACATGCGCTGGTTGCAGCGCTGCATGATCTGCCGGAACGCTTCGCGCTCACCGGCCAGGACGCAGGCCACCAGTGCGGCATCGTCGAGTGCGGCGTAGTCGCGCGTGGCGCCTGCTGCAATCGTGTTCATGGCTGTTCCTCCATCACGCCGACAGCGCAGCGAGGATATCGTTGCGCCACGGCTCCCGTTCGAACGCGCCCAGCAGCCGCCGTGTCAGCATCGCGCTGCGGTGCACATGCACGCCGCGGCTGGTCATGCAGCCATGGCTGGCGCGGATCACCACCGCCACCCCGCGCGGCTGCAGCTCGCGCTGCAGCGCGTCGGCGATGTCCACCGTCAGCCGCTCCTGGATCTGCAACCGGCGCGCGTAGGCATCCACCAGCCGCGCCAGCTTGGACAGGCCCACCACGTGTTCGCCCGGCAGGTAGGCGAGATGCGCCACGCCGGTGATCGGCGCCATGTGGTGCTCGCAGGTGCTGTGCAGCGGGATGTCGCGCAGCAGCACGATGTCGTCGTAGCCGGAACGTTCGAAGCGACGGCCAAGGATCTGCGCCGGGTCCTTGGCGTAACCACCGAACCATTCCTCGTACGCGCGCGCCACCCGCGCCGGGGTGTCGTGCAGGCCCGCGCGCAGCGGATCGTCACCGGCCCAGCGGATCAGCGTGCGTACCGCCGCCTCGGCCTCGGCGCGGCTGGGCCGGGGGACATCGAATGCATCCTCCGCCGTGACGGGTGGTGCCGAAACGTGCAGGACGGGCGTGAGCATGATCAGGGTCCGGATCGGGGTCTTGTCCTGGCAGATGCAGCGGCGCGGAAAAGGTTCCCGGGGCCCCGTTCCCGCGTTCTGCATCCTTCCACAAGACCTCTTCCCGACCACCGCCCCACGCGGCGCGCTGCTGATGACAGGCAGGCGGCCGGCGTCATTCGCCCAGCACCCAGCCCTGCGCGCGCTTGACCGTGCGCAGCACGAAGCTGGAATTGACGTCGTCCACGTCCGCCTGCGCCAGCAGCTTGTCCAGCAGGAAGCGGGAGAAGTGCTCGAGGTTGCGCACCATCACGTGCAGCAGGTAGTCCATGTCGCCGGTCAGGGCGTGGCAGGTCACCACTTCCGGCCAGTCGTTCACCTGCCGCGCGAAGGCATCGATGCGTTCGGCGTCATGGCTCTTGAGCTGCACCCGCACGAACGCCTGCAGGCCCAACCCCAGCCGCTCGGGGTCGACCTCGGCGCGGTAGCCGGCAATCACCCCGTCACGCTCCAGCCGCTGCACCCGGCGCAGGCAGGCCGACGCCGACAGGTGCACGCGCTCGGCCAGCTCGGCATTGGTGAGGCGGCCACTGCGCTGCAATTCGGCCAGCAGGGTCAGGTCGATGCGATCCAGCTCGGTAGCGCCCATTTCTTGCACCCATCCGCGTTTTTCAGGGTGAATATTGCGTGATTCTGCTGCATGCACACAACTTTGCAGACATCTTGCGCAGCAGTGCGCCTACCCTGTGCGGTGTCCTCCTGCCTGGGTTTCGCCCATGTCCGCCCAACCGCTGCCGCGCCGTCTTGAAAGCATCCAAAGCGAACGGGGCTCGATCCCGGTCTACGCCACCGGCACGGTGGAGCAGCCGTGGGACAGCTACAGCGACAGCGACCACGACGTCTGGCAGCAGCTGTACGCGCGCCAGCAGGCGCTGCTGCCCGGCCGTGCCTGTGACGCCTTCCTGCATGCGCAGGCCTTGCTGCGGATGAGTCCGACCCGGATTCCGAAATTCAGCGAGCTCAACCAGGTGCTGGGTGCCGCTACCGGCTGGCAGATCGTGGGGGTGGAAGGGCTGCTGCCGGAGCTGGATTTCTTCACCCACCTCGCCAACCGCCGCTTTCCGGTGAGCTGGTGGATCCGCCGCATGGAGCAGATCGACTACATCGAAGAGCCCGACCTGTTCCACGACCTGTTCGGCCATGTGCCGCTGCTGATGGACCCGTTGTTCGCCGACTATCTGGAAGCCTATGGCAAGGGCGGCATCAAGGCCCACGGCATCGGCCCGGAAGCCTTGATGCAACTGGCGCGGCTGTACTGGTACACGGTGGAATTCGGCCTGATCCGGCAGGCCGACGGCCTGCGCATCTACGGCGCCGGCATCGTCAGCTCCAAGGGCGAATCCATCCATTGCCTGGAATCTCCCGCGCCGCTGCGCATCGGCTTCGACCTCGAACGCATCATGCGCACCGGCTACCACATCGACAGCTACCAGAAGACCTACTTCGTCATCGACAGCTTCGAGCAGTTGATCGCGGCCACGCTGGCCGACTTCACCCCGATCTACGCGCGCCTGGCCGGGCAGCCGGTGCTGCCCGCCGATGCGCTCCAGCCCGGCGAGGTGGCGTTGCCGGCGGCAGCCGCCAGGCCATGACCCCCGCCGCACTCACTTCGGCAGCAACGTCACCCGGTCCAGCACCCACATCGCCGGCCGGGTGTCGCCACTGAACCACAGGCACAGGTCGGCCTTGTCCGGAGCGTTTTGCAGCGGCGTGCGCAGGGTGAGGAAACCGTCGGCATCGGGCTGCGCCGGCAGCGGCAGGCGGGCCAGCAGCGGGCCGTCGCAACCGGCATGCAGTTCCAATTCGCCATGCGCGGTGGTTGCCGGCTTGAAGGTGCGGTACGGTTCGTCGTGGGCAAGCTGGAAGAAATACGGGATGCGGCCGGCGCGGACTTCCACGCTGCCGATGCCGGCCAGCGGTGCGGCGTCCCAACGCCAGCAGGGATTGAAGATGTCGACGTTGTAGACCGCACGCGGGCCGCTGCGCGGGCCATCGTCTTCCAGCCGCAACATCAGTTGCCCGGTGCACATCGCCAGTTGTTCGTCGCTGCGGGTGAGCAGGCTGGCGGCGGTGTAGTGCTGTTCGAACACGGCCCCCAGCGGCCGGCCGTCGAAAAACGCCTGCGCCTTCACGGTGGCGGGCAACGGCAGGGCCAGGGTCGTGAAATAACGCGGCGACGTGCCGGCGGGGGTACTACCGTCCAGGGTGTAGTGCACGGCATAGCCCAGCGGCTGGTGCAAGGTGAGCTCGGCCTGCCCGGTGCTGCCGGTTTGCAGGCTGGCATGGGGTTGGAACGGGGTTTGCGCCACGGCCATGCCCTGCGCCTGCCAGCGCGGCAGCATGGCGGGCAGGCGTTGCAGGAAGCTCTGGTAATCGCGCGCACCCGGCGGCGACCACGCCACTTCCGCGAGCGCGGCGATGCGCGGGAACACGGCATGCTGCACGCGCGCGAAGTTGCGCATGTGTTCGGTCCACACGTTGGCCTGCACCCCCAGGATGTGGCGGGCCTGGCCCGCGTCCAGTTCCGCGGGTACCGGCTCGAAGGCGTACACCTGTTGCAGGGATATCACCGCCGGGCGGCCGGGAGATTCTTCCGGCGAATGGGTTTGCAGATAGTCCAGATACAACTCGCCGGAAGGGCTCATCACCACGTCGTGACCCTGCCTGGCGGCATTGACGGCACCGCCGCGACCGCGCCAACTCATCACCGTGGCCGCTGCCGGCAATCGGCCTTCCAGGATTTCATCCCAGCCGATCAGGCGCTTGCCGTGTGCGGCCAACGTTTTTTCCAGCCGTGCCACCATCCAGGCTTGCAAGCCGGCTTCGTTCTTCACGCCCAATGCGCGGATGCGGGCCTGCATCTTCGGCGAAGCGACCCACTGGTCTTTCACCGCCTCGTCGCCACCGATGTGCACGAACGTCCCCGGGAACAGCTTCACCACCTGCCCGAGCACGTCGTCGAGGAAGCGCATGGTGGTCTCATCGGCATTGAACAGCTGGGTGTTCACGCCCCACTCGTTCGACACCGCGATCGGCTGGCCCGATACGCCCAGCTGCGGATAAGCGGCGATGGCGGCGGTGGCGTGGCCGGGGATGTCCACTTCCGGCACCACGTCGATGTGGCGCTCGGCGGCATACGCCACCACGTCGCGGATTTGCGCTTCGGTGTAGTAGCCGCAATAGGGCACCGGCTTGCCGCTGGCGGTGTCGATGCCGGCATCGCCTGCCGGAATGCGGCAGCCGCCCACCGTGACCAACTTCGGCCAACCCGGCACCGGCAAGCGCCAGCCCTGGTCGTCGGTGAGGTGCCAGTGGAAGGTATCGAGCTTGAGTTGCGCCATCGCGTCCAGCAGGTGCTTGATCTCGTCCACCGATTGGAAATGCCGCGCCGAATCCAGCATCAACCCGCGCCATCCGAAACGCGGCTGGTCTTCGATGTCGAGCGCCGGCAACACCACGCCGCCCTGGCCGGCAGCGCCCGAGGTGAGCAGTTGCGCCAGCGTCACCGCACCGTAGTACAGGCCCTTGTCGCTGCCGGCACGCACCCGCACGCCATTGCCGTCGATGTCGATGGCGTAGGCATCCGGCAGCGGCCAGCGGCAGCTGGCATCCAGCACGAACGCAATGTCAGCGCGGGCGGTGGCGGGGTTTGCCGCTTCCAGCGTGATGGGGAACACATCGCCCAGCATCGCCTGGAATTGCCGGCCCACCTGCCGCAGCCGCGGGTCATCGCCGGCCTGCACCCGCGCATGCGCCGGCACCGTGAAGCTGCCGGGCCGCTGCAGCATGTGCGCCGGTTGCGGGATCAACCGCGGCACCACCGGCGCGTCCGCGGCGGCGCACGGCGGCAGCAGCAGGGACAACGTGACAAGCAACAGGGCAAGACGTGGCTGCATCGCGGGCTCCGGAAGCGATGCCGGGATTCTGGCATCGGCCATCAAAAAAATGGGGCCCGGGTTGCGGGCCCCGAAGGGAGGGTTACGCCAATGGGAACGCTGGCAACGCGGCCTCAGAATTTCAGGTGCGCGTTGAGGTAGTACTGCCGGCCATTGCTGTAGAACGCGGTGGGAATCGCCGCGCTCTGGTAGTACTTGTAGGTCGGGTCGTTGAGGTTGAGCGCATCGAAACTGAAGCTCAGCCAGTCGGTGGCCTTGTAGCTCAACGAGGCGGCCAAGGTGCCGAACTTGTCCTGGTAGTACGGGTTGGCGCCGGACAGGCCGATCAGGAAGTCCGAGCGGTAGGTGTAGCTGACGCGCGCGCCGAAGCGGTCATTCTCGAAGTAGGCACCCACGTTCCAGGTGTTCTTCGAGGTGCCCACCAGGTTGTGGCTGCCATCGGCCCAGGTGTGCGCGGCGCTGCCATCGGCATAGGTGTAGTTGGCATTGATGCCGAAGTTGTCGCCGATCGGCTGCTCCCAGGTCAGCTCCAGCCCGGTGACCTTGCCGTTGGCGTTGACCGGCACCGAGACGTTGTACTCCTCGAGCTTGTGGGTCAGCTCGCTGAACAGCATCTGCTTCTCGGTGCCGAACACCACGTAGTCCTTCAGGTTCATCGAGAACGCACTCACCGCCAACAGGCCGCGCGGCATGAAGTACCACTCCAGGCTGGCGTCGAAGTTGGTGGACAGCAGCGGCTTGAGGTTCGGGTTGCCGCCGCCGCCGGTCTTGTTCAGGTCCGAGCCCCAGCTGGATGCGCCCAGCGACGAATAGTCCGGCAGGGTCTGGGTCTGCGAGGCGGCGAACCGGAACAGCAGGTCGTCGGCAAGGTGGAACTTCAGGTTGGCGCTGGGCAGCACGCGGCTGAAGTGGTTCTTGGTGTCCTTGTGGATCCAGGCGCCGAACAGGCTGGAGACATCGGCGTTGGCCGGGTTGCTGACCGACTGGTAGGAGTTGATCAACTGGTCGACGTTGACGTAGCGCAGGCCGACATTGGCGGCCCACTTGTCGCCTTCGAAGTTGGCCTGCGCGTAGGCGGCGAAGTTCTTCTCGCCCACCTTCCACTCGCCACCGTAGTTATGGCGGCCGGTGGGGCCGTCGTTGTTCGACAGCCAGGTGGAATTGGCGAGGATGGCGGTACGCAGCGCGTCGGTGGTGAAGTACCACAGGTTGCGCGGGAAGGTGCCACCAATGCTGCTGGCGAAATCGCCGGGGTACGACGCGGTGGCACCGGATTGCAACGCCGCCCAGATGTTGCCCGGCGAAGCGCCTTCCGGCGACAGCGCCTGGCGGGTGTGGTCGCCGTAGCGGGCCCCGAAGTCGATCGAGGTCAACGCGCCACCGTTGAAGTAGCGGGTGAAGTCGATCGAACCCCAATGCTCCTTGTCCTTGGCGGTGACCTGCTGGTTGCCCCAGGTGCCGAAGCCGGTCACCCCGGTGGGGGTGATGTCGCCGCCCACGCTCCAGTCCACCGGGGCGCTGTTGCCGTGGCTGTTCCAACTGGCACCGCCGCCCCTGGCCAGGGTCACTTCCGCGATGAACTGGCGCTCGGTGGAGCCGGTGCCGCTGGTGGTGCCCAGCTGGAACTTCGAGCTGAGGCTGTCACTGATCTGCCATTCGCCGTCGAAGGTGACGTAGCGGGTCTTGGCGGTGGCCTCGCGCGCGATCATGTCGTACACCGCGTAGTCGGTACCGGGCACGCCCGCGTAGGTGGCCGACACCAGCACGCCGTCCTTCACCACATAACCGGCGTTCGGTACTTGCGATGCGGCGAAGTTGCCGCCCCACAGCATGAAGTTGCGGTTGTAGTTGTTGGCGCGCATGTCCGACACGAAGCCGGTCAGGCCCAGGCTGAGGTCATTGCTGGGCTTGAATTGCAGCGAGATCAGGCCACCCTTGCGGTCGCGCACCTGCTCGAACAGGGTGGACCCCAGCAGGCCCGGGGCCCACACATTGGCCAGGTCCGGATGGGCAAGCGCCGCCGCGCTGGTGGGGCTGATCTGGAAGAAGCCACCCGGGACCTCCTGCGCTTCGCGACGCAGATGACGCTTCTGCGAGAACGCCTGCACCATCACCCCGAAGGTGCCCTGGTCGTTTTTGTAATTGAACAGGCCGGACAGCTGCGGGTCGTTGGCGGCGGCCTGGTCGGAGCGCACCATGCCCACCGAGGCTTCGGCGGTGATCGGCTTGGCGAACTCCAGCGGCTTGCGGGTGCGGATGTTGACCGTGCCCACCGCGCCGCCGTCCATCAGCTTGGCTTGCGAGGTCTTGTTCACCTCCACCGAACCCACCAGTTCGGACGGCAGCAGGGTGTAGCTCACGCTGCGGCCCACGGTATTGCCCTGGCTGAGCACGAACCAGTCGGCCGAGCCCACCGGATGGCCGTCGATCAGGGTCTGGGTCAGGCTGGGGCTGGTGCCGCGCAGGCTGACGCGGTCGGCTTCGTCGAAGCCGCCTTCATCGGCGCTGGCCGAACTGATGTTCACGCCCGGCAGGCGTTGCAGGGTATCGGCGACGTTGTGTGCGGGCAGCTTGCCCACGTCTTCCGCGGTCACCACTTCCACGTGGGAATTGGCATCGCGCTTCACGTCCAGCGATTTTTCCTGCGCACCACGGATGCCGGTCACCACCACGGCGTCGAGATCCGTGGCTTTCTGGCCGGCCGGTGTCTGATCCTGGGCCATGGCGACGCCGGACAGGCCCAGCGCGGCCACGATGCTCAACGTCAAAACATTCTTGCGGACTTGCATTGCTGATTCTCCAGGGCTGATGTGGCGTCCGGTCCCGCGCTGCTTCGGGCCTTCCGCTGTTGGGTCATGGTGCTGCTGCGGCCCGACTCTGCTTGGCCTCGTCCCGGTGTGCCCGCTCGCGCAGGTATTGCAGATACCAGCTCGCCGCACCGAGGACGCCGAGCCTTTCGTTTTCCACCAGCCGGACCGGGACACGCTCCAGCACCGGGCGCATCGCGCCCTTGTCCACCAGCCGCGCGTGGAATGCGCTGCGCGGCAGGAAGTCGACGACCTGCGGCACCACGCCGCCGGCCACGTACACGCTGCCGGTGCTGCCGATCACGGCAAGGTCGCCGATCACGCTGCCCAGCAATCCGCAGAACACCAACACCGCTTCCAGCGCCAGCGGCTCGCCGTGGCGGGCCGCCAGGGTGATGGCGGCAGGCGTGTCCAGCAGTGGCGCGCGGCCATGCATCGCGGCCAGCGCCCGATAGATGTTGATCAGCCCGGGCCCGGACAACAGCTGTTCGGTGCAGACATGGCGCTGGGTGCGCTGGCGCAGCCACTGCAGGATTTCGATTTCACGCGCGTCGCCCGGCGCAAACGCGGCCATGCCGGCTTCGGTGGGCAGCACCGCCACCGCATCGTCGCGCGGAATGCAGATCGCCGCCCCCAGGCCGGTACCGGGGCCCACCACCAGCACCGGGCCCGGCGCGGCGGTGTCCACGCCCGGCGTCAACAGCCGGCTGTCACCCGCCTGCAAGCGGGTGGTGCCATGGGCGGCGGCGGCGAAGTCGTTGACCACGTGCAGGGCACGCAGGCGCAGGTCGCGGCGCAGCTGCGGCAGCGCGATCCGCCACGGCAGGTTGGAATTGATGACCTCGTCATCCAGCACCACGCCGGCGGTGGCGATGACCATGCAGTCGATGCCTGCGTGGGCCGCATGATCGTCCATGAACTCGGCCAGGATCGCACCCAGGCCAGGGTATGCGGCACAGGGATAGCGCCGCCAGCACAACACCTGGATGTCGCCCTCGGCATCGGTGCGCACCACCGACAACCGCGCATTGGTGCCGCCGACATCGGCGGCGATGAAGCATTGGCCGGCCGTCACGGGCACAGCCACGCCGCGCAACCGCGCCGCCGCCGCCGTCTCGCCGATCCTGCCCATCGCATCCCCCATGCCCGTTGTCCCCGCGTCCTGGAAGGCGACTCTGCACAGCAGATGACATCGTTGTCAACAGCAGACAGGAAAATTCCCGAACCGGGCGCCTGAATGGCCGACGATGCCTGTTTTTATGTTGCATCGCAGCACCTCCATGCCTGCCGCATGGCTTTGTTTTTGAGGTGAAAGAGCACCTTTGCGGTGGCTTGCGAAGCCGGTACGCGTACCGCATGGACATCGTTGCACCTTTGTCTGTCCTGTGCGTCAATCCACTTCCTGCCGGGGTGGATCCGCCGGCAACGCCCGCCGCCTTCCGGAGCCCACCATGTCCACCGCGTCTTCCGTTGCCGCACCCCGCACTCCCATCGGCGCCCTCGTCATCGTCGGCGCGCTGTTCTTCATCTTCGGATTCGTCACCTGGCTCAACGGCCCGCTGATCGCGTTCGCCAAGCTGGCGTTCAACGTCGACGACAAACTGGCGTTCCTGATTCCCAGCGCGTTCTACCTGTCGTATTTCTTCCTCGCGCTGCCGTCGTCGGCGATCCTGCGCAAGACCGGCATGAAGAAGGGGATGGCGCTGGGCCTGTTCGCGATGGCCATCGGCGCGGCGGTGTTCGGCCAGTTCACCACCGGCCGCGTGTACGCCGGTGCAGTCACCGGCGTGTTCGTCATCGGGGCCGGCCTGGCGATCCTGCAAACCGCATCGAACCCCTACATCAGCATCCTCGGCCCGATCGAAGTCGCGGCCCAGCGCATCGCCATCATGGGCATCTGCAACAAGCTGGCGGGGATGGCCGCGCCGTTCGTGATCGGCACGCTGGTGATGCACGGCATGAGCGATCTCACCGCGCAGGTGGCCAGCGCCGATGCCGCCACCCGCGACACCCTGCTCGACGCATTCGCGGCGCGCATCCATGCCCCCTACATGGCGATGGCCGGCCTGCTGGCGCTGCTGGCGGTGGGCATCCTGTTCTCGCCGCTGCCGGAGCTGCGCGCCGAAGACGTGAATGCCGACCGCGGCAGCGGCGGCAAGACCAGCATCTTCCAGTACCCGCACGTGTGGCTGGGTGCGCTGTGCATCTTCGTGTACGTGGCCTGCGAGGTGATGGCGGGCGATGCCATCGGCACCTACGGCGCGGGCTTCGGCCTGCCGCCGGACGCCACCAAGTTCTTCACCTCGTTCACCCTGTTCGGCATGTTGCTGGGCTATGTGGTGGGGCTGTTGCTGATACCGCGCTTCATTTCCCAGCAGCGTTGGCTGGCGATGTCGGCCCTGCTGGGTGTACTGCTCACGGTCGGCGCTTTCCTGACCCACGGCATGGCGTCGGTGACCTGCGTGGCAGCGCTGGGATTTGCCAACGCGATGATGTGGCCGGCGATCTTCCCGCTGGCCATCCAGGGCCTGGGGCGCTTCACCGAACGCGGCTCGGCGCTGCTGATCATGGGCATCAGCGGCGGGGCGGTGGTGCCGCAACTGTTCGTGCACCTGAAGGACACGCTGGATTTCCAGCTGGTGTTCCTGCTGTTGATGGTGCCCTGTTACCTCTACATCCTGTTCTTCGCCACCCGCGGGCACAATATCGGTCGCTGACATGTTCGAGGTTCCGGTGCGCAAACCCACCATCAAGGACGTTGCCGCCCGTGCGCAGGTCTCGCTGAAGACCGTGTCGCGGGTCATCAACGACGAAGCCGGCGTGCACGCCCGCACCCGCGACAAGGTGCAGCTCGCCATCGCCGCGTTGGGCTACCAGCCGGACCCGTCGGCACGCAGCCTGCGCAGCGCGCAGTCGTACGCGCTGGGCCTGCTGTACGACAACCCCAACCCGTATTACGTGATCGCGATGCAGAACGGGGTGCTGTCGGTGTGCCGCGAAACCGGCTACGGCTTGCAGATCCACCCCTGCGACTCGACCTCGCCGCGACTGGCCGAAGAGATCGTCCAGCTGGTGCGCAACGCGCGGCTGGCCGGCATCGTGCTGGCGCCGCCGATGTCTGAAAACCAGAAGCTGGTGGATGCGCTGCTGGCCGGCGGCATCCAGCTGGTGCGCATCGTCTCCGCCTCCTCCGACCCGCAGGGCGGCGGTGCCTGCGTGTTCGTGGACGACCGCGATGCTGCCTACGCCATCGTCGAGCACCTGATCCAGCTGGGCCACCAGCGCATCGGTTTCCTGTGGGGCGGAAAATCGCATGGCTCCTCGTGGGAGCGCCACCAGGGCTATGTCGATGCGCTGCGTGATTACGGCATCGCCGCCGACCCGGAACTGGTGGTGGAGGGCGACTATTCCTTCGACGACGGCTTTCGCGGCGCGCGCAAATTGTTGCAGCTCCCGCAGCGACCCACCGCGATCTTCGGCAGCAACGATGAAATCGCCGCCGGCGTGCTGGCTGCGGCACGCTCCGGTGGCTTGAACGTGCCCTACGACCTGTCGATCGCCGGTTTCGAAGACAGCCCGTTCTCCAAGCAAAGCTGGCCCGCGCTGACGACGGCGCGCCAGGCCACCGAGGACATCGCCCGCCACGCCGCACGCCGGCTGCTGGCGGATATCCGCGAGCAAGCCGCAGGCAGCACGCCCAACCAGGGCTTCAGCCCCGAACTGGTGGTGCGCGGCTCCACCGCGCCACCGCGCCCCGCTTCCTGACCCTTTCCGGACCCCGCCCCGCATGCCCGCCCCCGACTCCACCTGGATGCACACCGAGGCTGCCGAAGCGGCCACCGCCGTGGCCCGCCAATTCGCCGCCAACGCGCCGATCGTGGCCGACCTTGCCCAGCGCCTGCGCGCGCAGCCGCCGCGCTTCATCGTCACCTGCGCACGCGGCAGCTCCGACCACGCCGCCACCTACGGCAAGTACCTGTTCGAAACCACCCTGGGGCTGGTCACGGCATCGGCCTCGCCGTCGGTGGGTTCGGTGTATGCGGTGCAGCCGAAGCTGGATGACGTGTTGTTTGTCGCCATTTCGCAATCCGGCAAAAGCCCCGATTTGCTGCGCAATGCGGAGATCGCCAAGGCCGGTGGCGCGCATGTACTGGCGTTGGTGAACGTGGCCGATTCGCCTTTGGCAAAACTCGCCGACACCGTATTGCCACTGCACGCCGGCCCGGAAAACAGCGTGGCCGCCACCAAGAGTTATCTGTGCTCGCTGGCCGCCTTGCTGCAACTGGCCGCGCACTGGAGTGGCGATGCCAAGCTGCTGGCAGCGGTGGATGCCCTGCCCGACGCGATGCGCGCCGCGTGGCAGGAAGATTGGTCGGATCTGGTATCAGGCTTGCGGCTGGCCAAGCACTTGTTTGTGCTGGGGCGCGGCTTGGGCCTGGGCGCGGCGCAAGAAGCGGCGTTGAAGTTCAAGGAAACCTGCGGCCTGCACGCCGAAGCGTTTTCTTCGGCGGAAGTGAAGCACGGGCCAATGGCCATTATCGGCACGGATTTCCCCATCCTTGCGTTCGCGCAAGATGACGAAACCGGCGATGGCACCGCCGCCGTGGCCGAAGAATTCCGCAAGCGCGGCGCGCCGGTGTGGCTGGCGCGGGCCGGCGCCAGCGGCGCGGGCATCCTGCCGCTGCCGGCCTCGCCACACCCGGCCGCCACCCCCATCCTCACCGTGCAGGCGTTCTACGCGGTGGCCAATGCGCTGTCGCTGGCACGCGGCCATGACCCGGACGTGCCGCCGCATTTGAACAAGGTGACGGAAACGGTGTGAGCATGACCACCCAGGTTTTCCACAACGGCCACATCCTCACCGAAAACGGGTTTGAAACCGACGTTTGCGTGGTGGTGGAAGACGGCCACATCGTGGCGGTGCTGCACGGCGCACCGCCTTCCACCGGCGAGCACATCGACCTTCACGACGGCTATCTGGTACCGGGCTTCATCGACGTCCAGGTCAACGGCGGCGGCGGGGTATTGTTCAACAATGACACCTCGGTTGAAGCGCTGACGACCATTGCCCGCGGCCACCGCCAATACGGCACCACCGGGCTGCTGCCTACCCTGATCAGCGACGATGCCGACGTGATGCAGCGCGCAGTGGCCGCCACCCGCGATGCCATCGCGCAAGGCGTGCCGGGCGTGCTCGGCATCCATCTGGAAGGCCCGTACATCGCGCCAGCACGCAAGGGAACGCATAACGCCGACAAGTTCCGGGTGCCCGATGCCGACGAAGTGGCGATGGTCACCGCGCTGGACAACGGCGTCACCGTGATTACCCTAGCCCCGGAACAGGTGCCGGTGACAACGATCCAAGCGATGGTCGAACGCGGTGCGATTGTCTGCGCCGGCCACAGCGCCGCCAGCTACGAGGAGGCCCGGATCGGGCTGGACGCCGGCATCACCGGCTTCACCCACCTCTACAACGCGATGACTCCGCTGCAGGGCCGCGAACCCGGCGTGGTCGGCGCCGCGCTGGAAGATGCGCACAGTTGGGTGGGCGTGATCGTGGATGGCGTGCATGTGCATCCGGCCAGCCTCAAGGTGGCGATTGCGGCCAAGCCGCGCGGCAAGGTGCTGCTGGTCACCGACGCCATGCCGATGGTCGGCAGCGACAACCCCAGCTTTGATCTTTACGGCGAAACCATCACCGCCATCGACGGCGTGGTGCGCAATGCCGCCGGCTCGCTGGCCGGCTCCGCACTGGACATGGCCAGCGCCGTGCGCAACACGGTGCAACTGCTCGGTCTGCCGCTGGACGAAGCCTGCCGGATGGCTGCGCAGTATCCGGCAGAGTTCCTGGGCTTGGGCAACACCCTGGGCCGCATCGCCCCCGGCTATCGCGCCGATCTGGTGCTGCTGGATGCCGGGGTGAACGTTACGCGCTGCTGGATCGGCGGCATCGAGTAAGGCTTACGCGCGGCGGGTTTGCTGCCCGCCGCGCATATTGATCCAGAACCCTGCAACCGCCACCACCAGCACCATCAGCTGCGCCAGCAGTGTCTGCCATGTCGGGAAGATTCCCAGCAGGTCAATGCGCGGCGCACGCACCAGGCCAAGACCGATCCAACCCGCTTCCTGCAGTGCCGCCACGCCCTTGCCGGCCAGCACCACCGCCAGCACTGCGATCAACAGCGAGCTCCACGAAAAGAATTTGCCAATCGGCAGCCGCGCACCCAGCCGCAGCAGCGCCCACGCCACCAGCGCCAGCGATGCCGCCCCCGCCACCAAGCCTATCAAGATGGCGGCCGCATCCTGTGGCGTCCACATGGCGGCGTAGAACAAGATGGTTTCGAAGACTTCGCGATACACCGCGACAAATGCCAGCACGAACAGGAACCACAGCGAACGCCGTCCCAATGCTGCGGCCATGCGTTCCTGCAGATAATGCTGCCAGCGTCCGGCCAGGCTTTTTTGGTGCATCCAGATCCCCACGCTCAGCAGCACCAGCGCAGCAAACACAGAAGACAGTCCTTCCGTCAGCTCACGATTTGCACCGCTGATTTCAACCAGCCACGTTGCTGCAGCCCAGGTGATGCCGCCGGCCACCAGCGCCAGCACCCATCCGGCATGTACCCACGGCAAGGCTTCTTTGCGCTCGCTTTTGCGCAAGAATGCAATCATGCCGATCACCACCAACAGCGCTTCCAGCCCTTCACGCAGCAAAATGGTGAAGCTGCCCAAAAAGGCGGCAGCCTTGCTGCCGGTTTCCGCGTGCAGCACGGCATCCGCCTGATCCATGAGTGCCGCCGCTTGCGCGATATCCGTTCGAATCGTCTCCGCTGCGGCACCGGCACCAATGTCAGAACGCAGCCGCCCCATCGCTGATTCAATCTCGCGCAGCAGCGCACCATCGCGTGCAGCCAGCATCGGCTCCACCGGCTCCACCCCGTCCAGATAGGCCGACAGCGCCAACGCTGCCGCACGCTTGCCGTCGCCTGCCGCATAAGCCGCTTGGGTTGCCTGCAGCTGGCGGCGCGCCAGCGCCAATGAGGCCGGCTGGTTGGGTTGTGCGGAGATCAGCGTCTGCGGCTGCGCGCGCAAAAATGCGGTAATCGCCAGCGCCTGTTGCTGATCCATCTGCTGTGCCAACTGCGCAGGGCTGCTGCGCGACAAGGCTTCCAGCGTTGGCAGCGCCGCATGCATGCGGGCGTCGTCATGCCACAACTGCGCGCCCGCAGTGCGCTGCTGTTCGTCAAACGCCAAGCTGCCCACATGGAACGCCAGCGCCCAACGCTGATCATCGCTTAGCTGGGAATACGCCACCATCGCAGTGCCGGCGACGCCGCGACTGATCGCTTCATACAGCGCCAACGGACTGCGTTGTGAAGCGCGTTCGCGGTCGGTAAATGCGATCGGCGGCGGGTCCAATTTCGCACCCGCTGCGCCATCACCGGCGCCGGTTGCGCCGTGACAACTGGCGCACTGCGCGGCGTACAGCTGTTTGGCAGCCGCCAAATCCGGCACCTTCGCGGGCGCGGCGACAACGCCATAAGCCGCCAGCAAATCATTTGCCAAGGCGTGCGCGGCTTCCGCCACCGCAGCGGCATCCGCGCGCTTGTCCACCAGCGCCACTAGCGCCTGTGCGCGTGCCGCAAGCGCCGCCCGCTGCGGGTTGTCCGGCAGTGCTGCAATGCGTTCCCGCGCCGTGGCCGAAAACTCCTGCATCTCGGCATATTCACCGGTACTGATCACCTTGCCGCTGTCCACGGCACCGGCGTAGTCCACCGCGATGTAGTCCAGCAGCTGCCACGCCTGCTGCACGCTCCCAGCCTGCGGCGGTACAGCTGCAGCCATCGTCGTCCACAACAGCAACAAGCAAGCGAACCAGCGGACAACCATGGCATGCCCCTCGGCAATCGAGAGGTTCAGTGTATTCCTGATTTTGCAAATGAGAATCAACCGCAGATAAATGCAGGCCCCCGACTGCCCCCCCAACCGGGCTGCTAAAATTCCGAGTCTTTGCTCGAACGCCGCCACCGTGCGGCGTTTTCGTCGTTTCCGGAGTCCGCCATGACCAGCACCGCCGAACTGTCCTCGCCCGAATCCGCCAAGTCGCTGCTGACGCACGACGTGCTGGACACCGACTACACGCTGGAGGACAAATACCGCCGCACCCAGGGCCGGATCTACCTGTCGGGGGTGCAGGCGCTGGTGCGGCTGCCGCTGGTGCAAAAATTGCGCGACGAGCGCGCCGGGCTGGACACCGCCGGCTTCGTGTCCGGCTATCGCGGCAGCCCGCTGGGCGGCTTCGACCTTGAGCTGTGGCGGGCCAAGAAGTACCTGGAAGGCGCGTCGGTGAAGTTCACCCCCGGCCTCAACGAGGACCTTGGCGCCACCATGGTCTGGGGCACCCAGCAGCCGGGGCTGTTCCCGGGGGCGAAGCACGACGGCGTGTTCGCCATGTGGTACGGCAAGGGCCCGGGCGTGGACCGCTGCGGCGACGTGTTCAAGCACGCCAATGCCGCCGGCACCTCCGTCCACGGCGGCGTGCTGGCGCTGGCCGCCGACGACCACGCCTGCCGCAGCTCCACCCTGCCGCATGGCAGCGAGGACGAATTCGTCAGCGCGATGATGCCGGTGCTCAACCCGGCCGGCGTGCAGGACATCCTCGACATGGGCGTGCTGGGCTGGGCGATGAGCCGCTACACCGGGCGCTGGGTAGGGTTCAAGACGATCGCCGAGACGGTGGAATCCTCCGCCTCGGTCGACGTCGATCCGCACGCGCTGCAAATCGTGCTGCCGGGCGACGACGATTTCGAAATGCCCGCCGGTGGCCTCGGCATCCGCTGGCCGGATCCGCCGATGGAGCAGGAGATGCGCCTGCACCGCTATGCGGTGAAGGCGGCGCAGGCGTTCGCGCGCGCCAACAAGCTCGACCGGGTGGTGATCGATTCGCCGAAGGCGCGGCTGGGCATCGTCACCACCGGCAAGTCCTACCTCGACGTGCTGCAGGCGCTGGAATACCTGGGCCTCGATGAGGCCGCCTGCTTTGAGCTCGGCATCCGCGTGTACAAGGTCGCGATGACCTGGCCGCTGGAGCCGGTGGGGATCGAACGCTTCGCACGCGGGCTGGAAGACATTCTGGTCGTCGAGGAGAAGAAAGCCTTCATCGAGCGTCAGTTGAAGGAGCAGTTCTACAACTGGAAGGACAGCTGGGGCCCGCGCCCGAGCATCGTCGGCAAGTACGACGAGGAAGGCCACTGGATCCTGCCCTCCACTGGCGAGCTGACTCCGGCCACCATTGCCGGCGTGATCGGCCGCCGTTTGCAGCGTTTCCACCGCAGCGAGAAGATCGACGCGGTGCTGGCGTGGATGGCGCAAAAAGAGGGCGAGCTGGCGCTGCCGCGCGCCAACTTCCCGCGCGTGCCGCATTACTGCAGCGGCTGCCCGCACAACACCAGCACCAAGGTGCCGGAAGGCAGCCGCGCGCAGGGCGGCATCGGCTGTCACTACATGGTGACGTGGATGGACCGCAGCACCGACACCTTCACCCATATGGGCGGTGAAGGCGTGACCTGGGCGGGGCAGGCGCCGTTCACCGACACGCAGCACATCTTCCAGAACCTTGGCGACGGCACCTATTTCCACAGCGGTTCGCTGGCGATCCGCCAGGCCATCGCCGCCGGCGTCAACATCACCTACAAGATCCTCTACAACGATGCGGTGGCGATGACCGGCGGCCAGCCGGTGGACGGCACCCTGACCGTGCCGCAGATCGCCCACCAGATGCGCGCCGAGGGCGTGCAGACGATTGCGCTGGTGTCCGACGACATCGACAAGTGGACCGACCCGTCGATCTTCCCGAATGGCGTGAGTTTCCACGACCGCCGCGACCTGGACGCGGTGCAGAAGATGCTGCGCGAGGTGAAGGGCACGTCCATCCTGATCTACGACCAGACCTGCGCCACCGAGAAGCGCCGCCGCCGCAAGCGCGGCAAGCTGGTCGATCCGCAAAAGCGCGTCATGGTGAATTCACTGGTCTGCGAAGGCTGCGGCGACTGCGGTGCCAAGAGCTTCTGCGTGTCGGTGACGCCGAAGGAAACCGAATACGGCCGCAAGCGCGCGATCAACCAGAGCGACTGCAACAAGGACTTCAGCTGCGTCGAGGGCTTCTGCCCCAGCTTCGTGACCGTGCACGGCGGCAAGGTGCGCAAGGGCAAGAAGGCCGATGCCGCCAGCCTGCTGGCCAACCTGCCCGCGCCCGCCGCGCGCACCGACCTGTCCCAGCCCTGGAACATCCTCATCACCGGCGTCGGTGGCACCGGCGTGGTGACCATCGGCGCGCTGCTGGGCATGGCCGGCCACCTGGAAGGCAAGGGCGCGACGGTGCTCGACCAGACCGGGCTGGCGCAGAAGGGCGGCGCCGTCACCACCCATATCCGCATTGCGAAAACCCCCGCCGACATCCACGCCGTGCGCATCGCCGCCGGCGAGGCCGACCTGGTGCTGGGCTGCGACATGGTGGTGGTCAACGACTACTGGGTGTTGTCGAAGATCCGCCCCGAGCGCAGCACGGTGGTGGTCAACACCTACGAGGCGATGCCGGGCACCTTCACCACCCGTCCGGACATGCAGTTCCCCGCCGCCGACATCGTCAAGGCGATCGCCACCGCGCTGGGCGGACAGGCACCGCTGCAGATCGATGCCACCCAGATCGCCACCGCGCTGATCGGCGACGCCATCGCCGCCAACCTGTTCATCCTCGGCTATGCGTGGCAGCAGGGGCTGGTGCCGATTTCGTTTGAAGCGCTGATGCGCGCCATCGAGCTCAACGGCGCCGCCATCGAGATGAACAAGACCGCGTTCGCCTGGGGCCGCCTGGCGGTGGTGGACCTGGCCGCGGTGGTCGAGGCCGCCGGCATCGTGCGCAACGCCCCCACCCGCAGCGAGGCCACCGCGCATGCGCTGCCGATGCTTGGCGCCACCGCCAACGAGGCGGCCGAGTCCGGGCTGATGCCGCAGGCCGCCGACCTGCGCGACGAGGATGCGCTGCGCCACGTGCCGGCCAGCGGCGATGCCGGCAGCGTCTTCGCGCCGCTGGACGACGCGCGGCTGTCGCGTTCGCTGGACGAGGTGATCGCGCGCCGCGTCGCTTTCCTCACCAGCTACCAGAGCGCCGGCTACGCGCGCCGCTACAGCGACTTCGTGGCCAAGGTGCGCGCCGCCGAAACCGCGAAGGCGCCGGGCAGCAGCGACCTGTCCGAAGCCGTGGCCCGCTACTTCTTCAAGCTGATGGCCTACAAGGACGAATACGAAGTGGCGCGGCTGTACACCAGCGGCGATTTCCGCAGGCAGCTGGAGGCGCAGTTCGAAGGCGACTACAAGCTGAAGTTCCACCTTGCCCCGCCGCTGCTGGCGAAAAAGAACGCGCAGGGCCAGCTGGTGAAAAAGGAATACGGCCCGTGGGTGTTCACCGCGTTCCGCGTGCTGGCCAAGTTCAAGGCGCTACGCGGCACCCCGCTGGACGTGTTCGGCTACACCAGCGAGCGCCGCGGCGAGCGCAAATTGATCAGCGAATACGAGGAAATCGTCACCGTCTTGCTGGGCAAGCTCGACGCCGGCAATGCGGACCTGGCCGCGCAGATCGCCAGCGTGCCGGAACACATCCGCGGCTTCGGCCACGTCAAGGAAAAGCACCTGCACCAGGCGCGTGAACAGCTGGCGCGATTGCTCAAGGAGTGGGACAACCCGCTGCGGATCGTGCAGCGCTGAAGACTGCCACGGCCCCGGCGATGCCGGGGCCGGAGCTCCGGCACGCCTGCTTGTTGTCGTGCTGTCCCCAAAAAAACGGCCCGCTTGCGCGGGCCGTTCTTCTTTGCAATTACCGGGGGTGAACGATCAGTTCACGCCCACCGCGGACCACGCGGCAGCCACGGTGTTGTACTCGGTGCTGCCATTGCCGTACAGATCAGCAGCCGCACTGAGGGTAGCGGCACGGGCACCGGCGTAGTTGGTGCTGGAGGTCATCTTCACCGTCAAGGCGCGGTACCAGATCGCAGCGGCCTTGGTGCGGCCGATGCCCGCCAGCGAAGTGTTGCCGTTGCACACCATCGATGCCGTGGTCAGGTTGGCCCAGGTGCCGGCACCGAAACCGGCAGGCACCACCGCGCCTTCCGCCAGCAGGTAGTAGAAGTGGTTGCCGACGCCCGAGCTGTAGTGCACGTCGAGGCTGCCGATGCTGCCGGAGTAGCAATCAGGCGAGGCACCGTCCAGGCTGGGCTTGAACATCCAGCGGATCGCCTTCTTCATGTCGGCATTGTTCGGGAACAGCTTCTCGCCGATCACGTAATCGGCCGGGTCATTGGCGTTGTTCGCGTAGAACTCGACCATGGTGCCGAAGATGTCGGAGTTGGCTTCGTTCAGGCCACCGGATTCACCGCTGTAGACCAGCTTGGCGGTGCGGCTGGTGACGCCGTGCGACATTTCATGGCCGGCCACGTCCAAGGCCACCAGCGGCAGGATGGTGGCACCGTTGTCGCCGTCGCCGAAGGTCATGCAGAAGCAGGAATCGCTCCAGAACGCGTTCTGGTAGTTGCGACCGTAGTGGACGCGGCTGATGGCACCGTTGCCGTCATTGGCAATGCCGTTGCGGCCAAAGCTGGTCTTGTAGTAATCCCAGGTCATCGCCACGCCGTAATGGGCGTCGGCACCGACGGTCTGGGCGTTGCTCAGCAGGTTGTTGCCCCAGATGTTGGTGGTGCTGGTGAACACCGAACCCATGCCGCTGGTCTTCATCGCCATGTTGTGGGTGGCACCGCCGCCGCGGGTCATGTCGACCATCTGGTAGCTGGTACCGCACTGGGTGGTGTTCACCACCACATCACCTTCGGTCAGGCTCTTGCCGGTACCGGCCACCGAAGTGGCACCGGCGCAGGAGCCGCTGCCGCCCGGGCCCGGCTTGGCGGTTTCGATGCCGTCCCACTGTTCAAGGATGCGGCCATTGCGGGCATCCACGAAGTAATGCATTTCGGTCGGGGTTTGATCGGCCTTGACGCCGTTGAACACCACTTCATGCGCCAGCACCGGGGACGCGCCACGGGCGTAGACCACCATGCGCGAAGTCGGGGCGCCGAAGAAACGGCTGCCGAAACGCGCACCGGCTTCGACGATGGCCTGGTCGCCGTTCACTTGCGGGCGCAGGCCCGGACGGGCGGCACTGTTCAGGGTCTGGCTGATGCCGGCCAGCTTGCCATTGCGCGAGTGCACCACCACGTCGCCGCCGATCACCGGCAGGCCGTTGAAGGTGCGGTCGTAACGCACATGTTCGCTGCCATTGGCATCGACCACCACGTCGCGGGCAACGAAGGCATCGGCATTGGCGCGGTGCAGCGTGGCGGCATGGTTGCCGACCAGTGCATTGGCGCGGGCGATCACCGCAGACTTCAGGGGCGCAGCCGCATCCGCCGGCGCCGCAGCAACGGCAAGGGCGGACGCAATGGCGAGACACAGCAGGTTAGCTTGTACTTTCATGGCGCATTCTCCGTGGTGATCAAGCCCGACGCCGTTGCCGTGCCGGGAATGGGTGGATTGGTGCCCTTGCGGGCAGGATGGATTCCCCTGGCGGCAGGCATCTGCACGCGCAGGCGTGCAGGAACTTGCAGCAAGGCGTCATCGAAATACGACACGCGCAGCTGCAGGCCGCGGGGCGAGTATCCGATGAAGACGGCATCAAAACCGGGCTCCACCGCACGTTTGTAGGCGGCGGCGATCTTCGCGTTTTCGATTTCCAGCAGGATACCCAGGCTCTCCGGGCGCTCCAGGCCCGCGTTGTACTCGGCCAGCACCTGCTTGCAGCGCTGGAAGAACGGCAGTTCGTGGTGCTGGCCGCGCAGCGGCTTGGCGAAGAACTGGCGGTAGTAGTAGGTCGGCTGGCGCAGGCGCGGGATGATCTTCACCACCGCCGTGCCCACGCCGCACAAGGCACCTTGCGTGTCGCGGGCGATGCACACCACTTGCGCGGCGCGCTGCTCGGCTTCGGCGGCATTGCCGATTGCCTGGTTGTCGCGCCAGAACGCCACCAACTCCTGCGCCAGTTCAGGCGTCACCTGCTTCCAGACCGGGATGATCTCGACCTTCACTTGCCGGCACCCTTGGCCGCAGGCTGCGGTGCCAATGCTTCCACCAGCTTGAGGTATTCGGCGAACTCCAGCTTGCCGTTGCCGTTGGCGTCGAAGCGGGCCAGCGGCGGCGCGGCGCGGCCGGCCTGCTTGATCAATGCCAGGGTGCCGTATTCGCTGCTGTCGATGGCACCGTCGTGGTTGGTGTCGAGGCTGGCGAACTGCCGGCGCAACGCGATCTGTGCGCGGGCCACGGCTTGCGCCTGTTCCCAGCCGGTGCGGAACTCGGCCAGCGACAGCTGGCCGTCGTTGTTCTTGTCCCAGGCCTTGAACATCGCCGCCGCCGGGTCTGCCGCAGCGGCGGCGGGGGCCGGTGCAGCGGGCTTGGCCTGGGCGTGTGCGACATGCAGCGGGGCGGAGACTGCCAGCAACACGGCCAGCAAGGGAACGATACGGCTCATGCGGCAGGGGCCTCCACCTTGATGTCGGATTCGAACGTGATCAGGTCGCGGATCTCGGCCGTGCGCAGGCCGATCATCATCGGGTGCTTCACGTTGGGCAGGAAGCTGATGTCGAAGATCTCGCTGATGTCGCCGTCGAAGCGGATCCAGTTCAGCACGTCGCCGTTGGTCAGCGAGATGATCTGCACGCCGCACCACGGTTCGGCGTCGCGCTTCTTCAGCTCGTCGTCCAGTTGCAGGCCTTCGAAGCGCTGGTTGCGCGGCTTCGACAGGCCCACCGCAGCGACGTTGCCGATCATCGACAGCCCGCGCGCGAAGCCCGGCACGAACGCGTGCGGCACGAACGCCTTGTTCTCGAAGTCCACCCAGCCCAGTTGGCCGGTGCCGGCGTTGAGCAGCCACAGCTTGCCGTTGTGCCAGCGCGGCGAGTGCGGCATCGACAGCCCTTCGCAGACGATCTCGTCGGTGGTGATGTCGATCACCACGCCGCCGTCGCGACGGCGCTCGCGCCAACCGTCCACGCTGTCGCTCTTGCACACCGCGGTGACGTACTTCGGCTCGCCGTCGACCATCGCCAGGCCATTCAGGTGACACCTGTCTTCCGGCGCCAGCTTGCTGATGAACTTCGGCTTCCAGATCGCCTTGAAACTGTGGGTGGGGCTGAGTTCGGCCAGGCAGGAATACTTGGTGTTCACGAACACCACCCGGCCGTCCTTGCGGATGCCCAGCTCGTGGATGTCCAGGTCGCCGATGGTCTGCGCATTGCGCGGCACGTAGCACTTGTCGAACTGGCCGTGGATGATCTCGTTGCTGCGCAGCACGTTCTCGAACCGCCACAGCTGGTACAGCCCGCCCAGGTAGATGCGCTGGGCGTTGCCCACCACGCCCATGGCGCGCTCGAAGATGCGTTCGAAGAACGACACGCGGCCCTGCTGGTCGCTGCCCACCAGGTAGATGCGGCCGGTCTGGTAGGAAGTGATCGCCAGCGACAGCCGGTGCTGGCCCAGCCAGCCGGCCAGCCCGCGCGAGCAGCTCTTTTCCACCTTCAGCTGGGTGATGTCGCGCGGGGCCTGCGCGGGGGCCTTGCCTGTCTCGGTGGCCGGGGCGGCCGCCGGTGCCGCGACCGGGGTGGCCTCGGCGGCGATGGCATCCAGGCCGGTATCCAACTCGGGTTTGTCCTGGTTGGCTTGGATGTCGGAAGCGTTGCTTGGGTTGTTTTCGTTAGACACTTGTTATCCAGACTGCTGTTGCCTGCCGGGCCCCGACGCGCTGCCGGGGCCCGGAGGTGAGTGAGTTACCAGGAGAAGCGGATGTTGGCCTGCGCGCCGACGAAGCTCTTGTAGGCGCCGCCATCGGTCCAGTTGGCACCGAGGGTGAAGCCCAGGCCGCCCTTCTGCACGCCCACGCCCAGCTCCGCCATCGCGCTGGTGCCCTTGGTGTCGGTGCCGCCGTAGAAGCTGCCCACCGTGTAGGTCGCGGTGCCGCCATCGCGGATCACGTTCACCGACCCGTACGGGGTCCAGCGCACGTCGCCCATCTGGAAGGTCTTGTTCAGCTCCACGCCCAGGCGGCCGCGGGTGAAGGTGCCGCCATGGGCGATGAAGTCCACGCGGTCGCCGCTGAACGTGCGGATGTCGCTGACGCGGGTACGGGTGTACTGCGCCTGCGGCACCACGTTCATGCCGCCGACGTGCCACTCGTAGCCGCCTTCCAGGCTCATCGCGCTGGTGTGCGCACGGCTGTTCATCACCCCGGCCACCGACAGCGCGCGGATATCCACCGCCATCTGCCGCGCGGTCAGGTCGACGTAGAACCCGTTCGGCACGTACCAGGTGGCGTAACCACCCACGGTCATGCCGTCCATGCGGTTCTCGCCCACGCCGCCGTCGGTCAGGCGCTGCCGGCTGTCGGCGTTGCCCAGCACCAGCCCGGCGTGGAAGTTGTCTGCCAGGTTGGCGTTGACGCCCACTTCACGACCCCAGCTGGACTGGTTGTAGTTGAAGTGGCCACCCTGCCCGAAGTTGCTGGCCACATGGCCCGGACGCATGTCGCCCTGATCATTGTAGAAACGCACGAAGGCACTGAGCACCTTGCCGGTGTCGCCGTACGGGTTCACGCCAAGCCGCTGGCGGAAGGTGCCGACCTGCGAGTTCAGGAAGCCGGCCGCGCCGGTGGCCACCGATGCCGCCAGGGTGCCGGCATCGTTCAGCCCGGTGACGTCCATGCTGATCGAGAACACGTCAGCGGTGGTGTTGGCGGCATTGATGACGCTGGTGACACCCAGCCCGATGTTCAGGAAGTTGGCGTTCTGGTTGTAACCGATGTACTGGCCCGCCACGAAGTTGCCGGCCACCGAGGTTCCGGTGACCTTGGCGAAGTCGATCTTGGTGTTGGCCGTGGTCGGCATGCCGGCAAACTGCACGTTGACGGTCTGCACCGCCGTGCCGGCAACGCTGCCATTGACCTGCCACTGGTCGGCGGTCAGCGTGCCAAGGTTGACGTCGATGTTCATCGTGCCGCTTCCGGCCAGCGTGCCGCCCACGGTCAGCTTGTCGGTGGTCACGCCGTTCAAGAAATTGAACAGCCCGGTGTTGGTCACCGTGCCCGCCGCGCCCGCATCGATGGTATTGCCAGCACCGGTGATCTTGACTGTGCCGGCATTGGCGAAGGCATTGGTGCCCGTGCCCATCAGCACGCTGCCGCCGGCAAGGTCGAGCAATGCCCCCGCGGTGTTGGTGGCGGTGTCATTGCCATCGCCGAAGCTGATGACGCCGGCGGTACCGATCTTGATGATCCCGGCGTTGGTCAGGCTGTCGTTGCCCGCACCCAGCTCCACCTTGCCGCTGCCGATCAGGATCGTGCCGCCGACCGCATTGTTGATGGTGTCGTTGCCATCGCCGAAGTCGGAGTGCGTGGTGCCCAACAGATCCCACACGCCGCCGGCCTTGTTGTTGAACACATCATCGCCGCCATGCAGCGACACGGCCCCGAGGATCCTGCCGCTGTTGTTGATGACATCGACCCCGTCACCGCCATATACAGCCCAAGTCTGCGTCGCCGTATTGCCCGAGGCACTGATCACGCCACTACCAAGATTGTTCAACGTGTTGGTGCCGTGCACACCCTCGAACTTCACCGCAGCGGTGAAATTGGCATTGGCGGCATGAACCACACCGGCGTTGTTGACCGTGGCGTTGCCGTCGATGGCATTGGCGAGAATGGCGATTGCCGTCGCGCCGCCGGTAGCCTCGACATCGCCGGTCGCGGTGTTGTTGACCAACACGTTGCCGTAGTAGGACTGGGCAAGGATGCCGTAGGAGCCGATAACGCCGGCCGCCTCGATCAACGCGCTGTTGCCCACGGTGGTGTCGCCCGCCATGGTGTAGCCGGTCACGCCGATGGCGATGCCGGTTGCCGAGGCGGCGGCCACGTGCCCGGTATTGCCCAGCACCACGTTGCCATGCGCGCTGTAGCCCTGGATGCCCACCGCACCGGAGGCACCGGTGGCGGTGATGCCGCCGGCACTGGAGACCGTGACGTTGCCGCTTTCGGCACGCCCCTCGATGCCAATGGCAATGTGGTTCGATGTTGCCTGGGTCTTGCTGTTCGCGGCGGTCGTGACCGTGGTGCCATGCTGCGAACGCGCAGCGATGCCCGTTGCCGTGTAGTACCCCGTTGCCGTGATGTGGCCACTGTTGCCCACGGCGGCAATGTCGCCCCGCGCAAGAATGCCGTATGCCGAATCACCCAGGTACGTACCATGGCCACTGACAGCGGTGATATCGCCGCTGTTGACCACGGTGGCCGTGCCATTGTCGGCACGGGCGAACACGCCCACTGCCACATTGTTGGCGCTGATCACGCTGATGCCATTGGTGTTCTTGACGGTGGTGTCGCCATGGCCGGCCACCGCGAACACACCCGCGGACTGGCCGAAGGCATACCCTTCGATGGTGCCGAGGTTACCCACGTAGACATCACCCTGGGATGCCGAGGCAAACACGCCCCAGCCGCGCCCGGCGTATGAATAGAAACCGATGTCAGCGCCCGCCTTGTTGAGCACGGCAATGTTGCCGGTTCCGGAAGTGGCGTATACGCCGAAAGCGTATTTCTGCCCATCGGCATGGAGCGTGCCACCATTGATCACGGTGACATCACCCAGCGCCCGCACATCGGCAGCGGTGGCCTGATAACCGCTGGTCGCCTTGACCGTGCCGTAATTACCCACTGCCGCCGTGCCATTGGCCGAGAATGCGGTGATGCCGGTGGCCGAGTAGGTCAACATCGCGGTATTGGCGACGTTGATGTCACCCTGGTTCACCACCACGGCATTGCCGGCGAATGACAGTGCGGTGAGGCCGCTGGCCGCCCCCTTCGAGGTCACGGTGATGTCGCCGACGTTGCTGATGGTGGCATTGGCATCGGCGGAGGCAAACACGCCATAGGCGCCATACCCGTACTTCTGGTTCTGGTCGATGGTCAGGTTGCCGCTGTTGTACACGCCCACCGCACCGCCCAGGCCACTGGATACCGCGGAGATGCCACTGGCACCGGAGATGCCGGCGGCGGTGATGTTGCCACTGTTATTGATGCCAACCACGGCACCGATGCCACCACTGACAGCATTGATGCCGGTGGCCAGCTGGGTACCGTAGTAGGTGGTGTGCTGGGTATAGGCATCGTATTGGCTGTGCAGCCCGCTGCCCACGACGATGTTGCCGCTGTTCTGCACGGCGAGGTTGCCGCCAGATTGCACTTCGATGCCGGTGGCATAGCCGCCCTGCACGGTGAGGTTGCCGCTGTTGACGACCTTTGCACCATAGGTACCACCGGTGGCGTAGATACCGAAGGCGGTGCCGCCATTGGTGCCGGCCACGACATTGCCGTAGCCATCCACTTCCTGCACGAACGGCATGGCAGAAGCCGTGATGGCGCCGGTGTTCTGCACGCCGACGTAGGCACTACCCTGCGCCTCGATGCCTGCCGCCCAAGTGTGGCCGTTGGCCTCGATGGCGCCGGTATTGTTCACGCCAGCCACCACGCCGGAAACAAACAGGCCGTCCGCCAGGCCGCCGTAAGAATATGCGGTGATGGCGCCGGAATTGGTGATCGACCCCACGCCATGCATCGAGTAGGCATACAGGCCGATGGCATTACCCGTGCCGCCCATTGCTGCAGCGGTGACAGCACCGGTGTTGCTGATGACTGCATCGCCCACGATGGTGTAGCTGGAAATACCCGTGGCAGCGCCCATGATCGTCATTGCAGTGACCGCCGCCGTGTTGCTGACGACGGCATCGCCAAGAACGCTGTTGGCTTTGATGCCGGTACCGCCCAGGTAAACACCAAATGCGGTGATTTCACTGGCGTTGTTGACCGTCGCATTGCCACTGTAGGCATTGGCCAGGATGCCGGTCGCACTGCCCATGGCGGAGGCATCGATACTGCCGGCCGTGTTGTTGACGGTGGCCGACCCGCTGGCCGACGCCACGACACCCACTGCCCCCATGTAACCGCTGGCGCTGATGGAACCGCTGTTGTAGACCAGGGCATCGGCGCCGCGGGCGATCACGCCGTAGGCCACGTCGCCCGGATAAGAGCCAGCACCGCTATGCGCCGAAATGTCGCCACTGTTGGTGACACTGGCGGTACCGTTGTCGGCACGGGCGAACACGCCTACTGCCGCGTTATCGGCGCTGACCACGTTGATCGTGTTGCTGTTGTCGACACTGGTGTTGCCCTGCTTCGCCACCGCGAACACACCCACCGACTGGCCAAAGGCATAGCCCTGAATGGTGCCGTCGTTGTCGATGGCCACATCGCCTTGCGAGGCCATCGCGAACACGCCGAAGCCACGGCCCGCATAGGAAGAGAAGCCGATCGAGGCATTGTCGCCGTTGTGGACGTTGACGTTGCCGCTGCCGGACACCGCATACACGCCGAAGGCGTACTTCTGCCCGTTGGCGTACAACGAACCGGTGTTGTTGACCGTCACGTCACCCAGGCCCTGCGCATTCACCGCAAACGCATACGACTGGATGATGCCGGCCGACGTCGCATTCACGGAGCCGCCGTTATTCACGTTGACGCCGCCATTGGCGCTGAACGCAAGGATGCCGGTGGCATTGTTGTTGGCCGTTGCCGAGCTGGTGGCATTGATGTCGCCCGCGTTGGTCACGTTGGCGTTGCCGGCGAACGACAGTGCCGCGATGCCGGTGGCCGAACCCGCCGAGTCCACCGTGATGGCACCGCTGTTGGTGACGTTGGAATCGCCATCGGCCGAGGTGAAGATGCCGTAGGCACCGTACCCGTACTTGTTGCCCTGGGCCACGGTGAGGTTGCCGCTGTTGTCGACGGTGACGGTGCCGCCTTCACCGCTGGACACCGCGGAGATACCGGTGCCACCGTAATACCCCAGCGCCGAGATGTCGCCGCTGTTGCTGATGTTGACCTGCGCGGCCACGCCGCCGGTCTGGGCATTGATACCCACCGCCAGCGCGCTGTAGTAAGTGCCACCGTTGACGTAGCCAGCGCTGATCCGGCCGCTGTTGGTGACGCTGATGTCGCCGTTGGAACGGGTCTCGATGCCGGTGGCGTAGTACCCCTGCGCATTGATGTTGCCGGTGTTGCCCAGCACCACGCCCTGGTCGCCGGTGGCGTACAGGCCGAACGCCGCACCGCCGGGGCCGACGGCGATCGCATCGATCGCGCC
Organism: Thermomonas sp.; assembly: GCF_041905325.1. GTDB lineage: Bacteria > Pseudomonadota > Gammaproteobacteria > Xanthomonadales > Xanthomonadaceae > Thermomonas. Next base: position 137,106 of record NZ_JAYRLK010000003.1, on the reverse strand, counting down.
GTCGTTCTGCACGGTGGTGACATAGGCGCCCTGCGCCTCGATGCCGGCCGCCCAGCTGTTGCCCACCGCGTAGATGGCGCCGCTGTTGGTGACATCCACGTTCAGGCCGGAGGCAAAGATGCCGTCGGCCAGGCCCGCCGGCGCGACCACGGAGATGTCGCCGCTGTTGTTGACGGTCACGTCGCCGGTCATGGTGTAGCCGTACAGGCCGATGGCATTGCCGGCAGCCGAATACAGGTTGACGGCGGCGGCGTTGTCGATCGCCACGTCGCCGCCGGCCAGTGCCTGGATGGCGAAGATGTTGCCCTGGGCGGTACCGGAAATAGCCGCCGTGTTGCCCACCTGCACGTTGCCGTAGACGCTGGAGGCACGGATGCCGGTGGCCGCCGCCTGCTGGCTGCTGACGGTGATGCTGCTGGCGTTGTCCACCACGACGTCGCCATCGACGGAGCCGGCGATGATGCCGAACGCGCTGCCGGTCTTGGCCGTGGCCGAGATGCTGCCGCCGGTGTTGGTGACCGTGGTGCCGCTGGTGGACTGGGCCACGATGCCGGCCGCATAGGTGTTGCCGGCCACGGTCACGGTGCCGCTGTTGGAAACATCCGCATACGCACCGCTGGCGATCAGGCCGAACGCGGCGGTACCGGCAAAGCCGGCGGCACCGCTGGTGACACTGACACCGTTGCTGTTGCTGACGCTGGCGGTTCCTTCACCGGACACCGCCATCACCCCGCGCGCGGTGCTGTTGGCGGAGATCACGTTGATGGTGCCGCTGTTGTCGACGGTGATGTCGCCCTGCGGGGCCTTCGCCAGCACGCCATAGGCCTGATTCAGCGACAGCCCGCCGATGTAGCCGGCGTTGTCGACGGTGATGTCGCCTTCGGCCGCGTAGGTCCAGACGCCCCAGCCACGCCCGCTGGCGGAGAAGAAGTCGATGCTGCCATCAGCGCCGTTGTCGACGGTGATGTCGCCGTGGTTGGCCAGCGCGTACACGCTCAGTGCCAACGTGCGGCCCTTGGCGTAGATCTCGCCGCTGTTGTTGATGGTGATGTCGCCGCCACCGGAAATCGCCTTCACGCCATTGGCGCGACCGCTGAGGCCGGCGGGGGCGGTGGTGAGGGCCGCGATGTAACCGCTGTTGTCGACGGTGATGTCGCCGTAGGCGTTGACGTCCACGCCGTTGGCCAGGCGCACGCCGGTCGCCTTCGACACGCCCTCGTTGTAGACCGATGCCCCGCCGTTGGCGGAGAACGCCAGGATGCCGGTGGCACCGTTCGAGGTGTTGTTCAGCGTGCTGGTGACGACGATATTGCCGGTGTTGGTGACATCGGCGTCGCCGGCGAAGGACATGTCCGCGATCCCGAAGGCCTTGCCCTTGGAATTGGCGGTGATGTTGCCGCTGTTGTAGACCGTGGCGTCACCGTCGGCGGAGGTCAGGATGCCGTAGGCGCCGTAGCCGGTGGTGGCCAGGTTCTGGGTGATGAGGATGGTGCCGCTGTTGTCGACGTTGACGGTACCGCCGGTGCCGGTGGAGGACGCCTGGATGCCGATGGCCCCGTACACGCCGGCGGCGGTGATGGCGGCGTTGTTGTCCACCGTCACGACGGCATCGATGCCGCCCGCACTGGCATTGATGCCCCACGACAGGACGCTGCCGGTGGTGGTGCCGGCATTGATCGCGCCATCGTTGGTGATGGTGGTGTCGCCGTAGGTGTTGGTGAAGATGCCGGTGGCGTAATAGCCGCGCACGGTGATCGCGCCGCTGTTGGTCACGGTGGCGTCGCTGCCGGTGGCATAGATGCCGTAGCCCAGCGCACCCGACGCCGAGGACGCGGTGGACTGGATGGCGCCGGTGTTGTCCACCGTGACCGATCCGACGGCCTGGGCCTCGATGCCCGCCGCCCAGGTCCTGCCGGTCACGGTGAGGGTGCCGCTGTTGGCGACGTGGGTGATGTCGCCGTAGGCGAAGATGGCGTCCGCCAGGCCGGTGCTGCTGGTGGCGGTGATGGCACCTTCGTTGTTGATGGTGGTGGTGCCGTTTGCAGCGTAGCCGTAGATGCCGATGGCATTGCCGGCGGTGGAGACCTCGGTGATCGCACCACTGTTGCCGATCAACACGCTGCCGGTATCGCTGTAGCCGCTGATGCCGGTCTGGTTGGCGGCACCGCTTTCATTGATGGGGTCGCTGTTGCCGATCACCACGTCGCCGTACTTGTGGGTGTCGATCAGCGAGGCCACCGGGCCATTGATGCCGCCCAGCGACTGGAACGCGGCCACCATGGTGAGGTCGTGCACCGGGGCGAAGTCGATGGCCGGGCGCTGTACCTGCAATGCATGCGCCACCGGCAGGGCGTGGGGGTTGGCAGCCGCCGCGGCGCCACCGAAACCGATCGCCAGGGTCAAGGCCGAGGCGGCGAGTGCGGAACGCACTGCGCGGGTCATGGGGGCCATCTTGATGATGCGGCGCGCGCGCGCCTTGTTCGACGTGTTGCCGTTGCGGATGTCGCTCATGTAACCCCCAAGTCCGTTCTCGAAGAAAAAATCCCTGTGTGCCGCCCATCCGGACAGCCCCGATGCCCCAGCCAACGATGCTTCAAGCCCCCCGTGGGCGTTCAACGCAAGGAAGCCCCCCCCGGCTGAACGGCATATTCACGATTTATCGCCGCTTCCACGCGACTTGTCAACTACCGCCCGGTTTTATTGGGCCTGAAGCATTCCTGAATGGGGATTTGCGCGAAATGCCGCGTCGATCCGCGTCACTTCCGAGGGCATCACCGCCCCCCATTCCCCCCCTATCCACGTGTTGTCGCCCCATGCGGATGCGAACCGCTCGCGCCACCCCGCCGGTTCTGGAATAATCGGTCCCTTGACGGCCGCAACCGGCCACGAACTGCGGATGGGACATGCGTAACCACGATCTTGCCTTCCTCAAGCGTTTCTCGATGGTGATCGCCTTTCTGGCACTGCTGGCGCTGGGGTTGATCCTGTTTGCCCGCCACTTGAACAGCAAGGTCACCTACCCGGCCGATCCTTCCGCGCAGCAGGCCACCGCCGACCGCATCGCGCCGGTGGGCGCGGTGTATGCCGGTGCCACCGGCGCGGCCGCGCAGGCCGCCGCGCAGGTCGCAGCAGCAGCAGCCGCCACGGCCAACGTGCCCTTCGATGGCCGCACCGACGGTGCCGAAATCTTCAACAACGGCCCCTGCACCGGTTGCCACACCGCCGGCGTGGGTGGCGCACCGAAGCTGGATGCCAGCGGCATCGGTGCCCGCGTGGCCCAGCAGGGCCTCGAGGAACTGATCAAGAAGGCCACCTCCGGCTTCACCGGCACCGCCGGCACGATGCCGCCGAAGGGTGGCAACCCGGCCTTGACCGACGACCAGATCAAGGCAGTGGTGGAATACATGGTGGCGCAAAGCAAGAAGTAAGCCGCACCCATGCCTGCTGCCGAACGCCGCCTCCGGGCGGCGTTCGCGTTTGTGAACCGCTTGCGCAACATCCGTTTGACACCGCCTGCGCCATGATGCCGCCATGACCGATACCGCCACCACGCTGCTGATTCCCGGCCCCGCCGGCCCGCTCGAAGCCTGCCTCGAGGCGGCGGCCGCGCCCGCGCAGCCGGTGCTGGCGATCGTCTGCCACCCGCTGCCCACCGAAGGCGGCAGCATGCACAACAAGGTGGTGACGATGCTGTCGCGCGCCTTGCGCGAATCCGGCGTGGCCACCTTGCGTTTCAATTTCCGCGGCGTGGGCGCATCCGCCGGCCAGTTCGACGACGGCCGCGGCGAGCTGGACGACTTGCGTGCGGTCGCGCGCTGGGCGCGCGCGCACCAGCCCGGCCGGGCGCTGTGGCTGGCCGGTTTCAGCTTCGGTGCCTGGATTTCGCTGCGCGGCTGCACCGAATTGCAGGCCGATGCCTTGATCAGCATCGCCCCGCCGGTGGGACGTCGCTGGGGCTTCGACGATCTCGCGCTGCCCGCCGTGCCGTGGCTGGTGGTGCAGGGCGAGGCCGACGAGATCGTCGATGCACACGCGGTGCGCGCATGGCTGGAAAGCCTGCCGCAACCCCCGCAGCAGGTATGGATGCCCGACACCGGCCACTTCTTCCATCGCAAGCTGCTGGACCTGCGCGGCGCGGTACAGCACGAAATCCAGTCCTGGCTGCCGCCTCCGACGGCCGCATGAGCAACAGCCTGCCCTCCACCCGCTACGCCGACGGCGTGGCCCGCGGCGACTGGCGCGACGACCCGGCGCAGCACGGCGCATTGCAGGCGCTGGACCGCCTGCATGCCGCCCTGCTGCAACCGGTTCCCGCACGCGGATGGCTGCACCGCCTGCTGCGCCAACCGCCACCGCCGGCCGTGCCCGGGCTGTACCTGTGGGGCGGGGTGGGGCGCGGCAAGACCTTCCTGATCGATCTGTTCTACGACGGCCTGCCGTTCGCGGAAAAACGCCGCACCCATTTCCATCGCTTCATGCGCGAGGTGCACGAGCGCCTGCGCCGGCATGCCGGCGAAAGCGACCCGCTGGCCGCGATCGCCCGCGAATGGCGACACACCTTGCGGGTGCTGGTGCTGGACGAGTTCTTCGTGCTCGACATCGGCGATGCGATGGTGCTGGGGCGGCTGCTGGAGCGCCTGTTCGCCGAGGGCGTGACGCTGGTGACCAGCTCCAATACCGCGCCAGCCAACCTGTACAAGGACGGCCTGCAACGCGCGCGCTTCCTGCCCGCCATCGCCCAACTGGAGCAGCAGTGCGCGGTGGTGGAACTGGTGAGCGCCACCGATTACCGCCTGCGCGCGCTGACCAAATCGCCGGTGTACCGCACGCCGATCGATGCCGCCGCCGATGCATGGCTGCACCAACGCTGGATGGAGCTGAGCGGCGACACCACCCACCTGGACGCCGGCATCGTCATCGACGGCCGCCGCATTGCCGTGCGCGCGCGCACCAAGGGCTTGTGCTGGTTCGACTTCGCCGCGTTGTGCCAGGGCCCGCGCGGCAGCACCGATTACATCGAAATCGCACGCGAGTTCCATACCGTGCTGGTCGGCGGGATCCCGGGGTTCGACGCCAGCAACGAAGACGCCGCCCGCCGCTTCGTGACCCTGGTCGACGAACTGTACGACCGCCACGTCAACCTGGTCTGCACCGCCGCCGCCGCGCCGATGGACCTGTATGCCGGCGAGCGCCTGACCGGCGCATTCGAACGCACCAGCTCGCGGCTGGTGGAAATGCAATCCTCCGATTACCTGGCCCACGAGCACCGCAGCGAATGACCTCCCATCCCATTGCCGGCTCGCCGCTGGGCCGCGAAACCGCCTATCCCACCCACTACGACCCGGGCCTGCTGTACCCGATCCCGCGTGCGCTGGGCCGCGCCCCGCTGGGCATTGCCGGGTACGCACTGCCCTTCATCGGCCATGATCGCTGGCAGGTCTTCGAACTGTCGTGGCTGGACACGCACGGCAAACCGCAGGTGGCCACCGCCACCTTGCTGGTGCCGGCCGATTCGCCGTCCCTGATCGAATCGAAATCGCTCAAGCTCTATCTCAACTCCTTCAACGCCGGCCGCTTCGCGGATGCCGAGGCGGTGCGCACGCGCATCGAAGCGGATCTGTCGCGCGCCGCCGGTGCGCCGGTGGTGCTGACCTTCGGGCTACCGCGGCAGGGCACGCCCGACGCCGCCTTCTGCATCGACACCCTCGACGTGGCGATCGACCACTACGGCCCGCCGGATGCCGCCCTGCTGCAAGCCGATGCCAGCCAGCCAGTGGAGGAAACCCTGCACAGCGCGCTGCTCAAATCCAATTGCCCGGTGACCGGCCAGCCCGACTGGGCCGACATCACCGTTGCCTATGCCGGCCCGCGCATCGATGCCGCCAGCCTGCTGCGCTACCTGGCCAGCTTCCGCGAGCACGCCGAATTCCACGAGCAATGCGTGGAACGCATCTTCACCGACCTGCTGGTGCATTGCGCACCGCAGCGGCTGTCGGTGGAAGCACGCTATACCCGTCGCGGCGGGCTGGACATCAATCCCTGGCGCGCCACCCCGGGCAGCGGCGCGCCGGGGGCCATGCGCAGCCCGCGCCAATGACGCCGGCACGGCGCCCTGCAGCGGTTCTCGCCGGTGCCGTGCTGGCCGCACTGGCGGCGGGCGGCTGCACCCGCCCACCCGCCGCAGCACCCGCAGCACCGGCGTTGCCAGCGGCGGCAGCACCCACCCCGCCACCGGCCACTCGCATCACCCGCGTCGTGCTTGGCAATGCATTGGGCAGCGACCATCACGTACTGCTGCCGCGCATCGTGTTCGCCCCCGGCGACCCGCTGTACCTGACCGTGGAGCTGCACGGGGCCACCCCCGCCACGCCCCATCGGCTGGCGGTGAAATGGACGCACGAAAGCAGCCGGCAGCGGGTACTGGAAGAAGCCAAGTTGTTGCAGTTCGCGGGCCCGGCCTACAGCAGCTTCCAACTTTCCAATGCACACCCGTGGCCGGCAGGCCTCTACAAGGTCGAGGTGATGCTGGACGGGCATCTGGCGCAGTCGCGGTTGTTCGAAGTGCACTGAAGCAGTGCACCACCACGGCCAGAATCGCGCGGCCCGGAAATTGAAGAACCCCGAGCGCATCACCGGTTCAATCCCCGCGTGTGCGGGGAACGCACTAACAGCCGGCCACTTCAACGGTAGTAGTCCGGTTCATCCCCGCGTGTGCGGGGAACGCGAAAGCGTGCCGTTTCTTGTGGCCAGCGCGGCCGGTTCATCCCCGCGTGTGCGGGGAACGCTGGTGGACGTACAACCCGGAGAACGAAGACGACGGTTCATCCCCGCGTGTGCGGGGAACGCGCGCACATCCTGCATCTTGTTCTTCACGGGGCCGGTTCATCCCCGCGTGTGCGGGGAACGCGAGGGGAAGTGCCGCAGCATCGGCGGCATCATCGGTTCATCCCCGCGTGTGCGGGGAACGCGTGACCACCCTGTTCCAGAATATCCACGATGGCGGTTCATCCCCGCGTGTGCGGGGAACGCGCATTCGATGGCGGCCAGCACAATGTCGCGTTGCGGTTCATCCCCGCGTGTGCGGGGAACGCGCTGGCGGCGAGCGCGGCAGGAATTTTGCAACTGGTTCATCCCCGCGTGTGCGGGGAACGCGTTGTCGCGGCGCTGCTAGATCATTGTCATGGCCGGTTCATCCCCGCGTGTGCGGGGAACGCTCGGACGCATCGCGCGCGTACATGCTCGGGAACGGTTTGCGTGTTTCCAGCGGCTCGCGATTCAACAGCGTTTCGACAACTGCGGCCACGTCCAGCATATGGGCCAGCAGCCCATGGCCGTTGCTATCCCCGCTTTTTGCCCAAATGATTCTTGATGCCGGCGAGAGCCCCGAAAATTTCAAACATTCCCCCTTTGTTTGGCATTGATCCGATGCTGTCAACGGAGTTTGCCACTCACCCGTCTCATATCCTGAGACTCTTCTTCATATTCTTCCCCACCCCCGCGTTTTCCCCCCGCCCCCAATGCGCGACAATGGCCGCTTCCCCATCTGTGCAGGCCGCCATGTCCAAGATCCTCTACACCCTGACCGACGAAGCGCCGTTCCTCGCCACCGCCTCGTTCCTGCCGATCGTGCAGGCGTATGCGAAGACCGCCGGGGTGGCGGTGGAGACGCGCGACATCTCGCTGGCGGCGCGGATCCTGGCGCAGTTCCCCGAGCTGCTGGGCGAGCGCGCGGTGGCGGACGACCTGCGCGAGTTGGGCGAGCTGGCCAAGACACCGGAAGCCAACATCATCAAGCTGCCCAACATCAGCGCTTCGATCCCGCAGCTGAAGGCCGCGATCAAGGAACTGCAGGGCAAGGGGTATCCGCTGCCGGAGTACCCGGATGCGCCGCAGGGCGATGGCGAGAAGGATGTGCGCGCGCGTTACGGCAAGGCGATGGGCAGCGCGGTGAACCCGGTGCTGCGCGAAGGAAATTCCGACCGCCGCGCGCCGAAGGCGGTGAAGGCGTATGCGAAGAAGCACCCGCACCGGATGGGCAAGTGGGACGCATCCTCGAAGTCGCACGTGGCGCACATGACGGCCGGCGATTTCTACGGCAGCGAGCAGAGCTACACCCTGGTCAACGCCGGCCCGGTGCGGATTGAATACACCAGCGTGACCGGCAGCAGCTTCCCGCTGCGCGGGCCGGTGCAATTGCAGGCCGGCGAGATGATCGACGCCTCGGTGATGAGCGCCGGCGCGCTGGCCGATTTCATCGACGCGCAGATTGCCGATGCCAAGGCGCGCGAGGTGTTGTTTTCGCTGCACCTGAAGGCGACCATGATGAAGGTCAGCGATCCGATCATGTTCGGCATCGCGGTGTCGCGCTTCTATGCGCCGGTGCTGGAGAAGCATCCGCGCACGCTGGCCGAGATTGGTTTTGACCCCAACAACGGCATCGGCGACCTGTACGCCAAGCTGGGCCAGCTGGCCGACGCCGAGCGCAGTGCGATCGAGGCTGACATCGCCGCGCTGTATGCGCAGCGGCCCGGCCTGGCGATGGTGAATTCCGACAAGGGCATCACCAACCTGCACGTGCCGTCCGACGTGATCGTGGATGCGTCGATGCCGGCGATGATCCGCGACAGCGGCCGCATGTGGAACGCCAAGGGCGAGCTGCAGGACACCATGGCAGTGATCCCGGACCGCTGCTACGCCGGCATCTACCAGGTGGTGATCGACGATTGCAGGGAGCACGGCGCGTTCGACCCGGCGACGATGGGCAGCGTGCCCAACGTCGGCCTGATGGCGCAGGCGGCCGAGGAATACGGCAGCCACGACAAGACCTTCAAGATCAGCGGCGACGGCGTGGTGCGGGTGATCGACGAGCACGGCACCGTGCTGCTGCAACACCCGGTGAAGGCTGGCGACATCTGGCGCATGTGCCAGACCAAGGACGCGCCGGTGCGCGACTGGGTGAAACTGGCGGTCAGCCGCGCGCGCCTGTCGAACACCCCGGTGGTGTTCTGGCTGGATCCGCAGCGCGACCACGACCGCGGCCTGATCGCCAAGGTCGCCGCCTACCTCAACGACCACGACACCGCCGGCCTCGACATCCGCATCCTCTCGCCGGTGGAAGCGATGAAGTTCTCACTCAAGCGCATCCGCGAAGGGCTGGACACCATCAGCGCCACGGGCAACGTGCTCCGCGACTACCTGACCGACCTGTTCCCGATCATGGAGCTGGGCACCAGCGCGAAGATGCTGTCGATCGTGCCGCTGATGAACGGCGGCGGCCTGTTCGAAACCGGCGCCGGCGGCAGCGCGCCCAAGCATGTGCAGCAGTTCCTGGAAGAGGATTATCTGCGTTGGGATTCGCTGGGCGAATTCCTGGCGCTGGGCGCATCGTTCGAGCATCTGGCCAACACCACCGGCAATGCACGCGCGCAGGTGTTGGCCGATGCGCTGGATGCGGCCAACGCGAAGTTCCTCGACAACGACCGTTCGCCCGGCCGCAAGCTGGGCACCATTGATAATCGCGGCAGCCATTTCTTTGTTGCGCTGTACTGGGCGCAGGCGCTGGCGGCGCAGACCGCCGATGCCGAACTGGCGGCCAGGTTCGCGCCGCTGGCCCATGCGCTGGCGGAGAACGAGACGAAGATCGTCGAAGAACTCGTTGCGGTGCAGGGCAAGGCCGTGGACATCGGCGGCTACTACCAGCCGGACATGGCCAAGCTGACGGCGGCGATGCGGCCGTCGGCCACCTTCAACGCGGCGTTGTCCGCACTCTGAAGGATGCGCGCGCGCACGCCAGGCCTGTCCTGCGGCAACCCCCGCGCCCGGGGTGACTCAGGCGCGGACGTCGAGCAGGGATCCCAGCATGGCGTCGTGGGTGCGCAGGACTTTCAGGTTGGCCTGGAATGCGTAGCTGGCATCCCTGGCTTCCGGAAGCTCCTGCGTCAACTCGGGCGGGCCGGGTTCCTGCCGCTGCTGCGTCGCCACGCCACCGTCGGGCGTGGCCGTCTGCGTCACCCGCTGGCGCTGGGCATCCTGCACCTGCATCCGGGCCACGTTCTGCGCGGCGGCGTCCAGCCGCTGCTGGGCTGCGCGCATGCCCGATGAAGCGGTTGCCGTGATCGACATGCTGCCTCCCGTGATTGGCATCGACGCGGCCAGTCTGCGCCGGTCCTGTCCCTGCAACCGTGACCCGCATCGCGATTGCCGCATCTCGCCCGCCATGATGCGCCCGGCATGTTGATCGCCCTGAACAAGCCCTACGGCGTGCTCTGCCAGTTCACCGACCGCAGCCAACCGCCACGGCCGACGCTGGCCGGCTTCGGCCTGCCGGCGGGCGTGTATGCCGCCGGCCGGCTGGATGCCGATTCCGAAGGCTTGTTGCTGCTCACCGACGACGGTGGGCTGGCGCATCGCCTCACCGACCCGCGCCACAAGCAGCCCAAGACCTATTGGGTGCAGGTGGAAGGGGTGCCCGAGGCCGCGCAGTTGCAGGCGTTGCGCAACGGCGTGCTGCTCAACGACGGCCCGACGCTGCCGGCGCAGGTGCAGCGGATCGACGCCCCGGTGCTGTGGCCGCGCGATCCGCCGGTGCGTTTCCGCAAGCGCGTGCCGGACGCATGGCTGGCCCTGACCCTGGCCGAGGGCCGCAACCGCCAGGTACGACGGATGACGGCAGCCGTGGGGCTGCCCACCCTGCGGCTGGTGCGGGTGGCGATGGGCGACCGGCGGCTGGATGGGCTGCTGCCGGGGCAATGGCGGGTGCTGGAACACGGCCCCGCCAGCGCGTCCGCACCGCGGCGCGGGCGTTGAGCGCCGCGCGCGCGGTTTGCTAACGTCCACATCACCCTTGCGCGCAGCGGCGAACGTGCCCACCCGAATCTCCGAGACCGGACGCTTCCTGATCCTCCGCGATGCGCCGGCGGATACCGCACCCGTGTGCGCCTTGTTGCAAGCGCGCGGGCACCAGGTCTGGCAGGTGGCCCCGGATGGCCCGGTCCTGGACATCGCCCGCACCACCCCGCCCGACCTGGTGCTGCTGGACTTGCCGCTGGCGGCGTGCGTGGCACAGCTGGACGCCTTGCACACGCTTCCGGAACTGGCGCAGGTGCCGGCGATTTTCCTGGTGGACGCCCCTCCGCAGGAGCAACGCCTGGCGGCCTTCGATGCCGGGGCGCTGGGCTATCTGGTCAAGCCGGTACACCCGGAGGAATTGCTGGCGCGCATGCAGGTGCAACTGCGCCTGAAACTGACCCGCGACCGGCTGGAGCAAGTGGCACGCGAACGCCAGCAGTTGGTCAATCTGGTAGCGCACGATCTGAAGAACCCGCTCACCAGCGTGCTGTTCGCCTGCGAAATGCTGGCAATGCCGGACTGCAAACCGGAACGCGCGCCGCGCTACCTGCAAATCATCGACGACAGCGCGCGCGAGGCGCTGGGCTACATCCGTGGCTATCTGGGCACGCAGGCGCTGGCCGGTTGCCCACTGCCCGAGACCGCACGCGCCTGCGCGCAACTGGGCAGCGTGGTGCGCTGGCTGGCGGCGCGCTACGAGTTGCAACTGGAAGCCAACGGCATCCAGCTGCAACTGCACCTTCCAGATGCCGAGGCCTGCGTGTGCATCGATGAACAACGGCTGCGACAGGTGGGCGAAAACCTGGTCGGCAACGCACTGAAATACGCCCGCAGCGGGGGCGAACTGGAGCTGCGGGTGCGTGCCGGCGCGCACGGTGCATGGCAGCTCGTCGTGCAGGATCGCGGCCCGGGCGTGCCGGCCAGCTTCCAGCCACGGCTGTTCCAGCCCTTCCAGCGCCTGCCGGGCGGGGAAGCCGATGCCGGCAGCTCGCACGGGCTGGGGCTGGCACTGGCGCGCCAGATCGTGGTGGCGGCCGGTGGCCGGCTCTGGCATGAAGACCGCGAGGGCGGGGGCGCGCGCTTCACCGTCGAACTGCCGGTGGCCCGCTGCCCCGTCTGAGCCGCTTCAGACGCCGTAGTCGTCCTGCTCGTAGTCGCCACGCCGCAGCGCCCGCAGCTGCCGTGCCTGGCCTTCGATCGAAGCCTGCTGCTGTTTGCGCTGGCGTGCCGCCAGCCACAACAGGCCCACCCCCACCACCGCCGCGCCCACCAGCACCGGATTGCGGCGGACGAAGTTGCCGGCCACCTTGGAGCTGGCACGCAATGCACCCAGTGCCGCGCCGGTTTCCACCCACGTCAGCGCCTTGTCGGGCATCTTCCGGCGCAACCCGTCGCCCACTTCGGCCAGCAATTCCATGGCCCGATCCTGTGCCCTGTCCAACTTGCTCATGCGGCGCTCCTCGTGGGGTCGACAGCCCCAGTATGGCGCGAACCCTCGCCCGGGGGAATCATGTGCCGCGCGGCTTCGCCCGGTGCGTGGCAGTGGCATTCCACGGGTCGTCCGGCCACGGATGGCGCGGGTAGCGGCCTTTCATTTCCTTCTTCACTTCGGCATAGGTATTGGCCCAGAAGTTGTGCAGGTCGGCGGTGACTTGCAGTGGTTTGCCGCCGGGCGAGAGCAGGTGCAGCAGCAGCGGCACCCGGCCATCGGCAATCCGCGGCGTCTGCGCCAGCCCGAACAGTTCCTGCAGCTTCACCGCCAGCACCGGCGGCGCTGGCTCGCCGTGGTCGTCTAGGCGGTATTCGATGGCGCGCTCCAACCCCGACGGCACCGCGATGCGGGTGGGCGCCAGCTGGTCGATGCGCTGGCGCAGGTTCCAGTCGATGCCGGACTTCAGCGCTTCGGCCAGCTCGGCGCCGTCCAGCGCATCCAGCCGGGTCTTGCCGGCGAACGCGGGCTGCAGCCAGCGCTCCAGCGAGGCCAGCAGCGCGGCGTCGGACAGATCCGGTAGGCCCAGCGCCGGCATCCAGCCGCGCAGGCACTGCATGCGGATACGCCATTGCGACAGCCCGTCGCTCCACGGCAATACCGCAAGACCCAGTTCGCGCACCGCAGCGGTCAGCGCGTGCGCGGCGCGGGCCGGATCGACCCGACCGGCGGATTTCACCGCCAGCACGATGCCGTCGAAGCGCTCGACCCGTTCGCTGCGCAGCGCGCGCTTCCCAGCATCCCAACGCACCTCGTCGGCGTCGGAAAAATGCGTCGCAAACTCCGCGCGCAGCAGCGCCTCGTCCACCGGCGCGGCGCGCAGCAGCAGCGCGTCCTTGGCCTCGAAGCGCAGCTCGCTGGCCACGATCCACGGCTCGCCGTACAGCGCGGAATCGTCGAACAACCGCGCCATCCGCCCGTTCGCCAGCTGGTAGCGGCGCGGGTCCTGCGGATGCTGCTTCGCGATGCGATCGGGAAAGGCATGCGCCAGCAGGTCGCCCAGCGCATGCGCCGGCACCGAGGCCGGCGGCGAGGCATCGCAGCGCAAGCGACGACGCCACTGTTTCGCTGCGGCGTCGATGGCGGCCAGCGCGGAACGGTTGGCGTCGGCAGGCACGCGCCCATTGCGGAACGCGGCCAATGCCTGCCAGCGCTCGGCCAGTGCGTCGGAGCGGCTGCGCAGCGGATCGCGCGCTTCCACCAGCGCCGCCAGATCGCAGGCCAGTGCGATGCGTGCGGGCGCATCGGTTGCCAGCAGCATCGCCGCAAGTCGCGGATGCGTGCCCAGCGCCAGCATGCGCCTGCCGCGCGCGGTGAGCTTGCCCTCGCGCAATGCATCCAGGCGCTGCAACAAATCCCTGCCTGCGGCCAGCGCGCCCGATGGCGGCGGATCGACGAAGCGCAGTTCGCTGCTGCCCCAGGCCGCCAGCTCCAGCGCCAGCGCGGCCAATTCCACCTGCGCGATTTCCGGCTTGCGCTGCGGCTCCAACCGCTGCGATTGCGGCCACAGGCGATACGCCCAACCTTCCGCCACGCGACCGGCGCGACCGGCACGCTGGTCGGCGCTGGCCTGCGAAATCGTCACGCTGTCGAGCCGCGAGAAGCCGCTGTTGGGGTCGAAGCGCGGCTCGCGCGCCAGGCCGCTGTCGATCACCACGCGCACGCCGGGCAGGGTGACCGACGATTCAGCGACGTTGGTGGCCAGCACCACGCGCCGGCGGCCATCTGGCGCGGCCTGCAGCACGCGCGATTGCTGTTCGATGGGCAGGTCGCCGTGCAAAGGCAGCACCTCGAAAACCGGGAGCTGCGTTGTCGGCGACTGGGGCATTGCGTCAAGCGCGCCATGGATGGCGCGCGCCCGAATCGGGGCAGGATGCCCCGACTGAGGGGAAAGCAATGCCCCGGTCACCGGCAGCGCAGCCGCGAGCATCTGCTCCACCTTCGCGATCTCCCGCCGCCCCGGCAGGAACACCAGCACGTCGCCGGGATGCGCGGCCAGCGCATGCTCGACGGCGCGGCGGACCTGCTGCTCCAGCGCCTCGTCGCGGCGCGCCGGGAAATGCGCGATCTCGACCGGAAAGCTGCGGCCCGCGCTCGACAGCCGCGGCGCGTCGAGGAGCGCCGCCAGCCGCTCGCCGTCCAGCGTCGCCGACATCACCACGATCCGCAGGTCCTCGCGCAAGCCGGCCTGCACGTCCAGCGCCAGCGCCAGCCCGAGGTCTCCGGCCAGGTGGCGCTCGTGGAACTCGTCGAACAGGATCGCGCCCACGCCTTCCAGCAGCGGGTCGTCCTGCAGCATGCGGGTGAGGATGCCCTCGGTGACGACCTCGATGCGGGTGTTCGGCCCGACCTTGTTCTCGAAACGGATGCGATAACCCACCGTCTCGCCGACCGCTTCCCCCAGCTGCTTGGCCATGAAGCCGGCGGCCGCGCGCGCGGCCACCCGGCGCGGCTCCAGCATCACGATGCTGCGGCCCGCAAGCCACGGCGCGGCCAGCAGCGCCAGCGGCACCTGCGTGGTCTTGCCCGCACCCGGCGGCGCTTCCAGCACCAGCCGCGGCTGCGCGTCCAGTGACGCGAGGATGTCGGGCAGCAGCGGGGTGATGGGGAATTGCATGCGCGCATTGTAGAAGCGCGGCACCTGCTCTACTCGCTGCGAAGACAGCGAGGGAGCCGACTCCTCTAAAATCGCGCCATGCAGCTCATCGATATCGGCCTCAACCTCACCCACGACAGCTTCGACCGCGACCGCGATGCGGTGTGGCAGCGCGCCCGCGATGCCGGCGTGCGCCAGGCCATCCTCACCGGCGCCTCGCGCGAGCATTCGCCGAAGGCGCTGGAGCTCGCACTGAC
The DNA here is from genome assembly GCF_041905325.1 of Thermomonas sp. Classification (GTDB taxonomy): domain Bacteria; phylum Pseudomonadota; class Gammaproteobacteria; order Xanthomonadales; family Xanthomonadaceae; genus Thermomonas. The sequence continues at coordinate 121,916 of NZ_JAYRLK010000003.1, read as the reverse complement.
CCGCCCCGGCGAATGGTTCGCCACCGCCGGCGTGCATCCGCACCACGCGACCGAGTACACCGCCGAATGCGATGCCGAGATGCGCGCCCTGCACGCCCATCCGCAGGTGGTGGCGGTGGGCGAGTGCGGGCTGGACTACTTCCGCGACTTCTCGCCGCGGCCGGCGCAGCGCAGCGCATTCGAGCAGCAATTGCAGATTGCGGCGGACACGCAGAAGCCGCTGTTCCTGCACCAGCGCGACGCCCACGCCGACTTCATGGCGATGATGAAGAACTTCGAAGGCCGGATCGGCCCGGCGGTGGTGCACTGCTTCACCGGCACGCGCGAGGAACTGTTCGACTACCTGGACCAGGACTGGCACATCGGCATCACCGGCTGGCTCTGCGACGAGCGCCGCGGCCAGCACCTGCGCGAGCTGGTGAAGAGCATCCCCGCCCGCCGCCTGATGGTGGAAACCGACGCGCCCTACCTGCTGCCGCGCACGCTCAAGCCGATGCCGAAGGACCGCCGCAACGAGCCGGCGTTCCTGCCGCACATCGTGGAGGAACTGGCGCGCGACCGCGGCGAGGCCCCCGCCACCACCGCGGCCAACGCCACTGCCGCCAGCGCCGCGTTCTTCCGGCTGCCGGCATAGCGCATCCACACGTCCCTGCTGCATCAACGCAGGGGGCACTCTCTTTCCAACCACTATTCGGACGCTGGCAACCAGCCTGACAGCGCATCGGTGCGCTGGCGTGTCAGCCAGGTTGCAAGGCTGTCGCCACGCTGCGGATAGCGCACGTTCGCGAACTGCAGCCAGGCATCGCGATAGTGGATCCAGGCACGCTGTGCCTTGCGCACGTCGCCCACGGTGACCGTTCCGGCATCGCGAATCTCGCCTGCGTTGCCAGCCAAGCCATCGGTATTGGTCATCACCTTGCGAAAGACGGTATTGAGACGGTCATCCGCAGCCTTGCGCTCGGCGATGCCCGCAGTTGGCAGACGCGAGGACTCCAACGCTTCCAGCAGCGTGACGAAGACATCGAGCTGTTCCTGCTCATGGTCGGCAACCAAGGCCAAACGCGCCGAGCCGGAAAGATCGACTTCGTTTTCGCTGCTGACCTCGGCAAACACCTGCGCGGCTGCCAGCAGCGGCTGCCATGCCGCACGCTGTGCTGCGGTCCAGTGCATTTCGATCTGATCCAGCCGCTGCAGACGACGTTGGGTTCTGAGTCTTGCCTCGTGCCGCGCACAGACACCGCCTGCAAAGCCGCTGGTGATGTCATCGCAGAAACTGAAATCGTGCCCCGACCAATGACGCTCTTGCAGCTGCTGCAAATGCGCGATGCGCCCCCCCAATTCCGCCGCCGCACCTTCCACCCGACACGCCAGTGCGGTTGCCAACTGCAGATCGCGGTGCGCACCGACGCCGTTGGCGTAAATCGTCATCAGCATGCCGATGCCGGTGAAACCATTGCTGCTGTTATCGCCCTGTTCGGCCTCGCGCATCGCGCATTGGCGCGCCCGCACCGGGTTGGCGGGCATGCCGATACCGTAATACAGCTCTTCGGAATCACAATCTTTCAGCTGCTTCCCGTCTTCCGCCGAGGGCCGATCCTCTGCTGGCGGCTGCATGCCACGCAGGCGCGAACACAAGGCTTTCGACGGCTGGAACTCGGCTTGCGGAAAGTTCGTGTCGTCCGCCCAGTTCCAATCGCCAGCCGACGCCGAATGGCTGCTCAGCATCAGCAACAATGCCAACGATGCAATTCCCGGCATCACCTGGTTTCCTCCACCTTGTGCCAACCATCGAAGCGGCTGCCTGTGCTCACGCCGTCACAAGCGGCCCGAGGCTCAACGCTTCACCAACTCCACACGGCGATTTTTCGCCTTGCCTTCCTCGCTGCCATTGTCGGCCACCGGCTGACTGGCACCATGGCCATGGGCGCTCAGGCGCTTGGCGTCGATGCCCAGCGCCTCCAGTGCAGCCACCACCGCCTTGGCACGGCCTTCGGACAAGCTCTGGTTATGCGCGGCGTCGCCGGTATTGTCGGTATGCCCGTTCACGTCCAACTGCAGCGACGGCTCCTCCTTCAACAACTGCACCACCTGCGCGATCTGCAGCTGCGAGTCCGGCAGGATGTCGGTCTCGTCGGTAGCGAAATTCACCTGCAGCGCCACCTTGCCGTTGGCATCGATCTGCTTTTTCAATTCGGATGCAGGCAGCAGTTGGGCGGTCTGCTCGAACGCCTTCTCCTGGCCCACGATGATGCCGGCCTGCGACGTGCCCTGGCAGAAATGGATCCAGAGATTGCCCTCGGTTCGGTGCACCACGTAGGTCACCACCGGCAAGCTGTAGACGTCTCCCAATCCGGTGATGAAGCCTTGGGCGATCTCGTCACCCCACCCTTTCACGGTGTCATAGGGGATTTTTTCCTCCGAGACCTGCACGCCACCCATCTGCGCCACCAGAGCGTCCAGGTTCTTGCGCATCTCCAGCGGGCTGTAGTCGCCTTCCTTCTCGGGGTAGACGTTGACCAGATAGAAGCGCCCTTCCACCCAGTGCGCCGCGCCTTTCACCCAGAACGGGAAACGGGCGAATTTCTTGGTTTCCGGGCTGCCATTGCTCATGTAGCCCTGGGGCAGGCTGATGTAGGGGAAATCGCCCAAGGCCACCGTGCTCAACGGCACTGTATTGATATCGAAATCAGCCGACTTGGGCGTCGCCGTTGCGGCAGGCGATGCAACGTCAGCCGCCGCTGCGCTGCTGGCCACACTTGCCGCACTTGTCACATTCGGCTTCTTGCAACCAGGCAGCAGCGCCAGTGCGGCGAGCACGACCAACCACGGGGAATGGCGCTTTGTCATCCTTGAAACTCCAGCGTGTGCGGGGGAGCGCGGATTTTAGCGATGCCGGTCACATATTTCGTGCGCCCACGCATGCCCCTCTTTAGTGGACTCACCGGTTCAGTTATGTGCTAGGCTGCGCCCTTTCCCGTCCCCCTCGTCCGGAAATCGCGCATGCGCTCCCCCCTTCGCCTGTTCGTGCCGGGGCTTGCCCTTGGCTTGGTGCTGCTCGCTGCGGCCTGCTCCAAACCCGCCACCACCGACAAGCCCGCCGCCTCGCAGGCGGTCAGCGTGGTCAACGTGCAACGGCAATCCCTGCAACGCAGCGTGGAGGCGTCCGGCCCGGTGGCGGCATGGGAAGAGATGCAGCTGGGCGTGGAACTCAGCGGCCTGCGTGTCACCGCGTTGCATGTGGACGTGGGCCAGTCGGTGCAGAAAGGCGCGCTGCTGCTGGAACTGGATCATCGCAGCCTCGACAGTGACCTGGCGCAGGCCAATGCCGCGTTGCATCAGGCCGAAGCCGGCGCGGAACTGGCGCGTTCGAAATACGCACGCGGGCAGGCGCTGGCGGACGGCCACTTCCTCAGCGCAATGAACCTGGACGAGTTGCGGGCCGCGCGCACCCAGGCCGAGGCGCAACTGGGCACCGCCCGCGCGGTGCGCGATGCGGCGGCGTTGCGGCGCAGCTATGCCGACTTGCGTGCGCCCGATGCCGGCCTGATTTCCAAACGGCTGGTGCAGCCGGGGCAGGTGGTGGCCGCCGGCAGCGTGCTGCTGCAATTGATCCGCCAGGGCCGGCTGGAATGGCGTGCCGACCTGGCCGAAGCGGCGCTGGCGCAGGTCCGGCCCGGGCAAACCGTGATCCTGCAAGGCAGCGGCGTGCAGGGCCGCGTGCGCGCGGTCACCCCCGGCGTCGACGCCGGTACCCGTACCGGTACCGCCTATGTGGACCTGCCGGACCCCAAGGCGGTGCAACCCGGCACCTTCGTGCAGGGCCGCATCCTGATCGGTCAGGGCGAGGCCCTTGTGGTGCCCGAGAACGCCGTGCTGCGCCGCGACGGCCACACCTACGCCTTCCGCGTTGCCGACGGCACCCACGCGCAACAGGTGCGCATCGAGGTCGGCAGTGCCCAGGGCGGCATGCTGGAAGTGCGCAGCGGCCTGCGTGCCGGCGACCGCGTGGTTGGCACCGGTGCCGGTTTCCTGGCCGACGGCGACCGCGTGCGCATCGTGCCGGCGCCGGAGACCACGCCGTGAGTGGCGGCGGCACGCTGTCCACCTGGGGCATCCGCAACCCGGTGCCCGCCATCATGCTGTTCTTCGTGTTGTGCGTGGCCGGGCTGTGGGGCTTCCACCAGTTGCCGGTGGCGCGCTTCCCCGACATCAGCTTCCCGATGGTGACGGTGGTCATCACCCAGCCGGGCGCTTCGCCGCAGCAACTGGAAACCGAAGTCACCCGCAAGGTGGAAGACGCGGTGGCCACGCTCAACCACGTCAAGCGGGTGTTCTCCACGGTGGTGGACGGGCAGTCCACCACGGTCATCGAATTCCGTCTCGACGCCAACCTGCTGGAAGCGCTGAACGACAGCAAGGATGCGGTGACGCGCATCCGCATGGACTTGCCGCAGGACATCCAGGAGCCGGTGATTTCGAAAGTGGAAATCGTCGGCTCGCTGCTGACCTACGCGGTGGAGGCGCCGTCGATGCAGCCCGACGAGGTGTCGTGGTTCGTCGACCGTTACGTCGCCCGCACCCTGTACGGTGTCAACGGCGTGGCGGCGGTCACCCGCATCGGCGGCGTGGACCGGCAGATCCGCGTGGATCTGGACCCACAGGCCCTGCTGGCGCAGGGCATCACCGCCGGTGCGGTGAACCAGCAACTGGCGGCCATGCAGGTGGATCGCCCGGGCGGCAAGACCGAGCTGGCCGGCCAGCAACAAAGCGTGCGCACGCTCAACACGGTGCGCGATGCGCAGGCCCTGCGCGCCTTCAGCATCGCCCTGCCGAACGGCCAGCACACCCGGCTGGATGCGCTGGCCAAGGTCAGCGATGGCCATGCCGACCCCACCCAGATCGCGCTGCTCGATGGCAAGCCGGTGGTGGGCTTCTCGCTGGCGCGTTCGCGCGGTGCGGACGAGTTGAAGGTGCGCGATGCCGTGCGCGCGGCGCTGGCCGAACTGGCCAGGCAGCACCCCGGCGTGCAGTTCCGGCAGGTCACCGACATGTCGGAGGAAACCCAGCGCTCGTATTCGTCGTCGATGACGATGCTGTGGGAAGGCGCGCTGCTGGCGCTGGCGGTGGTGTTCTGGTTCCTGCGCGACTGGCGCGCCACTTGGGTGTCGGCGATTGCCCTGCCGCTGTCCATCATCCCCACCTTCGCGGTGATCCAGTGGCTGGGCTTCAGCCTGAACATGATCACCCTGCTGGCGTTGAGCGTGGTGATCGGGCTGCTGGTGGACGATGCGATCGTGGAGATCGAGAACATCGTGCGCCACCTCGGCATGGGCAAGAAGCCGCTGGACGCCGCGCGCGATGCGGCCGATGAAATCGGCACCGCGGTGATCGCCACCTCCATCACCCTCGCCGCGGTGTTCGTGCCGGTCGCGTTCATGCCCGGCGTGTCCGGCAAGTTCTTCCGCGAATTCGGCTGGACCGCCGCCACCGCCGTGCTGTTCTCGCTGCTGGTGGCGCGCCTGCTCACCCCGATGATGGCCGCGCACCTGCTTGCACCCAAGCCGCATGCGGAGGAAGACGGCGCGCTGATGCGGCGCTACCTGGCATGGGTGGACAAGGCCTTGCAGCACCGCTGGAAGACGCTGGGGATCGCCGGCGCGTTGTTCGTGGCCTCGCTGGCATTGGTGCCGCTGATCCCCACCACCTTCATCCCGGTGTCCGACCAGGGCCGCAGCATGCTCTCGCTGGAGCTTGCCCCGGGGGTGCAGATCGAAGACACCCGACACATGACCGAGCAAGCGCGCGCGCGGTTGCGCGCCATCCCCGAGCTCAAGCAGGTGTTCACCCAGATCGGCAGCGTGCCGAACCTGGGCGACCCCGCCAAAAGCGGCCTGCCGGACCTGCGTCGCGCGGTGTTGACGCTGGAATGGGGCGCGTCCAGCACCCGCCAGCGCAGCCAGCGCGCGCTGGAGAACGAGGTGCGCACGCGGCTCGCCGACCTGCCCGGGGTGCGCCTGAGCTTCATGAGCAACGAACCCGGCGAGTCGATGCAGCTGGTGCTGGCCGGCGACGACGCCGAGACGCTGAATGCCGCAGCGGCAAAAGTGGAACGCGACCTGCGCACATTGCCGGGGCTGGGCAGCATCTCCTCGTCGGCCTCGCTGCTGCGGCCGGAGATGCAGATCCTTCCGGATTCCGCGCGCGCCGCCGAACTGGGCGTCTCCACCACCGCGATCGCGGAAGCCGCACGCATCGCCACCAGCGGCGACTACGTGCAGCGCATGGCCAAGCTCAACCTGGCCGACCGGCAGGTGCCCATTCGGGTCGGCTTCGACCAGGCCACCTTGGCGCAACCCGGCCTGCTGGGGCAATTGCGCGTGCCGGGCAAGCGCGCGGCGGTGCCGCTGGCGGCGGTGGCCAGCATCCAGGAAGGCAGCGGGCCGTCGGTGATCAACCGTTACAAACGCCAGCGCAACATCACCCTCACCGCCGAACTCAACGGCCGCCCGCTGGGTGAAGTGATGGGCCAGGTGCAGCAACTGCCCGCAGTCAAGGCCTTGCCGCCGGGCGTCTCGTTCATCAACACCGGCGACTCGGAAATCTTCGTGGAAATGTTCACCGGCTTCGTGATGGCGATGGTGGCTGGCATCCTCTGCATCTACATGGTGCTGCTGCTGCTGTTCCGCCACCCGATGCAGCCGTTGACCATCCTCAGCGCGATCCCGCTGTGTGCCGCCGGCGCATTCGGCGCCCTGCTGATCACCCGCCACATGCTGTCGCTGCCGGCGCTGATCGGGCTGTTGATGCTGATCGGTATCGCCAGCAAGAACTCTATCCTGCTGGTGGACTACGCGGTGATGGCCGAAGACGAACACGGCCTGCCACGCCATGCCGCACTGATCGATGCCTGCCACAAGCGCGCGCGACCGGTGATCATGACCACGATTGCAATGGGTGCCGGCATGCTGCCGCTGGCGCTGGGCTTCTCCGGCGAATCCAGCATGCGCGCACCGATGGCATGGGCGGTGATCGGCGGGCTGGTGACGTCCACCGCACTGAGCCTGCTGGTGGTGCCGGCGGCTTACACCGTGCTGGACGATGCCGGCCACTGGTTCGCACGGCGCTGGCGCGGCGCGAAGGCGGGCAAGAACCCGGCGGCTGCGGCTTAACCCCGCAGCCCCACCCCGCGCTTGAGCAACTGCAGTGCCAGCGTGGCCAGCACTGCCACGAAGCCCAGCATCAACGCATAGGCCACCCACAGCGGCACGTCGCTTTGCCCCAGCAGGCCATAGCGGAAGGCGTTGACCATGTAGAAGATCGGGTTGGCGTGGGTGGCCGCCTGCGCCCAGCCCGGCAACAGGTTGATCGAATAGAACACGCCGCCCAGGTAGGTGAGCGGGGTGAGAATGAAGGTGGGCACGATGGCGACGTCGTCGAACTTCTTCGCGAACACCGCATTGATGAAGCCGGCCAGGGAAAATATCACCGCGCCCAGCAACACCGCGCTCAGCGTCACCAGCGGATGCGGCACGTGCACGCGGGTGAACAGCATGGCGATGACCATCACGATGCCGCCCACCATCACCCCGCGCAGCACCGCGCCGGCCACATAGCCGGACAGGATCACCCAGTGCGGCACCGGGCTGACCAGCAGCTCTTCCACGTAACGCCCGAACTTGGAGCTGAAGAACGACGACGACACGTTGCCGTAGCTGTTCTGGATCACGCTCATCATCACCAACCCCGGCACGATGAACTGCATGTAGTCCATGCCGCCCATCTTGCCGACCCGGCTGCCGATCAGGCCGCCGAAGATCAGGAAATACAGGGTCATGGTGATGGCCGGCGGGATCAGCGTCTGCGTCCAGATGCGCAGGATGCGGCTGACTTCGCGGCGGGTGATGGTGGCCAGCGCGGTGAGGTTGGGATTGCTCATGGCGTGGCTCCTTCCCTGGCGGTCATCCGCACGAACAGTTCCTCCAGCCGGTTGCTCTTGGTGCGCATCGAACGCACCCGGATGCCGGCGGCGTCGAAGGCGGCGAACACGCGGTTCAGGTCCATCGCGCGCGGCATGTCCAGGTCCAGCGTGTGGTCATCGGTGGCGTGCAGGCTGGCGCCGTCGATCCGCGGCAGGGCTTGCGGCAGGTCGCCTTCGATGTCGAACAAGAAGCCTTCCACGTCGAGCTTGGCCAGCAACGCCTTCATCGGCCCCTGCTCGACGATGCGGCCGTGGTCGATGATGGCGAGGTTGCGGCACAGGCTCTCCGCTTCCTCCAGGTAGTGGGTGGTCAGGATGATGGTGGTGCCGGCGGCGTTGATCTGTTGCAGCGTGGCCCACATGCCGCGGCGGATCTCGATGTCCACGCCGGCGGTGGGCTCGTCCAGGATCAGCAGCTTCGGCTGGGTCATCATCGCGCGGGCGATCATCAGGCGCCGCTTCATGCCGCCGGACAGCGAACGGCTGACCTTGTCGGCCTTGTCCCACAGCTGCGCCTCCTTCAACACCGTTTCGGCGCGCACCAGCGCCTGCGCACGCGGCAGGCCATAGAAACCGGCGTAGTTCACGCAGATGTCCAACGGCTTTTCGAACATGTTGAAGTTGAATTCCTGCGGCACCAGACCGATCTGGCGCATCGCCGCATTGCGCTGGCGGGCGACATCGATGCCGAACACCTCCACGCTGCCGCCGCTCTTGTTCACCAGCGAACTGACGATGCCGATCAGGGTGGATTTTCCGGCCCCGTTGGGGCCCAGCAGGGCGAAGAAATCGCCGGGTGCCACGTCCAGGCTGACGCCCTGCAGCGCTTGCACGCCGTTGTCATAGGTCTTGCGCAAATCGCGCACGCGCAGCGCGGGCGCGGCAGTCGTAGCCGTAGTCATAAGGGTCATGCCGGGCCTCGTGCGCGGAAGGCCGCGCGGGAAGCCGGTAGTATAGGCAGCCTTGTGGCACCACCCTCGCCACGCAGTGTTGCACCTTCGTGGCCATTGTCCATTTCCCGCTCAAGCTGGTTTCCCGCCGCATGATCGCGCCCAGCGTGGCGCACCTGTCGTTCCTGCGCGACGACGGTCAGCCGCTGCCCTGCATCCCGGGACAGTTCATCCAGATCCACTTCGAATACGCCGATGGCAGCGCCGCCAAGCGCAGCTATTCGATCGCGGTGGGCCGCGCGCTGGACGCACCCGCGGATGGCCGGGTGGACATCGCCGTCAGCTACGTGCCCGGCGGCGCGGCCACCGCGCTGCTGGAAGCGCTCGCCATCGGCGCCACGCTCAACGCCAGCGGCCCGTTCGGGCGTTTCTGCCTGTACCCCAACGACGCCAACCGCCGCTACCTGCTGATCGGCACCGGCACCGGCATCACCCCGTACCGGGCGATGCTGCCGCAACTGGCGCAGCAGATGGCCCAGCGCGGCATCGAAGTGGTGCTGCTGCAAGGTGCGCGCACGCCGGCGGAGCTGCTGTATGGCGACGAGTTCCGTGCCTTCGCCGATGCCCACCCCGGTTTCCGCTACCTGCCCTGCCTGTCACGCGAATTGCCCGCCGCGGATTCACCGCATGCGCACCCCGACGTCCGCCACGGCTATGTGCAGAACGTGCTGCCGGAACTGTCCCCGGACCCGGCCACCGACATCGCCTACCTGTGCGGCAACCCGGACATGGTGGATGCCAGCTTCGAGGCCTTGAAGGACGGCGGCCTGCCCATCCCGATGATCCGGCGCGAGAAGTACGTCAGCAACAAATAAGCCGGTAACGGCGGCATCGTCTGTCAAGCACGCTTGACAAGCGCATCGCGGGGTAGGCATGCTGTTGTCAAGCTCACTTGACAGCACATGGGGCGCATTCATGGCCAAGCCACACGCACGCAAGAACTCCGGCATCACCTTCCTCAGCGTCGGCATCGCCTTCATGGCGGTGTCCGCCAGTGGGCCAACTGCATTCCTGGGCGTGGGCGTGACGTTCGTCGCCCTCGGCGTCGCCCTCCTCGCCAAGGCCCGCAAGGACGACCGCCCGTGACCCTGCGCCGCTGGATGCTCGGCTTCGGCGTCATCGCCGTGGGCTGCCTGCTGCTGGCCGCCGCCGGCCAGTGGCTGCTGCATTGGCCGAAGGATGCGGTGCAGACCTGGCTGGGCATCGGCACCGGCTACCTGCTCGGCGCGCTGCTGTTCCTGCTGGTGCCGCGTTGGTGGCGCGAGCATTGCGACGAGATGTATGCGCAACCGGCCGGCAAGCGCTACCTCAAGGCGCTGTGGCCGATCATGGGTTTCTACTCGCTGGCGCTGTTCGCCTCGATCTGGTGGATCAAGCGCGGCATCGATTCGTTGCCCCTGCGCGCGGTCGTCGCCATCACCCCGGCCCTGGCCATCGTGCTGCTGATGCGCGCCGCGCTGCGTTACCTGCGCGAGATCGACGAGTTGCAGCGCCGCATCGAAACCGAGGCCATCGGTGCCGCCAGCCTGTTGGTGTCGGTGCTGTACTTCGCCGGCGGCCTGCTGGAAAAGGCCAAGGTGCTGCATTTCGATGCGGCGGCGGTGATGGTGTGGGTGTTCCCGCTGCTGATGCTGTTCTACGGCATCGCCAAATACGTGTTCACCCGGCGCTACCTGTGAACAACCGCCTGCGCGAATTGCGCGAAGCCCAGGGCTGGTCGCAAGGCGAGCTGGCCCTGCGGCTGGAGGTGTCGCGGCAGACCATCAACGCGCTGGAAACCGGCAAGTACGACCCGTCGCTGCCGCTGGCCTTCCGTATCGCGCACCTGTTTTCCATGCAGATCGAAGACGTGTTCCTGCCCGATGCGGGCTGAACCCGTTCCCCTTTCCACCGCAACCACAAGAGGGTTGTCACGATGATGTCCCGCAAGACCCGAATCCTCCTTGCCGTTACGCTTGCCGCCGCCCTGTTCGGCTATCGGGCGCTGCAACACGCGCAAGATCAGACACCTGCCCATCCGCGCCCCGGCACGCATGCCGGCACGCCGCTCGCACCGATCCAGCCGGTGATGCTGGGCAAGATCGCCTTCACCCCGTGCAGCCTCAGCTCGCCGCTGGCCAAGGACAGCCTGGAGGCGATGTGCGCCACCTACGCGGTACCGGAAGACCGCAACAAGCCCGCCGGTCGCAAGCTCGCGCTCAACATCGCCTGGTTGCAGGCCACCGGCAACGGCGAGAAACAGCCGGACCCGGTGTTCTTCCTCGCCGGCGGCCCCGGCCAGTCGGCGGTGGAGACCTTCCCCGGCCTCGACCCGGTGTTCAAGGAGGTGCGCAAGCAGCGCAACGTCATCCTCATCGACCAGCGCGGCACCGGCAAATCCAACCTGCTGTCGTGCAAGTTCCCGGATGACGATGCCAGCACCGGCACACCCACGCCCGAGGCGATGCAGACGCAAGCCGCCGCCTGCGCGGCCGCGCTGGCGAACAAGGCCGACCTGCGCCACTACACCACCACCGACGCGATCGCCGACCTCGATGCCGTGCGCCAGGCGATCGGCGCGCAGCAGGTCAACCTGGTCGGCATCAGCTACGGCACCCGCGTGGCGCAGCAATATGCGATGCGCTATCCGGCGGCCACCCGCAGCATCGTGCTGGATTCGGTGGTGCCCAACACGCTGGGGCTGGGCAACATCTTCGCCCGCAACCTCGACGATGCGCTGACCCTGCAGTTCGGCGTGTGCAGCAAGAACCCCGTGTGCAAGGACACCCTGGGCGATCCGCGCGCGCAGCTCGACGTGCTGTTGAACACCCTGCGCGCCCGCCCGGTGCAGGTGCAGTACCGCGACGCCACCAGCGGCGAGGTGAAGCAGGACACGCTGCGCGCCGAGACCGTGGCCGGGCTGGTGCGGATGTATGCCTACATGCCGCTGGCCAGCGGCCTGCTGCCCAAGCTGATCCACGAGGCCAACGGCGGTCATTACGAAGGCCTGATGGCGCTGGCGAAGATGATGACCAGCACCATGGAGGACGCGATGGCGTTGGGCATGCAGTTGTCGGTGACGTGCAGCGAAGACGCCGCCAGCATGGTGGCCCGCGAGGAAGACAAGGACACGGTGCTGGGCAACCTGATGCCGGCGGGCATGGCGGCGATGTGCAAGGCGTGGCCGAAGGGCACCCCGCCGGCGGATTTCCACCGCGCACTGGCAACCCGCGTGCCGGCGCTGGTGCTGGAAGGCGAGTTCGATCCGGTCACCCCGCCGCGCTACGGCAAGGAGGTGGTGAAAACCCTGCCGAACGGCCGCCTGTTCGTGCTCAAGGGCCAGGGCCACAACGTGATCGGCGCCGGCTGCATGCCCAAGCTGTTCACCCAGTTCATCGAGAAGGCCGATGCCAAGGCGCTGGACGGTAGCTGCCTGGACACGCTGGCCTACGCCACCCCCTTCATCAGCTTCAACGGCGCGCAGCCGTAAGCCGCCCTTTCAAGGAATGACGCAATGATCGTTGCAGAACACCTCCGCAAGACCTTCCCCGGACGGGGCAAGGACAAGACCCGGGTGGTCGCCGTGGACGACGTGGGCTTCACCGCCCGCGACGGCGAGATCACCGGCCTGCTGGGCCCCAACGGTGCCGGCAAGACCACCACGCTGCGCATGCTCTACACCCTGATGTCGCCGGAATCCGGCCGGGTGCTGGTGGACGGTACCGACGTGGCCAGCGACGCCGAGCGCGTGCGCCGCAGCCTGGGCGTGCTGCCCGACGCGCGCGGCGTGTACAAGCGCCTGACCGCGCGCGAGAACATCGACTACTTCGGCAAGCTGCACGGCATGGCGCCGGCGGAGATCGCCGCCCGCACCGCCAAGCTGGCGCAGGCGTTGCAGATGGAGGACTTCCTCGACCGCGCCACCGAAGGGTTCTCGCAGGGCCAGCGCACCAAGACCGCGATCGCCCGCGCGCTGATCCACGACCCGAAGAACGTGATCCTCGACGAGCCCACCAACGGCCTCGACGTGATGACCACCCGCGGCCTGCGCGGCTTCCTGCAGGAGTTGCGCGGCGAGGGCCGCTGCGTGATTTTTTCCAGCCACATCATGCAGGAGGTGGCCGCGCTGTGTGATCGCATCGTGATCATCGCCAACGGCCGGGTGATGGCACAAGGCACCACGGACGAACTGCGCGCCCAGGCCGGCGAGGCCAACCTGGAAGACGCATTCGTGAAACTGATCGGCAGCGAAGAGGGCCTGCACGCATGAACAAGACGTCGTTCACCACCGCCATGCTGACGGTGATGCGCAAGGAATGGCTGGATTTCTACCGCGACCGCCGCACCTTCCTGCTGTCGTTGCTGGTCGCCCCGCTGCTGTACCCGCTGATCTTCCTCGGCATCGGCAAGCTCACCCAGTTGCGCGCCGAAACCCAGCTGGAAAAGACCCTGCACGTACCGGTGGTCGGCATCGAACAGGCCCCGAACCTGATGAAGTTCCTGGCCAGCTACGGCATCGAAACCGAACCGGCGCCAGCCGACATCGAAGCGCGCGTGCGTGCCCAGCAGGAAGACCTGGCGTTGGCGATCGACGCCGACTTCGCCAGGGACTGGCACGCCGGCAAGCCCGCCAAGATCGACATCATCACCGACACCACCCGCCGCAACGGCGACGTGAAAGTGGCGCGCGTGAACAAGGTGCTGGAGAGCTATGGCAACGGTGTCGGCGCGATGCGCCTGCTGATCCGCGGCATCAACCCGGCGATCGCCACCCCGCTGCACGTCGGCACCCGCGACATGGCCACCCCGGAAGCCAAGAACAGCCAGTTCATGTCGATTTTGCTGCCGATGATCCTGACCATCTTCGCCTTCATCGGCGGCGCGCACCTGGCGATGGACACCACCGCCGGCGAACGCGAACGGCAGTCGCTGGAACCGCTGCTGGCCACCCCGGCCTCGCGCGCGGCGCTGGTGGGCGGCAAGATGCTGGCGGCCGCGCTGCTGGGTCTGGCCTCGATGCTGCTGATCCTGGTCTCGTTCAAGGTCAGCGCCACCCTGGCCAGCGGCATGGCCAAGCAGATGGACGTCAGTTTCCTGGCGATGGGCAAGCTGCTGCTGACCCTGCTGCCGCTGGTGCTGATCGGCACCGCGTTGATCACCGCGCTGGCGGCGGGTGCCAAGAGCATGAAGGAAGCGCAGAGCCACATCATGTGGCTGATGATGCTGCCGATGCTGCCTGCGTACGGGCTGATGGCGTATCCGCTGAAGGACACGGCCGCGTGGCAGTACGCGGTGCCGTTCCTGTCGCAGAACCAGCTGATCCAGAAGATCACCCGCGGCGAAGCGGCGTCGATGGAACAGTGGGGCCTGTACCTGGCCAGCTCGCTGGCACTGGCGGCGGTGTTGTGGGCGCTGGCGGTGTGGCGCTACAAGCAGGAGAAGCTGGCGATCTCGGCCTGACCCCGGCGTGGCATCGCTGCAACGAAAAAGCCCGGCATCCGCCGGGCTTTTTCTTGCCGCCTCGCCGTGTCGATTACTGTTCGAACGCGATCGTCCGCCGGCTGGTGGTGGCCTGTCCGACCGGCTGGAAGCGCCAGCGCTTCACTGCCGCCAAGGCTTCGCGCTCGAAGTCGCGCTGGAACTGCCGCGGACCCGTCGACGACACCACGCGGGCGCTGGCGATCGAACCATCGGTTCCGACGGTGAATTCCACCTGCACGTTGGAAGTGGCTCCGGCACGCTGCGCCGCCGGCGGGAACTTCGGCCCCGGCTGGCTGATCGGCCGCAATTCGTTGCTGACACTGGCGCGCGGTACATCGGCCGCCGGCTTCGGAGCCGCGCTCGCTTGCTGCGCCGCCTGTTGCTGGCGCTGGCGTTCGGCTTCGGCGGCGGCCGCCTGCTGTTGCCGCTGGCGCTCGGCATCGGCTTCGGCGGCGGCCTGCTGCTGGCGCTGCTGGTCGGCGGTGGACTGCTGCTGGCGTTGTTGTTCCTGCAACTTCTTCTGGTCTTCCTCGCGCTGCTTGGCGAGGTCCGCCTTGCGCTTCGCTTCTTCCTCGACGGTCAATTTCTGCGCATCGGCGCGCTGCTTGGCGTTGGTTTCGCTGCTGGCGATGCTGGCCTTGAGCCGGCCCAGGGCCGGATGGTTGGCGTCGGCCTTGCCGATCAACGCCACCAACCGCTTGGCTTCATCGAAATCCTCGCGGGCCAGGCCTTGCTCGGCGGCGATCACCGCCATCGGCAACAGGTCGTTCAAGGCGCTGGAGGCGCTGGCATCCCCGGGCTGCTTGTCGCGCAGGGCAAGGTAGTACTCCATCGCGTTGTTGCCGGCCGGTGCGTACAGACGATTCTCGTTGTAGGCCTTGCTGGCGGCATCGCGCAGTTGTTGCACGCCCATCGCCGACACCGAGGCGGACACCACCGATTCCGGCGTCGGCGCGGGGGCCGTCGCAGGTGCGGCCGCCTGGCCATTGGCGGCGGCGTCATCCTTCTTGCAGCCCGCCAATGCGCACGCCACGGCGAGCGTCAGCGCTGCCGGCACCATCCACCCCTGACGCGATTTGTTGCTTGCAGACATCGTGGTCATCCCCTGTGAATCAAAACACTGTCGACGATAGCACGCGGCAGCGCCGGTTGTTTGTCAAGGCTTGCGCCCCGCCCGGCCTCACTTGCCGATGCAGAAGGTGGCGAAAATGTGACCCAGTAGGCTGTCGGCATCCATGCGTCCGCCGATCTCGCCCAGTGCGTTGCCGGCCTGTCCCAAGGCTTCGGCCAGCAGTTCCAGCCGCTCGCCGGACAATTCCAGCGCCGCCTGCTGCAACCAGTGCTCCGCTTTCCGCAACGCCTCCACGTGGCGGGCACGGGCGCTGAACGCGCCGTCGCCAATGCCGCCCGCCAGTGCCTGCAAATGTTGGTGCAACGCATCCAGCCCCGCGCCGGTGCGCGCGGACACCGCCAGTGCGTCGGCGGCCAGCGGTGGTGGCTGCGCCAGCAGATCCGACTTGTTGTGCAGCCACAGCACCTGCGGCACGCCCACCAGGTCGGCCGCCACCGCGGCGCGGCCTGCATCGGGGTCGCGCGCGTCCAGCACCACCAGGGCCAGATCGGCACGCGCCAGCTCACCGCGCGCGCGGCGGATGCCTTCGGCTTCGATGGCGTCGGTCGCGACACGCAGGCCGGCGGTATCGACCAACGTCAGTTCTACGCCGTCGCTGCGCAGGGTTTCCTGCAGCACGTCGCGGGTGGTGCCGGCGATGTCGGTGACGATGGCGCGCTCGCTGCCGGCCAACGCATTGAGCAGCGAACTCTTGCCCGCATTCGGCGGCCCCACCAACACCGCATGCAGGCCATCGCGCAGCTTGCGCCCGCGTTCGGCCTCCTGCCGCAATTGCCGCAACCGCTCCAGCAGGCTGGCCAGCCGGGTTTGCAACAGGTGGCCTCCCAGCGTCTCCAGCGGTTCGTCTGCGAAATCGATCGCCGCTTCCGCATGCACGCGGAGTTCCAGCAATTGCGCCAGCAACGCATCCACCTGGCGGGAAAACACGCCGTCCAGCGAGCGCCGCGCCGCCCGCGCCGCGCGCATGTCGCCAGCGGCGATCAGGTCGGCGATGGCTTCCGCCTGGGCGAGGTCCAGCTTGCCGTTGAGGAAGGCGCGCTGGCTGAACTCGCCCGGCCCGGCCTGCCGCGCACCCAGGGCGACGCAGCGTGCGACGAGGGCACGCAGCAGCACCGGGCCACCATGCGCTTGCAGTTCCACCACGTCTTCGCCGGTGAAGCTGGCCGGGGCGGCGAAATACAGGGCGATGCCGTCGTCGAGGGTCTCGCCGGCGGCATCGGTGAAGCGGGTGTATTGCGCCGTGCGCACGCGCAGCGCGCATCCGCAGATGCGCTCGCCGAGCGTCCGTGCCAGCGGCCCCGACAGGCGCACGATGCCGACCCCGCCTTCCCCGGCGGCGGTGGCGATCGCGACGATGGTGTCGGTGTCGGACATGCGGCGATGATCGCAGCGTGCCGATGCGACGCGGCACGCTGCGGGCAAGGGCTTATGCCTTCGCGGGTTCCTCGGCGAATCGCTTCACGTTCCACCACTGCTGCAACAGGCTCAGCGTGCCGTTGGTGACCCAGTACAACACCAGGCCAGCCGGGAAGAACGCGAACATCACCGCCATCACCAGCGGCATCATCTGCATCATCTTCTGCTGGGTCGGGTCCATGCCCACCGCGGGCGTGATCCTCTGGGTCAGGAACATCACCGCGGCATTGAGGATCGGCAGGATGAAGTAGGGGTCCTGCGCGGTCAGATCGTTCACCCAACCCATGATCCACGGGGCCTGGCGCAGTTCCACCGCTTCCAGCAACACGTAATACAGCGCCAGGAACACCGGCATCTGCACCAGCACCGGCAGGCAGCCGCCGGCGGGGTTGATCTTTTCCTTCTTGTACAGGTCCAGCATCGCCATCTGGAACTTCTGCTTGTCCTCGCCGTAGCGCTCCTTGAGCTGGGTGATGCGCGGCTGGAACTTGCGCATCTTGGCCATCGACTTGTACTGCGCCGCCGACAGCGGATACAGCGCCAGCTTGATCAGCACCACCAGCAGCACGATCGCCCAGCCCCAGTTGTGGGTGAGCTTGTGCAACTGGGTCAGCAACCAGTGGATCGGCTTGGACAGCACGGTGAAGATGCCGTAGTCCATCGCATAGCCCAGGCCCGGCGCCGTGGCATCGAGTTTGCTGGCCAGCTTCGGGCCCACCCACAAGGTGGCATGGGTGTCGAAGCGCTGCCCCGGCGCCAGCGTGACCTTGGGCCCACGCGCGGCGACGTCATAGCGGTTGCCTTGCTGGCCCAGCGTGAACAGCGCCGCCTGGTCCTTCTGCGGCACCCATGCGGCCAGGAAATAATGCTGCGACAACCCGATCCAGCCGCCGGTGACCTGCTGGTTGAGCGGGCCATCCTTGGCGAATTTCGGGAATTTGCGCTTCTGGTACTTGTCTTCCTGGCTGTACCAGGCCGCGCCGTTCAAGCTGAAAGACTCGGGATTGGTGAAACCGGATTTGACCACCGGCGGCACCCGATCCAGGCGACGCTCGACATCCCCCGTCCAGGTCGCCGTGCCGGCATTCACCAAGGCATCCTGCACCTGCACGGCGTAGCTGCCGCGGGTCAGGGTGACGGTGCGCTGCAACTGCACGCCGGTCGGGGTGGTGGCCACGAAGCGCACCTGCACGCCCGCGGCACCGCCGGCCAGCACGACATCACGCACCGCGCCCTCCACCTGCGGAACCAGCGGGTGGCCATCGGCATCGCGCCAGAACGCTTCCGCCGCGAAGTACGTGGCCGGCGCGGCATCCAGCAACACCACCGGCGGGCTGCCGGCCGCCTGCGACCGCGGATAGGCCAGCAAGGCGGCGTGCGTGATGCTGTTGCCATCCAGCTCCAGCGCCAGCACGTCGTTGCGCAGCTGCACGGTGGGGGCCGGAGCCGTCACCGCTTGCCGTGCGGCCGCAGGTGCCGTGACCGGGCCTGCCTGGGCCACCGGGATGCCAGCACTGCCGTCAGACCGGGGGGCCGACGTCGTGGCCGTGGCCGCAGGCGCGTCCACGGGTGCGTGTTCCTTGCCCCATTCCTGCCACAGCAGGAAGGCCACCATCAGCCAGGCGATCAACAGGAAAGTACGGATCTGGTTCATGGATTGGGCGTCTCGGGGGGCGCAGGCCGCGCAGCGGCGGTGATGGTCGGGGATGCAGCGGGCGGCATTGTGCCGGCGGCAGCCGGCAGGGGCAACGCACCGGCGCGCACCAGCAAGTGTTCGAAGGCCGCCTGCAGGGCATGGCCGTCGGCCCGCGCGGCGTCATGGCGGGCGACCACCACATAGGCGCCGCCCTGCAACTGCGGGCGCAGTCGGCGGAAACATTCGCGCAACGCGCGCTTGATCCGGTTGCGGCCCACTGCGCGCCGGTCCACCTTGCGCGAGACCGCCAAGCCCAGCCGTGCCGGCTTGGCATCGGCCAGCCAATGCAAGGCCAACCGTGGCTCGGCGGTGCGCCGACCGGTTGCGAACACGCTGGCGAACTCGGCTTTCGCCCGTACCCGCGCGGCAGGAGGGAACCGCACCTGCGCGCGACGCGCAGACGCAAAGACGCCGGTATCCTGCGGGGACACCGGCGCCGGAGGTATTGCAATCACCGTCATTGTGCCCGGCGCGATGCCGATGGCACGTGCTGACCCGAAGGTCAGACGGTCAGGCGACGACGGCCCTTGGCACGACGACGCGCCAGGACCTTGCGGCCATCGGCGGTTGCCATGCGGGCGCGGAAGCCGTGATCGCGCTTGCGCTTGAGGTTGCTGGGCTGGTAGGTGCGCTTGGTCGCCATGGCGGGCCTGCTTGCTTGGTTTAACGGAAAAGATCGGCGATTGTAGCGGCCTCTTGGGCAACATGCAAATCGCGGCCCGGTTTGCCGCTGGCGGGGGCCATCCGATGCTGGATTGGCCCACCCCCTGCGCAGTGGTACTCTGCCGAATCCCGCCTTGCCTGCCACGCCGGTTCCACCACCGGCGAGCCGGCGTTTTCCTCAAGACCGCCTGCCCACCTATGCACGTTTGGCCCGCCTGCCTGCAACGCCTGGAGTCCGAATTCCCGCAGGAAGACGTGATGGCCTGGCTCAAACCCCTGCAACCCGCACCCGAAGGTGACCGGTTGGTGCTGTATGCACCCAACACCTTCGTCCGTGATGAGGTCCAGCAGCGCTTCCTGCCGCGCATCCGCGAGCTGGCGTTGCATTTCGGCGGCAACGACGACGTGTTGCTGGACATCGGCGCACCGCGCCGCGCACCGACCGTGGCGGCCGCGGCGACGCCGGTACGCACCGACGCGGCCATCCCGCTGGAGCCGTTGCGCGGCAACGTCGACACGCATTTCACCTTCGACAATTTCGTGGAAGGCCGCAGCAACCAGTTGGCGCGCGCCGCCACCTTCGCCGCCGCGCAAAAGCCCGGCGAGCGCACCCACAACCCGTTGCTGCTGTATGGCAGCACCGGGCTCGGCAAGACCCACCTGATGCACGCCGCCGGCAACGAAATGCGCCGGCTCAACCCCGGCGCGCGGGTACTGTACCTGCGCTCCACCATGTTCTACGAGGCGTTCTTCCGTGCGCTGCAGGAAAAGAGCACCGACCAGTTCAAGCGCCAGTTCCAGACCATCGATGCGCTGCTGATCGACGACATCCAGTTCTTCGCCGGCAAGGACCGCACCCAGGAGGAGTTCTTCCACACCTTCAACGCCCTGTTCGACGGCCGCCAGCAGATCATCATGACCTGCGACCGCTACCCGCGCGAGGTCGATGGCCTGGAGCCGCGGCTGAAGTCGCGGCTGGGCTGGGGGTTGTCGGTGGCGATCGACCCTCCGGATTTCGAGACCCGCGCCCAGATCGTGTTGTCGAAAGCGCAGGAACGCGGCATCGCCATCCCCAATGAAGTTGCCCAGCTGATCGCCAAGAAGCTGCGCAGCCACGTCCGCGAGTTGGAAGGGGCGGTCAACAAGCTCACCGCCCAGGCCGGCCTGCAAGGCAAGCCGGTGACGCTGGAATTCGCCCAGGAGACCCTGCGCGACCTGTGGCGCGCCCAGCAGCAAGCCATCAGCATCGCCAACATCCAGAAGGCCGTGGCAGACTACTACGGGCTGCAGCTCAAGGAGATGCTGGGGAAAAAGCGCACGCGGTCGCTGGCCCGCCCGCGGCAAATGGCGATGGCGCTGTCTAAGGAACTGACCGAGCACAGCCTGCCGGAAATCGGTGCTGCGTTCGAGGGCAAGGATCACACCACCGTGCTGCATGCCTGCAAGCAAATCCGCCTGCTCATGGAAGAAGATGGCAAGCTGCACGAAGACTGGGAGAAACTGCTGCGCAAACTCAGTGAATGAAACCGTGAGAAGCTGTGGACAAGTGGTGGATGAAACGCCTCCCCGAAATCCATCCACAGCTTTTCCCACGCTTCCACAGTTGTTTTCCAGCCGCTTTTCAGTTCAACAATTTCTCTTGAAATCAAAAAGTTACAGTAGTTTTCCAGAGCTTTTCGGCGACACCAGCACCACCTCTTTTCAGATTTATTCATTCATTCAAGAACGGAGCACGCCACTGGCATTGCTCCCGGATCCGTGAAGGGCGAGGGTTCACATGCGGTTTTCCCTGCAACGCGAAGTTCTGCTCAAGCCATTGGCCCAGGTCGTCAATGTCGTCGAGCGCCGGCATACCCTGCCGGTATTGGCCAACCTGCTGGTCAAGGTGCATGCCGGCCAGTTGTCGATGACCGGCACCGATCTCGAAGTCGAAATGGTTTCGCGCGTGGCCGTGGAAGAGCCGCAGGATGGTGAATCCACGATCCCCGCACGCAAGCTGTTCGAGATCGTGCGCGCTTTGCCAGACGGCAGCCGTGTCACCATCAGCCAGAATGGCGACAAGGTGTCGGTGCAAGCCGGTCGCAGCCGGTTCACGTTGGCCAGCTTGCCCGCCAATGATTTCCCGGCGCTGGACGAAGTGGATGCCACCGAACGGGTTGCAGTATCCGAAGCCGCGCTGAAAGAACTGCTGGAACGCACGGCATTCGCCATGGCGCAGCAGGACGTCCGTTACTACCTCAACGGCCTGCTGTTCGATCTGCGCGACGATACCCTGCGCTGCGTGGCCACCGACGGCCACCGCCTGGCGCTGTGCGAAGCCGCCCTGGATGCTGCTCCGGCAGGTGGCAAGCGGCAGATCATCGTGCCGCGCAAGGGCGTGCAGGAGCTGCAACGCCTTCTGGAAGGCAGCGACCGGCAGCTGGAACTGGAATTGGGCAAGGGGCATATCCGCGTCAAACGCGACGATGTCACGTTCACCAGCAAGCTGATCGATGGGAAATTCCCGGATTACGAAGCCGTGATCCCGATTGGTGCGGATCGCGAGGTCAAGGTGGATCGAGAAGTCCTGCGCGCCGCGTTGCAGCGCGCCTCGATCCTCTCGAACGAGAAGTACCGCGGCGTTCGCGTGGAAGTGGCCCCCAATCTGCTCAAGATCAGCGCCCACAATCCGGAGCAGGAAGAGGCGCAGGAGGAAGTGGAAGCCGATACGCATGTGGATGCCCTGGCCATCGGCTTCAACGTCACCTACCTGCTGGAAGCCCTGGGTGCATTGCGCGAGGAATTCGTGGTGATGCAGTTGCGCGATGCGAATTCCTCGGCGCTGGTGCGTGGTGCGGAAAGCCAGCATGCGCGGCATGTGGTGATGCCGCTGCGGTTGTGACCTGCAGGGTTTGCATGCAAGGCCATGTTCCACGTGGAACATCACTGCAACGCCCGGTTCTCGCCGGGCGTTGTCGTTTTCCTGCCCTTGACGCCGCATGTTGATCGAACGCCTTCAGTTGCACGATTTCCGTCGATTCACGGAAACCGAATTTTCCCCTTTGCCCGGTTTCAACCTATTGACCGGGGATAACGGCAGCGGCAAGACCACCGTCCTGGAAGCCCTGCACCTGCTGGCCCACGGGCGCAGTTTCCGTGGGCGGGTGCGTGACGGGTTGATCCGCCAGGGTGCCCCTGCCCTGCAGGTCTATACGGAATGGGTGGCACCCGATGGCTTGCGCCGCCGCGCTGGCCTGCAACATGCCGGCCAGCACTGGCAGGCCCGGTTGGACGGTGCGGATGTCCAGCAGTTGGGGCAATTGTGCGAAGCATTGGCGGTGGTGACCTTCGAGCCAGGCAGCCATGCCTTGGTGGACGGCAGCAGTGAAGTCAGGCGTCGTTTTCTCGACTGGGGCTTGTTTCACGTGGAACATGGGTTCATGCCCGGGTGGCGTCGGTATTCCCGGGCACTCAAACAGCGCAATGCCTTGTTGCGGCAGCGGGGCAGCCTGTCGGCATTGGATGCCTGGGAGCTGGAGCTTGCCACGGCGGGGGAAGCCTTGACTGCCATGCGCAGCCTGCATGTCACCCATCTGCAGCCGCACCTGGATGCTTTGCTGCCCCGTCTGTTGCCGGTTGTGGGTGAAGTGGTACTGGAATTGCAGCCCGGGTGGCGTCGGCAGGACATGTCGCTGGCAGATGCCTTGTTGTTGTCTCGCGAGCGCGATCTGGCGGTGGGGCACACGACGCAGGGGCCGCACCGGGCAGAGCTCCGCTTGCGGTTGCGCGATCTCCCGGGGCGCGAGGCCCTGTCACGGGGCCAGACCAAGCAGCTCGCATTGACCCTGTTGTTGACCCAGGCCAGCCTGTTGGCGGGTTTGCAAGGGCATTGGCCGTTGTTGCAGCTGGATGACATGGGTGCAGAGCTTGATCGATGGCATCAGCAACGCTTGCTGGAAGTATTGCAGGACACGGGTGCCCAGGTTTTCGTGACCGGTACCGATGTGCCATCGGGCCTGCAGCAGCAGGCTTTGCCCGTCACCACGTTTCACGTGGAACATGGTGCCTTGCACTCGAGGGTGTCGTCGTAGCCGCTTTCCTGAGGGGCATCCATTGGGGATAGCCCGGGTCGGCTATACTGCGGGCTCCTATAGCTAATGTGTCTTGGCGTGCCCTGTGCATGCCACGGGAGCAGAACGCGTCGATGTCGCAGAACGAACAAACCCCGGGCACCACGCCCGAAGCCACCCCGAACTCCAACTACGATTCCAGCAAAATCACCGTCTTGCGCGGGTTGGAAGCGGTGCGCAAGCGTCCGGGCATGTACATCGGCGATGTCCATGACGGCACCGGCCTGCACCACATGGTGTTCGAAGTGGTCGACAACTCGGTGGACGAGGCACTGGCCGGTCACGCCGACAACATCCTTGTCACCATCCACGCCGATGGTTCGGTCAGTGTGTCCGACAACGGCCGCGGCATCCCGGTGGACATCCACAAGGAAGAGGGTGTGTCGGCAGCCGAGGTGATCCTCACCGTGTTGCACGCCGGCGGCAAGTTCGACGACAACAGCTACAAGGTGTCCGGTGGCCTGCACGGCGTGGGTGTCAGCGTGGTCAATGCGCTTTCGAGCAAACTGACACTGGACATCTGGCGCGATGGTGGCCACCACCAGCAGGAATACGCCCACGGCGAGCCGGTCCATCCGCTCAAGCGGCTGGGGGAGCAGGGCGACAAGCGCGGCACCACGCTGCGCTTCTGGCCCTCCACCGAAACCTTCAGTGATGTCGAATTCCATTACGACATCCTGGCGCGACGCCTGCGCGAGCTGAGCTTCCTCAATTCCGGGGTCAGGATCACGCTGCAGGACGAGCGCGAGGAAGGCCGCCACGACGTGTTCCAGTACGAAGGCGGCATCAAGAGCTTCGTCGAGCATCTGGCGCAGGTGAAAACCCCGTTGCACCCGAACGTGATCTCGGTGACCGGCGAGCAGAACGGCATCACCGTGGATGTCGCCCTGCAGTGGACCGACGCCTATCAGGAAACGATGTTCTGCTTCACCAACAACATCCCGCAAAAAGACGGCGGCACCCATTTGCAGGGCTTCCGCTCGGCGCTGACCCGCACCCTGACCAATTACATCGAGCAAAGTGGCATTGCCAAGCAGGCCAAGGTGGCGCTGTCGGGCGATGACATGCGCGAAGGCATGATCGCGGTGCTCTCGGTGAAGGTGCCGGATCCCAGCTTCTCCAGCCAGACCAAGGAAAAGCTGGTGTCTTCGGACGTGCGCCCGGTGGTGGACAGTACGTTCGCTGCGCGGCTGGAGGAGTTCCTGCAGGAACACCCGAATGAAGCCAAGGCCATCGCCGGCAAGATCGTGGATGCCGCCCGCGCCCGTGAAGCCGCCCGCAAGGCACGCGACCTCACCCGCCGCAAAGGCGCGCTGGACATCGCCGGCCTGCCCGGCAAGCTGGCCGACTGCTCGGAAAAGGATCCGGCGCTGTCGGAACTGTTCATCGTCGAGGGCGACTCGGCCGGCGGCTCCGCCAAGCAAGGCCGCAACCGCAAAACCCAGGCCGTGCTGCCGCTGCGCGGCAAGATTTTGAACGTGGAACGTGCCCGTTTTGACCGCATGCTGGCCAGCGCCGAAGTGGGCACCTTGATCACCGCGCTGGGCACCGGTATCGGCAAGGATGAATATAACCCGGATAAATTGCGCTACCACCGCGTCATCATCATGACCGACGCCGACGTGGACGGCAGCCATATTCGCACCCTGCTGCTGACCTTCTTCTACCGGCAGATGCCGGAGCTGATCGACCGCGGCCATATCTACATCGGCCTGCCGCCGCTGTACAAGATCAAGCAGGGCAAGAACGAGCTGTACCTGAAGGACGATGCCGCGCTGGACGCCTACCTCGCCGGCAGCGCGGTGGAGGGCGCCGGGCTGGTGCCGGCCGATGGCGAGCCGGCGATCGAGGGCGCGGCACTGGAAGGGCTGCTGCTGGCGTATGCCCGCGCGCGGGAAGCGATCGCGCGCAACGCCCATCGGTTCGATCCGGGGGTGCTGGAAGCCTTGGTGGATTTCCTGCCGCTGGATGCCGCCAGCGTGGCTGCGCACGGCGACATGAGCGCAGCGCTCGATACCCTGGCGGCACGCCTCAACCAGACCGGTTTGGGTAAACCGCGTTACACCCTGCGCTGGCAACCCGCGCAGGAGAGTCGTCCGGCGGCGTTGTTGGTGACGCGTACGCACATGGGCGAAGCCCTCACCCAGATCCTGCCCCTGCCGCTGTTCGAGCACGGTGAGTTGCGCCCGCTGCGTGAAGCCGCCAGCCGCCTGCACGGGCTGGTGCGCGATGGCGCGCGGATCGTGCGCGGCAGCAAATCGCAGCCGATCGTCTGCTTCGCCGACGCCCAGGCATGGTTGTTGGAAGAAGCCAAGAAAGGCCGCCAGATCCAGCGCTTCAAGGGCCTGGGCGAAATGAACCCGGAACAGCTGTGGGACACCACTGTGAACCCGGACACGCGCCGCCTGCTGCAGGTGAAGCTGGAAGACGCGGTGGCCGCCGATGCCATCTTCAGCACGTTGATGGGAGATGTGGTGGAACCGCGCCGCAACTTCATCGAGGAAAACGCACTCAAGGTGGCCAACCTGGACGTGTGAACCACCGGCCGGACGCCGGAAGGCGTTTTGGCAGATGTCCATTCATGTTGTTTCTGCTACGTTCATCCGGTACCCGCCGCCGTCACGGGCAGCGTCCCAGCCATCGAGGTGTTCCATGTCCCAGATTTTCCGTCGCCCGCTTGTTGTTGCCCTGACCGCCGCACTCGGGGTGTCGTTGTTGGCGGCATCGGCCATTGCCCAGCAAAAAAGCGAGTCGATGCGTGACGCTGACCAGCGAGCAAGGAGCATGTCGGATGGAAAAGGCGAGCACCCGTCCGGGAAAAAAGACGGCGATGCAGCGAAGAAGCCGGCCCTCTACCCCAATGCAGCCCGTGTAGCCCCGGAGATCAAGGTTTCCCCGAAAGCAAGCAAGCTTCTGCAGGCAATGCAGGAGCAATACGGGAAAGATGATTGGGCAGGCGTGATGGCCAAAGCGGACGAAATCGTGGGGTTGTCGTCCGCGAATGCCTATGAAAAATCGTTTGCCTACTCCATGGCAGGCAACGCTGCAGCAAGTGCAGACGACCAGGCCAAGGCCGAGGAGTATTTCACCAAAGCTGTCGAAGCCAATGGTTTGGACAATGACGGCCACTACTCGACCATGTACAACTTGGCCGCGACCCAGTTCGGTGAGGACAAGTTTGCGGATGCGTTGAAGACCATGGATCGTTTTCTGGCAGAAACCAAATCCGACAAAGCAGAACACTTGGCGTTTCGCGCGGGGATTTTGGCCAACCTGGAGCGGTACGAAGAAGCCGCTGCGATCTACAAGAGCCTGATTGCGCAAAATCCAAATGACAAACGCATCTTGATGAATGCCGTAGCTGCCTTGCAGAACGCAGGAAAGTTTCCGGAAGCGAATGGCTTGTTGGAGGATGCCTACAAACGCAACATGCTGACGGAATCCAGGGAGTTGCGTTCCTTGTACATCGGGTACATGAACGTGGAGCGCTGGGATGATGCGCGGAAAGTGATTGAGGATGGAACGGCCAAGGGCATCCTGAAGCCGGGCCCGGATTTGGCGCGCGACTACCAGGTGCTGGCGCAGAACGCCTATGCGGCCGACAACCTGCCGCTGGCCATCGAGTTCTACAAGCGCGCTGCACCGATGGCGGCCGATGGCGAAGCGTACCTGAACCTTGCCAAGGTGCTGGACATGGCGGGCAAGAAAGCGGAAGCCAAGGCGGCGGCCAAGCAGGCGCTGGAAAAGGGCGTGAAGAAGCCGGAGGATGCCAATCGCATCCTGGCGCGCTGAGACGCAGCACGCACTTTTTTGCATACGCCAGCGTCGGGACTTGGAACAAGTCCACATGACTGGTATAAACTAGACAGTTCCTGCGGTCGAAACACCGCGCAGTGTTCGCCCCGATCAGAACGGTCGGGGCTCCCCCTAGCAGAGCCGTGCGCATGACGCAAGATCTCGCCTACATCGAGAAAAATGATGACCGCGATGGCGGTTTGAGCTGGCCGCGCATCACCGGCATCAGCTTCGCCATCGCCCTGCATGCTGCAGCGCTGCTGCTGCTGCTGTCGCCGATTGCGCCCCCGGCGCAGGATGCGGACAAGACCGATGTGGTCAATGTCACCTTCATCCAGCCGCCGCCACCGCCGCCGCCGCCGCCGCCGCCGCCGCCGCCGACCGACAAGCCGCCGCCGCCGATCAAGACGCTGGCACCGCCGACGGTCAAGACCGTGACCCCGCCGCCGCCGGACGATCCGCCGGTGGTGCTAGACCAGGCTCGCGCCAGTGACGTGCAGGCTCCACCGCCGTCACCGCCGTCGCCGCCGGCATCGGTGCCGGACATCGGTTCCAGCGTCGATGCTTCTTCGCGTGCCATGAATCCGCCGCGGTATCCAGCGGAAGAGTTGCGGCGTGGAGTGCAAGGTACGACGATCCTGATCGTCAGCATCGACGAGAATGGTGGCGTGCTCGATGTTGTAGTTGAGAAGTCGAGCGGTA
The DNA here is from genome assembly GCF_041905325.1 of Thermomonas sp. GTDB lineage: Bacteria > Pseudomonadota > Gammaproteobacteria > Xanthomonadales > Xanthomonadaceae > Thermomonas. The sequence goes on along the minus strand of NZ_JAYRLK010000003.1, from coordinate 94,015 downwards.
ACCGCAACTTGGATCGTGCAGCCCAACAAGGTGCACGCAAGTGGCGTTTCAATCCGGAGCGCAAGAATGGGCAGAAGGTCGCCAGTCGCGTACGCGTACCGGTAGAGTGGAAGCTCCAATGAGTTCAGCTGCACCTGCTTTACCCTGATCAATTCTCCAGAGCTACACCCCCCATCCACGACATCCAAAGGTAAGCGTTATGTTGCAAGATACTGCTGCTGCCGCACCTGCCGCCGCCGGAGGCAACAACGCCGCCGCGCTGCAGCAGATGGGCTTCGACCATCTGATCCAGGGCTTCGACGCGGTCGGTTGGGCCGTGTTCCTGACCCTGTCCATCATGTCGCTGATGTCCTGGTACTGGATCATCATCAACTTCCTCAAGAACATCCGCCTGCGTGGCCGCGCCGATCGCGTGGTCAACACGTTCTGGGAAACCCCGAACGCGCAGGACGCGATCCGTTTCATGGAAGAACAGCCGAAGTCCGAGCCGTTCTCCAAGATCGCGCTGGATGCCGCCCAGGCAGCCGCCCACCACCAGCGTCAGGATGGCTCGCGCCTGGCCGAGTCGCTGAACCGCTCCGAGTTCGTCGACCGTGCCCTGCGCCAGGCCGTGACCCGTGAATCGCTGGGTCTGGAAGACGGCCTGACCGTGTTGGCCACCGTGGGCTCGGCGGCACCGTTCGTCGGCCTGCTGGGTACCGTGTGGGGCATCTACCACGCCCTGATCAAGATCGGTTCCTCGGGCGACGCCTCGATCTCGGCCGTGGCCGGCCCGGTGGGTGAAGCGCTGATCATGACCGCCATCGGTCTGTTCTCCGCGATCCCGGCGCTGCTGGCGTACAACGCCTTCGTGCGCTTCAACCGCGTGACCAACAACCAGTTCGACACTTTCGCGCACGACCTGCACGACTTCTTCGCCACCGGCTCGCGCGTCGGCGAAGCGGCCGGCAAGCGTTGATCGAAGCGAACGGATCCTGACGGAGGCCCCTGACCATGGGTGCGAGTGTTGGCAACAAGGAAGAAGGCGCGCCGATGGCGGAAATCAACGTCACGCCCCTCGTGGACGTGATGTTGGTGCTCCTGATCATCTTCATGATCACCACGCCGCTGATGAACCACAAGGTCAAGGTGCAGCTGCCGGAAGCGGTGGTCGTCAAGAAGAATGACGACAAGAAGCAGCAGCAGCCCCCGATCACCATCTCGGTGACGGAGGCGGGCGAAATCTTCCTGAACGACGAGCCCACCACCAAGCAGGCGATCGAAAGCCGCCTGTCGGTGGAAGCACAGAAGACCCCGCAACCGCCGGTACAGATCCGCGGCGACAAGGCCACGCCCTACCATCTGGTGAACGATATCGTGAAGATCGCGCAGCAGCAGGGCATGGCCAAGGTCGGCTTCATCACCACCCCGCCGAAGAAAGGTCAGTAAGGAGACTCCAGGATGGCCTTTTCGACCAAATCCAGCCAAGGTGCCATGGCCGACATCAACGTCACGCCGCTGGTGGACGTGATGCTGGTGTTGCTGATCATCTTCATGGTGACCATGCCGATCCAGTCGGTGCCGGTGGATGTCGATCTACCGCAAAAGGCGCAAACCCCGCCGGACAACCAGAAGGAGCCGCCGAAGCCGATCGAGTTGCGCATCGACAGCAGCGGCCAGGTGTTCTGGGACAATTCGCCGACACCGGTGAGTGCGTTGCAGAAGATGATGGAAGAAGAAGTTGCCCGCGACCCGAGCAACCAGCCGGAGTTGCAGATCGATACCAACGACCAGGCCGAGTATGGCGTGCTGGCCAAGGTGTTGGCCGCCGCCAAGAATGCGGACATGGCCAAGATCGGCTTCGTGCAGAAATAACAACCGTTTCAGGCCCCGGGGTTCCGGGGTCCGTCGTGGATGACGAAAACGCCACCTTCGGGTGGCGTTTTTTTTTGGTTCTTCCTGCGCCCGGCAGGCAACACGCCGCGCATCAAGTGCGATGGGCGGTGTCGATGATGGTGCAGTAGGCCCGCACGGTGGCATCAAGGCCGGCATACAGGGCTTCGCCGATCAGGGCATGGCCGATGGATACTTCCCGCACCGCGGGAACGCCGGCAAGGAAAGCGGCCAGGTTGGCCTGTGACAAATCGTGCCCGGCATTGACTTGCAGGCCGGCGGCCTGCGCCAGTACCGCCGTGTGCGCAGCGGCATCCAGCGCCGGCTGCGGGGCGCCGGCGGCAAACGCCTCGGCGTAGGGGCCGGTATACAACTCGACGCGATCGGCCCCCAGTGCGGCCGCATCGGCCACGTGTGGGTTGCCAACGTCCACGAACACGCTGACACGCGCACCCGTGGCATGCAGTGCGGCGATCAATGGCGCCAGCCGGTGGCCGTCCGCGCCGAAATCGAAGCCATGGTCGGAGGTGAGCTGGCCATCGCCATCGGGCACCAGCGTGACTTGCGCCGGCCGCACGCTCTGGCACAACGGCAACAGGCCGGGGTAACCAGGACGTGGTGGTGCAAACGGGTTGCCTTCGATGTTGAATTCCACGCCTCGGCTGCGGCACAGGCCACCGAGGGCCAGCACATCGTCGGCCCGGATATGGCGGGCGTCCGGGCGCGGGTGCACGGTCAGGCCATGCGCACCGGCGTCGAGGCAGGCGATCCCGGCGGTGACGACATCCGGCTCACGGCCACCGCGCGAGTTGCGCAGCACCGCGATCTTGTTGAGATTGACGCTCAGTGCGGTCATGGCAGGCGGATGCTGGAATCGGACGAATCGTCGTCGTTGTCGCCGGGGATGCGCGCCTGCGCCTGCTCGCGCAAACGGCGCAGCTCGGCCGGGTCCAGCAGTTGTGCGAGATCGCGGCCCTGGTTGGCCACCCGTGCCTGGTACAGGCCCAGCACCCACAGCACGAACAACACCAGCGCCGCCAGCAGGCAACCCAGCAGGACGGCCGTGGAAGGGGTGATGAACGCGATCGCCATGGCGGCAATCGCCAGCAACAGGAACAACCAGGGCATGCGGGGATCTCCCGGGAACGATGGCGCAGTGTACGCCGCACGCGGCGGCGTCGGCAGGGTCAAAGCAGGGGGGCCAGCAGGCGTGCCAATGCCTCGGGCAGGCGGCTGCGCAGCAGCGGTTGGGGTCGGTCGGCGCGGACCTGCCGGGCACAGGCGAACTCCTGCTCCATGAGGGCGGCAAGGTCGCGGGCGATGCCGCCATCGTTGAGCAGCAGCGACGCCTCGAAATTGAGGCGGAAGCTGCGGTGGTCGAAATTGGCGCTGCCGATGATCGCCAGGCGCTCGTCGACCAACAGGGCCTTGCTGTGCAGCATGCGCGGGCCGTATTCGTAGACCTTGACCCCGGCGGCCAGCAGATCGTCGTAATAGGAGCGCACGCAGTACGTCACCAGCCGGCTGTCGCTCATCCGCGGGACCAGCAAGCGCACGTCCAGGCCCCCGAGGGCGGCCGAGGTCAGCGCCATCATCGCGGCTTCACCCGGCACGAAATACGGCGTGCTCAGCCATATCCGGCGATTGGCGGCGTGGATGGCACCGACATGCAGGCGGTGGATGGCCTCCCACGGCGAATCCGGGCCGGAGGCCAGCAGTTGCACGCGGAGGGCACCGGGTTGCCGCTTGGGCATGGCCAGCGCGAGTGCTTCGATGAAATGCCGTTGGCCGGTGGCATACGCCCAGTCCTCGACGAACACTTCCTGCAACGAACGCACCGCATCGCCTTCGATGCGCAGGTGGAGATCGCGATAGGCATCGCCGCGCTGGCGTTCATCCTCTTCATCGGTGATGTTGATGCCACCGATGAAGCCGATGGCACCATCGATGACCGCCAGCTTGCGGTGGCTGCGCAGGTTCAGCCACGGCCGCCGCCAGGGCAGCCACAGGCGCGACGGATGGAACCACGCGACTTCGCCGCCCGCCTCCAGCAATGCCCGGAAAAAGCGTCGGTTGGCGTGTTTGGCCCCGACCGCATCCACCAACAGGCGCACCGCCACGCCTGCTTGCGCACGCGCAACCAGTGCATCGCGCACTGCCCGCCCGGTGTGGTCGGGCTCGAAGATGTAGTACTCCAGATGGATGTGGTGGCGGGCAGTGGCAATGGCGTCCAGCAGTGCCGGGAATTTGCGGCTGCCGTCGATCAGCAGGCATGCACGGGTGGCGGTGGTGGCAGGCAGGCCACTGGTGGCACGGGCCAGGGTGCGCAATTCCAGGCTGGCATCGTCGCCGTCCAGCAGTTCCGCCGGCAGCGATGCGTGTTTGCGATGGCGGCGCGCGCGCTGCCGGTGCAGGCGCTGCGGGCCAAGCACGTAATAGATCAGGAAGCCGACCATCGGCAACGCCGCCAGGCTGACCAGCCAGCTCAGGGTGGCCACCGGCTCGCGTTTTTGCAGCACGATCCAGCCGCCCAGGCCGAGCAGGTACAGCACCCAGACAAGGGTGAGCCAGGTGCGTGCATGCGGCAGCATCCACAGGGCGTGCAGGCCGTGCAACAGGGTGTCCAGACGAAGGTCTCCTCTGCGAGGGCGTGGCGACGGCTTACCCGGAGAATGGCAGCAGCGGCCCGCCCATCCACAGCCAGCGTGCCAGCCAGGCGCTGACCAGCGCAATCAGGGCGGTCAACGGCAATCCGATGCGCAGGAAGTCGCCGAAACTGTATTGGCCGGGCCGCAGGATCAGCAGGTTGCCGTGGTGGCCGATCGGCGTGAGGAACGCCACCACCGCGCCCAGGGCCGTGCACACCACGAACGGTGCCGGCGGCAGCCCCAGCACATGCGCGGTGGCGATGGCGATGGGGCCCAGCAGGGCGGTGGTGGCGGCATCGCTCATCACCTGGGTGAGCAGCGCGGCCAGCGAAAACACCACCAGCAGGATCGCCAGCGGTGGCCAGTGCGCGATCAGGTGCGCCAGCCCCTGCGCCAGCAAGGCGGCAGTGCCGGTCTTTTCCATTGCGATCCCCAGCGGGATCACCCCGGCGATCATCACGAAAATGCGCGTGTCGATGCTGCGGTACGCCTGCTCCACGTCGATGCAGCGGGTGACCACCATCGCCGCGGCCCCGAACAGGAACGCCAGCTGCGGCGGCAGGCTGCCACTGACCGCAGCCAGGATGGTGACACCCAGGATGACCAGCGCCAGCGGCGCGCGCAGGCGGCGCTTGGCCTCGCCGGCGAACGGCACCAGCATCAGGAAACCGTGGTGGGCGGCGAGTTCGGCGAAGCGGCTGGGTTGCCCCCACAGCACCAGCAAATCGCCTTCGCGCAGGCGCGCATCGGACAGGCGTTCGGCCATTTGCTCGCCGCGCCGCCACAGGCCGGCGATCACGGTGCGGAACTGGCGGGCGAAGTCCAGCTCGCGAATGCTGCGGCCGATGAATTCGGAACCCGGGGCGACCACCGCCTGCACCAGTTGCGGTTTGCCGTCGCCGCTGGCTTGCGCACCGAAACGGGCGATCGCGTTCAAGTCCAGCCCGGCGTCGTCGTGCAACGACAGCAATTCGTCGGCGGCGGCTTCCACCAGCAGCACGTCGCCGGCCAGCAGCGGGCTGTTGCTGCCCAGGTCGGCGCGCTGCATGCCGTCGCGCAGCCAGCCCAGCAGGCGGAAGCGCTCGCCCAGCGCGCGTTGCAGGTCGGCCAATGGCCGCGTGCACCAGTGGCCGTCCTTCACCACCACCAGCTCGGTGCGGTAGCGGTCCAAGCGCAGGTAGTCGTCGTCGTTGCGCTCGCCGTTGCGCTTGGGCAGCAGCCAACGGGTCAGCAGCATGTAGGCGGTGCCCACCAGCACCAGCGCGATGCCGATCGGGGTGATCGCGAAGATCCCCAGCCCGGTGCCACCCGTCCGTTGCAACATGTCGTTGGCGAGCAGGAATGCCGGTGCGCTGAACAGGGTCAAGGTGGTGCCCAGCGACGCCGCCAGCGACATCGGCATCAACAGCCGCGATGCCGGCAGCTTGCGGTTGTGCGCGTGCCGCAACAGCAGCGGCAGCATCATCGCGGTCACCATCACGTGGTGGGTGAACGCGGCCAGCAGTGCCACCAACGGCATCACCACCGCGATGGTGCGCCACTCGGCGTGGCCGGAAGCGCGTTCGATCCAGCTGCCCAGTTTTTCACTGATGCCGGTGGCACCGAGCGCACCGGAAATCACGAATACCGCCGCCACGATGATCGCCGGTTCGCTGGAAAAGCCTGACAGCGCCTGCTTTTCGTCAAGGATGCCGGTGAGCACCAGTGCCGCCAGGATCAGCATGGCGGTGACGTCGACGCGCAGCTTTTCGCTGATGAACAGGTACAGCCCGCCGACCAGGATCAGGCCGAAGGCGAACTGTGACCAGAGGTGTTGGTCAAGATGCATGGCCTCATTCTGCCCCAGTTGCGCGGGCTTGCCGCATCACGCTACGGCATGGCAAACGCAGGATGCGTACTTGCACGACGGGCATGCCGGCATGCCCGTCGTGCGGGGCTTCAGGCATGGGCGGCGTCGTGGGCGTGATGGTAGGCGACCGCGGCTTCCACTTCGGTCTTCGAGCCCAGGAACACCGGCACCCGCATGTGCAAGCCGGTAGGCTGCACTTCCAGCATGCGCATGCGGCCGGTGCTGGCGGCACCGCCGGCCTGTTCCACCAGCAAGCTCATCGGGTTGGCTTCGTACATCAGCCGCAGCTTGCCGCCCTTGGGCGCGCACTTGCTGTCCAGCGGATAGCTGAAGATGCCGCCGCGGGTGAGGATGCGATGCACGTCGGCCACCATGCTGGCGACCCAGCGCATGTTGAAGTCCTTGCCGCGCGGGCCTTCCTTGCCCAGCAGCAGGTCACCCACGTAGGCCTGCATCGGCGCTTCCCAGAAGCGCTGGTTGGACATGTTGACCGCGAACTCCTTCGTTTCCTCGGGAATCGTCATCCCGCGCGTGGTCAGCACGAAGCTGCCCACTTCGCGATCCAGCGTGAACGCATGGGTGCCATGGCCCACGGTCAGCACCAGCATCGTGCTGGGCCCGTAGGTGCAGTAGCCGGCGGCGACCTGTGCGGTGCCGGGCTGCAGGAAGTGTTCGTCGCCGGCATTGGCCACCCCGTCCGGGCAGCGCAGCACCGAGAAAATGGTGCCTACCGAGATGTTGACGTCGATGTTGGAGCTGCCGTCCAGCGGATCGAACAGCAGAAGGTAGTTGCCGCGCGGGTACTTGTCCGGGATCGGCTGCGAGGTGTCCATTTCCTCCGAGGCCAGCCCGGCCAGGTGGCCGCCCCAGGCATTGGCTTCCAGCAGGATTTCGTTGCTCAGCACGTCCAGCTTCTTCTGCGCTTCGCCCTGCACGTTGATGCTGGCCTGCCCGCCTTCGCCGGCATCGCCCAGCACCCCGCCCAGCGCGCCCTTGCCCACCGCGATGGAGATGCGCTTGCAGGCGCGCGCCACCACTTCCACCAGCAGGCGCAGTTCGGCGTTGATGCGGCCGGCTCGTTGTTCCTCGATCAGGAATCGGGTCAGTGAAATGCTCGATGGGGTCATGGCGGTATCCGTGGCTGCAGGCCGCCATTGTCGCCGATGTCGGTGCGGGCCGCCCGCGCCACTCCCGTTGCGGCACCGGCTGCGGTAGGCTTGCGGCTTGCCGCATGCCGTCATGGGAGATCGCATGAGCGGAACCGGGTTGCAGGTCATGGTGGTGGAGGATCACGGCTTCCAGCGCCGCATCGCGCTGCGGTTGCTGGCCGATCTCGGCCACGAGCAGGCGCTGGAAGGTGCCGACGGGTTGCATGCGCTGGACGTGCTGCGCCAGCAGCCGGCGCCACCGGACGTGGTGCTGGTGGACCTGGACATGCCGGGCATGGACGGCATCGAATGCATCGGCCACATCGCACACGAGCACCTGGCGCGCGCGGTGGTGGTGGTCAGCGCGCTCGACCCGGCCCTGCTCAATACCGTGCAGACCATGGCCCGTGCCTACGGGCTGCGGGTGCTGGGCAGCGTGGAGAAGCCACTGACCCGCGACAAGCTGGAAGTGGTGCTGGCGCGCTTCCACGAACATGCGGGGGAAGCCCTCGACGAAGGCGAGGCCGATTTCGAACCCGACGAGGCGGTGGCGGCGCTGGCGCGCGGCGAGATCGTGCCGTGGTTCCAGCCGCAGGTGGAATTCGGCAACGGCAAGGTGGTGGGGGTGGAAGCGCTGGCGCGCTGGGAACGCGCCGATGGCAGCGTGGTGCGGCCGGTGCTGTTCGTGCCGGTACTGGAAGCCGCGGGACAGGCGCACGCGCTGACCGATCGCATGCTGGATGCCGGGTGCCGCTGGTTGCACCATTGGGGCCAGGAAGGCCGTCGCCTGCGGCTGTCGGTCAACGTCTCGCCGTTGGCGCTGGCCGATGCGACCGCCGCCGACCGCTACCAGAGCATCGTTGAAAGCCACGGGCTCAAGCCGGAGGACGTGGTGCTGGAAATCACCGAAAGCTCGCTGATGACCGATGCCGCGCGCGGGCTGGGGGTGCTGGCGCGGTTGCGGCTGAAAGGCTTCGGGCTGTCCATCGACGACTTCGGCACCGGCTATTCCTCGTTGGCGCAATTGGCGCAGGTGCCGTTCACCGAACTGAAGATCGACAAGGATTTCGTGTTTGCCTCGCACGCGCAGCCGCGCAAGCGGGCGATGGTGGAAGCCAGCCTGGACCTGGCGCGCAAACTGTCCCTCACCACCGTGGCGGAAGGCGTGGAAACCGTCTACGACTGGCAATTGCTGGCCGAACTGGGCTGCAACGTGGCCCAGGGGTGGCTGATCGGGCGGCCGGTACCCGGCAGCGAGCTGCCGGCGGCAATCGCCCGCTGGCGGCGGCCGGCGCGTTGAGCACGGCGCTCGCGGGAGTGCCGGCATGAGCTTGCGCCTGGACCTGTCCCGGCTTGGCATCCGCCAGCAGTTGCTGGGTCTGTTCGGGTTGTTCCTGATCACCGGTGCGCTGGTGCTGGCGCTGGACCAGTTGGGCCAGTACCTGGCCACCCGCGCGATGGCGTCGATGCGCGACGACGTGCTGACCGGCATGCGCCGCATCCGCCGGTTGTCCAATGCCTACGAAATGAACGTGGTGGACACCACCTTCCGCACCCGCAATTACCTGATCGGCTGGGACGAGGCCGAACGGGTGGTGGCGCATGCGCAGGCGACCACCGATGTCGAATGGAAAGCCTTGCAGGCGATGCCATTGGACGCCGACAGCCGCGCCCTGCTGGAGCAGGCGCTGCTGGCGCGCCCGCGCGCCGACGAGGCGGTGGGCAGCCTGCGACGGATCCTGCGCAAGCGCGACATCCTGGCGCTGGGGCAATTCGCCGACCGTGACCTGTACCCGGCGATCGACCCGCTGGTGCAACGGCTGGAACGCATCGATGCGCGCGGCCAGGTGCGCGCCGATGCGTTGGTGCGCGGCGAAATCAGCCGCGGCCGGTGGCTGGGCGCGTCGCGGCTGGGGCTGTCGCTGCTGTGTTTCGGGCTGGTGGCCATCGTGGGCCGGCGCGTGCTGCGCAATGGCTATCGCGGGGTGGAAAGCCTGACCCAACTGGCGCGCGGGATGGCCCAGCACGACTACACCGCGCAGCCGCGGTACCTGCCGCATGGCGAGCTGGGCGAGGTGATGGAAAGCTTCCTCGGCATGCGCGACCACGTGCGCCGGATCGAAGCGCAGCTCACCGACCAGCTGACCCGCAACGACCGCGTGCGCGAAGCGCTGGAGCGGCGCGAGCAATTCCAGCGCCTGCTGCTGGAAGCCGCGCAAACGGCGATCTTCGCGGTGGACGAAGAAGGCGTGTTCTCGCAGGTCAACCCGTTCGCGGAGAAGCTGCTGGGCTGGCCGTCCGGTGCGCTGCTGGGGCGCGAAAAACTCGACGTCATCCTCGACCCCGAAGCCCTGGGCGCGTTGGCGCGCTCGCTCAGCGAGGCGTACGGGCGCACCATTCCCGCCGACTGGACCGTCTTGCGCGAGCTGGCCCGCCACCGCGAGCCACCGCGGGAATTCGCCCTCCGCCATCAGCGTGGGCGCACGCTCCCGGTGTTGCTGGCGCTGTCGGCGGTGCGCGATGACACCGGCGTGATGGTGGGCCTGCTGGCCGTGGCCACCGACCTCACCCTGCTCAAGCGGCTGGAGCGCGCGTTGCGCGACAGCGAGGCGCGCGCACGCGACGCCAACCACGCCAAGAGCGCGTTCCTGGCGGCAATGAGCCACGAAATCCGTACCCCCATGATCGGCGTCACCGGGATGATCGAAGTGCTCGGGCATACCCGGCTGGACGCCGAGCAGCGGCGTTCGCTCAACGTCATCCAGGCCTCGGCGGAAACCCTGTTGCGGATCATCGGCGACATCCTCGACTTCTCCAAGATCGAAGCCGGCAAGATGGAAATCGAGCCGGTCCCCACCTCGCTTCCGGACCTGCTGCGCAGCGTGGTGGCCAACTATGCAGGGGCCGCCTCCAGCAAGGGACTGGTGCTGACGTGCCAGCTCGACCCGCTGTTGGCGCCGGCGCATCACGCCGATCCGGTGCGGCTGCGGCAGGTGATCGGCAACTTCCTGTCCAATGCGATCAAGTTCACCAGCCATGGCAGCGTCACCGCCACTGCCGAACTGGTGCGCCACGACCCGAACAATGGCGCGCTGGGGGCCGACACCCTGGTGCTGAGCGTCACCGATACCGGCATCGGCATCAGCGCGCAGGCGCAGGCGCGGCTGTTCCAGCCGTTCGCGCAGGCCGAGGTGGACACCACCCGCCGCTTCGGTGGCACCGGGCTGGGGCTGGCGATCAGCCGCCGCATCGCCGAGCTGATGGGCGGCAGCATCGACATGGAGTCCAGCCCCGGCAAGGGCACCCACATGCGCCTGCATGTCACCCTGCTGCGCGCGCCGGTGGAGGCGCTGCCGGACCAGTCCCTGCCCGGCAAGCAGGTGGCCGGGTTCCATCCGCGCCACCTGCCCACCGTGGTCGCCGCCGAGCGCGAGCGCAGCCTGGTGCTGCTGGTGGACGACCATGCCACCAACCGCCAGGTCATCCAGCGCCAACTGGCGCTGGCCGGCTATGCCTCGGAAACCGCCGAAGACGGGCAGGAAGGGCTGGAGCGTTGGCGCACCGGGCGCTACGCGCTGTTGCTCAGCGACGTGCACATGCCACGCATGGACGGCTATCAACTGGCGCGCACCATCCGCGAGGAAGAAGGTCGCCGCCACCTGCCGCGCACGCCGATCGTGGCACTCACCGCGTCGGCCCTGAAAGGCGAGGCCGAACGCTGCCTGGGTGCGGGGATGGATGACTACCTCGCCAAGCCGGTCGGCATCGCCAGCCTCGGTGCCTGCCTGCAACGCTGGCTGCCCCATACCGCCGGCGCGGAGGGGCAGTCGGTGGAGGAAGGCCTGCGCGTGCAGGGGGAAAACAACGCCCAGGTGGAAGCCGGCGCCGGCATGACCGGCGGCGGGGGCGACGAGGGCAGCGAGGCGATCCTCAGCGGTGTGGTGCTGGCCGAGTTGACCGGCGGGGATCCTGCCCAGATCCGCTTGCTGCTGGACGATTTCCTGGCCACCACCCGGGACGATCTGGCGGTGCTGGAGCAACTGCGCGAGGCCGGCAACCTGCCGGAACTGACCCGCCAGGCGCACAAGATCAAGGGCGCGGCGCGGTTGGTGGGGGCCCACGCGCTGGCCGATGCCGCCGCCGCGCTGGAAGCGGCCGGCCGCAGTGGCGACTGGGCGGGGGTGTTGCCGCTTTCCACCGACGTGCACACCGCCAGCGAACACCTGCGCCTGCAAGTGGCGCGGCGGTTTCCCGGCTGAACCGCATGCACGCGCCGGATGCCGCGTGTAACCTGCCTGCACCCCCTGGCGGAGCAACGGCATGAAGACCTGGCTGGTGGCGTGTTCGAAGGGTGGCGTGGGCAAGACCACGCTGGCGACCCACCTGGCCGCGCACGCCGCGCTGGCGGGGCGGCAGGTGGCCTTGGTGGATGCCGACCCGCAAGGCTCGGCCACCCGCTGGTGCCAGCGCCGTGCCGGGCTGGACGCGGCGGTATTGCCGGTGGACGGCACCCACAAGCATTGGCGGCGGCAGCTGCCGGCGGATACCGGGGTGGCGGTGATCGACACCCCGGCCGGGGCCCGCGAACGGGACCTGGAAAGCTTCCTCGATGTCGCCGACGCCTTGCTGGTGCCGATGCAGCCCTCGGCGCTCGACATCGAAGCGGCTGCCCACTTCCTCGACACCCTCGCCCGCCACCCCCGGGTGCGCCGCCGCCACCTGCCCACCGGGTTGCTGCTCAATCGCTGCAAACCCAATACCCATGCCACCCAGCAGGGCCTGGAGCTGCTGCGCGGCTGGCCGTTCCCGGTGCTGGCGCAACTGCGCGACAGCCAGGCCTACGTGGTGCTGACCGGGCTGGGAAAAAGCTTGTTCGACTACCATTCGGCGCAGGTGCGCGAGCATCAGGCAGACTGGGAGCCGCTGTTGCAATGGTTGCACCGGCACTGATGCCGCCCCCCGATCACAAGGATGACCCATGCGCGAATTGATCCTGCTCCGCCACGCCCACGCCGAAGCCGCCGGCCCGGGGATGGACGATGGCCAACGCCCGTTGTCGGCGACCGGATTGGCCGAAGCCCGCGCCGCCGGTGCCTGGCTGCAGGCACAGGGCCTGCTGCCCGACCGCGTGCTGTGCTCCCCGGCGCTGCGCGCCCGCCAGACTCTGGCCGCGTTGGGTGCATTGGGCCAGGCCGACGTGCGCGAGGAGGCGTCGATCTACGGTGCCAGCCCCGGAACCCTGATCGCGCTGGCCGATACCCATGCCGATGCCACGCGGTTGCTGCTGGTGGGCCACAACCCGGGGCTGGAACAACTGGCCGCCTTGTTGCACAGCGGCCAGAGTGGCGACTACCGCGGCATGCCGCCGGCCGGCGTGGCGGTACTGGTGTTCCCGAAGGACGCCGCCATCGAGCCCGGCGTGGCCCGCCTGTCGCAATTCTGGTGGCCATGATCCGATGAGGCGTGCGGGTTGCGGCCGCTGGCTGGCGTGCGCGCTGGCCTTGTTGCTGGCCAGCTGCGCCACCCTCTCGCCGGCACAGCGCCAGAAGGCCGCCGGGATCGCCGAAGCGGCCCGCAGCACGCAGGTGGATTGCACGCGCGCCGACGCCTGTGCGCTGCCCTCGCCGTTGCTGCAAATGGCGCGCGACACGTTGGCGGCGTCCACCCCGCAGACACCGCGCCATCGCGCCCTGATCCTCGACGACGCCCCCGACGCGCTGCTGGCGCGCGTGCACCTGATCCGCAGCGCGCAACGCAGCATCGAATTGCAGACCTACATCTTCGACGAGGACGATGCCGCCCAGCTGGTGCTGGACGAATTGCAGGCGGCGGCGTTCCGTGGCGTGAAGGTCCGCATCCTGGTCGACCAGCTGGCGGCGCTGCGCAAGGTGGAAACTTTCGCGGCACTGGCGGCGCTGCACGCCAACCTGGAACTGCGCGTGTACAACCCGGTGCTGGACCGCGCCCGCCTGTCGCTGCCGATGTATGCAGTGGCGGCGGCCTGCTGCTGGCGCCAGCTCAATCGGCGCATGCACAACAAGCTGCTGGTGGTGGATGGCGAGGTCGGCATCGTCGGCGGCCGCAACTACCAGGACGACTATTACGACTGGGGCGAGGACTACAACTTCCGCGACCGCGACTTGCTGCTGGCCGGCCCGGTGGTGCGCGACATGCAGGCCAATTTCGAGGCGTTCTGGGCGTCGCGCCGCAGCGTGCCGGCGGCACAACTGGGCGATGTCGCCCGCTACCTGCGCCAGCATGGCGCGCCACCGCCGCCGCACCATCCCTATCGCCGCCCCGAGCGCGTGCGCGCGCTGCTGGCCGACGTCGGCGATGCCGAGGTGCTGCGCGCGCGCTTCGTGCAGCCTGCGCAGGCGGTGCAAGGGGTGGCCTTCATCGCCGACCTGCCGCGCAAGCACCGTGGCGATGCCGAACCCGCGGGCGAAGGCGACGGCCCGCCCGGCCTGGCCGGGCAGGAGCTGCTGGGGCTGATCGCCAACGCACGCCACGAAGTGCTGCTGCAAACCCCCTACCTGGTGCTGTCCAAGCCGGCGCAGCAACTGTTCCGCCGCCTGCATGCGGAGCCCGCGCCGCCGCGCGTGCAGGTTTCCACCAACAGCCTGGCCGCCACCGATGCCTTCATCGCCTACGCGATGTCGTACAAGTACAAGCGCCGTTACCTGCGCGACTTCGGCTTCCAGATCCACGAGTTCAAACCGTTCCCCGCCAGCGCACCGTTCGAACTCGGTGCCACCGGGGCCGCGCTGTGGGAGGACGCCGATGCGGCGGCTGCCGTGGCCGCCCCGGCCTCATCGCAGCTGGAGGCCACGCGCCCCAACCTGCGCGACCGCCGTCTGGCCAAGCGCGGCCTGCGCAGCGAACCGGTCAGCGAAGCCGGCCGCCGCTCGCCGTTCGCGTCCTCCGGCGGCATGCCGGTGCGGCTCAAGAGCGCCGGCTTGCGGATGGGTCTGCATGCCAAGTCGATGGTGATCGACGAACGGGTGGCGGTGGTGGGCACCCACAACTTCGACCCGCGCGGCGACGCCCTCAATACCGAAAGCGCGGTGGTGATCGACGACCCTGCCTTTGCCCGCCGGTTGGCCGCCAGCATCCGCCGCGACATGGCCCCTGAGAATGCCTGGACCATCGGCCGCCGGCCGAGTGCGGCGCTGTTGCAGGGGGTGTCCTACACGCTGGCCCGGTGGTCGGAGACGATGCCGATCTTCGACCTGTGGCCGCGCAAGTACGCCACCAGCTACGACTACGTCGAAGGCCCCGACTGCCCGTCGGAGCCCGCGCCGCCGTCGCCGTTCGCCGCCGACTTCCTGCGCTGCAACCACCCCGTCGGTGACTTTCCGGAGGTCGACATCGGCCTGAAATGGCTGGGCGTGCGGGTGTTCACCGCGTTCGGTTCCGGCTTGTCGCCGATCCTGTGAAGGCCATCAGGCGCCGGCATGCCGGCAGGCGGATTGACGGGCCCGCGCGCGCGCCCTAGTCTGCCGGATCAATCATCATTCGCGCCCGGGCCCACCATGTCCATCACCCTGAACTTCGAGCTCAACGACCACGATCTGGCCCACTTCCAAGCCGCCGCCGAGCACTCGCGCAAGGCCGTGGAAGGCAAGAGCGCCGAGGAGATCGTGGCGGCGGCCGTGGCCCTGCTGGACGATGCACAGAAGGTGCAGATCCCCGATTTCATCAGGGCCCGCCTGCTGCGCCTGGACGAC
This sequence comes from Thermomonas sp., assembly GCF_041905325.1. Taxonomy (GTDB): domain Bacteria; phylum Pseudomonadota; class Gammaproteobacteria; order Xanthomonadales; family Xanthomonadaceae; genus Thermomonas. The sequence goes on along the minus strand of NZ_JAYRLK010000003.1, from coordinate 78,771 downwards.
ATGATCGCGATGGTGCGCGACGCGGCGTGGGCGATGGAAGACGCCGACCGCCAGCGCGTGCTGTCGGCGCTGGCCTATTTCGCCGACCCCAACGACATCATCCCCGACAACGTGCAGGTGCTGGGCTTCCTCGATGACGCGGTGATGATCGAGCTGTCGGTGCGCGAACTGGCGCACGAACTCGACGCCTACGACGATTTCTGCGACTACCGCGCCCGCGAGGCCGCCCGTCGTGGCGTCGACCCGTCCACGCTGGGACGCACCGACTGGCTGGACAGCCGTCGCGAGGAGTTGGTGGAGCGCATGCACGGCCGCCGCGAGCGCGACTTCGGCATCGGTTATGGCCGCAGCAGCGGTTATGGCCGCGAGTCCTACGTCCGCGCCTGGCGCCCGGGCGTGTTCGGCGTGCGCTGAAGCCGCGCCCCTTGTCCGTCCCCGCGTTCGCCTGGCCGGCCGGCGTCACCGTGGACGCGCTCAACGCGCGCTCCCGGGGGACGCTGATGGAGGCGCTCGGCATCGTCTTCACCGAACTCGGCGAAGGCTACCTGCGCGCCACCATGCCGGTGGACACGCGCACCCACCAGCCCTATGGCCTGCTGCACGGCGGTGCCTCGGTGGCGCTGGCGGAAACCCTGGGCAGCAGCGCCGGCGCGCTGCTGGCCGGCGGCAATGCGGTGGTGGGGCTGGAGATCAACGCCAACCACCTGCGTGCGGTGCGCGAAGGCACCGTCACCGGCACCACCCGCCCCATCCACATCGGACGCAGCACCCAGGTGTGGGAAATCCGGATCGAGGACGAAGCCGCCAGGCCGGTCTGCATCAGCCGGATCACCCTGGCGGTGTTGCCGCAACCGCCGGCATCCGGCGGATAATGGAATGCAACGCCCCGGCGCTTCCATTGCCCCCTCGCTTGCCATGACCCCGACGTCTCCCGCCGTCGCCACCTTGCTGCGTGCGCTGCGCTATGCCTGGCGCACCCCGCTGCTGCTGTGGCACGCCTGCATCGACCTGCCCATCGTGTTGCTGCTGATTGCGCTGGGGCGCGGCGGGGCGCTGTCGCACGCGGCCATCCGCTGGTTTGCCGGCAGCCTGCTGTGGATCTTCGGCCTGCGCTTGCGCCGCGAAGGCACGCCGCTGGCGGGCGGCACGCTGTTCGTCGCCAACCACGTCAGCTGGATCGACATCATGGTGCTGCACTCCCAGCACATGATGGGGTTCATCGCCAAATCCGAAATCCGCGGCTGGCCGCTGATCGGCTGGGTGGTGGCACAGGCGGAGACCATCTTCCTGCAACGCGGCAACGGCGATTCGCTGGAAAAGGTGATGGACGAGATGGCACAGCGCCTGCGCAGCGGGCGCGCGGTGGCTGCGTTCCCCGAAGGCGGCACCCGCAACGGTCGTGCCCTCGGCACTTTCCACGCCCGCATCTTCACCGCCGCCGTGCAGGCGCACGCGCCGGTGCAGCCGGTGGCGCTGTGCTACGGCGTGCGCAGCCAGGCCCAGCACGTCATCGCGTTCGCCCCGCGCGAGAGCTTCCTCGGCAACCTGCTGCGGCTGCTGGGCGAACCGGCGCGGCCGGTGCGGGTGTGCTTCCTGCCGCCGATCCTGCCCGCCGGCTTCAACGGCCGGCGCGGCATCGCGCAGGTGGCGCAGGCCGGCGTGGCCGCCGCCATGGCCGCCGCCTGACCCGCGGTTTCGGGTACCCTGCCGGGTGTCTTCCGCGGAGACCGGAACATGCACATCCACAGCGACAGTTTCGAACACCGGCAGCCATTGCCGGCCGAATTCGCCCTCGGGGCCGAGGGTGGACGCGGCGGCAACCGCAACCCGCACCTGGCCTGGGACGACGTGCCGGCCGCCACGCGGTCGTTCGTGCTGCTGTGCATCGACACCGATGCCCCCACCGATGGCGCGCTGGTGGCCGATGCCGCCACCCCGATCCCGGTGGCGCATCCGCGTGGCGACTTCGTGCACTGGCTGGTGGCGAACATTCCCGCCAGCACCCGCGCGATTCCCGCCGGCAGTTGCAGCGACGGCCAGACCGCCAGGGGCAAGCCGCAGGCGCACGATGCCGGCGGCGTGTCCGGCCTGAACGACTACACCGGCTGGTTCGCCGGCGATGCCGCCATGGGCGGCCAGTACTTCGGCTACGACGGCCCCTACCCGCCGTCGCACGACCTGCGCGTGCACCGCTATTTCTTCCGCCTGTTCGCGCTCGACGTGGCCACCCTGGCGCTGCCCGCCGCGTTCACCGCCGCCGATGCCTTCCGCGCCATGCACGGCCACGTGTTGGCCGAGGCCGCGATCTACGGGACATACAGCCTGCACGGGTGAGGTGGCAGGCCGTGCGGTGCGATGCCGGGTCCCCGGCATCGCTGGATGGTCACAGGATGTAGCGGCTCAGGTCCGGGTCCTGTGCCAGTTCGCCGAGTTGCGTGTCGACGTAGGCGCGGTCGATGACCACCTTGCCACCCTTGTCGGGGGCGTCGAAGCTCAGCGATTCCAGCAGTCGCTCCAGCACCGTGTGCAAGCGGCGCGCACCGATGTTTTCCTGGCGTTCGTTGACGTGCGCGGCGATTTCGGCGAGGCGGTCGATCGCCTCGGGCGCAAACGCCAGTGTCACGCCTTCGGTCTGCATCAGTTCGACGTACTGCTTGGTCAGCGCCGCCTTGGGTTCGGTGAGGATGCGCACGAAGTCGTCCTTGCCCAGCGCGGTGAGTTCCACCCGGATCGGGAAGCGGCCCTGCATTTCCGGGATCAGGTCCGACGGCTTGGCGAGGTGGAACGCGCCGGAGGCAATGAACAGGATGTGGTCGGTCTTCACCGCGCCGTATTTGGTGCTCACGGTGCTGCCTTCCACCAGCGGCAGCAGGTCGCGCTGCACGCCTTCGCGGCTGACATCCGCGCCCATGCCTTCGCTGCGCTTGGCGACCTTGTCGATCTCGTCGATGAAGACGATGCCATGCTGTTCGCAGGCTTCGATGGCGGCGTCGCGCACGTCGTCCTCGTTGATCAGCTTGCCGGCTTCTTCCTCGATCAGCAGCGGGCGCGCGGCCTGGATGGTCATCGTTTTCTTGTGCGATTTGCCGCCGGAAATCTGGCTGAACATCTGCCGCAGTTGCTGGCCCATGTCTTCCATGCCGGGCGGGGTGACGATGTCCACGCCCACGTTCATGGCGATCTCGAATTCCACTTCGCGCGCGTCCAGTTCGCCGGTACGCAATTGCCTGCGCAGTTTCTGGCGGGTCGTCGATTCCTGCGCCGACGGCTCGGCACCGATGTCGATGGTGGTGGTGTGCGCCGGGTTGAAGCCGAAGCCCGGTGCGGGTTCGCGCTTCGGCAGCAGGGCGTCGAGGATGCGGTCTTCGGCGCGCTCTTCCGCCTGCGTGCGCACCTTGGCGCGGGCCTGGGCGCGATGCAGCTTCACCGCGGTGTCGGCGAGGTCGCGGATGATCTGCTCGACGTCCTTGCCGACGTAGCCGACCTCGGTGAAGCGGGTCGCTTCCACCTTCACGAACGGCGCGTTGGCCAAGGTGGCCAGCCGGCGCGCGATCTCGGTCTTGCCGACACCGGTGGGGCCGATCATCAGGATGTTCTTCGGCATCACCTCGTTGCGCAGCTCGGGCGCGAGCTGCGCGCGTCGCCAGCGGTTGCGCAGGGCGATGGCCACCGCGCGCTTGGCGGCGTGCTGGCCAACGATGTGGCGGTCGAGCTCCGCGACGATTTCGCGCGGGGTCATGGAGGAAGAGTCGGTCATGTCTGGTGTCCTGGAGGCGGCGTACCGAGGGCGAGAAGTTCTTGGCAAGCCATCCCGGCAGGGCGGCCCATCAAGTCGCTCCCCGATACTCGCTTGGTTGATGGGCCGCCCTGCCGGGATGGCCCGCGAGGCATTCGGTCAGAGCGTCTCGACGACGATGTTGCGGTTGGTGTAGATGCAGATGTCGCCGGCGATGCCCAACGCTTCGGTGGCAATGGTCTTTGCATCGAGTTCGGTATGCGCCAGCAGCGCGCGCGCGGCGGACAGCGCGTACATGCCGCCGGAACCAATGGCGATCAGGCCGTCTTCCGGCTCGATCACGTCGCCGGTGCCGGAAATCACCAGCGAGGTGTCGGCGTCGGCCACCGCCAGCAGCGCTTCGAGCTTGCCGAAGCGGCGCTCGGTGCGCCAATCCTTGGCCATCTCCACCGCCGCGCGGGTCAGTTGGCCGTGTTTTTCCAGCTTGGCTTCGAACAGTTCGAACAGGGTGAACGCATCGGCGGCGGCACCGGCGAAGCCGGCCAGCACGCGGCCGTCCTTGCCGAGACGGCGCACCTTGCGCGCATTGGCCTTCATCACCGTGTGGCCCAGCGTGACCTGGCCGTCGCCGGCGATCACCACCTGACCGTTGCGGCGCACCGAACAGATGGTGGTGGCGTGGAATACGTGGGGGTTCTGGCTGGGGTCCATCGGTCTCTCCATCGGAACCCACGATCTGGGGACGATGCCGGGCGCTTCAAGCGCGCCGGGCCGGGCACCGGTTCAGGCGGTGTCCAGCAGCTTGCGCGCCCGCGCCTGCAGGGCCAACCACGAGGCTTCCAGCTTGTCGGGCTTGGGAGTGGTGCGGGCGATCAGGGCCAGCGCTTCCTCCAGTTGTTCGACCCGCCACGCCAGTTCGGCGTAGTCCTCGGCCAGCACCAGCTCCACCCGCTTGTCGGTGCACACGCCGATGCAGGGGCGCGGGGCGTCCACTTTGCCGCACCCGATGCAGCGCCAGCCGTCGATGGTCTCGATCATGCCGGCAGTGTGCCGGCCCGCCGCGCCGGGTGTCCTTGACCGCCGTCAAAAACGGCCCGTCAGGGCTTGCGCCTGGCGCGCGGGTGGGCGGCGTCGTACACCTTCGCCAGATGCTGGAAGTCCAGATGGGTGTAGATCTGGGTGGTGGCGATGTCGGCGTGGCCCAGCAGCTCCTGCACGCCGCGCAGGTCGCCGGAGGATTCCAGCACATGGCTGGCGAAGCTGTGCCGCAGCAGGTGTGGATGGATGCGCTTGAGCACGCCCTGGCGGGTGGCCAATTGCTTGATGCGCAGCTGGATGGCGCGGGCACTGATCCGCTGGCCGCCGCGGCCGGGGAACACGAAGCCATCGGCAGCGGGGCGCGTTGCCTGCCGCCATGCCAGCAGGGCCGCGCGGGCGTGCGAGCCCACCGGCACGATGCGCTGCTTGCTGCCCTTGCCGAGCACCGTGACCAGGCCGCCATCGATATCCAGATCGTGCCAGCGCAGCGCGCACACCTCCGACAGGCGCAGGCCGGAGGAATAGAACAGTTCCAGCAGGGCGCGGTCGCGCAGGCCCAGCGGGGCGTCGGTGGGCAGCTCGACCAGCTGCACCGCTTCGTCCACGTCGAGCACTTGCGGCAGCTTGCGCGGTGCCTTGGGCGCACGCACGCCAGCGCTGGGGTCCGCGCTGATGCGGCCTTGTTTCAGCAGCCAGCGGTACAGGCTGCGGCAGGCGGACAGGCGGCGCTGCAACGACTTGGGCGACAGCCCGCGCCGGTGTTCGGCGGCGATGAAGGCGCGCAGGTCATCGCTGCACAGCGCAGGCAGCGCGCGCCTATCCGCCCAGCGTGCGAATGCGGACAGGTCGCGCCGGTAGGCATCGAGCGTGTGGGTGGAGGCCTGCCGCTCGACCGCGAGATGCGCGAGGAAGGCGTCAACCGGCGACATCGCCCGGCTCAGTCGAACCGGGCCAGCGCCGCCGCCAGCGCTTCGCCCATCATGCGCAGGAACAGCGTGCCCATGCCCGGGAAGAAGCGATTGGGGTCGCGGCTGCCCACCGCCACCAGGCCGGTACCCGCCAACGACAGCAGCGCGGTGCTCTGCACGTCCTCCGCGCGGACGCCGAACAGCAGCGCGTGCTTGTCCGGATGCAGGCGGCCGCAGACCGGATCGCCACTGGCCAGCAGGTCGCGGAAGCCGGCCAGGCGCGGGCTGGCTTCGTCGATGTGTTGCAGCCAGTCCACGTCTTCCAGCCCCGCCACCGGGCGGAAGCTGACGATCCGCACCAGGTCGCCGTGGAAATCCTCGGCCAGCGAGGCCGCCAGCGCGCGCAAGGTATCGGCGGCACTGGTTTGCCGCAGCAGCGCCAGCGTCAGCTGATGGGTGCGCACCGCCAGGCGTTCGTTGTCCTGCGCATTGGCGAACAGCTCGTGCAGGCGCTTGCCCAGCTCGCGGTTCTTGTCGCGCAGGATCTCCAGTTGGTAGCTGGCCAACGATGCGGCGGGGCCGGTTTCGCGCGGCACCACCAGCGCCAGCGCCAGGTCGGGGAACTGTTGCAGGAAAGTGGGATGGCGGCGCAGCCAAGCCGCCACTTCATGCGCGCCCAGTTTTTCGGTGATGCCGTCGAAACCGGTGTTCAAAGCCATTCTCCTTCGAAGACGAAGGCGGCGGGGCCGCCCATGTGCAGGGTGCCGCGCTGGCGGTCGTGGCGGATGTGCAGGCGGCCGCCGGGCAGGTCCACCACCACCTCGGCATCCGCGGCGACGCGGCCACGCCTGGCCAGCACCGCCACCGCCGCGCAGGCCCCGCTGCCGCAGGCCAGGGTTTCACCCACGCCACGTTCGAACACGCGCAGGCGAATGTGGGTGGGCGACAGCACCTGCGCAAACCCCACGTTGACCGATTGCGGGAACAGGGCATGGTGCTGCACGCGTGGCCCGATGTGCGGCAGGTCGGCAGTGGCCACATCGTCCACTTCCAGCACCGCATGCGGGTTGCCCATCGACACCGCACCGAAGCGCAGCGTGGTGCCGTCGATCACCAGCGCATAGTCGTCGCAGGCGTGGTCGATGCCGGCCAGCGGCACGTCGGCCGGCGCGAAACGCGGCGCGCCCATGTCGATCACGAAACCGCCCTGGCCATCGTGCGCAACCGCATGCCGCCCGGCCGGGCTTTCGATCATGAAGGCGGCGTCCGCCGGCGCGACGCCATCGCGCACCAGCCATGCCGCCACGCAGCGCGCGCCGTTGCCGCATTGGCCGGACGACGAGCCATCGGCATTCCAGATGCGGTAGGCGGCCACCGCATCGGCAGCGGTCGCCGGTTCGATGGTCAGGATCTGGTCGCAGCCCACGCCGAAGTGGCGGTCGGCGATGCGGGCACACAACGCCGGCGCCGGCGCCGGCGTGCCGTCGCGCAAGTCCAGCACCACGAAGTCGTTGCCGGCTCCGTGCATCTTGGAAAAACGCATGCCGGGCGTGTTCATTCCTGCGCGGCGTGCGCACCCGGCGCGGCGGTCGCGGGGTGGGTGTCGGCCGCGGCGGCGGGCGTGTCGGCCGGCTTCTTGTCGGGCAGCACCAACGGCCCCTTGTTGCCGCAGCCGGCCAGCGAGCACAGCAGGAGTACGAGGAAAACGATGCGCTTGGTCATGGCTTCAGTGTAGCGGCGGACCCGGTGGCTGTCGCGGCTCCGGGCGTCGCCACAGCCACGCCGACACCAGTGCCATCACCGCGATGCCGATCGCCGCCATCCACCAGCGCGGGGCGAAGATCGCCATCGACACCGAGGACACGCACATCATCCCGATGGCCAGCCGCTTGGCCTGCCGCGAGACCGTGCCGTTCTGCTCCCAGTCCAGGATGGCGCGGCCAAACCTGGGGTGCGAGACCAGCCAGGCGCGCAGGCGGTCGGAGCCGCGGGTGGCGGCGAACGCGGACAGCAGCACGAACGGCACCGTGGGCATCACCGGCAGGAACGCGCCGATGATCCCCAGCACCAGGCTGGTCCACGCCAGCAGCGCCCACAGCCAGCGGGTCATGCGGGCCGCCTGGCCGCCTGTTCGTGGTCGATGCCGATGGCGGCGGGCTCAGTGCACATCCAGCCGATCCAGCATGAACGCGTACATCTCCGCCTGCTCGCGGTAGCGGCGGAAGCGCCCGGACTTGCCGCCGTGGCCGGCTTCCATGTTGGTGCGGAAGATGACCGGCTCGGCGGAGGTGTTCAGGTCGCGCAGACGGGCCACGTACTTGGCCGGCTCCCAGTACTGCACCTGCGAATCCCACAGCCCGGTGCCGACGAACATCGCCGGGTAGGCCTTGGCCTCCAGGTTGTCGTAGGGCGAGTAGGTGAGGATGTAGTCGTAGAACGCCTTCTGTTCCGGGTTGCCCCACTCGTCGTATTCGTTGGTGGTCAGCGGGATCGACGGGTCAAGCATCGTCGTCACCACGTCCACGAACGGCACCTGCGACAAAATCACCCGGTACTTCTCCGGTGCCATGTTCGCGATCGCGCCCATCAGCAGGCCGCCGGCGCTGCCGCCGTGCGCGGCCACGCGATCGGGTGCGGCATAGCCTTCCTTGACCAGGAAATCGGTGACGTCGATGAAGTCGGTGAAGGTGTTCTTCTTGTGCAGCAGCTTGCCGTCCTCGTACCAGCGGCGGCCCATTTCCTGGCCGCCGCGGATGTGGGCGATGGCATAGGCCATGCCGCGGTCCAGCAGGCTCACCGTGGTGACCGAGAAGCCGGGATCCATCGACAGGCCGTAGCTGCCGTAGGCGTACTGCAGCAGCGCGGCCGTGCCGTTCTTCTCGAAGCCCTTGCGGTAGACGATGGACACCGGAATCCGGGTGCCGTCGCGGGCGGTCGCCCACAGGCGCTCGGTGACGTAGCGATCGGGGTCGTAGCCAGGCACCGGCTGCTGTTTCAATGTGCGGCGTTCGCCGCTGCGGACGTTCAGCGCGTAGGTGGTGGCCGGCGTGGTCATCGAGGTGTAGCTGTAGCGCAGCCAGTCGGTGGCCGGCTCGCTGTTGACCTCCAGCCCCATCGAATAAGCGGGTTCGTCGGCGGCCACGAATGTCTCGCGGCCATCGGCATGCACGATGCGCAACCGCTCCAGCCCGCCGCTGCGCTCGGCGATCGCGGTGAAGCCGTCGAACAGTTCGAAGCCCTCGATCAGCACGTCGTCGCGGTGCGCGATCCAGTCCTGCCAGTCCTTGCGTGCGGTGGCACCGTCGGCGGCGGTGACCAGCTTGAAGTTGGTCGCCGGCGTGCCGTCTTGGTTCCGGTCGTTGGTGCGGATCACCCAACGCCCGCCGAAGTGGTCGGCGTCGTATTCCACGTCGCGCGCGCGCGGGGCGAGCACGGTGAATTCACGGGGGTCGGCGGCCGGCGCGTAGCGCAGCTCGTCGGACACCGTGCTGCTGACGCCGATCAGGATGAACTGCTCGTCGCGGGTGCGGTCGATGCCCATGTAGAAGCTGTCGTCTTCCTCTTCGTAGACGATCGGGTCGTGCTTCGGGTCGGTGCCCAGCACGTGCTTCTTCACGCGCACCGTGAGCAGGGTTTCCGGATCGTTCTCGACGTAGAACAGGGTCTGGTTGTCGTCGGCCCAGACCAGGTCGGGGGCGACGCCCTCGAGGGTCTCCGGATAGGGTTGCCCGGTGGCGAGGTTGCGGAAGCGGATGCTGTACTGGCGGCGGCCGTTGCTGTCGTCGGCCCAGGCCAGCACCCGGTTGTCCGGGGTGATTTCGTACCCGCCGACGCTGTAGTAGTCCTTGCCGGCGGCAAGCTGGTTGACGTCCAGCAGCACTTCTTCACCGGCGAAATCACCCGCCGCATTGGCTTGCTGGATCGACAGCGCGTCGAGCCCCGGCGCGTCCTTGCGGCGCGCGTGCACCGGGTAGTCCTTGCCGGTTTCGAAGCGGGCGTAATACCACCAGCCACGCTCGCGGAACGGCACGCTGGCGTCATCCTGGCGGATGCGCGCCACGGTTTCATCGTAGAGCCGGTCCTGCACCGGCTTGAGCGGTGCCAGCATGGCATCGGCGTAGGCGTTTTCCGCCTGCAGATAGGCCAGCATCGCCGGGTTTTCGCGGTTGTCATCGCGTAGCCAGTAATACGGGTCCTGCCGTTCCGCGCCGAACGGTGTCTTCACCACGTGCGATTGCTTCGTCGCGTCGGGCGGTGTGGGCGGGGTCTGGGCGGAGGCGAGGCTGCTCATGAGGAAAAGACCGGCGATCAGGACGTGGGAGTTCATGGGTGGGGCTCCGCGGGGCGAATTGCAACGCTCGCTCCACCATTTCGCACTTGCTCTTGCTCGTCATCCCCGCGAAGGCGGGGATCCATGGACTTTGGATTTCCAGTTCGAACAGCGTCCTTGGATTCCTGCCTTCGCGGGAATGACGAGCCTGGACATCATTTGCTCAGCTGGTTCCACAGGAACGTGTAGGCCAGCGCGTTCATGTGCGCCGCCTGCGCGTTGTTGGCCGCGCCGCCGTGGCCGCCCTCGATGTTCTCGTAGTAGCGCACATCCTTACCCGCCGCTTCCATCTTCGCCATCATCTTGCGCGCGTGACCGGGATGGACGCGATCGTCCTTGGTCGACGTGGTGAACAGCGTCGCCGGATAGGTCTTCGCCGCGTCGAACAGGTGGTAGGGCGAGAAGGTCTGGATGAACGACCAGTCCGCGGTGTCCGGATCGCCGTACTCGGCCATCCACGAGGCGCCGGCCAGCAGGTGGCTGTAGCGCTGCATGTCCAGCAGCGGCACCTGCACCACGATGGCGCCGAACTTCTCCGGGTACTGGGTCAGCATGTTGCCCATCAGCAGACCGCCGTTGCTGCCGCCCATGGTGCCGAGGCGCTGCGGCGAAGTGATCTTGCGCGCAACCAGGTCGTCGGCGATCGCGGCGAAGTCCTCGTAGGCCTTGTGGCGATTGGCCTTGAGCGCAGCCTGGTGCCAGCGTGGGCCGTATTCGCCGCCGCCGCGGATGTTGGCCAGCGCGTACACGCCGCCCTTCTCCAGCCAGGCCTTGCCGATGCTGCCGGAATAGGCCGGCGTCATCGAGATCTCGAAGCCGCCGTAGCCGTACAGCAGGGTCGGCGCCTTGCCGTCGAACGCAAGATCCTTCGGGCGGACCAGGAAGTACGGCACCTGGGTGCCGTCCTTGCTGGTGGCGAAGTGCTGTTCGATCACGTCATTGCCGCCGTCGAAGAACACCGGGTTGGACTTCAGCACTTCCGGCTGCTTGCCGATCTCCGCGATGGACAGCGTGGTCGGGCTGAGGAAGTCGGTGGCGGTCAGCCACACAGCATTGCTGTCCTCCGCATCCACTGCGCCGATACCAAGCGTGCCGATGGTCGGCGCGCCTACGAAGTCCGCTTTCGCCCAGTCGCCCTTGCCCGGGGTCAGCACGGACAGGCGGTTCTTGACGTCCTCCATCACGTTGAGGACAAGGTGGTCCTTGGTCCACGCGTAGCCGGCCAGCGCGGCGTGGTCGGTGGGCTCGAACAGCGCGGTGAAGTCGCGCTTGCCGGCCATGAAGTCGTTGAAATTGGTGGCGATCAGCGAACCGGGCGCATAGGTCTTGCCGCCGACGGCATAAGGCTCGCGCAGCTCCAGCAGCAGCCATTCCTTGTGCACGCCCTTCTGCGCGCTGTTGGGCGCGTCGACCTTGGCGAGGCTGCCGTCCGCGCTGCGCAGGTACAGCTCGTCGTTGTAGAACGCCAGCGTGCGGCTGACGAAGTCGCGCTGGTAGACCGGGCGGCCGTGATCGAACGTGACGTCGCGCATCGCGGCGATGTACATGTCGCCCGGCTTGCCTTCGTACACGGTCTTCGCCGCCGACAACGGCGTGCCGCGCTTCCATTCCTTGACGATGTTCGGATAACCCGAGCTGGTCAGCGTGCCCGGACCGAAATCGGTGAACACGTAGACCGTGTTCTCGTCGATCCACGCCAGCCCGCCCTTGGCTTCCGGACGGAAGAAGCCGTCCTGCACGAACTGCTTGGTGGTGAGGTCGAACTCGCGGGTCACGTCGGCATCGGAGCCGCCGGGCGACAGCGCGATCAGGCAGCGGGTGTACGCTGGCCGCAGGCAGTCGGCGCCGTGCCACACCCACTTGGCGTTCTCCGCCTTGTTCAGCGCGTCCAGGTCGAGCACGGTTTCCCACTTCGGCTCCGGCTTGCGGTATTCGGCCAGCGTGGTGCGGCGCCAGACGCCGCGCTCGTGCTGCTTGTCCTTCCAGAAGTTGTAGTAGTAGCCGCCGATCTTCTCGACGCCGGGGATCTTGGCGTCGGAATCGAGGATGGCGCGGATGTCGGCTTCCAGCTGCCTGAACGCCGGGGTGCCTGCGATCTCCGCTTCGGCCTTGGCGTTGCGTGCGCGCACCCAGTCCAGCGACGTCTCACCGCTGACGTCTTCCAGCCAGGCGTAAGGATCGGTGGCCGGCGCGGACTGCGCGGAGGCCGTGCCGGCCACGGCAAGACCGGCGAACAGGAAGGCGTTGGAAAGTGCATGCATGGCGGGATCGGTGGCAGCGGGAGGAAGCCGCCACGCTATCACGCAGGCCGGTGACGAGGCCGTGCCAAAGGTTCAGGCGCGCCGGGCCGCCGGTGCCTGGCCGGATGCGCGGTGCCGGCGTCGCACCGCCTGTGCGCGCCGCCGCCGCGGCAGGTGCAGCGCAAGCCGCGGCAGCGGCCACCGACGCAGGCTCCACCACGCCGCCAACGGCATGCCCAGCAGCCACAGCGGCAGCCAGCCCAGCCAGGCGTTGCTGCCGCGCGCGGCAGGCACCAGCAGCACCACCAGCGCGCCGAGGACGACGAACTGGCGCAGCAGGGCATCAAGATCACGGTGGGTCATGGCGGCAGCTCCGTGGAAGGTGCCGCCAGCGTGCAGACGGCCCATCTCACCGGCTGCGACGCTCAATATCCGGCGGCGTCCAGCGCCTTTTCCGCTTCGCGGCGACCGATGTCGATCAGTTCGGCACCGCGCCAGAATTCGTAGAACTGGCAGGCATCGCGCGGGATGCGGATCAGCAGTTCCGGCGGTTCCAGCGCCAATTGCACGCGGGCGATGCGTTCCTGCATGGTGTCCAGCGAATTGGCCATCACTTCCATCAGGCCGAAGCGATGTTGCGGCCGGCTGCCGTCGCGATTGCCGAAGTGCTGTTCCACCCAGCGGCCGAGGATGCCGGGGGCGGATTTGCCGTGTTCGGCATCCACGTCGCGCACCGGTTCGCTGATCCGCTGTGGAGGGCGGCCATGGATGTCCACCGCGATCACCCGGTGTGGACCGGCCAGACGGGTGGCGGTGATCGGCAGCGGTGCCAGCAGGCCGCCATCCACCAGCTCCATGCCGCCGATGGTCAGCGGGGTGAAGATGCCGGGGATGGCGAACGAGGCGCGCAGGGCATCCCACAGGTCACCCTGGCGCAGCCACACCTCGCGCTGGCGCAGCAGATCCACCGCCACCGCAGTGAAGTCGATCGGCAGGTCCTCGATGCGTGGCTCGCCGATCAGTTCACGCAGCACGCGCACCAGCCGGTTGCCGGTGAACATGGCCGGGCGGCCCAGGCCGGGGTCGAGCAGGCGCAGCATTTCGTTGCGGTTGGTGCGCAGCATCCAGTCGCGCAGCTCGCCCAGCTTGCCGGCGGCGAAGCAGCCGCCCACCAAGGCCCCGCAGGAGGTCCCGGCCACCGCTTCCACGAACAATCCGCGCGCCTGCAACACTTCGATCACGCCGATCTGCGCCAGCCCGCGTGCGCCGCCGCCGCCCAGCGCCAGCACGATGGACGCGTCGTGTGGCGGGGCGCCGATCATGCCTCCTCCGCGTAGTTCGACAGCGCCAGTTGCAGGTGCGCGCGCAGTTGTTCGCGCAGTGCCTTCGGCTCGATGATCTCGGCGTCGGCACCGTAGTGCAGCACGTCCATCAGCAATTCACGCGGCACCGAATACGGCAGTTTCAGTTCATAGCTGCCATCGGCCAGGAAGCGGCCTTGCTGCTGCGAATGCCAGTGCTCGTCGGCCACCCAGCGTGCGGCCTTGGGGCTGAAGCGGATCGTGGCCCAGCCCTTCGGTGCGCCGGAGAAGATGCCGTAACTGCCGGCCAGGTGGGCGTTGAGCGCGTCATCGGCGACGTCGTGCGCGCTGCCGTCGGCCATTCGCGCGGAGGTGATGCGGTCGATCGAGAAGCTGCGCAGCGCCTCGCGGTCCTCGTCCCACGCATCCAGGTACCAGTTGTCGCGGTAGTGGGTGAGGCGTTGCGGGCTGACCGTGCGGCGGGTTTTCTCGTCGGTGGAGCGGGCGCGGTAATCGAACGTCAGCCGGCGGCGCTCCAGCACGCTGGAGGCGACGATGCGGAAGGCATGCTCGTCCATGCGGCGGATGCGGTGCGGGATCACCCGCACGCGTTCCAGCGGCCAGTGCTTGTGGCCGGCGTGCACGTCCAGCAGTTTCTCCACCCGCTGCTGCAATGGCGCCAGCGCCGTCGACAACAGCCCGCCGCTGCAGCGCGCCAGCAAGTGTTGCGCGGCCAGCAGCGCGTGCAGTTCTTCCGAATTCAGCCACAGCCCCGGCAACTCGAAGCGGTCGGCCTCGTCCTTGTCGTAGTGGAAGCCGGTCTCGCCCTCGCCGATCACCGGCGCCATCAACGCATCGCGCAGGTAGGCGATGTCGCGGTAGACGGTGGCGCGCGAGCAGCCCAGCACGTCCTGCAAATGCGCCACGGTGACCGGGCGGCGGGCCGCTTGCAGGGTACGGTGCAGGGCGGTGATGCGTTCTTGGCGATCCATGGCCCGATTATGCGACAGCCATTCAGCCTGTGCGGGCCGCACCGTGATATGAATGCAAGCCGTTTCCCGGACCCTGCGACGACCATGCTGCCGCTGCTGTGGCTGGCGTTCACCGCGCCGCCGCCCGCCCTTGTCCTGGCCCCCGTACCGACGCTGCCGCCGGAGCTGGCGCAGCGGCTGGTGGACCCGCCGCGCTGCCTCGCCGCGCAATGCGTGCATGGGGAATGGGTGGTGGACGCGATGGTGCCGATCGCATCGGGGCAGCGTCGCATCGATGGCGACGACCTGCCCGGTGGCGGTGGCCGCCTGCACATCGCCAGCGCCCCGCGCGCCTGGGTGAAGGCGCAGGGCAGCAAGGCGCGGGTGGGCATGCTGTACGGCATGCAGGCGGTGCAGACCGTCGACACCAGCGTGAAGGTGTCGGTGGACACCGGGTATCGCCTGCGGGGCTATGCCGAAGACGGCATCGCCGGCACCGGGCCGGTCCTGCGCAGCCAGGTGGAGTGGAACCAGGCGCTGGGTGCGCGCACCCGGTTGTCGCAAACCACCCGGCTGGAGGCCGGCCAGCACGGTGCCTACCTGCGCAACAGCCTGCTGCTGAAGACGCAGTTGCGGCCGGCCCTGACCTTGAGCTCCGGGGTGGAGCTGCGCCGTGACAGCAACGTGGCCAGCCGCAACCAGACCGACGCCACGGTGAACCTGAAATACGCGTTCTGACGGCGGGTCAGCCGGCGTCGAGCAGTGCCCGTGCGCCCTGCGCCAGCAACGCCTCCGCCACCGTGACCCCCAGTGTTTCCGGTGCGTCGGCCGCGCCATGGGCCTGCGCGCGCACATGGTGGCCGTCGCGTGCCGAGCCCACCAGTCCTTGCAGGTGCAGTCGCCCATCGCCGCCCAGGGTGGCCAGCGCCGCCACCGGCACATGGCAACTGCCGTGCAGGGCGCGGTTCATGGCCCGTTCCGCACGCACGCACAGGCCCGTGTGCGCGTCGTCCAGGGCGGCGCACAGCGCGGCGACGCGCGGGTCGTCGCTGCGGGTTTCGATGGCGATGGCACCCTGCGCCGGGGCCGGCAGCCAAGCGGGGGCATCCAGCCGGGCGCGGATGCGGGCATCGAAGCCCAGCCGTTGCAGGCCGGCGCAGGCCAGCACGATGGCGTCGTAGTGGCCGGCATCGAGCTTGGCCAGCCGGGTATTGACGTTGCCGCGCAGGTCGCGCAGGTCCAGGTCGGGGCGCAGCGCGCGCAATTGCGCCTGCCGGCGCAAGGACGAGGTGCCCACGCGCGCGCCCTGCGGCAGGGCGTCGAGGCCGTCGAACCGGTTGCTGACGAAGGCGTCGGCGTGGTCGGCGCGCGGCAGGATGGCGGCCAGCGCGAAGCCCGGCTCCAGCTCCATCGGCACGTCTTTCAGCGAATGCACCGCGCAGTCGGCGTCCCCGCGCTGCATCGCCAGTTCCAGTTCCTTCAGGAACAGGCCCTTGCCGCCGATCGCCGCCAGCGAGCGGTCGAGGATCTCGTCGCCGCGGGTGGACAGTGGCACCAGTTCGACGCTCAGGCCGGGGTGCGCCGCACGCAGGCGCCCGGCGACGTGTTCGGTTTGCCAGAGGGCCAGCGGGCTCTTGCGGGTGGCGATGCGCAGCGTCTTCATGCGTGCATTATCGCCTGCCGCTCCGCAAGTGGGCGGGCCACGCGCGCCGCGGATGGCGAAGCGCGGTTACGGGTGCCGCAACGTCTCGCGCAGCTGGCTCAGGCAACGCCGGCTGACCTCCAGCGATTGCGCCGCGTTGCGCAGCACGGCATGGACATGCCCGTCCGGCGTGCGCCGCAGTTCGACGATCTCCGAACGCGCCACCAGGCAATTGCGATGGATGCGCACGAAGCGGTCGCCGAATTCGGTTTCCAGCGCTTTCAGCGATTCCTCGATCAGGTCCTCGCCGCGCGCATGGTGCACGGCCACGTATTTTTCGTCCGCCTGCAAATAGCGGATGTCGTCCACCGGGATCATCCGCAGGCTGCCGCGCAGGCGCGCGCACAGGTGCGTGCGCGCCTGTGCGTGGGGCGCATCGTCGCGCTGGTGGCTGCGGCCGGCGAGGAAGGTACGCACCTTGTCCAGCGCCGCCTCCAGGCGCTCGCCACGCACCGGCTTGACCAGGTAATCCAGCGCCCGCGCCTCGAACGCGGACAGCGCGTGCTCGTCGTAGGCGGTGCAGAACACCACCGCCGGCGGCGGCTGCAAGGTGGCGAGGTGGCGCGCGGTGTCCAGCCCGTCGATGCCGGGCATGGCGATATCCAGCAACACCAGGTCCGGGTGCAGGCGGGCACAGGCGTCCAGTGCCGCCTGCCCATCGGCGGCCTCGCCCGCCACCTGCACGTCCGCCCGTGCCTCCAGCAGCCCGCGCAGGCGCGCACGGGCCAACGGCTCGTCATCGACGATCAGCACGCGCAGCGGTTGTGCGGTCATGGTGCGATTCCTCCCCGAACAGCATCCACCGGGCCCCCCCGCGGCGATGGTAGCTGCGGGCCGGGGCGGGCGTCACCCTCGTGCCGCGCTCACGCGGTGAAACGCGCGCCCAGCCAGTCGCCGAGATCGCGGATTTCTTCGCCGCACACCGCGTGCTGCATCGGGTAGCGCCGGCTTTCGGCCGTGAAGCCGAAGCCGCGCATCGCCTGCAAGGCGGCATCGCCCGCCGCCGGCGGCACCACCGGGTCGAACAGGCCATGTGCCATGAACAGCGGTTGTGCGGCGGCCTGCGGGGCCAGCCGCTGCTGCGCCAGCGCCAGCGGCATCGGCAGATAGGTGGACAGGGCGATCAGCCCGGCCAGCGGCTGTGCGCGCGCCAGTCCCGCCGCCAGGGTGATCGCGCCACCCTGCGAGAACCCGGCCAGCAGCAGGCGCTGCGGCGGGATGCCGCGCCCTGCTTCGCGCGCGATCAGCGCCTCGACCTGCGCCACCGATGCGTCCACGCCTTCCAGGTCGGCGCGGTGGGCCAGGTCGAAGTCACGGATGTCGTACCACGCGCGCATGCGCGCGCCGCCGTTGATGGTGACCGCGCGCACCGGCGCATGCGGGAACACGAAGCGCAGCGCCGGCCAGCCATCGCGCACCAGCTCGGGCACGATCGGCGCGAAATCGTGACCGTCGGCGCCCAGGCCGTGCAGCCACAGCACGCACCACTGCGGGTCCGGGCCGGTTTCGTGTTCGACGGTATCCAGCAGCATGCGGCGTTCCAAGCGTTGTGGCAGGGCATTATGCCGCCGCCCCGGGACAGCTTCAGTGCGCGTGTTGCGCCGGCCGTTGTGGAAACAGCCGGATCGCCGCGACCACGCAGGCCAGCAGCACCAATGTGGCCGGCGCGCGGCCCAGCGCCAACCCGCCCTGTGCCGGCGGCTTGTCGAGGAAATCGCCCAGCACCGCTCCCAGCGGCCGGGTGAGGATGAATGCGGCCCAGAACAGCAGGGTCGGCGAGACTTTCTTCGTGAAATGCAGTGCGGCCACCCACGCCAGCGCGCCGCAGAAGAGGGCGATGCCACCGCGATAACCCAAGCCTTGCGTGTCGGCCATCCAATCGCCCAGTGCCGTTCCCAGCGTCTGCGAGCACATGATGGTCAGCCAGTAGAATACCTCGGCCTGCGGACGATCGACGCTGGCCACCGCGACCGTGCCCAGGCTGCGTTTCCACGACATGAACACGGCCAGCAGCAGGAGCAGCAGCAGGCTGGAACCGCCGCTGTAGCCGATGCCGAGGGAACGGTCGGCGAAATCCGCGAGCGTGGTGCCCACCGTGGTGCTGGCCAGGATCGCGAACCAGTACAGCCACGGATTGAAGCGCCGTGCCCGGATCTGCAGCCACACGGCCAGCACGAAAAGCGCGCCGAACAGACCGGTTCCGATCAGGTAGCCGTTGGGGTTGGCATGCGCGGAGGTTTCGCCCAGCCACGACATCGTCACCGCGTCGCCGCCGGTTTCGCCCAGCGTGGTGGCGGCGATCTTGATGGCCCAGAACAGCAACGTCACCTGCGGCACCTTGGCCAGTGCGGGGATGGTGGAATCGTCGGCAGGCGTGCGCATGACGAAGTGGCGATGGCGGGAACTGGCGTGCAGTGTGGCCGCAGCCACGCTGCGCCCGGCTCAGCCGAATCTCAGGCCGGCGTTAACACCCCGGCCATCCGGGAGTGGCAGTCTGTCGCGATGAGCTTGCCGACCCCCTCAGGCCTGCGCGTGCTGCTCATCGAAGACCAGCACGACATTGCCGCCAACATCTGGGATTTCCTCGAACGCCGCGGCCACGCGATGGATCACTGCGCCGATGGCGTGTCCGGCCTGGCCCGCGCATTGCAAGGGGGCGTCGACGTGATCGTGCTGGATCTGGGCCTGCCGCGGCTGGACGGACTGGCGCTGTGCCGCCGCCTGCGCGAGGCCGGTCATGGCGTGCCGGTGCTGATGCTGACCGCGCGCGACACGCTGGAAGACAAGTTGCGCGGTTATGCCGAGGGGGCCGACGATTACCTGGTCAAGCCGTTCGCGATGCGCGAGCTGGATGCGCGCCTGCGTGCCCTGTTGCGGCGGACGCATGCCATGGCGGCAGGCCATGGCGGCCCGCTGGCGTACGACCCGCGCAGCATGACCGCGACCCGCGAAGGCCGGCAGATCCCGCTGACCCGGCTGCAGGGTGCCTTGCTCGACCTGCTGCTGCGCGAAGCCCCGCGCATCGTCACCCATGCGCGCCTGATCGAGGGTGCCTGGGGCGCGCAAGGTGCCGACATGGCCGCCCTGCAAACCCAGGTGTACGAATTGCGGATGCTGGTGGACAAGCCTTTCGCGCAGCCGCTGATCCGCTCGGTGCGCGGGGTGGGCTACCGGTTGCAGGTGGCGGCGTGAAGGCGACGCTGCGGCTGCGTTTCGCCCTGCTGGCCACGCTGCTGGGCCTGCTGTTGTCGGGGCTGGCATCGCTGGCGCTGCTGCGGGTGGCCGACGATTACGAAAATGCGGTGTCCACCGAGATCCTGCGCGGGCAGGCCGAGGATTACGGCTTGCGCCTGGCGCGTGGCCAACCGGCGCCGTTGCCGCGCACCCGGCGGCTGCGCGGCTACCGGGCCGACGATCCGGCCCTGCCGCGCGCCTATGCCGCACTGCCCCCGGGCGTGCGCGAGGACCCTGCCGACGAAGACACCCACGTGGGCGTGTTCGATACCGCCGCCGGCCGGCTGGTATTCGTCATCGACCTGGGCGACATCGAAGCCATGGAGCGTCGCCTGCGCTGGCTGGTGGTGGCGATGATGAGCCTGGGAACCGGCCTGTCGGGGTGGCTGGGGTGGTTGTTTGCCGGTATCGCGCTGGCACCGCTGCGCGCGCTGGCGCGGGAAGTCGAAGGCTTACCCGTGCAGCCGCGCCCTACCCACCTGGCCCGCGCGGTCAGTCGCGACGAACTTGGCCGGCTGGCCGCTGCCATCGATGGCTACCAGGCCCGGCTGGTGGAGGCGGATGCACGCGAGCAGGCGTTCCTGGCCGATGCCAGCCACGAGCTGCGCACGCCGCTGGCGGTGATCCAGGGCGTGGCCGAAGTGTTGCTGGACGATGACACCGCATCGCCTACCCAACAGGCCCGCCATGCGCGACTGGAACGCGGCGTGGGAGACATGCGGCGGCTGCTGGAGGCGATGCTGGCGGCGGCGCGGCGCAAGCCGCTGCAATGCGACACGGTCGAAGCCGTGCGGCTGCTGGAAGCTGCGGCCGCCCTGGCGTTGGCGGGCCGTGGCGACATCACGGCGGACATCGCGGCCAGCGGGGATCTGCACATTGCCCGCCACGAGGCGGAACTGTTGTTGTCCGGGTTGGCGCGGCGGCTGCTGCAAGGGCGGGATGCCGGCACGCTGCGGCTGCACCTCGAACACGGGCACCTGCTCATGCAGGCCCTGCCGGAGGTGGACGACGATCGCCATCCGCAGCCCGCACGCGCCGACAGCGGCACCGGGTCGGCGCTGCTGGACCGGTTGGCCTTGCGCCTGGGGTGGCAAGTCAGGCAGGTGCATGCCGGGCGCATCGTGATCCGCCTCGATGCCCCGGCGGCCCAGACCGGGTAGGCTGCACGGGCCACCGGCAGGCTTCAGGCTGCGGGTGCTGTGGTCGATAACAAGGAAGACGCCGCCTGGCAGGCAGGTGGCGGCGTGGCCGGTGCGTGCATGGAAATGCCGTTGCCTTCACGGCGGAGGCCGGGAGTGGACATGAGAACAGGGGGGTGCATCGACGCCATGCTGGCCGGCATGCTGCTGGACCTGCTGGCCGAGATCCCGATGCTGCCGGAGGCGGACGTCGGGCCGCGCCTGCAAGCCGCACTGGCCGGCTTGCCGGGCACGCGCGCGGTGACGTTCCTGCCGGCCATGGAGCCCCCGGCACCGGGCGCCGGCCGCAGTTTCGCCCTCGCCGCCGAGGGCACCGCCCACTTCGGTACCCTCGTCTTCCAGTTGGCCGATGCTTACGCCTTCGGCCCCTGCGAACTCCCGCTGCAACACGCCTGCGCCAACCTTGCGCGGCTGCTGCAGGCGCGTGCGCAGATCGCCGGCAAGGTGCGCGCCCGCACCACCGCGCTGCGCCACAGCGAGCAGCGCTTCCGCGACATCTTCAACAACTCCCCGGACCCGAGCTGGCTGATCGAGCACGGCCAGTTCACCGACTGCAACCGCGCCGCAGTGGCCATCCTCGGCTACGCTTGCCGCGAGGAGATCCTGCAACATCCTTCGCGCATCTCGCCGGAATACCAGCCCGACGGCAGCGCCTCCTTCGAGAAAGCCGAACTGCTGATGCAACAGGCGATGCAGCAGGGCGTGCTGCGTTTCGAATGGGAGCACCGTCGCGCCGACGGCAGCTGCTTCCCGGCCGAGGTCACCCTGGCGCGCATCGACATGCGCGGTCACGCCGCCCTGTTCTGCGTCTGGCGCGACATCACCAACCGCAAGCAGATCGAGAAGCAGGCCTACGATCTCGCCTTCTTCGACCCGCTCACCAGCCTGCCCAACCGGCGTTTGCTGCATGACCGGCTGGACCAGGCGATGGCGGGCAGTGCCCGCAGCGGCCAATGCGGCGCACTGCTGTACCTGGACCTGGACCACTTCAAGATCATCAACGACACCCGCGGCCACGGCATGGGCGATCGCCTGTTGGTGGAGGTGGCCGCGCGGCTGGCGCTGCTGGTGCGCAAGAGCGATACCGTGGCGCGCATGGGGGGCGATGAATTCGTGTTGCTGGTGCAGCACCTGGATGGCGACGAGCATGCGGCGGTGGCGCAAGCCAGCCACGTCGGCGAGAAGGTGCTGGAGGCACTCTCGCATCCCTGCGTGCTGGACGGCGTGCCGTATCAAACCGGTGCCAGCGTGGGCATCGCGATGTTCTGCGGGCAGGCCACCGATGCCGCCGAACTGCTCAAGCGCGCCGACCTGGCGATGTACCAGGCCAAGGCCGCCGGGCGCGGCGCGTTGCGCTTCTTCGACCCCGAGATCCAGGCCGGCATCAACGCGCGTGCGGAGCTGGAAGCGGAATTGCGGCTGGCATTGGAGCGCGAGGAATTGGTGCTGCATTACCAGCCGCAGGTGGATGCCAAGGGCCGTTGCGTGGGCGTGGAGGCGCTGGTGCGCTGGCAACACCCGCAACGCGGGCTGGTCCCTCCCGGTGCCTTCATCCCGCTGGCGGAGGAAACCGGCCTGATCGTGCCGATGGGCGACTGGGTGCTGCGCCAGGCCTGCACGGTGCTGGCCGAGTGGCAGGCCGCCCCCAGCACCGACCAGCTGGTGATGGCGGTCAACGTCAGCGCCCGCCAGTTCTACCAGGAGCACTTCGTGGATGGCGTGTCCGCCTTGCTGGCCGCCAGCGGCATCAACCCCACGCGGTTGAAGCTGGAAATCACCGAAAGCATGCTGCTGGGCAACATCGAGCAAGCCATCACCACCATGCAGGCCCTGCGCATGCACGGCGTGGGCTTCTCGCTGGACGACTTCGGCACCGGCTATTCCTCGCTCAACTACGTCAAGCGCCTGCCCATCGACCAGATCAAGATCGACCAGTCCTTCGTGCGCGACATCCACGTCGACGCCAACGACGCCGCGATCTGCCGCGCGGTGATCGCGATGGGCCGCAGCCTCGGCCTGTCCACCCTGGCGGAAGGCGTGGAAACCCGCCAGCAATGGGAATTCCTCGCCCGCGAAGGCTGCGACGCCGCACAGGGCTACCTGTACGCCCGCCCGATGCCGCAAGCCGATTTGCAGGCCTGGCTGGTGCGGTGATCTGGGCCCACCAGGACTCGAACCTGGAACCAAGGGATTATGAGTCCCCTGCTCTGACCATTGAGCTATAGGCCCGTCGCGGAGAATTGTAGCCGCGGTGCATGCAAAAGCCCGCCGATGGGCGGGCTTTTGCCGGTGCGCAAACAAGTGATGGAAGGTGTCACTCCACGTCGAGGAAGCTGCGCAGCGTCTCCGAGCGGGACGGGTGGCGCAGCTTGCGCAGCGCCTTGGCCTCGATCTGGCGGATGCGCTCGCGGGTCACGTCGAACTGCTTGCCCACTTCCTCGAGCGTGTGGTCGGTGTTCATGTCGATGCCGAAGCGCATGCGCAGCACCTTGGCTTCGCGCGGGGTCAGCCCGGCCAGCACGCTGCGCACCGTCTCGATCAGGTTGATGTCGGTTGTGGCATCGATCGGGGACATCACGTTGGTGTCCTCGATGAAGTCGCCGAGGTGCGAATCCTCGTCGTCGCCGATCGGCGTCTCCATCGAGATCGGTTCCTTCGCGATCTTCATGACCTTGCGGATCTTGTCCTCGGGCATGTCCATTTCCTTCGCCAGCTCCTCCGGCGTGGCCTCGCGGCCGTACTGCTGGAGCATCTGGCGGGAAATGCGGTTGAGCTTGTTGATCGTCTCGATCATGTGCACCGGGATGCGGATGGTGCGCGCCTGGTCGGCGATCGAGCGGGTGATCGCCTGGCGGATCCACCACGTGGCATAGGTCGAGAACTTGAAGCCGCGGCGGTGCTCGAACTTGTCCACCGCCTTCATCAGGCCGATGTTGCCTTCCTGGATCAGGTCGAGGAACTGCAGGCCGCGGTTGGTGTACTTCTTGGCGATGGAGATCACCAGGCGCAGGTTGGCCTCGACCATCTCCTTCTTCGCCTTGCGGGCCTTGGCTTCGCCGTAGGCCATCGCGCGGTTGATTTCCTTGAGGTCGGCCAGGGTGACGTGCAGGACTTTTTCCTGCGCCAGCGTGGCTTCCTGCTCGGCGATGATCTGCTCGCGCACGTCACGCAGGGCGCTGCCCCATTTCTGCTTGCGCTTGAGCAGCTCGTCGACCCACTCGAGGTTGGTCTGGTTGCCTTCCCACGCCTTGATGAAATCCTTGCGCGGCATCTTGGCCACGCGGGTAGCGAGGTCGAGGATGCGGCGCTCGTGCTCCTTCACCGCACCCACTGCATCGCGCAGCTTCTTCACCAGCGTATCGGTCAGCGGCAGCGGCAGCTTCAGGGTGACGAAGATGGCGGCCATGTCCTCGCGCGCCTTGAGCGCGGCCTTGCCGTCCACGCCGCCCTTGGCGCAGGCCTTGAGGAAGCGCGCGTGGGCGGCACCCATTGCCTCCATGCGCACCGCCACTTCGGCCGGGTCGGGGCCGGTGGGCGCGGGCTCGTCGGCTTCGCCGCCGGCCTCGTCCTCTTCGTCCTCGTCCACCACGGCCTCGGCTTCGGGCACCGGCAGTTCCTCGACTTCCGGCTCCGCGTCGTTGAAGCCGACCACGATCTCGGCCAGGCGCTTCTTGCCGGCCTTGTGCAGCTCGTAGTCTTCCAGCAAGTGCTGCACCGACTGCGGGAAGCTGGCCAGCGCGGCGTTCATCTGCGCCAGGCCTTCCTCGATGCGTTTTGCAATCGCGATTTCGCCCTCGCGGGTCAGCAGGTCCACCGTGCCCATCTCGCGCATGTACATGCGTACCGGGTCGGTGGTACGGCCACCCTCGGTGTCCAGCGAGGTCAGCGCGGCGGCGGCTTCCTCGGCGGCGGTTTCGTCCACCTCGCGGCCGCCGGCCTGCTGGCCGGCCAGCAGCAGGGTTTCCACATCGGGCGCCACTTCGTGCACCTCGATGCCCATGCCATTGATCATGCCGATGATGTCTTCGATCTGCTCCGGATCGACCATGTCGTCGGGCAGGTGGTCGTTGACTTCTGCGTAGGTCAGATAGCCTTGCTCCAAGCCCTTGCTGATCAGGAGCTTGATGTCGGATTGGGGGGCGGTCTGCCGTTCGTTGGCCATGGATCGTGTACCGTGTGGGGATATCCGCGCGTAGCGCAGGAAAGAACCAAGCATTATACTGCGCAAACGCACAGTACGCTTGCGTATGGGTGGCGAGTCAGGGCCGCAGCAGGAACGTGGCCGGCCCGTCGTTGACCAGACTCACTACCATATGGGCACCGAAACGCCCGGTTTCCACCCCGTGTGGATGCAGGTGACGGCAGGCGTCGAGAAGTTGGTTGAACGTGCGTTCGGCTTCGGTGGGTGCGGCGGCGGTGCTGAAGCCGGGGCGCATGCCCGAGCGGGTGTCGGCGGCCAGGGTGAATTGGCTGACCAGCAGCAACTTTCCGTCGATTTCCTGCAATGAGCGGTTCATCTTGCCGGCATCGTCGTCGAAAATTCGATAACCCAGTATGCGTTGGGCCAGCCGCCGTGCCTGTGCGTCGGTATCCCCCGGCTCCACCCCCACCAGGGCCAGCAGGCCGGGGCCGATGCTGCCCACGGGGGTGCCATCGACCGTGACCGTCGCCTGGGTGACGCGCTGGATGAGGGCAAGCATGCGGCAAGGATAGCGCCCGCGCCGGCTAAACTGACCGGATGACCGAGTTTTCCGCCGCCCTGCTGCATGCCCTGGCCTGGGCCGTGGCGCGCCTGCCGTGGCCGCTGCTGCGGGCGCTGGCCGACGGCGTGGCGTGGCTGTGGCAATGGCTGGACGCCCGCGAGGCGCGGGTGGCGCGGCGCAACCTGGAATTGGTCCGGCCTGATCTTGACGTGGCGTCGCGCGAGCAATTGCTGCGCGCCATCCTGCGTACCACCGCGCGGCAGGCGTTCGAGACGTTGCGGCTGTGGACGCGTCCCAGTGCGCGCAACCTGGCCGAGATCACCGAGATTCACGGGGAGGCGCTGTTCGACGCCGCCCTGCGCAGCGGCGATGGCCTGATCGTGGCCGCGCCGCACATGGGGAATTGGGAGTTGCTGAACCAGTGGTTGGCGAAAAAAACGCCACTGGCCATCCTGTATCGCCCGCCGGAGTCCGCCATCGGCGAAGCCTTCCTGCGCCGGGTGCGTGCGAATGCGGATGGCGAAGTGGAGCAGGTGCGCGCCGAGGCATCCGGCGTGCGCAGTTTGCTCAAGCGCCTGCAAAAAGGCGGTGTGGTGGGCATCCTGCCCGATCAGCAACCCAAGGCCGGTGAAGGCGAATTCGCACCGTTCTTCGGCAAGCCGGCACTGACCATGACCTTGCTGCCGCGGCTGGCCCACCGCAGCGGCGCACGGGTGTTGCTGTGCTGGTGCCAGCGGCTGCCGGGTGGCGGTGCACCGCGTTTTGCGTTGCATGTGGAAGCACCGCCGGCCGGGATCGCCGGTGCCGACAGCGCGCAGGCCGTGGCGGCGCTGAACGCGGGGGTTGAAGCGGTGGCGCGGCGCGATTTCAGCCAATACCAATGGACCTACAAGCGTTACTCGCTGCGCCCTGCGGGCAGCGATGAAGAAAACCCGTACCAGGATTTGTATTGATGCATCAGGCGACCAGGACATTCCCCCATGCATGACCCCATTCTTGTTGTCGGCGGCGCCGGCTACATCGGTTCGCACATGGTCAAGCATCTGCGTCGCAACGGCTTCCATGCCGTGGTCGCCGATGACCTGTCCTCCGGCCACCGCGCAGCGGTGCTGGGCGCGCCGCTGCACGTCGGCGACATCGGCGATGCGGCCTTCGTCGCTGCGGTGCTCGGCGAGGTCCGGCCGGCGGCGGTGATGCACTTCGCCAGCTTCATCCAGGTGGGCGAGTCGGTCGCCGATCCGGCCAGGTACTACCGCAACAACGTCACCGCCACCCAGGCCCTGCTGGACGGCATGCGCGCGCACGGCATCGACAAGTTCATCTTTTCCTCGACTGCGGCGATCTTCGGCGACCCGCAGTACGTGCCGATCGACGAGACGCACCCGAAGGCACCGATCAATCCCTATGGCCGCAGCAAGTGGTTCGTCGAACAGATGCTGGAGGACTTTGATCGCGCCTATGGGTTGAAGGCGGTCTGCCTGCGCTACTTCAACGCGGCCGGTGCCGATGCCGACGGCGAGTTGGGCGAATGCCACGAGCCGGAAACCCACCTGATCCCGCTGATCCTGCAGGTGGCCTCAGGGCGACGTCCGCATATCACCGTGTATGGCGAGGACTACGCCACCGCCGACGGCACCTGCATCCGCGATTACATCCACGTCGAAGATCTGGCCGATGCCCACCTGCTGGCGCTGCGGCAACTGCTCGCGGGCGGCGCCAGCGCGCGCTACAACCTCGGCAACGGCAATGGGTATTCGGTGCGTGAGGTGATCGAAACGGTGCGCCGCGTCACCGGCCACCCGATCCCGGTGGTCATGGGCGCGCGCCGCGCAGGCGACCCGCCTGCGCTGGTGGCCGACGCGCGCGCCGCGCGCGCGGCGCTGGGCTGGCAACCGCGGCATGCGGAGCTGGATGCAATCGTGGCGCATGCCTGGGCGTGGGAGCGCAAGCGCAAGCAAGGAGACACGCCATGACGCCTGCCCGCGCCGCCCTGCCGCACCTGTCCGCCTGCATCATCACCTTCAACGAAGCCGACAGGATTGCCGATTGCCTGCGCTCGCTGGCGTTCGTCGACGACATCGTGGTGATCGATTCCGGCTCCACCGATGGCACTGCCGCGATCGCCGAAGCCATGGGGGCGCGGGTGCTGGTACGCGCCTTCGACGGATTTCGCAGCCAGAAGGCGTTCGCGGTGGAACAGGCCCGGCACGATTGGGTGCTGTGCCTGGATGCCGACGAGCGCGTCAGTGATGCCTTGCGCGACGAGATCGCAGTGGTACGCGCCACCGGCTTCGCAGGTGCTGCGGGCTATGTGTTCCCGCGCATGTCCTGGTATTTCGGCCGCTTCCTGCGTCACGGCACCGACTACCCGGACCGCGTGCTGCGCCTGTTCGACCGCCGTTGCGGCGGCTGGCGTGGCGAGCGCGAAATCCACGAATCGGCCAGTGTCGATGGCAACGTGGTGCGCCTGCGGGGTGACCTGTTGCATTACCCGTTCCGCTCGCTGCTGCAGATGCTGGACAAGCTGCAGGGCTATGCCGCGATGATGGCCGACCACGACCATGCCCGCGGCAAGCGCGCATCGTTGGCCAAGCTGTTGCTGGCACCGGGCTGGCGTTTCTTCCGCAGCTACGTGCTCAAGCGGGGATTCCTGGACGGCATGCCGGGGTTGCTGGCGGCGTGGGTGCACGCCAATTACGTCCGCCAGAAGGCGATGATGCTGTGGTTGCTGCAACATGGGCAGCCCGTGCGAACACCACGCCGGCCCGGCTGAGCCCGGGTCGCCGGTTCAGTGCGCCCGCGCCAGCAGCCGTGCCGGCAGGTTGTGCAGGTGCCAGCGCAGACGCAGCCACGCGCGGTGCGCCTCGCGCCGGAGCAGCCCCACCGGGCCCACCGTCGCCTTCTGCCTGCCACCGGCGCGAATGGTGGAGGCAAAACCATCGGCGGCAGACACCACGCCCGGCTTCAGGCCCAGGCATTCCACGCCATGCAGCCAAGCCAGGTCCATGTAATCGTCGACCGGCAGGATCCACGTATCGGCATGCGCCAGAAAACGCTTCGCCGCGACTGGCGCAAGGTAGTAGCCAAGCGTGCACATCGGGCTGCGCCAGTAGCGGTGCAGGACGAAATCACCGAAGCGCCGCCACACCATGCCGGGGCAGTCACCGGCATGCAGGCGGAAATAGCCCACATCGGTGGGCAGCAACGGCAGGGCGTGCAGCAATTCCGGCAGGCGCGCTTCCAGCACGATGTCGTCTTCCAGCACGATGATCGGCCGATTGCTGGCCACGCATTGCTGCCAGAGCAGGTAGTGGCTGGCCCAGCAGCCCAATTCACCGGGCCGGAATGGACGCCCCTTGCGGGCCAGGCGCTTGGCCTGGTGCACGTGCGCGAACAGTGGATGCCCGGCACGACCGTTCACCGCCTCGAAGAACTCCAGCGCGACCCCCAGCGCTGTTGCCTGTTGCATCATCGATGCACGGCGCTCGGGGGAGCCGGGCAGGTTGACCACGTGGAGGGTGGGTGTGGTCATGCGCGTGCACGACGCGCCAGGCGGCGATAGTTCCAGCGGCGCAGGCTGCGCGACAGCGACTGCAATGCATGCCGCCAGGTGCCTGCCTCGCGCAGCTGGATGCCGCCGGTGAAATAGCGCGTATCGGCGAGGACATCGGGCGACAGTCCGTATTTGGCCAGCAGCGCGGTCTTGTCGCATTCGGCCACCGAAGTGCCGGTGGCCTTGTACAGTTCGCCGCCACCGACCGGGCGCGAGTGGAACACGGCGGTGGCGTCGATGATCGCGATGGCCCGTTCGCCGCGCGACCGCAGCAGCAATGGCCAGACGAAGTCCAGCCCCCAGCCGCTGCTGTTCTCGGTGAAGGTGGGCAGGCAGGTACGCAGCGCGGCGCGGTCGAGCACCGGCACCATCACCTCGACGAAGCGGGTGTAGCGAAGTTGGTAGCGCGGGTCCTGCAGCAGCAGGGGCCAACTGAAGTACGAGTTGCGGGTCAGCGCCGGCTGCGCCAGCGCCAGCTGGTAGGCGGCGGCGAAGTCGAACATGCGGTTGATGGTGGCGGTGTCGGTGACGATGTCGTCGTCCGGGAACCAGAAATACGCGTAGCGCTCCAGCAATTCCGGCTGCGCCTGCAGCAGTTCCCCCAGCACCGGCCACTTCATGCCCTTGCGGTTTTCGTGGAAGTCGGCGCTGTCGGCGTAGCGGTTTTCCTGGTTGCCGAAGTAGCTGACGTAAATGTCGAAATTGCGTTCGGCATCCACCAGCCAGCCCGGATGCACCGAGTTGTCGCCGGCACGCACGACCACCAGATTGCGCCGGCTCATGCGGCGTCCTCCTGCGCCCGGCCCAGCAGCCGCGCGCCCAGCGCCAGCGCCGCGCCGACCACCTGGTCCATGTTGTAGTAGCGGTACTGCGCCAGCCGGCCGACGAAACTCACGCCGGTTTCCTGCTCCGCCATCGCCTTGTACCGCTGGTACAGCGCTTCGTTTTCCGGGCGCGGGATCGGGTAGAACGGGTCGCCATCGGCCATCGGGTATTCGCGCACGATCGAGGTGCCGGTGGCGGTTTCGCCGGTCAGGTGCTTGAACTCGGTGATCCGGGTGTAGGCGTGGTCGTTCGGATAATTCACCGTGCCGGTGGGCTGGAAGCGTTCGGTGCCGGCCAGGTGCTGGTGCTCGAAGCGCAAGCTGCGGTAGGGCAGCGCACCGTGGCAGCAGTCGAAGAATTGGTCGATCGGGCCGCTGTACACCAGCTGCCGTCGTGGTTTCGGCGTGGTCGCACGCGCGAAGCGCACGCCGGTGCGGACGGTGATGCCGGGATGGTCGAGCATGCGTTCGAACATCCGCGTGTAGCCGTCCGCCGGCATGAACTGGAAGCTGTCGGTGAAGTAGCGGTCGTCGTCGTTGCTGCGGGTGGGGATGCGCGCGGCGACCCCGGCGGCCAGTTCGGACAGGTCCAGCCCCCACTGCTTGCGGGTGTAGCCGCGGAAGAACTTCTCGCACAGGTCGGCACCGACGCTATTGAGCACCACGTCCTCGCTGCTGCGCGCCGGCGAACGGTCGGTGCGGCGTTCGGCCAGGAATACCTCGACCCCGGCCTCGTCCAGGTCCAGCCCGTACAGGCCGTTGATGGTGGTGCGGTTGATCGGGATCGGATGCAGCGCGCCGTCGACTTCGGCCAGGACCCGGTGTTCGTAGAAGCGCCAGGTGGTGAAACGCGACAGGTATTCGAAGATCCGCTTGCCGTTGGTGTGGAAGATGTGCGGGCCGTACGGGTGAATCAGCAGGCCGGCGGCGTCCCGCGTGTCGAAGGCATTGCCGCCGATGTGCGGACGCGCATCCACCACCAGCACCGACCAGCCGGCATCGGCCAGCTGGCGGGCGCAGACGCTGCCGGCGAAACCGGCGCCAACCACCAGCGCATCGAACTCACCGGCGTCCCTGAGTGCAGCGTTCATTGCGTGTCCTTTTCGATGAAGTCCGGTGCGTCCCGGCGGCATGCCGGTGTTGCGGCGGCGCCCAGCAACCACCAGCGGCGGCCGTTGGCGATGCCCATGTCGTGGGCTCGGGCCTTGTCCACGCAGGCCGGCAGGCCGTCGCCTTCCTCCACCAGCAGCCAACGCGCTTCGGGACGCGCCTGTTGCCAGCGCACTCCGTCGGCGAATTGCGCGGTGGGTTCGCGCTTGAAACCGAAATCGGCGGCGGGGCGGTCGGCCATCAGCAGTTGTTGCTCGCGCCAGCCGACCAGACCCAATTCGGCTGTGGGGCCGATGGCCGCACCGACATTCCGCATCAGGCCGCGCGAGGAGCTGCCGTCGTTCAGCAGCGGCGCGCCGACCAGCGAGTACAGCAGCCACAGCAGGGCGAGCATCGCCACCAAGGCAAGCGGCGCGCGCCGGCGGCCGAACCACAGGCAGGCCCCCACGCCGAAGCCGCCGCTGGCGATGAGCATCCACGCCAGCCCGATCGCCACGCCGGCCTCGCGGCCCTGCATGGCGTTGCGTGCAAAGCCGGGGTTGCCCAGCAGCATCGCCAGTCCCGCCGCCAGCGCTGCCAGCGAAAAAAGCACGGTGAACCCCAGCAACAGGCGTTGCGGTCCGGCCTTGCGCAGCAGGCCCGGCAGCAGCGGTGCCAGTGCCAGCGCCAGCATCGGCAGCGCCGGCAGGATGTACATGTCGCGCTTGCCGGAGGGGATGCTGAAGAACACGAATACCAGCAGCACCCAGCCCAGCGGGATCAGGAAACGCGCATCGCGCCGGCGCAGGCGGCGCTTCCACGCCGGCAGCGCCCACGGCAACACCAGCACGGTGGGCAACCACGCGGTCAGTGCCACTTCGATGAAGTACCACCACGGTTGGCCGTGGTGCCAGGCGTTGGCGTAGCGGGTGACGGTCTGGCGCAGCAGGATGTCGTCGACGTAGGCGCGGTAGGCGTCGCCGCCGTTGCCCAGCGCGGCGATCAGCATCGGCAGCAGCCACACCCCGCAGGCGGCAAGGAAGGCCAGCGGGCCCAGCCAGAATTTCGGGTGGCGCGCGTGAAGGCGTACCCCGGCCCAGCCACGCAGTGATGCGAATGCGGCCGGCAACAGCAGCAACAATGCGATCACGCCCACGCCCTTGGTGATCGTGCCCAGTCCCGCCGCCGCCCAGCCCAGTGCCCACATCGCCCAGTTCGGCCCTTGCCACGCGTGCCGCAGCAGGCCGTAGCAGGACAGCGTGATCCAGAACACCACCATCGGGTCGATCTGCGCCTTCTTGGCCTGGAAGGTGAACTGGAGCGTCAGCAACACCGCCCAGCCGGCGTAGAGCCCCACGCGCGGCGTCCACAGTCGCCGGCCCAGGTCCACCACGCACCACAGCGTACCCAGCGCCGCCAGCAACGAAGGCAGCAGGAAGGCGATGCGCAGGTTGCCGGTGAGCCATAGCACGCTGGCCTGCATCCACATGAACAGCGGCGGCTTGTCCGAATACAGCTCGCTGCCACGATGCGGGAACAGCCATTGGCCGCTTTCCACCATCTGCCGGGCCGCCAGCGCGAAGCGCGGTTCGTCGGCCGGCCACGGATCGCGCAGGCCCAGCCCGGTGGCCAGGATCAGCAGGGCGAACAGCCAGAACAGCCAGAGGTCGCGTTGGGGACGGGTCATGGCGCGCATTGTGGGCAGGGGGACGTTAGGCCTTTTTCAGGCGGGCGCAGAAGAACCCGTCCCGCCCCGCTTCGCCCGGCAGGCGCTGGTGGCCCGCGCCGGTGTCATGGCCGAAGCGGTCGTCCAGCGGCGCCAGAGTGGCGTCCGGCGTGCGGGCAAGGAAGGCTTCGACCTGCATCGCATTTTCCGCGCGCAGGATCGAGCAAGTGGCGTAGAGCAGCGTGCCACCGGGGGCGAGCAGTGGCCACAGCGCGTCCAACAGCCGGGATTGGGTGTCGTGCAACGCGTCGATGTCGGCCTCGCGCCGATGCAGCAACACGTCCGGCTGGCGGCGCACGATGCCGGAGGCACTGCACGGGGCGTCGATGAGGATGGCGTCGAACGGCGTGCCGTCCCACCACGTATCCGGGCGGGCCGCGTCGGCCGTGCGTGCGTCGATGCCTTCCAGGCGCAGCCGTGCGAACGTCTCCTGCATCCGCCGCACGCGGCGGGCGTCCACGTCCAGTGCGGCGATGCGCAGGGACGCGTCGCGCTCGGCCAGATGCGCGGCCTTGCCGCCGGGTGCCGCACAGGCGTCCAGCACGCGGGCATCGGATGCAGGGGCGAGCGCATCGGCCACCGCTTGCGCGGCAGCATCCTGCACCGACACCAGCCCGGCGTCGAAGCCGGGAAGCTGCTGCACCGGCAGCGCGGTGTCCAGCCGCAGGGCATCGGCCAGCGTGGCGTCTGCGGTGGCGTGGATGCCGGCTTCGCGCAACAGGGCCAGATAGTCGTCGCGGCCGATCCAGCGGCGGTTGACGCGCAGCCATAGCGGCGCGATCTGCGCGCTGGCCGCGAAGATTGCGTCGTATTGCTGCGGCCAGTCGGCGCGCACCTGTCGTGCCAGCCAGCCCGGCCACGCCTGCGCGGGGTCGGCCGGCGGCAAGGGTTCGCGGGTGGCGCGGCGCAGCAGCGCGTTGACCATGCCGGCCTGGTGGGCGCGGCCCAGGGCACGCGCGGCGTCCACCGTGGCCGCCAGTGCGGCGTGCGCCGGCAGGCCCAGCGTCAGCTGGGCAAGGCCGGCCAGCAAGAGCGCGCGCAGGATGCCGTCGCGCTGGCCCAGCGGACGCGGCATCCAGCCGTCCAGCGCGGCGTTGTAGCGCACGCGCTGGCGCAGCGCGGCCAGCACCATCGCTTCCACCAGCGCGCGGTCGCGCAGGTCGTCGAGGCCGGGCAGGCTGCCACCCAGCGCCGCCTTCAGCGAACGTCCGCGGTGCAGCACCTCGTCCAGCGTGCGTGCCGCGGCGACGCGGGTGGCGACGCCATCACTCATGCGAACACGTCGCGCCGGGCGTTGCGGTAGTCCTGCGCGCTGATCGGCTTGCCGCCGTCGCGCTGCAGGGTCTCCAGGCGCAGCACGCCGGCACCGCAGGCGATGTCGATGCCGTCGCGGCCGGTGCGCAACACGTCACCAGGTGCGGCGGCGTGGGTTTCGCCCAGCGCGATGGCGGCGTGGATGCGCACGCGCTCGCCCAGCAACTGGGCTTCGGCCACCGGCCACGGGTTGAATGCGCGCACTTTGTTGGCCAGCGTTTGCGCCGGCTGCGCCCAATCAAGCTTGGCTTCGGCCTTGTCCAGCTTGTGCGCGTAGGTCACACCCTCGGCTGGCTGCGGATGCGGCGGCAGCTGGATGGTGGCGCGCAGCAGGCCCAGCGCATCGGCGAGCACTTGCGCACCCAGCGCAGACAAGCGGTCGTGCAGCCGGCCGCCGGTTTCTTCCGGGCCGATGTCGATGGCTTGCGCCAGCAGCACCGGGCCGGTGTCCAGACCCTTCTCCATCCGCATCAGGCAGACCCCGGTGCGGGTGTCGCCGGCCTCGATGGCGCGCTGGATCGGCGCCGCGCCGCGCCAGCGCGGCAGCAGCGAGGCGTGCACGTTCCAGCAGCCGTGCTCGGGAATGTCCAGCACCG
Source organism: Thermomonas sp. (assembly GCF_041905325.1). Classification (GTDB taxonomy): domain Bacteria; phylum Pseudomonadota; class Gammaproteobacteria; order Xanthomonadales; family Xanthomonadaceae; genus Thermomonas. Next base: position 44,307 of record NZ_JAYRLK010000003.1, on the reverse strand, counting down.
ACTGCGGCAGGATCAGGCCGTAGGCCACCACCACCATCACGTCGGGCTTCAGCGCGCGCAGCGTGGCTTTCGATTCGGCCGAGCGGAAGTTCTCCGGCTGGAACACCGGAATGCCGCGCTGCACCGCCTCCAGCTTCACCGGTGACGGCGTCAATGCGCGCCCGCGTCCGGCGGGGCGGTCCGGCTGGGTGTACACGCCCACCACCTCGCCGCGCAGCGCGGCGGCGCGCAGGCAGGGGACGGCGAATTCCGGCGTGCCGGCAAAGACGATGCGCATGGGCTCAGGCGGCCCGCTTCGCCTTCAGCAGCTTCTTGCGCACCATTTCGCGCTTGAGCGGGCTGAGGTAGTCGACGAACAGCTTGCCATCCAGATGATCCATCTCGTGCTGCACGCACACCGCCAGCACGCCGTCGACCTCCAGCGTGAACGGCTGGCCGTGGCGGTCCAGAGCTTCCACCGTGATGGTGTCGCTGCGGGTCACGTCGGCGTAGATGCCCGGGACCGACAGGCAGCCTTCCTGGTAGACCTGCTCGCCGTCGCGGGCGGTGATGCGCGGGTTGACGAACACCAGTGGCCGGCTGCGGTCTTCCGTCACGTCGATCACCATGAAGCGTTTGTGCACGTCCACCTGGCTGGCGGCCAGGCCAATGCCGGGGGCTTCGTACATGGTCTGGAACATGTCGTCCAGCAGCGCCTGGAACGCCGGCGTGGCCAGATCCGCCGGTTCGACGGGGGCAGCCTTGGTGCGCAGGCGCGGATCGGGGAATTCGAGGATCGGGAGCAGGGCCATGGGGGAAATCCGGGGAAAAGGGCGGCCGGCGCGGCCACTGTGCGGGATTGTAGACCGCACAAGCTGCATGGGCGCTTGCCAGCAGGTGCAGTTTGTGGGCTATATTGCGCAGGCTTCAGGGGGTTTTCACCATACGGAGCGGGGAGATAGCAACCATGTTTGAACGGGTTTCCAACTTGGCGCGTGGCAAGGCAGCGCGTTCGCGCGGGCTGCGCACCATGCTTGTCGCCGCCCTGCTGACGGTGGCTGCCTATGCCGCTGCCGCCGAGCTGCGCGGCGACCATCCTGACAGCTACGTGGTCAAGCGTGGCGACACCCTGTGGGACATTTCCGCGCGCTTCCTGAAGAAGCCGTGGCTGTGGCCGGAAATCTGGCAGGCCAACCCGCAGATCAAGAATCCGCACCTGATTTATCCGGGCGACGTGATCAGCCTGGCCTATCTGGACCGCGTGGCGGTGCAGCCGGGCGAGCGCAAGGAAAGCCCGGTCAATGCGGTGCCGCTGTCGGAGGTCGAGCCGTTCCTGAAGGACTCGCGCATCGTCTCCAGCCTCGACAATCTGCCCTACGTGGTGGGTCTGGAAGACAACCGCCTGCGTGCCAGTCGTGGCCAGGTGGCCTACATCCGTGGGCTGGAAGGCGCAGCCCCGGGCCAGCGCTATCTGGTGGTGCGTGCTGAAAAGCGCTACCGCATGCTGGAGCGTGCAGGAATGTGCTGCGACCTGTTCCAGAGCCAGGATCTGGATGCGCGCGGTCACCATGGGCTGGATGACGGCACGCTGTGGAGCAATGCGGTATTCCCGACCGGCAATACCGAATTCCTGGGGTACGAGCTGATCACCCAGACCACCGGCACGGTGACCCGTGGTGAAGTGGCCGGGATCCAGGCCAGCACCCTGCTGCTGGACAGCGAAGGCCACGACGTGCGCGTGGGCGACCGGTTGCTGCCGGTGCAGGCGCAGCCCTACGACCTGCAATTCTTCCCGCATCCGCCCAAGCAGCAGGCCGAGTACGGCCGGCTGACGGTGATGGCGGTGGCCGATGGTTACAAATTCGGCGGCACCCACGACGTGATCGCGATTTCCGGCGGTGCCCGCGAAGGCATCGACAACGGCACCGTGTTCTCGATCTGGCGGCGCGGTAATTCGGTCACGGATCGAACCAAGGATGGTCTGGATGCCAATGAAGACCTCACCCTGTCGGAACACAAGGTGCGCCTGCCCGACGAATTCGCCGGCCATGCCATGGTGTTCCGCACCTTCGACAACGTCAGTTATGCGCTGGTGATGAGCAGCGTCAAACCCGCCCGCGTGGGTTACGAGCTCAAGCATCCGGACGCGCCCTACTGAGGTTGCAGGGTTTTCCGACGCAACAACGCAGCGGCGCCCGAGGGCGCCGTTGTCGTGTCCGGGGGATGCTGGGCCCATGCCTGCCTGCCCTGAACACGAAGCCCTGCTCCGCTTGCTGCACGCCGATGCCCCGGCGTCTGCGTTGCGGCGTCTGCTGGACACCCATGGCGATGCCTGCACCGCGCTGGCCGCCGGCCCGCGGGACTGGGCCAGCCACGGCCTCGATGCCGCCACCTGCCGTGCCATCCGCGGCCCCGTCTCTGCTGCCATGGCGCGCAGCCTGCGCTGGCTGGAGGACGCAAACCACCATCTGCTGGGCTGGCGGGACCCCGGCTATCCATTGCTGTTGCGCCGCACGTCGGCACCCCCGGCAATGCTGTTCGTGGCCGGCAACCCGGCCTTGCTGTGGCAGCCCGCCGTGGCCATCGTCGGCAGCCGCACCGCCACCGCCGGGGGCTGCGCCAATGCCGCGCAGTTTGCACGGGCATTGGCGGCGGCCGGCCTGTGCATCGGCAGCGGGTTGGCTGCCGGGATCGATGCCGCCGCGCACACCGCCACGCTGGAAGCCGGCGGCGCCACCGTGGCGGTGCTGGGTACCGGGCCGGATGTGGCTTATCCGGCGCGGCATCGCTTGCTGCTGGAGCGCGTTGCGGCAGCGGGGGCGGTGGTGTCCGAGCACCCGCCAGGCACCGCCCCGCTGCGCGCGCATTTCCCCAGCCGCAACCGCATCCTCGCCGGCTTGAGCCTGGGCACGCTGGTGGTGGAGGCGGCGTTGCAGTCGGGTGCGCTGATCACCGCCCGCCTCGCGGCCGACGCCGGGCGCGAGGTGTTCGCCCTGCCCGGCTCGATCCACAACCCGATGGCGCGCGGTTGCCACCGGCTGCTGCGGGAGGGTGCCACCCTGGTGGAAACCCCGGCGGAGGTCGCCGAACAGCTGGCGCCCTTGGCGCTGGAACTTGCCCACGCCCTGCGCGGGGTGTTGGAAGACGACGCCGCGGCGGTGGCCGTGGCATCGGGCGGTACTGCCACGCTGCCGGCGTTCCCCTCGCCGGACTACCACCGGTTGTGGCAAGCCCTGGGTCACGACCCTACGGGTATGGATACGTTGGCGCAGCGCACTGGATTGACGGTGGCCGAACTGTCGTCCATGCTGCTGTGGCTGGAGCTGGAAGGACGGGTGGCCGCCGAACACGGGCGCTATCACCGGATCGGTGGCTGAGACAGCGGTTGACTTCCACAGCGCCCCCGGGCGCGGGCCGAGGGACATGAAAGAGAGCATCCTGGACGTCCTGCTCTATCTGTTCGAGCATTATTTCGCCAGCGACGAGCTGGCCGTCTCCGACGTGGTACTGACCACCCAGGACGACTTGCTGATGGGCGAACTGGCGGACGCGGGCTTTTCGCAGGCCGAAGTGCGCAAGGCCTTCGACTGGCTGGATGCCCTGTCCCGGCAACGGCCGTCCACCGCCGGCGCGCGCGCCAGCGGGCCCACCCGGGTGTTCCACGGCGCCGAACTGGACAAGCTCGACGTGGGCGCGCGTGGCTTCCTGTTGTATCTGGAACAACAGGGCGTGCTGGATGCCGACCAGCGCGAGCTGGTGCTGGACCGGGCGATGGCGCTGGACCAGGACACGCTGGACCTGGACGACCTGAAGTGGGTGGTGTTGATGGTGCTGTTCAGCCAGCCCGGTGCCGAAGCTGCCTATGCCTGGATGGAAACCCAGATGTACCTGGACGATCCCGAACCCCTGCATTGAAATCCCGCGGCTCACCCGGGCCCACCTGACCACCGCAAGGAGCGACGATGACGAACTGGCATTACGCCGATGCCAACCTGCAGCAGCAGGGCCCGGTCACCAGCGAGGCATTGGCCGGGTTGCTGCGCAGCGGTGCGGTCCACCAGGAAACGCTGGTATGGCGGGAAGGGATGACGCAATGGGCGCCGCTGCGCGAGTTCGCCGCCGAGCTCGTCCCGCCGCCGCCGCCGATCGCACCCGCCATCCCCGCGCGGGCACCCGAAGTGCCCGGCATCGGCAAACCGGCCTCCATCGAGATCGCCTACGCCGGGTTCTGGCGGCGCTGGGCGGCGTTGTTCATCGACCAACTGATCCTGAGTTTGGCGTTCTATGCGCTGGTGTTCGTGCTGATCATCGCGGCCGCCGTGGGCGGCTGGGTGGACATGGACGCGCTGGACAGCGAGCACCCCTCGCCGCTGCTGGTGGCCGGGTACTTCGGCATCCTGCTGTTCTATTACGTGGCCGCCGCCGCGTACTACACGTTATCGGAAAGTTCGCGCCAGCAAGCCACCCTCGGCAAACGGGCGGTCGGCATCAAGGTAGTCGACCTGCACGGCCGACGGCTGACATGGGGCCACGCGATCGGCCGCTGGTGCGCGGCCAGCCTGTCCTATCTGTCGATGTACATCGGCTTCGCCATGGCCGGCTTCACCGCGCGCAAGCAGGCCCTGCACGACATGGTGGCCAGCACCCTGGTGGTGGATCGCTGGGCCTACACCGACTTCCCGGAACGCCAGCAGCGCGGTCCGGGGGGTTGCGCCATCGTGGCCATTGCCGGGGTCGTGCTCATGATCGCCATCGCGGTGATCGGCATCCTCGCGGCGATCGCGCTTCCGGCTTACAACAGCTACAGGCAGCGTGCCGGCATTGGCCAGGTGGTGGCCGAAACCGCCAGCTTGCGCAACAAGGCGCTGGCATATCACGCGCAGGAACAGCGATGTGCCGATGATGTGGCCGTTGGCATCGAAGATGGCGGGGCCGTGCCCGGAACCATGCACATTGCACATGCACAAGCCGGGGCATTCGAAGGCGGCGGTTGCGGGCTGGAAGTGACGCTGGGTGGCTTCAATGACGCCAAGCTGGATGGCCACAAGCTGTGGTGGGAAATCACGCCCGGGGGGGATTGGAAATGCAGTTCGGACCTCGATGGCGCACAGCAACCCGCAGGCTGCCGGAACTGACCCCCATTGCAGCGCGTGCTTGACAGCCGGCCCCTTTCCGTGATTCCACTATAAATAGCGCCCGGGGCACCTGCTCCGGGCGTTGGCATCTTCACCGGCCGCTGCGCCGGCCCTTCTGCACCCCTGGAATCCCGCTCCGCCATGGCCAAGAACCTGCTCATCGTCGAGTCGCCCGCCAAGGCCAAGACGATCAACAAATACCTCGGCAAGGACTTCACCGTTCTCGCCAGCTACGGCCACGTCCGCGACCTGGTGCCCAAGGAGGGCGCGGTCGATCCCGACAACGGTTTCGCGATGCGCTACGAGACCATCGACAAGAACGAAAAGCACGTCGATGCGATCGCCAAGGCTGCCAAGAGCGCCGACCACCTCTATCTGGCCACCGACCCGGACCGCGAAGGCGAGGCGATCAGCTGGCATATCGCCGAGATCCTGAAAGAGCGCAAGCTGCTGGAAGGCAAGTCGCTGCAGCGGGTGGTGTTCACCGAAATCACCCCGCGCGCAATCAAGGAGGCGATGACCCAGCCGCGCGGCATCGCCTCCGACCTGGTCGATGCCCAGCAGGCGCGGCGCGCGCTGGACTATCTGGTGGGCTTCAACCTGTCGCCGGTGCTGTGGCGCAAGATCAAGGCCGGGCTGTCGGCCGGCCGCGTGCAGAGCCCGGCGCTGCGCATGATCGTCGAGCGCGAGGAAGAGATCGAGGTGTTCAAGGCCAGCGAATACTGGACGATCGACGCCGAATGCGCGCATCCGTCGCAGCCGTTCACCGCCAAGCTGGTCAAGCTCGACGGCAAGAAGTTTTCCGCCGACACCGCCAAGCTCGAGTTCAGCCTGACCGACGGCAAGACCGCGGAAGCCGCACGGCTGCGGATCCAGCAGGCCGCCGCCGGCAGCCTGCATGTGACGGACGTCGCCAGCAAGGAGCGCAAGCGCCGCCCGGCGCCGCCGTTCACCACCTCGACCCTGCAGCAGGAAGCCGCGCGCAAGCTCGGCTTCACCACCCGCAAGACCATGCAGGTGGCGCAGAAGCTGTACGAAGGCGTACCGCTGGGTGACGAAGGCAGCGTGGGCCTGATCAGCTACATGCGTACCGACTCGGTGAACCTGTCGCAGGACGCGCTGGCGGAAATCCGCGACGTGATCGCGCGCGATTTCGGCATCGGCGCGTTGCCCGACAAGCCCAACTTCTACCAGACCAAATCCAAGAACGCGCAGGAAGCGCATGAAGCCGTGCGCCCGACCTCGGCGTTGCGCACGCCGGCGCAAGTGGCGCGCTATCTGACCGACGACGAGCGCAAGCTCTACGAGCTGGTGTGGAAGCGCGCGGTGGCCTGCCAGATGATCCCGGCCACGCTCAATACCGTCAGCGTCGAGCTGGCCGCCGGCAGCGAGCACGTTTTCCGCGCCAGCGGCACCACCGTGGTGGTGCCCGGCTTCCTCGCCGTCTACGAAGAAGGCAAGGACGGCAAGGGCAAGGAGGACGAGGACGAAGGCCGCAAGCTGCCGCAGATGAAGCCCGGCCAGAGCGTGCCACTGGACCGCATCCACGCCGACCAGCATTTCACCCAGCCGCCGCCGCGCTTCACCGAAGCGGCGCTGGTGAAGGCGCTGGAGGAATACGGCATCGGCCGGCCGTCCACCTATGCCTCGATCATCCAGACCCTGCTGGGCAAGCAGTACGCGGTGCTGGAAGGGCGCGCGTTCAAGCCCACCGACATCGGTCGCGCGGTCAGCAAGTTCCTGTCCAACCACTTCACCAAATACGTCGATTACGACTTCACCGCCAATCTCGAGGACGAGCTGGATGCGGTGAGCCGTGGTGAGGAGAACTGGATCCCGTTGATGGAGAAATTCTGGGGGCCGTTCAAGGAATTGGTGGACGACAAGAAGGCCACGCTGGACAAGGCCGATGCCGGCAGCGTGCGCGTGCTGGGCAGCGACCCGGCCAGCGGCAGGCCGGTCAGTGCGCGGATCGGGCGCTTCGGCCCGCTGGTGCAGATCGGCACCGTGGAAGACGAGGAGAAGCCGCGCTTCGCCTCGCTGCGCCCCGGCCAGAGCATCTACAGCCTCACCCTGGCCGAGGCACTCAAGCTGTTCGAGATGCCGCGCCAACTCGGCGTGGACGACAATGGCGAAGAGGTGAGCGTGGGCATCGGCCGCTTCGGTCCGTTCGCCAAGCGCGGCAGCACCTATGCCTCGCTGAAGAAGGAGGATGATCCCTACACCATCGACCTCGAGCGGGCGGTCTTCCTGGTCGAGGAGAAGGAAGAGATCGCGCGCAACCGCGTCATCAAGGCGTGGCCGGGCCACGAGGTGCAGGTGCTGAATGGCCGCTTCGGGCCCTACATCAGCGACGGCAAGCTCAACGGCAAGATCCCCAAGGATCGCGAGCCGGCTTCGCTGTCGCTGGAGGAGACGCTGCAGTTGCTTGAGGAAACCGGCAAGCCTGCACGCAAGGGCTTCGGCGCGAAGAAGGCGGCGGCGAAGAAAACCACCGCGAAAAAAGCCGCCGTGAAGAAGGTGCCCGTCGAGAAAGCGGTGAAGAAAGCCGTGGCGAAGAAGGCCGTGGCGAAGAAAACGGCAACGAAGAAGGCGGTGAAGAAAGCGGCGGCGAAGAACACCGCGCGCCCGTATTCGTCCGATCTCGAGCCCGCCAAGCCATTGCTGACCGCCGCCAAGGTGGAACCCGGCAAGAAGCGCGTGGTGAAGAAGCCTTCGCGCGAGGATGCGCCGTTCTGAGCTTTCTGCCGTCATTCCGTCTTCGCGGGAATGGCGGGAACATGCCCGCATGAATCTCCAGACTTCCCTCGCTTCCGCCCTCGCCGCCCTCCGCAGCGGCGGTCTCATCGCCTACCCCACCGAAGGCGTGTGGGGATTGGGATGCGATCCACGCGACGAGGCGGCGGTGCTGCGCCTGCTGGCGCTCAAGCAGCGTGAGGTGGCCAAGGGGCTGATCCTGATCGCGTCGAGCGAGGCGCAGCTCGCGCCCTTCATCGATGCCGCATCGCTCGCCGACGCGCAGTTGGCCGAGGTGCGCGCGAGCTGGCCCGGGCCGAACACCTGGATCGTGCCGGCGTCGAAGGATGCGCCGCGCTGGATCACCGGTACGCATGACGGCATCGCCGTGCGCGTTACCGCGCATCCGCTGGTGCGCGCGTTGTGCGACGGTTTCGGCGGCGCGCTGGTGTCCACCAGCGCCAACATCGCCAGCGAGCCGTCGCCGCGCACGCGCGCGGAACTCGATCCGCGCATCGTGGCCGGCGTCGATGCCGTGACCGATGGCGAAACCCTGGGGCGCGCGCAGCCCAGCACCATCCGCGATGCGCGCAGCGGTACGACATTGCGCTGAAACCCGCATCAGGCCTGCGTTTGCTGGCGGCGCAGGCGGTTGCAAGCGCAACCAAAAATAATTTCCGCCGCACTCTTGCTGCGTCGCTGGAAGTGTGCTTTAGTCGAATTGTGCACCGCGTCAATTCAGGATGGATGACGCGCCGTGTTCCCCAAACCTTTCACTTCGGACACTACGATGCGGCGCAGCCCGACTCGGGGTCTGTACGACCCTGCCAGTGAACATGACAGCTGTGGTTTCGGCCTGATCGCGCAGGTCGAGGGCGGGGCCTCGCGGGCGATCGTCGATGGCGCGCTGGAAGCGCTGTCGCGGATGGCGCATCGCGGCGGAGTTGCGGCCGATGGCCTGTCCGGTGATGGCTGCGGCGTGCTGCTGCACGGCATCGACGGGTTCGTGCGTGCGTTGGCGAACGATGCCGGCATCGCGCTGCATGCCGGGCCCATCGCCGTCGGCAACGTGTTCCTGCCTCGGGACGCGGCGCTCGCAGCGCGCTGCCGCGAGGTGCTGATGCACGAACTCGGCAACGCCGGCCTGCGCGTGGTCGGCTGGCGCGACGTGCCGGTGGATCCGTCGGTCTGCGGCGAACTCGCGCGCGCTTCGCTGCCGCGCATCGCGCAGGTGTTCGCGGAGAGCGACGGTGACGATGCCGATGCGTTCGAGCGCGCGCTGTACATGGCCCGCAAGCGCGCCGAGCAGGTGCTGCGCGAGGTGCCCGATTTCTACGTGGTCAGCCTGTCCACGCGCCTGCTGGGCTACAAGGGCATGGTGCTGCCGAAGCACCTGCGGCAGCTGTTTCCGGATCTTGCGCATCCGCTGCTGGAGGCGCGCGCGGTGCTGTTCCACCAGCGCTTCTCCACCAACACCCAGCCGCGCTGGCCGCTGGCGCATCCGTTCCGCCGGCTGGCCCACAACGGCGAGATCAACAGCATCGAGGGCAACCGTCGCTGGGCGCAGGCGCGCAGGGGCGTGTGGAAATCGAAGCTGCTGGACCTCGCCGGCATCGACGAAGTGGTGTCGATGCATGGTTCCGATTCGCAGTCGCTGGACAATGCGCTGGAGTGGCTGCTGCTGGGTGGCATGGACCTGCCCAAGGCGATGCGCATCCTGATGCCGCCGGCCACCCAGTCGCTGGAATACAAGGACGCCGACCTGTCGGCGTTCTACGAGTACTACGCGATCAATTCCGAGCCGTGGGACGGCCCGGCCGGCGTGGTCACCTGCGATGGCCGGCACGCCGCCTGCACGCTGGACCGCAACGGCCTGCGCCCGGCGCGCTGGCTGCTGACCACGGACGGGGTGTTCGCCATCGCCTCCGAAGCGGGTGTGCTCGATATCGACCCCGCGCGCGTGCAGGCCAAGGGCAAGCTGGGGCCGGGCGAGATGATCGCAGTCGACCTGGTCGCCGGCCGGCTGCTGGACAACGACGCCATCGACGCGCTCAACCGCGCGCGCGCGCCGTACAAGCAGTGGCTGCGGCAGGGCATGACCTACCTGCACACCGAACTGATCGATCCGGCGCTGTGCGACGTGCCGTTCGACGACGCCACCGTGCTTGGCTTCCAGAAACTGTTCCAGCTCACCCGCGAGGAACAGGAGCGGGTGCTGCGGCCGCTGGTGGAAACCGGGCAGGAAGCCATCGGTTCGATGGGCGACGACATCCCGATGGCGGCGCTCAGCCAGCGCGTGCGGCCGCTGTACGACTGCTTCCGGCAAGCCTTCGCGCAGGTCACCAACCCGCCGATCGACCCGCTGCGCGAAGCCTGCGTGATGACCCTGTCCACCCAGATCGGGCGCGAGGGCAACCTGTTCCACGACGGCCCGGACAACGTCGACCACGTGCTGCTCAATTCGCCGGTGCTGTCGCAGCGCAAGCTGCACCAGCTGCTGGCCCTGCCGCGCTTCTCCGCCCGCTACCGCTACATCGACCTGTATTTCGATGACGGCACCACGCTGGCGCAGGCGCTGGACCGCATCTGCGCCGAGGCAGAGGACGCGGTGCGTGCCGGCGACGAACTGCTGGTGCTGTCCGACCGCCGCCCGCGCCGCGGTGCGGCCGCCGTGCACGCGCTGCTGGCTACCGGTGCGGTCCACCAGCACCTGGTCCGCGCCGGCCTGCGCTGCGACGCCAACCTGATCGTGGAAACCGGCACCGCGCGCGACCCGCACCATTTCGCCTGCCTCATTGGTTTTGGCGCCACCGCGGTCTATCCCTATCTCGCCTACCAGACCCTGCACGCGCTGGGCCGGCGCGGCGTGCTGGGCGGCAAGACCGCCGCCGAGCCGCAGCAGATCGGCCGCAGCTACCGCCGCGGGGTGAAGAAGGGGCTGCTGAAGATCCTCTCGAAGATGGGCATCGGCAGTATTGCCAGTTATCGCGGCGCCGGCCTGTTCGAGATCGTCGGGCTGGCCGACGAGGTGGTGGCGCGCTGCTTCGACGGCACGCCCTCGCGGATCGGCGGTGCCGGCTTCACCCGGCTGGAAGCGGACGCGCGCCAGCTTGCCGCGCACGGCTGGGACGACGACGCGCTGCCGGAGCTGGGCGGGTTGCTGCACTACGTCCACGGCGGCGAATACCACCAGTACAACCCGGGGGTGGTGCAGTCGCTGCAGCACGCGGTGCTGACCGGCGATCGCGCCGATTGGAAAACCTGCGCCGCCCATGTCGACACGCGCCCGCCGGCGGCGCTGCGCGACCTGCTGCGGCTGAAAACCGCCGCGACCCCGCTGCCGCTGTCGGAGGTGGAGCCGGTGGCCTCCATCGTGCGCCGCTTCGACAGCGCGGCGATGAGCCTGGGCGCGCTGTCGCCGGAAGCGCACGAAGCGCTGGCCATCGCGATGAACCGCCTCGGCGGGCGCAGCAACTCCGGCGAAGGCGGCGAAGACCCGGCGCGCAACGGCACCGACCGGCGCAGCAAGATCCGCCAGATCGCCTCCGGCCGCTTCGGGGTGACGCCGGACTACCTGATCCATGCCGAGGTGCTGCAGATCAAGCTGGCGCAGGGCGCCAAGCCCGGCGAGGGCGGCCAGCTGCCGGGCAGCAAGGTCAACCCGCTGATCGCGCGGCTGCGCCACGCCAAGCCCGGCATCGGCCTGATCTCGCCGCCGCCGCACCATGACATCTATTCGATCGAGGACCTTGCCCAGCTGATCTTCGACCTGCGCCAGGTCAATCCGGAGGCGCTGATCTCGGTGAAGCTGGTCAGCCATGCCGGCGTCGGCACCATTGCTGCGGGCGTGGCCAAGACCGGTGCCGACCTCATCACCATTGCCGGCCACGACGGTGGCACCGGCGCCAGCCCGATCGGCTCGGTGCGCTATGCCGGCGTGCCGTGGGAGCTGGGCCTGTCCGAAGCGCGGCAGGCATTGCAGGCCAACGAACTGCGCGGGCGCGTGCTGCTGCAGACCGACGGCGGCCTGAAGACCGGGCTGGACGTGATCAAGGCGGCGCTGCTGGGCGCGGACAGCTTCGGCTTCGGCACCGCGCCGATGATCGTGCTGGGATGCAAGTACCTGCGCATCTGCCACCTCAACAACTGCGCCACCGGCATGGCCACGCAGGACGAGCGCTTGCGCCGCGACCATTTCAAGGGCCTGCCCGAGCGCGTCGAATGCTACTTCCGCAACGTCGCCGAGGACGTGCGCGAATGGCTGGCCCTGCTGGGCCTGCGCACGCTGGACGAGGCGATCGGCCGCACCGACCTGCTGGAACAGCACCTGCGCGCGACCCGCGAGGATGTCGACGTGGACCTGTCGCGGCTGCTGGCGCGCGATCCGGCGCAGGCAGCCGCCTACTGCGGATCGCCGGCGCTGCAGGCGCCGCCGGACGGCCTGGCCGCGCAGCTGGATGCGGCATTGGCGGAGGCCATCGAGCGCGGAGCGGGCGGCGGCTTCGTCGGCACCATCCGCAACACCGACCGCAGCATCGGCGCGCGCCTTTCCGGCCGCATCGCCCGCGTCCATGGCGATACCGGCATGAGCGCCGTGCCCATCGACGTGCGCCTGAGCGGCAGCGCCGGCCAGAGTTTCGGTGCGTTCAACGCCGGCGGCCTGCACCTGTACCTGCAGGGCGAAGCCAACGACTATGTCGGCAAGGGCATGGCCGGCGGCCGCATCGTGCTGCAGCCGCCGGCCGGCAGCCGCTTCGCCTCGCAGGACGCGCCGATCCTCGGCAACACCTGCCTGTACGGCGCCACCGGCGGCGAGCTGTTCGCGGCGGGCCGCGCCGGGGAACGCTTCGCGGTGCGCAACTCCGGTGCCACCGCGGTCATCGAGGGCGCGGGCGACCACTGCTGCGAATACATGACCGGCGGCGCGGTGGTGGTGCTGGGCCGCACCGGGCTGAACTTCGGCGCGGGCTTTACCGGCGGGCTGGCCTATGTGCTGGACCTGGAGCGCGATTTCGTCGATCGCTACAACCACGAGCTGGTCGATATCTCGCGGATCACCCCGGAAGGCCTGGACGGCTACCGCCAGCACCTCACCGACCTGCTCGAGGCGCACGCGCGGTTGACCGGCAGCGCCTGGAGCGCGCGCATCCGCGACGACTTCCGCGACTTCGTCGGCAAGTTCTGGCTGGTCAAGCCGAAGGCGGCGAGCCTGGAAGCGCTGGCGAATGAATTGCGGAGAGCGGCATGAAGGGCCTTCGACTCAAGGGTCGTCATTCCCGCGAAGGTGGGAATCCATGGACGTTGGCTCCCTGCGATAGAGACAACAGCAAAGTCCCTGGATTCCCGCCTTCGCGGGAATGACGAGCAAAAGCAAAAGCCCCCGCTTGCGTTGTTTACCGAGACAGCCAATGAGCAAGAAGCAACTCTTCCAGTTCCTCGACGCCCCGCGCGAGATGCCGGCCAAGGTGCCGCTGTCCGAGCGCGTCGCCGGCAGTTTCGACGAGCTCTACGGGCGTTTCGGGCAAGCCGAGGCCGCGCACCAGGCCGGGCGCTGCCTGGACTGCGGCAATCCCTATTGCGAAGCCAAATGCCCCGTCCACAACTACATCCCCGACTGGCTGCAGCTGGTGCAGGAAGGCCGCATCGTCGAGGCGGCGGCGCTCTGCCACGAAACCAACCCGCTGCCGGAGATGTGCGGGCGCGTGTGCCCGCAGGACCGGTTGTGCGAAGGCGCGTGCACGCTCAACGACGGGTTCGGCGCGGTCACCATCGGCGCGGTGGAGAAGTACATCGTCGATACCGCCTTCGCGCAGGGCTGGCGGCCGGACCTGTCGAAGGTGAAGCCCACCGGCAAGCGGGTGGCGGTGATCGGCGCGGGGCCGGCGGGGCTGGCCTGCGCCGACCGGCTGGCGCGCAGCGGCATCGAGGCCACCGTGTTCGACCGCTACGAGCAGATCGGCGGCCTGCTGCAGTTCGGCATCCCCAGCTTCAAGCTGGACAAGGCGGTGATCGCCACCCGCCGCGCGGTGCTGGAGGGGATGGGCGTGCGCTTCCGGCTTGGCGTGGACGTGGGCCGCGATGTCGGCATTGATGCGCTACTGGCCGAGTTCGATGCGGTGTTTCTCGGCCTCGGCGCCTATCGCTATACCGACGGCGGCCTGCCCGGGCAGGAGCTGCCGGGCGTGCTGCCGGCGCTGCCGTTCCTGGTGCAGAACGGCCGCATCGTCACCGGCCACGATCCGCAGGGCCGCCCGATTGCCGGCTGGGAAGACCAACTCGTGCTGCCCGAGTTGCGCGGCAAGCGCGTGGTGGTGCTGGGCGGCGGCGATACCGGCATGGACTGCGTGCGCTCGGCGGTCCGCCTCGGCGCGGCCAGCGTGACCTGCGCCTACCGTCGCGACGAGGCCAACATGCCCGGCTCCGCGCGCGAGGTGGCGAATGCGCGCGAGGAAGGCGTGCAGTTCCTGTTCAACCGCCAGCCGCTGGAGATCGTCGGTGACGGGCAGGTGCGCGGGGTGCGGATGGTGGAAACCCGGCTGGGCGCGCCCGATGGCAATGGCCGCCGCAGCGCCGAGGCGATCAACGGCAGCGAGTCGCTATTGGATGCCGACGTCGTCATCATCGCCTTCGGCTTCAGCCCGCGTGCGCCACGGTGGCTGGAAGCGCTGGGGGTGCAGGCGCAGGCCAACAGTCGGCTGATGGTGGGCGGCAACGGCCGGCTGCCTTACCAGACCGCGCATGACGCGCTGTTTGCCGGCGGCGACTGCGTGCGCGGCGCCGACCTGGTGGTGACCGCCGTGCAGGAAGGCCGCGATGCCGCGGCCAGCATCGCGCGCATGCTGCGCGGCGCCAGGGCGATCCCGCTGGCGCTGACGGCCGCCTGAAAGTGCGCGCGGCGCGGGGTTCCGCCGCGCGCGCCGACGCGCCAAGATGGGGGCATGCGCGTCGCCGTTCCCCTTGCCGTCGTCCCGTTGCTCCTGTGCATGCCGCTGGCGGCGTGGGCGCAGGACACCGTCTTCTACAAATGCACCGATGCCAAGGGCCAGGTGTCGATGCAGAACGGCGTGCCCTGCGCGGCCGGCATGAAGCAGGAAGTCCGCCGCGTCGGCACCGTGCAGACCGCGCCGGCACCGGCCAGGAAGCCCGTGCAGGACACTCCGCCCGCGGCACCGCCGCAATACGGTGAATTCGTGCTGGTCAGTGGCCCGGCCGCGCGCCGCCGACCGGCCGTGGAGGCCGCCGGGCTGCCCCCGCCGCCCCCGCTGTACCAGTGCCGCACCTGGGACGGCGCGACCTACGATGGCGACACCGCCACCCCGCCTTCCCGCTGCGTGCCGTTGCAGGTGGTGGGCCTGGACGGCAGTGCCGGCGGCGAGCTGAGTGCCGCCTGCGAGGTGAAGCAGGACACCTGCACCGAAGTGCCGGCCGCGCAGTTGTGCACGGCGTGGTACCGACGGCTGGACGAAGCCGACTTCAAGCGCCGCTATGCCGACGCGCACGACCTGCCGGCGCGCGATGCCGCCCATGCCGCCATCGCGGCGACCATCAAGGCCAGCCGGTGCGCCACCGAGGTGCCGCCCCCTGCAGCGGTGCCGTAAGCTGGCCGCGCGGATGCCGGCGGCATGCGGGCGAGGACGGGATGCGGGAATCGACGGAGTGCATGGCGTAGATGGATAGCGGTGGTCTCGAATTGGTGCTGGTGTTCCTGCTGGCCGCGGTGCTGGCGGTGCCGGTGTTCAAGAAAATCGGACTGGGGGCGGTGCTGGCCTATCTGGCCACCGGGGTGTTGCTGGGGCCGCATGCGCTGGCCTTGGTTGGCGACCCCGGGCGGGTGCTGGCGGCCAGTGAAATCGGCGTGGTGATGCTGCTGTTCGTGATCGGGCTGGAATTGTCGCTGCCGCGCCTGAAGGTGATGCGCAAGCCGATCTTCCTGGTCGGCGGCCTGCAGGTGCTGCTGTCGGGCGCGGTGCTGGGCGCGCTGGCGCTGCTGGGCGGGCTGGCGTGGAGGGCGGCGCTGGTGGTGGGCCTGGGGCTGGCGTTGTCGTCCACGGCGGTGGGTCTGCAACTGCTGGCCGAACGCAAGGAGCTGGCCAGCGAGCACGGCCGCCTCGCCTTCGCCATCCTGCTGTTCCAGGATCTTGCCGCGATCCCGCTGCTGGCGGCCATCCCGTTGCTGGGCAAGGCCAAGGACGCAGGCCTGGGCTGGGACGACGTGTTGCGTGCGGTGGCGCTGATCACGGCGCTGGTGGTGGGGGGGCGCTACCTGTTGCGCCGCCTGTTCCGGGTGATCGCCCGCACCGATCTGCCGGAAGTGTTCACCGGCGCGGCGCTGCTGGTGGTGCTGGGCAGCGCGTGGCTGATGCAATGGGCCGGATTGAGCGCGGGCCTGGGTGCGTTCCTGGCCGGGGTGTTGCTGGCCGAATCCGAATACCGGCACGAGCTGGAAGCACAGATCAAGCCGTTCGAAGGCTTGCTGCTGGGGTTGTTCTTCATGGCCGTGGGCATGGGTATCAACGTGCAGCGGATCCTCGCCGAGCCGCTGCTGGTGGCCGCCGGGGTGGTCACCTTGCTGCTGGTGAAGTCGTTGCTGCTGTTCGCGCTGGGGTTGCGTCCGGGGCGGCTGGCCGCACGCGGTGCCTGGCTGATGTCGGGGGTGCTGGCGCTGGGTGGGGAATTCGCGTTCGTGGTGTTTGCCGAAGCCGGCAAGGCGCGGCTGCTGGATGCCGTCACCCGCGACCGCCTGGCCGCCGTGGTCGGCTTGTCGATGGCGCTGACCCCGTTGTTGCTGATGCTGGCCGGCAAGCTGCTGGCGGACAAGCATGCCAGCGAGACGCACGAGTACGATGCGATTCCGGAAGCCGGCCACCCGCAGGTGCTGGTGGCCGGCTTCGGCCGTTTCGGCCAGATCGTGGCGCGCCTGCTGCGCGCGCAGGGCATTCCCTACATCGCCATCGATCCCGACATCGAACAGGTCAACCTGTCGCGGCGGATGAGCACCGACCAGATCTACTACGGCGACCCCACCCGGCTGGCGCTGCTGCGCTCGGCCGGTGCGGCGCGGATCAAGGTCTTCGTGGTCGCCATCAACGGTGTCGAGGCCAGCTTGCGGATGGTGCGGTTGGTGCGCAAGCACTACCCGCAGGCGCTGGTGTTCGCCCGCGCGCGCGACCGTCGCCATGCCTGGCAATTGGTGGATCTGGGCGCGCGGGCACTGCGCGAGACCTACGGCAGCAGTCTGGAAATGGGGCGCGAGGTGCTGGTGGCGCTGGGCATGGCGCCGGAGCATGCGCAGGATCGCGCGCAGCGCTTCCGGGAGTGGGACGAAGCCCTGCTGGAGTCGCAACGCATGTTGCAGGACGACGAGGATGCCCTGCTGCAAACCACCCGCGATGCGCGGCGGGAACTGGATGCGTTGTTCGAGGCCGACGCCGACGAGCATGCCGCGCTGCGGGCCACGCCGCCGGCACCGTAGCCGCGGCGCGCCGGTCTACTCGCGCAGGAAACGCGCCATCGAGACGCCGCTGCCGGGCGTGGACAGGCTGGGATGCGCCAGCTCCGCCGCCACTTCCATGTAGCCCCGCAGCAGCGCGATGTCGTGCGGGGTGCGGCCGTTGCCGTCGCGCTGGGTGGGGTCGGCCCCGGCGCGCAGCAATGCCTGGGTGACCCGCAACAGGCCGTGCAGTGCGGCCAGGTGCAGCGGGCCGTAGCCGCGCGCATCGCGTGCATCCAGCGCCACCTCTTCATCCAGCAATCGTTCCAGCGCGCCCAGCAGCACATCCTCGCTGGCGGGGGTGCCGGGCTCGGCGCGCGCGCCCAGCAGCAGCAGCAGCGGGGTGGTGCCGTTGGCTGCCGCGCACTGCGGGTCGGCACCGGCCAGCAGCAGCGCATCCAGCAGCGCCAGCAGGCGCGGGCGTTCGCGGGCGGTGAACCCGTACAGCGCCGCGCAATGCAGCGGGGTGAGGCCCTGCGCATCGCGGGCGTGCAGGTCGGCACCGGCCTGCAGCAGGCGCGCCACCAGTTCCGGCAGGCCCAGTGCGGCGGCCAGCATCAGCACCGTGACCTCGCCGGGCAGGCGTTGTTCCAGCCCGCAGCCGGCCTCCAGCAGGCGCTCCACGATGTCCAGGTGGCGCATGCTGACCGCCGCCGACAGCGCCGTGGCACCACTGCGGGCGGCCAGCCCGGGGTTGGCGCCCTGCGCCAGCAGATGCTGGACCAGGCCGCGATGGCCGCCACCGGCGGCACGCAGCAGGGCGGTGCAGCCCTGGCTGTCGGTGGCGTCCACCGGGAAGCCCAGTTCCAGCAGGCGGCGTACCGCATCAAGGTCGCCGACGATGGCCGCGGCCGGCACGTCGGTGGGCAGCAGCGGCCGTTGCGGCAGGCGCCAGCCGCGCCAGTTCAGCCAGTCGGCCAGGTCGCGGCGACCACAGGCCAGGGCAATGCCCAATGGGGTCTGGCCGTCGGCGGCGCGCCGGTCGGGGACCGCGCCCCGTGCCACCAGCAGCCGCAACGCCTCCAGCTGGCCATGGTGGGTGGCCAGGTGCAGGGCGGTGTTGCCGTGGCTGTCGCAGGCGTTGGGGTCGGCGCCGTGGGCCAGCAGCTGTTGCAGCAGCGGCAGCCACCCCAGGCGCACCGCCAGCAGCAATGGCGCTTCGCCGCCGGGGCCGGGGCCGAAGGGGTCGGCACCGCGTGCCAGCAATTCCAGCGCAAAATCCGGTGCGGCCACCGCACCAGCCCCCTCCCCGCCCGCCGCGAGGCAGGCGGTGAGGAAGCGGGCCAGCCCGCCGGCCCCGGCGGGGTTGGCCCCGGCTGCGAACAACGACCGCAGTTGCGGAATGCCACCCGCACCCAGATCCAGCGCGGCGTCCAGTGGCGTCGGCAGGCCGACGCAACGGGCATCGGGGTGGGCGCCGTGGCGCAGCAGCCAGTCGCTGCGGGCGGGATCGGCGGCCACTTCGGCATCGCACAGCAATTGGTCGAGGTCGGCGCGGGTGATGTCCGCCAGCAATTCGTCCAGTGGCAGGCCACGCGCGCCGGCCAGCAGGCGTTCGCGCAGCAGCAGCGATGGCGGGCGCTCATCCGCGTCCGGCACGGCGGCAGGGTCGGCACGCGGATCCAGCCACGCCAGCAGCGACCAGTGGCCGGCCTGGCGGGCGGTGTCCAGTGCGCTGCGGCCGGCGGCATCCACGGCCTGCGGGTCGAGGCCGCGTTGCAGCAGGTGCTGCACCAGTTCGGGCGCGGGCACCTCGGCGGCGCAGGCCAGGTGCAGCGCGTTGGCACCGCTGGCATCGCGGGCGTGCAGATCGGCACCGGCGGCCAGCAGGATGTCCACCATCGCCGTTGCGCCGGCCCGCGCTGCCTCCAGCAACGGTGAGCGGCCGGCAGCGTCGCAGGCCTGCACGTCGGCGCCGGCGACCAGCAAGGTGTCGGCAATCCCGGTGTGGCCGGCCAGTGCGGCTTCGTGCAGGGCGCTGCGGCCACGGTTGTCGGTGGCATTCACCCGCGCCTTGTGGCGCAGCAGCAGCTGCACGCCGGCGGCATCGTCTTCCTCGCTGGCGGCGGCACACAGCAGGGCCGGGCGGCCGTCGGCCGGTTCCGGGCGGGCCCCGCGCTCCAGCAGGAAGCGCGCCAGCCGCCAGTTGCCGACTGCACAGGCGCTGCCCAGTGGGGTGACGCCCTCCAGGTTGCGGGCTTCGATATCGGCGGCGGCATCGCGCAGCAGGGCGGCCACCGCCGGGTCGGAACTGCGGGCGGCGTGGTGCAGCGGGGTATTGCCGTCGGCATCGGCCAGGCGCGGGTCGGCACCGTTGGCCAGCAGGGTCATCACCGCTTCCGGGCGACCGTGCCAGCTGTCGCGCGTGGCGGCCAGCAGCGGGGTCATGCCCGATTGCATCGCGTTGACGTCCACCCCGCGCTCGATCAGCGCCCGCAACAGGCGCAAGTCCGGCAGCACCGCCGCCAGCACCGGCAGGCTGCGGCGGTCACGGGCGTTGGGTTCCGGCGCGGCATGCGGGTCGGCACCCTCGGCCAGCCATTGCAGGGCCTGCTCCACCCGCCCGGCGCGTGCGGCGGCATACAGCTCGCGCGCCAGGGTGGTGGCAGCGACGGCGGGATCGTTGCCCGGATCGCTGCGGGTTGGTGCGTCGGCCGTGTCGGCATCGGCGATCTCCGCGGTGGCCACCGCCACGGGCGGCACGCCGCCGGCCATTTCCACCACCGGCAGGCCATGGGCAACGGCGATGGTGGAAGCCGATTGCAGCACCGCATGCAGCAGCGGCAGCAGCAGGACCCAGGCCGCGGTGGCCAGCAGCCGTGGCGTGCCTGCCAGCAGCCCCGGCCAGGCCAACGCCAACGCCCCCAGCAGCATGCAGAACACCGGCAGCGCAACCTGCAACAGGCCGCGCCAGGCCGCGCGCGGCAGCGTGCGCTGCGCGGCCTGGCGTGCCCTTGCCGGGCCCCCCAGGCGCGCCAGCGCATGCCAGCTCGGCCATTGCCACCACAGCAGCACCAGCAGCGCCCCGGCCAGCCCGCTGGCCAGCAACGCACGCGCCAGCGAAGGGGCTGCAAGCAGCGCTGCCAGTGGCCCGCCCACCAGCAATGCCGTGGCCACCACTGCGCCGCCCCAGGCCAGCGCCAGCCGGCCGGCATCGGCCCCCAGCCCCTGGCGGGACCGGCTGCCGCGCAGCAGGGCCAGCCCCAGCGCCAGCGGCACCTGCGCCAGCCAGGCGGCCACCGGAACCAGCCGCGCATCCAGCGCGCAGGTGCCCGCCAACGACAGGCCGACGCCCAGCAGGAAGAGAGCCAGGCCGCGCGCGCGCTCAGGCATCGGTGCCCCAGTCGTCGCACATCGGGTCGAGGATGGTGGGCGGGAATTGCAGGTGGAAGCCACGGGTGGCGAGGTTGTTGCGCACCACCTCGGGGTTCTCGCGGGCCAGCGTGCGCCCGGGGACCAGGGCGACTTCCAGCACGAATTGCAGCGTGCCCATTTGCGCGCGCAATGGCTCCGGCAATCGCGCGAAGTCGTCGCGAGCGGCCAGATAGACGTAGGTATCGGCCTTTTTCAGGCTCTTGTAGACGAAAGCGAGCATCCGATCCGGGGGAATCGACAAGTGCGGAAACAATCACGGATTGTGCGGGAAAGCGCGCGGCGGCGAAACAGCGGCGCCGCCAGGCGGGACGTTCGGCACAAGCGCACCCGCATCCGGCTGCTACCCTGCCGCCTTCATTTCGCCGAAGAAGCCCCTGAATGCGCCTTGCCCCGCTTGCCTTCGCCCTGCTGGCCACCCTGTCCTGCGCGCAGGCCGCCGAACCCATCACCCTGGCCCAGGCGATGGCGGACCCGGACTGGATCGGCCCGCCGGTGGAAGGCGGCTGGTGGCGCTGGGATGGCAAGGCCGTGCAGTTCCTGGTCAAACATCCGGGCGAGACCTACCGCGACACCTGGCAGGTGGCACTGGATGGCAGCGCCCCGGTGGCGTTGGACAATGCCGCCCGCGCCGACATCGAAGCCGGCAACCTGGTGTACGCCGACGACGGCAGCCACAGCGCCTTCGTGCGCAGCGGCAACGTGTTCGTGCGCGACCTGCGCAGCGGCGCGCTGATCCAGCTCAGCCGCGACAACGACACCGCCAGCCACCTGCAATGGAGCCACGAGGGCGGGCTGGTGTGGGTGCAGGGCAACGCCTGGTACCGCTGGGACGGCCGCAGCGTCGGCATGGCGGCCCAGCTCAAGACCGAAGACGCCCCCGGCGCCGCCCCCAGGGCCGATGACCTGCGCGACCGCCAGTTGCGGCTGATCGCCACCCTGCGCGATGACCGCGCCCGTCGCGACGCCAATCGCGCGCAGATGGAGGCGATGCGCAAGGCCGACCCCACCCGCGCACCGGCACCGATCTACATCGGCAAGGGCGTGGACATCGCCGACTCCGCGCTGTCGCCGGATGGGCGCTGGCTGCTGGTGGTGACCAGCGAGAAGGGGGCCGATGGCGGCCAGGGCGGCAAGCTGCCGACCTACGTCACCGAGTCCGGCTACGAGGAATTCGAGGACGTGCGCACCCGCGTCGGCCGCAACCCGCCCGTGCCGCAGCGGTTGTGGCTGGCCGAGGTGGCCACCGGCAACGTCGCCGAACTCAAGCTCGACCGCCTGCCCGGCATCGCCGACGACCCGCTGGCCGCCCTGCGCAAGGCCGCCGGCAAGCCGGCGCAGACCGGCAACCGGGCCGTGCAGGTGGGCGGTTTGCAGTGGAACACGCGCGGCGACAACGCCGCGGTGATGCTGCGTGCGGTGGACAACAAGGACCGCTGGATCGCCAGCGTCGACCTGGCGGCCGCCACCCTGCAACCGCGGCATCGCCTGCACGACCCCGCCTGGATCAACTGGGAGTTCAACGACTACGGCTGGCTGCCGGACGGCAAGACGCTGTGGTACCTGTCCGAGGAAAGCGGCTACTCGCACCTGTACACGCTCGACGGCACCCGCCAGACCCAGCTCACCGATGGCCCGTGGGAGACCTCGCAAGTCAGCGTCAGCCGCGACGGCAGCACCTTCTACTTCCTGTGCAATCGCGCCGCACCGATCGATTACGAAGTCTGCAAGACCCCGGCGCAGCGCAACGCCGTGCAGGAAATCACGGCGCTCGACGGCGTGGAGGATTTCTCGCT
The DNA here is from genome assembly GCF_041905325.1 of Thermomonas sp. Taxonomy (GTDB): domain Bacteria; phylum Pseudomonadota; class Gammaproteobacteria; order Xanthomonadales; family Xanthomonadaceae; genus Thermomonas. The sequence continues at coordinate 21,799 of NZ_JAYRLK010000003.1, read as the reverse complement.
GTCGCCGCAGGGCACCGCCTTGCTGGTGCGCCATTCCTCCGCCTACCTGCCGCCGCAACTGTCGGTGGTGGACGTGGATGGCCGGCGCGCGCGCCAGCTCACCGACACCCGCACGCCCGCCTACAAGGCGCACACGTGGGTGCAGCCGCAATTCGTGCAGGTGCCCAGCCGGCACGGCGCCGGCACCCTCTGGGGCAAGTTCTACGGCCCGGAGAAGATGGAGCCGGGCCGCAAGTATCCGGTGGTGATGTTCGTGCACGGCGCCGGCTACCTGCAGAACGTCTCCGCGCGCTATCCGAACTACTTCCGCGAGCAGATGTTCCACAACCTGCTGGTGGACGAGGGCTACATCGTCCTCGACCTGGACTACCGCGCCAGCCAGGGCTACGGCCGCGACTGGCGCACCGCGATCTACCGCTGGATGGGCAAGCCCGAGCTGGAGGATTACCTGGACGGCCTGGACTGGCTGGTGGCCAACAAGCAGGGCGACCGCGACCGCGCCGGCATCTACGGCGGCAGCTACGGCGGCTTCATGACCTACGTGGCGTTGTTCAAGGCCCCCGGCGTGTTCAAGGCCGGTGCCGCGCTGCGCCCGGTGGCCGATTGGTCGCAGTACAACCACGAATACACGTCCAACATCCTCAACACGCCGGAACTCGACCTCGAAGCCTACCAGCGTTCGTCACCGATCGAATTCGCCGCCGGCCTGCAAGACCACCTGCTGATCGCCCACGGCATGATCGACGACAACGTGTTCTTCAAGGACTCGGTGATGATGACGCAGAAGCTGATCGAACTGCGCAAGGACAAGTGGGAGCTGGCGCCTTATCCACTGGAGCGGCACGGGTTCACGCATCCCGACAGCTGGTACGACGAATACCGGCGCATCCACGAATTGTTTGGGCGGGTGTTGAAACCGTGAATTCTTCCGCTGTCCTTGCAGGTTTGACGAAGTTGAAGTGAATTGATCCAGAGATGCTTGTGAAAAAAGCCGGTGAGATGGCCGGCTCGGCTAAGACAGACGGGCGTTAACGCACGGCGTGGCGCTGTGGACGGCGTGCGTTCAGGGGGAAAAGTGATCCGTCAGTTCCATGCCGTCATACAGCAGGCGCAGCACTTCGATGGTGTCGTTGCCACGGATGCGGAACACGATGAAGTGACGGCCCTTGCGTCCGTTGCGTGCGACGTGCAGGGTGAGGATGCCATCGCCGAGATCGTTGCGCTGCTTCACTCCTAGAGTGTTGGGGCCGGATTCCAACGCAGCCAGCGCTAGTTTGATGGTGTCCTTGTAGATTCGCGTTTGCTGCGAGCCAAAGCGTTCCGCTGTCCAGCGAATGATGTGGGTGTAGTCTCGTTTGGCATCGTCAGTGCGCAGCACTTTCCAGACGGTGCTCATGCACGGGTATTCCGCTCGCTTTCCACTTCGCGGATGACTCGCTCGGCCTCCTCTTCGAAGTCATCCGCCAGCGCATCGATGCTTCCAAACGCGGTGTATCGTCCGGCCTCGATGTCGTCGATTCCCACTTGGATGGCCGCGCGCAGGGCCTTCAGCTTGGTCGCATGGTCGGTTTCACGCTGTTCCACCAGGCGCAGCCCCTCACGCAGCACTTCGCTGGCGTTCTGGTATCGCCCGTTGGCGACCAACTGTTCTACGAACGTGGCTTGGTGGTCGGTAATGACGACGTTGCGGGTGGGCATGACGAAGGCTCCCAAGAAAGCATTGGCAGATTATGCCAATGCATTGCGTAAGCGGCTAGAAGCCAAGCGTCATCCTCGAGCCTCCGCGACCATAGCTGGACGCCCTACCGCTCCAGAATCGCCACCACACCCATCCCGCCGGCGGTGCAGATGCTGATCAGGCAGCGGCCCTTGCCGCGTTGCTTCAGTTCCTTGGCGGCGGTGGCGACGATGCGTGCGCCGGTGGCGGCAAACGGGTGGCCGGTGGCCAGCGAGGAGCCCAGCGGGTTGAGTTTGTTGGGGTCGATGCGGCCCAGCGGCGCGTCCAGGCCGAGGCGGGTCTTGCAGTAGTCCTCGCTCTCCCACGCGCGCAGCGTGCACAGCACCTGCGCGGCGAAGGCTTCGTGGATTTCGTAGAAGTCGAAATCCTGCAACGTGAGGTGGTTGCGCTTGAGCATCTCCGCCACCGCGATGGTGGGGGCCATCAGCAGGCCTTCGCCGTGCACGAAATCCACGGCCGCCACCTGCGCATCGCGGATGTGGCACAGCACTTCATGGCCGTGTTGTTCGGCCCAGGCGTCGCTGGCCAGCAGGCAGGCGGCGGCACCGTCGGTGAGCGGGGTGGAGTTGCCGGCGGTCAGGGTGCCCTTGCCGGAGGTCTTGTCGAAGGCGGGCTTGAGCGTGGCCAGTTTCTCCACGCTGGTGTCGGGGCGCAGGATGTTGTCGCGGTTGACACCGCGGAACCCCACCACCAGGTCGTCGAAGAAGCCGCGCCCGTAGGCGGCGGCCAGCTTGTGGTGGGAGTCGGCGGCCAGCGCGTCCTGCGCCTCGCGCGGGATGCCCCATTCCTTGGCCATGTCTTCGCAGTGCTGGCCCATCGACTTGCCGGTGCGCGGCTCGGCCACGCCGGGGAAATCCGGCTTCAGCTCGCGTAGGCGAAAGCCCTTGAACGCCGCCAGTTTCTGGCCGAAGGTCCTGGCCGCCGCCGCCTTGAGCAAACGCGCACGCAGCGTCTTGCCGTACACGATCGGCACGTCCGACGTGGTGTCGGAACCGCCGCCGATGCCGGCTTCGATCTGCCCGGTCGCAATCTTGCCGGCGATGTGGAGCAACGTATCCAGCGAAGTACCGCAGGCGCGTTGCATGGTGATGCCCGGGGTCAGCGGTGACAGGCCGGAGGACAGCGCGGCTTCGCGGCCCAGGTTCCAGTCGGACGAATGCTTGATCACCGCGCCCATCGCCACTTCACCCAGCGGCTGGCCTTGCAGGCCGAATTTTTCCACCAGCGCGCCCAGCGTGCGCACCGACAGGCCGAGGTTGCCGACATCGGCATAGGCCGTGTTCTGGCGGCAGAACGGGATGCGCACGCCCCCCAGGACGGCGACGGGACGACCGTGTTGCATGACTCACCTCAAGGACGCGCCCGCCGCGCGGGCATAATGTGGGCCGAGTGTAGCGCCGCCTTTCCGAGTCAAGACTCCACATGTCCACGCCTGCTTCCAGCCCTGCCGTGTTTCGCGGCGTCATCGCCATCGAACTGCGCGACGGCACGCCACCCGAACGGGCCGCTTTGCCGGCCAATGCCGCCGGTGAAGTCGCCGCCTTGCTGGGCCGCGATTTGGCCAAACTGGCACCGGACGTGGCCGATTGCGACCTGGCCCTGCTGGCCGCGCACTTCGACCCGGCCGAAGCGCTGCGCCCCGGCTGGCCGTTGCACCAGCGCGTGCTGGAGCTGCTGCAACGGGCCCCCGGGCAGGCCCAGGGCGCGCGGGTGATGGGGTTCGGCGCCGATCCGCAAGGCGCGTTGCCGCCGACGATGCAGGCCGACCCGGCCCTGCTGGGCGGTGGGCTGCGGCTGCTGCCGTTCGTCCTGCGCGGCGCCCAGGTGGAAGCGGCCGCCGAACAACTGGAATCGAAGCTGTTCGATTGCGGCATGGCAAAAGCCGATGCCGCGCTGGCATTGCAGGAAGGGCTGGGCGCACAGGTCGAACACATCCGCTACCTCAGCCTGCACGACCTGCTGGCGATGATGGCGATGCAGTACCAGAACGCCGGTCTGGACGGGGTGTGGGCGCTGCTGGAAACCGCGCTGCTGGAACCGCAGGGCGAGCTGTTGCTGGATGCCGCGCCGGAGCCGCTGGCGCGTTACGGCGATGGCGAGGTGCGCATCGCGCTGCTGGACCTGCCGGCCTGGCACCGCCGCAACGCCCCCGCCTTGCAGGATGCCGCCGCGCTGGAACGCGGGTTTGCGCGTTTCCAGATGCGTCAGCGCCAATACGCGGAGGTGCTGCAAATCCACGGCGTGCCGGTGCAGTACGTGCACTGCGCCGATGGCGATGCCGGATGCCTGTACTGACCGGACGGGTCAGCCGGCCGTGGTCAGCGCCGGTGGTTCCACCGTGGCCAGCAAGGCCTGGACATCGAGGATGAAGGCGATCTCGCCGCTGCCCAGCACGCTGGAGCCGGCGACGAAGTCCAGGGTGGAAAACATCGGCCCCAATGGCTTGATGACCGTCTGCTGTTCGCCCAGCAGGCGATCCACCTGCAGGCCGGCGGCGGCACCGGTGGCGGTCCGCACCACGACGGCACTTTTGCGGGAGGTGGTGCCGCTGGCCACACCCAGCATCTCGCGGATGTTCAATACCGGCAGCGGCTGGCCACGGTGCATCACCATGCCGGTGCGGCCGCATACGGCGTCGTCACCCAGGTCGATGCATTCCTCGACGTGATCCAGTGGCAGCACGAAATGGCCCTCGCCGCAGCGCACCAGGAAGCCATCGATGATCGCCAGGGTCAGCGGCAAGGCCAGCGTGATGCGGCAGCCCTGGCCGGGGCTGGAGTGGATGTCGATGCTGCCGCGCAGCGCCTCGATGTTGCGCTTCACCACGTCCATGCCCACGCCGCGTCCGGAGATGTCGGTGACTGCCTCCGCAGTGGAGAACCCCGGTTCGAAGATCAGTTGCAGGACCTGCTCGTGGCTGAGCGCGACCCCTTCGCGCAGCAGCCCGCGCTGGCGGGCCTTGGCAAGGACGCGCTCGGGGTCGATGCCACGGCCATCGTCCTCGATCTGCAGCAGGATGCAGCCGGCGGCATGCCGGGCCGACAAGGTCAGCACGCCTTCTTCCGGCTTGCCGCTGGCGATGCGCTCCGCTGGCGTTTCCAGCCCATGGTCCAGCGCGTTGCGCACCAGGTGCATCAACGGGTCACCGATTTTCTCGATGACCGCCTTGTCCAGCTCGGTGTCGCCGCCGTGGATCTCCAGCCGCACGGATTTGCCGAGTTGGCCGGTGGTGTCGCGCACCACCCGGCGGAAGCGTTCGAAGGTTTCACCGATCGCCACCATCCGCAATGACATCGCATTGCCACGCACCTGCGCCAACAGGGCATCGAGGGCGTCCATGGTTTCATGCAGATTCGCGGCCCCGCTGCGTGCCGCTTGCTGCCGGGCCACCGCGCCCAGCACCAGCAGCTCCCCGACCATGTCGATCAAGGCGTCCACCTTCTCCGGCGCGACGCGCAGGCAGCGGCCGGTGTCGACTTTCGCGGCGCGGATGCGTTCCTGCTTTTGCAATGCGGCGTCGATCAGTACCGGGCTGATGTGCGCTTGCGTCTGCAGAATTTCGCCGATGCGGCCATGCGCGCCCGCATTGGCTGCGGCGGTGTGCTGGCGGGCCAGCGCCTCGTGCAGTTGGCGTGCGTCCAGCACGCCGCAGGCCATCAGGATTTCCCCCAGCCGTTCGGCGTCGTCGGGCAGGTCCTCGATCAGCTGCAGGTAGCCGGCAAGGCTCTTGCCGGGGGGAATCAGGTGGATCGTGCATTCGTCGTGGATGAATTCGAAGGCATCGTCCAGTTCCGCGCGGGTGGCTGTCGTGGACAGGCGGATTTCGAAGCCCAGGTAGCAATTTTCCGCATCCAGCCCGGCAAGCCGCGGCAACGTGGCATCGATGGTTTCGGCCAGCAGGATGTCGCCCAGGCTGGCCAGGTAGCGCAGCGTGGCGAACGGGTCGATCCCGTGGCGGAAGGCATCCGCTGCGAAGCGCAGGGAGATGTGCCAGGTGGCCGCCTCCGGCGCGGGCTCCGGCAACGCCGGGGCCACGGCCATCGGCGCAACCGACGGCATGCTTCCACCGGCTTCAAGCTGGCCGGCCAGGTGTTCGGCGTGTTGCAGCAAGGCATCCGGGATGGCCTGTTGCGGGCATTCGCGCGCATGCCGGAGCAAGTCGGCGATCTGGTCGATGCATTGCAGCAGCAACGACGTGGCGGTGCGGTCCAGGTGCCGATTGCCGTTGCGCAGGTGGTCAAGGACGGTTTCGACGCGGTGCGCGAAGGCCACCAATGCAGACAACCCGAACATGCCGCCGGAGCCTTTCACCGTGTGCACGGCGCGGAACAGGCCGTGCAGCAGGTCGGCATCGCCGGGATTGGCCTCCAGCCCCAACAGGGCCGACTCCATCGCCACGATCAGGTCGTCCGCCTCGTCCAGGAACGTCTGGCGGGCGCGCTCGGTGGCGATACGCAGGTCGTTTTCGTTCATGGCCATGGCCTCAGGAAGCAATCCGGAAACGGTGCAGGATGTGCATGGTCTGCAACATCAGCAGCAGGCGCGGCGACGGCATCGCCAACTCCAGCTCCAACCCGCGCGCCTCGGCTTCCTTGCCCAATGCAAGCAGCAACTGGATGCCGGCGGTATCGACATGGGTGGCTTGCGCGGCCACCGCCACCACCGGCCCGGTGCAGGTCTCCAGCCGGGCCAGCCAGTCGGCGGCAATGGCGGCCGCCTGGTCGATGACGAGGTCTTCGGGAAGCTCCAGGGCAAGCGGCATGCGGGTATCTCCGTGAATGGCTGCAGGGCATCAGGCATGGGCGAAGCGGACGATCTGCGCGGGCATCTCGGCCAGCGGCAGCACCTGGCGCACGCCGCCCAGCTTCACCGCTTCCTTCGGCATGCCGTAGACCACGCAACTGGCCTCGTCCTGCGCCAGGGTGATGGCGCCGGCGTCGAACATCTCGCGCATCCCGCGCGCGCCGTCGTCGCCCATCCCGGTCAGCAGGATGCCCAGCGCGTTGGCACCGGCGCAGCGCGCGGCGGAACGAAAAAGCACGTCCACCGAGGGGCAGTGCCGGTTCACCGGCGGCCCGGCCACCACGTCCACGTGGTAGCGCGCGCCATTGGCACGCAGCAGCAGGTGCTTGCCGCCGGGGGCGATCAGGGCCAGCCCGGGCATGATGCGGTCGCCGCTCTGTGCTTCGCGCACATCGATTTCACACACCTGATTGAGGCGGTCGGCGAAGGCGCGGGTGAATTTCTCCGGCATGTGCTGCACCACCGCGATGCCGGGGCAGACATGCGGCAGTGCCGACAGCAAGGCCTCCAGTGCCTGGGTGCCGCCGGTGGAGGCACCGATCGCCACCACGCGGTCGGTGGTGCGCCCCAGCCGGTTGGCCAGCGAGGGCTCCATCGGGATGACGTCGGCCGTCAGCTTTTTCGGCGGCGCCACCGGCAAGGGTTGCCGTGGGCGCGCCCGGGCCGCCACGCGCACCGCGTCCAGCAATTGGTTGTCGGGATCGCGCAGGAAATCGGCCACCCCCATTTCCGGCTTGGTGATGACCGACAGCGCGCCGGCTTGCAGTGCCTGGATGCTGAGGCTGGCACCTTGCGCGGTCAGCGAGGAGCAGACGATGACCGGGGTGGGGCGTTCGGCCATCAGCTTGCGCAGGAAGGTCAGCCCGTCCATGCGCGGCATTTCGATGTCGAGGACCAGCACGTCCGGCCAGTCCTTGGCCATCTTGTCCATCGCGAACAGCGGGTCGGCGGCGGTGGCGATGACCTGGATGTCGCTGCGCGCGCCCAGCACCGTGGACAGCACCTGGCGCACGGTGGCGGAGTCGTCGACGATCATCACCTTGATCGGCTTCACGGGCGCGCCTCCATGCGGAGGCCGGCATCCGCCGCGCCGGCCTGTCGGTGGCGCACCCACACGTCGCCACTCCACAACTCGAAGGCCAGGCTGCGATGGCCGCCGCCGCCGAGGTGGCGTGCCAGCACCGGGATGCGGTGCCGCTGCATCAGGGCTTCGGCCATGGCCACGTTGCGCTCCGGCACCGAGCCGGCAAGTTGCGCGGCAGGCAGGTCGAACATGCGCCCGCCGCCGAACAGCTTGCCGTGGAAGTCCGCCGGGTCTGCATCGTATCGGCGGATGCCACGCAACAGCAGGGCCAGGGCGTCGGGTGCATAACGGCCATCCAGCGCGATGCCGTGGTTGGCGGGGCGTTCCCCCAGCAGGTAATGGCACATGCCGCCGATCTTCCGTTGCGGGTGCCACAAGGTGACGGCCACGCATGAGCCCAGCAGCGTACGCAGCCGTACCCGGCCTTCGCCGAACCAGACCTCGCCGGGTTGCAGCACGATCTCGCGTGCGGGCTGGTCGCTGCCGGCGGTCATGGCTTGCGGTACACCGACGGCATCACCGCCTGCATGTCCAGCCCGAGGTCGGACACGCTTTCCGAGTGCCCGACCAATAGCCAGCCACGCGGTGCCAGGCGTTCGACCACGCGCTGCACCAGCGCGCGCCGCGCATCGCCGTTGAAATAGATCAGCACGTTGCGCAGGAAGATCACGTCGAAGCTGCCCAGTTGCGGCAGTGGCGCATTGAGGTTGACCCGGGCGAAGCGCACCCGCTGGCGCAACTCGGGGGCGATGGCGAATTGGCCCTCCTGGCGGCCGGTACCGCGCAGGCAATAGTCCTGCAGGAAATCCGGCGGGATTTCACGCGCCTGCGGCAATGGATAGATGGCGCGACTGGCGGTGGCGATGACACGGCTGCTGATGTCGCTGGCAAAGACTTCCCATGGCCGTTGCGGCAGGTGCCGTGCCAGCACCATCGCGATCGTCCATGCCTCCTGCCCGGTGGAGGAAGCCGCGCTCCATATCCGCAGTGGACGCCCCGCTTGCAGGCTGGGCAGGATGCGTTCGCGCAGGCAGGCGAAGTGTGCCGGCTCGCGGAAGAAGTGGGTTTCGTTGGTGGTGAGCAGGTCGATGGCCTGCTGCGATTCGCCGGCATCGCGCTGGGCCAGGTGCAGGTAGTCGTCGAACCCGCCCAGCCCCAGGCTGCGCAGCCGTTTCAGCAGCCGGCCGCTGACCAGCGGTTTCTTGCTGGCCGCAAGATCGATCCCGGCGGTGTCGCGCAACAACCGCCGGAACCCCTGGAAGGCGGTTTCGCTCAACTGCGGCAGCGGCGCAAGCGGGTTCATTGCGTGGCCATGTCCGCCGCCAACCTTGCCAGCTCATGCGGGGACAAGGCCGCCGAGGTGTGCAGCAGGATGATGAATTGCGCATCGCTGCGGATCATGCCTTGCATGAAGCGGTCCTCGATCCCGGCACCGAAGCTGGGGGCCGGCTGGATGTCGGTTGGCGCGAATTCCGCCACCTCGCAGACCGCATCGACCAGCGCCCCAACTACCAGCGGCGCAGTGTCGCCGGGCAATTCCAGGATCACCACGCAAGTCTTGCGGCTGGCTTCGGCAGGCGGCAGGCCCAGGCGCGCGCCAAGATCCACTACCGGCAGCACCGCGCCGCGCAGGTTCATCACGCCGCGCACGAAGGCGGGCATCCGCGGCACCGTGGTCAAACTGCCGAACTCGATGATTTCACGCACGTGCTCCAGCGGCATGGCATAGATGCCGCCACGCAGCTGGAAGGTCAGGTGTTGCCCGGACAATGCCCCTGCCGGTGACGGCAGGGCAATGGCCGGTACGGGGGCAAGGATGGCGTTCATGGCGGCCCTCCCGGCTCAAAACCGCACGAAGTCGGCATCGCTGTCGGCCATGGCCCGCCCTCGGCCGGCATGGGCTGCCTGCGGGACATGCTCGGCGGCGTGCCGATGGGGCTTGGCCGCCCCGTGGCGGGCCGTGGCGCGGCGCGTATCGCCCGCCGCGCTGCCACCGGCCACGCGGAAGAAGCTGATGGCCTGCTGCAGTTGTTCGGCCTGCCCGCTCATTTCTTCCGAGGTGGCCGCCAACTGCTCGGAGGCGGATGCGTTTTGCTGGGTGGTGGTGCTGATCTGGGTCATCGCCGCATTGATCTGTGCAGCACCGCTGCTCTGCTCACCGGAGGCGGCGGAGATTTCCTGCACCAGGTCGGAGGTCTTGCGGATCGAGGGCACCATTTCCTCCAGCGACTTGCCGGCGCGTTCCGCCAGCGCTACCGAGTTGGCCGCCAGTTCGCCGATTTCCTGTGCCGCCACCTGGCTGCGTTCGGCCAGCTTGCGCACTTCCGCCGCCACCACCGCAAACCCCTTGCCATGCTCGCCGGCGCGAGCCGCCTCGATGGCGGCGTTGAGCGCCAGCAGGTTGGTCTGGTAGGCGATGTCGTCGATGATCCCGATCTTGCCGGCGATGGTCTTCATCGCGGTCACCGTCTGGCCCACCGCCTCGCCACCCTCGCCAGCCTCGCGCGCGGCCTTCACCGCCATCGCGTCGGTGACGCGGGCGTTCTCGGTGTTCTGCGCGATCGAGGCGCTCATCTGCTCCACCGATGCCGACGTCTCTTCCACGCTGGCGGCCTGTTCGCTGGCGTTCTGCGACAGGCTTTGCGCGGTGGCGGAAACCTCCTCGCTGGCGCTGGACAGGTTGTCGGCGGCGGCGCGGACCTCGCCGATGATGTCCGACAGGCGCGCCACCATTTGCCCGATGGCAAACAGCAGGCTGCTGGTGTCGCCCTGCCGCAGCGCCACCTGCACGCCCAGGTTGCCCTCGGCGATCTGGCGGGTGATGTCGGCCGCATAGGCCGGCTCGCCACCCAGCTGGCGCAGCACGCTGCGCACGATCCACACCGCCAGCAACACCCCCAGCACCGCTGCGGCCAGCGCCAGCCAGAACATCAGCTGGTTGGCGCGGGAGACCATGGCCTTGGCATCCGCGCCGGTTTTCTCCATCAGGTCCCCTTGGAAATCGACCAGCGAGTTCACGCTGCCGCGGTATTCACTGGCCGCAGCTTCGAAGTCACGCGCAAGGAAGGCATTGGCTTCACCCGCCGCCCCGGTGGCAGCCAGATCGAAAAGCCGGTTCTGGACTTCGATGTAGCGGGCGCGCGCGTCGAGGATTTTCTGCATGCGCGCCTTGCCCTCCGGCGCCACCAACAGCGGTTGCAGTTTTCCCCAAGTTGCGCCCAGTGTTTCACGCGCGGACAAAATGCGGTCTTTCTGCTGCTGGCGAGTTCCGGCATCGGCGGTCAGTACCAGCCGGTTGCTGGCCTGCTCGATGTCGTTGACCGCCGCCAGCCCGGTTTTGAGCAGCACCACTTTCTGCCACTTGTTCTGGACGATATCCGACAGTGCATCGTCAGTGGCATTCAGGCGGGTGATGCCGACGGCGGCCACCATGGCCAGCAGCAACAACACCAAGCCGAACCCCAGTGCCAACCGCGTTGAAACCTTCATCGCTCCCAACATGACGCACCTCGATGGATGGCGGGCTTCCGGCCCGGTGGATGTCTGTGATTGCCTGCCGCCCTGGTACCGCAGGTGTCATCGTTTCCGGGCGTGCCGGAGTTCGCGGACCAGCGCGCGATCCGTGTCCAGGATGTGGGCGACCAGCCAGCGGCCGAGGAAGCGCAGCAGATCGCCGGATACGGCATGCGCGTCGCGCGCGCTTTGGCGCGTGGCTTCGGCCAGGTGGTCGATGAAGAGGGCGTGCGCTGCCAGGTGCGATTGGACATGCGCGGCCGGGATGGCATGTTCGGCCATCAACTGCGCTTCGTGCGCGAAGTGGTAGCGGGTGTAGCGCTGCAATTCGACCAGGACCCGCGGCAGGCGCTCGATGGCGGCGGTGCCGCGTTCGATCTCGCACAGTTTTTCCAGCAGGCGCACCAGGCGCTGGTGCTCGGTGTCGATGCCGGGATGGCCGGTGGCAAAGCGGGTATCCCAGCGCAGGCTGGGCCAGTCACCATCCGTTGGCAGTTTCTCGACTGGCATGCCTGTCTCTTGCCGTGCATTCCTTGCCGTGACGAACGAGCCGCCGGGCTCGCTACTTTTCACCAACGGCGACATCCTGTTGTAACGGCCAAGACTCGGGAAAACTCGACACAATATTTCGGCATGAGCAAAGCGGAATCAGTTGCGAAACGACAATGCGTCTTGCTTCATCTTCAGGTGTCGTCACGGGATCAGGGCGCGACCAGCCGAATCACCCCGCAGGCCACGCGCACGCCGGCGTTGCCAGCCGGCTGGCTGGTGTAGTCGTCGGCGGCGGCATGCACGATGAGGGCGCGGCCCAGGATGTCGGTGTCGGCACTGCCGCCCAGGCTGACGCCGGCGAAGTGCGCATCCACATGCGCCACGCCGTTGGCATCGGCCACCAGGTTGTCGCTGTCGCCGGCATGGTGCGGGCCTTTCCCGCTGCGGCCGTGGGGCTGCACGCCCGGGTTGAAGTGGCCGCCGGCACTGCTGGCATCCACCGCGCTGCAATCGCCTTTTTCGTGGATGTGAAAGCCGTGGCTGCTGCCCGGTTGCAGGCCGCCGATCTCGCCGGTGATGCGCACGCCACCACCCATCGGCTGCAACAGCAAGCGGCCGCTGACCAACGTGCCCGAGGCGGCGGCCAGATTCGCCACTGCCTGCTTGACGGTGCTGGTTGCCGTGACGGTGGGCCTTGTCGGCCGCGGGTGGGCGGGCGGCTGGGTGGCGCAGCCGGCAAGGCCCAATACCAGCACCAGGGGCAGCGCGCCGGGGATTCGAATTTGCATGGCCTTTCTCCTGTCGGATTGCAGACGTGCGTGCGGCATGGAAGGTGCGCTACGGGGCTTTCTTGCGCGAGGAACCGAGCTTGCGGGTGACGGTGTTGCGGGACAGGCCGAGCAAGCTCGCGGCCTCGCTGCGATGACCATCGCAGTGCTCCAGCGCGACATCCAGCAGGCTGCGGTCGAGTTGCTCGCGCGCTTGCACGTGCAGGTCGGTGGCACCGGCGGCCAGCTGCGCGCGCGCCCAGTCGGCCAGCGCCTGCGTCCAGTCGGTGGGCGTGCGGGCGGTGTCCGCGACATCGGCATCGGGAAACGCCAGCGACAGGTCGGCCGCGCCGATGGTGTCGCCCGGTGCCAGGGCCGCCAGCCGCCAGCACACGTTCTCCAGCTCGCGCACGTTGCCCGGCCACGGCTGTGCTTGCAGGCGCTCCAGCGCCGCCGCGGACAACTTCTTCACCGGCGATCGCAGCCGGCGTGCGGCGTGGGCGAGGAAGTGCGCGGCCAGTTGCGGGATGTCCTCGCGGCGCTGGCGCAGCGGCGGCAGCCGCAGCCGCACCACGTCGAGGCGGTGCAGCAGGTCGGCACGGAAGCGGCCCTGTTCCACCAGCGCCTCCAGCGGTTGGTGGGTGGCGGCGATCACGCGCACGTCGACGCGGATCAACTCGCGCCCGCCGACGCGGAAGAATTCGCCTTCGGCCAGCACCCGCAGCAGCCGGGTTTGCAGCGCCGCGGGCATGTCGCCGATCTCGTCGAGGAACAGGGTGCCGCCGTTGGCTTGTTCGAAGCGCCCGAGCTGGCGCTTGGTCGCGCCGGTGAAGGCACCGGCCTCGTGGCCGAACAGTTCGGATTCCAGCAGCTCGGCGGGGATCGCGGCGGTGTTCAGCGCCACGAACGGGCGCGCCGCGCGCGGCGATTCGCGGTGCAGCGCGCGCGCCACCAACTCCTTGCCGGTGCCGGTTTCGCCGGTGATCAGCACCGACAGCGGCACCTGCGCCAGCCGGCCGATGGCGCGGAACAATTCGCGCATCGCCGGGGCCTGGCCGACCAGCGCCGGCAGCGGTTCGGGGGGCGCGGCAGCGGGTGCGGCAACGGGCATTGCGTGGCGCGCCGGCAGGGTCCTGTGCACCAGAGCCACGGCGGCATCGAGGTCGAAGGGTTTGGACAGGAATTCCTGCGCGCCGCCACGGAACGCCCCGGCGGTGCTGGCCACGTCGGTATGCGCCGACATCACGATCACCGGCAAGCGCGGCAGCGCCTCCTTCAACCTGTCCAGCAGCACCAGGCCGCTGTCGCCGGGCATGCGCACGTCGGTCAGCAGCAGGTCGGGCGCGCGGCCGGCCGCCAGCGCGGCCAGCACTTCGCCGGCATCGGCAAAGGCGGTGACGCGGAAGCCGGCCTCGCCCAGTGCGGCGGCCAGCACGAAGCGCACCGAGCGGTCGTCATCCACCACCCAGACCTGCGCCGCATCAGCCATGGGGTTGCTCCGGTTCCGCCGCCAGCGGCAGCAGCAGGGTGAACACCGTATGCCCCGGGCGTGAGCGCCAGGTCAGTGCGCCGCGATGCTCGCGCGCCACCTGCTGCGCCAATGCCAGCCCCAGCCCGGTGCCGTCGGCGCGGCCACTGACCAGTGGCAGCAGGATCTGCTCGGCCAGTGCCGGCGGCACGCCACGGCCGTCGTCCACCACGTCCAGGCGCAGGGCGGGCGCGGGCAGCGCCTCGCCGATGCGGGCGGCATGTTCGATGCGGGTGCGCAGGGTGATGCTGCCGGCACCGGCTTCGATGGCGTTGCGCACCAGATTCCACACGGCCTGGTTCAGGCGGTCGGCATCGCCATGCAGTTCCGGCAGCGAAGGGTCGTAGTCGCGCTGCAATTGCACGGCCCAGCCGGCATCGGCTTCGGCCAGCCGCAGCACCCGTTCCAGCACCGCATGGATGTTGAGCGCGACAAAGGCGCGCGGTGGTGCCGGGTTGAGCAGGTGGTCGACCAGGTCGGACAGGCGCTGCACTTCGTCTTCGATGATGGCGGTGAGCTCGCGGCCGTCGGCCTCCACGCGTCGCGCCAGCAGTTGCGCGGCGCCCTTGATGCCCAGCAGCGGGTTGCGCAGTTCGTGCGCCAGCCCTTGCAACGACGCGGCCAGCGCGGCCGGCAGCAGCTGCGCGGGGTCTTCGCCGGGGAATTCGTCCACCGGATGCGCTTCCAGCCAGCGGCCGTCGTCGACCGTTGCCAGCCACAGGTCGGCGAAGCGCAGGGCCTCGCTGCCCGGCAGTGCCAGGCCCACCCGGCGCAGCCGCACCGGCGCTTCCGCCGGCAGCGCCAGGCACATCGCCAGCTGGCTGCCTTCGCGCTCCAGCGCGGCGGCATGCAGGCCGGCCAGTCGCCGCACGCTCACCCCCAGCCAGCGGCCCATCGCCGCATTCGCATGTGCCACCACGCCCTGCGCGTCCAGCCGCAGCAACGGGGTCGTCAGGGTGTCGAGCAAGGCGGCATCGCTGGGCGTCATTTGCACTAATTTAGTGCAAGCCAGGGGGTCTCGGCGAATCCCGCCGGCCATGCTTCCCTGGCGCTGTGGCCCGGTCTACAGTGGCGTGGCCGAGCCGTTCCGGCGTCCCCATTGCGAATGATGGCTGCCCCGCACGCGCCAATGCCGCCCACCAACGCGTTGCTGACGCTGCAGCAGCGGCGCCTGCGGCAGATCCTGTGGCTGCTGGTGGCGTGTTTCGCGCTGGTGGGGGGGCTCAATGTGTTGCGCCTGCACCTGTCCAGCGCCGGCATGGAGCTGGCCATCGCCGCGCTGCTGGTGGTGGCGGCACGCTGGAACGCGCGCGGCCGCATGCAGCAGGCCAGCGCATTGATGGTGTGGACCATCCTGCCGGGCTTGTGCGCGCTGACCTTGTTCGGCCAGGGCTTGTACGACGAGGCGCCGATGGCGTTCCCGGCGTTGCTGGTGTTCGCCGGCATGTTCGGTTCCCGGCGGCTGTTCCTGGCCCTGCTGGGGCTGATGCTGGCGGCCATCGCGGCGCTGTGGCTGCTCGATGCCAGCGGCGTCTTTGCAAGCATGCCGACCACCGCCAACACGATGCGGGCCGTGGTGATGACCCTGATCCTGCTGGCCAGCGGGTTTTTCATCTGGCTGCTGGCCGGCGACCTCGGGCTGGCGATGGAGCAACTGCAATCGGAAAAGCGCGCGTTGCAGGAATCGCACGCGCAGATCGAGATCCTGGCCCAGCGCGACAGCCTCACCGGCTTGCCCAACCGTGCGCTGGCCAAGGACCGGCTGGGCTTCCTGCTCAAGCAGGCGCGCCGCAGCGGCGGCATGGTGGCGGTGATGTTCCTTGATCTGGACAACTTCAAGACCATCAACGATTCGCTGGGGCATGCCGCCGGCGACGTGCTGTTGTGCCAGGTGGCCGATACGCTGCGCGGTTGCGTGCGCGAGTCGGACACGGTGGCGCGGGTGTCGGGCGATGAATTCCTGATCCTGCTGGGCGAGTTGCAGGAGGAAGAGGCGATCGTCGCGGTGGTGGCCAAGCTCACCCACCAGCTGGCGCAGGCGTTCAACGTGGGCGGGGTGGACGTGCTGGTCACCGCCTCGCTGGGGATCGCGGTGGCACCGCGCGATGGCGAAGGCATGGACGAGCTGCTGAAGAACGCGGACATGGCGATGTACCAGGCCAAGGACGCCGGCCGCAACACCTTCCGCTTCTTCGATGCCAGCATGAACCAGAGCGTCATCGAACACCTGCACCTGGCCTCGGGCCTGCGGGTGGCGCTGGAGCAGGACGAATTGCAGGTGTACTACCAGCCGCAGCTGGACCTGCGCAGCGGGCGGGTCATCGGCGCCGAGGCGCTGTTGCGCTGGAAGCATCCGGAGTTGGGCTTCATCCCGCCCAATCGTTTCATCCCGGTGGCCGAGCGCAGCGGGTTGATCCACGATGTCGGTGCCTGGGTCTTGCGGCGCGCCTGCCGCGATGCCGCGGCGTGGCGGGCGCAGGGGCTGGGTGCGTTGGGGGTGGCGGTGAATGTGTCGCCGCTGCAATTCCGCCGCGACGACATCGAGCGCGAGGTGGAGCGCGCCCTCGCCGCTGCCGACCTGCCGCATGCCGCGCTGGAGCTGGAGCTGACCGAATCGCTGCTGGTGGCGGATGCGCGCAACCTGGCCGATACCCTGCAACGGCTGAGCGCCAGCGGCGTGCAGATCGCCATCGACGACTTCGGGACCGGCTATTCCAACCTGGGCTATCTGCGCAAGTACGCCGTGCATCGGTTGAAGGTCGACCAGTCGTTCGTGCGCCGGATGTGCAGCAATGCCCACGACGAGGGCCTGGTGCGCGCCATCATCGAAATGGCGCATTGCCTGGAACTGGAAGTGGTGGCGGAAGGGGTGGAGGATGCCGCCACCCTGGCCCGCTTGCAGGGGTTCGGCTGCGAAGTCGCACAGGGCTACCACTGGTCGCCGGCACTGCCGATGGAGGAGTTCGTGGCCTTCGTGCGTGCGCGGCAACCGGTGCAGCCCTGAGCCCGCCGCCACCGCGTTTTCAGGTTTCGTAGGCGGCTTCGCCATGCGCGGTGATGTCGAGGCCTGCGCGCTCGTCGTCGTGGTGCACGCGCAGCCCGACGAGCTTGCTGGCCACGAGGAAAGCCAGCAGGGCCACCGTCGCTGACCAGGCCACGGTCACCGCGATCCCCTCCGCCTGCACCAGCAGTTGTTGCCCCATCGTGTGGTGGGCGGTGCCGTGGCCACCCCAGCCGGGCGCGCTGAACACCGCGGTCAGCAATGCGCCGACGATGCCGCACACGCCGTGGATGCCGAACACGTCCAGCGAGTCGTCCGCGCGCAAGTGGCGTTTGAGCGCGTTGACGCCCCAGTACCCGGTCAGGCCGCCGCAGGCACCGATGCAGAGGGCGCCGCCCACGCCCACCGTGCCGCAGGCCGGGGTGATGGCCACCAGCCCCGCCACGGCACCGGAGGTGGCACCCAGCATCGAAGCGCGCCCGCGCCACAGGCCTTCGATGGCACTCCAGCCCAGCACCCCGGTGGCCGCCGCCACCAGCGTGTTGACGAACGCCAGCGCGGCCACGCCGTTGGCGGCCAGCGCGGAGCCGGCGTTGAAACCGAACCAGCCCGTCCACAGCAGGCAGGCGCCGGCGAAGGTCAGTGGCAGGTTGTGCGGCGACAGCCGCTCACGCCCGAAGCCCAGCCGCGGCCCCAGCATCCAGGCCCCCACCAGTCCGGCCACGCCGGCGTTGATGTGCACCACCGTGCCGCCGGCGAAATCCAATGCCCCCTGTGCCAGCAGCCAACCGTTGCCGGCCCACACCATGTGGGCCAGCGGCAGGTAGGCGAAGGTGAACCAGAGTGCGGTGAACAACAGCACGGCGGCGAACTTCGCGCGCTCGGCGATCGCGCCCACCACCAGCGCGCAGCTGATCGCGGCAAAGGCGCCCTGGAAGGCCACGAACACCAGCTCCGGCAGCGCCACGCCGGGCGTGGGCGTCGGGATCAGCGTGTCGCCGGTGACGCCGCGCAGCAGGAACTTGCCCGCCCCGCCCAGCACCGCATTGCCGCCCTCGAAGGCGAGGCTGTAGCCATAGACCACCCACAGCACGATCGCCAATGCGGCCACCACCAGCACCTGCATCAGCACGGAGAGGATGTTCTTCGCCCGCACCAGGCCGCCGTAAAACAGCGCCAGCCCGGGCACCAGCATCAACAACACCAGCGTCGTCGAGGTCAGCATCCAGGCCACGTCGCCCTTGTCGACGACGCCGGTGACGGGAACCTGCACGAAGGTTGCGAGGGCGGTCATCGTGGCAACCCCGCGGTGGCGCGGAAGACGTCGCCGGCACGGCCGCGACGCAGGTGAAGCAGTTGGATGCGCATGACACAGGCTCCTGGTGAACGGTGCCCTCCCCGGTCATTGGCGTTGCGCTCCGGGCCGTGCCGGCCATGTTTCCCGTCCCGCCCCTCTCCCACGGCTGCGGTGCGGGGAGGGCGCACCCGTCGGTACGCCCTCCCGGCCCGCCTGATGGCCGCCGGGGAGGGAGCGAGCGGGCATCAGCCTGCCGCGCCCCGCGTGGTGCTCAGAGCGTGTAGTACATCTGGTATTCCAGCGGGTGGGTGGCGCCGCGGAACGCGGTGACTTCCTTCATTTTCAGGCCGATGTAGGCGTCGATGAAGTCGTCGGTGAACACGCCGCCGGCCTTGAGGAATTCGCGATCCTTGTCGAGGGCTTCCAGTGCCTGGTCCAGCGAATGGCAGACGGTGGGGAAGTTCTTTTCCTCTTCCGGCGGCAGGTCGTACAGGTCCTTGTCGGACGGCGCACCCGGGTCGATCTGGTGCTTGATGCCGTCCAGGCCGGCCATCAGCAGCGCCGCGAAGGTCAGGTAGCCGCTGTTCATCGGGTCGGGGAAGCGCATTTCGATGCGGCGCGCCTTCGGGTTGGCCACGTACGGGATGCGGCAGGAGGCGGAGCGGTTGGAGGCCGAGTAGGCCAGCATCACCGGCGCCTCGTAACCCGGCACCAGGCGCTTGTAGGAATTGGTGCTGGAATTGGTGAAGGCATTGATGGCGCGGGCGTGCTTGAAGATGCCGCCGATGAACCACAGCGCCATCTGGCTCAGGCCGCCGTAGCCGTCGCCCGAGAACAGGTTGGCACCACCCTTGGCCAGCGACATGTGCACATGCATGCCGCTGCCGTTGTCGCCGACGATCGGCTTGGGCATGAAGGTGACGGTCTTGCCGTTGCGGTGCGCCACGTTCTTGATGACGTACTTCATCGTCAGCAGGTCATCGGCTTTCTTCACCAGCGTGTTGAACTTGGTGCCGATCTCGCACTGGCCGGCGTTGGCCACTTCGTGGTGGTGGACTTCCACTTCGATGCCGACCTTTTCCAGCGTCTTGCACATCTCCGCGCGCAGGTCGTGCAGCGAATCCAGCGGCGCCACCGGGAAGTAGCCGCCCTTCACCATCGGCCGGTAGCCGCTGTTGCCCCCCGCATAGTCGCGCGCGGAATTCCAGTGCGCTTCCTCGGAATCGATCTGGAAGAAGGTGTGGCCCATCTCGTTGGCGAAGCGCACCGAATCGAAGATGAAGAACTCCGGCTCCGGCCCGAAGAAGCCCTGCTCGGCGATGCCGCTGGCCTTCAGGTAGGCCTCGGCGCGGTGCGCCACGCCGCGCGGGTCGCGCGAGTAGGCCTGCATGGTCGCCGGGTCGAGGATGTCGCAGGTCAGCACCAGCGTCGGGTCGGCGGTGAACGGGTCGACGAAGGCGGTGGACGGGTCCGGCAGCAGCACCATGTCGGAGTTCTGGATGCCGCGCCAGCCGCCGATCGAACTGCCATCGAACATCTTGCCGTCCTCGAACAGGCTGGCGTCGACGATCGACTTGGGGAAGGTCACGTGGTGCTGCACGCCGCGCATGTCGGCGAAACGCAGATCGACGAATTCGATCTTGTGGTCCTGGATGAGCTTTTCGATCTGGGCAAGGGACATGGCAAGGCTCCGGGCAGGGAATGGAAGAGACGCCATTTCCTAGCATCAACCATGCCAATCTCCAAACCATTGATTTCATTCGATAGTTCAGAGGGGCGCGATGAAATCAGCACGAAATTGGTGCAATTTGTGGTGCAGATTGCACCATCATGAGGCAATGCAATCTCGGGTATCCTGCCCGCTTGCGCGCCGCCCGCCTTGCCGAGGCCGGACGGTCTTTCCCAGCCCACGAGTCTCCCACGGCCCATGTCCGACCTGCTTGCCGCCCTGCTGCTGGGCATCATCGAAGGCATCACCGAATTCCTGCCGATCTCCAGTACCGGCCACCTGTTGATCGCCGAGCACTGGCTGGGCGCGCGCAGCGAGTTGTTCAACATCGCCATCCAGGCCGGTGCCATCCTCGCGGTGGTGCTGATCTACTGGCGGCGGTTGTGGGGCATGCTGCTGGCGTTCGTTGGCCGCGACGCCCCTGCCGCGTTCGACCCGCTGGGGATCAGCACGACGCCGGCGCAGTCGCGCGATTATGCGTTCAAGCTGGTGGCCGCCTTCGCGGTGACCGCCGTGCTGGGCCTGCTGGTCAAGAAGCTGGGGTGGGAGTTGCCGGATGACATCCGTCCGGTGGCATGGGCCCTGGTCATCGGTGCGCTGTGGATGGTCGGTGCCGAATGGCTGGCGGCCCGCCGCGCCGCACGCGACGGCGAGCGTGTCGCGATCGGCTGGACGGTGGCGATCCTGGTCGGTGTGGCGCAGGTGGTGGCCGGTGTGTTCCCCGGCACCTCGCGCAGTGCCGCCACCATCTTCGTGGCGCTGCTGGCCGGCACCACCAGCCGCGCAGCGGCCACCGAATTCGCCTTCGTGGTGGGTATTCCCACCATGTTTGCCGCCACCGGCTACGAGCTTCTGAAATTGTGCAAGGGCGGCGGCATCGGCAGTGAGGACTGGGCGGCGCTGGGCGTGGCTTTCGTGGCCTCCGCCATCACCGCCTTCGTGGCGGTCAAATGGTTGCTCCGCTATATCCAGAGCCACCGTTTCACCGCGTTCGCGGTGTATCGCGTCGTGCTGGGCATGGCGCTGCTGCTGTGGCTGCCGGCGGGCCGTTGAGCGGCCCCTCATCGTCATCGCAACGGAGGCAATGCATGCGCATGCTGGTCGCTTACTCGATGCTGGCCCTGCCGTTGGCGGCCTGTGGCGCACGCGTGCAGACGGCGCCCGCCGTGCCGCCGGCAACCGCGCCGGCCCCTGTACAGGAGGTGCTGCAAGCTCCGCAGGCGGCAGCGCCCGGGTCGTTGCAGGCGGTCTTGACCCTGACCCGCCACCATTGGCTGCTGCAGGACGCCCGCGATGCCGCCGGCAAGCGCATCGACGCCCTGTTCGTGCGCGCCGACAAGCCGCTGCAGCTGGATTTCAATGCTTCCATGGTGTCGGTGGGCAATGCCTGCAACACCCTCAGTGCACACCAGACCGCCACCGCCGACACGCTGGACATCGAGCCCATGGCCACCACCCTGATGGCGTGCCCGGACGCGGCGCTGATGGCATTGGACCGGGAGGTGGGCAAACGCCTGCAAGGGCGGCTGGGCATGCGGTTTGGCGAAGGCGACAGCCCCAGCCTGACGTTGACCGACGCGGCCGGCGACGTGCTGGTGTTCTCCGGTCGGCTGCCGGAAGCGAAGTAACCGCGTAATGGCCGGGCCCCGGTCACGAAAAACCCGCCTTGCGGCGGGTTTTTCGTGGAATGCCTGCGACGGGATGCGGCTGCACGGCACGCGTGCAGCCGGGGCATCACTTGATCTTGCCTTCCTTGTACATCACGTGCTTGCGAACGACGGGGTCGTACTTGCTGACCTCCATCTTGTTCGGGGTGTTCTTCTTGTTCTTGTCGGTCGTGTAGAAAT